>NC_015556.1:1401250-2802500 GCF_000213805.1 Pseudomonas fulva 12-X | reverse complement strand
CGGATCGCAGTCTGCAACTCGACTGCGTGAAGTCGGAATCGCTAGTAATCGTGAATCAGAATGTCACGGTGAATACGTTCCCGGGCCTTGTACACACCGCCCGTCACACCATGGGAGTGGGTTGCACCAGAAGTAGCTAGTCTAACCTTCGGGAGGACGGTTACCACGGTGTGATTCATGACTGGGGTGAAGTCGTAACAAGGTAGCCGTAGGGGAACCTGCGGCTGGATCACCTCCTTAATCGAAGATCGCAGCTTATTCATAAGCTCCCACACGAATTGCTTGATTCATTGTAGAAGACGATGCTGTAACGCGACCCTGTTATAGGTCTGTAGCTCAGTTGGTTAGAGCGCACCCCTGATAAGGGTGAGGTCGGCAGTTCAAATCTGCCCAGACCTACCAATTCAGGTGCAGATGATACGGGGCCATAGCTCAGCTGGGAGAGCGCCTGCCTTGCACGCAGGAGGTCAGCGGTTCGATCCCGCTTGGCTCCACCACTATCTGGTTGCAGTCGTTAAGTTGAGAGTTCAGAAATGAGCATTCCTGTTTAGGCAGTGTGAATGTTGATTTCTGGTCTTTGACCAGTCGAAACATCGTTCTTTAAAAATTTGGGTATGTGATAGAAGTGACTGATTGATTACTTTCACTGGTAATTAATCTGGTCAAGGTAAAATTTGCGTTGTTCTCAAGTGCAAATTTTCGGCGAATGTCGTCTTCACGTTATAGACAGTAACCAGATTGCTTGGGGTTATATGGTCAAGTGAAGAAGCGCATACGGTGGATGCCTTGGCAGTCAGAGGCGATGAAAGACGTTGTAGCCTGCGATAAGCTTTGGGGAGTCGGCAAACAGACTGTGATCCAGAGATCTCTGAATGGGGGAACCCACCTAGCATAAGCTGGGTATCATGCACTGAATACATAGGTGCATGAGGCGAACCAGGGGAACTGAAACATCTAAGTACCCTGAGGAAAAGAAATCAACCGAGATTCCCTTAGTAGTGGCGAGCGAACGGGGACTAGCCCTTAAGTTGATTAGAGTGTAGTGGAAGGCTCTGGAAAGTGCCGCCGTAGTGGGTGATAGCCCCGTACACGAAATGCTCTTATCAATGAAATCGAGTAGGACGGAGCACGAGAAACTTTGTCTGAATATGGGGGGACCATCCTCCAAGGCTAAATACTACTGACTGACCGATAGTGAACCAGTACCGTGAGGGAAAGGCGAAAAGAACCCCGGAGAGGGGAGTGAAATAGAACCTGAAACCGTATGCGTACAAGCAGTGGGAGCCTACTTTGTTGGGTGACTGCGTACCTTTTGTATAATGGGTCAGCGACTTATATTCAGTGGCGAGCTTAACCGAATAGGGGAGGCGTAGCGAAAGCGAGTCTTAATAGGGCGTTTAGTCGCTGGGTATAGACCCGAAACCGGGCGATCTATCCATGGGCAGGTTGAAGGTTAGGTAACACTGACTGGAGGACCGAACCGACTACCGTTGAAAAGTTAGCGGATGACCTGTGGATCGGAGTGAAAGGCTAATCAAGCTCGGAGATAGCTGGTTCTCCTCGAAAGCTATTTAGGTAGCGCCTCGTGTATCACTGCTGGGGGTAGAGCACTGTTTCGGCTAGGGGGTCATCCCGACTTACCAAACCGATGCAAACTCCGAATACCAGCAAGTGTCAGCACGGGAGACACACGGCGGGTGCTAACGTCCGTCGTGAAAAGGGAAACAACCCAGACCGTCAGCTAAGGTCCCAAAGTTATGGTTAAGTGGGAAACGATGTGGGAAGGCTTAGACAGCTAGGAGGTTGGCTTAGAAGCAGCCATCCTTTAAAGAAAGCGTAATAGCTCACTAGTCGAGTCGGCCTGCGCGGAAGATGTAACGGGGCTCAAACCATACACCGAAGCTACGGGTTCAACGTAAGTTGAGCGGTAGAGGAGCGTTCTGTAAGCCTGTGAAGGTGAGTTGAGAAGCTTGCTGGAGGTATCAGAAGTGCGAATGCTGACATGAGTAACGACAATGCGAGTGAAAAACTCGCACGCCGAAAGACCAAGGTTTCCTGCGCAACGTTAATCGACGCAGGGTGAGTCGGCCCCTAAGGCGAGGCAGAAATGCGTAGTCGATGGGAAACGGGTTAATATTCCCGTACTTCTAATTACTGCGATGGAGGGACGGAGAAGGCTAGGCCAGCACGGCGTTGGTTGTCCGTGTTTAAGGTGGTAGGCTGGAATCTTAGGTAAATCCGGGGTTTCAAGGCCGAGAGCTGATGACGAGTTGTCCTTTAGGACGATGAAGTGGTTGATGCCATGCTTCCAGGAAAAGCTTCTAAGCTTCAGGTAATTAGGAACCGTACCCCAAACCGACACAGGTGGTTAGGTAGAGAATACCAAGGCGCTTGAGAGAACTCGGGTGAAGGAACTAGGCAAAATGGCACCGTAACTTCGGGAGAAGGTGCGCCGGTGAGTGTGAAGGGTTTACCCCGTAAGCACATGCCGGTCGAAGATACCAGGCCGCTGCGACTGTTTATTAAAACACAGCACTCTGCAAACACGAAAGTGGACGTATAGGGTGTGACGCCTGCCCGGTGCCGGAAGGTTAATTGATGGGGTTAGCTAACGCGAAGCTCTTGATCGAAGCCCCGGTAAACGGCGGCCGTAACTATAACGGTCCTAAGGTAGCGAAATTCCTTGTCGGGTAAGTTCCGACCTGCACGAATGGCGTAACGATGGCGGCGCTGTCTCCACCCGAGACTCAGTGAAATTGAAATCGCTGTGAAGATGCAGTGTATCCGCGGCTAGACGGAAAGACCCCGTGAACCTTTACTATAGCTTTGCACTGGACTTTGAGCTTGCTTGTGTAGGATAGGTGGGAGGCTTTGAAGTGGGGACGCCAGTTCTCATGGAGCCATCCTTGAAATACCACCCTGGCAACCTTGAGGTTCTAACTCTGGTCCGTCATCCGGATCGAGGACAGTGTATGGTGGGTAGTTTGACTGGGGCGGTCTCCTCCTAAAGAGTAACGGAGGAGTACGAAGGTGCGCTCAGACCGGTCGGAAATCGGTCGCAGAGTATAAAGGCAAAAGCGCGCTTGACTGCGAGACAGACACGTCGAGCAGGTACGAAAGTAGGTCTTAGTGATCCGGTGGTTCTGTATGGAAGGGCCATCGCTCAACGGATAAAAGGTACTCCGGGGATAACAGGCTGATACCGCCCAAGAGTTCATATCGACGGCGGTGTTTGGCACCTCGATGTCGGCTCATCACATCCTGGGGCTGAAGCCGGTCCCAAGGGTATGGCTGTTCGCCATTTAAAGTGGTACGCGAGCTGGGTTTAGAACGTCGTGAGACAGTTCGGTCCCTATCTGCCGTGGACGTTTGAGATTTGAGAGGGGCTGCTCCTAGTACGAGAGGACCGGAGTGGACGAACCTCTGGTGTTCCGGTTGTCACGCCAGTGGCATTGCCGGGTAGCTATGTTCGGGAAAGATAACCGCTGAAAGCATCTAAGCGGGAAACTTGCCTCAAGATGAGATCTCACTGGAACCTTGAGTTCCCTAAAGGGCCGTCGAAGACTACGACGTTGATAGGCTGGGTGTGTAAGCGTTGTGAGGCGTTGAGCTAACCAGTACTAATTGCCCGTGAGGCTTGACCATATAACACCCAAACAATTTGGCTGTTAGACGGTTGAAGTCGACAGTAGTGCCGAAGATTTGCGAGAACACGTAATACCAACTGATACCACATACCCAATTCGCTGCAGCGGCTAAACCCCGAAGCAGCAACCCGTTTGCTTGACGACCATAGAGCGTTGGAACCACCTGATCCCATCCCGAACTCAGTAGTGAAACGACGCATCGCCGATGGTAGTGTGGAGCTTCTCCATGTGAGAGTAGGTCATCGTCAAGCTTCTATAAGAAACCCCAGATCTCGACAGAGGTCTGGGGTTTCGTCTTTTGGGGCCGGGAAAACCGAAGGCTTAACGCTCGGCGGCGCCAGGCAGGCGGCCAGAAGGTAAGCTGACCTGGGTAGCGCTTCGCTCAACCGCAGGCTACGGAAGAAATAGTTGGAAAGACTCCACTGTCACAAAGGTGCTGGTGGGGGGGAGACGTCTTCCGTCCTGAGGTGCTTAACGGGCTCTTGTAGCCTGGGTTAGCCGAGGGCGTAACCCGGGGAGCTGGTGCGAGTTTGTCTCGAATGGCTCTGCCTGGCATGGACAACACCAGTCGATCATATCAATGCCCTGGATGATCTTGGCTCAGAAACGACGAAGCCCGCATAGCGCGGGCTTCGTCGTTTCTGCTCTGGTCTCTTGAGCAGCGATATCGCTGCGTCGGAGGACGACCAATCTAATCGCCGCGATATTCGCAACCGCTGGTGCAGGTCTCATGGATACGGATGCGCGACAGTTCCGGTAGCAACGGCTTGAGCTGCTGCCATACCCATTTGGCGAGGATTTCGCTGGTCGGGTTCTCCAGGCCGGGGATGTCGTTGAGGTAGTTGTGGTCGAGTTGCTCGTATATCGGCTTGAAGATGGCCTTGATCTCCGAGAAATCACGAATCCAGCCGGTATACGGATCGACATCACCCTCGATATAGACCGCGATGCGAAACGAGTGGCCATGCAGGCGACCGCACTTGTGGCCTTCGGGGACGTGGGGGAGCCGGTGGGCGGCTTCGAAGATGAATTCTTTGAACAGTTCCAAGGCCAATCTCTTTTCTACAGGGCGAACAGGCTGCGATTCTAGCAGCCTGCTGCAACCTGTAGGGGCTTACTGGCCCTGTGCAGCGTTGCGATCGTGACGATAGACACTCACGGCCTCGTACACTGCCTTGCGCAAACGGTTGATGCCGCCGATGGGGCGATGCTCGGGCAGGGCGTGCCATGGGTTGAACGACAGGTTGTCGCAGAACAGGTTCTGCTCCGAGCTATCGAAGTCCTGAGCCGGCAGACGGATGTCGGCGACGGTCTCGAACGGCGCGATCTTCTCGTCCCACTCCACGCTGGGGTCTTCGATCGGCATGTAGTAATCCGGGTTTTGCCGTTGTACCTGCAGCGCGAAGCAGGCCGGCATGCGGTCCAGGGAAAGCTGCTGATAGAGGGCGCTACGCAGGAAGTTGGGCAGATCGGTATTGGGTTTGGGAATGGCATAAGCCGGGCAGTTTTCCGGAGTCGGAATGACCCGATACTTGATGTTGTGCGGCCCCAGCTTGAACGGGGCGATGGAATTGTAGGTGGTTTCCACCGGGCTGGCGGGGGCGGGGGACAGGGTTTTCAGCGCGATGATCAGGTGGCGAACCTCCCAGGTTCGCGGATCCCAGCTCGGAAAGAAGGCCAGGGCTTTCTTGCCGTCCGCTTGTGCGGCGAAGTTGCTGCGGTACTCCGCCACGTCACGTACGAAGAACGCGGGGTGATTGAACATCACGAAATCCTGATCGCCAGCACTGCGTGGATTGTTCATAAGCTTGGCGCCCGGCACGTCGAGCAGCTTGATGGCCATGCCCCGGGCATCGCGGGCTCGGTCGAATTGCGGATAGGCATTGCCGTTGGACAGCCGCATCCACGCTTGCCAGGTTTTGCCGGGTTCACTGAGTACGCCGTAGCGCATGCTTTCATCAAGATCGGCCTTGACAGTGACTTCCGCCTTCACGCAGCCGTGGGCCTTGGCGTGGGCGTCACGCAGCACGCGGGTATTGTCACGGTGCTGTTCGACGACGCGGATGGCATCTTCGATGATGCCAGCCGTGTAGGCAGCCTCATTGGCTGGAATTTGCTCTTCGCTGGAAACCGGGCCGGAGAATTTCCAGCTGTAATAGGCGCTGCCCACGGCCCAACCACCCAGGCCGACGACCAGTAGAATGACCAGCGTTCTGCCCAGTAGGCGTCCAAGCCAAAGCCAGAATCGTTTAAGCATCGTTGGACTCCTTGTGGTTCGCTTTCACGCTGCCTTGGCAGTTCTGCCCGGGATTCCAGGGCTTGGCCGGTACGTCGCTCAACTGGTTTTCCAGTGCCGGATTACCCAGCACCTTCAGGTATTCGACCAGTGCCCAGCGCTCCTCTGGCTGCAGGCCACGGCCGATGACGCCATCGTTACGGCAGCCATCGCGGAATTCATGGCCGCCATTGCCGTTGCCCTTGATGCGCGTATCGAGCAGGAAACCGCCCAGGAACTTGTCGCTTATGAAACCCACATGCTTGGGATCGAATTCGAAATTACCTACCCAGAAGCTGGCAGGCCGCTCCGATACCGGCGAGAGCAGATGAAACAGTGTCGGTACCGAGCCGTTGTGCAGGAAGGGCGGCGTGGCCCAGATGCCGTCCAGTGGACGAGGCTTGTAGCCGCGAATTTCCTGCACGCCAATGGGCAGACCATAACCGTCCATGCGTTTGCGCTGCTCGGGCGCGATCCCCTTGTCGCGATAGGCACGGTCTTCAACGTAGGCGGTCACATAGGCCAGCGCCTCGGCGCTGGAAATGGCGCTGAAGTCGATCTTGTCGAGGCTATTGCTGTATAGCTTCACCTCCAGCTTCGCCAGCTCGTCTTTCTTCCAGCCCAGTTTGCGGATGTCGAAGCGGTGATCGGCGATATTGTCGGCGGTGGTGGAGTCGGTACCCACCACGGATGTCTGGATGACCTGCATATGCCACTCGGGATCGCGATCAGGTGCGATGCGATGATTTGGCGGAACGACCTTCGGCGCGTGGCAGACGGCGCAGTTTTCCTGGTACAGGGCGCGTCCGCGGCTGGCGAGCGGCAAGTCGATCTTGCCAAAGATCTTTTCCGGCCAGGTCGGCGGCTGCAGGTGCTTGAGGGTTTCCTCCAGCTGATAAAGGTCGTTGATGCGCACGCTGGAGGCGTAGCGCTGATCGTGGACCACGGGGCGGCCATTGGCGTCGAGCAGTTGCAGCTTCGCACCTACGCCAAGGGCCTCACCCACGTTACGAGCCATCGGCTGCATGGCCGAGCCGTTCCACTGTACCCAGTCGAACTTCCAGATATCCCACAGATGGGGATAGCTGACCGGCGCATCGGCCACGCGGTAGTTGGCCGCATCGATGCTGTCACCAAACACCGTATTGGCGATGCGACCGAAGGCATCGGTACGGCCGAAGCCTTCCTCGGTCGGGTAGAGGCCGCGGTGCCAGTCGTTGTAGGCAGTGCTCAGCAGGCGATCGAGAACCTGTTTGAACTCCGCGCGCAGGACGTCGTAGTCGCGCTCGTAATGCTCACCCAGCACTTCATGGGCGAAGCGGCGGAATTTCAGCGGGTTGTAGTAGGTGGACGCCATGCTCATGCCGAGGGCCTGGCCGAAGCTGCCGCCCTTGAGCGTGGGCACGGTGGACGCCAGCGAGTGCAGCGCGGCACCACCATCGATGCGCACCGCCTGGCCCTGGTAACGCAGCTCGCCGGTGTGGCAGGCGGCGCAGGTGATGTCCAGATACTGGACGCCGCTCTCACCATCCTGATGGCGGGCGAAGCCCACCGGCAGGTTGCCGGGGTTCAAGGCCGTGGCTTTCTGCCCTGGCTGGGTCAGAAAGCCGAAGCGTGCCAAGTAATCCGGATCGGCGAACTTGGCCTTGCCGAACGGCATCTCCAGGGCTGTGAACCAGTCGTAATGCAGGCCTTTCACCGTAGTGCCCTGGGGCGTGTAGTAATAGAACTGGCGCTGCTGCTCGCTCCATTGCCCCAGGTAATGGACCTTTTTCGCCGGCTTGTAATCCGGAAGGTTGGGATTGACGATGTAATAGAGGATGACCAGCAGGGCGGTCAGCACGAGCAAAGCGATGAGTTTCAGCGCACGGCGAATCAGGCGCATCGGGACGTCCTTGTGGCGTTCTTCCAGTCGTCCCCCTTTATGCCCATGCCGTCACTTAATGGCAAGATGCCACGCGCAACTGGCGAACAAATTCAACTTGGGCTAGGTGCCGAAGCCCAGCCAGCTGGCCACACAGCCCACTGCTGCGCGCTGGCGTTCATGCCAGCTACCGGCGATGTCCACGACGTTCTGGCCGTTGGCTTCGAGCCACTGCGCGCAGCCTTGATGAAAAGCCAGACGCTCGGCCAGATCCGGCTGGCAGCGCTGGCCATCGCCTACCCATTCCACGCCGCGCGGGTCGAGCAACAGGTGCAGGTGGTATTCACGGGCCAGCAGGGCGGGCTCCATCCAGTCCGGGCAATCACCGAACAGGGTGCGGCTCCACAGGATGTTGCTGAGTAGGTGGGTGTCGAGGATCAGCAGGTGAGGGCGTTGCTCGCGAGCAGCGTCTTCCCAGGCGAGCTGACCGTGGGCGATGGTGGAAATATCCGCGTAGCAGGTATCGCGCTGTTGCATGTCGATGAAGTGGCGCACGTATTCACCAACCACGATACCGCCGAAGCGCTGCTGTAGCTCGCTCGCCAGCCAGCTCTTGCCAGTCGATTCCGGGCCGGTCAGCACCAGGACGTTCATGGGCGCGCCGCGAGCAGCTCGCGCCGCCAGGTCAGCCAGCCGTGACAGGCAAGCAGGGTGAACAGGGCGTACAGCGCGGCGGTAAGGTACAGCGCCTGATCGATGAACAGCGCCACGAACAGCACGTCGAGGACGATCCACAGCGTCCAGCACTGCAAACGCTTCTTGGCCATCCACAGTTGCGCGACGAGGCTGAAGGCGCACAGCGTCGCGTCCTGCCAGGGGGCGCTGGCATCGGTGTAGGTCATCATCAGCAGGCCGAGCACCACCGAACCGATTACGCCCAGAGCCAAGCCGAAAATCGTCTCACGGGCTTTCAGGCTCGACACCTGCAGGCGTTCCTCCGGCCGGTCGCCGCGCGTCCAATGCCACCACCCATAGAGTTGCAGGGCGGCGTATACGCATTGCAGCAGGGCATTGGAGTAAAGCTTGGCCTGGAAGAACAGCCACGCGTAAAGCACTACCATGACCAGGCCGATCGGCCAGCACCAGGGGTTCTGCCGCACGGTCAGCCAGACGGCGATCAGGCCGAGCAACGAGGCGCAGACTTCGAGTGGTGACATGGGACCTCGGACGTGTGACGGCAGGACGGGCGCGCATTCTAGCGCTTGTCGCGCCCGGGGATCAGGTGGCCGGCAAGAAAACCGTCAATTCACTTTGATAGCGTTTTGAAATTGCGAGCGAGTGATTTATAACTGCCGCTTTTTTCGGCCCCGCTGGAACCTACTCCAGCGCCTCCAGTCCGAGAAACAATCCCTTTACAGCCAGTTCATCTGGCACCTTTCCGAGGAGTTTCGATGGACAGTTGGCTCGCTTTTCAGGCGCTGATTCTGGGTATCGTTGAAGGCCTTACCGAATTTCTGCCTATTTCCAGCACCGGGCACCTGATCGTGGTCGGTGACCTGCTGGACTTCAATGGCGAGCGCGCCACGGCGTTCAAGATCATCATCCAGCTCGGCGCGATCCTGGCGGTGATGTGGGAGTTTCGCCAGCGCATCCTGTCGGTGGTCAGTGGCTTGGGCAGCGATCCCATGGCGCGGCGTTTCACGGTCAACCTGATGATTGCCTTCTTCCCGGCAGTGGTACTGGGTCTGCTGTTCGCCGATCTCATCGAACACTGGCTGTTCAACCCGATCACGGTCAGCGCCGCGCTGGTTATCGGTGGCGTGGTGATGCTCTGGGCCGAGAAACGTCAGCATCGTATCGTCGCCGAAACGGTCGACGACATGGACTGGAAACTGGCCCTCAAGGTCGGCTTCGCCCAGTGCCTGGCCTTGATTCCGGGGACCTCGCGCTCCGGCTCGACCATCATTGGCGGCCTGCTGTTCGGTCTGTCGCGCAAGGCGGCCACCGAGTTCTCCTTCTTCCTGGCGATGCCGACCATGGTCGCCGCCACTGTCTACTCGCTCTACAAATACCGTGAAATCCTGCAGTGGAGCGATCTGCCGGTATTCGCCATCGGCTTCGTCACCACCTTCATCGTCGCCATGATCACCGTGCGTGCGTTGCTGGTGTTCATCGCCAACCACAGCTATGCGGTATTTGCCTGGTACCGGATCGCCTTCGGCCTGCTGATTCTGGCCACCTGGCAGTTCGGCTGGATCGACTGGAGCACGGCGGAGGGCTGATCGCCAAGCCGTCAAGGACGCACATGCAGAGCAGGGAACAGGCGGGCCGTATCAAACGCTGGGACGATGACAAGGGCTTCGGGTTCATTCAGCCCATTGCCGGTGGAACCGACGTGTTCGCGCACATTTCGGCGATGCGTGGTGATCGTCGGCCCAGTGCCGGGGATCAGGTGCTGTTCGTGGCCGGGCGCGACGACAAGGGCCGCTTGCGCGCCGAGCATGTGCGCCTGGCCGGTGAGCTGGCGATCGACCAGCCACAGATCCGCGTCAAGCCCCGTGCTGCTAACTCCAGTACAGCCAAGGATGCCAGGCCTACCGCTCGTGGCACTCGACAGCCATCGCCCGCGCTGCGTAACCCGCTCACCAAATGGCTGATTTTCGCGGCGCTGTGCCTGCTGCCGATAGTCGGTGCCTTGCGCTGGCTGGCGAATGGCGCGATGTGGCCGGCGCTGCTTTATCCCGTGGTGAGCGTGCTGTGCTTCTTCCTCTACTGGCATGACAAGAACAGTGCCCAGCAAGGTCGCCAGCGCACGCCGGAAAAGACCCTCCATCTGGTGGAACTGGCGGGCGGCTGGCCGGGTGCGTTGGTGGCTCAGCAAACCTTTCGCCACAAGACGCGCAAGTTGTCCTATCAGCTGACTTTCTGGGGCATCGTGGCGCTACACCAACTGGTCTGGATCGATCAGCTCTTGCTCGGTGGTGCCTACACCAGCGGTTGGTTGCGCAGCCTGCTATAGATCGAGCAGCAGGCCGACCTGCTGCTTGCGTGGCAGGCGCCGCACCACCAGTTGGTGGGAGCGGGTTAGCAGGTCGCGCAATTCTCCGTCACCCAGCGGCGGTTGGCTGCCATTCATGCTGATCCAGTGGGCGCGGGCGAGGTAGGGCGCCGGGCGAATCCCGGGCCGGTCGGTGAAGCCGAGAAACAGCGCTTCATCCACCTTGAAGGCCAGGTTGTCACCGAGAAAGTCGAGCACGGCGAACATCTTGTTGTGCGCCACGGAGAACACCTGGTTGCTGCCCCATTTGTAATCCACTCGAACCCCTGGCAGTTGCAGGCAGAAGGCGATCAGTTCGTCGCGGGTCACGGCTGCACCGCCTTTGGCCGCTCGGCACGGCGTAGTAGCAGGAGGCTAAGGCCCAGGCCGAGCAGCGACAGCAAGCCCGAGGCGAGAAATACCGCGCCATAGTCGTAGGCGGTGGCGATCAGGCCCATCAGCGGGCCGGCTATGCCGAGTGCGAGATCGAAGAACAGCGCGTAGGCGCCCAGCGCCGAGCTGCGGCTGGCCGCTGGAATGTTGCCGATGGCCTCGACGCCAAGCGCCGGATACACCAGCGACAGACCGAAACCGGTCAGCGCCGCGCCACACAGCGCCAGGGCGGGAATCGGCGCGATCCACAGCAGCAACAGACCGAGGGTTTCGATCGCCAGACAGATGGTCGCGACCCGGTAACCGCCGCGTCGCTCGATGGCGCCGGCGAACAGCAATCGCGCAGCGATAAAGGCCAGGCCGAAGGCGGTCAGGCAATAGGCGGCGTGTTCCCAGCCGAGACTCGCGTAATACAGGGTCACGAAGGTCGCCAGGGTACCGAAACCGATGGAGCCCAGGGCCAGTGCCAAGCCATTGGGGGCGATGGCCAGAAAGACGTTGTGAAACGGCAGGCGCTTGCCCTGAATGACCGGAATGGCCGGTTTGTCTTGCGCCACCCACAGCGCGCCAAGGCTGAGCAGGGTGATGGCCGCGCCGATGCTCCACAGCCCCATGGTCGAAGCCATCAGTACGCCGAGCGGCGCGCCGATGGCGATGGCGCCGTAGGAGGCGATGCCGTTCCAGGAAATCACTCGTGCGGTGTTCTCGGCACCGACCCGGCCGATGCCCCAGGTGATCGAGCCGGTGCCGATCAGCGCCTGGGAAATACCCAGGGCGACGCGCCCGGCCAGCAGCAGACCCAGACCTATCTCGCCGGACGCCTCATGCAGGCTGGTCGCCGCCAGGGTCAGCACACCGCTGCCAAGGGTGCCAGCCAAGCCGTAGACCACCGCACGCTTGGGGCCGATCCGGTCGATCAGTATGCCCGTGATTGGCCGTGAAACCAGGGTGACGAGGTACTGCAGGCTGATCACCAGGCCTGCCATCACCGAGCCGTAGCCCAGGTCATTGAGCACGAAACCGGGTAGCACCGCCAGGGGCAGGCCAACGCAGAGAAAGCCGATGAAGGTGAAGAACACCACGGCTAGAATTCGCGCGGTCTGGCCGGGTGCCTGGGGCTTGCGGGCGGTCATCGGGTGTCCTGTACGGTGGAGTGGAGGATAACGTTATCAGGTTGGTCTGACTCTGTGCGAACCAGGTCCGTTCCAGGCATCAGCCAGCCCTCGCTGCTGGCCTGGATCATATGCTCGAGCCAGGCTCGAACGGCTGGCAGCATGCCGCGCCGGTGAGGGTATACGACCTGCAGGTGCCCGCCGGGCAGGTTCCAGTCCGGCAGCAGGCGCACCAGGCGGCCTGCCTGCAGATCGGTCACGCACTTGGTGTGCGGCAGCATGGTGAAGCCCAGCCCCTGTAGTGCGGCCTCGCGGCGGATATCGAAGTCTTCGATGCTCAGGCGTGCCTCCAGGGTCACTTCGCGGCGTACGCCGGCTGAATTTCTGAGCAGGTGATGAATGCGTCTGTCGCTTGCCGCCGCGCCAAGTGCCGGCAACCGTTGCAGATCGTCGGGCGTGCGGATGTCCAGTCCGTGCAGCAATGCCGGAGCTGCTACCAGGTAAGCGGAGGCGGGCGCCAGCTGGCGGGCGATCAGCGAGGGATCCTCATCGCTCTGATCGCGCACGCGCAGCGCGACGTCGAGGCCCTCCTGCAGCAGGTCCACGCGGCGGTTGGTCAGTACTACGTCGAGTTGCACCAGCGGGTACTTGGCCAGAAAACTGGTGATCACCGGGTGCAGCCCGGCGCGTGCCATTTCCACGGGACAGGACATCCGCACCCGCCCGCGCGGCTCGCTGCTCAGCGAAGCTACGGCCTCCTGAGCCTGCTCGGCTTCGAGCAGCATCGCCTGGCAGTGGCGCAGGTAGCGCTCTCCGGTTTCGGTCAGTGCCAGCTTGCGGGTGGTGCGTTGCAGCAGGCGCACGCCCAGGCGGGCCTCCAGCTCGGCCACCCGCCGTGACAACCGTGATTTGGGAATGCCCAACTGCTGCCCGGCGGCGCTGAAACCGCCGTGCTCGACCACCTTGGCGAAGTACATCAGATCGTTGAGATCCTGCATGAAAGCTCCAGGCCTGTAAAAAACACGGTTTGTTCTACTGGTGGAACGCATCATCGCATTTTTACGGGCTAATCAGTGATTGGCTCCATTGATAGGATTAACCCATCGAACAGTCACCGACCTCTTTCAAGGAGCGCTTCATGAAACTTCTGCACCTCGACTCCAGCATTCTTGGCGATGCCTCCGCCTCCCGCCAGCTCAGCGCAGCGGTCACCGAAGCCTGGAAGAACAGCCAGGCCGATGTTCAGGTTACCTACCGTGACCTGGCCAGCGATGCGCTGAGCCACCTCTCTGCGGCCAGCTTTGTGGCTGGTGGCACCCCGGCCGAGCTGCGCGACGCCGCCCAGGCTCACGAAGTGGCCCTGGCCGAAGCGACCCTGGAAGAATTTCTGGCAGCCGACGCCATCGTGATTGGCGCGCCGATGTACAACTTCACCGTGCCGACCCAACTCAAGGCCTGGATCGACCGTATTGCGGTCGCTGGCAAGACCTTCTCTTACACTGAGAGTGGCCCGCAAGGTCTGGCCGGTGGCAAGAAAGTGGTCATCGCCTCGACTGCCGGTGGCATTCATGCCGGCCAGGCCAGTGGCCAGGCCCATGAGGACTACCTGATTCTGGTGCTGCGTTTCCTGGGCATCACCGATATCGAAGTGGTGCGGGCAGAAGGCCTGGCATACGGCGAGGAGCCGAAAGCCAATGCACTGCGCAGTGCCCATGCGCAGATCGACGGCTTGTTCGCTGCTGCCTGATCCAGTGTTCGCTCGCGGCGTCCGGGTTTCCCCGGCGCCGCAAATGTGCTTCCTTGTGCTCGGGCGCAGCATTGGCTGCCATCACTGGGTACAGACAGAGGGAATCACGCGATGAGGAAATCACTGTTGTCGGCAGCGTTGCTGGGCTTGGCCGGGTTGGCCGAGGCGGGGGTGGTGGTCAAGAACGTCCCCTACGAGATCGATGGCCAGCCATTCGAAGGTAAGCTCGTTTACGACGATGCGGTCAGCGACCCGCGTCCGGGCCTTCTGATGGTGCCGAACTGGTTGGGCGTCACTGACGCGTCCGCCGAAAAGGCCGCCCGGGCCGCCGGCGACAAGTACGTGGTGTTCGTGGCCGACATGTACGGCAAGAGCATTCGCCCCAGCAACGCCGACGAGGCAAAGCAGGCGGCGACGACCGTGCGTAGCGACCGTGCGTTGATGCGCAAGCGTGCCCAGGCGGCAGTCGATGTACTCAAGGCGCAAACCAGCCAGGTCGCCCTGGATACCGCCAGGCTCGGCGCGATCGGCTTCTGCTTCGGCGGCGGCACCGTCCTCGAACTGGCCCGCTCGGGTTCGCTACTCAAAGCCTTCGTGTCTTTCCACGGTAACCTGGATACGCCCAATCCCGCTGATGCCAACAACATCAAGGCACCGGTGCTGGTGCTGCATGGGGCGGATGACCCGGCAGTGCCGCCGGCGCAGGTCGACGGGTTCATGAAGGAAATGAAGGCTGCCAAGGTGGACTGGCAATTGGTCAGCTACGGCGGGGCCGTGCATTCGTTCACCGATCCCCTGGCCAACACCCCCGGCAGCAATCAGTACCATCCACTGGTCGCGGCGCGGGCGTTCAAGGCCATGGATAATCTGCTCGACGAAGTGTTCGAATAACGCGAAAAGGGAGGGGGAAGGCCGTGTGGCCTTCCCCCTTTATCGTCTTACTTGGCTGGCAGAACGGCGATATCGATGATGTCGTCGGGCAGGTTCTTGATCTCACCCAGGACTGTGGCCTTGCCCGTTTCCAGGTTGATCTGATGCAACGTGGTGCCGGTCAGCAGATAGGCAGTATTGCCGCCCTTGCCATCGCTCTTGATGTCCAGCGCGGCGCTCTTCAGGTCGTCGGCGATCTTGCCAACCACCTGCTGGATACCGTCATTTGGCGGGTTCTGCAGCATCAGGTTGCCGGTCGCCAGGTCGACGGTGTACAGCGCCGTCTTCTCGGTACCCTTGTAGGCGTTGGTGTACGCACCAGCTAATACCTTGGGCGTCTTGCCGGCGTACGGGCCGTCCTTCGCGTAGGCGACCTTGCCGTCCACCACTACTTCACCGCTCTCGACATTGACGCGCAGGCTGGTGCCATCGGCTGCCAGCAAGCGCAGGCGGTCAGCGACCGGGTTGAAGTCGACCACGGCCTGGCCGTTGCCCGGCAGCGCCTGGCTGAGCTTGGCGGCCTTGGTGGCCGCACCACTCTTGGCATCGATGGTGTAGAGCTGGCCGGCGTCATCCAGGCCGTAGATCGAGCCATTGGCCGGGCGTACATCGATGCCGCGCAAGCTGGAGACACCGCTGAGCTTCACATCGGAAGCGACGGCGAGGGTCTTGGTATCGAGGTGCAGCAGTTTGCCGCCCGCACTCAGGGCCAGCAGGTCGTCGGCGTTGGCGGTGGCGCAGCCCAGGGCGGCAGCAGTGATGGCGATACCGAGCACTTTCTTGGAAATGTTCATGAGCGTCCTCTCTATGGGTAAGGCGCGAAGGTTTCTTCGCGCTGGCATCCAGGCACCGTGGTAGAGCACCTGATAGTCATACCCGGGAGGTCGCTCGGCAGATGTTGATTGAAACATCTGGTTGCATCTGCCGGCTCAGTTCATTGCCGTGGTGACTGCGCGGCCGATATACAGCACCTCGCCGGTGGGCCTGCTCAGGGGCGAGCCGCCGGACGGTTCGAGGGTCAGCTCGAACAACTGGCCAGCCTGTACCGCACCGATCTGCTCGGCGGACAGGGTCAGCGGTTCGCCCGGCTCGACGAGGCCCAGTGAACGCGGACCGTCCTTCGGATCGACCAGCGTCCAGAATTGCACGGAGCGATTCGCCGCGATCTGATCTTCATGTAGCGGCTCCAGCAGCAGCGTACCGCTGGCATCGATGTGCACCACCCAGCCTGGCGCCGCTGCCTCACCGGGCGGCTGCAACACAGCGGTATAGCTCGCCGGGGGCGTCTCTGCCGGCCACGGCACTGGCAGCAGGGCGATGATCAGGGCGAGCGCCAAGGCTGCGCTGGTCAGGCGCCAGGTGGAGAGGTTCGACCACCAGTGGCCCCAGACGCTGGGTCGCGGCCCCAGCTCCAGAGTCTGCTGGATGCGCGACCAGAGGCCGGGCGAAGGCGCACTTGGGGGCAGCCGGTCACTGAGTTCGAGAAAATGCTGCTCCCATTCCAGGGCCATGGCGGCTGCCTGCGGGTCACGTTCGATCAACTCGGCAACTTCGCGTGCCTGCTCTTGCTCGAGCAGACCAAGAACGTATTCACCGATAAGCGCTCGGCGTTCTGCGGGGTCAGTGCTGATCATCGTTGCAAACACTCCTGCAGTGCGCGCAAGCCGCTACGAATGCGCCCTTTGATGGTGCCCAGTGGCGTGGTCAGCCGCTCGGCGATCTGCTCGTGAGTCAGTCCGCGGTAGAACGCCAGCAGAACCGGATGGCGCCGCGGGGGCTCGAGCTTCTGCAGGCAGGCGCGCAGGTGACGCCTGTCCGACTGCTGTTCGTGCTGCTGAGCGGCCGACGGGCTCTCGTCGATCAGGTGATCGGCGATGTCGTCGCCAAGCGTTACGGTGCGGCCGCGCTGGCGCAACTGATTCAGGGCGCGGTAACGCAGAATGCTGTAGATCCACGCCCGTCCGCTGCCCAGGGAGCGCTGAAAACGCCCGGCATTGCGCCAGATCTGCACGAAGGCATCGTGCAGGCAATCTTGCGCCGCGTCGCGCTGGCCCAGCAGGCTGATGGCCAGCCCGAGCATCTGCGCCGACTCCTGGCGATACAGCGCCTGGAATGCGCGCTCGTCCTGGTGCGCGCAGGCTTCCAGAATACTGTCGTAATCGAACATCGGGTCAGACATGCCGTCATCCTGTGTTGGGCTGCGTCCTGAGGTGCAAGGGTTATACCCGAGACCAGTCGGTTTGGATGTGTCGGTAATGAAACAATTGGTCTCGCCAATGACGCGATAGCGAAGGCCGATAGCCTGAACTTGAGCCAAGCGCGTACAGTCTATGCTGCTCAATGACCGAGGAGCGTCTGCATGCGCCTGATTCGTCTGGGTTTTTTATTGTCGGCAGGCCTGCTGGCGAGTGTTGTCGACGCGCGTGAGTATCGATACACCGACGCCCATCTCCATTACGTGGATTTCTTCCAGGAAAGCGCCGGCATGGACATGCTGCTCAAGCGCATGGACGAGTCCAAGGTCGATCACGTGATGTTCTCGGGCATCCCGGTTGCCAAGAAATGGCACGAAGATGAACCCAAACGCCCACGCTATTACGCCGGTGACGACGCAGCCGCCTATTGGTACAGCGCCACCGACGTGCTGATCGCCCATGCCTACAAACAGGTGCCCGAGGCGCAGCGTCACCGCTTTCACCCGTTCCTGTCCGGCTTCAACCCCAACGACAAGAACTCCGATTCCCATATCCGCCGCATGCTGGAGCTGGACCCCGGGCTCTGGCAGGGCATCGGCGAAGTGTTCACGCGCCACGACGATCTCACCTCGCTGATCGAGGGCAGCACGCCGCGGGCCAACAACGAGGCCATGACGCGCGTCTATCACCTGGCTGCCGAATACGACCTGCCAGTAATGATGCACTCCAACATCACCTCAAAGCGCGAGCGCAACCCCCTTTACCTGCAGGAGATCGAAGAGCCGCTGCGCAACCACCCGCATGTTCGCTTCATCTGGGCCCATGCCGGTACCAGCATGGAGATTCACCGCCACCAGGAAAAGCTGGAGTTTCTCTTCGACACCCTGGCGCGCATGCTGGAAAGCTATCCCAACCTGTACATCGATCTGTCCTGGACCATGCTCAGGCCTTACCTGACCGATGAGAGCGGCAACCCCGACCCCAAATGGGTAGAGCTGGTCGCGCGCTACCCCGATCGCTTCATGATCGGCTCCGACGTGGTGGGCCGCTTCGACAGCATGGGCGAGTACATGCACGGCTTCGACCGCTTCCTCGATGCGCTGCCCGAAGATGTCGCCCACAAGGTCGCCCGAGACAACTTCCTGTCCATCCTGCCGCGCAAGGTGCAGGAGGCACTGCCGGCATCACGCTGAATGTCATCAGGTTGTCATCGCTGCGTCATAGCCTCGCGCCATTCCAATGGAGGAGCGTGAGATGCAACATTTTCGATTCGCGACGATGACGGTGCTGCTGCTCGCCGCCGGCTTGACTCAAGCCGAGGTGCGGGTGCAAGGGCCTGTCGAGGCCGGCGTTTTCATCAGCCAGCACAGGGACTTTCAGCCAGGTGAGCGTGTGTTGACCCAGTCCAATCAGCAAATCGAGCAGACGACCGTGGTGCCTGCCAAACTGGGAACCAAGTTCGGGATGCGTTATACCCTGACCGGCAAGACGGTCGATGGCGAGCCCCTGACTTTGCTCTACCTCACGCCCGGCGTGGTTGGCGCTGACGGCCGGCGCCATGACAAGTTCGTGGTGACGCAGAAGCTGGTGCCCGATGCGTCCCGGGACGTCATGGCCTTCGAGTTTTCCGAGAACCATGAGGTGGTGCCGGGGGAGTGGCACTTCCTGCTGTTCCAAGGCGACCGCAAGCTGGCGGAGCAGCGTTTCGAAGTCCGCTGAGCTACAGCGATGGAATGATTTGCAGAAAGTCAGGCATAAAAAACGGCGCCCTCGGGCGCCGTTTTTCGTGTCAGGCAACCGATCAGTTGCCAGTCCAGCGCTTGAGTACCAGGGTGGCGTTGGTGCCACCGAAGCCGAAGCTGTTGGACATGATGGTGTCCAGCTTGGCGTTTTCGCGGGTCTCGCGCAGGATCGGCAGGTCAGCAACCGCCGGGTCCAGCTCTTCGATGTTGGCCGAAGCGGTGATGAAGTTGCCTTCCATCATCAGCAGGCAGTAGATCGCCTCATGCACGCCAGCGGCACCCAGGCTGTGGCCCGACAGGCTCTTGGTGGAGCTGATGGCCGGGGCGTTGCCGGCGAACACTTCACGAATACCTTTGATTTCCGCGACGTCGCCGACCGGAGTCGAGGTGCCGTGGGTGTTGAGGTAGTCGATCGGGGCATCAACGGTGGCCAGCGCCTGCTGCATGCAGCGCACCGCGCCTTCGCCGCTCGGAGCGACCATGTCGTAGCCATCGGAAGTCGCGCCGTAGCCGACGATTTCAGCGTAGATCTTGGCGCCGCGAGCCAGTGCGTGCTCCAGCTCCTCGACCACGACCATGCCACCGCCGCCGGCGATGACGAAACCGTCACGGTTGGCATCGTAGGCACGAGACGCTTTTTCCGGCGTGTCGTTGTACTGGGTGGAGAGGGCGCCCATGGCATCGAACAGGCAGCTCTGGCTCCAGTGCTCCTCTTCACCGCCACCGGCGAAGACCACGTCCTGCTTGCCGAGCTGGATCTGCTCCATGGCCTGGCCGATGCAGTGGGCGCTGGTGGCGCACGCCGAGGAGATCGAGAAGTTGACGCCCTTGATCTTGAACGGGGTCGCCAGGCAGGCCGATACGGTGCTGCCCATGGTGCGGGTAACGCGGTACGGACCAACACGCTTGACGCCTTTCTCGCGCAAGGTGTCAATGGCTTCCATCTGGTTCAGCGTGGAGGCACCACCGGAACCGGCGATCAGGCCGGTACGCGGGTTCGATACCTGCTCTTCGCTGAGGCCCGAGTCCTTGATTGCCTGCTCCATCGCCAGGTAGGCATAGGCAGCGGCATCACCCATGAAGCGGAACAGCTTGCGGTCGATCAACTCTTCCAGGTTCAGGTCGACGGAGCCCGATACGTGGCTGCGCAGACCCTTCTCGGCGTATTCCGGATTGAAGCGGATACCGGGGCGGCCAGCGCGAAGGTTGGCGGAGACGGTTTCTTTGTCATTGCCCAGGCAGGAAACGATGCCTAGACCGGTAATAACGACGCGACGCATGGAAAGGATCCTTTAGAAACTGTCGGTGGAAGTGAACAGGCCGACGCGCAGGCTTTCGGCACTGTAGATCTCGCGGCCGTCGACACTCACGGTGCCATCGGCGATCGCCAGGATCAGCGAACGGGTGATGGTACGTTTGATATGGATGTTGTAGGTGACCTTCTTGGCGGTAGGCAGAACCTGGCCGAAGAACTTCACTTCGCCCGAACCCAGGGCGCGACCGCGGCCAGGGTTGCCCTGCCAGCCGAGGAAGAAGCCGACCAGCTGCCACATGGCGTCGAGGCCCAGGCAGCCTGGCATCACCGGGTCGCCCTCGAAGTGGCAGCCGAAGAACCACAGATCAGGATTGATATCGAGCTCTGCGACAATTTCGCCTTTGCCGTACTTGCCGCCCGTTTCGCTGATGTGGACGATCCGGTCGATCATCAACATGTTGGGGGCGGGCAGTTGCGCATTACCCGGGCCGAACAGTTCGCCGCGGCTGCAGCGCAACAGATCTTCCTGGGTGAAGGCGTTTTGTTTGGTCATGCGAGCTCCTCAATAATCCCCACGCGCCTCGGCTGGGTAAATCGTCCTGGCCGGCTGCGCATGAGTGATGCGACTGCCAGCAGCCTAGTCATAGACTGTTGCGTTGTGGTGAAAGTCACAGTGTGGTGAGTACAGTTGTACTCTGCAGGCGGCAATGGTGTCACAGATGCCCCTTTGATGCCCACTTCAACCAACAAGCGTGCAGTATTTTCGCCCATCTGACTAGAGGTTGCGAGTGTTGCACGCCGGTGTGAGGCGCGATTTCGCACGGTTGCGACGCGACCGGCGTCAGTGCGCGGTACCGTCAGCCGGCAGCCAGCGATCGAGCACGTCCTGCAGTTCCATGCGTTTGAACGGCTTGGCGAGGTAATCGTTCATTCCGGCTTGCAGGCAGGCCTCGCGGTCGCCCTGCAGGGCGTTGGCGGTAAGGGCGATGATGGGCAGACGGCCCTTGGCGCCCAGTTCACGGATGCGCCGGGTGGCTTCGTAGCCGTCCATGACCGGCAGGCGGCAATCCATCAGCACGGCGGCGAACGTTTTGCGCTCGACCGCACTGACGGCCTGGGCGCCATCGCCCACCAGCTCGACCTGATAACCCAGGCTGCGCAACATGGCTTCGATAACGGTCTGGTTCACCGCATTGTCTTCTACCAGAAGTACTGAGCGCTCGACCGGCGAAGAAGGCATGCTGACGGACGGGTGGATGGGCAACTGCGGCTGCTGGGCAGAGAAGGGCAGCGGAATTTCCAGAGTGAAGCAGGAGCCGCGGCCGAGCTCGCTTCGTGCGGTGAGCGTGCCGCCCATGCATTCGGCGAGGGTGCGGGCGATGGGCAGGCCCAGGCCGGTGCCGCCGTAGCGGCGGGAGATGGAATTGTCGGCCTGCTGGAAGGCATCGAACATGGTGTCCAGGCGCTCGGCGCTGATGCCGATGCCGGTGTCGTGCACCTGGCAGGTGAACCACAGCACCTGGTTGTCCAGCGCCTGCCAGTGAGCTTCGACGCGTACTTCGCCGCGCTCGGTGAATTTCAGGGCGTTGCCGATCAGGTTGACCAGAATCTGCCGCAAGCGGGTCGGGTCGCCCTGTACCTGCGGCGCCGGCAGGGCATCGTCGAGTTCCAGGCGCAGCTGCAGGCCACGCTGCTGAGCGCTGTGCTGGAAGGCCTGCAGGGCGGACTTGAGCAGCGTCGGCAGGTTGAAGCTGATCAGCTCCAGCTCCAGAGCACCACGCTCGATGCGCGAGAAGTCGAGAATATCGTTGATCACCTTGAGCAGGTGCTCGGTGGACTCCATGGCCAGGGCCGCATACTCGCGTTGCTCGTCGCTCATCTCGGTGGTGTCGAGCAATTGCAGCATGCCGAGTACGCCGTTCATGGGCGTACGCAGTTCATGGCTCATCATGGCCAGAAAGTCGGATTTGGCGCGGTTGGCCAGGTCCGACTCCTCGCGCGCCTTGATCAGCAGGGTCATGGCCTGTTGCTGCTCCTGAGCGGCGTTCTGCAGGCCGTTGGCCAGGTTGTTGATGTGCCGGGCCAGGGTCGCCAGCTCGCCGCCGCCGACTTCGGGAAGAGCTGCCTGGTAGTTACCGGCCTGAATCGCGGTGACGGCCTCGCTCATCTTGCTCAGCGGCCGGGACAGCCGGCTGGCCAGGCGCCGCGCCAGCACGAAAGTCAGCAGCAGGGCGAACAGCACCAGCGCGGCCACCTTTAGGAGGATTTCCTGCTGTCGGGAATTAAAGGCATCGCTGGACATGCCGACCACCACGCGACCCAGGTAATCGGCACCAGGGGCTGGAGCAGTGCGCGGGAGTTCCTCGACGAAATCGCCGCCCAGGTCGACCTGCTGTTGCTGGATGGGCGCCTGGAAGAGGTCCAGCTGGCCATTGCCGGTCTGTGCGTGATCGGGTTGTTCGAGGTAGGCGAGGATGTTCTCGTCACGGTCGCGCACCTCGACGAAGCGCACATGAGGCGTCTTCAGGGTTGCCTGCAACAAGGACTCCAGCACGCGGCGGTTGCCGGAAATGACCCCGTACTCGGTGGCGGGCGCCAACTGGCTGGCTATCAACTGGCCGGTATGATTGATCTCGGCGCGTAGATCCTGCAGGCGATTGAAGGTCAGAAATCCGGTCAGCAGCAGGGTCAACAGAAGGGCGGGGCCGACGCTGATCAGCTGGGTGTGGACGTGGATGTTCCAGCCTCGCCACAACTTCATGGCGTATCTCCTTGCGATAGGTGCCGGGCAAGCTGCGCATCGCTGGGCAGGGTGATACCCAGCGCACGTGCCACCTGAGGGTTACCCAGCACCTTGAATGTTTTCGAGTAGGTTCCCGCCGGCCAGTTTTGTGGCGACTGGTCGAGCAACTGGTTGAGCGTGGTGAGGCGGTCGCTCTGATCGGCGTAGCTCGTGGCCAGGCTGCCGGCACGCACGAAGCCGGCGCTCGGGCCGATCAGCGCATGCTGTCGGCTGTAGCTGGTCAGCAGCAGGGTCTTGGCCGTCATCGGGTTGTAGAGGTCGTCATCGGCGACAGCGAGCAGCACATCGCTGGTTTTCAGCAGATCGATCACCGGCTTGTTGTCCCGGGTATCCGGCCAGGCCCGTGCAACGATTCCAAGGTCCAGTTCACTGGCAGCCTGGCGAAGCTCCTCGATCAGAAACGCACTGTGCGAGTCATGCAGCACGCCCACCTGTGTTGCATTTGGCAGTAGATGCTTGAGCAAACGCAGCTGGCGGTGTGGCGCTGGGTCCTGCCAGAGCACGCTGAGCTTGGCCGGCTGGAGCTCGCCAAGGGTTTCGCGTGCGTCAGTCTTGCTGACTTGCAGCACCAGGGTCGGCGGGGCTTTAGGGGACGCGAGTCGCCAGCTCAGGGCGGATTTGCCGAACAGGATAAGGCGCGTATCGTCGCCGAGCTGGTCGAGCGGCGGCATATCGTTCAGGGGCACGATGCGAACGCGGTCGGTCGGGCGGCTTTCGGCCAGTGCGCTTGCGAAATGCTGCAGTGGGGCGGTGTCGCCGGCGGTGCTCAGCAGCAAGTCGGCCGCTTGTGCCGGCGCGTGAAGCAGGCACAGTGAGACCAGTGCGCTGCACAGCCAGGCACGGCAGCGAGCATGAGTGCGCATTCTGTGAAAAATCATCCGGCCAGGGGAATCGGCAGGCGCAGCGAAGTTGGGCCAGCACAAGTGCGCTCGGTCGCCAGCAACATGGGGTAATCAGGAGTAATGGAGGAAGTCACGCAACGGCCCTGTTCGCGTAGAGCAGGCATGTTAACCGAGCCGCGGCGCCTTGCCAGCCAGCAATTGTCGAAAACGCGACTGTCTCGTGCTTATGGGCGGGTATAGAGCGCTTGCGCAAGGCTGGCCGTAGCAATCGCGAACCGTATAATGCCTGGCACTTGCACAGCACAACGGACCGGTCATGACTCAACAGCAACCTATCGCGGTACTGGGTGGCGGCAGCTTCGGAACCGCCATCGCGAACCTGCTGGCGCAGAACGGGCACCGCGTTCTGCACTGGATGCGCGACCCCGTGCAGGCTGAGGCCATTCGTACCCAGCGTGAGAATCCGCGCTATCTCAAGGGCGTCAAGGTGCTCGACGGCGTGGAGCCGACCACCGAACTGCCGGCGGTACTCAGCGCCTGCGAGCTGGCTTTCGTGGCGCTGCCGTCCTCTGCCTTGCGCCAGGTGTTGCAGCCCGTGTCGGGGTTGCTGGCCGGCAAGCTTTTGGTCAGCACCACCAAGGGCATCGAGGCGCAGACCTTCAAACTGATGAGCGAGATCATCGAAGAGGTCGCGCCCCAGGCGCGCATCGGCGTGCTGTCGGGGCCGAACCTGGCCAAGGAAATCGCCGCGCATACCCTGACCGCCACCGTGGTCGCCAGCGAAGACGAAGAACTCTGCCGCCGCGTGCAGGAGGTGCTGCACGGGCGCACCTTCCGGGTCTACGCCAGTGCCGATCGCTTCGGCGTCGAGCTGGGTGGGGCGCTGAAGAACGTCTATGCCATCATGGCCGGCATGGCGGCGGCGTTGGGCATGGGCGAGAACACCAAGAGCATGTTGATCACCCGGGCGCTGGCGGAGATGACCCGGTTCGCCGTGCATTTGGGCGCCAATCCCATGACCTTCCTGGGCCTGGCCGGAGTAGGCGATCTGATCGTCACCTGCTCGTCACCGAAAAGCCGCAACTATCAGGTCGGTTTCGCTCTGGGTGAGGGCCTGAGTCTGCAGGAGGCCGTCGATCGCCTTGGCGAAGTGGCCGAAGGCGTCAACACCATCAAGGTGCTCAAGGCCAAAGCCGAAGAGCTGCAGGTGTATATGCCGCTGGTGGCCGGGTTGCATGCCATTCTGTTCGAAGGGCGCACCCTCGACCAGGTGATCCAGGCACTGATGCGCGCCGAGCCCAAGACCGATGTCGACTTCATTTCAGCCACGGATTTCTAAGGACAATCGTCATGAATGATCACCCCAAAAGCGAGCCCATCGGCTTGCGCCTCGTCTGGATGCTGCTGTTTCTGTTCGTCTGGCAACTGGCCGAGCTGCTGCTGGCCGGCGTCGTGCTGCTGCAGCTCATCTACCGTCTCATCTATGGCGCGCCGAATGCCGGGCTGCTGAGTTTTGGCGACAGCCTCAGCCAGTACCTGGCGCAGATCGGCCGTTTCGGCACCTTCAACACCGAAACCAAGCCCTGGCCGTTCGCCGACTGGCCGGCTGCGCGCCCTGCGCAAGGTGAGGCTGCCCATAGCGTGCCGCCGGCGCCACACCCGGTGCGCGACGAGGAGCCGAAACTATGAGCCAGCCGGCATGAAGCTCTGGTTGTTGCGCCACGGCCAGGCCCAGGCCGAGGCGCGTAGCGATGCGGCCCGTGAGCTGACGGCCCATGGCCGTGAAGAAGTGCGCCAGTCCCTCGAGCACCTGCGTGGTCGTGCGCCAGCCATTCTGGTCAGCCCCTACGTGCGAGCACAACAGACGGCTGCGCTGGTGTACGAGGCTTTGGCCTTGCAGGCGCCGCTGCAGACCGTGCCCTGGCTGACGCCGGACAGTGACCCGCGTGACAGCCTGGCCAGGCTGCAGCAGTTGTCCGTAACTGAGTTGCTGCTGGTTTCTCACCAGCCCTTCATCGGCGCCCTGGGTGGCTTGCTGGTGCATGGCCATCGTCAGCAACCACTGGCCATGCATACGGCCAGCCTGGCGCTGCTCGAAGGCGAGGACCTGATTGCCGGGCTGATGACCCTGCAGTTG
Source organism: Pseudomonas fulva 12-X (assembly GCF_000213805.1). Lineage (NCBI taxonomy): Bacteria > Pseudomonadati > Pseudomonadota > Gammaproteobacteria > Pseudomonadales > Pseudomonadaceae > Pseudomonas > Pseudomonas fulva. The sequence goes on along the minus strand of NC_015556.1, from coordinate 2,776,521 downwards.
CTGGCGCACCCTGAGCTGCATTGATCAGCCCGTCCAAAACAACAAAAAGGATCGACCATGAGCATCTGGCGTCAGCGCCCCAATCTCGACGAACTCAATGCCGCCCAGCGCAATACCATCGGTGAGCTGCTGGACATCCGTTTCGAATCCTTCGATGACGAGTCGATCACTGCCAGCATGGCCGTCGACTCGCGCACCCATCAGCCTCACGGCCTGCTGCACGGCGGCGCTTCGGTGGTGCTGGCCGAAAGCCTGGGCTCCACGGCCAGCTACCAGTGCATCGACACCCAGAAGTTCTTCTGCGTGGGCCTGGAGGTCAATGCCAACCACCTGCGTGGGCTGCGCAGCGGGCGCGTCACGGCGGTGGCCAAAGCCGTTCACCTTGGGCGCACCACCCATGTCTGGGACATTCGCCTGAGCGGCGATGACGGCAAGACCAGCTGTATCTCGCGCCTGACCGTGGCCGTCGTGCCGCACAGTAGTCAGCCGCCTGAGCGTGGCTAAGCGCCGGAGCAGGGCGTCCGGCTGTTGGCCGGAGCGTCGTGCTTCCTGACCGTTACAGGCGTTGTCGGCCTGGCAAGGCTGGCTGACAATCCCAGCACTGCCTGCCACCTGCGCGATTGCCATGGATCAGCTCATCTTCTTCGCCCACGCCAACGGATTTCCTTCGGCCACCTACCGCAAGCTGTTCGCGGCGCTGGCACCGGAGTACCAGGTGCAGCACCTGGCGCAGCATGCCCACGACCCTCGTTTTCCAGTGAATGACAACTGGGGCAACCTGGTCGACGAGCTGCTTCATCATCTTGAACAGTGCGCTGGGCCGGTTTGGGGCGTGGGCCATTCGCTGGGCGGGGTGCTGCATTATCATGCGGCGCTGCTTCGCCCTGATTTGTACCGGGGCGTGGTCATGCTTGATTCGCCGGTGCTCAGCCGCGTCGACCAACTGGTGATTCACGCGGCCAAGCGGTTTGGCTTTATCGACCGGCTCACCCCGGCCGGGCGCACCCAGGGACGGCGCGAGGCTTTTGTCGATGGCCAGGAAGCGCGTCGTTACTTCGCCGAGCGCACGCTGTTCAGTCGCTTCGACCCCGACTGTCTGGACGCCTATGTCGAGCACGGGCTGCACCCGGGCGAATCGGGCCTGCGCCTGCGTTTCGAGGCGGCGACCGAAATGAGCATCTATCGAAGCGTGCCGCACATCAGCCCGGGGCGGCCGGAGCAACTCAAGGTGCCGCTGGCGGTGGTGAAGGGCGCCGAGAGCCGTGTGGTGCTCGCTCACCACGGGCGTATGGCACGAAGGGCGCCGCGCGGCGAATTTCTGATCATGCCCGGCGGGCATATGTTTCCCCTCGAACACCCGGACGCCACGGCGCAGCTGCTTCGCCGCCTGTTCGCCCGCTGGCAGCAACCTCGCGAGACCACGCAGTGACCGTTACCCCCGAAGAGATACGCTTGCACCTGCCGCATATCGAGCTGGCCGCTCAGGTCTATGGTCCGCCCGATGGCCAGCCGGTGATTGCCCTGCATGGCTGGCTCGACAATGCGGCGACCTTCGCGCGACTGGCGCCGAAACTGGCGGGCATGCGCATTGTCGCCGTGGATTTCGCCGGGCACGGTCATTCTGCACATCGCCCGCCGGGTGCCGGCTATGCCCTGTGGGACTATGTGCACGACGTGCTGCTGGTCGCCGAACAGCTTGGCTGGTCGCGCTTCAGCCTGCTGGGCCATTCCATGGGGGCCATCGTTTCGGTGCTGCTGGCCGCCACCTTTCCCGAACGGGTGCAACGCCTGGCGCTGATCGATGGGTTGGTGCCGCCCACCGTCGAGGCCGATGGCGCCGTCGCTACCCTGGCTGAGTCGCTGCGAGGGCGCCTGACGCTGTCTGCCAAACGCAAGCCGGTCTATCCCGACCTCGAACGAGCCGCTCAGGTACGCCAGCGCGGCGTCGGACACGTCAGCCTTGAGGCGGCGAGGTTGCTGGCGCAGCGCGGCCTGATGCCGGTGGATGGCGGGCTGACCTGGCGTACCGATAGCCGCCTGACCCTGACCACACCCCTGCGCCTGACCATGGCCCATGTACAGGCGTTCGTCACCGCGCTGCGTTGCCCGACCTGCCTGGTGCTGGCCGAGCAAGGGCTGCTGGCGACGCGAGATGGTCTGGCTGAGTTGCTGGCGCAGGCGGCGATCAGCGTCGAACACTTGCCCGGCGGCCACCACCTGCATCTGGATGACGAGCAGGGCGCACGACTCGTAGCAGACTGTTTCAAAGCATTCCTGAGCGCGCCTTGACGGCCCGTGGCAACTGGGGAAAGGTGTCGGGCACTGCCATGGAGATCTGCATGACCGACCTGTACACCCTCGCGCCGGATGCGCTGCCCACTTCCTCTATTTACCTGCTGATGCCTCTCACCATTGAGGTAGCGGCATGCGTCTGAGTTACCTGTTCGCGTTAATGCTGGTCAGCCCCCTGGCCGGCGCCGATGTGGCCGGTAGCCGCGATCTCGATGTGTTGCCGCGCTTCGCCGGCAGCGAAATCGTCACCTTCAAGGAAGAAGCCGAGCAGGAGCGCGTGTATCCCCAGGGGACCGTACGCCGTATCAGTGGGCGCCTGCGTTACGAGCGCGAAGTGCTGGTGCAGGGCGCGCTGACCGCTGTCACCTACGAGCTGCCAGGCACCCACAGCGCCAATGAGGTGTTCACCCAGGCTCGCGAGGCGTTGCAGGATCAGGACGCCCAGTTGCTGTACTGGTGTCAGGGCCGCGAGTGCGGCTCCAGCAGCCTGTGGGCCAATTCGGTATTCGGCAATTCCACTCTTTATGGCTCGGACGATCAGCAGGCCTATGCCTTGCTGCGCCTGGCCGAGCCACGGCATGACAGCCTGGTGGCGCTGTACAGCATCACCCGCGGCAATCGCCGTGCCTACCTGCATGCCGAGCTGCTCAAGGCTGACCAGCCGTTGGCCAAGGTTCTGCCAACGCCGGCCACCTTGTCCCGGCAACTCAAGAGCACAGGCTCGCTACGTCTGCCCGAACAGGATCAGCCCAGCACCGAGTGGGTGCAAGTGCTGGCGCGCAGCCTCAACCTGGACAGCACCTTGCGGGTCAGCCTGTCCGGGGCCAATGCCGAAGCCTGGCGTGAGGCTCTGATCGACGATCAGGTCAGGGCCGCACGCCTGGAGATTGGTGAGAGCAGCGGCGACGGTTTGCGTATCGACGTGCTACGTTGAGCGCGCCTGCGTTGCGGGCCTGAGTCTGGTTTGCTGGAAGTCCTGAAAAATGCCGAATAACGACCGCTTGCTGGTGCAGATCCTGCTCCTGGGGCTACTGGGTGCCAGCCTTTGGGTGCTGGCACCGTTCTGGTCCGCGCTGTTCTGGGCGGCCGTGTTGTCCTTTGCCAGCTGGCCGGTCATGCGCTGGCTGACTCGCGTACTGAAAGGCCGGCAGTCGGTTGCCGCCGGTTTGCTGACCTGCGTTTGGATCGTGCTGGTGGCGGTGCCATTGGTGATGCTGGGCTTCAATCTCGCCGACCATATCCGTGACGGCACCGCAATGCTCAAGGACTTTCAGGTCGATGGCCTGCCGCCACCGCCAGCCTGGCTGGCCTCGGTGCCCCTGGTCGGCGACCGCCTGGTGAGCATCTGGGAAACCCTGGATCAGCAGGGCTCGGCACTGTTCGCCACGGTGCAGCCTTATCTCGGCCAGGTCGGCAACTTTCTGCTGGTACGCAGCGCCAAGATCGGCGGCGGCTTCCTGGAGCTGGCCTTGAGTCTGATTCTGGTGTTCTTCTTCTATCGCGACGGCCCGCGTCTGGCGGCCTTCGTCGAAAGCCTGCTCGAGCGACTGATCGGCGACCGGGCCCAGCATTACCTCGAATTGGTCGCAGGCACGGTGCAGCGGGTCGTCAACGGGGTGATCGGCACTGCGGTGGCGCAGGCGCTGCTGGCCTATATCGGGTTCATGATCGCCGGCATTCCCGGTGCCCTGGTGCTCGGCGTGCTGACCTTCGCCTGCAGCCTGATCATGGTGCCACCCCTGGTCTGGGGGCCGGCTGTGGGCTGGCTGATCTGGCAGGGCGAGATCGGCATGGCAATCTTCCTCGGCATCTGGGGCTTCTTCATCATCAGCGGCGTGGACAACATCCTCAAACCGTACCTGATCAGCCGCGGCGGCAACCTGCCGCTGGTGGTGGTGCTGCTCGGCGTGTTCGGCGGCATCCTGGCCTTCGGCTTCATGGGCCTGTTCCTCGGCCCGACGCTGCTAGCTGTGGCCTATAGTCTGCTCAGCGACTGGGTCGCCCACAAGGCGCCGGCCGGCCTGCCGCCCCGTGAGGAGCGTCGGCCGCCGTTGTGATCGCGGGCTGGCTCAGCGGTCGCCGCGTTCGTATTTGTCGAGGGTATCGCGGGCGATCTGCCGGCCCAGCATGATCAGCTCCGGCGCCTTGTAGAACTCGAAGAAGCGGCACACGCGCTTGGGCACGTTGATCAGGATATCCGGCGGATAGCCGGCGATCTTGTATTGCGAGAGAGAGGTCTGCATCACCTCGAAACTCTGGTTGATCAACTCCAGCAGCGATGCCGGGCCGGCCATCTGCGCGACCCGTGAGCCGCTTGCCGATTTGGGCGCGCTTTCCTCTTGGGGCGCAGCGGTCGGTTGTTGACCGTGAGGATCGGCAGGTTCCTGCAGCCAGAGGTCGGGCTGCTCCGGCATCTTGGGCGCCGCGCCACCTTCGAGTAGCAGTAGCTGATCGTCCTCACCGCTCTTGCGGCGCAGCGAGGGCAGCCGTGAGCCGAGCGACGTCATCATCTGGTCGAAGCGGCCCTTCAGCGCAGCGGGGCGCTCGATGACGGGCAACTGATAGTGCTGCTGATGGGCCGAGTTGAGGTTGACAGCGATAATCAGATCGCAGTGGCTCGAGACCACCGGCACGATGGGTAGCGGATTGAGCAGGCCGCCATCGACCAGCATGCGCTTGCCCTGAATGACCGGCGTGAACAGGCTGGGAATCGCCGCCGAGGCGCGCATGGCCTGATGCAGGCAGCCTTCCTGAAACCAGATTTCCTGCTGATTGGTGAGGTCGGTGGCCACTGCCGTGAAAGGGATGTTCAGTGATTCGATGTTGATATCGCCGACGATATCGCGAATGCGCCCGAAGACCTTCTCGCCACGGATGGCGCCCAGGCGAAAGCTGACATCCAGCAGGCGCAGCACATCCAGATAATCCAGGCTCTGCGTCCAGTCGCTGTAATCCTTCAGCTTGCCGGCGGCGTAGATGCCGCCGACCACCGCACCCATCGAACAACCGGCAATGCAGCCGATCTCGTAGCCACGTGCTTCCAGCTCTTCGATGACGCCAATGTGCGCGTAACCACGCGCGCCACCCGAACCCAGTACCAAAGCCACTTTCTTGCTCATTCAGCTCTCCCTGATTCGTACTGCAACGGCAACGCAATTTGCGTCGTGCAGCATGCGGATAGTGGCACTTTTTCTCTAGCCTATCGTCATAAACAACACCGGCGACCTGATTGCCGGCCAACCTCTGGAGTATGCGACATGAAAGCCTGGATTCTCTTACCGATTGCGCTGTTGGCGGGCTGCTCAGCGACCACTTCTTACCGTGATAGCTGCGCGACCCAACTCGATGCGGCCTGGCAGGAACTCGATTTGGCCAAGGCCGAAGGTTTTGCCGGCACGGTCAGCTACTCCAAGGCGGCCTCGCTGATGACGGCTGCAAAAACCCAGCAGCAGTTCGAGGCCTACCGCGGCTGCACCAACAAGTCCGAGAAGGCACGTTTCTACATTCGTGAGTCGCGCGCGGGCCGCTAACCGCCTGCTGAGGTAAGCTGACGGCAATCTGAATGCCGGAGATCCTCATGCTGCTCGATTTCGCTGACCTGACCCCGCTGGACCGTTACCGCTGGCTCGCATCCACAGTGACACCCAGGCCCATCGCCTGGGTGTCGAGCATTTCCAGCGAAGGGGTGACCAACCTGGCGCCCTTCAGCTTCTTTCAGGTGATCAGCGACGAGCCGGCCACGCTGATGGTCAACGTCGGTAACCGTGACGACGGCGCTTTGAAAGACACCCTGCGCAACGCTCAGGAAACTGGCGAGCTGGTCATTCATCTGGTCTCTTTTGCTCAAGCACAAGCCATGAACGCCAGCGCGGCTATCCTGCCGCGCAGCACCAGTGAGTTCGTGCATTGCGGCATCGACTCGCTGCCCAGTAAACGCGTTGCGCCGCCGCGGGTGAAAGGGGCGGCAGTGGCGTTCGAGTGCCGCGTTGCGCAGATAATGGGATACCCGCAGGGGCAGTCCAACCATCATCTGATCTTCGCCGAAGTGCTGCTGGCGCATATCAGTGACGATGTGCTCAATGAGAAAGGGCGCATCGACCCGCAGCGTCTCGACCTGATCGGCCGTCTGGGCGGCACTGCTTACAGCTGTACCCGCGATACGTTCGACCTGCAACGCCCGCTCTGATTACCAGTAGAGCTCGATTCGCGAGCGTGGTGCGCGCTCATCCACGCGGGTGCTGACTTGCGCCAGCGCCTCGCGATCGACCTGCAGCTCGGCGTTCTGATAACGAACGCGGTAGCCGTCACGGCAATCGTGGCTGGTCAGCAACAGCGCGTCGCGCTCGGTGGTGCTATCGACCTGACAGGCGCTGTGCACCGTCAGGCGAATGCCCACTTCACCTCCCGCCATTTCTGCAAGAACCTGAGTGCTGGCCAGCAGGCCGGCCGCAAGCAGTGCCGAGCGCTGAAGTAGGTTGCGAGAGTATGTGCGCATGATGGATATCCTGCCGACGCCGGCGAGCCAGGGTGCGCTCCGATTCTAGCGCCGCCGCCCTTGTGGTGGCGATGTGCGATTGTCGGATCGGCCTGTTCTCCGACGACCGGCAATATCCTGAAAACGACATCTCTTTAGTTAAAAGCACCTGACACCTCGCTGCTGGCTTGTCGCCATTAGTTGCGTGCCTCACTGTTGCGAGCATGAGGGCATCCGCCCAGCACGAGAGGGTCGGCAATGGTTTCTCTTCGCGGCTTGGCCAGCCTGGCGACAGCGGCCAAATTGTCCATCGGCTTCGGGGTGGTGCTGGTGCTCACCCTGGTGGTGGCGGCTACCGGCTTCTTTGCGCTACGTGATGTCGGGGCGAGGTTCTCCCTGCTCGAGCATTTCAGCGATATCAACGACAAGGTCGCGCAGATGCGGCGCACCGAGCAGGCCTTCATCATTACCGGCGATGCCGCCCAGACCCAGCACCTGCACGAGCAGGCGCAGGCGATTCGTGAGCAGGTGGCGCAACTGAGCGAGCAGGTGGCTGGCGGCGAACGCCAGGCGCTGCAGCAGGTCGACGCGGATATTGCCGAGTACGTGCAGGTCTTCGACCGCTACGTGGAGCAGAGCGACAACATGCGTCTGTCCCTGGATGCCGCCAAGTGGCTGGTGGTCGGTGCGGCCAACAGCCTGGATCTGCTCAAGGATGGGTTGGCCGAAGACGGTGTTTATTCCCTCAAAGACAGCCAGGGAACCGAAGGCGTCGACTCGATCACCCAGGCCGGCAGCATTGGCAAGGTACACGTGCTGCTCCTGCAAGCCCTGGAGCAGGCCCGTGTGCTGCTGGAAAATAGCCGCAGCAGCGGCGAGGTGCCGACTACCACCATTCAGGAAGCGGTCGATGCGCAAAAACAGGCCGCTGAGCTGCGTGATGCGCTGCGTGATCCGGGCTATCGCTCGGTGCTGGCCGAAGTGGTCGGCAATATCGACTCCTTCAACCAGCGACTGCAGGAGTACACCGGGCTGTTGCAGCAGCAACAACAGGAGCACGCCAAGCTGGTCGAACGGGCCGACAAGGTGGTCGAACTGGTCAGCCAGGCCTATGCCCAGCAAAAGGCCGCTGTGCACACCCTGGTGCGCACCAGCGCGCTGCTGATTCTGGTCGCGGCGGCGGCGGCCCTAGTGGTCGGCCTGCTGGCAACGCTGATCATCACCCGGGTGATCGTGCGACCGCTCAAGCAGGTCACTGCCGTGGCGCAGCGCATTGCTGCCGGGGATCTGAGCGGCGAGATCGAGGTGCAGCGCAGCGACGAGATCGGCCAATTGCTGCTGGCCATGCAAGGCATGACGCGGGACCTGCGCACCATGGTCGGGCGCCTGCAGCACGGCGTGGCGCAGCTTTCCAGCTCGGCGCAGACCCTGTCGTCGGTCACCGAGCAGGCGCGTCAGGGCGTTAGTGGTCAAAAGGAGGAGACCGATCTGGTGGCCACCGCGATTACCCAGATGGCCGCGACGGTTCACGAGGTGGCGCAGAACGCCGAACAGGCCGCGGCTTCGACCGCCCAGGCCGATTCGCGAGTCGATGCCGGCAGCGAAGTGGTGCGGGCGACCCTGCAGCGAATCGAGCAACTGGTCGCGGCCATGTCGGTAACCCGCCAGGGCATCGAACAGCTCAGCCAGGACACCCGCAATATCGACGCGGTGCTGGAAGTCATCAAGAGCGTGGCGCAGCAGACCAACCTGCTGGCGCTGAATGCGGCGATCGAAGCCGCCCGTGCCGGCGAGCAGGGCCGCGGGTTTGCGGTGGTCGCCGATGAAGTGCGGGCGCTGGCGCGACGTACCCAGCAATCCACCGAGGAGATCGAGGGGCTGCTCGGTACGTTACGCGCCGGCGCCACCCGTTCGGTTGCCGACATGCGCCAGAGCGATGAGCTGGTCGAGCAGGTGGTGCATGATGCTCGGCATACCCAGGAGGCTCTCGCCGGGATCGCCGATTCGGTTGCGGTGATCCACGGCATGAACCAGCAGATCGCCGCCGCCGCCGAAGAGCAGACTGCGGTGGCCGAGGACATCAACCGCAGCGTCACCTCGATCCGCGACCTGGGCGAGCAATCGGCTGCGGCCATGGACGAGAACGCCGGCTCCAGCCAGCAGCTGGCGGCGCTGAGCCGTGAATTGCAGGGCATGGCCGCACACTTTCGTCTCTAGCCGCTCTGCGCTGCGGCTTTGAAACTTTTACTGCCAGGCATGGGCCTGGCGCACAGTTTCGTCAGCAAAGATTACGTAACGCTTTGCCCGCTGCCTGCAGGTCAGTAGCATCGAGCCACTTGCCTGAGGAGTGGACGATGCACACGAAACTGGATGCCTGCCTGGATACCATCAACCAGGTGCTGCTCGGCAAGGAAGCGCAAGTGCGCCTGGCCTTGACCTGCCTGCTGGCCCGCGGTCACCTGCTGATCGAAGATTTACCCGGCATGGGCAAGACCACTCTCAGTCATGCCTTGGCCAAGGTGCTGGGGCTGAGCTTTCAGCGTATCCAGTTCACCTCCGACCTGTTGCCCGGCGACATTCTCGGCACCTCGGTGTTCGACAAGGACAGCGGGCAGTTCCTGTTCCATCCTGGCCCGGTGTTCGCTGAACTGGTCCTGGCGGACGAGATCAACCGAGCCACGCCGAAAAGCCAGAGCGCGTTGCTCGAGGCAATGGAAGAGGGCCAGGTGACCATCGAAGGCGCGACCCGGCCGCTGCCCGATCCGTTCTTCGTCATCGCCACCCAGAACCCGATCAGCCAGAGCGGCACCTTCGCATTGCCGGAGTCGCAGCTGGACCGCTTTCTGATGCGCCTGTCGCTGGGCTACCCGGCCCGCGCCGCGGAAAAGGCCCTGCTGCTGGGCGAGCCACGGCGCTCGGTGCTGCCGACGCTGGACGCCGTACTCGACCACGCGGAGCTGGCAAAGCTGCAGGCCGAAGTGCCGAAGGTGCGGGTCAGCGATGCGCTGGTCGATTACGTGCTGCGCCTGGTCGAGGCAACCCGTACCCAGCCGCAGTTCGCCTGGGGCCTGTCGCCACGTGGCAGCCTGGCGCTGCTGGCGGCAGCACGGGCCTGGGCGCTGTTGGCCGAGCGCGATTACGTGATTCCCGAGGACGTCCAGGCAGTACTGCCGTCGGTTGCCGGGCACCGCCTGCGTGATCAGGCCGACCCCGCCGGCCATGGCGGCGGCGCGCTGGTGCAGTGGCTACTGCGTGAGGTGCCCGCGCTTTGACCGGAGCCTTCAGGCAGCGCTGGAATCGCTGGCTGGCCAGGCGCATACCGGCGGCGGCCAGTGTTCAGCTGAATCAGCGGCGCATCTTCATCCTGCCGAGCCGTGTGGGTGTGGCGTTTCTGTTCGCCCTTTTGGTAATGCTGCTGGCCGCCATCAACTACCAGAGCAGCCTGGCCTATGGCCTGACTTTTCTGCTCGGCTCGGTGTTCGTGGTGACCATCCTGCATACCTACCGCAACCTGGCCGGACTGGTGCTGCACGCCGGTGGCGCTGGCGCGGTATTCGCGGGGGAGGCGGCGCGGCTACGGGTACGCCTGGAGAGCCGCGGCCGCGCCCATGAGGCCATCGCCCTGGGCTGGCCACCGGCCGAGCTGCAGCAGCAGGACGTGCCGGCGCAAGGTTCGGTCGAGTGCGAGCTGAGCCTGCAGACCGAGCGCCGCGGCTGGTTGCAGCCTGGCCGCTTGCGGGTGGAAAGCCGTTTCCCGCTGGGGCTGCTGGTCGCCTGGAGTCATATCGATCTCGATCAGGCGGTGCTGGTCTATCCGCGGCCGCTGGAGGGCGAGCTGCCGCTGGCCGCTGGCGGCAGCGAGGATGACGAGCAGGCCGGACTGGTCAGCCAGGGGCAGGGCAGCGATGACTTTCAGGGACTGCGTACCTATCAGCCCGGCGATTCGCGTCGGCGGATGCACTGGAAGGCTTACTCGCGCGGGCAGGGATTGTTGGTCAAGGACTTCGCCGCGCAGACCGGCCGTGACCTTCTGCTGGATTTCGAGGTGCTCAGCGGTGATCTGGAAAGCCGCTTGTCGCTGCTCTGTCACTGGGTGCTGGTGCTCTCCGAACGTCAGCAGCCGTTCGCCCTGCAGCTGCCGAACGAGTCGCTGCCGGTGGCCATCGGCGAACGCCATCGCGAGCAATGCCTGCGTGCCTTGGCGCTGCATGGAGCCCGCCCATGAGCAGCGTCGCCGGCATTCCGCGCATCAGCCTGACCTGGCTGCTGGTCGCTCAGGCATTGGTGATCCTGCCGCACACCTTCCACCTGCCGGTCTGGGTGATCGGCCTATGGCTGGGCTGCGCACTGTGGCGCATCCAGATCTTCCGTATGCGGGCTGGCTACCCAAGCCTCGTCGTGCGTATCGGCCTGATCGTGTTGGCAGCGGCCGGGGTGTTCCTGTCCCGCGGCACCTTGGTCGGCCTGGACGGCGGGGTGGTGCTGCTGGTCGCAGCGTTCTGTCTCAAGCTGCTGGAAATGCGCACTCGCCGCGATGCGCTGGTGGTGATCTTCCTCGGCTTCTTCGTGGTGGTGACCGCCTATCTGTTCGATGACGGCATGCTCGTTGCGCTGTTCAGCCTGCTGCCGGTTTGCGCTTTGCTGGCTGCGTTGATCGGCCTGCAGCAGAGCGGCACGGCGACGCGGCCGTGGCGCACCCTGCGCCTGTCGGCCAGCCTGCTGCTTCAGGCGCTGCCGCTGATGCTGCTGCTGTTTCTGTTCTTTCCACGGTTGGGGCCGCTGTGGTCGCTGCCGGTGCCCAACGAGCGCGGCGCGGTCACCGGGCTGGCCGACAGCATGGCGCCAGGTGATATCGCCGAGCTGACCCGCTCCGGTGAACTGGCCTTTCGCGCCAGCTTCGAGGGCCCTATGCCGGCACGCAGCGAGCTTTACTGGCGCGCGCTGACGCTCGATCATTTCGATGGTCGGCGCTGGTCGCAGTCGCCGCTGGAGCAGTTCTCGCCGGCGCCGCAGTGGCAGCCCCGTGGCGAGGCGCTGCGCTACAGCGTGGTGATGCAGCCGACCACGCGGCCCTGGCTGTTTGGCCTCGATGTGGCACAGACCGATCTGCAAGGTACCCGGCAGATGGGCGACTTCCGCCTGCAACGCGTCCGCCCGGTGGATCGCGCGCTACTCTACGACGTCAGCTCCTGGCCCGATGCCCTGCGCGAACCGCAGCTGCCGGCGAACCGCCTGAAGGCGCTGCTGCGCCTGCCACCCCAGGGCGATGCGCGCAGTCGCGCCTGGGCCCAGGAACTGCGCCGCCAGTATCCGCAGGATCAGCAACTGGTTGAGGCGCTGCTCAATCATTTCAATCGTCAGCCCTACGTCTACACGCTGACGCCAGCCACCCTGGGCGCCGATTCCATCGACGAGTTCCTGTTCGATACGCGCAGCGGCTTCTGCGCCCATTACGCTGGCGCCATGGTCTTCGTGCTGCGCGCTGCGGGCATTCCCAGCCGGGTGGTGGCCGGTTATCAAGGCGGCGAACTCGGCAGCAGCGGCAACTACGTGCAGGTCCGCCAGTTCGATGCCCATGCCTGGGTCGAATACTGGATGCCGGAAACGGGCTGGACCAGTGTCGACCCGACCTTTCAGGTCGCTCCCGAACGCATCGAGCAGGGGCTGGAGCAGGCTTTGGCGGGCGAGCAGAGCTTTCTCGCCGATTCGCCGTTCTCGCCCTTGCGTTACCGCAACCTGACCTGGCTCAACGAGCTGCGCATGGCCTGGGACGAGCTCAACTACGGCTGGCAACGCTGGGTACTGGGTTATCAGGGCGCGCAGCAGTTCGAACTCCTGCAGCGCTGGTTCGGCCAGGTCGACGCCGGCCGGCTGATCCTCGCCCTGGTTGGCGGTGGCGGTTTGCTTTTGGGGCTGTTGTCGCTGTGGCTGTTCAAGCCCTGGCGGGTCGAGCGCGACCCCACGCTGCGTATCTTCCAGCGCTTCGAGCATCTGCTGGCCCAGCACGGGGTCCGGCGCCAGTCAGGCGAGGGTCCGCGGGCGTTTGCCCGGCGTGCGGCCGAAGCGCTGCCCGAACAGGCGGATGCCGTTCACGCCTTCATCGATGCTTTCGAAGCACAACGTTACGCGGGCCAACCTGTATCCTCCCAGGCACTTCTCCAGCAGCTGAAGGAGTTGCGCCGCCAGTTGCCCTGGCGCTGGAGTCGATCCCCTTGAATGGTTTTTCAGGAGTTCTGTGATGAGTGGTTTTGTCGGTACGTTGCGCAGCGAAGTGCTGCGTCTGCAGATCGCGCTCTACGCCTGTCGCGAGCGATTACAAGCGCAGACCGATGACGAAGCGCTGCACGATCTGCGGGTCTGCCTGCGCCGCTTGCGCAGCCTGCTCAAACCGCTCAAAGGGGCCGCCGGTAGCGAGGCGTCGCAGCGCCGAGCCGCCGAACTCGGGCAGCTGACCGGCCCCTTACGTGACCTGGAGGTGTTGATTGCCACCCTGCGCGCCAGTGGTGAGCACGCCGCCGCAGATCGGCGCCTGGCGCAACGCCGCAAGGGCGATGCGCTGGTGCTGGATAGCCGAGCCTTGCCGGCGCTGTTTCGCGCTCTCGATGAGTGGCCGCAGGAGCTGGCCGCCCAGCAGGCCTGTGGAGAGCTGGAGGATTTGCACAAAAAAGTGCGTCGTTACCTGCGCAAGCAGCGCGGCAAACTGATCGAGGCCCTGGGCGATGCCGAGCATGATCCCCATCAGGTGCGGCTGCTGATCAAGCGCGTGCGGTATACCGCCGAGGCCTACCCGCAACTCTCGCCGCTCTCTGCCGCCCAGTTGAAGCTACTCAAGAAAGGCCAGGCAGCCCTCGGCGACTGGCACGACCATTTTCAGTGGCTGGCGACTGCCGAACGCGAGCCGGATCTGCGGGCCTTCATTCCCGCCTGGCGCGAGTCGATGCAGGCGGCTGAGCGTTCGGCCCAGGTGATACAGGCGCGCTTGCTGGCAGCGCTGCAATAGCACAGCCCGGACAATGACCGAACTGCCACCTGCGCCAGGCTCGCAGAAGCGCGGCCAGTCTCTTACCATCAGCTGAACGGCAAACGAGGTGAGCATGGATTTCGTCGAGTTACTGGAGCAGGTACAGCGTTCGCCCGAGGCGCTGACGATCGGGCCGGATTGGGCCCAGGGGCGTACGAGTTTCGGCGGCCTGATGGCGGCGCTGGTTTATACGGTGATGCGCAGCAAGGTGCCTGCCGAAAGGCTGCCACGCTCGCTGGCGATCACCTTCGTGGCACCGGTCACGCCAGGCCTTGCGGTGAGTTTCGAGGCCGAAGTGCTGCGCTCCGGCTCGGCGGTCAGTCAGGTGCTGGGGCGCGCCATGCAGAACGGCGAGGTGGTCACTCTGATCCAGGGCAGTTTCGGTGCGCCGCGTCAGTCTTCGGTCAGCGTGCAGGCGTTGCCGACCCCGATGATCAAGGCGCCCGAACAGAGTCAGGAATTGCCGTACATCGCTAAGGTCACGCCGGAATTCACCCGCCATCTGGCGATGCGCTGGGGTCTGGGCGGTATGCCGTTCAGTGGCAATCCGTCTCGAGAGATGGGCGGCTGGGTACGTCTTCGCGATCAGGCGCCAAATCGAATGCTCGACGAGGCCCACCTGCTGGCCCTGGTCGATGCCTGGCCGCCGGCAGTGCTGTCGTTGCTCAGCAAGCCGGCGCCCGGCAGTTCGCTCACCTGGACCATCGAGTTCATCCAGCCCTTGATTCCGATCGCCGCTGATCAGTGGTGCCTGTATCGCGCCGAGATCGAGCAGGCCCGCGATGGCTACGGGCATATAGCGGCGGGGCTGTGGAGCGCGGACGGCCAGTTGCTGGCCATCAGCCGTCAGACGGTTACGGTTTTCGCCTGATCGCTGCCCAGCAGCGCCTGGCGCGCCAGGTTATAGGCAGCGACGGCGCCGAGGCCGGACAACGCCAGGGACAGGGCACCTGCGCCACTGCCCGCCAGCACCAGGGAGACCAGCAGCAGCGGCAGGGCGATGGCCAGCATCGGCATGTCCAGCGATTCGGTTGGGCGGGCGAGGGTAGCGGTTTGGGTGGTCATGTTCTGTCTCCTGCATCAGATGGAGCCAGTCTATGGCGCGGCTCGTGAGGCCGCGAATTGATCCGCGCTATACGGCAGATAGGCTTTCTACTATCTGCCGAGTGATGCCCACGCTCAGGGTTTGAGCTGGCGGATGGCCCGCGACAGTTCGCCGGCCAGCTCCGCCAGCTGGCTGCTGGTGGTGGCCGACTGCAGGGTCTGCTCGACCGTCTGTTCGGTAACGTCGCGGATGCCGATCACTGAGCGGGTCATTTCCTCGGCCACCTGGCTCTGCTGCTCAGCCGCCACGGCAATCTGCGTGTTGCTTTCGCGCATTTGCGCCACCGCGCCGGTGATCGCCGCCAGCGCGTCGCCGGCTTCATGGGCGGCGCGTACGCAGTCGTCGGCTTTCAATGAACTCTCCTGCATGAACGCCACCGCATCGCGGGTGCCGACCTGCAGCGTGCCGATCATGCCGGTAATTTCGTTGGTGGAATCCTGTACCCGCTTGGCCAGGTTGCGCACTTCATCGGCTACCACGGCGAAACCGCGACCCATTTCACCGGCCCTTGCCGCCTCGATGGCCGCGTTGAGCGCCAGCAGATTGGTTTGCTCGGCAATGCCGTGGATGACGCCGACCATGCTGCCGATCTTCTGGCTGTCGGCGGCCACCTGCTCGATCAGGTTCGCCGTCTGCCGCACGCCACTGGACAGCCCGGTGATGGCGTCCACCACGCCGGTAACCACGTTCTGGCCAACCCCGGCGAGCTGGTCGGCGGTCTGCGACTGGTCGCGGGTGGTGGCGGCGTGTTCGGCGATATGGTGCACGGTGGTCGACATCTCGTTGATCGCCGTGGCGGCCTGATCGGTTTCGCTCTGCTGGCCGAGCATGCCCTGACGCACCGCCTGCATACCTTGCGCCAGGCGCGCAGTGCCTTCGTCGAGCTGGGAGGCGGCCTGGATGACCGCACCGACCACACGTTGATAGCCGTCCTGCATGGCATTGAAGGCGCCGGCCATCTGCCCGACCTCGTCGCGGCTTTGCAGCGGTACGCGGGCGGACAGGTCGCCGCTCTTCTCGACGTGCAACATCACGTCCTTGAGGGTGTTGAGGTGGGTAAGCAGAAAGCGGATCAACAGCTGCGAGGCGGCCAGCAGGGCAAGCATCAGCACGGCCACCGCCAGGGCGTAATGGCCGGCGCGCTCGGCGAACACCTGGGCCAGGCTGCGCCCGCTGGCCAGCACGGCGATGCGCTGCTCGGCGCCGCGCTCGATGACTTGCGCGCCAAGCAGCGGGTCGCTGCCAAACAGGGCGTCATGTTTCAGGGCGACCCAGCCGCTGGCGCCTTTTAACGATGTGGCATCCGCGTCGGCCGGCAGTTTCGGTGCTTCACCGGTTTTGAAGGTGAGCAAACCTGCGGTCGCGGGAATTGGTTGGTCAACCGGCCAGGCAGCCAGCAATTGCGCCTGCTGCTGGGCACTGGCGCGGGCGGCCTGGGCAAAGGTGTCCTGCTCCTGAAGCATGGCGAACAGCACCAGCAGCAGAGTGGTGATAAAGGCGACGGCGTTCACCGCCCAGAACTTGTGTTTCAGGGAGATATCGCGGATCCAGACGGGCATGTTTTTCTGCTCTCGACATGAATGAATTGCTGGCAAGGCGCCATTATTCTTTCATGGGCAAATCAACCGTCCTTGATATGGGTCAAGAGCAGCCGGTCTGTCGGCTGCTCAACCGTCGTAATGCCGATGCAAGCCGATCAACGGTAATCCCATTCGCCTGATTGCTCGTCGCTCGGCTCGGTGATTTCGGGTAGGCCGAAGAACGCGCGGGCGCAGGCCGTGGTGTGCCTGGCCACTTCTTCCTGGGATTCGCGGCGATGCAGCGCCACCTCGCGCAGCACCTCGGGCAGAAACGCCGGCTCGTTGCGTCCACTCTTGGGTTTCGGACGCAGGCTGCGCGGCAGCAGGTAGGGCGCGTCGCTTTCCAGCATCAGACGGCCGGCGGGAATTTCCTTCATCAGAGGGTGCAGGTGCGCCCCACGGCGCTCGTCGCAGATCCAGCCAGTGATGCCGATGTGCAGGTCCAGATCCAGATAGTCGAACAGCGCGCGCTGCTCGCCGGTGAAGCAGTGCACCACGGCAGCCGGCAGGCGGTCGCGGTAGTCGCGCAGAATCTGCACGAAGCGCGGGTGGGCATCGCGCTCGTGCAGGAACACCGGCATCTGCAGGTCGGCAGCCAGGCTCAGTTGCTCTTCCAGGGCTTTTTCCTGCAGCGGGCGGGGCGAGAAGTCGCGGTTGAAATCCAGGCCGCATTCGCCCACGGCCCGGACCTGAGGCTCGGCGAGCAGGGCGCGCAGGCGTTTGCTGTCGTCGCTGCTCCAGTTCCTGGCGTCATGGGGATGCACGCCGGCGGTGCTGAACAGCCGCTCGCCGTGCTCGTCCAGCTTCAGGCACAGGCTCAGCGCATGGTCGCTTTCAGCCAGGCTGGTGCCGGTCAATACCAATTGGCAGACGCCGGCAGCGAAGGCGCGTTCGAGCACGGCGGCGTGCTGATCGTCGAAGCTTGCGTGGGTCAGATTGACGCCGATGTCGATGAGTTGCATGGTGTGACCCTGTGAAACGAGAGGGCGCAGCATAGCAGAGCTTTTTATCTTCAATAAAAAGCTAACGATTACAAAAACTTGTGGTCGATTCGTGAAGTTGAAAATAACCTTTGGTGCGGGCGTATGCAGACTGCCTCGCGTCATCACCGGTCCCCGAATCACCACCCCTGGCTACCAGCCGGTTTTTCGCTATCGGAGCATCAATATTGCGCGTCCTTTTCATTCTTTGCCTGTTGCTCTCGCTGCCGCTGCCGGCAGTGGCGCGCATCGCCGGCCCGCTGGAAGTCACCGGCCCGGCCGCGCCGCGGGATCTGCCGGGCATTCGCAAGAGCGGCGAGTTGCGCGTGCTGGTCAACCAGAGCCGCAACAGCTCCGGCGAGGTGAAGGGGCAGAGCATCGGTGTCGAGTATCAGCGCCTGCGCGCGCTGGAGCAGTACCTCAACCGCAATGCCCGTGACGGGCGCACCCTGCGCCTGAAGCTGATTCCCAAAGCCAAGGATCAGCTGCTCGCCGCCCTGCAGCGCGGCGAGGGCGATCTGGTTGCACCCGGTGAGCTGCTCAGCGGCAAGGGCAGCAACGTACTGGCCAGCGAAGCGATACGTCGCGACGTGCCGGTGGTGATCGTCGCGCGGCAGGGCAATCGTCGATATCAGCGGCTTGAGCAGCTGTCCGGCCGCAGCCTGTCGTTGCCGGTCGGCAGCGTCGCCAAGGACGCCCTGCACGACATCAACCTCAAGCTCGCCGAGCGCAAGTTACCGCCCATTCTGGTCGAGTGGGTGGACCCGACTCTCGCGGTTGAGGACGTGCTGGAAATGGTCCAGGCCGGCATTTTCGATTTCACCGCCGCGGAGCTGCCAATCGCCGAGCGCTGGGCCAAGGTGATGCCCAAGCTGCGCGTCGATCGTCACCTGGTGCTCGATGATCAGGGCGACATGCGCTGGTACATGCGCCGCGATGCGCCAATGCTCAGCGCCAGCGTCGATCGCTTTCTGGAAGGCTATCGGGCACCGTCCGATCAGGACGCCGCCTTCCAACGTGTCTACCGGCGCCTCTACAAAGTGCATTCGCCCATGGGCCGCGCCGAACGCCAACGTCTGGAGCGCGTGCGGCCGGTGCTGCAGCGTTACGCCGAGCAGCATGATTTCGACTGGCTGGCGCTGGCGGCGCTGGCCTTCAAGGAGTCGACCCTCAACCCGATGGCCCGCGGCAGCAGCGGCGCCACCGGTCTGATGCAGATTACTCCCGCCGCGGCGCGCAGCGTGGGTATCAGCGACATCTCACGCATCGAGAGCAACGTGCAGGCCAGTGCCAAGTACCTGGCCAAGATCCGCCGTGGCTTCTTCAACAGCCCGCGGCTCAACGAGCGCGAGCGCATGGCCTTCGTGCTGGCCGGCTACAACCTCGGGCCGCAGCGCGTGCAGAGCCTGCGCGCCGAGGCGCGGCGGCGCGGTCTAAACCCGGATCAATGGTTCTTTCAGGTCGAGCGGGTGGCCATGGAGGAGCTGGGCATGGGCGTGGTCAGCTACGTCAACGCGGTGAACAAGTATTACCTGGCTTACGCGCGTGAGCGTTATTCGTTGGAGCCTGCGCAAAAGGTGAGTGCTCGCAACTAATCTAATAAATGGATCGGTTGTAGTGGTTTTATTCGCTATTCGTATTCGATGGTTGAATTAATATGCCGCCATCTTACTCACCCAGCAAAGGATTCGCCGCACCATGAACACCTTCATCAAATCCCTGGCAACCACCCGCGCCGGCTTCGGCTTGACCGTCCTGCGCGTGCTGGTCGGTATCACCTTCATGGCCCATGGCTCGCAGAAGCTGTTCGGCTGGTTCGGCGGTTACGGCCTGGCAGGCGTTGCCCAATGGATGGAGAGCATCGGCCTGGCGCCGGGTTACCTGATGGCCCTGATGGCCGGCAGCGCCGAGTTCTTCGGTGGTCTGGCGCTGGTCATCGGCCTGCTGGTGCGCCCGGCGTCGGCGGTGCTGGCGTTCACCATGCTGGTGGCGATCTTCTCGGTGCATATCGGCAATGGCTTCTTCATGGCCGACAATGGCTACGAGTTCGCCCTGGCGCTGCTGGCCGCCACGCTGGCCCTGCTGATCGAAGGCGCCGGGCGCCTGTCGCTGGACAAGCGCATCGCCGGTTGATCACCGCGCCATTCAAGAAAGCCCGCTGATGCGGGCTTTTCTGCTTGTTGACAGGCTCAGCGGCAAGTCTCTAGGATTGCGACTTGCGCCGATTTAGACAGCTACTTGCGGGGCGCCTCAGGGATTCTCGATGAGTCCTGAAATTCCGCTAAAGCGCTGGTTCGGTGTTGCCTCCACCGCTGCCCAGCGGGATTTGCGAGGCGGAGACAAACACCATGAGCTGCTCCCAGGCTGCACACATTCGTATCCTTCCCATCACCACTCGACTGGTTCGCCGCAACCCGCGCATTCTCTTGGGTGGCGTTCATCAACCGACGCTGCTGCGCTATCTGGATGGCTGGCCCGCACGCCGCGAAGGCCAGCGCGCCTTTCTCGTCCAGTTCGCCGAAGAGGGCGAGTCGCTGCAGCGCTTCGCCGATAACAGCTTCGACTTCGCCGTGCTGCAACGACCGAGCGCCGAGGCGCTGGGCCAGTTGACGCGCATCGCCCGGCAGGGGTTGATTACCCTGCGCTGAACCTGGCTTAGAACCTGTTCAAAGTCTGCTGCGCGTCGGCACTGCGGCGTTAAAAACAGGCTGGATTGCCAGCCCAGTCGGACTGCTCATTTACAGCTTGTAAACTCCGCGTCCTCGCCTGTTTTCGCCTTGCATTGCTCTAGCTCGCGAGACTTTGAACAGGCTCTTAGGGGTAATCGATGGCGACGATGTACCAGTACTTGTCGCCGGTCGGCGTCTGCACCCGCACTTCGGCATCCAGACCCTTGCCGACCAGGGCGCGGGCCAGGGGCGAGTCGATGCTGATCAGGTTCTGTTTGAGGTCGAGCTCGTCGGGGCCGACGATGCGGTAGCGCGCCCCAACGCCGTCTTCGTCTTCCACCGTGACCCAGGCGCCGAAGTACACCTTGTCCGGGTCGCTTGGGCGGCTGTCCACTACCTTGAGCTTTTCCAGCCGCTTGGTCAGAAAGCGCACGCGGCTGTCGATCTCGCGCAGCATCTTCTTGCCGTAGGTGTACTCCGCGTTCTCCGAGCGATCACCCTGAGCCGCCGCTTCACTGACCGAGCGGGTCACTTCGGGCCGGCGCACGTGCCAGAGCTCGTGCAGTTCGGCGCGCAGGCGCGCCTCACCTTGCGGGGTGATCAGGGGCGTTCCCGCGGCGCGGGGAGGACGGTATCGGCTCATGCTCGGCTCTGACTGTGGCGGATGCGCAGTTTATCAACCCTCGCGCAGAACGGTGAGCGGGCTGGCGTTGAGCGCGCGGCGCGTGCCGAGCACACCGGCGAAGCCGACCAGCAGGGCGCCGATCAGTGGCAGCAACAGCAACCAGGGATGCGGTTGCCAGGCTATCTGGAAGGCGTAGCGGTAGATCAGAAAGCTCACCAGCTCGCAGCCCAGGGCTGCCAGCAGGCCGCTGGCCGCGCCGAGCAGGCCGAATTCGGCGCGCCTGGCCTGCACCAGCAAGCGGCGCTCGGCGCCAAGGGCGCGCAGCAGAGCGCCCTGGTGGATGCGCTCGTCCAGCGTCGATTGCAAGCCGGCGAACAATACCGCAAGGCCCGCCGCCAGCACGAACAGCAACACGAACTCGATGGCGATGGTGACCTGGGCGAGGATGCTGCGCAGCTGGTTGAGGATCGCCTCTACCTGCAGCAGCGATACCGACGGGAAGGCCCGCGACAGCTCCACCAGTTGCTGCTCGTGCTGCGGTGGCAGGTAGAAGCTGGTCAGGTAGGTCACCGGCAGGTCCTTGAGGGTGCCGGGCTCGAAGATCATGAAGAAGTTGGGCTGGAAGTTGTTCCAGTCCACCGTGCGCAGGTTGCTGACCACTGCATCGCGATCGACGCCGCCGACGTTGAAGGTCAGCCGGTCGCCGAGCTTGATGTGCAGGCTCTGCGCCAGTTCGTCTTCTACCGACACACCGGGTAGCTCACGGGATTGGTCGCCCGTCCACCACTGGCCAGCCGTCAGGGTGTTGCCGTCCGGCAGGTCGGCGCTCCAGGTCAGACTCAGGTCGCGGCGCACGGCCCGCTCGCCACGCGAGTCCTCGGTGACGTACTGGCGAACCGGCTCGCCATTGACCTGGGTCAGGCGGCCCGGCACCACGGGATACAACGGCGCGGGATGGGGAGAAAGCTGCGCCAGGCGCTCGGCGAAAGCATCACGCTCGGCGGGCAGGATGTTCAGGGCGAAATGATTGGGCGCATCGGCCGGCAGCTGTTCCTGCCAGTTGTCCAGCAGCTCGCCGCGCAGCAGGGCGATCAGCGCCATGGCCAGGAGGATGAGGCCGAAGGCCAAGGATTGCCCGGCCGCGGCCAGCGGGCGACGCAGCAACTGACCAAGACCCAGGCGCCATGGCAGCGCAGCGCGCGCCAGCAGGCGGCGCAGACTCTGCAGGCCGAGCAGCATCAGACCGCCCAGCAGCAGGGCGGTGACCAACCCGCCGCCGAGCAGGGCCAGGGTCAAGGTCAGGTCCAGGCTCAGGCGCCACATGATCAGCCCCAGGGCGAGCAGGGCGGTGCCGTAGACCAGCCAGGAGCTGGCGGGCACCGGCAGCATGTCGCGGCGCAGCACGCGCAGCGGGGGCACGCGGCCTAAGGCCGCCAGTGGCGGCAGGGCGAAGCCGGCCAGGGCCACCAGTCCGGTGGCGATACCGGCCAGCGCCGGCGTTATGCCGCCGGCCGGGATCTGTGCGGGCAGTAGGCCTTGCAGCAGGTGGAACAACGTCTGCTGGGCCAGCCAGCCGAGCAGTGCGCCGGCGAAGCTGGCCACTAAACCGAGGATCGCCAATTGCAGGCCGAACAGGCTCAGCGCCTGTCGGCGCGAGAGACCCAGGCAGCGCAACAGGGCGCTGGCGTCGAAACGGCGGCTGGCAAAGCGCGCTGCCGACAGGGCGACGGCGACGCCGGCCAGCAGCACGGCGGCCAGGCTGGCGAGATTCAGGTAACGCTCGGCGCGATCCAGCGCACCGCCGACGCGGCGGCTGCCATCGCGGGCGTCATCGAAGCGCTGGTGGGCGGCCAGGCCCGGTTCGATAGCCTGCCGATAGCTGGCCAGGGCATCGCTCGGCCCGTTCCACTGCTCGATATAGCGCACCCGGCTGCCCGGCTGCACCACGCGGGTGGCCGGCAGGTCGTCGAGGTGCATCAGCACGTGGGGCGTCAGGCTGTAGAAGTCGCCGGCTTCATCCGGCAGGTAGGTCAGTACCCGGGTGAGGCGCAGCTTCTTGGCGCCGACTTCGATCTCGTCGCCCACTTTCAGATCCAGCGCTACCAGCAGGCGCGACTCGGCCCACACTTCGCCGGGCCCAGGGCCAGCGCTGACGGTTTCTTTGCTATAGGGTGCGGCAGCGCTCTTGAGTTGGCCGCGCAGCGGGTAGCCGTTGCCGGCAGCCTTCACGCTGGCCAGCTGGATGCCGGCTTCGCTGGCGATCACGCTGGAGAACTCGACGACCTGGGCGTGCTGCAGACCACGCCCGGTGCCAGCATCGATCTGTGCGGGTTCGGCCGGGGCGCTGCCCCGCAGAATCAGGTCGGCGCCGAGAAACTCGGTGGCGCGCAGGCTCATGCCTTCGTTCAAGCGAGCGCCGAAATAGCCGATCGCGGTGCTGGAGGCGACCGCGATCAATAGCGCGAAGAACAGCACGCGCAACTCGCCCGAGCGTGCATCGCGCAGGAGCTGGCGGCCCGCCAGTGACAGCAGGCTTGCAAAGGACAGGTTGCGCATCAGGCGTTCACCGCTGCCACCAGGTGGCCGGCCTCCAGGCGGATGGCGCGCTGGCAGCGCGCAGCCAAGCGTTCGTCATGGGTTACCAGTACGAGGGTCGCGCCGCGTTCCTGGTTGAGCTCGAACAGCAGATCACTGATGCGCTCGCCGGTGTGGGTGTCCAGGTTACCGGTCGGCTCATCGGCGAACAGCACATCGGGATCGGCGGCAAAGGCCCGGGCGATGGCGACGCGTTGCTGCTCGCCTCCGGAGAGCTGGCGCGGCGTGTGGCTCAAGCGCGCGCCCAGGCCGACGCGTTCAAGCAGTTCGGTGGCGCGCTGGCGGGCATCGCTGCGGCCTTCCAGCTCCAGTGGCAGCATCACGTTCTCCAGCGCATTGAGACTGTCGAGCAGCTGGAAGGACTGGAACACGAATCCCACGTGCTCGGCGCGAACCCGAGCACGGGCGTCTTCATCGAGGCTGCCCAGGTCGTTGCCGGCCAGCAGGATGCGCCCGCTGCTGGGCAGGTCGAGGCCGGCCAGCAGGCCGAGGAGGGTGGACTTGCCGGATCCCGAGCTGCCGACGATGGCCAGGCTGCCGCCTTTCTCCAGTTCCAGTGACAGGTCGTGCAGGATGGTCAACTCGCCTTCCGCGCTGGAAACCACTTTGTTAAGGTTCTGCGCAGACAGAATGCTTGAGCTCATGAGGAATCCGATGCGTGCGATAGTGAAGGGGGCCATGCTCGGCCTGCTGCTGATAGGGCAGATGGCGCAGGCGGGGACCGTGCTGGTCGTCGGCGATAGTATCAGCGCCGCTTTTGGCATGGATACCCAGCAAGGCTGGGTTCACCTGCTCGACGAGCGCATGCGCGAGGAGGGTTTCGAGCATCAGTTGGTGAACGCCTCGATTAGCGGCGACACCAGCGCTGGCGGCGCGGCGCGGCTGCCTGCGCTGCTCACCGAGCACAAGCCCGAGGTGGTGATCGTCGAGCTGGGTGGTAACGATGGCCTACGCGGTTTACCACCGAGCCAATTGCAACAGAATCTTGCCTCGATGATCGATGCTTCCCGCAATGCCGGTGCCAAGGTGCTGCTGCTGGGCATGCGCATTCCGCCCAATTATGGCGAGCGCTACACCACTGCCTTCGCCAAGGTGTACGGCGATCTTGCTGCCGATAAAAAGGTGCCGCTGGTGCCCTTTCTTCTCGATGGGGTCGGTGGCGTTGCCAGCCTGATGCAGGATGACGGCGTACATCCCGCCGTGGCGGCCCAGCCGCAGTTGCTGGAGAATGTCTGGCCGACCCTCAAGCCATTGCTGTAACGGGCTTTTCCGCTGACGGTGTTTCCGCTAATGTGGCGCCCCCGCTCTGGAGCCCCCAATGTTGCGACCCGTCTGGTCCCTGTATGCCTACCAACTGATCGAGCCGGACGAGCAGCTGGACCTGTTCGCCTGCCGTGAAGTGAAGGTGCACCTGGTCGCCCGTCAGCTGGAGCTTGGCGGGTACGCCGATCGCACCCTGTGCGGTGGCCTGCTGCCCGCGCAGCCACTATGGCGCGACCTGGAACGGCCGATGTTGCAGGACCGCCGTCTGTGCCGCGCCTGCCTGGCCACGCTCGAGGCTCAGCGCCGTGGTGATCGGCCCGCGTGGCCGGGGCGCTGAACGGCGCCACGGTATACAATCACCTCCCATATCCCTTACCACCTCGAAGGTTTTCTGCATGTCGCCGCGCGTTTCAGCTGTTGCCCGCTGTGTGTCGTTGTGTGCCGTCTTTGTGGCCGGCTCCGCTACCGCACTGGAATTGCCCCTGCCGCCTCCCGGTGAGGATATCGTCGGCGAGATCAAGGTGATCAAGGCGCGCTACGAGGACACATTCGCCGACATCGGCACGGCCAACGATCTGGGCTATCTGGAGATGGTCGCCGCCAACCCGGGCGTCGATGCCTGGCTGCCGGGTGAGGGCACCGATATCGTGCTGCCGACGCGCTACATTCTGCCTTCGGGCCCTCGCGAAGGCATCGTGATCAACCTGGCCGAGTACCGGCTGTACTACTTCCCGAAGGGGCAGAACGTCGTTTACACCTATCCGCTGGGGATCGGTCGTGAGGGCTGGAGCTCGCCGGTAACCCAGGCGCGCATCACCGCCAAGACGCCGAACCCGGCCTGGTACCCGCCGCAGTCGATTCGTGAGGAGCATGCCGCCGATGGCGATCCGCTGCCGAGCGTCGTTCCGCCAGGCCCGGACAACCCGCTGGGGCCCTTCAAGATGTCGCTGTCGGTGCCCGGTTACCTGATCCATGGCTCGAACAAGAAGTTCGGCATCGGCATGCGTGTGAGCCACGGTTGCTTCCGCATGCTCAACAACAATGTGCTCGAGCTGGCCGACATGGTGCCGGTGGGCACGTCGGTGCGTATCGTCAACGAGCCGTATAAGTTCGGCGTTAGCGGCGGCAAGGTTTATCTGGAAGCGCATACGCCGTTGGGCGAGGAGAATGAGCCGGCGGTGGATCACCACACCGAGGTGGTCAATGCGCTGATCCGCCGTAGCGACCTGAGCGCCGATACCCTGGATTGGGACGTGGTGCGTGAAGTGGTGGCGGCCCACGACGGCCTGCCGGTGGAGATCGCTTCGCCGCGCGAGGCGGTCATTCAGGCACAGTCGCCGAGTCTCTGATCATCAGTTGCACGGGCGCTTGCGAGAGCGCCTGTACAACATTTCAGGCAGACATAAAAAAGCCGGCTCGAGAGCCGGCTTTTTATTGCCCGGGGGCTATTACTTGCGGCTGGCTTTTTCCAGCATACGCAGAGCACGCTCGTTGGCTTCGTCAGCAGTTTGCTGAGCCTTCTGAGCAGCTGCCAGCGCTTCGTCAGCCTTGCGGTAGGCTTCGTCAGCACGAGCTTGAGCGCGAGCTGCTGCGTCTTCGGTAGCAGTCAGACGAGCTTCGGTTTCTTTGGTGACGCTGCTGCAACCGGTAGCCAGAACTGCGGCCAGAGCCAGAGCAGAGAATTTCAGAACGTTGTTCATCGTGTTCCCCTTAGGGTCAGTTTTTTGCTTATTGAAGCCTTTTCCCGAACCCGGAAAATGGCCGGCGTACATACTACCTGTAACTTTTAGTAAGTAAACGGACGACAGGCAAGGGTTCCGCATTTTTTTCACTAAAATTAATACGCTAGCGGTAAAAGCTGTACAAAATTCGATCATGTATGCAGTCGTTTGACAGGATTTTCACCCGGCGACCGGCAAGATCGATGGCAATGTTGAAAGCTCAGGATTTTGCCTTGCCCTTTGCCGCTTACAGTGGCTTTATATCCTATTGTTACCGGATGTACGCAGGCCCTGCCGGGGATGTCGTGTCTGGCCCAGCCGAGAGGAGCACTAATGAGCGAACCACTGTCCATTCATCATGACCTAGCAGGTCACCAGTTCGAGACCACAGTGGATGGGGATCGCGCTTACCTTTCTTATATGGATCTGGGCAAGCAGACCCTGGATATCTACCGTACCTTCGTGCCCAATTCGCTGCGTGGTCGCGGCATCGCCGCCGCCCTGACCAAGACGGCGCTGGAGTATGCAGACAGCATGGGCTACACGGTGATCGCCTCGTGCTCCTATGTGGAGCGCTATATGGAGCGCAGCGAGGGCTCGCCCGATCAGGACTGAGCCGCGCACCAGATACGAAAACGCCGAGCAGTTGCTCGGCGTTTTTCTTGGTGCAGGCGTTAGCCACGCTGGCGCTTGGGCAGCACGTCCTTGAGCTTGGCGTGCATGGCGCGCAAAGTCTTCTCGGTGCTTTCCCAATCGATGCAGGCATCGGTGATCGAGACGCCGTACTTGAGCTGATCGAGGTCCTTGGGAATCGATTGGTTGCCCCAGCCCAGGTGGCTCTCGACCATCAGGCCGACGATCGACTGGTTGCCTTCGAGAATCTGGTTGGCGACGTTGTCCATCACCAGCGGCTGCAGCGCCGGATCCTTGTTGGAATTGGCGTGGCTGCAGTCGACCATGATGTTCGGCTTGATCGACGCTTTCTTCAGCTCCTGCTCGCAGATGGCCACGCTCACCGAGTCGTAGTTCGGCTTGCCATTGCCGCCGCGCAGCACCACGTGGCCGTAGGCATTGCCTTTGGTCGTGACGATGGAGACGCCGCCTTGCTGGTTGATACCCAGAAAGCGGTGCGGGCTGGAAACCGACTGCAGAGCATTGATGGCCACGGTGAGGCCGCCATCGGTGCCGTTCTTGAAACCGACCGCCGAGGACAGGCCCGAGGCCATTTCCCGGTGGGTCTGGGATTCGGTGGTGCGCGCGCCAATGGCCGACCAGCTGATCAGATCCTGCAGGTACTGCGGAGAAATCGGATCCAGGGCTTCGGTGGCGGTGGGCAGGCCCATCTCGGCGAGGTCCAGCAGCAGCTTGCGGCCGATATGCAGGCCATCCTGAATCTTGAAGGAGTCGTCCAGGTACGGATCGTTGATCAGGCCTTTCCAGCCGACGGTGGTGCGCGGCTTCTCGAAGTACACGCGCATGACCAGGTACAGCGTGTCGGAGACTTCTTCGGCGAGCACCTTCAGGCGCTCGGCGTATTCGTGGGCAGCCTTGATGTCGTGAATGGAGCAGGGGCCGACCACGACGAACAGGCGGTGATCCTTGCCATCGAGAATGTCGCGTACCACTTGCCGGCCGGCTGAAACGGTGCGCTGGGCAAGTTCGGTCAGCGGAATCTCGAGCTTGATCTGCTCGGGGGTAATCAGGGTTTCGTTGGAGGCGACGTTCAGGTCGTTAATCGGTAAATCAGCTATCGTGCTTTTCATCGGGTGTGTCATCGGGTCACGGGAGCCGGCCGCCAGCGATCCCCGTGCAGCGGGCACAGCAGTATGGGCACAGCGGGGAAGCCGAACCTTAGCGCGTTAGCGCCGGTCGAGACAATGGAATTTAGGGATTGGCGGACTTAAAGACAGTCAGGCGCTGCTCGCGCCATTCCTCGGCGATCAGCTCTAGGGGCAGTGGCTGACCAGCCTGTTGTTCGCGGTGGCGACGATACTGTTCGAGGTGGCAGACTTGCTCGACCATATGCGCGCGCAATTCCGGCGCGTGTTCGCTGAAGGTCAGGCCGAGCAGATAACTGTTTGCCTGCTGGGTGCACCAGGCCACCTGACCAGGGTAGGCTGCCTGTTCGCCCAGCAAGGGGATGTGCAGCGTGACCGCAGTGCCCTGGGCAAGTGGCTGGCTCGAATGACAGGCCGCACCGCCGAGGCTGATGTTGTCCAGGCGTTGGTTGGCACTGGCCGAGTGGCGACGTGGCCTCAACTCCACCGGCAAATTACTGCTATGACGAAGAAAGCGACGCATGAACGGGCACTCCGATTGCCATCAATATGATATTGCCCTGCCGAGTATAGCCACGCAATTGGAATTGACCGATTTTGATGCCGATCGGCAATTGCTCGATCTGTCCGGCACCTCATTGGTGATCTTTACCAGCCAGGGCTGCGCTGCCTGCCGCTATGCGCGCCAGCAACTGCCGCACCTTGGGTTGGCGGTCGATCGGCTGGTGTGGATCGACGCGCAGGAGAATTCTGGCCTGGTGCAGCGCTACGAAGTGTTCCGCTTGCCGGCGCTGTTCGTGGTACGGAACGGCGAGTTTTTCGGAGCGCTGCACACCGGCCTCGCGCCTGCCGATCTACGCCAGGCATTGACCGAGGCGCTTGCCAGAGCGCCCGAAGAACTGCCTTGAGCGCCACTGCGCTGGTCGCTTTACGCCCGCTCCCGCGTTTTCCGGTGGCTTTGCCACGGCGCTGCTAAGCTCTAGCGACGGGCCCCGCCGTGCCGGCAGTCGAGGAGGCCGCATGATCCGCTCCATTCTTTACGCCACCGATCTTGGTCTGTACGCGCCCTACGTGCTGCAACACGCGCTGGCGATGGCGCGCAGCTTCAAGGCACGGCTGCACGTCGTGCACGTGGTCGAGCCCATGGGGCTGTTCGCCGAGTCCGTTCTGCAGACCTACGTCGATGAAACGCGGCTCAAGGAATTACGCAGTACCGGCCTGGAAACCGTGATGAGCAATATCGAGCTGCGCGTGCTCGAAGGCTTTCGCGACGAGCTAGGCGACAATCCCGAGGATCTGGAGCTGATCGGTTCGGTCAGCGTACTGCGCGGCGACCCACCGATTTCCATTCTCGAGCACGCCCAGAAACTCGCTGTGGATTTGCTGGTCGTAGGCAGTCATAGCCATGGCGCCGCGCTCGAAGTCCCGGTGGGGCGCACGGCTTCCAGGCTTTTGCAGCTGTGCGACGTGCCGGTGTATCTGGTGCCCATGCTGCAGCATCGATCCCGTCACGAGTGAACGAATCGCCCCAGAAAAATCTAGATATACCGTCTCAACCATTAATATGGTTATATAGCTGATCGACGATCAGGCGGCGGCCTATCCGCTTTGAGGGATTTATATGAAGCTTCAGCAACTGCGCTACATCTGGGAAGTCGCGCACCATGACCTCAACGTTTCCGCCACGGCGCAGAGTCTGTACACCTCGCAGCCGGGGATCAGCAAGCAGATCCGCCTGCTCGAGGACGAGCTTGGTGTCGAAGTCTTCGCCCGTAGCGGCAAGCACCTGACCCGCGTTACGCCGGCCGGCGAGCGCATCATCACCACTGCCGGGGAGATCCTGCGCAAGGTCGAGAGCATCAAGCAGATCGCCCAGGAATTCTCCAACGAGAAGAAGGGCACGCTGTCCATCGCCACCACTCACACCCAGGCACGCTATGCGTTGCCGCCGGTGATCAGCAGCTTCATCAAGCAGTACCCGGAAGTCGCCCTGCACATGCACCAGGGCACGCCGACGCAGATCGCCGAAATGGCTGCCGACGGCACCGTCGACTTCGCCATCGCCACTGAGGGTCTGGAGCTTTACAACGACCTGGTGATGATGCCGTGCTACCGCTGGAATCGCTGTGTGATCGTGCCTCAGGGCCATCCGCTGAGCAAACTGCCGAAGCTGACCCTCGAGGCGCTGGCCGAGCACGAAATCGTCACCTATACCTTTGGCTTCACCGGTCGCTCCAAGCTCGATGAAGCCTTCAGTCATCGTGGACTGACGCCCAAGGTGGTGTTCACCGCCGTTGATGCCGACGTGATCAAGACCTACGTGCGCCTAGGCCTGGGCGTCGGCATCGTGGCCGGCATGGCGGTTGACCCGAAGCTGGACCCGGATCTGGTGGTGCTCGACGCCAGCGAATTGTTCGAGTCCAGTGTGACGCGCATCGGTTTCCGCCGCGGCACTTTCCTGCGCGGTTTCATGTGCGATTTCATCGAAACCTTCGCTCCCCACCTGACCCGCGACATGCTGGCCAAGGCTGTGCAGTGCCACAACAAGGTCGAGCTCGAAGAGCTGTTCAAGGATGTGAAACTGCCGCTGCACTGATCGGCACGGCAGAAACGAAAAATGGCGCCTGAAGAGGCGCCATTTTTTTCGAGCCGGGATATCAGTGGCTCAGGTGCAGGCCGCACTCGCGGTTGTCTTCGCCCTTGGTCGGGTCGAAGTAGTCGAAGTTGTTCGGCAGGCCGTGTGCGGTCAGGTACTGGTACAGATCCTTGGAGGACCAGTGCAGCAGCGGGGCGACCTTGATCAGGCCGTCCGGGTTGATGCTCACCGGCTGCATCTGCGCACGTACCGCAGTGTCGGTGGCGCGCAGGGCGGTGAACCAGACGCTTGGCGCCGTCTCGCGCAGGGCGCGGGCGAAGGGCTCGAGCTTCACTTCCTCGGTGAATGCGGCGTGACGCGGATCGTCCAGCGCCGGCGTCGGGCCGTCGATGGCTTCGCGGTGCGCGCGGCTGCGCTTGGGCAGGTAAGTGATCAGGTTGAGGTTCAGCTGTTTGGTGACCTCATCGGCGAACTGGTAGGTCGCCTCGGTGTTGTAGCCGCTGTCCATCCACACGATCGGGATATCGGCCTTGGCCTGGCTGACCATGTGCAGGATCACTGCTTCGAACGGGCGGAAGTTGGTGGTGCAGATCGCTGGTTTGCCCAGGCCGATTGCCCACTCGATCAGCTTTTGCGGCTGATTGGCGAATTCGGCGTTGAGTCTGTCCAGGTCGAGATCCATTGCGGGCTCCGAGGCATGTGGGTGAGAAGGGCGATGGTAGCAAATCTGCGCAGCCGCCGGGCGGGCTGGGCAAATCCGCTGCCGGGGCCGGCAGCGGGTCGTGCGATCAGAGTTCGGCGGGTGGGATGTGGCCGAACAGCTCCTGGGAGAAGCGGGTGCGCTCCTCGGCATTTTCCTGGATGCCCTTGGCGGCCAGTTCTGCCAGGCGCGCTTCCACGGCATGGGCGCGATGGGTCAGGCCACAGTCGTTGGCGATCTGGATGTTCAGGCCGGGGCGGGCGTTGAGCTCGAGAATCAGCGGGCCCTTGTCCTGGTCCAGCACCATGTCGACGCCGATGTAGCCCAGGCCGCACAGCTCGTAGCAGCCAGCGGCGAGCTTCATGAAGCCGTCCCAGTTGGGCAGTTGTACGCCGTCCACCGCGTTGGTGGTGTCCGGGTGCTTGCTGATCTTGTTGTTCAGCCAGGTGCCGCGCAGGGTCACGCCGGTGGCCAGGTCCACACCGACGCCGATGGCGCCCTGGTGCAGGTTGGCCTTGCCGCCAGACTGACGGGTCGGCAGGCGCAGCATCGCCATCACCGGGTAGCCCATCAGCACGATGATGCGGATGTCCGGCACGCCTTCGTAGCTGATGCTCTTGAAGATGCTGTCCGGCGTTACCCGGTACTCGATCAACGCGCGGTCGCGGTGGCCGCCAAGCGAATAGAGGCCCGAGAGGATGCTGGAGATCTGCTGCTCGATTTCCGAGTGGCTGACGATCTTGCCCGATACCGTCTTGAAGCGATCCTCGAAGCGGTCGGCGATCACAAGGATGCCGTCGCCACCGGCGCCCTGGGCCGGCTTGACGACGAAATCGCTGCGTTCACCGATGATCTTGTCGAGGTTGTCGATCTCCTTTTCGGTGGAGATCACCCCGTACATTTCCGGCACATGAATGCCGGCTTCGATGGCCCGCTGCTTGGTGATGATCTTGTCATCGACGATCGGGTACAGGTGGCGCTTGTTGTACTTGAGCACGTAGTCCGCGTTGCGGCGGTTGATGCCCATGATGCCCTTGGCCTCAAGGGCTTTCCACGTCTTGATCAGGCCGAACATGGTCTTAGTCCTTCAGGAAGGCTTTGAAGCGGAACAGTTCGGTCAGGCGGTAGCCGCGGTAGCGACCCATCGCCAGCATGAAGCCCACCAGGATTAGCAGGATCGCCGGGAAGGTGAACACGAAGTACACCAGCTCCGGCACGGTCATCAGCAGATGGGCGATGGTGGCGGCGAACAGCGTGCCGATGGCGACCTTGAAGGCATGGCTGCCGCCGCGCTCTTCCCAGGTGATCGACAGGCGTTCGATGGTCATGGTCAGAATCACCATCGGGAACAGCGCCACCGACAGGCCACGCTCCAGCCCCAGCTTGTGGCTGAACAGGCTGATGGCGGCGATCAGCACCACCACGAAGGTCAGCACCACCGACAGGCGCGGCAGCATCTGTAGCTTCAGGTGTTCCAGGTAGGAGCGCAGTGACAGGCCCAGGGCGGTGATCACCGTGAACAGGAAGATACCGAAGCCCAGCTGGGTCTCGCGGAAGGCCAGGGCGATCAGTACCGGGGTGAAGGTACCCAGGGTCTGCAGGCCGCCGAGGTTACGCAGGATCAGGATCACCAGCACGCCGATGGGGATCATCACCATGATCATGAAGGTCTGCTGGGTCTGCAGCGGCAGGCCGTACAGCGAGTACTCGAGGAAATCGGCGTCGGTGTTCTCGTCGGTCAGCTGGGCGAGGCGGATGGCGTTCATCTCGCTGTTGTTGAGCGTGAAGGTGGTGGTGGCCTGACGGCCGCCATCCAGGGTCACCAGCGGCTCGTCACCGGTCCACCAGACCAGGCGATCAGCCGGCAGGCCCTGCTCGCCGGTTTCCGGGTTGAAGTACAGCCAGCGGTCGCCGTTGAAGCTGCGCAGCCACAGCTCCGGGCTCTGCTGGATGTCGGCGGCCAGGCGAATGGTGTGTACGCGCTCCATCGGCACGTGGGCGATGGACAGCAGCAGCTCCACGGCCTGGGCTTTCTTGGTGGTCGAGGCATCGCCGCCGAGCAGCAGCTTGGCGTTGTCGTCATTGGTGTTGTTGACGCGCTTGATGGTCTCGCTGATGAAGGTCTCGACGTCCGCCGAGTGCTGGCGGATCGGCGCCAGCAGCGCTTCGGCGGCGATCTTCTCGGGGCCTTCGACCGGGATGCTGTCACGGAAGATCGGGCCCTTGGGCTTGGCCTGCTCACCGCTGTAGCGTTTGGTCAGCACCAGGCGGTAGTACAGGGTCTGCTTGCCGTTGGCGCGGCGTGCTGACCAGGTCACCTTGCGGTTGCCGTCGGCACGGTTGACGCTCACGCCGTAGTTGTTGGAGATGAAGCTTTCGTTGAGGCTGACGTAGTCCTGGTTCAGCGGCGGTACGAACATCTGCAGTTTGATCGGGTCGCGGCCGTTGGCCTGGAATTCGACCCGGGTGTCGATGTTCCAGAGGTCGTCGGTTTCGTCACTGCTGACCGGAATGCCGAGAATGAAAATCTGATAGGCCGTAATCAGAACGCCCAGTGTCACCAGTACGGTGATCAGGATTTTCAGATGCAGGGTAAGAGAGCGCATGGGGATTACTCGCCGGATTTCGCGTTGGAGCAGTCAGGCTTGCCTGCTGCGTATTTTAGGCTTGGGTCGACCAGGGCATCGAAGCGCTTGAGCGCGTCGGAGCCGATCAAAAGCGGGTATTGGAAGGCGCTTCGATCGGTAAGGTTCACTTCGATCTGGCGCTTGACGTTACCCATGCACACGTCCAGTTCGATGACCGGGCGTGCGGTGTAGGTCTTCTCGTCGTCCTCGTCGATGTCACCGGCGCGGCGCTTGATCTTGCTGATGCGTGCCAGCGGACGCTCGATGGGGTGCGCGTGGGCGTCATCGATCGCCAGGTAAAAACGCACCCAGCGTTCGCCGTCACGCTTGAAGCGTTCGATATCGCGGGCGCTTAGGGAGGCGGTCTGGGCGCCGGTGTCGAGTTTGGCGGCCACTTGCACGTCGAGGTCGAGGCTGACGTATTCGTTCAGACCGTAGATGGTCTTGTCCGCGGCGATGGCCTGGCAGGACAGCGCCAGCAGGCAGGGCAGGGTAGTCAGGAAATGAAGTCTCATGGGTCCTTGAGTCGATGAAGCGATGGGACGATCCATGCGCCATTGAAGACGGCCCCAGGCGCCAGTGCAGCAGCGGCCCTTGGGCGAAATGAGGCGAAGTCTAGCATGGCCGGCGAGCGTGCTGACAATGGCGTGTGCAGCGCACCCAGGGCTGTCTGCCGCTGCTGATACCTTGCCGCATGTGATTGTTTGCTAAGTCTTTCGGCTGCCGTATGGCGTTTGAGCGTTAGCGGACTGCATCGCCTAAACACCTGCGCAATCCTGGGTGTGCGCGGCGTCACGCGCGGCATGTTGGCAGCTGGGTGTCTAGGCTGATGAGGAGCCTGGGCGCCAGCCGTACTGGTTTTTTGTCTAAATCCGTTGATTGTCGACACTTTATGCTTGAATAAATGCGATTTATCGAGTTATCTAGGTTTATTGGTCTTTGAGTGTCGACAATATGCTGGATGCCATCGAAGTAAACAGCGCTCAGGAGGATTCCGGCACGCTCGCCGAAAACGTCTTCCGCCAGATTCAGCTGGCCATCGTGCGTGGCGAGATTGCGCCGGGCTCGAAGATTTCCGAGCCGGAGCTGGCACGTACCTACGGCATCAGCCGTGGGCCGTTGCGTGAAGCGATTCACCGGCTGGAGGGGCAGAAGCTGCTGGTGCGTGTGCCCCATGTCGGCGCGCGGGTGGTTTCGCTCAGTCACGCCGAGCTGATCGAACTCTACGAAATCCGCGAATCCCTGGAAGGCATGGCCTGCCGTCAGGCGGCCGAGCGCATGAGCCAGGCCGAGATCGACGACCTGCGCCGGGTGCTGGAGCTGCACGAGCAGGACGCCGCCTTCCAGGCCGGTGTCGGCTACTACCAGCAGGAAGGCGACTTCGACTTTCACTACCGGATCATCCAGGGCAGCGGCAATCGCACCCTGGCCAAGCTGCTGTGCGACGAGCTGTATCAGCTGGTGCGCATGTACCGCCTGCAGTTCTCTGCCACGCCCAACCGGCCGCACCAGGCTTTCGCCGAGCACCACCGCATTCTCGACGCCATCGAAGGCCGTGACGGCGAGCTGGCCGAGCTGTTGATGCGCCGTCATATCGGCGCCTCCAAACGCAATATCGAGCGCCACTATAAAGAGGCGCTCGCCACCCCATCCAAGACCCGAGGTGATTCATGACCCAGCTTTCCGCCGGCCAGCGTTTCCGCCAGGCCCTCGCCGAAGAGCAGCCGCTGCAAGTGATCGGCGCGATCAACGCCAACCATGCGCTGCTGGCCCAACGTGCCGGTTTCAAGGCGATTTACCTCTCCGGTGGCGGTGTCGCGGCCGGCTCCCTGGGCTTGCCGGATCTGGGCATCAATACCCTGGAAGATGTGCTGATCGACGTGCGGCGTATCACCGATGTGTGCGATCTGCCGCTGATGGTCGATATCGACACCGGTTTCGGGCCCAGCGCCTTCAATATCGAGCGCACCATCAAGAGCCTGATCAAGGCCGGTGCTGCTGCTGCCCATATCGAGGATCAGGTCGGCGCCAAGCGCTGCGGCCATCGGCCGGGCAAGGAGATCGTTTCCTGTGAGGAAATGGTCGACCGTGTGCGTGCTGCCGCCGATGCCAAGACCGATCCGGATTTCTTCCTGATCGCCCGCACCGATGCCATTCAGGCCGAGGGCGTGGACGCCGCCATCGAACGCTGCCTGCGTTACGTGGAGGCGGGCGCCGACGGCATCTTCGCCGAGGCGGCCTATGACCTGCCGACCTACCAGCGTTTCGTCGAGGCGCTCAAGGTGCCGGTACTGGCCAACATCACCGAATTCGGTGCCACGCCGCTGTTCACCCGCGACGAGCTGGCCTCGGTCGGTGTCGCCATCCAGCTCTATCCGCTGTCCGCGTTTCGCGCTGCCAACAAGGCAGCGGAAAGTGTCTACACCTCGATCCGCCAGAACGGCCACCAGAAAGACGTGGTCGAGCAGATGCAGAGCCGCGCCGAGCTCTATGACCGCATCGGCTATCACGCTTTCGAGCAGAAGCTCGATGCGCTGTTCGCCGCCGGCAAGAAGTAAGAACAAGAACAACATTCTGAGGAGATAACCATGAGCGCCACCGAAACCACGCCAGGCTTCAAACCGAAGAAATCCGTTGCCCTTTCCGGCACTGCCGCCGGCAACACCGCACTGTGCACCGTGGGCCGTACCGGTAACGACCTGCACTACCGCGGTTATGACGTGCTGGATTTCGCCAACCGCTGCGAGTTCGAGGAGATCGCCCACCTGCTGGTGCACGGCAAGCTGCCCAACGTCGCCGAACTGGCGGGTTACAAGGCCAAGCTCAAGGCCCTGCGCGGGCTGCCGGCTGGTGTGAAGGCGGCGCTCGAACAACTGCCACCGTCGGCGCACCCGATGGATGTGATGCGCACCGCTGTGTCCGTACTCGGCTGTCTGGCGCCGGAGAAGGACGACCACAATCATCCGGGCGCCCGGGATATCGCTGACAAGCTGATGGCCTCCCTCGGCTCGGCACTGCTGTACTGGTACCACTACAGCCACAACGGCAAGCGCATCGACGTGGAGACCGACGACGACTCCATCGGCGGCCACTTCCTGCACCTGCTGCATGGTGAGAAGCCGCGCGAGTCCTGGGTGCGCGCCATGCACACCTCGCTCAATCTGTATGCCGAGCACGAATTCAATGCTTCGACCTTCACCTCGCGGGTGATTGCCGGCACCGGTTCGGACCTGTTCTCCTGCATCGCCGGCGCCATCGGCGCGCTGCGCGGGCCCAAGCATGGCGGCGCCAACGAAGTGGCCTTTGAGGTGCAGAAGCGCTACGACAACCCGGACGAAGCCGAGGCCGATATCCGCGAACGAGTAGGGCGCAAGGAAGTGGTGATCGGCTTCGGTCACCCGGTCTACACCGTCAGCGACCCGCGCAACAAGGTGATCAAGGAAGTGGCCCGCGAGCTGTCCGTGGAGCAGGGCAGTACCAAGATGTTCGATATCGCCGAGCGCCTGGAAACCATCATGTGGGACATCAAGAAGATGTTCCCCAACCTCGACTGGTTCAGCGCCGTGAGCTACCACATGATGGGCGTGCCCACCGCCATGTTCACGCCGCTGTTCGTCATCGCCCGCACCGCCGGCTGGTCCGCGCACGTCATCGAGCAGCGCATCGACGGCAAGATCATCCGTCCGAGCGCCAACTACACAGGCCCCGAAGACCTCAAGTTCGTGGCGCTCAAGGACCGTAAATAAGATGAATGACACCGTGAACAGCCAGTACCGCAAGCGCCTGCCCGGCACCGTGCTGGATTACTTCGACGCCCGTGAGGCGGTCGAGGCGATCCAGGCCGGTGCCTGGGCGAGGCTGCCCTACACCTCGCGCGTACTCGCCGAGCAGCTGGTACGCCGCTGCGATCCGCAAGACCTGACCGCGTCGCTGGAACAGCTGGTCTACCGCAAGCGCGACCTGGATTTTCCCTGGTATCCGGCGCGGGTGGTCTGCCACGACATTCTCGGCCAGACCGCGTTGGTCGACCTTGCCGGCCTGCGCGACGCCATCGCCGAAAAAGGTGGTGATCCGGCCAAGGTCAACCCGGTGGTGCCGACCCAGTTGATCGTCGACCATTCGCTGGCTGTGGAAGCGCCGGGCTTCGACCCGGACGCTTTCGAGAAGAATCGCGCCATCGAGGATCGCCGCAACGAGGATCGCTTCCACTTCATCGACTGGACGAAAACCGCGTTCAAGAACGTCGATGTGATCCCGGCCGGCAACGGCATCATGCACCAGATTAACCTGGAGAAAATGAGCCCGGTGATCCAGGCGCGTGGCGGCATCGCCTTCCCTGACACCTGCGTCGGTACCGACTCGCACACCCCGCACGTGGACGCCCTGGGCGTGATCGCCATTGGCGTCGGCGGCCTGGAAGCCGAGACGGTGATGCTTGGCCACCCGTCGATGATGCGCCTGCCGGATATCGTCGGCGTCGAACTCACTGGCAAGCGCCAGCCTGGCATCACCGCCACCGATATCGTCCTGGCGCTGACCGAGTTCCTGCGCAAGGAGCGGGTGGTGGGCGCCTGGGTCGAGTTCTTTGGTGGAGGGGCGGACAGCCTGTCCATTGGCGACCGTGCGACCATCTCCAACATGTGCCCGGAATACGGCGCCACCGCCTCGATGTTCTACATCGACGAGCAAACCATCGACTACCTCAAGCTCACTGGCCGCGAGCCGGAGCAGGTCACGCTGGTCGAGCATTACGCCAAGACCCTTGGGCTCTGGAGCAGCGCATTGGAAGGTGCCGAGTACGAGCGCGTGCTGCGCTTCGACCTGGGCAGCGTGGGCCGCAACATGGCCGGGCCGAGCAACCCGCATCGGCGCCTGCCCACCTCGGCGCTCGCCGAGCGCGGCATCGCCGATGAAGCCAAGCTGCAGGTTGGTAAGGGCGAAGAGGCTCAGGGGCTGATGCCCGATGGCGCGGTGATCATCGCCGCCATCACCAGCTGCACCAACACGTCCAATCCGCGCAACGTGGTCGCAGCCGGCCTGGTGGCCAAGAAGGCCAACGCGCTGGGCCTGGTGCGCAAACCCTGGGTAAAAACCTCCTTCGCGCCGGGTTCCAAGGTCGCCAAGCTGTACCTGGAAGAAGCCGGCCTGCTGCCGGAGCTGGAGAAGCTCGGCTTTGGCATCGTCGCCTACGCCTGCACCACCTGTAATGGCATGTCCGGCGCGCTGGATCCGGTGATCCAGAAGGAAATCATCGACCGCGACCTGTATGCCACCGCAGTGCTGAGTGGCAACCGCAACTTTGACGGGCGTATCCATCCCTACGCCAAGCAGGCCTTCCTGGCCTCGCCGCCGCTGGTGGTGGCCTATGCCATCGCCGGCACCGTGCGTTTCGATATCGAGCAGGATGTGCTCGGCCATGACGCGACCGGTAATCCGATCACGCTGAAGGATCTGTGGCCGAGCGACGAGGAAATCGACGCCATCGTTGCGGCAAGCGTGAAGCCCGAGCAGTTCAAGCAGATCTATATCCCGATGTTCGACCTGGGCAACGTGCAGGAGGCCGAAAGCCCGCTGTATGACTGGCGGCCGATGAGCACCTATATCCGCCGTCCGCCGTACTGGGAAGGCGCGTTGGCCGGCGAGCGTACGCTCAAGGGCATGCGGCCGCTGGCTATTCTGCCGGACAACATCACCACCGATCACCTGTCGCCGTCCAACGCCATCCTGGCGGACTCGGCGGCCGGCGAGTACCTGGCGAAAATGGGCCTGCCGGAGGAGGACTTCAACTCCTACGCGACTCACCGGGGCGACCACCTCACTGCCCAGCGCGCCACCTTCGCCAACCCGCAACTGGTCAACGAGATGGTCGTGGTCGACGGGCAGGTGAAGAAGGGCTCGCTGGCTCGCGTCGAGCCCGAGGGCCAGGTGATGCGCATGTGGGAGGCCATCGAGACCTACATGAACCGCAAGCAGAACCTGATCATCGTGGCCGGCGCCGACTACGGCCAGGGCTCGTCTCGGGACTGGGCAGCCAAGGGCGTGCGCTTGGCTGGCGTGGAGGTGATCGTCGCCGAAGGCTTCGAGCGTATCCACCGCACCAACCTGGTCGGCATGGGCGTGCTGCCGGTGGAATTCAAGCCAGGCACCACGCGCCTGACCCTGGGTCTGAACGGCACCGAAACCTACGACATCGAGGGCGACATCTCGCCGCGCTGCGACCTGACCCTGGTGGTCAATCGCCGCAACGCTGAAGTGGTTCGGGTGCCGGTGACCTGCCGCCTGGATACCGCGGCGGATGTCAGCGTCTACAAGGCCGGTGGAGTGCTGCAGCGCTTCGCCAAGGACTTCCTCGAGGGCGCAGTGGCGTGACGAGGTAGGGTGGAACACGCTGTATCGATCCATCATTTGCGTTGTCACGGTGGATGAAAAAAGCGCCAGCTACGGGCCTCAATCCACCCTACGACTTATTTATCGCTTAGCCCGGATGCAATGCCGGAAAAACCAGCATCAACACTTCCAATCAGGACTGCACCCATGGCTTATCTGCCGCAAGTGAAAATCCCCGCCACCTATATGCGTGGCGGTACCAGCAAGGGCGTGTTCTTTCGTCTGCAGGACTTGCCCGAGCCCTGCCAGGTGCCGGGCGAGGCCCGCGATAAACTGTTCATGCGGGTGATCGGCAGCCCTGACCCCTATGCGGCGCAGATCGACGGCATGGGCGGCGCCACCTCGAGCACCTCCAAGTGCGTGATCCTGTCGAAAAGCACTCAGCCCGATCACGATGTCGACTACCTCTATGGCCAGGTTTCCATCGACAAGGCCTTCGTCGACTGGAGTGGCAACTGCGGCAATCTGTCTACCGCCGCCGGTGCTTTCGCCATCCATGCCGGCCTGGTCGATCCCGAGCGGATTCCTGACAACGGCACCTGCGTGGTGCGTATCTGGCAGGCCAATATCCAGAAAACCATCATCGCTCACGTGCCGGTCAGCGATGGCCAGGTACAGGAAATCGGTGACTTCGAACTCGATGGCGTGACCTTTCCGGCAGCGGAGATCGTGCTGGAGTTTCTCGACCCATCCGATGATGGCGAGGAGGGCGGCTCGATGTTTCCCACCGGCAATCTGGTGGACGAGCTGGACGTGCTTGGCGTCGGTACGTTCAAGGCGACCCTGATCAGTGCAGGCATCCCGACCATCTTCGTCAATGCCGAAGATATCGGCTACCAGGGCACCGAGCTGCGCGAGGACATCAATGCGGACCCGGCGCAGCTGGCACGCTTCGAGCAGATTCGCGTGGCCGGCGCCTTGCGCATGGGCCTGATCAAGAGCGCTGAAGAGGCGTTGACCCGACAGCATACGCCCAAGGTGGCGTTCGTCAGCGCGCCGAAAAGCTACCGCGCCTCCAGCGGCAAAACGGTCGACGCGGGTGAGGTCGACTTGCTGGTGCGGGCGCTGTCCATGGGCAAGCTGCACCACGCCATGATGGGCACCTGCGCCGTGGCCATCGGCGCAGCGGCAGCGGTGCCGGGCACCCTGGTCAATCTGGCGGCGGGCGGCGGCGAGCGCCAGGCGGTGCGTTTCGGCCACCCTTCCGGCACCTTGCGAGTCGGCGCCGAAGCGAGTCAGGTCGATGGCAACTGGGTGGTCACCAAGGCGATCATGAGCCGCAGTGCGCGGATACTCATGGAAGGCTGGGTGCGCGTGCCGGCTTAGCCTTAATGCTGAGTCGTGCTAAGCAGCAGGCCGCCGGCACCCATGAAAAAGGCGCCGGTGGTGCGGTTAAGCCGCTGCGCCCCTTGCCGGGTGCGGATGAAACGGCGGATCTGCCGGCCGAACAGGGCATAGACCAGCGAGGCTGCGTATTCGGCCAGCAGGTAGGTGGCGCCCAGGTATATGAACTGTTCGCTTGCCGGCTCGCCGGGCTTGATGAACTGCGGGAAGATCGCGGCGAACAACAGAATCGCCTTGGGGTTGCTGATGCCGATCAGAAATTCCTGCAGCATCAGGTGGCCGATACGTCGTTGCGGCTGCACGGCCGGCACCGCGCCTTCCAGGTCCAGGCCATTGAATTCCCG
This sequence comes from Pseudomonas fulva 12-X, assembly GCF_000213805.1. Classification (NCBI taxonomy): domain Bacteria; kingdom Pseudomonadati; phylum Pseudomonadota; class Gammaproteobacteria; order Pseudomonadales; family Pseudomonadaceae; genus Pseudomonas; species Pseudomonas fulva. The sequence continues at coordinate 2,734,420 of NC_015556.1, read as the reverse complement.
GCTGCGCCAGGCGCTGATGCCCAGATAAAGGAGATACAGGGCACCGACCCATTTGATTGCCGTGAACGCGGTTTCCGAGGCCAGCAGCATGGCGCCCAGGCCCACGGCGGAAATGCTCAGGAAGATGGTGAATGCCGCCACGCGCCCGGTGGTGGCCAGCAGGGCTGCGCCGATGCCATGACGAATGCCGTTGTTCATGGCGCAGAAGTTGTTGGGGCCTGGCGTCAACGCGATCAGGAAGGCGAGCGGAGCGAACAGCACGGCATCGGACAGCGTCATGACGAGACCCTCACAGGGGCATTATTTGAAGCGTCGTTCGACGCCTTTTTCCACCAGGATCTTGGCGGAGATTTCCTCAACCGAGAAATGCGTGGAGTCGATGAAGTTGATCGATTCGCGGCGGAACAGGCTTTCCACCTCGCGCACCTCGAATTCGCACTGAGCATAGCTGGCGTAACGGCTGTTTGGCTTGCGCTCGTTGCGAATCGCCGCCAGGCGGTCGGGATCGATGGTCAGGCCGAACAGCTTGTCGCGGTGTTTCTTCAGCGAAGCAGGCAGTTGCAGGCGCTCCATGTCGTCTTCGGTGAGCGGGTAGTTAGCCGCGCGGATGCCGTATTGCATGGCCATATACAGGCAGGTCGGGGTCTTGCCGCAGCGTGACACGCCGACCAGGATCAGGTCGGCCTTGTCGTAATAATGGGTGCGGGCGCCGTCGTCGTTGTCGAGGGCGAAGTTGACCGCCTCGATACGCTCCATGTAGTTGGTGTTGCCGCTGATCGAGTGCGACTTGCCCACCGAGTATGAGGAGTGGGAATCGAGTTCCTGCTCCAGCGGCGCCAGGAAGGTCGAGAAGATGTCGATCATGAAGCCGCGGGACTCGACCAGGATGTCGTGGATTTCCTGGTTGACGATGGTGGCGAAGACGATCGGGTTGGCGCCGTCTCTGTCGGCGGCATTATTGATTTGTTGTACCATGGCGCGCGCTTTTTCCACGCTGTCCACGTAGGGCCGCGTGAGCTTGGTGAAGCCGATGGTGTCGAACTGGGCCAGCAGGCTTTGCCCCAATGCTTCCGCGGTGATGCCGGTGCCGTCGGAGATGAAGTAGGCGGTTCGAGTCATTGCGCAAATGGCCTATAAGCTGGGAACGAATCTTGGCTATGATAGGTCGGTTTTTTGCCGGCCCTGATGGGTTTGCATTGTTACTTATTTTCCAGGGCCAGGCCATTGTCCACCCGGCGCATGCCGACGGCGTTTCCAGCCCATGAGCTTTTCCAACACTGAAGTGGAGAGATCACCTTGGCAGAGTACGTAGTTTCCCTCGATAAGCTCGGCAATCACGACGTCGAGCATGTAGGGGGCAAGAACGCCTCCCTCGGCGAGATGATCAGCAACCTGGCGGGCGCTGGCGTTTCGGTTCCTGGTGGTTTCGCCACCACGGCCCAGGCCTATCGCGACTTCCTCGAACAGAGCGGCCTCAACGCGCAGATCCACGAAGCGCTCGACGCTCTGGATGTCGACGACGTCAACGCCCTGGCCAAGACCGGCGCGCAGATTCGTCAGTGGGTGATGGACGCCGAATTTCCGGCCGAGCTCGACAAGCAGATTCGCAGCGCCTTCGCCGCCATGGCGGGCGGCAACGACAACATGGCCGTGGCTGTGCGCTCATCGGCCACCGCCGAAGACCTGCCGGATGCTTCCTTCGCCGGCCAGCAGGAAACCTTCCTGAACATTCGCGGCGTCGACAACGTCATCCGCGCCGCCAAGGAAGTCTTCGCTTCGCTGTTCAACGACCGCGCCATCGCCTACCGCGTGCACCAGGGCTTCGACCACAAGCTGGTCGCCCTGTCCGCTGGCGTTCAGCGCATGGTGCGTTCGGAAACCGGCACCGCCGGCGTGATGTTCACCCTGGATACCGAATCGGGCTTCCGCGATGTGGTGTTCATCACCGGCGCCTACGGCCTGGGCGAAACCGTGGTTCAGGGCGCGGTAAACCCGGACGAATTCTATGTGCACAAGCAGACCCTGGAAGCCGGGCGCCCGGCGATCCTGCGTCGCAACCTGGGCAGCAAGGCCATCAAGATGGTCTACGGCGATGAAGCCAAGGCCGGCAAGTCGGTCAAGGTGGTTGACGTCGATCGCGCCGACCGTGCGCGCTTCTGCCTGACCGATGCCGAAGTCAGCGAACTGGCCAAGCAGGCCATGATCATTGAGAAACACTACGGCCGCCCGATGGACATCGAGTGGGCCAAGGACGGCGACGACGGCAAGCTGTACATCGTCCAGGCCCGTCCGGAAACCGTTAAGAGCCGTGCCAGCGCCACCGTGATGGAGCGCTACCTGCTCAAGGAAAAAGGCACCGTGCTGGTCGAAGGCCGCGCCATCGGCCAGAAGATCGGCGCCGGCAAGGTGCGGGTGATCAACGACGTATCGGAGATGGACAAGGTCCAGCCCGGCGACGTGCTGGTTTCCGACATGACCGACCCGGACTGGGAACCGGTGATGAAGCGCGCCAGCGCCATCGTCACCAACCGCGGCGGGCGTACCTGCCACGCGGCGATCATCGCCCGCGAGCTGGGCATTCCGGCCGTGGTCGGTTGCGGCAACGCCACCCACGCGCTGCGTGACGGCCAGGGTGTGACGGTTTCCTGCGCCGAAGGCGACACCGGTTTCATCTTCGAAGGCGAGCTGGGCTTCGACGTACGTCAGAACTCCATCGACGCCATGCCCGAGCTGCCGTTCAAGATCATGATGAACGTCGGCAACCCCGACCGCGCCTTCGATTTCGCCCAGTTGCCCAACGCCGGTATCGGCCTGGCGCGCCTGGAGTTCATCATCAACCGCATGATCGGCGTGCACCCCAAGGCGCTGCTGAACATGGACGGCCTGCCGCCGGAAATCCAGGAAAGCGTCGAGAAACGCATCGCCGGCTACGCCGATCCAGTGGGTTTCTACGTCGAGAAACTGGTCGAGGGCATCAGCACCCTGGCCGCCGCGTTCTGGCCGAAGAAAGTCATCGTGCGCCTGTCCGACTTCAAGTCCAACGAATACGCCAACCTGATCGGCGGCAAGCTGTACGAGCCGGAAGAAGAAAACCCGATGCTGGGTTTCCGCGGCGCCTCGCGCTACATCAGCGAGTCGTTCCGTGACTGCTTCGAGCTCGAGTGCCGGGCGCTGAAGAAGGTCCGCAACGAGATGGGCCTGACCAACGTCGAGATCATGGTGCCGTTCGTGCGTACCCTGGGCGAAGCCAAGCAGGTGGTCGATCTGCTCGCCGAAAACGGCCTGGCGCGCGGCCAGGATGGCCTGAAGGTCATCATGATGTGCGAGCTGCCATCCAACGCCATCCTCGCCGAAGAATTCCTCGAATACTTCGACGGCTTCTCCATCGGCTCCAACGATCTGACCCAGCTGACCCTGGGCCTGGACCGCGATTCCGGCATCGTCGCGCACCTGTTCGACGAGCGTAACCCGGCGGTCAAGAAGCTGTTGTCCAACGCCATCCAGGCCTGCAACAAGGCCGGCAAGTACATCGGCATCTGCGGCCAGGGGCCGTCGGACCACCCGGACCTGGCGCGCTGGCTGATGGAGCAGGGCATCGAAAGCGTGTCCCTGAACCCCGACTCGGTACTGGAAACCTGGTTCTTCCTGGCCGAAGGTCAGCCGGGCTGATCGATTGGCATTGAGGTGACCCGAGGGCAGGTTCTACCTGCCCTTTTTTGTGTCAGCAGGCTCCTAGGGCCTGTACGAAAAGTGTCCGAGCGAAGGTCAGGCGAGGCAAAAAACGGTGAGGACGCGGAGTTTACGAGCTGTAAATGAGCAGTCCGAGGCGATTTTTAACGATGCATCACCGAGCGCAGGTACTTTCCGTACAGAGCCTAAGCCGCTTCACCGGATTTTGAATATCGATGCCTGCCGCAGAGCTTCTGCGGCAGGCAATTTGTTGTGTCAGAGCGAAGAAGATGCAAAGCAGCAGTGAGTTGTTTCCCGTAGCGCTGATGAGTGCCGAGCTACGTGGCGACCTGAGTGAAGATGTCTACCGCCTCAAACCCGGCAACAGTCCGGATTTCAGCATCGAGCTAGCCCTGACCCGTCTTGGCCTGGCAGGGCAGGAAGAAGTCCGCGGCGAGCCGGTGATCCTGCTGCATGGCAGTTTTTCCAACCGGCGCTTCTGGTACTCGGCTGGTGGTATCGGCCTTGGGCCTTATTTGGTGCGCGCCGGCTTCGATGTGTGGATCGCCGAGATGCGCGGTCATGGTCTTTCGCCGCGCAACCTGGCCTACCGGGACAACTGCGTGGCCGATTACGCCCGTTACGACCTGCCGGCGATCGCCGCCTTCGTCGCCGAGCAGAACCCGGCACCTATTCACTGGCTGGGGCATTCCCTGGGCGGCCTGACCCTGGCTGCGGCGCTGGGCGGCGGCTATCTGCCGCAGGCTGGTGTCGCCACTGTCGGACTGTTCGGCGCCGAGGTCAGTCGCCGCTACTGGATGCTCAAGGTGCCGCCTGTTGAATGGATCGCCCGTCTGCTGCTCAAGCGTTTCCCGGTGCTTTCGGGCGCACGATTCAAGCGCGGGCCGGAGGACGAGCCGATCGGTATTGCCCTTGAAACCTTGCGCTGGCATCGCCTGTTCGGCCGTTTCGGCGATGCCGAACGCGACTGGTGGGCAGGGCTGCAGGAGGTGAGGGTGCCGCTGCTGGCGGTGGCCAGCGACGCGGATGTGCAATGCCCGCCCGAAGCCTGTTGTGAACTGTTCGCGCAGTTTGCCTCGCCAGAGCGCGAGTTCGTGGTGCTGGGGCGCGGCCATGGCTTTGCCCATGAGTACGATCATGTGCAGATGCTGGTCAGCAAGCCGGCTCAGGACGAAGTCTGGCCCCTAGTGCGTCGCTGGCTTGCCGGCGAGCGTCAGGCTCCGGTTCTCGAGACGGATGAACAGGGCGGGGCGGCGATTTCTGCCACGCTCTGATGCAGCAAGGCCTGCGCGCCGGCAAGAGTGTTCGAGGCGTACCGGATAAGGCTATGCTGCAGGCTTCGAACACTCACCAGGAGCTTCGCCATGCACTACAGCACGCCCGATCTGTGTGACGCCAATCCGGAACTGGTCAGCGTCGTGGAGCCGATGTTCAGCAACTTCGGCGGCCGCGACTCGTTCGGCGGCGAGATCGTCACCGTCAAATGTTTCGAGGACAACTCCCTGGTCAAGTCCCAGGCCGAGCAGCCAGGCGCTGGCAAGGTGCTGGTGGTCGACGGCGGTGCGTCGCTGCGCTGCGCGCTGCTGGGCGACATGATCGCCGAGAAGGCCGCGAGCAACGGCTGGGAAGGCATGGTGATCTACGGCTGCGTGCGTGACGTCGACGTGCTCGCGCAAACCAACCTGGGTGTGCAGGCACTGGGTAGCCATCCGATGAAAACCGAGAAGCGCGGCCTGGGCGATCTCAACGTGGTGGTCAACTTCGGCGGCGTCACCTTCCGCCCGGGCGAATACCTGTACGCCGACAACAACGGCATCATCGTTTCAGCGCAGGCACTGCAAAGCGAATAACCAGGAGCTGTAGTCGCCAGGCAGCAAGCAAGGGGTATGGATGTACGAGGAAGACAACGCCCAGTGGGGCCTGGTGCACGGCTTCGTGCTGGATGGCAAGGGCGGCGCCCAGGCGGTGGCCCGTGCGCAACTCGATGACTTGCAGCTCGAAGACGGTCAGAGCCTTTGGCTGCACTGGGACCGCAGCCATCCGCAGACCCAGAGCTGGTTGCGCCGCGACAGTGGATTGAGCGAATTCGCCTGCGACCTGCTGCTCGAGGAAAACACGCGGCCGCGTGCCTTGCCGCTACCCGATGATGAACTGCTGCTGTTCCTGCGCGGTGTCAACCTCAACCCGGGCGCCGAGCCCGAGGACATGGTGTCGGTGCGCATTTCCGCTGGGGCGAGGCGGGTCATCTCGCTGCGCCTGCGTCCGCTGCGCGCCACCGAAGATCTGATCGAACGCCTGCAGGCCGGCAAGGGGCCGAAAAATCCGTCCGAGCTGATCCTGCAGCTCAGCGACTACCTGACCGACAAGGTCGAGGATCTGGTGACCGGGCTCTCCGACCTGGTCGATGAGCAGGAAGAGATGGTCGATGGCAACGAGCGCACCTTGCCCGATCACGGTCTGCTGCTGAATATCCGCCGCCGCGCTGCGGGCTTGCGCCGTTTCCTGTCGCCGCAGCGCGATATCTACGCACAGCTCACGCGTAGCCAGCTGCCCTGGCTGAGCCACGATGACGGCCTGTACTGGAACGAGCTGAACAACCGGCTGCTGCGCTATCTCGAGGAGCTGGAGCTGACCCGCGAGCGCATCGGGCTGCTGCTGGAAACCGAGAATCGTCGGCTGGACGTGCGCATGAACCACATCATGTTTCGCTTCGGCATCATCACCTGCATCTTCCTGCCGATGAGTTTCGTCACCGGTCTTTTGGGTATCAACGTGGGCGGCATTCCAGGCGCCGAGAGCCCTTATGGGTTCCTGGTCGCCTGTTTGCTGATGGTGCTGATCGGCCTGGGGCAGTGGCTGCTGTTTCGACGCCTGCGCTGGGTGTGATGTGACTCACCCGGCAAGCGCTTCGTCTAGCGGAGACGTTCTGTGAGGTCTGCCATGCACGATCCATTCGAAGAATCTCTGCGTGATTTGTTGAAAGCCTCGTCCTCGCCTGCGCGCGACGACGATGCCTGCCTGAACCGAGTGCTGAAAACCGCCAACCGCCAGGTGGGCGCGGGCGACCTGTTCGGCCTGATGGGGCACTGGGCTAGCGCCCTGATGATCGCTCTCAACAATGGCTCTTCCCATGTCGCACCGGTTTCACGCCGTCGTGCTGCTCGTTCTTCCGATAAGGCGCAATGAAAATGGAACTCGATCCCTGGACTCATAGCCTGGTCGCCGCGATGACGGCGCTGTGGACCAAAGTCGCCAGCTTCATTCCCAACCTGTTCGTGGCACTGGTGCTGGTCCTGCTGGGCTTCATCGTCGCCAAGCTGCTCGATACGCTGCTTTCCAAACTGCTCGGCAAGGTCGGTCTCGATCGCCTGATGGCCGGCACCGGGCTGACCAAGATCCTCGGCCGCGCCGGCTTCCAGGTGCCGGTCTCCACCTTGATCGGCAAGATCGTCTACTGGTTCGTGCTGCTGGTGTTCCTGGTCTCCGCCGCCGAGTCGCTGGGCCTGGAGCGGGTCTCTGCGACCCTGGACGTGCTGGCGCTGTACCTGCCCAAGGTATTCGGTGCGGCCCTGATCCTGCTCGCCGGTGTGCTGCTGGGCCATCTGCTCAGCGGCCTGGTACGCGGCGCCGCAGAAGGCGTTGGCCTGGATTACGCCCATGGCCTGGCGCGCCTGGCCCAAGGCCTGGTGATCATCATCAGCATCTCCGTGGCCATCGGCCAGCTGGAGGTCAAGACCGACCTGCTCAACAACGTCATCGCCATCGTGCTGATTTCCGTCGGCCTGGCCGTGGCGCTCGCCCTTGGCCTGGGTAGCCGTGGGCTGGCCAGCCAGATTCTGGCCGGCATTTATGTACGTGAGTTGTATCAGGTGGGCCAGGAAATCGAAGTGGATGGCGTGCAGGGACAGATCGAGGAGATCGGCACGGTCAAGACCACCGTGCTGACCGACTCCGGTGAGCTGGTTTCGCTCGCCAACCGGGTATTGCTCGAGCAACGGGTGAGCAGCCGCTAAAGGGCATTTCTGCTACGATATGCGCCCAGCCAGCGGCCTGCTCGACAGGCGCTGGCTGCTTTCGTCCTGACCGTTGGCCCAATCTGCTTTGAACGCACCCCAATCACCGTCACTGCGCTATGACCCACGCGAGCTCTCCGACGAGGAGCTGGTGGCACGCGCCCATGACGAGCTGTTCCATATAACCCGTGCGTACGAAGAACTGATGCGACGTTACCAGCGCACGCTGTTCAATGTATGCGCGCGATATTTAGGGAACGATCGAGATGCCGACGATGTCTGTCAGGAGGTGATGCTCAAGGTTCTATATGGGCTCAAGAACTTCGAGGGCAAATCGAAGTTCAAGACCTGGCTGTACAGCATTACTTACAACGAATGCATCACTCAGTACCGCAAGGAGCGTCGCAAACGTCGTTTGATGGATGCACTGAGTTTGGATCCTCTGGAAGAGGCGTCGGAAGAGAAGGCGCCGAAGATAGAGGACAAAGGCGGACTGGATCGCTGGCTCGTGCATGTGAACCCGATTGACCGGGAAATTCTGGTGCTGCGTTTTGTCGCAGAACTCGAGTTTCAGGAGATCGCCGACATCATGCATATGGGACTCAGTGCTACCAAAATGCGTTACAAGCGAGCGTTGGACCGATTGCGGGAAAAGTTTGCAGGTATTACCGAAAGTTAGTTCGGGGCAAGCTTTAACTGGCAAAGGTGAGTTTTAGTAAACTTACCGCAGACTCGCATGTCTACCTGCATGCGGATCAATCACTCATAGATGGGGATTTAACGGATGAAACTGAAAAACACCTTAGGCGTAGTCATTGGCTCCTTGGTAGCCGCTACCTCCATGGGCGTGCTGGCCCAAGGCCAAGGCGCTGTCGAGGTGGAAGGCTTTGCCAACCGCTACTTCACCGACAGCCAGCGTGATTTCGCTCACGACGAAGGCAACCAGTTCGGCGCTAGCGTTGGCTACTACCTGACCGACGATGTCGAGCTGGCACTGTCCTACGGCGAATACCACGACCTGCGTGGCGAAGGCGCTGCTGGCAGCAAGAACATCAAGGGCAACCTGACCGATCTGAAAGCCCTCTACCACTTCGGCCAGCCGGGTGTAGGCCTGCGTCCGTACGTTTCCGGCGGCGTTGGCCACCAGAGCATCGGCGACGCCAACAAAGGCGGCCGCGACACTTCGACTCTGGCCATCGTTGGTGGCGGTGCCAAGTACTACTTCACCGAAATGTTCTATGCTCGTGCAGGCGTTGAAGCTCTGTACAACATCGACAAAGGTGACACTGAGTGGCAAGCCGGCGTTGGTGTTGGTCTGAACTTCGGTGGCAGCACCCGTCAGGTCGCTCAGGTAACTGAGCCGGCTCCAGAGCCTACCCCGGCTCCGGCTCCGGTCGTTGAAGAAGCTCCGCAAGTCGTTCGCGTTGAACTGGACGTGAAATTCGACTTCGACAAAGCTGCTGTCAAGCAAGAAAGCTACGGTGACATCAAGAACCTGGCTGACTTCATGAACCAGTACCCGCAGACCACCACCACCGTTGAAGGTCACACTGACTCCGTCGGTACTGACGCTTACAACCAGAAGCTGTCCGAGCGTCGTGCAAACGCTGTTCGTGACGTGCTGGTCAACCAGTACGGTGTAGGCGCTGACCGCGTCAACTCGGTTGGTTACGGTGAGTCGCGTCCGGTTGCTGACAACGCTACCGAAGAAGGTCGCGCCATCAACCGTCGCGTTGAAGCTGAAGTAGAAGCCCAAGCCCAGTAATAGGCTCAGGCATCATGAAAAACCCGGCTCAGGCCGGGTTTTTCTTTGCCTGCAGAAAAGTGCGGCACAAATAAGAACGGCATCTACCAGAACACCCGATGGGGGAAGGTGGTCTGGCAGATGCCGTGTACGTTACCCGGCTTCCCATCTGAGGGTTGCCAGGCGATATTGTTGAGGTTAAAGCAAGCATCGCGCCAAGCTACTGGAGCGCAGTCGATGCCAGGAAGTCGGGCCAGGCAATGATGCGCAATCGAACCATCAGCGAGCACGTGTACGGTTAACGCCTCATCAGGAGGCAGGGCAGGCCCTGGCTTCTTCGACGTAATCCCTCAGCCAGCGCAGCACCTCGACGGCCTCCCAGCGATTGGGGTCGAACATCGCATAGGCCAATCCCTGATAACCCACCACGTCAAGCTGGCGGTGATAGCCGGCCCGTTGCAGAAGCGCTTCGATCTCGGCGAAGCAGGTGTTGAAGTGCAGGCGGTTGAACGGCGTTTTACCTTCGGTAACGATCCCCTCCAGATGCAGCTCCTCGACGATGAGGCGCACCTTGTCCAGTGGCATCCGATTGATCGTGTGTTTGAGTTGCAATACGTCCAGCATCGTTAGGCTCCCGCTATAGGCCTGAGCTCGCCGGGAAATGTCCGGGCCGGCGATCGTGTAATGACGGCTGCTAGGGTAATTCAAAAATACTGTACAAATAAACAGTATTCGGTAATAGTGAGCCCCGACGCTTGCCGACTCCCCTGTCTGGTGGCGCTGTAAGGCGCTGCTGATCAATGCCGAGGACTCCCTGTAATGCACCAGATACTCATGACAATTGTGCTGTTGGTAACACTGACCGGCTGCGTACAGCCCCAGGTCGAGCAACCCAAGGTCAATGCCAATTACCTGGTCATCGAAGACGATCAGGCCTGGGCGGTACTGGTTTCCGATGGCAAGCGGGTCGAGGAACACGGCGTTGTGGTCGACGCCATCAAGCTGAACAGCAAGCAGGCACCCGTTGCCGCGAGCTATGTGATCGACACGCCCAATTGCGGCAAGCTGCAGTGGCTGGTCGAGCGCCAGGACGCCGCCGATGGCGTCACCACCCGCATGACTCTGCACGACAATAAGCAGTTGAGCGCCTCGAATTGCGTGATCGGCGAAGGCCTGACACGGGTCTGGACGGTGCTGGACTATTCCAGCTGATCTTCCTTCGGTTGACCTCAGGCGCTGGCCGCCGCTTTGCGTTCCTCGGAGGTGATGCGCTGGCAGATCTCGATGATTTGTTCACGCATCCAGCGGTTGGCGGGATCCTGATCGGTACTTTCATGCCAGTACAAGTGGGTCTCCAGCGAGGGGATGCCGGCCACCGGCAGTTCACTGAAGTACAGGTCGTTGTCGCGGGCGAAACGTTCCGGCACGGTGATCGCCATGTCGGTATCGCGCATCACCCGGCAGGCCATCAGGTAGTGCTGCGAGCGCAAGGCGATACGCCGCTGAATGCCCATCTTGCCCAGCGCCAGATCGACATAGCCCAGGCCGCTGCGGCGGCTGGAGATCTGGATGTGGGTCAGTGACAGGTAGGCTTCCAGGCTGAGCTTTTCCTTGGCCAGCGGGTGCCCGTGACGCATGGCGCAGACATAACGGTCCTCCATCAATTTGACGTGACGCACCTGCGGATCGATGTTCAGCGGCGCATCCACGGCGAAGTCCAGCCGGCCGGCAGCCAGTTCCTTGGTGGTTTCGCGGCGCTTTACCAGCATGCTTTCGATGGTCACGCTCGGCGCCTGGCGGCGCAGACGCTGGAACAGCGGCGGCAGCACCACCGCCTCGGTGAGGTCGGTCATGCTGATGCGAAAGCTCTTGGTCGCCTGGGCCGGGTTGAAGGTGCGGCTTTCCTGCACCGAGATGCGTAGCTGCTGCAAGGCGTTGCGAACCGGCGTGATGATGTTCTGCGCCATTGGCGTGGGCACCATGCCCTGGGCGGTGCGCACGAATAACGGGTCGTTGAAGGTCTCGCGCAGACGGGCCAGGGCGTTGGATACCGCCGGCTGGGTGATGCCGACGATCTGCCCGGCGCGGGTGAGATTGGCTTCGGTGTAGATGGCGTCGAAGACCACGAAAAGATTGAGATCGACCTTGTTCAGGTTCATGCCTGAGCGACTCCGCAGTTGTTCTTGTGGGTCGATCTTATATCGGTGATGAATGTTAATACACGCCGAAAATAGCGTCGATTTATGACCCGCCGTCCACTAGCATCCGTGGCACACAGAAACGCAGCCGAGGTGCGCCGTGGATTTCGCCTATTCCCCCAAGGTTCAGCAACTGCGCAAGCGCGTTACCGCGTTCATGCAGGATCATGTCTATCCGGCCGAGGTCGAGTTCGAGCGTCAGGTTGCCGAAGGTGATCGCTGGCAGCCGACTGCGATCATGGAACAGCTCAAGGATCGCGCCAGAGGCGAGGGGCTGTGGAACCTGTTCCTGCCCGATTCCGAGCTGGGCGCGGGGCTGACCAATACCGAATACGCGCCGCTGGCAGAGATCATGGGCAGCTCGCTGATCGGTGCCGAGCCGTTCAACTGCGCAGCGCCCGATACCGGCAACATGGAAGTGCTGGTGCGCTACGGCAGCGAAGCCCACAAGCGCCAATGGCTCGAGCCGCTGCTCAGCGGCGAGATTCGTTCGGCCTTCGCGATGACCGAGCCGGGCGTCGCTTCGTCGGACGCCACCAACATGCAGGCCACGGCTGTTCGTGATGGCGATCAATGGGTGATCAATGGCCGCAAGTGGTGGACCTCGGGTGCTTGCGACCCACGCTGCAAGATCATGATCTTCATGGGCCTCAGCAATCCGGATGGCCCACGCCACCAACAGCATTCGATGATTCTGGTGCCCATGGACACGCCCGGCGTGAAGGTGCTGCGCCCGCTGCCGGTGTTCGGCTATGACGATGCTCCCCACGGTCACGCCGAAGTGCTGTTCGAGGACGTGCGCGTGCCGTACAGCAACGTGCTGCTCGGTGAGGGCCGCGGCTTCGAAATCGCCCAGGGCCGCCTTGGCCCAGGCCGCATTCACCATTGCATGCGTTCCATCGGCATGGCGGAACGGGCGCTGAAACTGATGTGCGAGCGCGCCCTCGAACGCACGGCGTTCGGCAAGCCGCTAGCGCGCCTGGGCGGCAATATCGACCTGATCGCCGAGTCGCGCATGGAAATCAATATGGCGCGCCTGCTCACCCTCAACGCGGCGTACATGATGGATACCGTCGGCAACAAGGTGGCGGCCAGCGAGATCGCCCAGATCAAGGTGGTAGCGCCGAATGTGGCGTTGAAGGTGATCGACCGCGCCATTCAGATCCATGGCGGGGCAGGGGTCAGTGATGATTTCCCGCTGGCCTACTGGTACGCCATGCAGCGCACCCTGCGCCTGGCCGACGGCCCGGATGAGGTGCACCGCGCCGCTATCGGCAAGTACGAGCTGGGCAAGTATCTGCACAAAGCCTGAGGGTCTAGCTGCCCGGCTCCTTGCCGGCGTCGGGTACCAGGCTCAGTCGCTCGCCGTTCAGGCGCATATGCAGCTGCGCCGCGACGGCGCGGGCGGCGCCTTCATCGTCGAACATCAGCGTGCGCTTGCCCAGGCGCACGCACCAGCGCACGCCGTCGGGTTTTTCCAGTCGCTCAAGCTGCACGTCTGTTTCGTTCACGTCGTCTCGGCAGGCTTCTTGTCGCGGGTTTTCAGCAGCGACAGGATGACGCCACCGAACAGCACGCCCATGGTAACGCCGAGCGAGAGCAAAGCGGGAACCTTGATGAACCCGTGCAGGAAAATCTTGCAGCCGATGAACATCAGCACGATGGCCAGCGCGTACTTCAGATAAACGAAGCGGTGCATCAGTGCGGCCAGGGCGAAATACAGCGCGCGCAGGCCGAGGATGGCGAAGATGTTCGAGGTGTAGACGATGAACGGATCCTGGGTGATGGCGAACACCGCCGGCACGCTGTCGACCGCGAACACCAGATCGGCCAGCTCGATCAGTACCAGGGCAAGTAGCAGCGGCGTGGCGAACAGCAGCATCTTGCCGCTGGCCGGATCTTTCTGCCGCACCAGAAACTTGCCGCCGTGCAGGTCGTCGGTCATGCGGATGTGTTTGCGCAGGAAGATCAGCAGCTTGTTCTGCGACAGATCCGGATGCTCGTCGTGATCCTTGCTGAACAGCATCTTGATGCCGGTAAACAGCAGAAAGGCGCCGAACACATAGAGAATCCAGTCGAATTGCTGCACCAGGGCGGTTCCCAGGCCGATCATGATCGCCCGCAGCACCACCACGCCGAGGATGCCCCAGAACAGCACGCGGTGCTGGTATTTGCGGGGGATGCCGAAGAAGCCGAGGATCATCGCCATGACGAACACGTTGTCCATCGACAGCGACTGTTCGACCAGAAAGCCCGTGTAGAACTCCAGCGCCTTGGTGGCGCCAAGCTGCCACCAGACCCAGCCGCCAAAAGCCACGCCCACACTGAAATAGCCCGAGTAGAGCAGCAGGCTCTCGCGCATTTCGATTTCGTGTTGGTCGCGGTGCAGCACGCCCAGGTCGAAGACCAGCAGGGCGATGACGATGACCACGAAGGCCAGCCAGAAGTAATACGGGGTGCCGAGAAACGGCGTGAGCATAAAGGCATGTAGAGCTGTCATGGGCCCTCCCTGTCGATGCCTAAGTTGAGATTCAACTTGGTGACTCCGACATCACGATGAGGGCGACTCATCGCCAGAGGGGCCCGGCGTCACTTGCTTGAAAGGCTAGGCCGGATCACGCGTCCGAGCAAGTTTTCGGCCGCGCCTCGAACGGGTCAGTAGACCCAGACTTCCACGCGGCGATTCTTCAGCCTGCCGCTGTCGCCCTCGTTGTCGGCAACCGGCAGCTCGTCACCCAGGCCGGTGACCTCGCGCATCACCACGCCTTCGCGAACCAGCTCGCGGCGTACCGCCATGGCGCGCAATTTGGAGAGCAGCTCGGCCCGCGCGGGCAGGGCCTTGGGGTCGCCAAAGCCGACCAGCACCACCTTGTTCTGCAGCTTGTCGTGCTCGCGCAGATAGTCGAGCACGCGGTGCAGGTCCTGCTGCGCCTTGTTGTCCAGGCTGGCGCTGCCTTCCTGGAAGCGGAAGTTGACCGACAGACGCTGGGCGTTGCGGGTCAGTTCCTGGTAGGCCGGCGGCATGTCCGCGGTGGCGGCAATTTTCACGGCTTCAACGCTCTGGGCGATGAAGCCGTTCTGGGCGACGATGGCTTGCCCGCGTGGGCTTTGCGCGAACTTGAGCAGGGCCTCGGCCCAGGGATTGCTGCGCTTGGGCGCCGCGTACAGGAACAGGCGGCGCGACAGCGGGTAATCCTCGGTGGCGATCAACGTCACGCTGGGCGCCATCGGCTGCGAGTCGCCGGCAGCGATAGCCACCGCCTTGGCCCTGCGCACATAGGGCAGGCCGATAAAACCGATGCCGTTGACATCGCCCGCCACCGAGTCGGACAGCTGTTCGCTGGACTCGAAGCGCTTGGCCTTGGCCGAAAGCTGCTTGCCGTTGGCGCTCAGCACCAGTTCCTTGAACGTGTCGAAGGTGCCGGAATTGTCGTCGCGGGCATATAGGTCGATGGCGCCGGGGCGGCTACCCAGTTGTGCCCAGTCGCTGATCTCGCCGGAAAAGATTTGCGCCAGTTGCAGGGTACTCAAGGCGCTTATGGGGTTGCTTGGGTGTAGCACGATGGCAAGGCCGTCGATGGCGATGACCTGTTCGGCCTCGCGGCTCTGCATGTTGCCCAGGGAGGCCAGGCTTGCACTTTCGCTGTCCTTGATCGGCCGTGAGGAGGCCGCCAGCTCGGCGCTGCCCTGACCGAGCGCAGTGAAGCCGGTGCCCGAGCCGTGGGCGGCGATGGTCACGCTGACCTTGCGACCGGCCGCGTTCAGCGCGCTGACCGTCTGCTCGTTTTCCTGGGTGGTGCTGGTGCGTATGTCATTGAAGCCTTGCTCCTGCAACAGGCCCCTGACCAGCGCCGGGCCGAGCTTGGCGCCAATGGTGTTGGAGCCCTGGATGCGTAGCACGGGCTGATCGCCGGCCGGAACGGGCAGGGCGGCGAAGGCCGTCCAGGGGCTCAGATAGAAGACGAAACCGAGCAGCAGAAAGGTCGCCGCTCGGCTCCAGGTTTCACGGTCACAACGGGTTGAGGCGCGCAGCATGCGGCAATCACCTTGCAAGGGATGGCGGAAGTGCTGCGACGATAAGACAGAAAAATGACTACAAGATGACTGCGGGTCAGCCCAGCTGCAGCCAGATCGGCGCGTGATCCGAAGGCTTTTCCATGCCACGCAGTTCGTAGTCGATACCGGCGTCCTTGAGGCGATCCTGCAGGGCACGCGAGGCGAGGATCACGTCGATGCGCAGACCGCGCTTGGGCTCGTCTTCGAAACCGCGGCTGCGGTAGTCGAACCAGCTGAAATGGTCATCCACCTCGGGATGCAACTGGCGGAAGCTGTCGACCAGGCCCCAGCTCTTCAGGGTCGCCAGCCATTCGCGCTCCTCGGGCAGGAAGCTGCACTTGCCGGTTTTCAGCCAGCGCTTGCGGTTCACCTCGCCGATACCGATGTCGCAATCCTCGGGGGAAATGTTGATGTCACCCATGACGATCAGCGGCTGGTCGTGGGCGAAGCGGTTGCTCAGGAGTGCCTGCAGGTCGGCGTAGAAACGCTGCTTGGCGGGAAACTTGGTGGGGTGGTCGCGGCTTTCACCCTGGGGAAAGTAGCCGTTCATGACGGTCACAGGGTTGCCGTTGGCGTCGGCATAGGTGCCATAGATGAAGCGGCGCTGGGACTCCTCACCGTCGTCCGGGAAGCCCTTGGTGATGTCGAGCGGCGCCTGGCGCGACAGCAGCGCGACGCCGTAATGGCCTTTCTGGCCGTGGTAGTGCACGTGGTAGCCCAGGGCGCGAATCTCCGCCTCGGGGAACTGGTCGTCGCTGACCTTGGTTTCCTGCAGGCCGATCACATCCGGCTGGTGCTTCTCGATCAGTGCCGCGAGTTGATGCGGGCGGGCGCGCAAGCCATTGATGTTGAAGGAAACGAGTTTCATGTCGGCGGTCCTGAATGAAGCGGGCGGAAAACCGCGATGCTAGCCGATCACGTCGTCAGGCGGCCAGCTTGGTTGTAATCGTTTCAATACGTATATGCACTGGAATGGAGCGTTTGCCGTGGTAGCATCGCCGCCATGAGAGTAATTTCGACCCTCGGCGCGGGATGCGCGCTCATGCTGTTCAGTGCCACGTTGCTCGCCGAGGATGCTCGCCTGGTGGTCAGCGTGCAGCCGGCCAACAATGCGCTGAAGAGCAACGTCGAAGGTTATATCGGCAACCTTGGCGAGCGTGACGCCGAAGCCCTGCAACGCCTGCGCCGGGTGGTCGAGGGCCAGGCCGAAAAAGCCGCCCAGGCGCTCGGCTATTACCAGGCGCAGATCAGCACCGAAGTCATCGAGCAAACGCCGCCGCGCCTCAACGTACGCATCGTGCCCGGCGAGCCGGTACGCCTGGGCAACGTCACCGTGCGCATCGACGGCCCCGCTTCGCAAATGCGCGCCTTCCAGTTACCCAAGGACGCTCAGCTCACATCGGGTGCGCGACTCAATCACGGCCGCTACGAGGCCGCCAAACGGCATATTCAGAACATGGCGTCGCGCTACGGTTTCTTCCGCGGGCGCTTCACGCAGCAAAGCCTGCGCATCAACCCCCAGGCCGGTTTGGCTGATATCGAGCTGGTCTACGACAGCGGCCCGCGCTACACCCTGGGCCAGGTCAGCTTCGACGGCGACATGCCCTTCGATGACGAGCTGCTGCAGCGCATGGTGCCGTTCCCGGCGGACACGCCCTATGACTCCGAGCGGATCGCCGAGCTGTATGAGGCGCTGCGCTCCAGCGGTTACTTCGAGTCGGTGCGCGTCGATGCCAGCCCCACGGTGGCCGAGCAGCAGGTGATTCCGGTCAAGGTCCATCTGCAGACCCGCTTGCCGCGCACCATGGGGCTGGGCCTGGGTTTTTCCACCGACGTCGGCCCGCGAGGTCGCATCCAGTGGGAGCGCCACTGGGCCAACCCGCAGGGGCATAGCTACGGCGCGGAAATGGAACTGTCGGCGCCTCGGCAGAATGTCGGCCTGTGGTACGACATTCCCGGCAATCCGCCGATGACCGACAAGCTGCGTCTGGCCGGCGGTTACCAGTATGAGGAACTGGCCAACACCGACAGCCTCAGCCGTCTGCTCACCGTCGGCCCTGAGTGGCACAGCAAGCTCGACAGTGGCTGGCAGCGGGTGATCTCCCTGAAGTGGCAGCGCGAGGAGTATCGCCTCGGCGACGACTCGGGCCTCAGTACGTTGTTGATGCCGGGTATCAGTTATTCGTACCTGCACAGCGACAGCCGCATCGACCCCAACAACGGCTATCGCCTGCAGTTTGATGCCTCGGTGGCCAAGGAAGGGCTGCTCTCCGATTCCGATGTGGTGCACGGCAACGTGCTGGTCAAGGGCCTGACCACGCTCTGGCAGAACCACCGCTTTCTCGCTCGCGCACAATTCGGCGGCACCGAATCCAAGGGCTTCAACTCCTCGGTGCCGCCGTCGCTGCGTTTCTTCGCTGGTGGCGATCAGAGCGTGCGCGGCTATGACTATCAGAGCCTGTCGCCGGAGAACAATGATGGCGATCGCATCGGCGGGCGCTATATGGTCGCGGCCAGCGCCGAGTATCAGTACAGCATCCTCGACAAGTGGCGCGTGGCGACCTTCTACGATACGGGTAACGCCTTCAATTCCCTGCAGATGCCATCGTTGAAGAGCGCCGTGGGTATCGGCGTGCGCTGGGTGTCGCCGGTCGGGCCGCTGCGCCTGGATCTGGCCCATCCGCTGGATGACGAAGGCGGCGTGCGCCTGCACTTTTCCATGGGGCCGGAACTGTGAGGCGTGCGCTGAAATACACTGGCTTGAGCCTGGCCGGACTGCTCGCACTGCTCGTAGTAGTACTTGTCTGGATGCTGGGCACAGCCGCCGGTAGCCGCTTTACGCTGGGCCTGGTGCCGGGGCTTGTGGTCGACGGATTCGAGGGGCGCCTGGGCGGGCACTGGACGGCCGAGCAATTGCGCTGGCAACAGGGCGACGATCAGGTACTGGTCCACCAGGCGCAATTCGACTGGTCGCCGTCATGCCTGCTGCGCCTGACGCTGTGCATCGACACGCTGCGCAGCGAACGCATCGAGCTGAATTTCGCGCCCAGCGAGGCGCCGCCAAGCGACGAGCCTTTCAGCCTGCCGCAGCTGAAACTGCCACTGGCGCTCGAGCTCGGCGAGGTGTGGCTCGGCAGCCTGCAGCTTAATGGCGCCGATCAGCTGCAAGGCCTCGAACTCGCCGCGGACTGGGCCAGCGAAGGGCTGAACATCAGTCGCTTGCATGTGCAGCGCGACGAGCTGGTCGTCGACCTGCACGGCTATGTGCAACCCAGCGGTGAATGGCCGCTGAAGCTCAAGGGCAGCGCTGTGCTGCCGGCACCCGGTGACGAGCCCTGGAACCTGGCGCTAGAGATCGAGGGTGAGCTAATTCAGGGCCTGGCGCTGTTCGTGGATAGCTCCGGTTATCTGGCGGGCCGCCTGAGCGGCGAGGTGCAACCGCTGGCCGAGCATATTCCGGCGCGGCTCTCGTTGAGGGTCGATGGTTTCAAGGCCGTCGAATCGTTGCCCGAGACTCTGCGCCTCAATGGTGTGGCGCTGCGGGCCGGTGGCAACCTGCAGGACGGCTACCAGGTTCACGGTATCGGCTTGCTGCCCGCCGAGGGTGCCGTGGTGGCGCTGTCGCTGGACGGCCGCGTCGATGCCAAGGGTGCGGATATCGAGAATCTCAGCCTGTCAGCCGGCCCCGGCGAGCGCTTGGCCGTCAACGGACGCCTCGACTGGCAGGACGGCTTCAGCGCCGATACCCATATCGACTGGGAGAACTTCCCCTGGCAGCGCCTCTATCCCATGGGCGAAGCGCCGCCCGTGACGCTGAAAAAGTTGACCGGTGATCTGGCCTACGACAATGGCAATTACCTGGGCAACCTGTCCGCGGCGCTGGATGGCCCGGCCGGCGCCTTTGAAGTGCAGACGCCATTGAGCGGCGACCTGCAGCAGATCCATCTGCCGCAACTGCAGGTGCGCGCCGGTCAGGGCAAGATCGATGGCCAGCTCACCGTCGGTTTCGCCGAAGCGGTGCGCTGGGATGCGCAATTGCAGGTCAGCGACTTCGACCCGGCCTACTGGGTCGCCGAGCTGCCAGGGCGTATCGCCGGGCCGATTCGCAGCAAGGGCCAGTTGCTCGACGGCCGTCTGGAACTGACCAGCGATCTGGACCTGCAGGGCCGCCTGCGGGGCCAGCCGGCGCAATTGCAAACCCAGGTGGCCGGCGCTGGGGAGCGCTGGGATGTAAGTGCGCTCAGCCTGCGCCTGGGCGACAACCGCATCGACGGCAGCGGCCAGCTGGATCAGCGCCTGCAGGGCCAGCTGCGCATCGCCCTCAACCGCCTCGGCCAGTTGTGGCCCGGGCTGCAAGGCCAGGCTAATGGTCGCTTGGATCTGGCCGGCAGCCTGCAAGCGCCACAAGGCACCTTCACCTTGAACGGCCAATCACTGGCCTTCGAGCAAACCCGCCTGAGGCAGCTGGGTGTGGACGCTTCCCTGGATGGCAACGGCCAGGCCAAGCTGCAATTGCGCGGGCAGGGCATCGCCAGCGGCGACAGCCAGTTCGGCAACCTGACGGTCAACGGCGCCGGCAATCAGCGTCAGCAGCAGATGGACCTGAGCCTGCAGGGGCCACAACTGCAAACCAGTCTGGCGCTGGATGGCACCCTGGATAAAGGTGACTGGCGCGGTCGTCTGAGCCGCGTCGAGATCCAGGCCGGTGGCCAGGACTGGCGCCTGCAGGCACCGGCCTCACTGGTGCGCCTGGCCAGCGGCGAAATCGACCTGGGCGCCCACTGTCTGCGCTCCGGCGCGGCCAGCCTGTGCGGCGAGAATCAGCGCCTGCAGCCGGAACCGAAGATCCGTTATCGCCTGGCCGACTTCCCGCTCGACAGCCTGTCGCCCTGGTTCCCGAAGGACTTCGCCTGGCAGGGTACGCTGGATGCCGACGTGCACCTGGATCTGCCAGCGGCTGGCCCCAATGGCCGCGTGGTGGTGGATGCCGGCAGTGGCATCTGGCGCGTGCGCGATCAGGATCAGTGGGTGGATTTCAGCTACGACAGCCTGCGCCTGAGCAGCGAACTGCGGCCCCAGCGTATCGACAGCGAGCTGAGCCTGCGTGGCCCGCGCATCGGCGAGCTGTCGGTGCAGGCGCAGCTCGACCCGCGGCCGGACAACAAACCGCTGTCCGGCCAGTTCCGCTTGAGCGGCCTCGATCTGGCGATCGCACGGCCGTTCGTGCCCATGGTCGAGCGCCTGACCGGTCAACTGAACGGCAGCGGCACGCTGTCCGGCGATCTGCTCAAACCCCTGGTCAATGGCCAGCTGGCGCTCAGCGAAGGCGAAGTGTCCGGCGGCGAGTTGCCGATCAGCTTCGAGGACCTGCAGGTGCGCGTGCTGATCGCTGGCGAAAGCCTGCAGCTCAATGGCGGCTGGCGCAGTGGCGACAAGGGGCAGGGCACGCTGGACGGCGCGCTGGCCTGGAGTGGCCAGCTGAGTGGCAACCTGAACGTCAAGGGCAGTAGCCTGCCGGTCAACGTCGAGCCGTACGCGAATCTGCAGGTGGCGCCGGACATGCAGGTGCGCCTGGCCGATGATCAGCTGTCGGTCAGCGGCAAAGTATCGATTCCCCGCGGCAAGATCGTGGTGCGCGAGTTGCCACCGTCCACCGTCAAGGTCTCCGACGATGCGGTGATCGTCGGCGAAGACCCTCGGGAAAAGCAGCCGGTGGCGATCAGTATGGACATCGATGTGGACGTCGGCAGCGACAAGCTGACCTTCAGCGGGTTTGGACTCAACGCCGAGCTGGCCGGTCGGGTACACATCGGCGATGACCTGGACACCCGCGGCGAGCTGAATCTCAACAAGGGCAACTTCCGCGGTTACGGCCAGCGCCTGACCATCCGCCGTGCGCGTTTGCTGTTCGCCGGGCCCATCGACCAGCCGTTCCTGGATATCGAAGCGATCCGCAAGGTCGACGACGTGGTGGCCGGCCTGCGCCTGACCGGCAGCGCCGATCAGCCACGCACCGAGGTGTTCTCCGAGCCGGCCATGAGCCAGGAGCAGGCGCTGTCCTATCTGGTGCTGGGCCGGCCGCTGTCGACCGGCAGCGAAGACAACAACATGCTCGCCCAGGCCGCACTGGCTCTCGGTGTGGCGGGCAGTTCCGGGGTGACCGGCTCGGTGGCGCAGAGCCTGGGCATCCAGAATTTCCAGCTGGACACCGATGGTAGCGGCCGTAATACCAGCGTGGTGGCCAGCGGCAATCTGTCCGAGCGCCTGAGCCTGCGTTACGGGGTCGGCGTGTTCGAGCCGGTCAACACCGTGGCGCTGCGTTACGCGCTGACGCGCCGTCTGTACCTGGAGGCAGCGAGCGGCCTGGCCAGTTCGCTGGATCTGTTCTACAAGCGGGACTTCTAGCTGGCGCGATAGACATTTGCGCGCCGCTTTTCCTGGCGTAGGATGATCACCGTTGCGTTTTCCCACCCATCAAGAGAAGGAAGGATCATTTCATGGCTCAAGTAACCCTGCGCGGTAACCCGGTTGAAGTCGCTGGCCAGTTACCGCAAGTCGGTCAGCAAGCGCCGGCATTCACCCTGGTTGGCGCTGGCCTGGCGGACGTCAGCCTGAGCAGCCTGGCGGGCAAGCGCAAAGTGCTGAACATTTTCCCAAGCGTCGACACCCCGACCTGCGCCACCTCGGTACGCAAGTTCAACGCCGAAGCCAGCAAGCTGAGCAATACCGCCGTGCTGTGCATCTCCGCTGACCTGCCGTTCGCCCAGGCGCGCTTCTGCGGTGCCGAAGGCCTGGAAAACGTCCAGAATCTGTCGACCATGCGCGGCGCCGAGTTCCTCAAGGACTACGGCGTAGCCCTGAGCTCCGGCCCGCTGGCTGGCGTCGCCGCCCGCGCCGTGGTGGTGCTGGATGAGAGCGACAAGGTGTTGCACAGCGAGCTGGTTGGCGAAATCGCTGACGAGCCGAACTACGAAGCAGCCCTGGCTGTGCTCAAGTAAGTCGCCCGCTGCACCCGAAACGGCCTGCCTTGCGCAGGCCGTTTTCGTTTCAAAGCCTTTTATGATCCTGGCATTGGTGCGCAGTGCGATTATCCACCCACTGTTGCGTTAGGTGGAAAGAGCGTCGGCCTAAACTGAGCTTTGGGCTATGGCGGTGATTCTCGCGGGCATGGCCCGCTCCCACAGGGCCGTTTGCGCCCCCCCGCGTGAAGTCGAGCTGATCGATCGTGAACAGCCTCTAACAACCTCAATGCGCCCTGTTCAGCGCAGCCGTGACCAGCCGGCGCAGGCGGTTGGCCACCGGCGACAGTTCGCGGCCCTTGACCAGCAGCAGGTAATAGGGCGACATCTCGATGGTCATGTTCAACGGCAGCACCTTGAGTTTGGCGCCGACCTGATCGCCGAGCAGCAGGTCCGGCACTTCGCTGGCCAGCGGCGCGATGGCCGAGGACGACACCAGGATGGCGATCATCGCCAATAGCGAGGTGGTGTTGGTGATGTTGGTCGGCAGCGTGGCGCCGGCGCTGAGAAACGCGTTTTCCATGGCCTCGCGGATCGGCGCGCGGTGGCTCTGCATTACCCATTCGTAATTGGACAGATCGTGCAGCGTCACCTGATCGACGTTGGCCAGCGGGTGATCCTTGCGCACGATCAATTTCAGGGTCTCGGTACGCGCCGGGTAGATCTCGAAATCCGCCGGGTTGACGCCGCGCGGCAAGCGGGCCAGCACGAAGTCGTTCTTGCCGCTGGCCAGGTCATGCACCAGCTCATCACTGGCGGCGACGTTGACGTGCACGTCGGCCCGCGGCGAGATCGCTTTGAGCTGGCGAATCGCCGGGATCACGAAACCCACCGCTGCACCGGTCACCGCGCCGACCGTGGTCATGCCGCCTTCGCCACGCTTGAGTTCCTCGACGTCCTGGGCCAGGTCGCGCAGCTCAACCAGCATGTTGTGGGCGCGGCGGGCCAGGGCGCGGCCGATCAGCGTTGGCACCATGCCCTTGGCGTGGCGCTCGAACAGCCGCGCGCCCAGGGTGTGTTCGATGTCGGCGAGCATGCGCGAGGCTGCCGGCTGGGTAACGGTCAGCTCGTCGGCGGCCAGGCCGAGCTGGCCGTGCTCGGCGATCGCGGCGATCAGACGTAGCTGCGGAATCTTCAGATGACGGGCAATTCCGATGTCCATGGCGGTGCTCGTTGTTGTCGTTGTGGGGCGAGTGTGCGCCCGAACCCAGGCACTGTCGATCAGCGGCATAACAATTTTGGTATGCAGTTGAGCGAAATATGAATTTGCCTGATATGCGGTGTGCTTCTATCGTCAGCTCTGCTTTGAGCTCTTCGTTGCCCCAACAACAATAAATCGCGATGTCGCGCGTCCCTGAGCGCGTCAGGCGTCGCCAGGAGAAGCTGAATGAACACCATCCGTAAACTCGTGGCCGCCATGGCCATGGGCGCCACTCTGGTCAGTGCTGCATCCGTCGGCGCTGCCGAAAAAGGCTTCGTCGGTATCGCCATGCCGACCAAGTCGTCCGCGCGCTGGATCGACGACGGCAACAACATGGTCAAGCAGCTGGAGAAAGCCGGCTACAAGGCTGACCTGCAGTACGCCGAAGACGACATTCCCACCCAGGTCTCGCAGATCGAAAACATGATGGTCAAGGGCGTCAACGTCCTGGTCATTGCGGCTATCGACGGCACCACGCTGACCAACGCCCTGGAAAACGCCGATGCTGCCGGCATCAAGGTGATCGCCTATGACCGCCTGATCCGCGACAGTGAATACGTCGACTACTACGCCACCTTCGACAACACCAAGGTCGGCGTGCTGCAGGCCGAGTCCTTGGTCAAGGGCATGAAAGAACGCGGTAAGGGTCCGTACAACGTCGAGCTGTTCGGTGGCTCGCCGGACGACAACAACGCCTACTTCTTTTACAACGGCGCCATGTCGGTGCTGCAGCCGCTGATCGACAAGGGCGAGATCAAGATCCTTTCCGGCCAGACCGGCATGGGCAAGGTCGGCACTCTGCGTTGGGACGGCGCCACCGCCCAGGCGCGCATGGATAACCTGCTGTCCGCCAACTACACCAAGGAGCGCCTCGACGGCGTGCTGTCGCCCTATGACGGCATTTCCATCGGCGTGCTGTCGTCGCTCAAAGGCGTTGGCTACGGCTCCGGCGACATGCCGATGCCGATCGTCACCGGGCAGGATTCAGAAGTGCCGTCGGTGAAGTCGATCCTCGCCGGTGAGCAGTATTCGTCGATCTTCAAGGACACCCGCCAGTTGGCTGAAGTGACCGTCGGCATGGTCAAGGCGCTGCTCGAGGGCAGCGAGCCGCAGATCAACGACACCAAGACCTACGACAACGGCAAGAAAGTCGTACCGGCCTACCTGTTGCAACCGGTCACCGTCGACAAGAGCAACTGGGAAAAGGTGCTGATCGACAGCGGTTACTACACCAAGAACCAGATCCAGTAAGCCGCTTTGCCGGCAGCCTCGTCGCTGCCGGCCTTTGACCTCCTCGTTTACCTGAGCATGGCGCGCCCGCTGCGGCTGGCGCGTGCCTTGCGGATGGATAAAGCCATGCAGCAAGACATCATTCTGGAAATGCGCGGCATCACCAAGACGTTCCCGGGCGTGAAGGCGCTCAACAACGTCAACCTCAAGGTGCGACGCGGCGAAATTCACGCCCTGTGCGGCGAGAACGGCGCCGGCAAGTCGACCCTGATGAAGGTGCTCAGCGGCGTGTATCCCCACGGCAGCTACGAAGGCGAGATCGTCTACGAAGGCAAGCCGCTGGCCTTCACCGGCATTCGCGACAGCGAGCGTGAAGGCATCATCATCATCCACCAGGAGCTGGCGCTGGTGCCGCTGCTGTCGATCGCCGAGAACCTGTTTCTGGGCAACGAGATCGCCAGCAATGGCGTGATCGACTGGCCCGAGGTGTACCGGCGCACCGAAACGCTGCTCAAGAAAGTCGGCCTCGACGAGGTCGCCACCACACCGGTGGAAAAACTCGGTGTCGGCAAGCAGCAGCTGGTGGAAATCGCCAAGGCGCTGGCCAAGGACGTCAAACTCCTGATTCTCGATGAACCCACTGCGGCGCTGCAGGAGAACGACAGCCAGAAGCTGCTCGACCTGCTGCTGGAGTTTCGCGCCCAGGGCATTTCCTCGATTCTGATTTCACACAAGCTCAACGAAGTCAGCCGCGTCGCCGACAGCATCACGGTGCTGCGCGACGGCGCTTCGGTGAGCAGCATGGATTGCCACACCGAAGCGGTCAGTGAAGAAACCATCATCCGCGGCATGGTCGGCCGCGACATGGAGAACCGCTACCCGGAGCGCACGCCGCAGATCGGCGAAACCTTGCTGGAGATCCGCGACTGGAACGTCTGGCACCCCGAGTCCGCCTCGCGGCAGATGATCCGCAACGTCAACCTGCGCGTGGCCGCCGGTGAAGTGGTCGGTATCGCCGGGTTGATGGGGGCAGGGCGTACCGAGCTGGCGATGAGCGTGTTCGGCAAGAGCTACGGGCGCAACATTTCCGGCTCCGTGTATCTGCGCGGCCAGCCGATCGACGTGTCGACCGTGCGCCGCGCGGTGGACAACGGCATCGCCTACGTCACCGAAGACCGCAAGGCCCTGGGCCTGGTGCTCGACGAGAGCATCCAGTGCAACACCACCCTGGCCAACCTGCCGGGCGTGTCGAAGCACGGGGTGATCGACGAGCACGAGGAACGCCGGGTCGCCGAGCAGTACCGCGAGGCCATGCACATCCGCACCCCAGGAGTGTTCCAGAAGGTGCTCAACCTGTCCGGCGGCAACCAGCAGAAAGTGGTGCTCAGCAAATGGCTGTTCGCCAAGCCCGAGGTGCTGATTCTCGACGAGCCCACCCGCGGCATCGACGTGGGCGCCAAGTTCGAGATCTACAGCCTGATCAACCAGCTCGCCGCCGACGGCAAGGGCGTGATCATCATCTCGTCGGAGATGCCCGAACTGCTGGGCATGTGCGACCGCATCTACGTAATGAACGAAGGCGCCTTCCTGGGCGAACTGGCGCGTGAAGAGGCGAGCCAGGAAAAGATCATGTCGATGATCGTCAAGGCGTGAGCGAGGACAACGCAATGGATAACAACAATCAAACCGCACAAACCCAGCAGGCCCAGCCGGCGCGCCCCTCGCTGCTGGGCCACATGAAGAGCCACATCCGCGACTACGGCATGCTGCTGACCCTGGTGGTCATCATGGCGCTGTTCGAGGTGCTTACCGACGGCACGCTGATGCGCCCGGTCAACCTCACCAACCTGCTGCTGCAGAACAGCTACATCATCATCATGGCCCTGGGCATGCTGCTGGTGATCGTCTCCGGGCACATCGACCTGTCGGTGGGCTCGGTGGTCGGCTTCGTCGGCGCCGCGGCGGCAGTGATGATGGTGCAGTGGGGCTGGTCCACCTCGCTGGTGGTGCCGGTGTGCCTGTTGATGGGCTGCCTGATCGGTGCGGCTCAGGGCTACTGGATCGCCTACTGGCAGATCCCCTCGTTCATCGTCACCCTGGCCGGCATGCTGGTGTTTCGCGGCCTGACCCTGGCGGTGCTCGACGGCCAGTCCATCGGTCCGTTCTCCAGCAGCTTCCAGCTAATGAGCAACGGCTTCATCCCGGACATCTTCGGCGTCAAGCGCCCGAACGTCACCGCGCTGGTGCTCGGTGTATTCGCCGCCGCACTTATCATCTACCTGGCGGTGCGCGGCCGTCGTCGCGCCAAGCGCTACGGCATCGTCGACGAGCCCGGCGTGTTCTTCGTCGCCAAGAACCTGCTGATCGCCGGCGCCATCGTCTATATCGCGTATCTGTTGGCCACCTACCGCGGCCTGCCGAACGTGCTGATCATCATGGCCATGCTGATCAGCGCCTACACCTTCCTGACCAACCGCACCACGTTGGGCCGGCGCATCTACGCCATCGGCGGCAACGTCAAGGCGGCCAAGCTGTCGGGTATCAATACCGAGCGGCTGACCTTCCTGGCCTTCGTCAACATGGGCATGCTCGCCGCCCTGGCCGGGCTGATCTTCGCCGCGCGTCTCAACACCGCCACGCCCAAGGCAGGCGTGTCGTTCGAGCTGGACGTGATCGCCGCGGTGTTCATCGGCGGCGCGTCGATGTCCGGCGGCGTCGGCAAGATCATCGGTGCGGTGATCGGCGCTCTGATCATGGGCGTGATGAACAACGGCATGTCGATCCTCGGCATCGGCATCGAATGGCAGCAGGTGATCAAGGGCCTGGTGCTGCTTGCCGCGGTGATCTTCGACGTGGTCAACAAGAGCAAATCGCGCTAAGGCGCCATCCACCTATTTCCGCAGTACCGCGGGCGCCGGGCACATCCGGCGCCGCGGGATGAACACGAGGTAACAGGCCATGAACAGCCACAATCAACCATCGGGCAAGGCGGTATACGCCGACCTGGCCGGGCGCACCGTGCTGATTTCCGGTGGCGCCACGGGCATCGGCCGTGCACTGGTCACCGCGTTCGCCAAGCAGGGCGCACGTACCGCCTTCGTCGATATCGACGACAAGCACGGCAAGGCACTGGCCAGCGAGCTGACAGAAGCGGGGCACCAGGTGCTGTTCCTGCGCTGCGACATCACCGATGTGAAGGCCTATCAGGCGGCCATCCACAAGGTGGCTGAGCAGTTCGGGCCGATCACCGCGCTGCTCAACAACGCAGCCAATGACGTGCGCCACGCCCTGGATTCTATCAGCGTGGAGCGTTTCGACGAGCTGATCGCCGTCAACCTGCGCCACGCCACCTTCGCCACCCAGGCGGTGGTGCCGATGATGCGCCAGGCCGGTGGCGGCGCGATCATCAACTTCGGCTCGGTGGGCTGGATGATGGCCTCGGCCGGCTACCCCGTTTACGCCGCCAGCAAGGCCGCCACCCATGGCCTGACCCGCGGCCTGGCGCGTGATCTGGGCAAGGACCGGATTCGCGTCAACACCCTGGTGCCGGGCTGGGTGATGACCGAGAAGCAGTTGGCCATGTGGGTCGACGAAGCGGCCAAGGAACAGATTCGCCAGAACCAGTGCATGCCCGGCCAATTGCTGCCCGAGCATATCGCCGACATGGCGCTGTTTCTGGCATCCGACGCGGCGGCGATGTGCACCGCGCAGAATTTCATCGTTGATGGGGGTTGGGTATGAGCACCTTCAAACCGGCAGTCTGGCCGCGCAAGCTGCGCTCCACCGAATGGTTCGGCGGCAACTCGCGTGACCACATCTACCACCGCAGCTGGATGAAGAACCAGGGCTTGCCGGCCGACCTGTTCGACGGCCGCCCGGTGATTGGCATCTGCAACACCTGGTCGCAGCTCACGCCCTGCAACGCCCACCTGCGTGATCTGGCCGAACGGGTCAAGCACGGCATCTACGAAGCCGGCGGCCTGCCGCTGGAGTTCCCGGTGTTCTCGCCAGGTGAAAGCTCGCTGCGCCCGACCGCGATGATGTACCGCAACATGGCGGCGATGGACGTCGAGGAAGCGCTGCGCGCCAACCCACTGGACGGCGTGGTGCTGCTGGCCGGTTGCGACAAGACCACCCCGGCGCTGCTGATGGGCGCCGCCAGCGTGGATATTCCGGCCATCGTTGTGTCCGGCGGGCCGATGCTCAACGGCTGGTTCCGTGGAGAGCGGGTTGGCTCCGGCACCGCGCTGTGGCAGATGTCCGAAGACATCAAGGCCGGCAAGATGAGCCGCGAGGACTTCCTCGAGGCCGAGCAGTCTATGTCCCGTTCTCCAGGCTCGTGCAACACCATGGGCACCGCCAGCACCATGGCCAGCATGGCCGAGGCGCTGGGCATGGCGCTGTCCGGCAACGCTGCGATTCCCGCGGTGGACAGCCGCCGCCGGGTGATGGCGCACCTGACCGGGCGGCGCATCGTGCAGATGGTCAAGGACGACCTGAAACCGTCCGACATCATGACCCGTCAGGCTTTCGAGAACGCCATCCGCGTCAACGGCGCCATCGGCGGCTCGACCAACGCGGTGATTCACCTGCTGGCCATCGCCGGCCGCGTCGGCGTCGACCTGACCCTGGACGACTGGGACCGCCTGGGCCAGGACATCTCGACCATCGTCAACCTGATGCCATCGGGCAAATACCTGATGGAAGAGTTCTTCTACGCCGGCGGCCTGCCAGTGGTGATCCGCATGCTGGGCGAGGGCGGCAAGCTGCACAAGAGCGCACTGACCGCCTCCGGGCAAACCATCTGGGAAGAGGTCAAGGACGTTCGCAACTGGAACGAGGACGTCATTCGCCCCGTCGACAAGGCGCTCACCGCCAAGGGCGGCATCGCCGTGCTGCGCGGCAACCTGGCACCGCGCGGTGCGGTGCTCAAACCTTCGGCTGCATCGAAGCAACTGATGCAGCACCGTGGCCGCGCCGTGGTGTTCGAGGATATCGACGACTACAAGGCGAAGATCAACGACGAGAGCCTGGATATCGACGAAAACTGCGTGATGGTGCTGAAGAACTGTGGCCCGCGCGGTTATCCGGGCATGGCTGAAGTGGGCAACATGGGCCTGCCGCCCAAGGTGCTGCGCAAGGGCATCACCGACATGGTGCGTATTTCCGATGCGCGCATGTCCGGCACCGCCTACGGCACCGTGGTGCTGCACACCACGCCGGAAGCGGCGGCCGGCGGCCCGCTGGCGGTGGTGCGCAATGGCGACATGATCGAACTCGATGTGGAAGCCCGGCGCATCCATCTCGACATCCCCGATGAAGAGTTGCGCCAGCGTCTGGCCGAATGGAAGCCTACCGTCGAGGCACCGACCAGTGGCTACATCAAGCTGTTCCACGATCACGTGCAGGGTGCCGACAGTGGCGCGGACTTCGACTTCCTCAAGGGCTGCCGTGGCGCCGGCATTCCCAAAGACAGTCATTGAAAGCACAGCCATTGAGCAGGAGAGGGCGGCGCACATGAGCGAGGTCAGCTGGATCGCCGTCGACTGGGGCACCACGCAGTTGCGTGCCTGGGCGCTATCGGCTGGCGGCCAGGTGCTGCAGCACGGCGCTTCGGCGCGCGGCATGGGCAGCCTGGCGGTGGATCAGTTCGAAGGCGCGTTGCTTGAACTGATCGACGGCTGGCTGCCGGTCGACCGCATCACCGAAGTGGTCGCCTGCGGCATGGTCGGCGCCCGTCAGGGCTGGCGTGAAGCGCCCTATGCCGAGGTGCCCTGTGCCCCCCAGGCCTTGGCGCGGATGATCAGCCCCGAAGTGAGCGACTCACGTATCAGCGTGTCGATCATTCCCGGGCTTTGCCAGCGTTCGCCTGCCGATGTGCTGCGCGGCGAGGAAACCCAGATCGCCGGCCTACTGGCGCAATGGCCGGATTATCACGGCCTGGTCTGCCTGCCCGGCACCCATAGCAAGTGGGCTGAGGTGCGGGGCGGCCAGGTGCTGAGCTTCCAGACCTTCATGACCGGCGAGCTGTTCGCGCTGCTCAGCGGCCAATCGGTGCTGCGCCACGGCATGCAGGGCGATCATCCCTTGGATCATGCTGCCTTCGACGCGGGGCTGCATGCTGCGGCTGAACGCCCGCTGCTCGGCGCGCTGTTCGGCCTGCGTGCCGAAGGCCTGCTCGAAGGTCTGGCACCGGGCGCGGCGCGCTCGCGCCTGTCCGGTCTGCTGATCGGCCAGGAGCTGGCGGGATTGCCTGAACACTGGCAGGGCCTGCCGGTCTGTGTAATCGGTGATGGCGAGGCGGCTGAGCGCTATCGTCACGCCCTGGCGGTTCAAGGCATCAGCGCCCGCACCCTGGGTGCTGAACAGGTCACCCTGGCCGGTCTGGCGGCCGCCCACGAGCATATTCGAGGAGGCATCTAGTCATGGCTGCACAATCGCTCGGCAGCACTGCCGCCCGCATCGCCGATGCCCGCGCCTGCACCCTGGGCGAGGGCGTGTTCTGGCATCCGCGGCGTGAGCAGCTGTTCTGGTTCGATATCCTCGGCAAACGTCTGCTCAGCCAGCAGGATGGCCAGCCGCTGGAATGGGCGCTCGGCGAGCGGTCGTCGGCCGCCGGCTGGATCGACAGCGACCGCCTGCTGATGGCCAGCGAAACGGCGCTGTCGATCTTCGATCTGCGCAACGGCGCCCGCGAGCGGATCTGCGCCCTGGAAGCGGAAAATCCGCTGACCCGCTCCAACGATGGCCGCGCCGACCCCTGGGGCGGCTTCTGGATCGGCACCATGGGCCTCGAAGCCCAGCCCCAGGCCGGCGCCATCTATCGCTATTACCGCGGCGAGCTGCGCCAGTTGTTCGCTGACATCACCATCAGCAACGCCATCTGTTTCTCGCCGGATCGGCGTTTCGCCTATTTCGCCGATACCGACCGCCAGCGCATCTGGCGCCAGGCGCTGGACGAACAGCATGGCTGGCCCAATGGCGAGCCGCAGCCGTTCATCGATGGCCGTGTGGCGGGCCTGAATCCCGATGGCGCGGTGGTCGACAGCCAGGGCCGGCTGTGGAACGCCCAGTGGGGCGCCTCGCGGGTCGCCTGCTACGACAGCAATGGCCAGTTTCTGCAGGCCGTAGCCTTTCCGGCTTCGCAGATCTCCTGCCCGGCATTCGCGGGGCCGGATCTGTCGACTCTGTTCGCCACCTCCGCGCGTGAAGGTATGGAAGACGACCAACTTGCCGCCGAACCCCACGCCGGCAAGCTGTTCGCCGTCGATGTACCCGCTCAGGGGCAGGCCGAGCATCAGGTCGTGCTGTAAGAACCTGTTCAAAGTCTGCTGCGCGTCGGCACTGCGGCGTTAAAAACAGGCTCGGACTGCTCATTTACAGCTCGTAAACTCCGCGTCCTCGCCTGTTTTCGCCTTGCATCGCTCTAGCTCGCGAGCCTTTGAACAGGCTCTAAGCGCAGGCCGCCTTCCGGGCAACACATCCGTAATGCCCGACGAGCCCGAAACAGAGCCGCTAGCAGCTGCCTTCTAGCGCATTTGCCACATAAATTCATCTGTGGAGGTAAATAGCCGGTAAAGAGGCTTTGCTTCATGTCGAGGAGTGCTTATCGTTCACGCTCCTCACCCGAAGCGATTGGCCCATGTCCGAAGTAAACACAGCGTCGAGAACCCCATCCTCCAAACGTCAGTGGCTTATCGGCCTCGTGTTGCTTACGTTGGTCATCGTGCTGATCTGGTGGTTCTGGCCGAGCAAGCAGGAGCCCAAGGGGATGCCTGGCTGGGGTTTCGACAATGTGCCGGTGCGTATCGCCCAGGTCGAGTCCCGCGATTTTCCCATCGTGCTCAAGGCGCTGGGGACGGTCACCGCCTACAACACCGCCAATGTGCGCGCCCGCGTGGACGGTCAGCTGACCAAGGTGCTGTTCAAGGACGGCCAGCCGGTCAAGGCTGGTGACGTGCTGGTGCAGATCGACCCGCGCCCCTACGAGATCGCCCTGCAGCAAGCCCAGGGCACCCTGGCCGAAAATCAGGCCCAGCTGCGCGCCGCGGAAAAGGACCTGGCGCTGTACCGCGGCCTGTTCAAGGAAGACTCCATCGCCCGCCAGACCCTGGATACCCAGGAAGCGCTGGTCAACCAGTACCGTGGCACCCTGCAGAACAATCAGGCCGCTGTTGCCGAAGCCAAGCTGAATCTGGACTTCACCAAGGTGCGCGCGCCCATTGACGGCCGTTTGGGCATCCGCCAGGTCGACCTGGGCAACCTGGTGGCCTCTGGCGATACCGACCCCATCGTGGTGATCACCCAGACGCGACCGATTTCGGTGATGTTCACCTTGCCCGCAGGCGAACTGCCGGGCGTGCTCAAGCAGGTGCGCGCCAACCAGAAGCTGGTGGTGCAGGCCTGGGACCGCAGCGAGAAGCAGCAGCTGGCCGAAGGCGAGCTTGAGAGCCTGGACAACCAGATCGACACCGCCACCGGCACGGTCAAGCTCAAGGCACGCTTCGAGAACGCCGACGAGATGCTGTTCCCCAACCAGTTCATCAACACCCGCCTGCAGGTCTCGGTGCGCAACGACGCCCTGGTGGTGCCGATAGCCGCCGTGCAGTTCGGCGCCAGCGGCACCTTCGCCTACGTGATCGACGGCGAGGACAAGGTGCAGGTGCGCAAGATCAAGGTCGGCCCCAGCGATGGCGAGTTCACGGTGATCGACGAGGGCGTCGCGGCGGGCGAGCGCGTGGTGGTCGAAGGCACCGACCGCCTGCGTGAAGGCAACAAGGTCGAAGTGATCGGCGAGGGCACCAGCGAGCCGCCTGCCACCGGTGAAGCCGCTCCGCGGGTGCGCAGCGCTTCATGAACGTCTCGCGCCTGTTCATCCTGCGACCGGTCGCCACCACGCTGATCATGCTGGCGATCTTCTTGAGTGGTGTGATCGCCTACCGGCTGCTGCCCGTTTCGGCGCTGCCCGAAGTGGACTATCCGACCATTCGGGTGATGACCCTGTATCCCGGTGCCAGCCCGGACGTGATGACCAGCGCCGTGACCGCGCCGCTGGAGCGCCAGTTCGGGCAGATGGCCGGCCTGCAGCAGATGTCCTCGACCAGCTCCGGTGGCGCCTCGGTGATCACCCTGCGCTTCAACCTGGAAGTGCAGCTGGATGTCGCCGAGCAGGAGGTGCAGGCGGCCATCAATGGTGCCACCAATCTGCTGCCCAACGACCTGCCGGCGCCGCCGGTGTACAGCAAGGTCAACCCGGCGGACACGCCGGTGCTGACCCTGGCGGTGACCTCCAAGGAGATGCCGCTGCCCAAGGTCAACGACCTGGTCGACACCCGCCTGGCCCAGAAGCTCGCGCAAACCACCGGCGTCGGCCTGGTATCGCTGGCCGGCGGTCAGCGCCCGGCCGTGCGTATCCGCGTCAATCCCGAGGCCCTGGCGGCCTACGGCCTGAATCTCTCCGACGTGCGCACGCTGATCAACGCCAGCAACGTCAACCAGCCCAAGGGCAACTTCGACGGCCCGACGCGGGTTTCCCAGCTCGATGCCAACGACCAGTTGCGTTCGGCCGACGAATACCGCGACCTAATCCTCACCTACGCTAACGGCGCGGCGCTGCGCCTGCGCGACGTGGCGGATATCGTCGACGGCGCCGAGAACCAGCGCCTGGCCGCCTGGGCGAACCAGAACAGCGCAGTGCTGGTCAACGTGCAGCGCCAGCCGGGCGCCAACGTCATCGATGTGGTCGACCGTATCCAGACCCTGCTGCCGAACCTAACCCAGGGTTTGCCGGCCAGCGTCGAGGTGACGGTACTCACCGACCGCACCCAGACCATCCGCGCCGCAGTGCGTGACGTGCAGCACGAGCTGATGCTGGCCATCGCCCTGGTGGTGATGGTGACCTTCCTGTTCCTGCGCAAGGTCTCGGCCACCCTGATTCCGTCGGTGGTGGTGCCGCTGTCGCTGATCGGCACCTTTGGCGTCATGTACCTGGCCGGCTTCACGGTCAACAACCTGACGCTGATGGCGCTGACCATCGCCACTGGCTTC
Source organism: Pseudomonas fulva 12-X (assembly GCF_000213805.1). Classification (NCBI taxonomy): domain Bacteria; kingdom Pseudomonadati; phylum Pseudomonadota; class Gammaproteobacteria; order Pseudomonadales; family Pseudomonadaceae; genus Pseudomonas; species Pseudomonas fulva. The sequence goes on along the minus strand of NC_015556.1, from coordinate 2,699,222 downwards.
GTGGTGGACGATGCCATCGTCATGCTGGAGAACATCGCCCGCCATCTGGAAGACGGCGAGACGCCGCTCAACGCTGCGCTCAAGGGCGCCAAACAGATCGGCTTCACCCTGGTGTCGCTGACCCTGTCGCTGATCGCCGTATTGATTCCGCTGCTGTTCATGGCCGACGTGGTGGGGCGCCTGTTCCGCGAATTCGCCATCACCCTGGCGGTGGCGATTCTGATTTCCCTGGTGATTTCCCTGACCCTGACACCGATGATGTGCGCGCGCCTGCTCAGGCACGAGCCGGAAGCCGAGCAGGGGCGTTTCTACCGCAGTGCCGGCGCCTTTATTGACGGCATGATCGAACGTTACTCGGTGGGCCTGCGCTGGGTGCTGCGCCATCAACCGCTGACTCTGCTGGTGGCCATCGGCACCATGGCCCTGACCGTGGTGCTCTACCTGGCGGTGCCCAAGGGCTTCTTTCCGGTGCAGGACACGGGGGTAATCCAGGGCATTTCCGAGGCGCCGCAGTCGATTTCCTTCAGCGCCATGAGCGAACGCCAGCAGCGCTTGGCCGACGTGATCCTCAAGGATCCGGCGGTGGCCAGTCTGTCGTCCTATATCGGCGTGGATGGCGACAACCCGACGCTCAATAGTGGGCGGATGCTGATCAACCTCAAGCCTCACGCCGAGCGCGACGTCACCGCCAGCCAGGTGATCGAGCGGCTGCGCCCGGAGCTGGCCAAGCTGCCGGGTATCGAGCTGTTCCTGCAGCCGGTTCAGGATCTGTCCATCGAGGATCGGGTCAGCCGTACCCAGTTCCAGTTCAGCCTGGAGTCGCCGGATCCGGCGCTGCTGGAAACCTGGTCGGCAAAGATGGTCGAGGCACTGCGTCAGCAGCCCGAGCTCAGCGACGTGACCAGCGATCTGCAGAGCCGCGGCCTGCAGGTGTACCTGAACATCGACCGCGACATGGCCGGGCGCCTGGGCGTGAGCGTCGCCAATATCGACGATGCGCTGTACGACGCCTTCGGTCAGCGGCAGATCTCCACCATCTACACCCAGGCCAGCCAGTACCGCGTGGTGCTGGAGAGCGCCAACGCCGGCAGCATCGGCCCGGCCGCGCTGCGCCAGATCCATGTGGCCACCGCCGACGGCGATCAGGTGCCGCTGTCGTCCCTGGCTCATGTCGAAGAACGCGCAGCGAGCCTGTTGATCAACCATATCGGCCAGTTCCCGGCGGCGACGCTGTCGTTCAACCTCAGCCCCGGCGTGGCCCTCGGCCAGGCGGTCGAGGTGATCGAGCGCGTGCAGCAGGAAATCGGCATGCCGGTCAGCGTGCAGGTCAGCTTCCAGGGCGCCGCCGAGGCGTTCCGCGCATCGCTGTCGTCGACGCTGCTGTTGATCCTGGCGGCCGTGGTGACCATGTACATCGTGCTCGGCGTGCTCTACGAGAGCTACATCCACCCAATCACCATCCTTTCGACGCTGCCGTCGGCGGGCGTCGGCGCCTTGCTGGCGCTGCTGCTGACCGGCAACGACCTGGGGCTGATCGCGATCATCGGCATCATCCTGCTGATCGGCATCGTCAAGAAGAACGCCATCATGATGATCGACTTCGCCCTGGACGCCGAGCGCCACCAGGGCATGACGCCCCATGACGCGATCTATCAGGCGGCGCTGCTGCGCTTCCGGCCGATCCTGATGACCACCCTGGCGGCGCTGTTCGGCGCCATCCCGCTGATGCTCGCCTCGGGCTCCGGCGCCGAGCTGCGCCAGCCGCTGGGCCTGGTGATGGTCGGCGGCCTGCTGCTCAGCCAGATTCTCACCCTGTTCACCACGCCGGTGATCTACCTGTATTTCGACCGCCTGGCCCGGCGTTTCAGCGGCCGCAGTGCGGCGGGTGTAGCGGTATGAGCGGCAAGCTGCAGGCTGCAGGCTGCAGGCCAAAACGGGATGGCGCTTCAAGCCTGAGGCCTGAAGCCTGGGGCCTGAAGCCACTGCGCGGAGCGCAGCCGTGAACCTCTCGGCACCCTTCATCCGCCGCCCGGTGGCCACGCTGCTGCTGAGCCTGGCGATCATGCTGCTCGGCGGCGTCAGCTTCGGCCTGTTGCCGGTGGCGCCGCTGCCGAACATGGATTTCCCGGTGATCACCGTGCAGGCCAGCCTGCCCGGTGCCAGCCCGCAGGTGATGGCCGCCACCGTGGCCACGCCGCTGGAGCGTTCGCTGGGCGCAATCGCCGGCGTCAGCCAGATGAACAGCAACAGCAGCCAGGGCAACACGCGGATCATGATCGAGTTCGATCTGGACCGTGACATCAACGCCGCGGCGCGGGAAGTGCAGGCAGCCATCAACGCGTCGCGCGAGCTGTTGCCCAGCGGCATGCGCAGCATGCCGACGTACCGCAAGATCAATCCGTCCCAGGCGCCGATCATGGTGCTGTCGCTGACCTCCAGCGTGCTCGACAAGGGCCAGCTGTACGACGTCGCCTCGACCATCGTCGGCCAGAAGCTGTCCCAGGTCACTGGCGTCGGTGAAGTGCAGATCGGCGGCAGTTCCCTGCCGGCCGTACGCGTGGCCCTGGAGCCGCGCCTGCTCGATCAGTACGGCCTGGCGCTGGACGACGTGCGCTCGACCATCGCTGCCGCCAACGCCAAGCGCCCCAAGGGCGCGGTGGAGAATGCCGGGCGCCACTGGCAGGTCCAGGCCAGCGACCAGCTGGAGCGCGCCGCCGACTACGTGCCGATGATCATCCGCTACCAGGATGGCGCGGCGATCCGCCTGGGCGATGTCGCCCAGGTCACCGACGGCGTGCAGGATCGCTATAACAGCGGCTTCTACAACGACAAGCAGGCGGTGCTGGTGGTGGTCAACCGGCAGAGCGGGGCGAACATCATCGAGACCGTCGCCGGCATCCGCGCCTTGCTGCCCGAGCTGCGTAGCGTGATCCCGGCCAGCGCCGATCTGGAAGTGGCCATGGATCGCTCGCCGGTGATCCGCGCCACCCTCAAGGAGGCCGAGCACACCCTGCTGATCGCCGTGGTGCTGGTGATTCTGGTGGTGTTCGCCTTCCTGCGCCGCTGGCGCGCGGCGCTGATTCCCGCCCTGGCGGTGCCGGTGTCGCTGGTCGGCTCGTTCGCGGCCATGTATCTCTTGGGCTTCTCGCTGAACAACCTGTCGCTGATGGCGCTGATCATCGCCACCGGCCTGGTGGTGGACGATGCCATCGTGGTACTGGAGAACATCAGTCGGCATATCGAGGCCGGCGAAACGCCGATGGCGGCGGCCTTCAAGGGCGCCCGCGAAGTGGGCTTCACGCTGCTGTCGATGAACGTCTCGCTGGTGGCGGTGTTTCTTTCCATCCTGTTCATGGGCGGGCTGGTGGAGCGGCTGTTCCGCGAGTTTTCCATCACCCTGGCGGTGGCCATCGTCATTTCCCTGCTGGTGTCGCTGACGCTGACGCCAATGCTCTGCGCCCGCTGGCTCAAGCCCGAGCCCAAGGAAGAAGCCCGTGAACCGGGGCGGCTGGAGCGTATCGGCGCGCGCATCGTGCGCGGCTATGAACGCAGCCTGGACTGGGCGCTGCGCCACTCGCTGCTGATGCTGATCAGCCTGTTCGCGACCATCGCCCTGAACGTGTTCCTGTTCGTCATCGTGCCCAAGACCTTCATGCCCCAGCAGGACACCGGTCAGCTGATGGGCTTTATCCGCGGTGACAACGGCCTGTCGTTCCAGGTCATGCAGCCGAAGATGGAGGCCTACCGCAGGGCGATCCTCGCCGACCCGGCGGTGGAAAGCGTGGCGGGCTTTATCGGCGGCAACAGCGGTATCAATAACGCGATCATCATCGTGCGTCTGAAGCCCATCAAGGAGCGTGACATCTCGGCCCAGCAGGTGATCGACCGCCTGCGCAAGGAAGTGCCGAAGATTCCTGGTGGCCGCATGTTCCTGATGCCCGATCAGGACCTGCAGGTCGGCGGCCGCCAGGGGCGCAGCTCGGAAAACGAATACATGCTGATGTCCGACGATCTGGACGCCCTGCGCGAGTGGCTGCCCAAGGTGCGCGAGGCGTTGCGCGCGTTGCCCGAGCTGACCGATATCGACGCCACCGAGGACGGCGGCGCGCCGCAGATTCGCCTGGTGGTCGACCGCGACGAGGCCAAGCGCCTGGGCGTGGACATGAGTCTGGTCACCGGCGTGCTCAACAATGCCTTCAGTCAGCGGCAGATCTCCACCATCTACGACGCCCTCAACCAGTACAGCGTGGTGATGGAGATCAACCCGCGTTATGCCCAGAGCCCCGAGTCCCTGGCGCAGATCCAGCTGATCACCGCCGACGGCGCGCGGGTGCCGCTGTCGGCTATCGCCCATTGGGAAAACAGCCTGGAAGACGACCGCATCAGCCACCAGGGCCAGTTCGCCGTGGAGAACATCGGTTTCTCCCTGGCCGAAGGCGTCAGCCTCGACCAGGCGACCCGGGCCATCAACCGCGCCGTGGCGCGTATCGCACTGCCCACCGATGTGCAGGGCACCCTGGGCGGCACCGGCGGCGCATTCCAGCAGACCCAGAAGAACCAGCCATGGATGATCCTGATGTCGCTGGTGGTGGTGTACATCGTGCTCGGCGTGCTCTACGAGAGCTACGTGCACCCGCTGACCATCCTGTCCACGCTGCCCTCGGCGGGTGTCGGTGCGCTGCTCGCGTTGAAGCTGCTCAATACCGAGTTCAGCCTGATCTCGTTGCTCGGCCTGTTCCTGCTGATCGGCGTGGTGAAGAAGAACGCCATTCTGATGATCGACCTGGCGCTGCAGCTCGAGCGCCACGAGCACCTGAGCCCGGCGGAATCGATCCGCCGCGCCTGTCTGCTGCGCTTCCGGCCGATCATGATGACGACCCTGGCGGCGCTGCTCGGCGCCTTGCCGCTGATGCTCGGCAGCGCCGAGGGCTCGGAGATGCGCCAGCCGCTGGGCATCACCATCGTCGGCGGGCTGATTCTCAGCCAGATCCTCACGCTTTACACCACGCCAGTGGTCTACCTCTATCTCGACCGCCTGCGCCACCGGGTCAACCGCTGGCGCGGCGTGCGTACCGATGCCGCTCTGGAAACGCCTCTATGACCTTTGCCTTTCGTCGAACCTACTGTCTGCTGGCGCTCAGCATCGCCCTGGCCGGTTGCGCCGTCGGCCCGGACTACCAGCGCCCGGATATCGATACGCCGGCGGCCTTCAAACAGGCCGATGGCTGGAAGGCTGCCGTGCCGGCCGACGCCCTGGAGCGGGGCGCCTGGTGGGAGCTGTATGGTGATGGCGAGCTCAATGCGCTGGTCGGTCGCCTCAACGTGTCCAACCAGAATCTGGCCGCCTCCGAAGCCCAGTACCGTCAGGCCCGTGCCTTGCTGCGCAGCGGCCGTGCGGCGTTTTTCCCGACCCTGTCGACCAGTGCTGGCGTGACCCGGGCCGGGCAGGGCGGCGGTGACAGCACGCTGCGCACCTCGGATGGCATCGCCATCGGTGGCGGCAGTTCGTCGAGCATCAGCAAGAACTACGACCTGAGCCTCAACGCCAGCTGGGAGCTGGATGTGTGGGGTAAGCTGCGCCGCGGCCTGGAATCCAATCGCGCCGCCTTCGAGGCCAGCGCCGCGGATCTCGCCGCCGTGCGCCTGAGCCTGCAATCGGAGCTGGTGCAGAGCTACCTGCAATTGCGCGTGCTGGACGAGCAGCAGCGCCTGCTCGACGCCACCGTGGCGGCCTACCAGCGTTCGCTGCGCCTGACCGAAAACCAGTACCGCGCCGGCATCGTGCCGCGCTCGGACGTCGCTCAGGCCATGACTCAGCTGCGCAGCACCGAAGCCCAGGCCATCGACCTGCAGTGGCAGCGCGCCCAGCTCGAACACGCCATCGCTGTGCTGATCGGTGTGCCGCCGAGCGAGGTCAGCATCGCCCGTCGCGAAAGCCTGCCGACACTGCCGCAAGTGCCGGCCAGCGTGCCATCGCAGATGCTGGAGCGTCGTCCGGACGTAGCGGCGGCCGAACGCCGGGTGATCGCCGCCAACGCGGAAATTGGCGTGGCCAAGACCGCCTGGTTTCCCGACCTGACCATTTCCGCCACGGGCGGCTACCGCGGTAGCAGTTTCGCCGACTGGATCAACCTGCCCAATCGCTTCTGGTCGGTGGGCCCGCAACTGGCCCTGACCCTGTTCGACGGTGGTCGCCGCAGCGCCGAAAGCGAGCGCGTAGAGGCGGCCTACGACCAGACCGTCGCCCAGTATCGCCAGGCGGTGCTGGACAGCTTCCGCGAGGTCGAAGATTACCTGGTTCAGCAGCGTGTACTGGGGCGCGAAGCCGAGGTGCAGGGTCAGGCACTGGAGGCGGCGCGCGAATCGCTGCGTTTGATCGAGAACCAGTACCGTGCCGGCACCGTGGACTACAACAGCGTGGTCAATGTGCAGGCCACGGCGTTGAGCAACGAGCGCAACGCCCTGACGCTGCTCGGCAGTCGCCTGACCGCCAGCGTGCAGCTGATTGCCGCGCTAGGCGGTGGCTGGGATGTGCAGCAGCTCGAAGAAGGCGAGAAGTCAGAGTGAACCGTAGCCTGGGTTAGCCGCAGGCGTAACCCGGGATAGTTGCTCAATCGTGGGGAAGAGCCCGGATGTCGCTGCGCTCGACCCGGGCTACGTCTTCGATCAAGTGTGGCGATACACGCCTTTGCCCGGCAGGCGCTCGCGATCATGGGGCGCGTCGAAGTCCAGCGCCGGGCCCTTGGGCACGATGCCGGTCGGGTTGATGGTCTGGTGGCTGGCGTAGTAGTGGTGCTGGATGTGCCACATGTCCACGGTCGCCGCCACGTCGGGCCACTGGTAGAGCTCGCGCAGCCAGTTGCTGAGGCTCGGGTAGTCGGCGATGCGCCGCAGGTTGCATTTGAAGTGGCCGTGGTAGACAGCGTCGAAGCGCACCAGGGTGGTGAACAGCCGCCAGTCGGCTTCGGTCAGGTATTCGCCGGCCAGGTAGCGTGATTGCCCCAGGCGGGTTTCCAGCACCTTCAGCTCATCGAACACTTCATTGAAGGCTTCTTCGTAGGCCGCCTGGGTGGTGGCGAAGCCGGCGCGGTACACGCCGTTATTGACCGCTGGGTAGATGCGCTCGTTTAGCGCATCGATCTCTGCGCGCAGCGGCTCGGGATAGAAATCCAGGCGGTTGCTGGTGATTCCGTCGAACGCCGAGTTGAACATGCGGATGATTTCCGCCGATTCGTTACTGACGATCCGCTGCTGCTGTTTGTCCCACAGCAGCGGCACGGTAACGCGACCGGTGTAGTCCGGGTCATCCTGGGTATAGCGCTGGTGCAGAAAGGCAAAGTCATCTAGGGCGTCGCCACTGGAGCCATGTTCGCGGTCGAAGGTCCAGCCGTTCTCGCGCATCAGCCAGCTGACCACCGACACGTCGATTAGTGGCTCGAGGCCCTTGAGGCTGCGCAAAATCAGCGTACGGTGCGCCCAAGGGCAGGCCAGCGAAACATAAAGGTGATAGCGACCGGCTTCGGCGGCGAAGCCACTCTCTCCGGACGGCCCGGCCGAACCGTCGGCGGTGATCCAGTTGCGGCGCTGAGCGTTCTCGCGCTTGAAGCGCCCACCTGCGCCGGTGTCATACCATTGGTCGTGCCATTGGCCTTCGATCAGCAAGCCCATGTCGTTTACTCCCGTTTCAATCGATGCCTGGAGTCTACCCAGTCAGCTATCGACCCAGGCCGTAAAAACCGGGTTCAACGAATCGACTGGCTCGATAGGTGGCGTGCCTGCCAGCGTTTTTCCGCCTCGGCGAAAGCCGCTTCGCGCTGCAGGCCCAGCCCGCGCAGGGCCAGGGCCATGGTGGCGATGATCGCCAACTGGCCATAGGCATCTTCGGCTTCGCCGCGCCACACGGCTTGCAGGTGGGCCGGGTCCAGGTGCTCGGGTTTGACATGGCGGCGCTCGGACAGCATCGGCCAGTCTTCATCCCAGTTCTCGCCATTCTCGGTGCCATACAGATGGCTGAGGGCATCGGGGTTGAGTTCGATTTCGCCGCCGTCACCCTTGACCACGACGGCATGGTCGCCCAGCATTTGGCTGGCCTCGCGGTGCACGGCCTGGTAGCCCGGGTGGAAGATGCTCTGCAGACCGCAACGCGCCGATAGCGGATTGAGAATGCGCGCCAGAGAATGGATCGGCGAGCGCAGGCCCAGCACGTTGCGCAGGTCGATCATGCGTTGCAGCGCAGGCATCCAGTCGCCGAGCGGCATAAAGGCCAGGTTATCGGCACCCAGGCTTCGCGAAACCTCATCCCAGCTGCGGCACAGCGGGATCTCCAGCTCACCGAGCAGTTGTTCGCTGTATAGCCGTCCGGCTGTGTGGGCGCCGCCGCCGTGCATGAAGATACGCAGGCCGCTATTTGCCAGGGCTCTGGCGGCGAGCAGGAACCAGGGCAGGTGGCGCTTCTTGCCGGCGTAGGTAGGCCAGTCGAAGTCGACCTGGATGGCAGGTACAGGCAGGCGGGCACGCACCGCTTCGGTAAAACCGGCCATTTCCTCGGCGCTTTCTTCCTTGTGGCGCAGTAGCATCAGAAAGGCGCCGAGCTGGGCATCCTCGACCTTGCCGTCGAGGATCATGCCCATGGCTTCACGGGCTTCCTCGCGGGTCAGGTTGCGCGCGCCGCGTTTGCCCTTGCCGAGAATACGCACGAAGGTGGCGAACGGGTGTTCTTCGGGGGTGATCAGGTTCATAGGCAATTGGTCGGCTTGGGCAGGCCCGCCAGCTTGGCGGCGAGTTTGGCGGGGGCGCCATTGAACAGGCGATTGAGGTGCAGGCTGTTGCCTTTTTCCGGCCCCAGCTTGAGGGCTACGTACTTGATCAGCGGCCGATTGGCCGGCGACAGCTGAAACTCGGCGTAGAAGGCGCGCAACAGCTCGAGGATTTCCCAGTGCTCAGGGCTCAACTCCAGCTCCTCACGGGCGGCCAGCGCGGTGGCGACCTCGGCGGACCAGTCCTGCAGCTCGAGCAGGTAGCCGTCCTTGTCCAGCTCGATGGGGCGGTCGTTGACGATCAGGGCGCTCATAACCAGGTGTTTACCTTGCTGAACTGGCAGGCGAGGGCGACGAAGCCTGGATAGTCGACCCGCTGGATGTCTGCCGCAGGCTTGAGCCCGCGGGCCTGGATATCTTCGTCCAGGGCGTAAAGCGCAACGCCCTGCAGTACTGTCAGCGCTTCGGCGTACTGGGTGCCGGGCTGTGCGGCGTAAGTGGCGTCACCGCACAGCAGCAGGCCGTCGCCATTGCCCAGCAGGCGCAGGCAACTGCTCAGGCGGTCATCGCTGAACGGGGAGCTGGAGAGTACGTGCAGGGTCTTCATCACAGAGTGATCACCTGGTCGTAACGGTCGATAAGGGCGCGCAGGCCGTCGGTGTCCAAGCGCTCGACGGCCAGCGAGGTGTCGCTCAGGCCACGCTGCGCCAGACTCTGGGCGCAGGCGTAGAGCGCTTCGACGCCGAACATCGGCAGGGCTTGCAGGTTGGCGGTGAGGTCTTTCTGCTGCACGGCCTGGGGCGCTTGCCCGACCGCCAGCTGCAGCACGCCATCGTCGAGAAACAGCAGGCCGATGGGCAGGTCGAAGGCGCCACCGGCCAGGGCGATATCCAATGCTTCGCGGGCACCCGTGCCGTTCCAGGGCGCCTGGCGGCTGATGATCAGCAGGGATTGGCTCATCTCAGTCACCTCCAAAGCAGATCAGTCGGTCGGCTTCCTGCGCCGCTTCGTGCAGCTGACCCAAACCGGAGAGCACCCAGGGCGCCGGCAGGTTGGCGGCTTCGCGTTCGTAGCGGCGCGCTTCCTGTTCGTCCAGTACGCCACGACGCAAGGCCGCGGCGATGCACACCACGCCGTCGAGCCGGTTGCTGGCGACGAATTCACGCCACTGGTGCGCGACGTCGGTTTCATCCTGAGGGCTGACGATATTGCCCGAGGCGCTGTGCACGCCATCGGCGTAGAAGAACAGGCGCACGATCTGGTGGTCATCCTGTAGCGCGGCTTCTGCAAAGCGCAGGGCGCGGCGGGAGGAGGGCGCCGACGGTGGCGAAAACAGGGCAATGGCGAATTTCATGAACGGCCCGGTGTTGGAAACAGGGCGCCATGATAAAGCCTGAGCGAGGGGGACAGAAACGAAAAAGCCCATATCCGTGGATATGGGCTTTCCTGTACAGCCTGCTCAGCGCAAGAAGCTTACTTCTTGATGTCGCGCTGGGTAGGGCCGGTGTACAGCTGGCGCGGACGGCCGATCTTGTACGGGCCGGAGAGCATTTCCTTCCAGTGCGAGATCCAGCCGACGGTACGCGCCAGGGCGAAGATCACGGTGAACATGCTGGTCGGAATGCCGATCGCCTTGAGGATGATCCCCGAGTAGAAGTCGACGTTCGGGTACAGGTTGCGCTCCTTGAAGTACGGATCGTTACGGGCGATCTCGTCGAGCTTCATGGCCAGTTCCAGCTGCGGGTCATTGATGCCCAGCTCGGCCAGCACTTCGTCGCAGGTCTGCTTCATGACCTGGGCGCGTGGATCGAAGTTCTTGTAGACGCGGTGACCGAAGCCCATGAGCTTGAACGGATCGTCCTTGTCCTTGGCCTTGGCGATGAACTTGTCGATGTTCGACACGTCGCCGATTTCGTCCAGCATGGCCAGTACGGCTTCGTTCGCACCGCCGTGGGCCGGGCCCCAGAGCGCGGCGATACCGGCGGCGATGCAGGCAAACGGGTTGGCACCCGAGGAGCCCGCCAGACGCACGGTGGAGGTGGAGGCGTTCTGCTCGTGGTCGGCATGCAGAATGAAGATGCGGTCCATGGCCTTGGCCAGCACAGGGCTGATCGGCTTGGTCTCGCACGGGGTGTTGAACATCATGTGCAGGAAGTTTTCCGCGTAGTTCAGGTCGTTACGCGGGTACATCATCGGCTCGCCCTTGGAGTACTTGTACACCATGGCAGCGATGGTCGGCATCTTGGCGACCAGACGCATCGCGGAAATGTCGCGGTGCTGCGGGTTCTTGATGTCCAGGGAGTCGTGGTAGAAGGCGGAGAGGGCGCCAACCACACCACACATGACGGCCATCGGGTGGGCGTCACGACGGAAACCGTTGAAGAAAGTCTTCAGTTGTTCGTGAACCATGGTGTGGTTCTTGATGATGCCGACGAACTTGGCCTTCTCTTCTTCGTTCGGCAGTTCACCGTTGAGCAGCAGGTAGCAGGTGTCCAGATAGTCGGCTTTTTCAGCCAGCTGTTCGATGGGGTAGCCGCGGTGCAGCAGTACACCCTTGTCACCATCAATGTAGGTGATCTTCGACTCGCACGAGGCGGTCGACATGAAACCGGGGTCAAAAGTGAAGTTGCCCGTGGCAGTCAGGCTCCGCACGTCGATCACATCTGGGCCAACGGTGCCGGATAAAACGGGCAGCTCTACGGGGGCTGCGCCCTCGATGATCAACTGCGCTTTTTTGTCAGCCATGTGTGGCCTCCTAGTTATGCTTGGAATCATCAGTCGGCCCCCCACGCAGGGCCCGCATCACTATAGTGTTATGAATCTGAAAGTCAATTTGCGAAAACCCAGGCAATAGAAGGGTTTGAGTGGTCTGCCTGCGACAAAAAGGCGCGCCTTATTACGTCATTTTCAGGCTTGACGCAATCGCTATTAGGTAGGGGTATTCGCGTTGTCATTAGCGACCTAACTGTCTATACTCTGCGCCCGACCGCCAAGGGCCTTGAGCCCGGTTTCTGGTGGTTGTCACTCCTTGGGTGATGGGTACCTGACCAGTGCGCTTCCCGACAACTCAGCCCTGATCGCTGGGGCTCTCAGTGTGATAATAAAGCCGTGAATAGCCAACGACCTGTAAACTTAGACCTTCGGACGATAAAGCTCCCAGTCACCGCTTACACGTCCATTCTTCACCGTATTTCTGGTGTGATCCTTTTCCTCGGCATTGCCGTGCTGCTGTTCGGGCTCGACAAGTCGCTGTCTTCGGAAGAGGGCTTCGCTCAGGTGAAAGAATGCTTGACCAGTCCGCTGGCCAAGTTCGTGATCTGGGGACTGCTGTCCGCTCTGCTGTACCACCTGGTGGCCGGTGTGCGCCACTTGATCATGGATGCTGGAGTCGGTGAGACGCTGGAAGGCGGCAAGCTGGGTTCCAAGATCGTTCTCGTCGTAGCGGTAATCCTGATCGTGCTGCTGGGGGTGTGGATATGGTAACTAATGTCACGAATTTCTCGCGTTCGGGCCTCTATGACTGGATGGCTCAGCGTGTTTCTGCAGTCGTGCTCGCGGCTTATGTCCTGTTCCTGCTGGGCTATGTCGTTCTGAATCCGGGCATGGGCTACGCCCAGTGGCACGGCCTGTTCTCCAATAATGCAATGCGCATCTTCAGTCTGTTGACCCTCGTCGCGCTGGGCGTCCACGCCTGGGTCGGCATGTGGACCATCTCCACCGACTACCTGACGCAAACCGCGCTGGGCAAGTGGGCAACCGTTGTGCGTTTTCTGTTCCAGGCCGCGTGTGGCATCGCCATGTTCGTGTTCTTCGTCTGGGGCGTGCAGATTCTTTGGGGTTTCTGATTCATGACTAGCATTCGTACTCTTTCCTATGACGCCATCATCGTCGGTGGTGGCGGTGCCGGTATGCGCGCTGCTCTGCAGCTGGCGCAAGGTGGTCACAAGACAGCAGTAGTCACCAAGGTCTTCCCGACCCGTTCGCACACCGTTTCCGCCCAGGGCGGCATCACCTGTGCCATCGCTTCGAACGATCCGAATGACGACTGGCGCTGGCACATGTACGACACCGTCAAGGGCTCCGACTACATCGGTGACCAGGACGCGATCGAATACATGTGTTCCGTAGGCCCCGAAGCCGTGTTCGAGCTCGAGCACATGGGCCTGCCGTTCTCCCGTACCGAACAGGGCCGCATCTATCAGCGTCCGTTCGGTGGTCAGTCCAAGGGTCCGGACAACCCGACTCAGGCTGCCCGTACCTGCGCCGCGGCCGACCGTACCGGTCACGCCCTGCTGCACACCCTGTACCAGGCCAACCTGAAGGCCGGCACCTCGTTCCTCAACGAGTGGTACGCGGTCGATCTGGTCAAGAACCAGGACGGCGCCATCGTCGGCGTCATCGCCATCTGCATCGAAACCGGCGAAACCGTCTACATCCGTTCCAAAGCCGTGGTTCTGGCCACCGGCGGTGCCGGCCGTATCTACGCCTCCACCACCAACGCCTTGATCAACACCGGTGACGGCGTGGGCATGGCCCTGCGTGCCGGCGTGCCGGTGCAGGACATCGAAATGTGGCAGTTCCACCCGACCGGTATCGCCGGCGCTGGTGTACTGGTTACCGAAGGCTGCCGTGGCGAAGGTGGTTACCTGATCAACGCCCATGGCGAGCGCTTCATGGAGCGTTATGCGCCCAACGCCAAGGACCTCGCCGGTCGTGACGTGGTGGCCCGTTCCATGGTCAAGGAAGTCATTGCCGGCAACGGCTGTGGCCCGAACAAGGACCACGTACTGCTCAAGCTCGATCACCTGGGCGAAGAAGTACTGCACAGCCGTCTGCCAGGCATCTGCGAACTGTCCAAGACCTTCGCCCATGTCGACCCGGTGGTCGCGCCGGTTCCGGTCATTCCGACCTGCCACTATATGATGGGCGGCGTTGCCACCAACATTCATGGCCAGGCCATCACCCAGGATGCCAACGGCAACGACAAGATCATCGAGGGTCTGTTCGCCGTGGGCGAAGTGGCGTGCGTATCGGTTCACGGTGCCAACCGTCTGGGCGGCAACTCGCTGCTCGACCTGGTGGTATTCGGCCGTGCCGCTGGCCTGCACCTGGAAAAAGCGCTGAAAGAAGGCGTGGAAGTCCGTGGTGCCAGCGAAACCGACATCGAGCTGTCGCTGGGCCGTCTGGCTGGCGTCAACGAGCGTAGCAGCGGCGAAGACGTTGCCACCCTCAAGCGCGAGCTGCAGTCGTGCATGCAGAACTACTTCGGCGTATTCCGTACCGGCGAATACATGAAGAAGGGCATCGCTCAGCTGTCCGACCTGCGCGAGCGCATCGCCAAGGTCAAGATCAACGACAAGAGCCAGGCCTTCAACACCGCGCGTATCGAAGCGCTGGAGCTGCAGAACCTGCTGGAAGTCGCCGAAGCCACTGCCATCGCAGCCGACACCCGTACCGAGTCCCGCGGCGCCCACGCCCGTGAAGACTTCGAAGACCGTGACGACACCAACTGGTTGTGCCACAGCCTGTACTTCCCGGGTGAGAAACGTGTCGCCAAGCGCGATGTCAACTTCTCGCCGAAGACCGTACCGGCGTTTGAACCCAAAGTTCGTACTTATTAAGGGTGGCTACCATGTCTCTTGGCAAAAGCTTGAAAGTCAGCGTTTATCGCTACAACCCGGAAGCGGACAAAGCGCCGTTCATGCAGGACTTCGACATCACCATCGACGGCAAAGACCTGATGGTGCTCGATATCCTGGCCCTGATCAAAGAGCAGGACGAAGGCTTCTCTTATCGTCGCTCCTGCCGTGAAGGCGTTTGTGGCTCCGACGGCATGAACATCAGCGGCAAGAACGGCCTGGCCTGCATCACGCCGATCTCCAGCGTGGTCAAGGGCAACAAGCTGGTGATTCGCCCGCTGCCCGGCCTGCCGGTCATTCGTGACCTGGTCGTCGATATGAGCATCTTCTACAAGCAGTACGAGAAGGTGCAGCCGTTCCTGCAGAACGACACCCCGGCTCCGGCCATCGAGCGTCTGCAGTCGCCGGAAGAGCGCGAGAAGCTCGACGGTCTGTACGAGTGCATCCTGTGCGCGTGCTGCTCGACCAGCTGCCCGTCTTTCTGGTGGAACCCGGACAAGTTCCTGGGCCCGGCTGCACTGCTGCAGGCCTACCGTTTCCTGGCCGACAGCCGTGATACCAAGACGGCGGAACGATTGGCATCGCTCGACGATCCATTCAGTGTGTTCCGCTGCCGCGGCATCATGAACTGCGTGAACGTGTGCCCCAAGGGTCTGAACCCGACCAAGGCCATCGGTCACGTACGCAACATGCTGCTGCAAAGCGGTACCTGATTCATCGCTCTTTAGCTCGACCCGCTACACCTGCCGCACCGACGTCATGTCGGTGTTGCAGTATCGCCAGGGCGCTGGCCTAGCCGCCAGCGCCCTTATACGAAAAATATGACGACCAGCAGGGGCATTCGGGCTGGTGCCCGGACTATCTGCGGGATTCTTGGTGGCTTTGCTGAAGTCGCTGCAACCTGACTTCGAAAGCCTACGGTGTCCTCGCCGGTGGTGTCCCCTTACCGAGGGTGACCAAGCATGCAAGAAAGCGTGATGCAGCGCATGTGGGACAGTGCCCACCTATCCGGTGGTAACGCTGCCTACGTGGAGGAGCTCTATGAGCTCTACCTGCACGATCCCAACGCCGTGCCGGAAGAGTGGCGCACTTATTTCGATAAGTTGCCGTCCGAAGGCAGCACCGCCAATGACGTATCGCACTCGACGATTCGTGATCATTTCGTGTTGCTGGCTAAGAACCAGCGTCGCGCTCAACCGGCTTCTGCCGGCACCGTGAGCAGCGAACATGAGAAGAAGCAGGTCGAAGTGTTGCGGATGATTCAGGCATTTCGCATGCGTGGCCACCAGGCAGCACAGCTCGATCCGCTCGGGCTGTGGCAGCGTCCTGTTCCTGCTGATCTGTCGATCAGTCATTACAGCCTTACCGACGCGGATCTGGACACCACCTTCCGTACGGGTGGCCTGGCAATCGGCAAAGAAGAAGCAACTTTGCGGGAAATCCGCGATGCGTTGCATCAGACATATTGTCGCACCATCGGCTCCGAGTTCACCCACATCACCGATTCCGAGCAGCGCAGCTGGTTCCAGCAGCGTCTGGAAAGCGTGCGCGGCCGTCCGCAGGTTTCTGCCGACGTGCAGAGCCACCTGCTCGAGCGCCTGACCGCGGCCGAAGGCCTGGAAAAGTACCTGGGCACCAAGTACCCGGGCACCAAGCGCTTCGGTCTGGAAGGCGGCGAGAGCCTGATCCCGATGCTCGATGAGATCATCCAGCGCAGCGGCTCCTACGGCACCAAGGAAATCGTCATCGGCATGGCCCACCGTGGCCGTCTGAACGTGCTGGTCAACACCTTCGGCAAGAACCCGCGCGACCTGTTCGACGAGTTCGAAGGCAAGAAGGTCGAAGGCCTGAGCTCCGGTGACGTGAAATACCACCAGGGCTTCTCCTCGAACGTGATGACCCGTGGCGGCGAAGTGCACCTGGCACTGGCGTTCAACCCGTCGCACCTGGAGATCGTCTCTCCGGTGGTCGAAGGTTCGGTGCGTGCTCGCCAGGACCGTCGCAGCGATGCGAGCGGCGACAAGGTCGTACCGATCTCCATCCACGGTGACGCGGCGTTCGCCGGTCAGGGCGTGGTCATGGAAACCTTCCAGATGTCGCAGACCCGTGCTTACAAGACGGGTGGCACCATCCACATCGTGATCAACAACCAGGTTGGCTTCACCACCAACCGTGCCGACGACGCGCGTTCCACCGAGTACGCCACCGACGTCGCCAAGATGATCCAGGCGCCGATCTTCCATGTGAATGGCGATGATCCGGAAGCCGTGCTGTTCGTCACCCAACTGGCCGTCGATTACCGCATGCAGTACAAGCGTGACGTGGTCATCGACCTGGTCTGCTACCGCCGTCGCGGCCACAACGAGGCCGACGAGCCGAGCGGCACCCAGCCGCTGATGTACCAGCAGATCGCCAAGCAGCGCACCACCCGTGAGCTGTACGCCGAAGCCCTGAGCAAGTCTGGCAGCCTCAACGCCGATGCCATCCAAGCGCAGGTCGATGACTACCGCACTGCACTGGATAACGGTCAGCACGTGGTCAAGAGCCTGGTCAAGGAGCCCAACAAGGAACTGTTCGTCGACTGGCGTCCGTACCTGGGTCACGCCTGGACCGCGCGTCACGACACGCGTTTCGATCTCAAGACCCTGCAGGAGCTGTCCAACAAGCTGCTGGAAACGCCGGACGGTTTCGTCGTTCAGCGTCAGGTCACCAAGATCTACGAAGACCGCGCCAAGATGGGCGCCGGCGGCCTGCCGCTGAACTGGGGCTACGCCGAAACCATGGCCTACGCGACCCTGCTGGTCGAGGGTCATCCGATCCGTATCACCGGTCAGGACGTTGGCCGCGGGACCTTCTCGCACCGCCACGCGCAACTGCACAACCAGAAGGACGGCTCGTCCTACCTGCCACTGCAGCACCTGTACGAAGGTCAGCCGCGTTTCGACCTGTACGACTCCTTCCTCTCGGAAGAAGCCGTGCTTGCATTCGAATATGGCTACGCCACCACCACGCCGAACGCGCTGGTGATCTGGGAAGCCCAATTCGGCGACTTCGCCAACGGCGCCCAGGTGGTGTTCGACCAGTTCATCTCCAGCGGCGAAACCAAGTGGGGCCGTCTGTGCGGTCTGACCATGCTGCTGCCGCACGGTTATGAAGGGCAGGGCCCGGAGCACTCCTCGGCACGTCTGGAGCGTTACCTGCAGCTGTGCGCCGAGCACAACATCCAGGTGGCGGTACCGACCACGCCTGCGCAGATCTACCACCTGCTGCGTCGTCAGGTCATTCGCCCGCTGCGCAAGCCGCTGGTCGTGCTGACGCCCAAGTCGCTGCTGCGCCACAAGCTGGCCGTATCGACCCTGGAAGATCTGGCCGAAGGCTCCTTCCAGACCGTCATTCCGGAAATCGATTCGATCGATCCGAAGAAGGTCGAGCGCCTGGTGCTGTGCAGCGGCAAGGTCTACTACGATCTGCTGGAAAAACGCCGTGCCGAAGGCCGCGAAGACATCGCCATCGTGCGTCTCGAGCAGCTGTATCCGTTCCCGGAAGACGACCTGGCCGAGATTCTCGCTCCGTACAAGAATCTCAAGCACATCGTCTGGTGTCAGGAAGAGCCGATGAACCAGGGCGCCTGGTATTGCAGCCAGCATCACATGCGTCGTGCCGCTGCGGCGCACAAGAAGTCGCTGGTGCTCGAGTATGCCGGCCGTGACGCTTCGGCGGCCCCGGCTTGTGGTTACGCGTCCATGCACGCCGAGCAGCAGGAAAAACTGCTGCAGGATGCCTTCACCGTTTAACGCCATCGCGAAGGAGGCGGCCTAGAGGCCGCCTCCTCGAATAACCGAATTTAAGGAAAAGAGCACAATGGCTATCGAGATCAAAGCCCCTACATTCCCCGAATCGGTCGCCGACGGCACCGTTGCTACCTGGCACAAGAAGCCGGGCGAAGCGGTCAAGCGCGATGAGCTGATCGTCGACATCGAAACCGACAAGGTGGTGATCGAAGTTCTGGCCGAGGCCGATGGCGTGGTTGCCGAGATCATCAAGAACGAAGGCGATACCGTCCTCTCCAACGAAGTGCTGGGCAAGCTGACCGAAGGTGGCGCTGCTGCTGCCGCTCCAGCCGCTGCTCCTGCTCAGGCTGCCGCTCCGGCGCAAGCCGCCGCTGCACCTGCCGCTGCTGGCGACGACCAGATCCTGTCGCCGGCCGCTCGCAAGCTGGCTGAAGAGAACGGCATCGATCCGAACAGCATCAGCGGTTCGGGCAAAGGTGGCCGCGTGACCAAGGAAGACGTGGTCGCTGCCGTCGAAGCCAAGAAAAACGCCCCGGCTGCCAAACCGGCTGCTGCCGCTGCCGCCGCTCCTGTGGTTGCCGCAGCTGGTGATCGCACCGAGAAGCGCGTGCCGATGACCCGCGTTCGCGCCACTGTTGCCCGTCGTCTGGTCGAAGCCCAGTCGAACATGGCGATGCTGACCACCTTCAACGAAGTCGACATGTCCGAGATCATGGCGCTGCGTTCGAAGTACAAGGACCAATTCGAGAAGGCCCACAACGGCACTCGCCTGGGCTTCATGTCCTTCTTCGTCAAGGCCGCCACCGAAGCGCTGAAGCGCCTGCCGGCGGTCAACGCCTCGATCGATGGCAACGACATCGTCTACCACGGCTACCAGGACATCGGCGTAGCCGTTTCCAGCGACCGTGGCCTGGTGGTTCCGGTACTGCGCAACGCTGAGCTGATGGGCCTGGCCGACATCGAAGCCGGCATCGCCGCCTTCGGCAAGAAAGCCCGTGACGGCAAGCTGTCCATCGAAGAGATGACTGGCGGCACCTTCACCATCACCAACGGTGGTACCTT
This sequence comes from Pseudomonas fulva 12-X, assembly GCF_000213805.1. Taxonomy (NCBI): domain Bacteria; kingdom Pseudomonadati; phylum Pseudomonadota; class Gammaproteobacteria; order Pseudomonadales; family Pseudomonadaceae; genus Pseudomonas; species Pseudomonas fulva. Next base: position 2,679,974 of record NC_015556.1, on the reverse strand, counting down.
CGGTTCGATGATGTCGACGCCGATCGTCAACCCGCCGCAGGCCGCGATCCTGGGCATGCACAACATCATTCAGCGCCCGGTTGCCGTGAATGGCCAGGTGGTCATTCGCCCGATGATGTACCTGGCGCTGTCCTACGATCACCGCCTGATCGATGGTAAAGAAGCCGTGACCTTCCTGGTGACCATCAAGAACCTGCTGGAAGACCCGGCACGTCTGCTGCTGGACATCTAAACGCAGCTGCGGGTCGTGGACGCCGCGCCCTACAGGGCCTTCGTCCGCGGCTCGAGCTCGAAGCTATACGCTAAAAGGAATCTTTTATGAGCCAGAAATTCGACGTGGTAGTCATCGGTGCCGGCCCTGGCGGCTATGTAGCCGCCATCAAGGCTGCGCAACTCGGTCTCAAGACCGCGTGCATCGAGAAGTACCAGGACAAGGACGGTAAGACCGCACTGGGCGGCACCTGCCTGAACGTCGGTTGCATTCCCTCCAAGGCGCTGCTGGACAGCTCCTGGAAGTACCACGAAGCCCAGGACGGTTTCGCCGTTCATGGTATCAGCGCCAAGGGCGTTAGCATCGACGTACCGGCCATGGTCGGTCGCAAGAACACCATCATCAAGAACCTGACCGGCGGCGTTGCCGGCCTGTTCAAGGCTAACGGTGTGACTCTGCTCGAAGGCCACGGCAAGTTGCTGGCTGGCAAGAAAGTCGAAGTTACCGACAAGGACGGCAAGACCTCCGTCGTCGAAGCCGAGAACGTGATCCTGGCTTCCGGCTCGCGTCCGATCGACATCCCGCCGGCTCCGGTCGACCAGGACGTGATCGTCGACTCCACCGGCGCCCTGGAATTCCAGGCCGTACCGAAGAAGCTGGGCGTTATCGGCGCTGGCGTAATCGGTCTGGAGCTGGGTTCGGTCTGGGCTCGCCTGGGCGCTGAAGTGACCGTTCTCGAAGCGCTGGACAAGTTCCTGCCGGCCGCTGACGAAGCCGTCGCCAAGGAAGCCTTCAAGACCCTCACCAAGCAGGGTCTGGACATCAAGCTGGGCGCTCGCGTTACCGGCTCCGAAGTCAAGAAGAAGCAGGTCACCGTCAACTACACCGACGCCGCTGGCGAGCAGAAGATCGTTTTCGACAAGCTGATCGTTGCGGTCGGCCGTCGCCCGGTGACCACTGACCTGCTGGCTTCGGACAGCGGCGTGGACCTGGACGAGCGTGGCTACATCTTCGTCGACGACCACTGCGCCACCAGCGTTCCGGGCGTTTACGCCATCGGTGACGTGGTGCGCGGCATGATGCTCGCCCACAAGGCCTCGGAAGAGGGCGTGATGGTTGCCGAGCGCATCGCCGGTCACAAGGCGCAGATGAACTACGACCTGATCCCGTCGGTCATCTACACCCACCCGGAAATCGCGTGGGTCGGCAAGACCGAGCAGCAGCTCAAGGGCGAAGGCGTGGCCATCAACGTCGGTACCTTCCCGTTCGCCGCCAGCGGCCGTGCCATGGCGGCCAACGACACCGGCGGTTTCGTCAAGGTCATCGCTGACGCCAACACCGACCGCGTGCTGGGCGTTCACGTCATCGGCCCAAGCGCGGCCGAGCTGGTACAGCAGGGCGCCATCGGCATGGAATTCGGCACCAGTGCCGAAGACCTGGGCATGATGGTGTTCTCGCACCCAACCCTGTCCGAGGCGCTCCACGAAGCCGCCCTGGCAGTCAACGGTGGCGCGATCCACATCGCCAACCGCAAGAAACGCTAAAAAGTCGTTCGTCTGATGCCGGCCTGCGGGCCGGTGTCGTTCAGACGATTTTTCGCGAAGCAGAACCACGGTGCATGGCCCGTGCGAGGCCCCAGGGCCTATCGCGGAATGTGCGCCGGGCTGCCAAGAGGCAGCCACAGGTGGTGCGGCACGTGAGTGCAGCACCGATGCGCAATACCTAAACGAAGACGGTAGACAAGCATGAATCTTCACGAGTATCAGGGTAAGCAGCTGTTCGCTGAGTACGGCCTGCCCGTATCCAAGGGCTTTGCCGTAGACACCCCGGAAGAGGCCGCAGCGGCCTGTGAAAAAATCGGCGGGACCGAGTGGGTCGTCAAGGCTCAGGTACACGCTGGTGGCCGCGGTAAAGCGGGCGGTGTGAAACTGGTCAAGAGCAAGGAAGACGCCAAGGCTTTCGCTGCCAACTGGCTGGGCAAGCGCCTGGTGACCTATCAGACTGACGCCAATGGCCAGCCTGTCACCAAGATCCTGGTCGAGTCCTGCACCGACATCGCCAAGGAACTGTACCTGGGCGCGGTCGTTGACCGTTCCAGCCGTCGCATCGTGTTCATGGCTTCCACCGAAGGTGGCGTGGACATCGAGAAGATCGCTCACGACACCCCTGAGAAGATCCTCAAGGCGACCATCGATCCGCTGGTCGGCGCTCAGCCGTTCCAGGGCCGCGAGCTGGCATTCCAGCTGGGTCTGGAAGGCAAGCAAGTCGCTCAGTTCGCCAAGATCTTCGTAGGCCTGGCCAAGCTGTTCCAGGACCACGATCTGGCCCTGCTGGAAGTCAACCCGCTGGTCATCAAGGCCGACGGCGACCTGCACTGCCTGGACGCGAAGATCAACATCGACGCCAACGCCATGTATCGTCAGCCGAAGCTGAAGACCTTCCACGACCCGTCGCAAGACGATGCCCGTGAAGCCCATGCCGCCAAGTTCGAACTGAACTACGTCGCGCTGGAAGGCAACATCGGCTGCATGGTCAACGGTGCCGGTCTGGCCATGGGTACCATGGACATCGTCAACCTGCACGGCGGCAAGCCGGCCAACTTCCTGGACGTTGGCGGCGGCGCGACCAAAGAGCGCGTGACCGAAGCATTCAAGATCATCCTGTCCGACAGCAACGTCGCTGCCGTTCTGGTGAACATCTTCGGCGGTATCGTTCGTTGCGACATGATTGCCGAAGGCATCATCGGTGCAGTGAAAGAAGTTGGCGTTAAGGTTCCGGTTGTCGTCCGTCTGGAAGGCAACAACGCTGAACTGGGTGCCAAGGTACTGGCCGACAGCGGCCTGAACATCATCGCGGCAACCAGCCTGACCGACGCTGCTCAGCAAGTCGTCAAAGCTGCGGAGGGCAAGTAATGAGCGTCCTGATCAATAAAGACACCAAGGTTATCTGCCAGGGTTTCACTGGCTCGCAAGGTACCTTCCACTCCGAACAAGCCATCGCCTACGGCACCAAGATGGTTGGCGGCGTGACCCCGGGCAAGGGCGGCACCACTCACCTGGGCCTGCCGGTGTTCAACACCGTGAAAGAAGCCGTTGAAGCCACTGGCGCCGACGCTTCGGTCATCTACGTTCCGGCTCCGTTCTGCAAGGACTCGATCCTGGAAGCGGCTTTTGGCGGCATCAAGCTGATCGTCTGCATCACCGAAGGCATCCCGACCCTCGACATGCTCGACGCTAAGGTCAAGTGTGACGAGCTGGGCGTTCGCCTGATCGGCCCGAACTGCCCGGGCGTGATCACTCCCGGCGAGTGCAAGATCGGCATCATGCCGGGTCACATCCACCTGCCAGGCAAAGTAGGCATCGTGTCGCGTTCCGGCACCCTGACCTATGAAGCCGTCAAGCAGACCACCGACGCCGGCTTCGGCCAGTCCACCTGCGTGGGCATCGGTGGTGACCCCATCCCGGGCTCCAACTTCATCGACATCCTGAAGCTGTTCCAGGAAGACCCGAAGACCGAAGCGATCGTCATGATCGGCGAGATCGGCGGTTCGGCTGAAGAAGAAGCGGCTGCCTACATCAAGGCCAACGTCACCAAGCCTGTAGTTTCCTACATCGCTGGTGTGACCGCTCCGCCCGGCAAGCGCATGGGCCACGCTGGCGCCATCATCTCCGGCGGCAAAGGCACTGCAGACGAGAAATTTGCTGCTCTGCAGGACGCTGGTGTGAAAACTGTGCGTTCCCTGGCTGACATCGGCAAGGCTCTGGCCGAGCTGACCGGTTGGGAAGTGAAGAAGGCGTAAGCCATTCTGCACTGACTAAAGAAGGCCACCTCTCGGGTGGCCTTTTTTGTGCTCGAAAATTGTTGCTCAGGCGACAGGCCATTACAGCCAGCCGTCAGCCGGGCTGGAACGGGCAGGGCGTTTGCGGCAAAATCGTTAGCCTTGCAACTAATGGGTTTCGCTTCTATCCGAAACGTACCCGCAACAAGGGTTCGCGCCACAAGAGCGAACGACGTGTCCCTCTATCCATCGGGATTCCCTCTCTCAACTCGTTTAGTGATGTGGTATTTCCTTAGATGACTTCCTTGAAAAGCCAGGACGTGCTCGCCCTGGGGTTCATGACGTTCGCCCTGTTCGTCGGGGCCGGCAACATCATTTTTCCGCCTATCGTCGGTCTGCAGGCCGGGCCGCATGTCTGGCTGGCTGCATTGGGCTTCCTGATCACCGCCGTGGGGCTGCCGGTCATTACCCTGGTCGCGCTAGCCAAGGTCGGCGGCGCCATGGATGCGCTGAGCACACCCATCGGGCGCGCCGCTGGTGTGCTGCTCGGTGTGGTCTGCTACCTGGCGGTCGGCCCGCTGTTCGCCACGCCGCGCACCGCCACGGTGTCGTTCGAAGTGGGCCTGGCGCCGCTGACCGGTGAAAGCCCGCTGGCACTGTTCGTCTACAGCCTGGTGTACTTCGCCATCGTGCTGGGTGTGTCGCTCTATCCGGGCCGACTGCTCGATACGGTCGGCCGGGTGCTCGGGCCGATGAAGATTCTCGCGCTGCTGATCCTCGGTGGCACGGCGTTCGTACTGACCCCCGATGGCGTGGGTTCGGCGACTGCGGCCTATCAGGCTGCACCGTTTTCCCAGGGCTTCATCAATGGTTACCTGACCATGGATACCCTGGGCGCGCTGGTGTTCGGCATCGTCATCGTCAACGCCATCCGCTCGCGCGGCGTCACCTCGCCGCAGCTGATCACCCGTTACGCGATCATCGCCGGGCTGATTGCCGGCATCGGCCTGGCGCTGGTGTACATCAGCCTGTTCCGCCTTGGTGCCGGCAGCCATGCCATCGCCGAAGGCGCCACCAATGGCGCAGCCGTACTGCATGCCTATGTGCAGCATACCTTCGGCGGCCTGGGCAGCGTTTTCCTGGCGGTGCTGATTTCCTTGGCATGTCTGGTCACCGCGGTCGGTCTGACCTGCGCCTGCGCGGAGTACTTCAGCCGTCTGGTGCCGCTGTCCTACCGCTGCCTAGTGATCATCCTGGCGGCGTTCTCGCTGCTGGTGTCGAACCTGGGCCTGACCAAGCTGATCCAGATATCCGTGCCGGTGCTCACGGCCATCTACCCGCCATGCATCGTGTTGATTGCGCTGAGCTTCTGCTGGGGGCTGTGGCACGCCGCGGCGCGTGTGGTTGGGCCGGTAATGCTGGTAGCCACCCTGTTCGGCATCGTCGACGGGCTGAAAACCGCGGGTCTGGACGGCTGGCTGCCGGGCTGGCTGACCAGCCTTCCACTGGCCGAGCAGGGCTTGGCGTGGCTGCTGCCGTCGGCAGTGATGCTGGCCCTGGCAAGCGGTTACGATTGGTGGCGCGGCAAGGCGCAGCAGGTGCTGGCCTGAGGCTGGACAGGTAAGCGAAAGCCGCTCTTCGGAGCGGCTTTTTTGTGCCTGGCGTGGCTATAATCCGCGGGTCTGTCGGCTCCTCGCAGCTTGAAGAGCATGGCGCGATCACCGGCAGGCCCCTGCACTACAAGGAATTTGCATGTCCCTCAGCGAAGACTATCTGCACCACCTGATTGCCGCCTGCTGGTTCGTCCTTTGCTGGGCAGGCTACACCCGTTATGCCCATGCCAAGGGCCGTACCACGCCGTGCCTGGCCAGCGTGCTGCACCTGTATCGCGAAGACTGGATGCGCCGCATGCTGCTGCGCGAGAACCGCATCGCCGACGCCAACGTGATCGGTAACCTGGAGCGCAACGCGTCGTTCTTCGCCTCCAGCACGCTGATCATCCTGGCCGGTATCCTTACCGTGCTCGGCGCCTCGGATCGCGCGGTGTCGCTGCTCGCCGACCTGCCATTCGTGCAGTCGGCCAGCCGCGGCATCTCCGAGGTCAAGCTGCTGTGCCTAGGCGTGGTGTTCGTCTACGCCTTCTTCACCTTCAGTTGGTGCATGCGCCAGTACAACTTCGCTGCGGTGCTGGTAGGTTCGGCGCCGATGATCGGTGAGCGTCATGTCACTGAGCAGGAGCGCAAGGCCTTTGCCGAGCGTACCGCTAGGGTCATCTCGATGGCGGCCAACCAGTTCAACTACGGGCTGCGCGCCTACTATTTCGGCATGGCGACCCTGGCGTGGTTCATCAACCCATGGTTCTTCATGATGGTGACCGCAGGTGTCGTGGTGGTGCTTTACCGCCGCGAATTCCATTCGGATGTTCTGGAAGTCATGGTGTACACACAAACGCCGACGTTCGAGCCGGCCAAGGAGAAGGGCGAATGAGCATTCCATTCTGGTGCATCTTTATCAGCGCCTTGCTGATCTTCATTGCCAAGGCGCCGCTGGCCAGGGCGATGAACCAGGAAGGCGGCAGTTACGACAATCACCATCCACGTGCGCAGCAGGCTCGCCTGACCGGTTTCGGCGCGCGTGCGTTGGCCGCTCATCAGAACAGCTTCGAGGCCTTTCCGCTGTTCGCCGTGGCCGTGCTGATGGCTCACGTCACCCAGAGCAGTGGTTGGCTGGTCGATTGGCTGGCAGTGATCTTCGTGATCACGCGGGTGCTGTATCTGGTGTTCTACTGGGCCGACCTGCACTGGCAGCGCAGCGTGGTATGGATGGTGGGGATGGTATGTACGCTGCTGATCATGCTGACGCCAGCGATGCGGTGAGGCGGGAAGGAGGCTTGCGAGTGTAGCGAACGTTACCCGCAGCAGGCTGCGGGTAACGCGAAGAGGTCAGCTTACTGCTGTTTCGGCGCTGCCGGATCTGCAGGCGCTGCTGGCTCGGCGGGAGCAGGGGTAGTAGGCGGAGTCTGGGCTTCTTCCTGTTGCTCTTTGGCGGCTTCTTGAGCGGCTTCTGCTTCTTTCTGTGCGGCTTCGTTGCTTTCTTTGGCCGCGTCATTCATGGACTCTTGAGCTTCGGTACGGGCTTCCTGAGCGTCTTGAGCTTTGTTTTCGGAAGGCTTGTCACAGGCCGCAAGGCCCAGCGTGGCAGCCAGCATGAAGGCGTAAGCGACTGATTTTTGCATGGTGGTGTTTCTCCTTTGGGTGAATGCCATTACCGTTTTTCGAGACGCCAAAGGCGCGATAAGTTCACAAACTTTGCAGCAATGCCCTTTTTTGTGTCGCTCACACCTGCCAAAGCACCACCTCAGGGCCTGCCGCAAAAAGCGAAAAGGCTCGACGCGTCGATGGAACCGGCGCGCCGTGCGCATTATCGTTGCGCTTTTTTCCGGCTGACCTTCCGTGGCCGCCAGCTTCTGACCCTAAGGAACTCGAATGGATGCGTTGTTGATCCTGAGCGGCCTGCTCCTGATCCTCGTCGGCCTTGTGCTGCTGGTGATGCGCGGCTTCGCCACCAGCCTGCTGTGGGGCTGGGCGTGCCTGCTGCCACCATTGACGCTGCTTTTCATCGTGGCGCACTGGCGCCGTGCCAAGCAGGCGCTGGCGTGCTGCGCCCTGGGTACGATTCCGGTGATAGTCGGGCTGGCAGTGATGGCCGGGCAGGATCCGCAACGTCTGGACGGCATCATCAGCCTGCAGTGGCTGCACCCCGAGCCACCGGCTGCCGGCGGCCTGAATATCCAGTTGCATGGCCAACTCAATGGCGAACCCTTCGCGCCCCAGGAAGGCGAACTTATCGACAGCGTGCTCAGCCTGCGCGAAGGCCAGGATTTCTTCGCCCGCCGCGAGCTGAGCATCCGCGGCCTGCCAGTGGCCGCCGATGGCTTGCGCCTGGACGTGCTACCCGATGATCCGGGGCAGTTGCCGGAGATCGAGCTGAGCTGGCTGCTGCCCGAGCAGGATTTGCCCGAGGCCCGGCAGCTCAAGGGCGGCTATACGCTGCATCTGGATCTGCGCCCGGAAGAGCCGAACCGTCTGGTCGGCGAATTCCATCTGGTGCTGCCGGCGCAGTTCCAGACCACCCTGACCGGCAAGGTCGAGCTGTTTCGTAACGGCCTGCGCTACCAAGAGGGCAAGGTGGATCGTACGGTGGACTCGCGCGACACCCTCGCTTACCTGATCACCGATTACCTGCAGCGGCGCTTCGCCACCCGCGACGTGCAGCTTGCGCCGCTGCCGCTGCACGAGATGAACGCCGGCAGCCTGGCGCTCGACGTACAGGCACAGGTGGCCGGTCAGCCGCAGCGCGTGCCGGTGCGCCTGAGCAAGCATACGCAGCTCGGCTGGCGAGTCGAGGATGACCACTTCCCCGCATTACCGAAGACCGCGGAACCTGCGCCGAGCCCTGTCGCCAGCAAGCCGGCGCCGAGCGAGCCGGCACGCCCGCAGAGTACGCGTCCAGAGCTGAGTCTGGCGCGCCTGCTCGCCGAGCCGCAGCGCTACGGCAATCAGCACCTGCGCCTGTTCAGCGAGAAGGGCACTGCGGTGCAGGGCCAGTTCGCCGGCATAGACGAGCAGGGCCAACTGGTGCTGCGTCAGCGCCTCAATGGTTCGGGCGAGGCGCGCTTCACATTGGCGCCGGCCGATGTGGTGCATGTCGAACGCATCGACGACTGACTTGAAGTTTCCCCACCGTGTCCCCACCTGATGGTCATCCGCCGTACCGCGGCTTAGCCATCAATGTGGAGTTAGATGACCATGAGTGTGGAAACTCAAAAAGAAACCCTGGGCTTCCAGACCGAGGTGAAGCAACTGCTGCACCTCATGATTCACTCGCTGTATTCCAACAAGGAAATCTTCCTGCGCGAGCTGATCTCCAACGCCTCCGACGCCGTCGACAAGCTCCGTTTCGAAGCGCTGGCCACGCCCGAGCTGCTCGAGGACGGCGCCGAACTGAAGATCCGTGTGAGCTTCGACAAGGACGCCAAGACCGTCACCCTCGAAGACAACGGCATCGGCATGAGCCGTGAAGAAACCATCGCGCACCTGGGCACCATCGCCAAGTCCGGCACCGCCGACTTCCTGAAGAACCTATCCGGTGACCAGAAGAAGGATTCGAGCCTGATCGGCCAGTTCGGCGTGGGCTTCTATTCGGCCTTCATCGTTGCTGACAAGGTGGAAGTGTTCACCCGTCGCGCAGGCCTGGCCGCCGGCGAAGGCGTGCACTGGGCATCCAAGGGCGAAGGCGAGTTCGAAATCGCTACCGTTGAGAAAGCCGAGCGCGGCACCCGCATCGTCCTGCACCTGAAAAGTGGCGAAGAAGAGTTCGCCGATGGTTGGCGCCTGCGCAACGTCATCAAGAAATACTCCGACCATATCGGCCTGCCGATCGAGCTGCCGAAAGAATTCCACGGCGAAGAGAAGGACAAGCCGGCCGAGCCCGAGTGGGAAGTGGTCAACCGCGCCAGCGCGCTGTGGACGCGCCCGCGCACCGAGGTTACCGACGAGCAGTACCAGGAGTTCTACAAACACGTCTCCCACGACTACGACAACCCGCTGAGCTGGAGCCACAACAAGGTCGAAGGCAAGCTGGAGTACACCTCGCTGCTGTACGTGCCGGGTCGTGCGCCGTTCGACCTGTACCAGCGTGAAGCGCCGCGCGGCCTGAAGCTGTACGTGCAGCGTGTGTTCATCATGGACCAGGCCGACGAATTCCTGCCGCTGTACCTGCGCTTCATCAAGGGCGTGGTCGACTCCAACGACCTGTCGCTGAACGTCTCGCGCGAGATCCTGCAGAAGGATCCGGTGATCGACTCCATGAAGTCGGCGCTGACCAAGCGCGTGCTCGACATGCTGGAGAAACTCGCCAAGAACGAGCCCGAGCAGTACAAGACCTTCTGGAAGAATTTCGGCCAGGTCCTTAAGGAAGGCCCGGCGGAAGACTTCGCCAACAAGGAGAAGATCGCAGGCCTGCTTCGTTTCGCCTCGACCAGCGAAGGCGAGGGCGAGCAAGTGGTTTCTCTGGGCGACTACGTCAGCCGCCTGAAGGAAGGCCAGGACAAGATCTACTTCCTTACTGGCGAATCCTACGCGCAGGTCAAGAACAGCCCGCATCTGGAAGTCTTCCGCAAGAAAGGCATCGAAGTGCTGCTGCTCACTGACCGTATCGATGAGTGGCTGATGAGCTACCTGACCGAGTTCGACGGCAAGAGCTTCGTCGACGTCGCCCGTGGTGACTTGGACCTGGGTTCGCTGGACTCGGAAGAGGACAAGAAGGCCCAGGAAGAAGTCGCCAAGAGCAAGGAAGGGCTGGTGGAGCGCCTGAAGACCGCTCTGGGCGAGCAGGTCGCCGAGGTACGCGTCTCCCATCGCCTGACCGACTCGCCAGCGATCCTTGCCATCGGCGAACAGGATCTGGGCCTGCAGATGCGTCAGATCCTCGAAGCCAGCGGGCAGAAGGTGCCGGACTCGAAGCCGATTTTCGAATTCAACCCGAGCCACCCGCTGATCGAGAAGCTGGACGCCGAGCCGGACGAGGATCGTTTCGGCGACCTGTCGCACATCCTCTTCGACCAGGCCGCCCTGGCCGCTGGCGACAGCCTCAAAGACCCGGCGGCCTACGTGCAGCGCCTGAACAAGCTGCTGATCGAGCTTTCTGCCTGATCCGCTAGCTGCGATGCAAAACGCCGCTCGATTGAGCGGCGTTTTTGTATCTGCAGCCTCGTGCATTTGATTCCGTAGCCCGGGTCGAGCGTAGCGACACCCGGGGATTTTTCCTGGGTATCGCTTCGCTCAACCCAGGCTACGCACTCAGGCGGGATGCCATATGAGGGTGCAGGCCATGCCGTCAGGCACGATGCAAAGAGATGTGGGAGCGGCTTCAGCCGCGAGAAGTCATGCGGTCGCCGATAGCATCGCGGCTAAAGCCGCTCCCACGAAACCCGCGTTCAGCCCTCTAAAGGCGTATTACAGAGCTGATGAGAGATTGCGAATGTGGGAGCGCGCCATGCCCGCGACTTTTCGCGCGCATGGCGCGCTCCCACAAATTGAATCCGCTATCAGCTTCTCGCCGGACTACTGCTGCTTCGAATTGTGATCAGCCCATAGAGCATAGCGACGCCCGGAAAATCCTGGGGATCGCGATGCTCAATCCAGGCTACGAGGCCAACATCCGCCCACAAAAAAGCCCCGTCATCCAGCGGATGACGGGGCTTGCTGCCATGCCGGCTCAGCCGATCAGACGATGATGCCCTGGCTGCGCAGGTAATCGTCGTAGGTGCCGCTGAAGTCGGTGACGCCGTTGTCCGACAGCTCGATGATGCGCGTGGCCAGGGAGCCGACGAACTCGCGGTCATGGCTGACGAAGATCAGCGTGCCCGGGTAGTTCTCCAGCGCCAGGTTGAGCGCTTCGATGGATTCCATGTCCAGGTGGTTGGTCGGTTCGTCCATCACCAGTACGTTGGGCTTCTGCAGGATCAGCTTGCCGAACAGCATGCGGCCTTGCTCACCACCGGAGATGACCTTCACCGACTTGAGGATCTCGTCGTTGGAAAACAACATGCGACCCAGGGTGCCGCGAATTACCTGCTCGCCGGTGGTCCATTGGGCCATCCAGTCGAACAGGGTCACGTCGTCCTCGAAATCGTGGGCGTGGTCCTGGGCGTAGTAACCGACTTCGGCGCTCTCGGTCCATCTCACTGCGCCGGCATCGGGCTGCAGTTCGCCGACCAGCGTGCGCAGCAGGGTGGTCTTGCCGATGCCGTTGGGGCCGATGATCGCCACGCGCTCGCCAGCTTCGACGGTGAAGCTGAAGTTCTTGAACAGCACCTTGTCATCGAACGCCTTGCTGAGCTTCTCGATGGTCACGGCCTGGCGATGCAGCTTCTTGGTCTGCTCGAAGCGAATGAACGGGCTCACGCGGCTCGACGGCTTGACCTCGGCCAGCTGGATCTTGTCGATCTGCTTGGCGCGGCTGGTGGCCTGCTTGGCTTTCGAGGCGTTGGCCGAGAAGCGGCTGACGAAGCTCTGCAGCTCGGAGATCTGCGCCTTCTTCTTGGCATTGTCGGCCAGCAGCTGCTCGCGCGACTGGGTCGCAGCGGTCATGTACTCGTCGTAGTTGCCCGGGAACAGGCGCAGCTCGCCGTAATCCAGGTCAGCCATATGGGTGCAGACCGAGTTCAGGAAGTGACGGTCGTGGGAAATGATGATCATGGTGCTGTTACGCGCCGTGAGGATGGTTTCCAGCCAGCGGATGGTGTTGATATCCAGGTGGTTGGTCGGCTCGTCGAGCAGCAACACGTCCGGATCGGAGAACAGCGCCTGGGCCAGCAGCACGCGCAGCTTCCAGCCGGGGGCGACTTCGCTCATCGGGCCAAAATGCTGTTCCAGCGGGATACCCAGGCCGAGCAACAGCTCGCCCGCGCGGGACTCGGCGGTGTAGCCGTCCATCTCGGCGAACTCGCCTTCGAGCTCGCCCACCTTCATGCCGTCTTCTTCGCTCATTTCCGGCAGCGAATAGATGCGGTCGCGCTCGGCCTTGACCTTCCACAACTCCTGGTGGCCCATGATCACGGTGTCGATCACGTTGAATTCTTCGTAGGCGAACTGATCCTGGCGCAGCTTGCCCAGGCGCACATTCGGCTCGAGCATGACCTGGCCGCCCGACGGCTCCAGATCGCCGCCGAGGATCTTCATGAAGGTCGACTTGCCGCAGCCGTTGGCGCCGATCAGGCCGTAGCGGTTGCCGTTGTTGAACTTGACGGAAACGTTCTCGAACAGCGGCTTGGCGCCAAACTGCATGGTGATATTAGCGGTGGAAATCAAAGTGCTCTAACTCGCATGTTTCAGAGATGTGGATTGAGTCTTGGGGCAGATTTGGGCAACTCTGAGGTTGTTCATTTCAGCCCAGTCGCCTTCGCCAACGATCCATCTGGCATAGCGAGAAAGCAGAATCTGCACCGAGTGGCCCGATTGCCTGGCGATCAAGGTTTTAGCCATTGCGCCATCAGCCATATGGTTGCGTAAGTGAGGCGCGCATTGTACGGATGACGACAGCGAATACCCAGCGCTTTCAGGGTCGGACGCTATCGAATAGGCCAGCCACTGGTCAGGGGGAGGCGTTTTCGACAGCACGCGGGTTGATGCACGCCTCGTCATATCGGCGCTATGTGATCTGAAACCGGCGGGAGGGTAGATGAGGGCAGGTGGGAAGTCACTGGCGGCCATCACCTCTTCGCAATGGCCATTCGGAGCGATTTGCGACTTACACCGCTTTCGATCTGGGGTAGCTGGTGAGATAGCGGGAAAGCTCGTCCCGACCTGGTGCACGATGGGGCGTGCCGGGGCCGTCATTGGGGATGTAGAACTTGTCGGAGCGCGGATGCTTCTGCTCGGCGAGCGAAACGGTCTGCAGGGGTACCCAGGGCAACACGATGGCGCCGTCTTCGAAGCCATAGCAGCCGGACAGCGAAGCCAGGTGGATGGTTTTCTTGGTGCCGTTGGGCAGGGAGAGGGTGGCTTGGCGCTCATCGAGCAAACGCTTCGCGAATGCCGAACCGAGAAGTTTTTCGAGATGGTCCCTCAGGCCGGTGATATTGCCAGGCACCAGCATGATGTCGTCATGCTTGCTCATGGCCAGATCGAGAACACGGGAGAATTCCTGCCGGCACGCGCCGTGCTTGAGGGTATGGTGCATCATGGGTAGTGTCCTTACTTCAATTGCTTCCTGGCTGATGTCCATCTAGATGGATATCAGACTTTATAGCTACCTGTGCTGAAGTCCGCCAGTTGCAGGTGCCGAAAGTTGACGCCAATTTTCGACCCAAGCGAATCGTCTGTGAAGCGCCGTTCGGCTGAATCCCGTGAAACTTTCCTGAATCCCCGTCACAGAGCCTCTGTCACTACTTACAGACGCGGTATTTCCCACGCACGTCGATGAGGTGACAGTAGTGAGATGCTTTATCTGTGGTGACGACGCCTGGCTGATTTCCAAGACCGGTACCTACGCGGCGTGCGACTGCCGCACCTGTGGTCTGTATCGAGTGGAGGGGGCCTGGTTCCAGCGCAGCGCAGCGCCGATACCGACCGAGCAATTTCGCGCCTTTCTGCAGCTGCAACGCGAGGAAAGCCCGGACGACACGCCGGTGATCAGTAGCGAGTCGGCCAGGTCACTGCTGACCTTGAACCAGCTCAATACCTCCCAGGCTATCTGATGCTTCCGGTGTCCTTTCAGGTATAGGAACGCTGGTTCGAATAGGCGTAGTGCTCCGGAACTTATGGCGCGCCAGGCGTCTACAGTGCTGGGATTTCCCGCTAGTGAAAGGAACATCGAGATGGCCAGTTCACGTCTGCTCACCAGTGCAGTGATTTCGATTGCCATGGCCTTGGCGCCATGCCTTGCCTCAGCCGATCCGGGCAACGGCAAGGGGCACGGGCAGGGTAATGGCAAAGGCCAGCATTCCCAGGGGCAGGGTAATCAGGGTGGTGGGCCGAAGGATGCCCGGTATGGCGGCCCTTCGATCGATCGCGGCGGCATCCTCAGTATCGTGCAGGGCAATCGATCCTATTGGTCGCCAGGCCCCTCACTGCCACCGGGCATTCAAAAGAACCTGGCGCGCGGCAAGCCGCTTCCGCCTGGTATCGCCAAGAAGCTCGACGGCCGGCTGCTTGGGCAACTGCCTCGCTATGACGGTTATGAGTGGATGCAGGCAGGCGTCGACCTGATTCTGGTCGCGGTGGCCACCGGCATCATCTACGAAGTGCTCAACGGCGCGCTGGACTGACAGGTAGCGACGTTTACGCAAGCGGCTCAGCCTGTTCGGGCTGGGCCGTTTTTATTTGGCTCGTTGCAGGGCGTGAAACTGCTCAGGCTTTTGAGCGTACGATCCGCCCGGCTTTGATCTCGCTGGCGTATTTGTTGAGGCGGTCCTCATCGTTGGTCAGCACGCCGACCATACGCAGAATGGCCCAGGCATCGGCCTCGTTTTCGGTACCGCGCAGCTTCTCCGCCACCTTGAGCAGGTCGACGGATACCCATCGTAGGTCTTCGGCGATGGCTTTCAGATCTTGCTTAAATACTTGGGATTGGCGCTGGCCCATAGATCCTCTTCGTCTGGCTATTTTGTCTTGTCGCCGCCACTTGCTGGCGCGCTGCGGGGGTAATGGATTGACCCATTATCCCGTTTTAAGCTCCCCATCGGATCGACTTTCTCGCGTGCGTTGCCCTAGCGACTGCATTTGCCCCCAGCTCCTGACTACGACCTGCAATATCAAATGGCTATACTAGCCAGGCTGCTAGCGCCGGGGGCTTCAGGGATCGCGCTGTGCTGCCCGCCATATTCGGCCCCAATTGCACCCTTTATCTGCGCGAAATCCATGATTACCACCGTCATCCTCGGCATGCTCTGCGTGTATCTGCTGTGTTTCAGCGTGATGTTCCTGCTGATCAGCACCCGGCTCGCCGACAAGAAAATAGGCATGGACGTGTTCGCGCTCGGCAATCTGCTGCTGGGCCTTGCCTACATCATGCAACTGGTCGACGGCCCGCCGGACTTTGGATTGATGAGTGTCGTCAATCACATCCTGACGCTCAGCGCTCCGGTTACCTACCTGCTGGGCGCGCTGCGCTTTTTTGGCCGACCCACACCCATCGTGCGCCCGTTACTTGCATTGGCGGCGATATACGCTGCCCTGCAACTGCTGGTGCAAGCGCTACTCGGCGACGAAGCGCGCCATGCGTTGCTGGCAGGCGCCTGCGTACTGCTGTTTCTGGGCATGATCATCGCGTTGCTGGTAGGCAGCCAAACCTTCGCCAAGGATCTACGGGTCGAGATGCTCGTGTTCGCCGTATTGATCAGCGGCATCTGTGCGTTGAACGCCGCCAAATTCGTGATGATCGTCAGCGGCGGCATGGCGGCGCTGGACATGAGCAGCGGTTTCCAGAGGATTTTCTATCTCTATATGTCGTTTCTGGCGACCGTGCTGCCGCCGTGTGCAGTGTGGCTGGTGCTGCGCCGTCTGACCGATGAACTGCGCAGCCTGGCGGCTCATGATCCGCTTACCCAACTGCTGAATCGGCGCGGGTTGATCGATGCGCTGGAGGTACATTTCAGCTCCCGCACCGCCGCGCCGGCCTATGTGTTGATCGTGGACATCGACCACTTCAAACGCATCAACGACACTCACGGTCACAAAGTCGGCGACCTCGTGCTCTGCCACGTTGCTGACGCCCTTAAAACCAGCTCTCGCCAGGGAGACCTGATCTGCCGGCTCGGTGGCGAAGAGTTTCTAGTAGTCGCCCTCGGCTCCGACAGCGTCGGCGTGCTGCACTTGGCAGAGCGCATGCGCGCGGCGATCGAAAACCTTGAAGTGCCGGATGCCCGTCGAGCTCAGACAATTTGTTGCACCGCGACCCTTGGTGGTTCAGGCCCATTTAACGGCGTGCAGATGTTCGATGAGTTTCTTCAGCAGGCCGATGCGGCGCTGTATCAGGGGAAAGCGGCGGGGCGTAATCGGGTTCAGTGGTCTTTTGCGCATCAGGGTTAGTTCGGTGACTCTCCCAGGGCAAATGAATATCTGGTCGGCGCTGGCCAATCTGTCTCGTCATTCGACTGCTTGCCTCTGAAACCTCGCTAACGTGTGGGTACGGTGGCGGTGTGGCCAGGATTTGATAATTACCTGACGCTGGCACCTTGTCCTTTGCGCGCTCCGCTACCGGCATGGCATTACCCGGCGACGTCCGCTCAGTTTTAAACAGGCAAAAGCAAGCCGGTACTCGTGTACCGGATTGCTTGATCCTGGACGTTTTAGTTATCGCGCAGGAAGTTCAGCAGGTCCTGGTTCAACTGGTCCTTGTTGGTATCCGCCAGCCCGTGGGGGGCACCTTTGTAAACGATCAACTTGGCACCTTTGATCAGGGCTGCCGAGGCTTTGCCCGAGGTTTCGATGGGGACGATCTGGTCGTCGTCACCGTGGATCACCAGGGTCGGTATGTCGAATTTGGCCAGATCCTGGCGGAAGTCGGTGGCGGAGAAGGCGGCGATGGAGTCATAGGTGTTTTTCGCGCCGGCAGTCATGCCCTGCCTCCAGAAGGACTGGATGCGACCCTGTGACGGTTTGGCACCGGGGCGGTTGTAGCCAAAGAACGGGCCGGAGGCGATATCCAGGTACAGTTGCGAGCGGTCTTCCCTGGAGGCCTTGCGCAGGCCGTCGAATACCGAGAGCGGCAGGCCGTTCGGGTTGCTGTCGGACTTGAGCATGATCGGCGGTACGGCGCTGATCAGCGCAGCCTTTTTCACCAGCCCGGTGCCATGCCGGCCGATGTAGCGGGCCACTTCGCCGCCACCGGTGGAAAAGCCCACCAGGGTCACGTCCTTGACGTGCAGCGCGGCAATCACGGCGGCCAGGTCGTCGGCGTAGTGGTCCATGTCGTTGCCGTCCCAGGGCTGGCTGGAGCGGCCATGGCCGCGTCGGTCGTGGGCGATCACGCGGTAGCCTTTCTCGGCGAGAAACTCCATTTGCGATTCCCAGCTGTCCGAGTTCAGCGGCCAGCCGTGGCTGAACATCACGACCTTGCCATTTTTCGGGCCCCAGTCCTTGTAGTACAGCTCGACGCCGTCCTGGGTGGTGACGGTGCTGGCGGTGTGCGGGATCTCGGCCAGGGAGTCGGCCGCCATGGAGATGACCGGCAAGGCCGCAGTGGCGAAGGCTGCCAGGGTATTACGAATGGATTTGTTCATGACCTGTTCCTCTATCGTTCGAGATGGATGGTTCGCTGTGTTGACGAGGGACAGTATCTAGGGCCTGATGATACGAAATATCACTAATCGTTCATCATTCTTAACGGATCGTATTTTTATGGTTGATCGCCTCGAGGGCTTGCTGGGCCATTTCTCGGTCAGTGCCCGCACGTTCCAGGCCGGCCCGCTGTGTGGCATCAATACTCTGGACGGCAGCCTGCCGTATGGCCAGCTGCATCTGTTGCGTGATGGCGAGGCTGAGGTGTGGCATGGCAGCACGCGTGCACATCGGCTCGCCGGGCCGACCTTGTTGTTCTATCCGCGGCCCCTTGCGCACCGTTTCGTGACCGATCAGGCGCAGGGCGCGGAGTTCGTCTGCGCACACATCGTGTTCGAGGGCCATGCGGCTAACCCTCTCGCCAACGCACTGCCCAGCTGCGTGTGCCTGCCGCTTGCCACCTTGCCCGATTGCGTGCCGATACTGACGCTGCTGTTCGCCGAAGCACAGGCGAGCAACTGCGGACGGCAGGCAATGCTGGATCGCCTGTTCGAGGTGTTGCTCATCCAGCTGTTGCGCCACCTGATGCAAATCGGCAGCGCTCAGGCTGGGCTGATCACGGGCTTGGCACATCCGCAATTACGCCACGCCCTTGCGGCAATCCACCAGACACCCGCGCAGCCCTGGTCGGTGGAGTCCTTGGCCAGCCTGGCGGGCATGTCGCGTAGTGTTTTCGCCAACCAGTTTCGTGAGGTGGTGGGGGAAACGCCGGCCGGTTATTTGCAGCGCTGGCGTATCGGGCTGGCTCAGAAATGGCTGAAGAATGGCCAGCCGCTGCGGCTGATCGCCGAGGAGGCGGGCTACAGCAGCGAGCCCGCGTTGTCGCGTGCGTTCAAGTCCCAGTGCGGCTTGTCGCCAAAGGCCTGGCTCGCTCAGGAGCAGCAGCGCTCGCTCGACGCGCGACGCTAGTCCCGGTCAGCGTTCGTTCAACCGCTGCGCCAGCCTGTCGCCACCGAACTGGATGAAGCTGACCATCACCACCAAGACGACGCTGTCGGTAGTGTTTATCACCAGTCAGGCACATCGTTTTTATCCAGTCCCTGTGGCTCGATAAATGAATCTGTACCTTTGTTGTTATCCCTCGTTGAAGCGAAAGCGCGCCCCATAAGCCGAGGCTGGCAGGTGATCGGCGCCGTCGCTGCGTAGCCGCGAGCGCAGCGTGCCGCTCTGCGCCTGGGTACGGTAGAGACCGCGCCTCTGCAACTCAGGCACGACCAGTTCGGCGAAGTCGCTCAGCGTACCGGGGCTGATCAGCGGATTGAGCATGTAGCCGCTCGTGCCTGATATCCGCGCATGCTCCTCGATCCTTTCCGCGATCTGGGACGGCGTGCCAACCAGGATCAGGTCGCTGCCACGGGTGACTCTGGCGAAGCGCTGGCGTACGTCGCCTGCGGTCAGCGGCGTGCCGCTGCCATCCGGGCGCATGACGTAGGAGGTCATGCCTTCGGTATGGGTGGTCAGCGGCTCGTTGTCGGCATAGCGGTCGATGTCGATACCGGTGTCGCCGGCATAGCTGACCAGTTGCGCCTGCAGGTGGTAGTTGCTCTGCAACTGATCGTATTTGCGCTGCGCCTCGATGGCGGTAGGCGCGGTGACGATCCGCAGCACGGTGAGGGATTTCACGTCATCGGCAGCGCGGCCGTTGGCCACCGCCTGCCGCGCGATGTCGTCGAGCCCGGCGCGGATCTCCAGCGGATCGGACTTGGCAGTGAATATCAGCTCGGCATGCTTGGCCGCGAACTGTCGGCCCCGTCCTGACCAGCCGGCCTGGATCAGCAGTGGGCTGCGTTGCGGCGAAGGCGCCGTCAGATGCGGCCCACATACCCGGTAGTGGGCGCCTTCGTGGTTGATCGAGCGCACCCGCTCGCCATGGGCGTACAGCTGCTGCGTTTTATCCGCGACCACAGCATCGTCGGCCCAGCTGCCTTCCCAGAGTTTGTAGACCACGTCCATGAACTCTTCGGCACGTTCGTAACGGTCATCGTGGCGGATCATCCGATCCAGCCCGAAGTTGCGCGCGGCGCTGGTCAGATAGGAAGTGACGATGTTCCAGCCGATGCGGCCGCCGCTCAGATGATCCAGCGTGCTGAAGCGCCGAGCGTGACTGAAAGGATGTTCGTAGGTGGTGCTGACCGTCGCGCCGAAGGCGAGGTGTTCGGTCAATGCCGCCAATGCTGGAATGTGCAGCAAGGGATCGTTGGCCGGTGCCTCGACGGCCCACTTCAGCGCGGCGTCGTGGTTGCCGCCATGCACGTCGTAGAAGCCCAGCACATCGGCGAAGAAGAACAGGTCGAGGTTGGCCTGCTCGGCGATGCGCGCCTGGTTCGACCAGAATTTCAGGGTGTTGATGCCCAGGCGTTCGTCGGCTGGATGCGTCCACAGACTGGGCGCGCCGCCACAGCCGACGCTGGCTTGTTCATAGAGGCCGAAGAGCAGGGGAGTCGGATCGGACATGAGGTTCCCGTACGGCCGCCATTGGCGGCCGGGTGCAAAGGTCGAATGAGGGATTAGGTGCGATGGTTGAGGCGTTTGGCCAGGCGGTCGCCGCTGAGCTGGATCAGGCTGACCAGTACCACCAGGGCGACAATCACGGTGAGCATCACCTGGCTGTCGAAGCGCTGATAGCCGTAGCGATAGGCGAGATCACCAAGCCCGCCTGCGCCGATGGCGCCGGCCATGGCGGAGGAGTTGATCATGGTGACCAGGGTGATGGTGAAGCCGCCGACGATGCCGGGCAGGGCTTCGGGAAGCAGTACGTGCCAGACGATATGTCGGCGGCGGCAGCCCATGGCTTGGGCCGCTTCGATCAGGCCGTGGTCGACCTCGCGCAGGCTGACTTCGGCGATACGCGCGAAGAACGGCGTGGCGGCGATGGTCAGGGGCACCACGGCGGCCCAGACGCCATAGGTGGTGCCGACCACCAGTCGGGTGAAGGGGATCAGCGCAACCATCAGGATCAGGAACGGCACGGAACGGAACAGGTTGACGATGGCGCCGAGCACGCGGTTCAGCCGCGGCGCCTCGAAGATGCCGCCGCGGCTGCTGGTTACCAGAAAGACCGCCAGCGGAATGCCGGCCAGCAGGGCGAGCAGGGAGGACACGCCGACCATCAACAAAGTATCGAGCAGGCCTTGCCACAGGCGTTCAAACAGCAGCGACATAACCCAGTACCTCCACGTGGTCGGCCAACTTGCGGGCGTTTTCGATCAGCGCCTCATGGCCGAGGGCTGACGGGCCGACGGACAGGATCAGGTGGCCCACGGCGTGACCCTGGATCTGTTCCAGGCTGGCGTCGAGCAGGGTGGCGCGGCCGCCCAGTGCTGTGCCCAGTGCCGGCAGATCCGGTTCCAGGCCCGTGCCGGCAAAGTGCAGGCGCAGCACCAGGTCGTCGTGCTCGCCGGGCGAGTCGTGCAGGCGCTGCTGCAGGCTCGCCGACAGGGCATGTTGCAGCGGCGCGAGCAGGGTGCGCGTGACCTCGTGGCGCGGCGAGCCGAATACCTGCCAGACCGGGCCTTGTTCCACCACCTCACCGCGTTCCAGCACCACCACGCGGTCGCAGATCTCGCGGATCACCGCCATCTCATGGGTGATCAACACCACGGTGAGATTCAGGCGCCGGTTGATCTCGCGCAGCAGGCCGAGGATCGCCTGGGTGGTTTCCGGATCCAGGGCGCTGGTAGCTTCGTCGCAGAGCAGAATCTGTGGGTCGTGCACCAGGGCGCGGGCGATGCCCACCCGCTGTTTCTGTCCGCCGGAGAGCTGCGCCGGGTAGGCGCCGTGCTTGTCCGCCAGACCCACCAGTTCGAGCAGTTCGCGCACCTTGCCCTGGCGAGCTTCGCGTGGCACGCCGGCGACCTTCAGGGGCAGCTCGACGTTCTGCCACACGGTTTTGGCGGACATCAAGTTGAAGTGCTGGAAAATCATGCCGATGCGCCGGCGCAGGGCTACCAGGGCGTCATCGTCATAGCCGGCGATATCGCTGCCGTCGATCAGCACGCGGCCGCTGCTGGGCTGTTCCAGGCGGTTGATGGTGCGTAGCAGCGACGACTTGCCCGCGCCACTGCGACCGATGATGCCGAACACTTCGCCGCGCTTGATCGACAGGTCGATATCGGCCAGCGCCTGCACCGGGCCCTGGGCGCCGTCGTAGGTCTTGCCCAGGCGCTCGAAGCGCAGCTGCGCCTGGGCGACGCGGCTGGCAGCGGCGGCTTGCTGCAGGTAGGGATCGAAGCCGCTCATGTCAGCTCTCCCAACCGGCCTGGTAGAGGTTGCCGTGGGCCTTGTCGAGGGCGGCGCGCACGGCCGGCGAGTGCTGGTAGATATCGATGAACTTGAGCAGGCGCGGATCCTGCGCTTTGGCCGGTTGGGTGACGAACTGGATGATGTATTCGGGATGGTCGATGCCGTCGAACAGCAGCGCCGAGGCCGGATCGAAGGTCTTGGCCAGGCGGATGTAGGCCGGGTAGCCCTGCACCAGGTCGACCTCGTCATAGGCGCGCACCAGTTGCACGGCTTCCAGTTCGATGATGCGGATGTTCTTCGGGTTGGCGGTGATGTCCTGCTGGGTCGCCTTGTAGCCGACGCCGGGCTTGAGCTCGATCAGCCCGGCCTTTTGCAGCAGTTGCAGGCCGCGCCCGCCATTGACCGGGTCGTTGGCGATGGCCACTTTGGCGCCGTCCGGCAGGCTGGCGAAATCCTTGTGCGTCTTGGAGTAGAGGCCGACGTTGTTGATCACCCCGCGCGCCACCGGCACCAGGTCGTAACCACCCTCGGTCTTGGCATTCTCTAGAAAGGGAATGTGCTGGAAGTAGTTCACGTCGATGTCGCCATTGGCGAGGCTGACATTGGGGGCGATCCAGTCGGTGAACTCGACCAGTTCCACGTCCAGCCCCTGTTTCTTGGCTTCGGCCACGGCCACTTCCAGCGGAGGTGCGAAGGCCGCGGTGGTGCCGAGCTTGAGGGCGGGTGCGGCCTGGGCCAGGGTGCTGGCGCTGAATAGGGCAGCGAGGGTCAGGTTTTTCAGTGGTTTGAGCATGGTGGCGTCCTTGTTGGGTCAGAGCAGGTTCAGCGCGTGGGCGCTGAGGTTTCGCAGTTCTTGAGGGATGGCGTTGGCCTGTTGCAGGCGGGCAGGGTCGCGCCACGCGGCGGCCGGGTGATCCGCCGGCAGCCTGGGGCCCTGGCCGAACAGCTTGTGGCGCAGAGCGCCGTCTGCGTAGGCGGTCTTGTAGCGGCCGCGCTGTTGCAGCTCGGGAATCACCAGGTCGATGAAGTCGGCGTAGCTTTGCGGGGTGACGATGCGCGTGAGGTTGAAACCGTCCAGGCCGGTGGCGTCGATCCAATTGATCAGCTGTTCGGCCACCTGGCCTGGCGAGCCGATCAGCACCGGATAGCGACCGCCCAGGGCGTGCTGTTCGAGCAGGCGACGCTTGGTCCAGCCGGTGAAGGTCTTGACCACCGACTCGATGGCGTTGGTCTTGCGCGCCAGAATCGGCTCGTCGAGGCCGAAGGCCGCCAGGTCGATGCCGGTGGAGCTGGAGAAGTGGGCGATACCGGCTTCCGGGCTGGCGTAGTGCAGGTACTCGGCGTGCTTGTCACGGGCCTCGGCTTCGGTGGGCGCGACGATCACCGCGATGCCCATGAACACCTTGATCGCGTCGCTCCTGCGCCCGGCCGCCACGGCGCTGGCTCGCACCTGTTCGACCTGAGCGCGTACCGCCTCGACGCCATTGCCGCCAATGAACACGCATTCGGCATGCTGGCCGGCGAAGCGCGAGCCCCGTGCTGACGAGCCGGCCTGGAACAGCAGCGGCGTGCGCTGCGGCGAGGGCTGGCTGAGGTGGTAACCCTCGAGCTGATAGAACTCGCCGTGGTGGTGCACCTTGTGCACCTTGCCGGGCTGGGCGTAGACGCGCCGTTCGCGGTCGGCGAGCACGGCGTCGTCCTGCCAGCTGCCTTCGAGCAGCTTGTAGAGCACCTCCAGGTATTCGTCGGCCTGGTCGTAGCGGCGGTCGTGCTCGACCTGCTGGCTCAGACCCATGGCCTTGGCCGCGCTTTCCAGGTATCCGGTGACGATGTTCCAGCCGATGCGGCCACCCGTCAGGTGATCGAGGGTGGAGAGCCTGCGGGCGAAGGTGTACGGCGCCTCGTAGCTGAGGTTGGCAGTAACCCCAAAGCCGAGGTGCTGCGTGACGCCGGCCATGGCGGAGACCAGCAGCAGCGGGTCGTTGACCGGCAGCTGGATGGCTTCCTGAAGCGGCAGGTCGATGCCGCTGCCATACACGTCGTAAACGCCAAGAATGTCGGCGATGAACAGTCCGTCGAACAACCCGCGTTCCAGCAGCTGGGCCAGGTCGGTCCAGTAGCTCAGCTGGTTGAAGTTCACCGACTGATCGTCGGGGTGCGTCCACAGGCCGTGATGGATGTGCCCGACGCAGTTCATATTGAAGGCGTTGAGAAGGATCTGCTTGCTCATCAGATGGTCCCCCGACGCGGCGGCAGGCGGTCGTTGAGGTAGAAGTCGCCGATGGCGTGGTACTTCCAGCGCACCGGGTCGTGCAGGGTGTGGGTGCGGGCGTTGCGCCAGTGGCGGTCGAGGCCGTGTTCGGCCAGGGTGGCGCGGCTGCCAGCCAGCTCCAGCAGCTTGCTGCCGAGCAGCAGCGAGGTTTCCGTGCTGATGGCCCGGGCCTCGGCCACCGCAATCGACGCGGCGGCCACGCTGTCGGCGTCAGGCTCGCCCTGGGCTCGGTCGACGAATTGGCCAGCGCGCTCCAGCAGCGCTTCGGTGGCGGCCAGGCGCACGCGCAGCTTGCCGATTTCCTGCTGGGTCAGCGGGTCGTCACTGGCCTTTTCGATGCCGGCGTCGATCCACGGCCGCGACTTGTGGCGAACGAAGTGCAACAGGTCTTCATAGGCGCCGCGGGCGATGCCGGTGTCGATGGCCGCATGCAGCAACTGGGCGAACGGGCCCACCGTGGTCGGACGGTCGAAGGCGCTCTGGAACGGCACCACGTCGTCGGCGGCCACCGCTACGCCGTCGAATACCACGCTGCCACTGCCGGTGGTGCGCTGGCCGAAGCCGCTCCAGTCGTCGATCACCTGCACGCCCTTGGCCTGGCGCGGCACGAAGACGAGAAAGCCGGCGCCGTTTTCGTCGATGGCCAGGGTCGGGATGCGTTGGGCGAAGAGGGCGCCGGTGCAGTAGAACTTGCGCCCGTCGATGCGATAGCCGTTGGCCGTGCGGGTCAGCCGCGTATTGCGATCCAGGGCCGTCTTGGTGCCCAGCTCGGCCAGGGCGTTGCCAAAGCGCTGGCCGGCCAGCACCTCGGCATACAGCCGGCGCTGCTGCGCTTCGCTACCGTTCACCCTCAGTACTTCCAGGGCATAGAAATGGTTTTGCGGGATTTGCCCAAGCGAGCCGTCAGCCTGGGAAATCCGTGCAATGACCTTGGCCAGGGTGACGCTGGATACGCCGGCGCCACCATGCGAAGCGGGCACGCTGATGCCGCCCAGGCCGGACTGGCTGAATTGTTCCAGCTCGCCGTAAGGCAGCTGACGGTTGGCATCACGCTCGGCGGCGCCCGTGGCGAAATGCGTGGCCAGGCGCTCGGCAGTGGCCAGCGCCTCGGCGTCATCGCGGATGGTTACCGCGGCGGTTTTAAGCAGTGCGTTCATGGCTCAGATCCAGGAATGGCGGTTGGGACGGCTACCGTTGAGGTGCCAGGCGCCGATGGCGTGGTACTTCCAGCGCACCGGATCGTGCAGGGTGTGGGTGCGCGCGTTGCGCCAATGGCGGTCGAGGCCGAACTCGGCGAGGGTGGCGCGGCTGCCAGCAAGCTCCAGCAGCTTTTCGCTGGCAGCCAGAGCAATCTCGGTGGTCAGCGCCTTGGCTTCGGCCACGGCGATGGAGGCGCGGGCGGCCGCATCGGCGTCGATGGGCGCCGCTGCGGTTTCGTCGAGCACGCGGGCTGCCCCGTGCAGCAGCGCTTCGGCAGCGTGCAGTTCGATCTGCAGGCGGCCGACATCGGCGATCACGTACGGATCGTCACCGGCGCGCTCGACCTTGGCATCGATCCATGGCCGGGACTTTTCTCTTACAAAGGCAATGGCGTCGCGGACCGCGCCGCCTGCGATACCCAGGTCGATGGCGGCCTGAATCAGCTGGGAAAACGCGCCCTGAATGCTTGGTTTTTCGGTCAGCGGCCACAGCGGCACCAGGTTGTTTTCGTCGACTTGCACCTCGTTGAGCAGCACGGTGCCGCTGGCGGTGGTGCGTTGGCCGAAGCCGGACCAGTCGTTGACGATGCGCAGGCCTGGGCGGCCGCGCTGGATAAAGGCCAGCCACGGGCGACCTTGCTCGTCCAGCGCCTTGGCGGTGACCCAATGGGCGAACAGGGCGCCGGTGGAGTAGAACTTCTCGCCACTGAGCAGCCGGCGGCCGTCGCGCTCGATCAGCCGTGCCTGAATATCCAGGGTGTGCTTGCTGCCGCGCTCCGGGCCGCCGTTGCCGATGCGCCAGCCGGCCAGCACGCTGGCGAACAGGCGCTGCTGCTGCGCCGGGCTGGCGGCGGCGTGCAGCAGGCCGAGCAGGCCGAAGTGGTTCTGCGGAATTTGCCCGAGCGCCGGGTCGACGGCGCTGATGATGCGAAACACCTCGGCGATGGTCACGTACGACAGCTGCGGGCCGCCAAAGGCGCGTGGCACGGCGATGCTGCCCAGGCCGCTGGCAGTGAAACGCTCCACCAGCTCCCATGGCAGGCGCCGCTCGCGGTCGCGCTGGATGGCGCCGGCTTCGGCGGCGCGGGCCAGGGTATGGGCGGCCTCCAGTGCATCGGCGTCGCTGGTGAGAATGGCGGCGGGGTGTAACGGTGGCGCGACATCCTGGTCGGATGCGCTGTCCTCAAGGGTAATCGGACTGGTCATGTGAACCTCATCGTGTGGATGTGCCGCAGCGGCGCGGGGTGGGCGCGCTGCGGCGGGAAATCGAGGCTCCGGTGGTCCGGTGGCGAACGGCGTTTGTGAGCGAGTGCGCTCAGCTGTACAGCGAGGCTTGCGGGCCCTGGCCGCTGAGCAGCCAGTGGCCGAGATCACGCACCTTGTAGTCGACGGGGTCATGCAGGCTGTGCACCCGCACGTTGCGCCAGAAGCGGTCGAAACCGTAGCGCGAGCTGGTGGCGCGGGCGCCCATGTTCTCGAAGATCTGGCTGGTGATATCCAGAGCGGCGCGTACCGCCACGACTTTCGCTTCGCTGATCGCCAGGGCTACCTCGGCGCGTTCGGCGGCAGTCAGTGCCGATTTCTCCCAGGCGGCCTGCAGGCGCACGGCCGCCTGTTCAGCCAGTGGCACGGCGGCGCGGTAACGCAGCCAGAGTTCGCCATAACGCTGCTGGATGAATGGATCGTCGCTGGCCTTGGCGACGCCGGACGCCGGCCAGGCGCGGCTTTGCTCGCGGGTATAGCGTAGCGCCGCATCCATCGCAGCCTGGGCGTTACCGAGATAGAGCTGGGTAAGAATCAGCTGCGACAGGCAGGCGCGCAGCGTGGTACGTGGGCTGGGGCCGACCGGGCCGAGCAGCTCGCTGCTGTCGACGAACACCTGCTCGAACTGCACGGTGCCGCTGTCGGTCTGGCGCTGGCCGAAGCCGTCCCAGTCGCTGTTCACACTCATGCCATCGCGCCCGCCCGGCAGCACGATGAATACCCGATCTTCGCTGCGATTGCCCCGCGGTGCGCTGATCACCAGGGCATCGGCACCCAGGGCGCCGGAGCAGAAGGATTTGCTGCCATTGAGCTCGAAGTGCTCCTCGCGGGGGCTGAGCGCCAGGCCAGTGTCGCGACCATTGGTGGCGTTACCCCAGAACCAGTTTTCCTGCACGGTGCGGGTCAGCCAGTGGCGCTGCTGCTCGGGGCCGCCGAACAGCAGGATGGTCGCCACCTGCAAATGCTGGAACGCGAAGAGGTGGGCGAGCGAGCTGTCGGCGGCAGCGAGGTAACGCACGATGCGATAGATATCCGGCCAGGCCACGCCCTGGCCGCCGTATTGCTGCGGTACGGCGAGGGTCAGCAGGCCGCTGCCGCGCAACAGTTCACGTTCGGCCGGCGCGCTGCCGCCGGCTTTGTCACGCTCCACGGCGCTGGCGGCCAACTGCCGGGCCAGGCGCTCGACCGTGGCCGTGCGGCTGCCGAAGTCGGCAGGGAACAGGTGTGCAGCGAACAGCGGTTGTTCCAGGGGGGCCAGGTGCAGGCGTGCTTCGCTGCTCATTTCGCGGGGCTCCAGAGAGTGACCTTGCTGGCGTCGACAGCCTTGGGTAGCAGCCCGGCGGCAAAGAAGGCATCGGCGATTTTCTGTTGCTCGGCCAGGCTGCCCGGTTGTACCAGGCGAACCTGATAGCTGCGTTTGGCATTGGCTTTCTCGACCACCGCGGGATCGAGGTTGCCCCACAGCGGGCCGAGAATTTCGGCGCCCTGGCGCGGGTTGGCGCACAGCCAGTCACCGGCTTTCACCAGTTCGCTGAACACGCTCTGCAACACCTGCGGATGCGCCTTGGCGAACGCGGCGCTGGTCAGGTAATAGCGCTGGTAGTCGGCCACGCCCTCACCGTCGGCGAGGATGCGCGTGGGCAGCTGCTGCTGGGCACCGCTGATAAAGGGCTCCCAGGTCACCCAGGCATCGACCTTGCGATTCTCGAAAGCGGCGCGGCCGTCGGCGGGCGTCAGGTAGGCCGGCTCGATGTCGCTGAACTTCAGGCCAGCCTTGGCCAGCGCGGCGATCAGCAGGTAGTGCACGCCAGCCGCCTTGGTGACGGCGACTTTCTTGCCCTTGAGGTCGGCCAGGGTTCTGATCGGCGATTCCTCGCGCACCACGATGGCTTGGGCATGGGGCGAGGGCGCTTCCTGAGCGAAGTAGGCGAGGTCGGCGCCAGCGGCCTGGGCGAACACCGGTACGGTATCGGCGACGTCAGCCGAAAGGTCGATATTGCCGACGTTGAGGGCTTCGAGCAGCGGCTGGCCACTGGGAAATTCGTGCCAGCTGACGGTGATGTCCTGAGCGGCCAGGGTCTTTTCCAGGCTGCCTTGCTGTTTGAGCAGGCTGATCAGCGTTGACGACTTTTGGTAACCGATGCGCAGCTGTTCGGCAGCGTTAGCGATTGGCGCGGTGGCCAGGCCGAGGCTCAGCAGCAACGCGAGTATCGGGCGGTGGGGCAATGACATGGCAGGGCCTCGACAAAAACGCGTGGCGGCCATGCAGGGGACGATCACACGTACTTCATGAATGAGCGATTGAAGTCCGGTGATCCGGTGAAGAGAAGCTAATCGATATAAAAAACGGTTGGTAAATAATTTTTTGTACTTAGCTTAGGTCTGTAGTCCTTGATCGGCTTATATGCAAAATAGTTACTACAAAGTGAAAAATAATTCTTTTTAGGGATTACCAAGGCTCTCGTAAATTAGCCGTCAGCCGACAGCGGACCACCGCATCGGGCCCGAACCAGGGGCTCTCTGCCAACGTCTTCATGTCGGTAATGTCGAGCTCCTGCGCCGTGCCCGTTCATAACAGCACACCCCTGCACTGGAGCATCGAGCATGAACAAGTCCACCTTGGCACTGGCCGTCTCCCTGGCCGCACTGGCCACCGAAGCGAGCGCCGCCGGCTTCATCGAAGACAGCAAGGCCAGCATTGGCCTGCGCAATTTCTATTACGACCTGAACACCAAGAACACCGCCAACAACAATGGCGAAGCCCAGGAGTGGGGACAGGGTTTCATCTTCAACTACGCCTCCGGGTTCACCCAGGGCACCGTCGGCTTTGGCATCGATGCCATCGGCCTGCTCGGCGTGAAGCTCGACTCCGGCGGCAAGGCGGGCAAGACCGGCCGTGATCGCACCCCAGGCCAGCTGTTCCCGCTGGACAGCGACGGCAGCGCGGTGGACGACTACAGCAAGGCCGGCGTGACCGCCAAACTACGCCTGTCCAAGACCGAGGCGCGCATTGGCACCCTGCAGCCCAAGCTGCCGGTGGTGACCTTCAACGATGGCCGCCTGCTGCCACAGACCTTCGAAGGCGGGCAGGTGACTTCCAGCGATATCGACGGCCTGACCCTGACCGCCGGCCAATTGGAAAGCACCAAGACCCGCAGCTCGACCGACGATATCGCCCTGCGTATCGCTGGCGCCTCGGGCGAGGCCGACACCAACAAGTTCTACTTCGCCGGCGGCGACTGGAAGGCCACCAAGGACCTGACGCTGCAGTACTACTACGGCAACTTGGAAGACTTCTACAAACAGCACTTCCTCGGCCTGGTGCACAACTGGGCCATCGGGCCGGGTTCGCTGAAGAGCGACCTGCGCTACTTCGACAGCAATTCCGACGGCAAGAACGGCAGCGCCGCAGGCCGTGCAGAGGGCTACACCAGCAGCGGCTACTACGGCAATGGCGTGACCACTGGCGAGGTCGACAACCAGACCTGGAGCGCCTTATTCACCTACACCCTGGGCGGCCATTCCGCCGGCTTGGGCTATCAGCAGGTCGAAGGCGACAGCGCCTTCCCGTTTCTCAACCAGGGCGGCGGCTCGTCGACCTACCTGATCACCGACCGGCAGATCGGCAAGTTCGCCAGTGCCGGAGAGCGCACCTGGGTGGCCGAATACGCCTACGACTTCGCCAAGCTCGGCGTGCCGGGCCTGAAGGCCAGCATCGCCTACTTGAAGGGCGACAACGTCGATTCCGCCAATGGCGACCTCAAGGAATGGGAACGTGACCTGCGCCTGGATTACACCCTGCTCGACGGGCCACTCAAGGGCCTGGGCGTGTCCTGGCGCAATGCGACCCAGCGCGGCAACGTCGCCACCGATGCCGACGAGAACCGCCTGATTCTGAGCTACACCCTGACGCTGCTGTAACCGCCCGTTATCGCCATTGGCCTGGCGGCCGACAGTGGCTCGCCAGCGTCATCTACAAGGAACAAGACCATGAAAAAAACCGCTTTGCGTGTCGGGCTCGCCGCCCTGTTCGCTGCCTGGCTGCCCACTGCCGCGCACGCCGCGCAGCCCAAGGAAGTACGCCTGGACTACGCCTATTACGCGCCCACTAGCCTGGTGCTCAAGCAGCAGGGCTTGCTGGAGAAAGCGCTTGAGCCGCAAGGCATCAGCGTCAAATGGGTATTCAGCCAGGGCAGCAACCGCTCGCTGGAATACCTCAACGGTGGCAGCACCGATTTCGCCTCTACCGCCGGCTTGGCCGCGGTGCTGAGCCGCGCCAATGGCGCACCGATCAAGACCATCTACGTGGCCAGCCGCCCGGAATGGACGGCACTGGTGGTCCCCAAGGATTCGCCGATCCAGTCCGTTGCCGACCTCAAGGGCAAGAAGATCGCGGCCACCAAGGGCACCGATCCCTTCCTATTCCTGCTGCAGAGCTTGCAGAAAGCCGGGCTGAACAAGAACGATGTGGAGATCGTCCACCTGCAGCACCCCGATGGCCGTGTGGCCCTGGAGCGTGGCGACGTGCAGGCCTGGGCCGGGCTCGATCCGCTGATGGCGTCGAGCGAACTGCAGGCCGGTTCGCGGCTGCTGTACCGCAACCGCGACTTCAACAGCTACAGCGTACTCAGCGTGACCGAAACCTTCGCCGAGCAGCAGCCGGCGCTGATCGAGCAGGTCATCGCCGCCTACGAGCAGGCCCGCCAATGGGCCATCGCCAACCCGGACGCCCTGGCCCAACTGCTGGCCAATGAAGCCAAGCTGCCGCTGGAAGTGGCCAGGCTGCAGCTGTCGCGTACCGACTTCAGCAACTCGCAGCCAGGCGCCGAACACATCGACGCGCTGAAGGCGGCAGCGCCGATCCTGCTCGAAGAGGGGCTAGTGCGCCCGGGCACCGATGTTGCCGGGGTTGTCGATCAGCTGATCACGCCGCAACTGGCAGCCAAGGTGATCGCTCGCTCCGTGGCCAAGGCAGGTAACTGATCATGAAAGCGCTAAGCCTGGCCATCGCACGGGGCCTGCCAGCCTGGCGGCCCCGGCTCAACGACCTGCGTGGCTGGGTGGTGCCGCTGCTGTTGCTGGCGCTGCTGGAAACCCTGGTGCGCACAGACGTACTGCCGAGCCATCAGATGCCGGCGCCCAGCCAGGTGGCGCAAACGCTCTACCTGCTGGCGCAAAGCGGCGAGCTGTGGCGGCATTTGAGCGCCAGCCTGCTGCGAGTTGGCGCCGGCTTCGTGATCGGCGTCGCGCTTGCCATCGTCATCGGTACCTGGGTCGGGCTGAGCCGGCGCGCCGAGGCGTATCTGGAACCGACCTTCCAGGCGCTGCGGGCGATTCCCAGTCTGGCCTGGGTGCCCTTGCTGCTGCTCTGGCTGGGCATCGACGAAACGCCGAAGATCGTGCTGATTGCCCTGGGCGCCTTCTTTCCGGTGTACCTGGCGCTGCTGGCCGGTATCCGCAACATCGACCGCAAGTTGGTGGAAGTCGGCCAGCTCTACGGCCTGCCGCCACTGACCCTGGTGCGCCGCATTCTCTTGCCGGCTGCGCTGCCAAGCCTGTTCACCGGCCTGCGTGGCGCATTGAGCCTGAGCTGGATGTTCCTGGTCGCCGCCGAACTGATCGCCGCCACCCGCGGCCTCGGTTACCTGCTCAGCGATGGCCGGGAAACCTCGCGACCGGATCTGGTGATCGCTGCCATCCTGTTGCTGGCGCTGCTCGGCAAACTCAGCGACAGCCTGCTCAAGGCCTGGGAAAACCGGGCTCTGCGCTGGCGTGACAGCTATCAAGGTGGGGAGGGCGGAGCATGAGCGCGCTTTTGCAATTACGGAACATCCATAAAGCCTTCGCCGAGGTGCGGGTGCTCGACGATGTCAGCTTAAGGCTCGGCGCCGGTGAGCTGGTCAGCCTGCTCGGCCCCAGCGGTTGCGGCAAGAGCACGCTGCTGCGCATCGCAGCGGGGCTGGATCGTGAGTATCAAGGCGTCTTGCAGCTCGACCCGCAGTTGGAACGGGGGCGTGGCAACGGCATCGGTGTGGTGTTTCAGGAACCGCGGCTGATGCCCTGGCTCAGCGTGGCGCAGAACGTCGGCTTCGCCGATGGCTGGATCGCCGACGACAAATGGATACAGCAACTGCTGCGCGATGTTGGCCTGCAGGGGCGCGGCGATGCTTTGCCCAAGCAGCTTTCCGGTGGCCAGGCGCAGCGTGTGGCGATTGCCCGGGCGCTGTACGGCAAATCCCAGGTGCTGCTGCTCGATGAGCCGTTCAGCGCGGTGGATGCCTTCACGCGGATGAAACTGCAGGACCTGGTGGCCGAGCTGGCTGCCCGCTACGGGATCGCCGTGCTGCTGGTAACCCATGATCTGGACGAAGCGTTTTATCTGAGTGATCGGGTGCTGATTCTCGGTGGTACGCCCAGTCGTTTGCAGCGTGAGCTGGCGGTGCCGCTGGCGCGTCCGCGTGATCGTCGCTCGCCACAGTTGGCGCAGTTGCGCAGCGAAGCACTGACCGAGTTGTATCAATCTCACGCGCTGTAAGCGGCTGTTCCCGATCTTTCTGGGGCAATTACAAGCTGAAAGCGGACGGTAGGCGCAGCGCTTTTGTGGGAGAGGCTTTAGCCTCGATTGTGCCTGACTAGGCGTAGAGAGCTCGAGGCTAAAGCCCCTCCCACAAGATTGTGAACGGCCGCCACCGCCGCGCTTCAGTCAGCATGAGATAAAGCCCGGCATGAAGATCGTGAGCAGGCTCCAAGCGCCCGCCGTTTAAGGCGGGGCTTATGCGTCACACCACGCCGGTAGCCTTCGGCGTATCGGCGCGGCTGCCCCATTCGGTCCAGGAGCCGTCGTACAGCGCGCCTTCCGGCAAGCCGGCCACCTCCATGCCGAGCAGCAGCACTGCCGCGGTAACGCCGCTGCCGCAGCTGGTGATCACCGGTTTATTGCCATCGACACCGGCTGCGCTGAACAGGGTACGCAGGGTCTCCGCGGGCTGCAGGGTGTGATCGCTGCGCAGTAGGCGGCTGTACGGCAGATTCTGGCTGCCCGGAATATGTCCGGAGGCGACACCCGGGCGCGCTTCGGCGGTGCTGCCGTCGAAGCGGTTGGCGGCGCGGGCATCGAGAATCAGCGTGTCGTCGCGCTCGATTGCTTCAAGCACATCGCCCAGGCCGCGCACCTTGCGGGCGTGTACGTTGACCTGGAAGCTGCGCTCTTGAGCAGCGGCCGGCTCACCGGTTTCGGTGGCGCGCTGTTCGGCCAGCCACTTGGGCAGGCCGCCATCGAGCACCGCCACGTTCTGGTGACCGAAGTAGCGAAACAGCCACCAGGCGCGGGCGGCGGAGAACAGCCCCTTCTGGTCGTAGACCACCACGCGGGTGTCGTTGCCCACGCCTTCGGCGCCGGCCAGCCGCGCGAAGCGGCCCTGGGATGGCAGGGTGTGGGGCAGTGGGGTATCCGGGTCGGAAAAGGCGTCGATATCGAAGAAACGGGCACCGGGAATATGCGCCCTGAGATACTCCTCGCGGCCATTTTTTCCTTCGTTGGGCAGGTAGGTGCTGGCATCGAACAGCACCAGGTCCGCGGTGTTGCCTTCGCGCGCCAGCCAGTCGGTTGTTACCAGAGGGCCAAATGTCATGCTTCGTCTCCTTGCGTAGCGTTGGCGTTCATCCTGCCAGCTTGGCGGGCGCGGTGCAGCCTTTGGCGACCGGCTGAACAGACCGATTTTGTCTATGCATGTAATGCAGCCGTATTCAGGCCAGCAGCTCTTCGAGAATGCTGAGGTTGAAATGCCGCTGCAGGGTCACGGCGAAGAACTGCTCGGCGATCTCGGGGATCTCGGCATACAGCTGCAGCACGCCGGCCTGCAGTTCGTCCTGCACGACCACCGCCGGCAGCAGGGCCATGTCGCCGGAGTCGCGGGCCAGCAGGCGCAGCATGGCCATGTCGTCGACCTCGGCGCAGATATCCGGGCGCAGGCCATGGCTGTCGCAGAACAAATCGAACTGGCTGCGGATGTCGCTGCTGCGCCCCGGCACGATCAGCCGGGCCTGCTGCAGATCGCGCTGCAGCTCGAACTCTCCGTCGCGCGGCGGGCCGACCAGACACACGCTCTGCCGGTCCAGCAGACGACAGCGCCAGGAACGCTGGGCGTCGCTGCTGACCGCCTGGTTGGTCAGCACCACGTCCAGCTTGTGCAGCGCCAGGCGCTCCAGCAGATCGTTCAGGCCGCCGGACTCCAGCACGATGCGCAGCTCGCCGCGGCCCAGGAAGGGACGCAGCAGGTTCTCCTGAAAGTTTCGCGACAGCGTTGCCACCGCACCGATACGCAGTTGCTGGTTGGCCTGTAAAGCGCCCTGCAGGGTCATCTGCAATTCGCTGCCGAGGGCGAAGATGCTGTCGGCGTAATCCAGCACCAGCTGCCCGGCCTCGGTCAGCAGCAGGTTGCGCCCGGAGCGGATGAACAGGGGGTGGCCGAGCTGGTCTTCGAGGGCGCGGATCTGCGTCGACAATGCCGACTGCGCGACATGCAGCGTCTGAGCCGCGCGCGTCAGGTTGCCTTCCTTGGCCACGGCCCAGAAGTAGTGCAGGTGATGAAAATTCAGGCGGCGCATGAGTGGTTCTCTAAAAGCGAATGATAGGTTCTTATCAATCTATTTTAATTAAGTAAAGCGCTCCCCGAGACTAGCGCTATCGTCTTGCTCTGGAGATCGCTCATGTACCCCACGTTCTCTCACCTGGTTACCTGGCTGCCGTGGTTGTACGCCCTGGCGCTGGTGCCTGTCGCGCTGTGGCCTGAACGCCAGCCCCAAAGCCTCTGGTGGTCGGGGCGCCTGGCCACCATCGCAGGCCTGGTGCTGGTGCTGGCCGCGCTGCTGCAGGACGGCCTGGGTGATCAACCCGCCGATCGCCTGGGCCTGGCGATGGCCAGCCTGATCAGCCTGCTGGCCCTGGTCATCGTCGGGTTCTCCGCCCGCTACCTGCAGGGCGAGCCTGGTCAGCGCCGCTACCTGCTGGCGCTGCTCGGCACCCTGGCTGCCGTGGCGCTGGTGGTCACCAGCGGCGACCTCTACGCCCTGGTGGCCGCCTGGATCGTTTCCAGCCTGTGCCTGCACCAACTGCTGACCTTCTATCCAGACCGGCCCATGGCCCTGGTGGTGGCGCACAAGAAATTCCTGGCCAGCCGCCTGGCCGATCTCTGTCTGGTGGCGGCCTGCGTGCTGCTGGTACAGGCGACCGGCAGCAGCGAGCTGCAGGTGATGCTCGAGCAGGTCACGGCGCGAGTGCAGCAGGCTGGCGCCCTGGGCTGGGAGCTGCATCTGGCGGCCGTGCTGCTGGTTCTGGCGGTGATTCTCAAGTCGGCGCAACTGCCGGTGCACGGCTGGCTGATCCAGGTGATGGAGGCGCCCACGCCGGTCTCTGCGCTGCTGCATGCCGGGCTGGTCAATCTCGGCGGCTTCGTGCTACTGCGCTTCGCGCCGCTTCTCTCGGCCGCACCGCTGGCGCAGACGCTGCTGGTGACGGTCGGCGGGCTGACCGCGGTGCTCGCCGCGCTGGTGATGATGACCCGCATCAGCATCAAGGTGCGCCTGGCCTGGTCGACCTGTGCGCAGATGGGTTTCATGCTGCTCGAAATCGGCCTTGGCCTTTACGAGCTGGCGCTGGTGCACCTGCTGGCGCACTCGCTGTACAAAGCTCATGCCTTCCTGGCATCCGGCGAAACGGTGCTGCAGGTGCGTCACCAGGCTCTGCAGCCGACACGGCCGGTACCGAGCCTAAAGGCTCTGTTACTTGCGCTGGTGCTGGCGGCGCTTACCGTGGTCCTGCTCGATCAACTATGGCGCCATTTCGTGCCGGCTCAGCCGCTGCCGCTGGAGGCACTGGCCATTCTCGCGGTGGGTCTGGCGCCCTGGTGCCTGCGCCGCGGCCAACCGCTCTACGCTGCTATCACGCTGGCGGCACTGCTGGGTCTGTATCTGCTCTGGCACCTGGCCGCGAGCTGGATTCTCGCCAGCCACGGACCACTGCCTGGCGCGCCGCTGGCCCTGAGTATGTTCGCCCTGGGCCTGTTCCTTGCGCTCTACCTGCTGCAGGCGTGGATCGTCGCGCGGCCGCAAGGTGCGCTGGCGCAGCGCCTGTATCCCGCGGCCTTCGCCGGATTCTTTGTCGATGAACACTTCACCCGCCTGACCTTCCGCGTGTGGCCCGTGCGGCCGCTGCCGCAACGCCCGCAACAAGCCACCCTGACCGTTATCGGAGAGCGCCCATGAATGCCATCGAATACTTCTTCGTGCTCGACCGCGACACCCTGCACGCCATCGCCGCGCGGGCCTGCGAGCGTATCGCCCCGACCTGGCCGCTCGATCGCCTGATCGCCGTCAACCCGCTGTGGGAGCGTCGCCACCAGCCCTGGGCCGAGGTGGCCGAGCAACTCTGGCGCCGCGCCGGCAGCCGGCTGACCTTGAGCGCCGAGGACTATCGCCAGGCCTGGGCCAGCGGTGCGATTGGCGAGCGTCATTTGCAGCAAGCACTGGCGGGCGACTCCCATGGCTGGACGCTTCAGCATTTGCTCCAGACCCTGCAGAGCGCCGATGAAGAGTCGCGTGGCCTGCCACTGCTGGAGGACATGGCCGACGCCGATATCGCGCTGCCGGGCTGGCCAACCCTGATCACCCAGCAGATCGGCCAGTGCTGCGCCGCCTGGTTCGATGAAAGCCAGGCCGACTGGCATGTGAATCGTCAGGGCGGCCTGTACCAGGCCTGGCGCCAGGCCATGCAGGATGATCGTGGGCTCAGCGTACTCAGCGCCTGCCCCGAACTGGGCGCGCGTATCGCCGAGCTGCCGCCGCAGGCCGAAGTGGCCCTGGAGCTGGCCGTGCAGCGTTTGGGCCTCGGCGCCGATGAACTGGAGGAGTGGTTCGATTGCCTGCTGCTGCGCAATCTGGGGTGGGCCTCCTGGTGCGCCTACCGGCGCTGGCAGGCTCGGCAGGGCAGTGGCGACGATGCCACGCTGTTCGACCTGCTGGCCATTCGCGCCGCCTGGGAGTGGCTGGTGGATGATCGCCAGCGCAAGGCGGGCAGCCGCTGGGACAACTGGCGCCGTGCCTGGCAGGCCGCCCGCGCTCAGCAACCCTCATCGAGCTGGCAGGCGCTGCAGCTGTGGCAGCGTGCCGAGGAGCTGGCCTGGCAGGAACGGCTGCAGCAGCTGTTGTGCAGCCAGCCGCCGCAACCGGTAACGCAGGCGCCTCTGGCCAAGGTCTACTTCTGTATCGACGTTCGTTCCGAGCCGTTGCGCCGCGCCCTGGAAACGGTCTGCCCAGAGGTCGAGACCGGTGGTTTCGCCGGCTTCTTCGGCCTGCCCATCGCCTATACGCCGCTGGGCACCTGCGCTACGCGGCCGCAATTACCAGGCTTGCTGGCCCCGCAACTGATGGTCGGCGACAGCAGCGGCGATACAAGCCGTGATACCGAGTTGGCCGAACGCCGCCAGGCGCGGCTGACGCGCCAGGGGCGTTGGCGGCTGTTCGAGCGTTTGCCGGCTTCCGGTTTCAGCCTGGTTGAGTCCCTTGGTTTGGGTTATGCCGCCAGCCTGCTGGGGCGCACCTGCGGCCTGCTGGGCGCCGGCCAAACGGCCGAGCGGGTGGCCTGGAAACCTGCCGAGTGGCAGCGCTTGCGCCCGGTACTGGCGCTCGAATCGGCCCCGCAGCGGGTCGAGATGGCCGCGCGGATCCTACGGGCCATGAGCCTGACGCAGAACTTCCCGCCACTGATCCTGCTGCTCGGCCATGGCAGCCAGAGCGCCAACAACCCCCAGGCTGCCGGCCTGGACTGCGGCGCCTGTTGCGGGCAGAGCGGCGAGATCAACGCCCGGGTGCTGGCCGATCTACTCAACGATGTGCAGGTGCGCCAGGGCCTGGTCGGGCAGGGCATCAGGCTGCCCGCCGAGTGCCGGGTGCTGGCCGGGCTGCACAACACCACCACAGACGAGGTAGAGGTATTCGATACTCAGGCGCTGCCGGCGGCACTTGCGCCAAGCTGGCAGCGTCTGCGCGAGGCACTGGATGGTGCGGCGCAACGGGCCCGTCAGGAACGTGCGGCGAGCCTGGGCCTGGAACACCTGGTCGATAACCCCGAGCGACTGCTGAAGGCGCTGCACCGGCGCGCCAATGACTGGTCCCAGACCCGCCCCGAATGGGGCCTGGCCGGCAACGCGGCCTTTATCGCCGCGCCGCGTGTACGTAGCCGTGGGCTGAATCTGCAG
Organism: Pseudomonas fulva 12-X; assembly: GCF_000213805.1. Classification (NCBI taxonomy): domain Bacteria; kingdom Pseudomonadati; phylum Pseudomonadota; class Gammaproteobacteria; order Pseudomonadales; family Pseudomonadaceae; genus Pseudomonas; species Pseudomonas fulva. Next base: position 2,640,911 of record NC_015556.1, on the reverse strand, counting down.
GGCCGTGCCTTCCTCCACGATTACGACTGGCGCCTGGACGAAGGCGGCACGGTGCTGGAGCAGATCATGACCGCGCCCATGGTGGTGGCGCACTGGATCAACCTGCAGTACCTGACCTCGACCACCGACAATGGGCGTTTCGGCAGCGGCAACAAGGTGCTGCACAACGTGGTGGGCGGTCATATCGGCGTGTTCGAGGGCAATGGCGGCGACCTGCGCATCGGCCTGGCGCTGCAATCGGTGCATGACGGCCAGCGCTGGATGCACCGCCCGCTGCGCCTGAGCGTGGTGATTGCGGCGCCGTGCGCGATGATCGATCAGGTCATCGCCAATCATCAGGTGGTGCGGGAACTGGTGGAGAACGGCTGGCTGCACCTGCTGCGCCTGGATGAGGAGCCAGGCGCGCCATTGCAGGTTCGCGATGCGCGGGGCTGGCGGCTGCTGAACTGAGCCGCCGTGGGAAGTTACTGGGTGGTGGCGCGCTGCAGGCGTTCGTGCACCGCTGCCCAGGCGGCGCCCTGCGGTGGCAGAGCGATATACAGGTGGCGCAGCTGCAGGGCGTCGAGCTGGTAGAGGGCTGCATACAGGCCAGCGGCATAGCGTTCGGGGTCGGCGCTCAGGTCGACGGCCGGGCCGCGGGTCGGTTGGGCCTGGCCGCACCAGATCCAGCCGCAATCCGGCGCATCCAGTGCCGCGTTGGGCACCTCGATAAAGGTGCTGGCCAGGGTGCCCGGCGCATAGTGGCGGCGATGCTGCCCGGGCGCGCGCAGGCCGCCTGCCTGGTTTTCCAGCTGCTGGCCGAGCACCTGCTGCAAACGCTGCTGGTCGAGCATGCCATGGCGCAGCAGGCGCGGGCTGTCGCCGGGCAACAGGGCGACGATGCTCGATTCCAGACCCACCTGGCAGGCGCCGCCGTCGAGAATCAGCAGCTCGCTATCGGCGAACTGCTGGGCGACGTGGGCAGCGCTGGTCGGGCTGATCGACATGTAGCGGTTGGCCGACGGCGCCACCAGCCCACCACCGAAGGCCTGCAGCAAGGCGCGGGCGCCCGGATGGGCCGGTACGCGCAGAGCTACGCTATCTTGCCCGGCGGTAACGCTGCGCAGCACGTCCTCACGGGCCGGCAACACCAGGGTCAGCGGCCCCGGCCAGAAGGCGTCCATCAACATCTGGGCCTCGGGCGAGATCTCGCTGACCCAGTCGGCCGCCTGGCTGGCATCGGCCAGGTGAACGATCAGCGGGTTGCTGCCCGGGCGCCCCTTGAGCTGGAACACCTTGGCCACCGCGTCGCTATTGCGGGCGTCGGCCGCCAGGCCGTAGACGGTTTCGGTAGGCATCGCAACCAGCTCGCCGCTCTGCAGTTGGCGGGCGCAGCGCTCGATGTCGAGGGTGATGGTGGGCATGGCTAACCAAGTAACTCGTGCTATTCAGGTTGAAGCGGGCAATTCTAAGATTTTTCGCTGCCGATGACAGGCGTTTTGCGCCTAATGCCAATCAATCGCGGAAGAACACCTGCACTAGGTGATAGCCGAACTGGCTCTTGATCGGGCCGTGCACTTCGCGCAGGGGCTTCTTGAAAATCACCTGATCGATCACGCGCACCATCTGCCCCGGGCGCACTTCGCCCAAGTCGCCGCCTTTCTTGCCGGACGGGCAGGTCGAGTGCTTGCGCGCCAATACGTCGAAGGCCTCGCCGCCGGCGATACGCTTCTTCAGGGCCGCCGCTTCCGCCTCGGTCTTGACCAGAATGTGGCGGGCCATTGCCTTTGCCATGACAGGTTCCTCAGTTATCGGGCGCGTATTGTGCCAGTATTCGCAGCGCCAGCTAAATGGCGCCATTTATGCGGCCTGATTGGGCCGTGGTCATTAGCCAATCTTGGCTAACGTAATAGCTTCAGTCGACAGGAACGCTGCTCATGGATCTCCACGCAATGCTGAAAATCCTCTCCAGCCAGGACGGCTCGGACCTGTACCTGTCGACCGGCGCGCCGCCCTGTGCGAAGTTCAACGGCGTGCTCAAGGCCCTGAGCAGCGAGCCGCTGAAGGCTGGCGAGGTGGCGCAGATCGCCGACGGGGTGATGGATAGCGCCCAGCGCGAAGAGTTCGAGCGCGAGCTGGAGATGAACCTGGCGATTTCCCTCAATGGCGTCGGGCGTTTTCGCATCAACATCTTCAAGCAGCGCAACGAGGTGTCCATCGTCGCGCGCAACATCAAGCTCGATATCCCGCGTTTCGAAGATTTGAAGCTGCCCGAGGTGCTGCTCAAAACAGTGATGGAAAAGCGCGGCCTGGTGCTGTTCGTCGGCGGCACCGGCTCGGGCAAGTCGACCTCCCTGGCGGCGCTGATCGATTACCGCAATCGCAACAGCGGCGGGCACATCATCACCATCGAGGACCCGGTGGAGTACGTGCACCGCCACAAGAAATCGATCATCAACCAGCGTGAAGTGGGCGTGGACACCCGCAGCTTCCACGCCGCGCTGAAGAACACCCTGCGCCAGGCGCCGGACGTGATCCTGATCGGCGAGATCCGCGACCGGGAAACCATGGAGCACGCCCTGGCCTTCGCCGACACCGGCCACCTGGCGATTTCCACCCTGCACGCCAACAACGCCAACCAGGCGCTGGATCGCATCATCAATTTCTTCCCCGAAGACCGCCGCCCGCAGTTGCTCAACGACCTGGGCAACAACCTCAAGGCTTTCGTGTCCCAGCGTCTGGTCAAGACGGTCGACGGCAAACGCCGCGCCGCCGTCGAGGTGCTGCTGGGCACGCCGACCATCCGCGACCTGATCAAGCGCAACGAGTTTTCCGAAATCAAGGAGATCATGGAAAAGTCCAGAAACCTCGGCATGCAGACCTTCGACCAGGCGCTGATCGACCTGGTCAACGAGGGCGCCATCGACGAGGAAGAGGCGGTGAAGAACGCCGACTCGGCCAACAATGTGCGCCTCAAACTCAAGCTCTATCGCGAGACGTCCACGACGCCAGCGCCAGCGGCGGCGCCTGTTACGCCCGCGGCCAGCGCGCCCAAGGTAGCCGCCCCGGCCGATTGGGGGCTGGAACTGAAGCTGGAAGAGATCGAGCAGGACACGCCACCCGAAGACCCGGGCCGCCAGGGCATCTGAGTTCGCCTCACTGACTGTACCGGCGAGATGGCGCCGCACTGTGCGTAGCGACCGTGGGACGAGCGCCGTAAATTGGCGGCTCAACTCCATTTGCCGGGAGCAGGCTATGCGCGTGGCGGTTCTGACATTCGATGGCTTCAATGAGCTCGACTCGTTCGTTGCCAGTGCGCTGTTCAATCGCCTGCGCGAGCACGGCTGGCAGGCAGCGATCACCTGCCCGAGTGCGGAGGTCACCTCCATGAACGGCGTGCGGATCCATGCCCAGCAGCCGCTGGAATTTGCCCGTGAGGCGGACGTGGTGCTGTTTGGCAGCGGAATAAAGACCCGCGAGATCGCCACCGACGCTGGCATTCTGGAGCGCCTGCAGCTCGACCCGCAGCGTCAGCTGATCGGCGCCCAGTGCTCCGGCACCTTGCTGATGGCACGTCTGGGGCTGTTGCAGGGGATGCCGGCCTGCACGGATTTGACCACCAAACCCTGGGTCATCGACGCGGGCTTGGAAGTGCTCGACCAACCCTTCTTCGCACGTGGCAACCTGGCCACCGCCGGCGGTTGCCTGTCGGCACCGTACCTGGCGGCCTGGGCAATTGCCCGGCTGGCGGGTGAACAGGCTTGTGCCGAGGTGCTGCACTATGTGGCGCCGGTGGGCGAAAAGCAGGCGTTCGTTGATCGTGCCTTTAGTGTGATCCGGCCTTATTTGAAGCAGTCCGTCGAGTGAGTACCGATCAGGCGCGAGTTTCGTGGGCTTCGATCATCGCCAGTACTTCAGCAATCGTGCTTTGCAAATAACGCCCGGTGCGGTAGTCAGCCTTGGCTGCTTCGCCGCCGTCGACCACCGCCTGAGGCTGTTCGACGAAACGGCCGATGGGCTCGAACCTCTCGTCGAGTACCAGCACCAGTGGAATCGAGATGCGCTCCAGCGCCAGTGGCGCTTTCAACGCGTGCTCGGCGCGCGCCTTGGAGATGACTGCCAGGCTGACCTTCGGCTGTAGACGTTGCAGATGATCCAGTGCCACCAGATTCAACTGGCAATCCGGGCACCACATTTCGCCGGCAGCGAGCAGGTGATAGCGGCCCTGGATGGCAGCCAGACGCTTATGGATTTCGGCGCTCAGGGCATCTGCCCGGCCGAGCAGGGCCTGGGCGGTTCGTACTGTCTCGATCTCGGCGGCCAGGCCACGGCTGGCGAAGGCGTCGAAGCGCTCGCCGATGGCGACGAGGTCCTGATAGCTGGGCATGAGGTGTTCCTGTAAGGCGGATGCCGCATTGCAACAGCAAAGCCCGAGGGCGGCAACTGCCTTAACGATTGGGCACGTAGCGTTCGACGATCCGCTGCAGGCTGCCATCGGCGCGCATGCCTTCCAGCGCGTCATGGACGGATTTGACCAGTTGCGGGTCGCACTGCAGGGAGCAGGCAATGAACATGTCCTGTGGGGCGAGCAGGGCGCTCATGGCCAGCGCCGGGCCGTCGTCCCATTGGTGGCGGCCTTCCAGGTCGGTGGTGAACCAGGCGTCCACCCGGCCGCGCCTGACCAGCTGAATCGGCCGGTCGCCGAGCTTCAGGGCATACAGCTGATCCCGGGAGAAGCCGGCGCGCCTGAGGATTTCTTCCTGAGCAGACCCCAGGCCCACGGCCACCAGGCGATAGCGCTGGCGTGCTTCTTCAAGGCTGGCAACCGGATCGTCGAGGGTGAAGAAGGCGCGGTACAGCGGCTGGATATTGACCACCCAGGTGTAGAGGCCTTCGCGCTCGGTGGTTCTGGACAGCGGCACGATCAACGCATCCTGCAGCTCCTGAGTGCGCCTCTGGGCCCGCGGCCATGGCATGTTCTGCACCGCTACGCGATAACCGGCGCGCTGCAGCGCCATGATGGCGGCATCACCGGTGATGCCGTGGCCATCCTCGCTTTGCAAGGCCAATGGCGGCGCGTCCGGCATGAACAGCTGGATGGTGCGCGGTTCGGCGGCTGCCGAGCAGCACAGCAGCAATGGCAACAGATAAGTGAGAAGGCGCAACGTGGGTATCTCTTGGCGTTATGCCATGAGTATAGGAACTGCCAGGCGGGATATCTGTGAACCACTGGTTATTGGCCAGCAAAAGCGACGAGTTGCTTGAGGGGCGGGCATCGCCCGGGGTGTTGGCCCGGGCGATGGGACGGTTATTTCTGGAGCTGCGGCAGGTCGCGATACAGCTCCAGCGCCTGGGGATTGGCCAGGGCATCGGTATTCTTCACCGGCTTGCCGTGCACCACGTTGCGCACCGCCAGCTCGACGATCTTGCCGCTGATGGTGCGCGGGATGTCGTCCACCGCGATGATGCGCGCCGGCACGTGACGCGGCGTGGTGTTGGCGCGGATCACCTGGCAGATCTGCTTGTGCAGCGTTTCGTCGAGCGTCACTCCGTCGCGCAGGCGTACGAACAGCACCACGCGCACGTCGCCGTCCCACTCCTGGCCGATGGCGATGGATTCGAGCACCTGCTCGACCTTTTCCACCTGGCGGTAGATCTCGGCGGTGCCTATGCGCACGCCGCCTGGGTTGAGCACGGCGTCCGAGCGACCATGGATGATCAGACCGCCGGTAGGCGTTTGTTCGGCGTAGTCACCGTGGGCCCAAACGCCGGGAAAGGTCTCGAAGTAGGCGCTGCGAAATTTCTCGCCGTCGGCGTCGTTCCAGAAGCCCACCGGCATGGAGGTGAAGTGCTTGGCGCAGACCAGCTCGCCTTTCTCGCCGATCACTGCCTTGCCGGAGTCGTCCCACACCTGCACGTCCATACCCAGGCCCTTGCACTGGATCTCGCCGCGGTATACCGGCGCCACCGGGTTGCCGAGGGCGAAGCACGAGACGATATCGGTGCCGCCGGAGATCGATGACAGACAGACATCGGCCTTGATGTCGCGGTACACGTAATCGAAGCTCTCGTGGGCAAGCGGTGAGCCGGTAGAGAGAATCGCCTTGAGGCGGCTCAGTCGGTGAGTTTCACGGGGCTTGGCGCCGGCCTTTTCCAGGGCAGCGATGAACTTGGCGCTGGTGCCGAAGATGCTGATGTCTTCGACGTCGATCAGGTCGATCAGCCGCGTTGGCTCCGGGTGGAACGGCGAGCCGTCATAAAGTACCAGGGTGGCGCCCAGGGCCAGGCCGGAGACCAGCCAGTTCCACATCATCCAGCCGCAGGTGGTGTAGTAGAACAGCGTGTCGTCGGCGGTTACGTCGCTGTGCAGACCCAGTTCCTTGACGTGCTGCAGCAACGTGCCGCCGGCGCCATGGACGATGCACTTGGGCACGCCGGTGGTGCCGCTGGAGTAGAGAATATACAGCGGCTGCTCGAACGGCACGGCGGTGAACTGCGGCTCGCCTTCTGCCCGATAGAAATCATCCCAGCAGGCGACCCTCGCCTGGGTCTGGAAGTCGCCGGCCTTGCAGCCGGTATTGGCATAAGGCACTACCACCAGCTGTTGCAAGGTCGGCAGGTGAGTAAGGATTTCGTTGAGCTTGCCGGTCAGGTCGAGGGTCTTGCCGGCGTAGCGGTAACCGGCGCAGGCGATCAGTACCTTGGGTTCGATCTGCCCGAAACGGTCGATCACGCCCTGGGTGCCGAAATCCGGCGAGCAGCTCGACCAGGTGGCGCCCAGGCTGGCGGTGGCGAGCATGCCGACCAGGGTTTGCCAGGTGTTGGGCATAAAGGCCGCGACTCGATCACCAACACCCACGCCTGCCGCACGCAGGCTGCGCTGCAAGCCGGCGACATGGGTGGCCAGTTGCGCGTAGCTGAGTTGCTCGCGGCTGCCGTCTTCGCCGATGGCGACGATGGCCGGGTGGTCGTCACGACGGCGCAGCAAATGTTCGGCGAAATTCAGCGTAGCGCCCGGAAACCAGTGGGCGCTGGGCATCGCCGGGCCTTCTTCGAGCACCGCCCGCGGCGCCTGGTCGAAGCGCACGTCGAAGACCTCGACGATGGCCTGCCAGAACGCCTCGCGCTCGCTCACGCTCCAGGCATGCAGCGCCGGGTAATCGGCCAGGTCCAGATCATGGCGCTGATTGACGAAGCGCCGGAAGGCGTCCATTCGAGTGCTGGCGATGCGTTCTGCCGATGGCGTCCAAAGCGGTTGCTGCATGAGGTTACCTCTTGGTTCTTGTCGTTTTGGGCTGCAGTCTAGCGCGTCATTGCGCCAGCCAGCCGCCATCCATGTTCCAGGCCGCGCCGCGCACTTGAGCAGCCGCGTCGCTGCACAGGAACAGCGCCAGCTCGCCGAGCTGCCGGGGTGTGACGAACTCCAGCGACGGCTGTTTCTCGGCCAGCAGATTGCGCCGTTCGCCCTCGCTGTCGCCGCTTTCGGCGGCACGCGCATCGATCTGCGCCTGCACCAGGGGCGTCATCACCCAGCCGGGGCAGATGGCATTGCAGGTGATGCCGGTGGTGGCGGTTTCCAGCGCCACCGATTTACTCAGGCCGACCAACCCATGCTTGGCCGCCACGTAGGCGCTCTTGCCGGCAGAGGCGGCCAGGCCGTGGGCCGAAGCGATATTGATGATGCGCCCCCAGTTGCGCTGGCGCATGCCGGGCAGCGCCAGGCGGGTGGTGTGGAAGGCCGAGGACAGGTTGATGGCGATGATCGCGTCCCAGCGTTCCGGGGCGAAATCCTCCACCGGCGAGACGTGCTGGATGCCGGCGTTGTTGACCAGAATGTCGATGGTGCCGAACTCGCGCTCGGCGTAGGCGATCATTGCCTCGATCTGCTCCGGGTCGCTCATGTCCGCGGGGTGGTGAAGCACCTTGCCGCCAGATGCGGCCACGCTGTCGATGGCCGCCCCGGCGTCGCCGAAACCGTTGAGCAGCAGATCGGCGCCGGCTTCGGCCAGCACCTGGGCGATACCCAGGCCGATACCGCTGGTGGAACCGGTGATCAGTGCGGTCTTGCCTTTGAGGTTCATAACAACTCCTTACTAGCAGTAAGCATTGCTTTGCTGTTGGGTTAGGAGCCTCGTAACGATCTTGCGAGCTAGAGCCCTGCAAGGCAAAAACAGGCGAGGAAGCGGAGTGTACTTTTGTACATGAGCATTCCGAGCCTGTTTTTAACGCCGCAGGGCCGACGCGCAGCTGATCGTAACCAGACTAAACGATGCCGGTGGTGTAGAACACGCCGATCACGAAAAACACCGCCAGAGTCTTGATGATCGTGATGCCGAAAATGTCCTTGTAGGCTTCGCGGTGGGTCAGCCCGGTGACCGCCAGCAGGGTGATCACCGCGCCGTTGTGGGGCAGGGTGTCCATGCCGCCGCTGGCCATGGAGGCGACGCGGTGCATGACTTCCAGCGGAATGTTGGCGGCGTTGGCCGCCGTGATGAAAGTGTCGGACATGGCCGCCAGGGCGATGCTCATGCCGCCCGAGGCCGAGCCGGTGATGCCGGCCAGCAGGGTGACGGTCACCGCCTCGTTGACCAGCGGATTGGGGATGCCCTTGAGGGCGTCGGCGAGCACCAGAAAGCCCGGTAGCGAGGCGATCACCGCGCCAAAGCCGTATTCCGACGCGGTGTTCATCGCCGCCAGTAGCGAGCCGCCGACAGCACTCTTGGTGCCTTCGGCGAGCTTTTCGCGGATCACTCCGAAGGCGCTGACCAACACCATCAGGATGCCCAGCAGCAACGCGGCCTGCACGGCCCAGATGGCGGTGAGCTTGCTGACGTCGGTCTGCAGCGGCGCGGCCATGCCGGCCAGTTGCAGGCTGTGGGTCTTGCCGTAGAACTCGGGAATCCAGTGGGTGAACAGCAGGTTGGCCACGCCCACCAGAATCAGCGGCGCGATGGCCAACCATGGGCTGGGCAGCTTGATGTCGTCCGGGGTTTCCGGCTCGTTGCGCAGCTCGGTGCCGTAGCCTTCGCCGGCGCGCAGCGCCTTGTTCAACTGACGGCGCAGGTAGAGCATGCCGACGCCGAGCACGAACAGACTGCCGATCAGGCCCAGCCAGGGTGCGGCCCAGGCGGTGGTGTTGAAGAAGGTGGTGGGGATGATGTTCTGGATCTGCGGGGTGCCGGGCAGGGCGTCCATGGTGAAGCTGAACGCGCCGAGGGCGATGGTCGCCGGAATCAGCCGCTTGGGAATATTGCTCTGGCGGAACATTTCGGCGGCGAACGGGTAGACCGCGAACACCACGACGAAGAGCGAAACGCCGCCGTAGGTGAGCAGGGCGCACACCAGCACGATCACCAGCATCGCCTGGCCGGTGCCCAGCAGGCGAATGGCGGCGGCGACGATCGAGCGCGAGAAGCCGGACAGCTCGATCAGCTTGCCGAACACGGCGCCGAGCAGGAATACCGGGAAGTAGAGCTTGATGAACCCGACCATCTTCTCCATGAACACCCCGGTGAACGCGGGCGCCACGGCGCTGGGATCGGTGAGCAGTACCGCGCCGAGCGCGGCGATGGGGGCGAAGAGGATGACGCTGTAGCCGCGGTAGGCAGCCAGCATCAGTAAAGCCAGTGCAGCGAGGGCGATGATGACACTCATCGACGATCTCCTGACCCTGCAACGCGGCGAATCGACAGGCTGCCGTTAGCCTTCGAGTAACTCGCTCAGGCGCTGTGGGCGCTTTTGTTTTTGTTGTCGGCGGCGGGTAAGCCCGCAGCCTGGCTATAGCGAGTTCTGTGCCAGATTTTTAAGCGATTGAATCTAAAGGGTTTTATTTTCTTCTTGGCATCGCGCCGTGGCGCTCGTCCCAAATTTGGGACGAAGATGGAAGGATTGCCCCTTCCAGCATGGCCTGTGCGCTAATCCCGAAAGTGGGATGAGTCTCGAAATCAGGATGAAAGGCCCAGCTCGAGCATCTTTCGGTACAGGGTTGAGCGCCCCAAGCCCAGGCGCTGCGCGGCGTGCGGCACATCGCCCGCGGTGGCGGCCAGCGCCTTGCGGATCAGCTCGCGCTCGAAGTTGGCGCGGGCCTGATGGAAATCTTCGACTTCATCGGTTTGCGCAACGATGTCCTGCGTCTCGGGCAAAGGATGCAAAGTGCCGATCGCGGTGGCGACCGCCTTATAGTCGAGCACGCTGTCGTCGCTGAGCAGGCAGGCCCGTTCCAGCACGTTGTGCAGCTCACGCACGTTGCCCGGCCAGGCGTGGCGACCGAGCAGGGCCATGGCTTCGGGGTGAAGTTCGTGGCGGCCCTGCAGCGCATCGAAGATCGCCTCGCACAGCGCCGGCAAATCCTCCAGGCGCTCGCGCAACGGCGGAACGGCGAGGGTCAGCACGTTGAGCCGGTAATACAGGTCGGCGCGAAAGGTGCCCTTGCGCACCGCCGCTTCCAGGTCGATGGAGGTGGCGGCAATCAGCCGAACGTCGCTGCGCAGCACCTCGTTGGAGCCTACCGGCTCGAACTCCTTTTCCTGCAGCACCCGCAAGAGTTTGCTCTGCAAGGGCAGCGGCATGTCGCCGATCTCGTCGAGAAACAGCGTGCCGCCATGGGCGATCTGCAGCTTGCCGGCGCGGCCCTTGCGGTCGGCACCGGTGAAGGCGCCCGGCGCGGTGCCGAAGAACTCGGCTTCCAGCAGGGTTTCCGGGATCGCCGCCGTGTTCAGGCTGACGAAGGGCTTGCTGGCCCGCGGCGAGGCATTGTGAATGGCGTGGGCCAGCAGCTCCTTGCCGGTACCCGTCTCGCCGAGCAGCAATACCGCCGAGTCGCTGGTCGCGCTGCGCCGTGCCAGGCGCTTGACCTCCAGGCTGCGGGCGCTGGTACCGATGAACTGGGCGAAGCTGTATTTGGCCTGGCGCGACTTGAGCTGCGAACGGGTCGAGGCCAGTTCCTGCTGCATGCGTTGATAGCGGGCCAGCAGGGGTGACAGCGATTGCAGTTCGTCGAACAGGGCGAAGCCGATGGCGCCGATCACCTGGCCGGCGTCGTCATGGATGGGCAGGCGCATGACCACCAGCGGTTCGCGGGGCGTGTCCATCATGTCCAGCAGGATCGGCCGCCCACTGTTCACCACATCGCGCAACAGGCTGCCGGGGATCACGCTTTCGCACGGGCGGCCGATGGCTTCGCTGGCGCTTTGCAGGCCGAAGCGCTGGGCGTAGCGTTCGTTCATCCAGACGATATGGGCGTCGCGGTCGACGATGATGGTACCTTCGCTGGATTGCTCGAAGATCTCGAACAGCGAACGGATGGCCGACTGGCGAATGTGGGGGTAGTTGCCGAGGTCCTGCATGGCGCGCTCGTCTGCGGGGTGAGCGCCGATCATAACGCGGCGCGGCACCCTTGCGGTGCCGCGCCGTGGCGGTCAGCCTGCTTCGCTGGCCTTGCGCGATGTTTTCGCGGCAGGCGCGTCGATCAGCCCATCGGCGCGGAACATCGCCTTGATGCCGCGCACCGCCTGGCGGATGCGATCCTGGTTCTCGATCAGCGCGAAGCGCACGTGATCGTCACCATAGTCGCCGAAGCCGATGCCCGGCGACACGCAGACCTTGGCCTCGGCCAGCAGCTTCTTGGCGAATTCCAGAGAGCCGAGATGGGCGTAAGCGTCGGGAATCTTCGCCCACACGTACATTGACGCCTTGGGATTCTCGACCATCCAGCCCAGCTCGTGCAGACCCTTGACCAGCACGTTGCGGCGCTGACGGTATTGCTCGGCGATGTCGCGCACGCATTGCTGGTCGCCTTCCAGGGCGGCGATGGCCGCGACCTGCAGCGGGGTGAAGGTGCCGTAATCGTGGTAGCTCTTGATCCGCGCCAGGGCGCCGACCAGCTCCGGGTTGCCGACCATGAAGCCGATCCGCCAGCCGGCCATGTTGTAGCTCTTGGACAGGGTGAAAAACTCCACGGCGATGTCCTTGGCGCCCGGCACCTGCATGATCGACGGGGCTTTCCAGCCGTCGTAGACGATGTCGGCGTAGGCCAGGTCGTGGATCACCAGCACGTTGTACTGCTTGGCCAAGGCCACCACGCGCTCGAAGAAGTCCAGTTCCACGCACTGCGCGGTCGGGTTGGATGGAAAGCCGAGGATCATCATCTTCGGCTTGGGGATGCTCTCGCGGATCGCCCGTTCCAGCTCGATGAAGAAATCCACGCCCGGCACCAGCGGCACCGAACGCACCTGGGCGCCGGCGATCACTGCGCCGTAGATGTGGATCGGGTAGCTGGGGTTGGGCACCAGCACCGTGTCGCCGTGATCCAGGGTGGCCAGCATCAGGTGCGCCAGGCCTTCCTTGGAGCCGATGGTGACGATGGCTTCGCTTTCCGGGTCGATGTCGACCTCGTAGCGATCCTTGTACCAGTGCGAAATGGCCCGGCGCAGGCGCGGAATACCGCGGGAAGTGGAGTAACCATGGGTGTCTTCTCGCTGGGCGACCTGCACCAGCTTCTCCACGATATGCGGCGGTGTGGCGCCGTCGGGGTTGCCCATGCTCAGGTCGATGATGTCCTCGCCACGGCGGCGGGCGGCCATCTTCAGTTCAGCGGTGATGTTGAAAACGTAAGGGGGGAGACGATCGATGCGCGCAAAGCGGCGCGAAGCCTGGTCAGCCATGCTTTCCTCGAGAGACGTAAGCGCCCGGAACCGTCCGAGCGACGTTGGCCACATGGGGTGGCCTGGCCGGACAATAAGGCCCGGCGCAGGCTTTGTCGAGTGCCTGCAAAAGCTTTTCGGGCAGTGCCTGCCGGCCGCCTCGAACGATATGCTTGGCCGCGACTCGAATCCTGACCCATCCTCCAGGCAGCGCTTGTTCCGCTGCCGCCCTACAACAAGACAGAGAACCTACCCGATGACTCACCGCACTATCGCCCTGGGCCTGCTCGCCGCCGGCCTCGCCGTGACACTGCCGGCCGCGGCCATGACCGAGCAGCAATTCAAGGCCGAGGCCGACACGCTCTTCGCACCACTGATGGCCGAGTACGACATCCCTGGCCTCGCGGTAGGCGTGACCTGGCAAGGCAAGCACTACGTGTTCACCAAGGGGCTGGCGAACCGCGAAGCGAAGACGGCCGTGTCCCGCCAGACGCTGTTCGAGTTGGGTTCGCTGAGCAAGACCTTCAACGTCACCCTGGCGGCGCTGGCTCAGCAGCGCTCGTTGTTGTCGCTCGATGACCGACTCTCTGCCCGCATGCCGTCGCTGCAGGGAAGCCCCGCTGGCGGCCTGAGCCTGATGGATCTGGCCACGCACCAGAGCAGCGGCATGCCCTTGCAGGTGCCGGATCAGGTCAAGGATGACAACGGCCTGATGAACTGGCTGCGGCAATGGAAACCGACCACGGGTGCTGGTCGCGAGCGCTCCTATTCCAATGTCAGCATCGGCCTGCTTGGGCGGGTGTCTGCCCAGGCGTTCGGCGAGCCCTATGCCAAGGCGTTGCACGATCAGGTGCTTGCGCCGCTGGCGCTGAAGCACAGCTACGTTCAGGTGCCGGCTGCGCAAATGCCCAATTACGCCTATGGCTATGCGCGGCAGGACAACAAGGCCATTCGCGTCAGCCCTGGCGTGCTCGATGCCGAGGCTTATGGCCTGAAGTCCAACATCGACGACATGCTGCGTTTCGTCGATATCAACCTGGGCGAAACCCAGGTACCAGCACCACTGGCTGCCGCTATAAAGACGACGCATCAGGGCGTGACTCGCACCCAGCGCTTCACCCAGGCGATGGTGTGGGAGCGCTATCCCTGGCCCGTTTCCCGCGAGCAACTGCTGGCAGGCAACGCGCCGTCGATGGCGCTCGAGGCGCAACCGGCTACCCGTCTGGCTATGCCTGAAACGAGCGAGCAGGGCGTGCTGTTCGGCAAGACTGGTTCGACCAACGGCTTCGGCGGTTACGCTGCCTTCGTGCCGGACGAGCGCATCGGCGTGGTGCTGCTGGCCAATCGCAACGTGCCGCTCGAGGCTCGCGTAGAAGCGTCCTACAAGCTGCTGCAGCAGGTCTTGAAAGCTGACCGTTGACGCTCAGGCGTCTTTCAGGCGCAGGAGCAGGGCGATCAGGGCGTCGATATCGGCGTCCGTGGTGCGCCAGGAACTGACGCTCAGGCGAAAGGCCGGCTGCCCCTGCCAGACGGTTGACCCGAACCAGGCTTCGCCAGAGGCCTGGGCGGCCTGGAGAATCTCCGTGGTCTGCTCGTCCGAATCGGCGCGTACCAGCACCTGGTTGAGGCGCACCCGGTTGAGCACCTGATAGCCGCCGGCACGAAGCGCCTCGGCGAGGCGCCCGGCCTGGCGGATGTGTCGGTCGATCATATCGGCCAGGCCATCGCGGCCCAGGTTGGCCAGCGCTGCCCAGATCGCCACGCCTCTCGCGCGGCGCGAGAACTCCAGGGTCAGGTTCTTTTGCGATTCCTTCGAGGCCATGGCGTAGGCGGCGTCGCTGTTCATCGCAGTGGCCAGGGCATCGCCGTCGCGGCAGATGGCCATGGCGCTGTCATAAGGGGTGTTCAGCCACTTGTGGCCATCGGTGGTCCAGCTGTCCGCCAGCTCCACGCTGTCGGCCAGCCCGGCCGAGGACGACGCCCGTACCCACAGCCCAAAGGCACCATCGACGTGCACCCAGGCACCAGCGGCTTTGGCCTTGGGTATCAGCTCGGCGAAGCGGTCGAACTCGCCGGTATTGACCTCGCCAGCCTGCAGAATCAGCACGGTGCGTTCGTCCAGTTCGGGGAGCCGGGCCGGATCGATGCGGCCGTGCTGATCCACCGGAGCCAGAAGCAGTCGGCGCATGCCGAAACCCAGTACGCGCAGCGCCTTCTTCACGGTGATATGGGCGGTTTCGGAAATCACCACGCGGATTTCCGGGGCGCCGATCAAGCCGTCTTGGTCGAAATCCCAGCCCTGCCTCGCCAGCAAAGTGCGACGTGCGGCTGCCAGGCAGGCGAGGGTGCAGGCGGTGGCGCTGGTGCCGAAGCCGACGGCACTTTGACCTGGCAGGCCGAGTGCCTCGCAGACCCAGCGGGCGGCGACCTTTTCCAGTTTGTCGGCGATGGGCGAGCCGTCCGCGGATGACGCGCACTGATCCCAGGCCAGCACCATCCGTTCGGCGGCTGCCGCGGCAGGCAGGGTGGCGCCGATCACGAAGCCGAAATAGCGCGGCCCGTTACTGGTAACGGTGGCGGGCGAGCCGAGTTCATCGAGGGCGTGCAGTACCTGTCCGGCATCCTGCCCCTTGGTTGGCAGGGGCTGGTCGAAGGCATCCAGGGCGGCGATGGCGCTCTCGTGGGGATAGACCCGGCGCTGCTCGAGCGAGTCGTTATAGGCGATGGCGCGGCGGTCGGCGTCGGTCAGCAGGGCGTGTTCGGCAGTGCGCATGGGTGGGTCTCGGTAGTTGGCGGCGATGTGCAACCCTAACCGAGGGCCATGGCGGCCTGTCAGATACAGCCCACGGCTGCTTGTCCGCTACAGCGAAGCGGCCAGCACAGCTGTATCCGGTACAGTTCGCGGCCATTCTCGTGCGAGCGGTGTCTTGACGGGGAGCGGGCCGGGCATCCGCGACAGCCTGTGAAGGGCTCGCGGCTGAAGCCGCTCCTATGTAGTTCGGCGTGCGAGGAGCCATAAAAAAGCCCCGCACTGGGCGGGGCTCCTTTGGACGCGGGTGACGCCTTAGGCTTGAACGACCGGGATGTTCGCGCTGGCCGCAGCTTCGCGGAACTCGGCGATCTGGTCGAAGCTCAGGTAGCGGTAAACGTCGGCAGCCATGCTGTCGATGTTCTTCGCGTACTCCATGTACTCCTCGACGGTCGGCAGTTTGCCGATGATCGAAGCGACAGCGGCCAGTTCGGCCGATGCCAGGTACACGTTGGCGCCATCGCCCAGACGGTTCGGGAAGTTACGCGTCGAGGTCGATACCACGGTGGAGTTCGCCGCCACACGTGCCTGGTTACCCATGCACAGCGAGCAACCCGGCATTTCCATGCGGGCACCGGCCTTGCCGTAGATGCCGTAGTAGCCTTCTTCGGTCAGCTGGTGAGCGTCCATCTTGGTCGGCGGCGACAGCCACAGACGGGTCGGGATGGAACCCTTGACCTTGTCGAGCAGCTTGCCGGCAGCGCGGAAGTGACCGATGTTGGTCATGCAGGAACCGATGAACACTTCGTCGATCTTCTCGCCGGCAACGGTCGACAGCAGACGCGCGTCGTCCGGGTCGTTCGGCGCGCAGAGCACAGGCTCCTTGACGTCGGCCAGGTCGATTTCGATGATTTCGGCGTACTCGGCATCGGCGTCGGCGGACAGCAGCTGCGGGTTCGCCAGCCAGGCTTCCATGGCCTGCGCGCGACGCTCCATGGTGCGCGCATCGCCGTAGCCTTCGCTGATCATCCAGCGCAGCAGGGTGATGTTCGATTTCAGGTACTCGGCGATGGCCTTTTCCGGCAGCTTGATGGTGCAGCCGGCAGCCGAACGCTCGGCAGAGGCGTCGGACAGCTCGAACGCCTGCTCGACGGTCAGTTCGTCGAGGCCTTCGATCTCGAGGATGCGGCCGGAGAAGATGTTCTTCTTGCCTTTCTTCTCGACGGTCAGCAGGCCCTTCTGGATGGCGTAGTAGGGGATGGCATGAACCAGGTCACGCAGGGTGATGCCCGGTTGCAGCTTGCCCTTGAAACGCACCAGTACGGATTCCGGCATGTCCAGCGGCATGACGCCGGTGGCAGCGGCGAAGGCGACCAGGCCGGAACCTGCCGGGAAGCTGATGCCGATCGGGAAGCGGGTGTGCGAGTCGCCGCCGGTGCCGACGGTGTCGGGCAGCAGCATGCGGTTCAGCCAGCTGTGGATGATGCCGTCGCCAGGACGCAGGGACACGCCGCCACGGGTGCGGATGAAGTCCGGCAGGGTGTGGTGGGTGGTGACGTCGATCGGCTTCGGATAGGCCGCGGTGTGGCAGAACGACTGCATGACCAGATCAGCGGAGAAGCCCAGGCACGCCAGGTCTTTCAGCTCGTCGCGGGTCATCGGGCCAGTGGTGTCCTGGGAGCCGACGGTGGTCATCTTCGGTTCGCAGTAGGTGCCCGGACGAACGCCTTTGCCTTCCGGCAGGCCGCAGGCCTTGCCGACCATCTTCTGCGCCAGGGTGTAGCCCTTGCCAGTATCAACCGGCGCTTCCGGCAGTGCGAACAGGTCGGTCGGGCCCATGCCCAGCTCTGCACGTGCCTTGTCGGTCAGGCCACGGCCGACGATCAGCGGAATACGGCCGCCAGCGCGAACTTCGTCGAGCAGCACCGGAGTCTTCAGTTCGAAGGTGGTGATGACTTCGTCGGTGCCGTGCTTGCAGACCTTGCCAGCATGCGGGTAGACGTCGATCACGTCGCCCATTTCGATGTTCGACACGTCGAACTCGATCGGCAGGGCGCCGGCATCTTCCATGGTGTTGTAGAAGATCGGGGCGATCTTGGAGCCGAAGCAGAAGCCGCCAGCGCGCTTGTTCGGAACGTACGGGATGTCATCGCCGAAGAACCACAGCACCGAGTTGGTGGCGGATTTACGCGAGGAACCGGTACCGACCACGTCACCGACGTAGGCAACAGGGAAGCCCTTGGCGCGTACTTCTTCGATTTGCTTCAGCGGGCCGATGGAGCCAGGCTGCTCGGGAACGATGCCGTCGCGGGCCATTTTCAGCATGGCCAGGGCGTGCAGCGGGATGTCAGGGCGCGACCAGGCGTCCGGAGCCGGCGACAGGTCGTCGGTGTTGGTTTCACCCGGCACCTTGAAGACGCTCAGGCTGTACTTCTCGGCAATCGCCGGACGCTTGGTGAACCACTCACCGGCAGCCCAGGATTCCAGCACGGCCTTGGCATTGGCGTTACCGGCCTTGGCCTTTTCGGCCACGTCGTGGAAGGCGTCGAACATCAGCAGGGTGTGCTTGAGCTGTTCGGCGGCAATGGCGCCCAGTTCGGCGCTATCGAGCAGCTCGACCAGGGTGGCGATGTTGTAGCCGCCCTGCATGGTGCCCAGCAGTTCGGTGGCGCGTTTCTTGTCGAGCAGCGGGGAAGTGGCTTCGCCCTTGGCGATGGCGGACAGGAAGCCGGCCTTCACGTAGGCCGCTTCGTCGACGCCTGGCGGCACGCGATTGGTGATCAGATCGAGGAGGAATTCTTCTTCGCCGGCCGGCGGGTTCTTCAGCAGGTCGACGAGACCGGCAGTTTGTTCGGCGTTTAGCGGCTGGGGCACGATACCCTGGGCGGCACGCTCTGCTACGTGTTTGCGGTAGGCTTCAAGCACAGTTATTACCCTCATCAGTGGTCCCAAATGGGAAGTCCGGGACGCATGCAGGAACGCATCAAACACATCCGTCGCGCAGCCTCATGGGCTGAGCACGATGGTTTCGATACTTCCATCCGGAAGCTGCTTTCAAAGTTTTACGCCTGCAGAACGGGGTCTGATGAGGGCTGGCATGGCCTGAGGGTGACCACGCCAACTATCGTGCTGCAGGATCGACTGTGCTCGTGACGCTTTGAAAACAGCTTCCAACGGACATTGGCGCCTTTCGCAAGGCGCGCTGATTCTAGCCGAATCTTTGCGTGAAGTTAAGTAAAAGACCCATCGAGCTCTGGGGTGATCCCCATTAGACAAAGGGCTAAGATGCACGCCTTATTTTCCGGTGTATCGATTCAAAGCATGCCCAATCAACGTATCAAGACGCCTTGCATAGGCCTTTGCTCCACGGTTTTCGGGGACACCGTATGCCGCGGCTGCAAGCGCTTTCACCACGAGGTGATCAACTGGAACGGCTACAGCGACGAGGAAAAGCAGTCGGTGTGGACGCGCCTTGAAATGTTGCTGGTGCAGGTGATGGCCGCCAAGTTGGAGGTGTTCGACGAGGCTCTGCTGCTCAAGCAGCTGCAGCAGCGACAGATTCGCTTCCTGCCCCAGCAGTCGCCCTATTGCTGGGCCTACCAGTTACTGGCCCGCGGCGCCCGGGTGATCACCCAGCTGGAAGCCTACGGTATCGTCCTGCTGCCCGAATTTCGCGACTGGGAGCTGCCCGATCTGCGTGACGCCATCGACCGTGAATTCTTCCTGCTTTCCGAGGCGCATTTCGAGCGCTATATCGCGCCGCGTTTTCTCAAGGAAGGGATGGAGCTGCGCGTCTGAGAACCTGTTCAAAGTCTGCTGTGCGTCGGCACTGCTGCGTTGAAAGCAGGCTCGGACTGCTCATTTACAGCTCGTAAACTCCGCGTCCTCGCCTGTTTCGCCTTGCATTGCTCTAGCTCGCGAGACTTTGAACAGGCTCTGAGCGGCGAGTGCTGCTCTGGAATGTAAAAAGCCCGGCACTTGGCCGGGCTTTTTCATACCGCAACACCTGTCAGCGGTATTCGCACAGGTAGGCGGTGTCCTGCTCGACCTTGAGCTGGAACTTGCTGTCGGCCGGCACGGTGAAGCGGCTGCCGGCGGTGAAGGTTTCCCAGCTGTCGCTGCCCGGCAGCTTGACGGTCAGGGCGCCGGCGATCACGTGCATGACCTCCAGTTGGCTGGTGCCGAACTCGTATTCGCCTGCTGCCATCACGCCAATCGTGGCCGGGCCTTCTGCCATGCCGAACGCGATGGATTTGACGGTACCGTCGAAATACTCGTTGACCTTGAACATGTGCATCCTCGTGAGCGGCAGAATAAATGGCAGGCAAGTATGCCCAAGGCGTTTGATGGCGTCACGTATTGCGCGTGCTGCCGCGCTCGGTGATCACCAGTGGCAGCAGGCGGGCGGTATTTCGCGCGTCGTTGAGGGCGCGATGCTGCTGGCCGCTGAAGCTGATGCCGGCCAGTTGTAGCGCCGCATTCAGGCCGACCGGCCGAGCGAGTTGGCGCGCTTTGGCGAATCGCTGTTTCAGGTTCAGATGCGGCAGCGTTTGCAGGTGGCTGGTTAGGCCGTGCTGGTGCCAGTCCTGCTCCAGCTGCTGGCGGTCGTAGTCGCCCCAGCTGCACCAGCCACCCAGGCGCGCGTGGTGGGGTTCAAGCCAGCGCTCGAATTGCGGCCACAGCGTCGGCAGCGTGGCTGCAGCGTCTACATCCGCCTGCGCGATATGGGTCAGCTGCCGGCAGAACCGGGTCAGGATGGGCCGGCGCAGCGGCCGCACGAAGCGCTGGAAGTGGTCGATCTCGTGACCGCTGGCATCCACCAGGCTGGCCCCGATCTCGATGATCTCCATATGTTCGACCGGCCAGCCACCTTCCTCGGTGGTGGCTTCCAGGTCGATGACCAGCCAGTACGCCATTGCCTCTCCTTGTCTGCCGCCGCTCGCTCGGGCCTGCTCAGAGCTCAGACCGACAGGTGGTGCGATTCGTGCCATTACTAAATGCCATCATGGACATTGTGTCTTTCTGGCGCTGGCTATACTTGCGCACGGCAGGCCTTGCTTCTTTTATACGCAATGAAAGGTGAGTGTGGTTCATGGATGATTCCGTGGTGTTTTCAGATGACGAGCCGGTGGCTGACAGCGCTCACCCGGCATGGCGCATCCTGACCGTTGATGATGATCCGGACTTTCAGCGCGCGACCGCCTTCGCGATCGGCGAGATGGACATCCTTGGCCGTCGTGTCGAGATCCAGCAGGCCTTCAGCAACCGCGAGGCTGCCATGTTGCTGGCCGAGCAGCAGGATTTCGCCCTGGTGCTGCTCGACGTGGTGATGGAGACCGAAGACGCGGGTCTGCGCCTGGTCAAGACCCTTCGCGAAGTCATCGGCAATGCCGAGATCCGTATCGTGCTGCTGACCGGCGAGCCCGGCATGGCGCCCGTGCAGAGCGTGATGCGTGACTACGACATCAACGACTACTGGTCCAAGAACGAACTCAGTTCCGAACGCCTGCGCACGGTACTCACCGCCGGGCTGCGCAGCTATTCACAGCTCAAGGCCACCGCCCGCGCGCGCCGCGGCCTGCAGATGATCGTCGAGTCCAGCAATGCGCTATTCTGCTCGAAGAACACCCGCGAACTGTCGGCCAAGATTCTCTCTGAGATTGCCTCGCTGCTCGATCTGCAGGCCGAGGGAATCGTCTGCGTCAAGGCCCATGACGCCAACCCCGGCGAGCTACCCGATGCCCATGTGATCAGCGCCAGTGGCCGCTTCTACGGCTCCATCGACGGCAACCTCAGCGGCCTGGGTGATGAAGCGGTGGCCAGTGCGCTGCGCTGCAGTCTGCAAAAGCAGGCCACGCTGCGTTTTGACGATTGCACCGTATTGTTCTTCCCGCGCTTCCAGGCCGGCGCGGACTACGCCTGCTACGTGGCCACCGAGCGGACTCTGGACGACACCGAACTGGAATTGCTCGAAGTGTTCAGCGCCAGCATCAGCCGCGGCCTCTATAACGTGGCGCTGTTCAGCCGCCTGGAGGAAATGGCCTACCAGGACGATCTGCTGAAGATTCCCAACCGCAACGCCCTGATCCGCATGCTGGACATGACCCTGAGCAGCCCGAACAAGGCTGATCGGGTGCTGGTGCTGCTGGATATCGACAACTTTTCCGGCGCCAACACCGCCTTCGGAACCGGTTATGGGGATTTCATCCTCGGCCTGGTGGCCAACCGGCTGCGTGATGCCTTCGACAGCAATGTGCTGATCGCGCGGATTCGCGACGATCTGTTCGCCGTGCTGGGCCCCGAGGAGCAGGTACGCGCCGAGGATATCGTGGCGCTGTTCCGCCGTCCCAATCGGCCTTACGAGCTGGGGCAGGTGCACAGCCTGAGCACCGTCACGCTCTATCTGCGTGATTTCGACGACACCGCCAGCGTGGCCTTGCAGGATGCGCGGCTGACCCTCAAGCAGGCCAAGCAGCTGGGGCACGACCAGCACGTGGTGCACGACCGCCGGTTGCAGAGCGCCCATGCCGAATCGTTTCGCCTGTTGCTGGCGCTGCGCGACGCAGTGGCCAGCGATCTGATCAGCATCGAGCTGCAACCCCAGGTTGATATGCGCAGCGGGGTAGTCACCGGTGTCGAGGCGCTGGCGCGCTGGTACCAGCCCGACGGCAAGGCGATCCCTCCGCTGGAGTTCATTCCGCTGGCAGAGGCCACCGGTTACATCCTGCCGCTGGGCGATCTGCTCATGCGTCTGGCCTTGCAAGCGGCGCGGCGGCTGGACGAGGCGGGGTTCGGTCATATTCGGGTGGCGATCAACGTGTCGGCCAGCCAGTTGCTGCAGCGCGATTTCATCGAGCGCTTCACGCTGCATCTGGAGGCGGCCGGAGTGAGTGCCAGTCAGGTCGAGCTGGAAATCACCGAATCGGTGGCCATGCGCTCGTTCGAGCAGGTCTGCGAGCAGCTGCTGGCGTTGCGCGCCATGGGCGTCAAGGTGGCCATCGACGACTTCGGCACCGGTTTCTCCTCGCTCAGCTACCTGCGCCAGTTGCCGGCCGACCGTTTGAAGATCGACCGCAGTTTCGTCGAAGAACTGCGGGCGGAAGACGACGGCCAGGCCATCGCCGAGGCAATCATCCAGATCGCGCGGCGTGTCGGCATGACGGTGATCGCCGAGGGCGTGGAGAACCAGCAGCAGGTCGAGTGGCTGAAACGTCATGATTGCCTGGAGGCCCAGGGCTATCTATTCGCCAGGCCAATGTCGCTGGAGCGCCTGCTGAGCTGGCTGGGCGAGCGCTCGCCGCGGTGATGGCGGGTCGCATCGCCGGTTGGCGAAAAGCAATTGCCAGGCCGCTGCCGCGCAACCTGCTGGTGCTGTTTCTGCCCTGGTCGCTGCTGATCATCGTGCTTAGCCTGCTGCTCTACGACCGCATGCTCAGTGACCGGCTGGAACCGCTGCTCGAAGCGCAGACCGATAGCCTGAACGAGGGCGTGGCGGTGCTGGAGCGACATCTGTCGAGCTTGCGTGGTGATCTGCAGTTTCTCAGCCAGCAACCCTTGCTCGATCAGCTCGTGAAGCAAGAATCAGCAGAAAGCCTGGCGGCGCTGAGCGAACTGTTCGCCGAGTTTTCCGATAGCCGCGGCACCTACCAGCACATTCGCTGGCTCGATGAGCAGGGCATGGAGCGGGTGCGCATCGACAGCGTTTCCGGTGAGGCGCAGCGGGTTGCCGAGGCGGATCTACAGAACGACTCGGCCGCCTATTACTTCGTGGAAACCATGCACCTTTACAAGGGCGAGTCCTATCTGTCGCGCTTCGATGTTGAGCGACGTTATCGGGCCGACGGTTCCGTGGAGTCCATAGAGCCGATCCTGCGTGCGGCGGTGCCGATTTTCAGCGAGCGTGGCGAACGGCGCGGCGTGCTGATCCTTGATTATCGCGCCGAGCGGATGCTTCAACGCCTGCGTGAGACCTCGGTGGCATACGGCGGCTCCCTGCAGCTGCTCGATCATGAAGGTTACTGGATGCTTGGCGAGCGTCCCGAACATGCCTGGGGCTTTCTGCTGGGCAAGCCCGAACTGACCCTCGCCAGCCAGCAGCCTTCGAGCTGGCAGCGTTTGCAGGACGAGCAGCGCGGCTCGTTCATCGACCCGGCTGGCTTCTGGGCATACAGCCATTTTCGGCCCAGCGATGCCGTTTCGGCGACGTCCAACGCCGCAGACCATTGGCTGCTGCTGTCTCATCTGCCTGCCCTTAATCTCAGCGAGTTGCGTTGGGACGTACTGTGGCGTGTCCTGCTGTTCTTCTGCGTGTTGCAGGGCGTCGGGCTTCTGATCAGCGTGCGCCGTGCCATCGACGAGGCCGAGCGGCTGCGCGCCGAACATGGCCTGCATGTGAGCAGCCGGGCGCTGACCGCCAGCAACGAGCAATTGCAGCGCACTGTCGAGCAGTTGCAGCGCACGCGCCGCGCATTATTGCAGGCTGAAAAACTGTCATCGCTCGGCACCATGGTCGCCGGCGTTGCCCATGAGCTGAATACGCCGATTGGTGCCGCCAGTGTGGCCGCTTCGACTCTGGAACGAGCCAGCCAGGAATTTCAGATCGCGATGCGTGAAGGCCTGAAACGCACGACGCTGGAGCGCTTCGTGCAGCGCACTGACGATGGCCTGAGCATCATTCTGATCAGCCTGGAGCGCATGTCGCAGCTGACCCGCGCCTTCAAGCAACTGGCCACCGACCGTGCCAGCACGGAGCGGCGCCGTTTTGACCTGCGCGAGCTGGTGGATGAGGTGGTGCTGCTGTTACAGCCAAAGCTTCGCCAAAGCGATCATCGAATCGTGGTGGACGTGGCACCGAGCCTGCTACTAGACAGCTACCCGGGACCTCTCGGGCAGATCGTGCAGAATCTCGTCGACAATGCCCTGGTTCACGCCTTCGATCCTGGCGTGAAGGGTGTGGTCACCGTTCGTGCTCAGGTCGACGAGGCGCAAGGGCAGTGCGTCATCGAAGTCATCGACAACGGTCGGGGTATGGATGACGAGCTGCAGGGCAAGATTTTCGACCCGTTCTTCACCACGCGCCGTGGTCAAGGCGGCACCGGTCTGGGGTTGCATATCACCCACCAGCTCGCGGTAGATGTGCTGGGCGCCGAGCTGGAAGTCGCCAGCCAGCCAGGTGAGGGCGCGTGCTTCAGCATTCGTTTCGATCTGACCTGATTAGAGGGGCTGCCGGCGGGGGAAACGGCAGGCTAGAATCGCCGCCGTTTGCTGCATGCCCTTGTTCGAGGTCCTTTCCATGCAATGTCGTCCTCGTTGTGGCGCCTGCTGTATTTCCCCGTCGATCAGCTCATTTATCCCCGGCATGCCCAACGGCAAGGCCGCTGGCGAGCGCTGCGTGAACCTGGCCGACGACAACCTCTGTTCGATCTTCGGTCGCGAGGACCGGCCTGCTGTATGCGCCGCATTTTCAGCCGATTTCGCTGTCTGCGGTAATAGCCGTGAAGAAGCCATCCGCCTGCTGGCCTGGCTGGAAGATGTCACGGCGACTGCCGTCTGACGCTCTACAGACACATCCCGGAGAATAAAAATGTCGTTGACCCGTTTGTTGCTAGCAAGTGCGGCGCTGTGTGTCGCGTCTGCCGCCCACGCCGAGGACTGGCGCCTGGCGAAGGATGAGGAGGGCATCAAGGTCTATCTCAGCGAAGTGGCCGGCTCTCCCTACAAGGCTTACCGTGGCGTCACCTTGATAAAAAGTGATGTGTCCAAGCTCAGGGCGTTGCAGGAAGACGTGGTGGCCTCCTGCGCGTGGATTCATGAATGCCAGGAGCAACGACTACTCAAGCATGAAGGTGACAAGAGTTGGACCTACACGCGCTTCAATACGCCATGGCCGGTGACGCCGAGGGATTCGATCATCGAGGTCACCACCCAGCAAGGCGCCGATGGCAGCGTGACGCGCAGCCTGCATGGCGTGCCGAATTATCAGCCTGAGGAAAAAGGCTACGTGCGCGTTGCCAGTGTGGAAGGTCGCTGGACCATGACACCCAAGCCCGATGGCATGGTCGAGGTGGTCTACGAGGCGCATACCGATCCAGGTGGCAGCGTGCCTTCGTGGCTATCCAACAAGTTCGTGGTCGAGGCGCCCTTCAATACGCTCAAGGGCATGCGCGAAAAGGCCCAGCGGTAATTTTTACAGGCCATAAAAAACCCGCCATCGAGGCGGGTTTTTTGTTTGCGGGTGACGATCAGTCGTCGCCGCCCATGATGCCGAAGATCTGCAGCAGGCTGACGAACAGGTTGTAGATCGATACATACAGGCTGATGGTCGCCATGATGTAGTTGCGCTCACCACCATGGATGATCGCGCTGGTCTGGAACAGGATGCAGGCCGAGGAGAACAGCACGAAGCCGGCGCTGATCGCCAGTTGCAGGCCGCTGATCTGGAAGAAGAAGCTGGCCAGTACAGCGCCCAGCAGAACGAAGAAGCCAGCGGTGATGAAACCGCTCAGGAAGCTCATGTCCTTGCGGGTGGTCAGCACGTAAGCCGACAGGCCGCAGAACACCAGTGCGGTCATCATGAACGCCGAGCTGACGACTTCAGCGCCGTTGGCCATGCCGAGGTAGCGGTTGAGGATCGGGCCCAGGGTGTAACCCATAAAGCCGGTGAGGGCGAAGGTCGACAGGATGCCCCAGCCGGAGTCCCGCAGCTTGGCGGTCAGGAAGAACAGGCCGTAGAAGCCGATCAGTACCACGAAGATATTCGGGTAAGGAACGTTGGCGCGTTGCGCCATGAACGCCACGATGCCACTGAATGCCAGGGTGAGAGCCAGCAAACCGTATGTGTTGCGCAGAACGCTGCTGACTGCGGTTTGTTCAACCCGTGTAGGGCTATGTGCGTAATCTTGTTCGCGCATGGCGACACTCCTAGTGAATGCTGTTGGTCAGTGACCAATGGTCGAGAAGCATCTTAACAGAGCCTTGGGGGCTGCCAAGTCAGAGTGTTTGACAGTGTGTTGCGTTCCGGTAAGATGCCGCCCGCAACCTGCAAGGTTGCAAAGGAATGTTTCGGCGAACCGAGGCATTTCGTGTCGACCTGGAGGGTTGGCAGAGCGGTTGAATGCACCGGTCTTGAAAACCGGCGAACGTTAATAGCGTTCCCAGGGTTCGAATCCCTGGCCCTCCACCACTTCTAAAAAAGCCCGGTTTTCGCCGGGCTTTTTTTCGCCTGCTGTTTGGCTGGCAGCGAACTTCCAGAGCCGCTGCCACTGTGGTTTTCAGTTCTGGCTGAATTCGCCAAGGATTTGCAGAAGCGAATAGATGCCTGCGCCCAGTAATGAGGCGATAGAAAGGGCGATGCCGAGTACTATCCAGATCATGGTCATATCATTCCTGTATCTATTCAGAGCGCATCGCAGCAGCGACGCAAAACGCTGTGCATGATGTGAATAGAATCGGCGATTTTCAGCTTCGTTCAGGCTATTTGTGCGACCAGTCGGTCACGTTTGTGCAGTCGCGAACGGGCTCCACGTTCGGTGTGGGCGCAAGTGACGAGACGCTTGTCAGGTAAAATAGAGGGCGTAAAGCGAGGAGGAGGACGATTGCGTGAAGGTGAGTGACTTAAGCGCGGCTCTAATGCATGTGACCGCGCTTTAAAGCGCCGAATTGAACTGTTCCCTCAGTAGCCCAGCGTGCCCTTCAAATCGGCATACACCGCGGTCATCAGGATCTTGTTCTGCAGCTGTGCTGCGGTGAGGCGACGCGTTGCGACCAGATTGCATTGCAGGTCGAGGCAGTCAACCTGCAGGCCTTCAGGAGAGGTTTCGGTAACGATGTGATAGCGCCCGGCGGTTACGGTCTTCAGCTGCTTGATAAGCATGTCCATGGTAAAGCCCTCGGTGTGGTGCACAGTCTGTAAGTTCAGAGCGGTGCTTGTGCTGGGGTGTTCCGAATAAATTATTGGCCGGCACTGCGGCATTTCTCTTTCTGTTTCGCACCGTATGCGGGGCATGACTTGTTGATGTCGTTATGAGTACGAGATGGATGAAGTAGGTTGGCGAGGATGAGGGCGTATGCTCCCTTTGCACGGGTAACTTTGTTTGACGCTTGTAAATTGGCGTACACCGCTAACTCACCTGTCAGGTTTTTTGTTATGGTGCATTTCTCACAGTTAGTCGCGGTGCGGCGCTCGCGCAGGTACGAGGTGTTCGTTTGATTAAGGTATTGGTTGTTGATGATCACGACCTAGTTCGTACGGGTATCTCGCGCATGCTGGCCGACATTGAAGGCCTGCAGGTCATTGGCCAAGCAAGCTCTGGCGAAGAGGCGCTGAAAAAGGTCCGCGAACTCAAACCCGATGTGGTGCTGATGGACGTGAAGATGCCCGGCATCGGCGGCCTTGAAGCGACCCGCAAGCTAATGCGCAGCCATCCCGATCTCAAGGTCGTTGCCGTCACCGTGTGTGAGGAAGATCCGTTCCCTACGCGGCTGCTGCAGGCAGGCGCCGCAGGCTATCTCACTAAAGGTGCAGGTCTTGAAGAGATGGTGCAGGCCATTCGCATGGTGTTTGCGGGTCAGCGCTTCATCAGCCCGCAGATCGCTCAGCAGCTAGCGCTGAAATCCTTCCAGCCGCAGAGCAGCAATTCGCCATTCGATCTGCTTTCCGAACGTGAAATCCAGATCGCGCTGATGATCGCCGGCTGCCAGAAGGTGCAGAGCATCTCCGACAAGCTGTGCCTGTCGCCCAAGACCGTGAATACCTACCGCTACCGGATCTTCGAAAAGCTTTCGATCACCAGCGATGTGGAGTTGGCGCTGCTCGCCGTCCGTCACGGCATGGTCGATGCCACCAGCTGACGTGACTCCAGTGTTCGATTCCAGTGCATTTCTCGCTACCTGCAGTGGGCGCCCGGGCGTTTATCGCATGTTCGATGCGAGTGGCAATCTGCTGTACGTCGGCAAGGCCAAAAACCTCAAGAAGCGGCTCGCCAGCTACTTTCGCAAGACCGGCCTGGCCACCAAGACCATGGCGCTGGTCAGCAAGATCGCGCAGGTGGAAACCACCATTACGGGCAACGAAACTGAAGCCTTGCTGCTCGAGCAGACGCTGATCAAGGAGTGGCGTCCGCCATACAACATCCTGCTGCGTGACGACAAATCCTATCCTTACGTATTCCTGTCCGATGGCGACTTCCCGCGTCTGGATATTCACCGCGGCGCGAAGAATCGAAAAGGTCGCTATTTCGGTCCCTATCCCAGTGCCGGAGCGATCCGCGAAAGCCTGGCGCTGTTGCAGAAGACCTTTCTGGTTCGCCAGTGCGAGGACAGTTATTACCGCAACCGCACGCGGCCCTGCCTGCAATACCAGATCAAACGCTGCAAAGCGCCTTGTGTTGGTCTAGTCGAGCCAGCCGAGTACGCCGAGGATGTGCGTCACTCGGTGATGTTCCTAGAAGGGCGCAGCAATGCCCTGAACGCCGAGCTCGCCGAGAACATGCAGCAGGCGTCCGCCGCCCTGGATTTCGAAAAGGCCGCTGAGCTGCGCGATCAGATGGCCCTACTGCGCCGTGTGCAGGATCAGCAGAGCATGGAGGGCGGAACCGGTGATGTCGACATCATCGCCGCGCTGGTCAATCCAGGCGGCGCCTGCGTGCACCTGATCAGCGTGCGCGGCGGGCGTGTGCTGGGCAGCAAGAATTTCTTTCCGCAGGTGGCCATCGAAGAAGAGGCGCAGGATGTGCTCGTCGCGTTTCTCGGCCAGTACTACCTAGGCAGTCATGAGCGAGACCTGCCGAGCGAGTTGATCGTCAACGCGCCCCACGAAGATTATCCCGTGCTGATTGCGGCCATTCAGGAGCTACGTGGTCGCGAATTGGCCATCAGCTACCGCGTTCGTGGTACGCGTGCACGATGGCAGGCACTGGCGGTCACCAATGCCGAGCAGGCACTGGGAGCCAGGCTGGCCAACCGCGAGCACATGGCCGGGCGTTTCGATGCACTGGCCGAAGCGCTGGACATGGATGCGGTGCCACAGCGCCTGGAGTGCTTCGATATCAGCCATTCCAGCGGTGAGGCGACGGTCGCCTCCTGCGTGGTGTTCGGCCCTGAAGGCCCGATCAAGTCGGACTACCGGCGCTACAACATCGAAGGCGTGACCGCTGGTGATGACTACGCGGCCATGCATCAGGCGTTGACCCGGCGCTTCAGCAAGGTCAAGCAGAACGAGGGCAAGCTACCGGATATCCTGCTGGTCGACGGCGGCAAGGGACAGCTGGCGATGGCTCGCGAGGTGCTCACCAAGCTCGAGGTGCCGCCGCTGATCCTGCTCGGCGTGGCCAAGGGCACCACCCGCAAGCCTGGTCTGGAAACCCTGTACCTGAATGATGCTGAACATGAATTCACCCTGCCGGGTAACTCGCCGGCGCTGCATCTGATCCAGCAGATCCGTGACGAGTCGCACCGCTTCGCCATCACCGGGCATCGCGCTCGCCGTGGCAAAGCGCGTCGTACGTCGAGCCTGGAGGAGGTCGCGGGGGTCGGCCCGAAACGGCGCCGTGAACTGCTCAATCACTTTGGCGGTCTGCAGGAGTTGTCCCGTGCCAGCACGGAAGAAATCGCCAAAGCTCCCGGGATCAGTAAAAAGCTCGCCGGTTTGATTTATGCGGCACTGCACAGCGAGTAGAATGCCGCCTCACCTAACCGTCCAGTTGAGCCGATGAATATCCCCAACCTCCTCACGGTGCTCCGCGTTCTGCTGATCCCGATCTTCATCCTGTTGTTCTACATGCCTTTTTCCTGGAGCTATTGGGCTGCCAGTGCGGTTTTTGCTTTCGCGGCAGTGACCGACTGGCTGGATGGTTACCTGGCGCGGCGCTGGGAGCAGAGCACGCCGTTCGGCGCGTTTCTCGACCCGGTAGCCGACAAACTGATGGTCGCCACTGCGCTGGTGCTGTTGGTGGCCGAACACGCCAACCTGTGGCTGACGCTGCCAGCAACCATCATCATCGGCCGTGAGATCGTCGTATCGGCGCTGCGCGAATGGATGGCCGAGCTGGGCGCCAGGGCGCACGTGGCGGTGTCGAACCTGGGTAAATGGAAAACCGCGGCGCAGATGCTTGCGCTGGTCATCCTGCTCGGCAACCCGCCAGTGTTCGGTTTGTGGGTGCTAATCGGCTACGTGCTGCTGATCGTCGCTGCAGCCCTTACGCTGTGGTCGATGGCGCAGTATCTGCTCGCTGCCTGGCCGCATCTGAGCGTCACCGCTGAAAAGAAATAACTTTTTTGAATCAAGGGCTTGACTGGGCGTTGTGAAGCTATAGAATGGCGCCCGTCGACAAGACAAGCGGGAATAGCTCAGTTGGTAGAGCACGACCTTGCCAAGGTCGGGGTCGCGAGTTCGAGTCTCGTTTCCCGCTCCAGTTTCAACGGGCCGTCACGTACGGCCCGTTCAGTTTAAGGCTGAGTAGCAGAGTGGTTATGCACCGGATTGCAAATCCGTGAACGCCGGTTCGATTCCGACCTCAGCCTCCAAACTAGAAGCCCTGTAGCCATTAGCTACGGGGCTTTTTTCTGTCCGGAGAAAAGTAGCTCGGCTGACGCTTGTTTTAGGACGCGTCCGAAAACTTTTCTACTTTGTTGGTTTTGCGACGCTGCCGACGCGCGGTAGACATTGCGAGTGATCTCCTCTTTTGAGTAGCCGAGCAGGGCTAAACAAAAGCCCCGACAGTGCGGGGCCTTAAAAACTGCAGTACGAGCGGTGGATCAGCGTGTGCCGGTCTTGAGGCCGTCGAGGTAATCGATGTTGGCTTCCTGGGCTTTCTTGCCTGGTTTGGCCGCAGTTTGCAGTTCGCTTTTCAGCTTGGCTTCCAGCGCATCGATCAGTAGGGTCTGCCTGGCCTGACCTTCGAGGTGGGCTTCGATGGCGCGGATGATCTCGGTGTTCATGCTGGTGTAGTTGTCATTGGCAAGATCTTCGATGCGCTTGCGCATTCCGTCCGGCAGACGAACAACAAACTTGTCCGCTGTGCGGGCGTTGAAAATGGGTTTGCTCACGATTGGTTCCTCCATATCGAGTAATACTAGCTATTTGATGGTAGCTACGGCGATAGTTCAGTCGGGCAGACGATTGGTAGCAAATTAGTGGGCCACGCGCTGTGTCACTACGGCCAAAAGCCACTCGCTCCAGTAGCCCCTAAAAAATAATGATTATACGCGCTCTAATGTGGCATAGTGACATTGCCTGTCAACCCAGGCCCGGCATGGAAGTCCGGTAGCGTGATGCGTGCATCACTATCTGAGTGATCGAGAAGGAACTCGTGATGACTGTTCATATTCCCCTATTGAAGATCGCCTCCGACATCGGCCTCTGCGAGAGCCTGGTTTCGAGCTGGGTTACCCATTCGCGGCCCTATCCGGATGGCAGCGGCTACCGTGTGTTCTTCAAGCTCGATACCCCCAGCCATGTGCGGAAGCTGCTGCCGCGAATCACCCCCACCAACATGATGATCGTGCTAGCTCACTAGGTGTGGCGTTCAGGGAGAAATCGGGTCGCTGGCGGGAAAGGTTTCCTCCAGCGCATTTTCCATCCGACGGTCTTCGTCCAGCTTTGAAGCGTCTGCGCTTGAGTGGGTTGCCTGATGTCCAGAGGGTCGCTCAGTTGCGGGCGTCAGCAGACTTTTAAATTGGCAGTGCCCCGTCAGTCCTCGCTTGGCCAGCATGGCCGAGGCGCCGACCTTGAGTAGGCCAGCTGCGCCACCCTGTCTGATACCACTGATCATGCCTACCGTTCCGATCGCCAGCGAGAGAAGGCGTTCGGTCCCCGCAACGTTCTGTGTACGCATGATTCACCTCGTCGAATTATCAGCAGCCCGGCATGGGCTCTGAAGATTGGGCGAGGGTGGTAAGGGGGAGGTTCACGGCACCTTACCAGTGGTCAACTGAGCCCTGCGCAAAGCCAGGCGATGGACGGGACAAAATGTCTCATGCCGATTTTTGCGAGACAGCTAGACTCCACTCGTCATCAACGTGAGGAAGGAGTTTCCAGGATGATGTCCGTTCTCGAGCAGCGTCATATCGTCGAGTGTGCCTTTCTGCCGTTGGCATGCAGTTGCTCCATCGATGGCAGCGAGTCGGTGACCATTCAGATCAGGGACCCGGTCACCGCCCAGGTCTACCTCAATGTGACCGGCATTTCCCGCGCCGAGCTGTCCACTTCACGGCAGATTTCGCAACTGGTCATGCAGCTTCGTCAGGATCTGCGCACCCTCAATTCCGGCACCGCCGTGCAACGGGCCTGATTGACTGGTCAAGACAGGTGGAACCGGTAGCTCATCTGAGCGGCCTCAGTTAGCAACACCGAACTGAGGAGGCGAGGATATGGACGGCGGAAAATTCGATGGCTACGACCTCGAGCGCTTCAATGCACTGCTGGCACAGGAGCTCGGCCTGACCGAAGACGAGCTGCAAACCTGGATGCAGGAAGAGCGTGAGCGTGTCGACGAGAAAGGTCAGTTGATCGGGCATGCGGTCACCTTCCGGCCAGACATGCCCTTTGATCTTCGCGCCCGGGTGCGCGGCATGGCGGGTGACTATGTGGCCCATACCGGCATCATCCCGCTCGATGCCTGAGTACGTCAGCTGCCTTAAGGGCAAAAAGCCTGAACTCTGCCGTTTGGCTGTGCCTCCTAGATAGTGTCATTCACTGTTATGGAGCACTTGCCAATGGCACGTAAAACTTCGCTTGAGAGCGGCCTGGATCAGTTTCAACAGGAAAGCGCCAAGGAACTGAAGAAGCTGCTCGACCAGGCCAGCAAGGCACTGGGTGATGCCGAGTCGTTTTCCGGCGACAAGGCCCATGAGGCTCGTGAGAAAGTCATCGCGCTGCTCAACGAGGCCAAAGGCACAATCACCGACAAGGGCCGTGAGGCCGTCGAGCTGGGCCGCGAGACAATCGGCAATGCCCAGGATCGTATCGAGAGCAATCCCTGGACTTCTGTTGCTGTGGCCTCCGGTTTCGGTCTGTTGATTGGCCTGTTGGTCGGTCGCAGCAGCAAGTAACCGTCTAGATGGGCCGCATCCAGCGTGCGGCCTGCTGGGTGGTCCATTATCGGCAAGCTTGCCGCAAGAACCTCGTAGATCACTGATTTACGAGGTTTTTTATTGCGTGCTTTAAACTTGCGGCGCTGCTTTGGGGTGTATATAGTCCTGCCCTCGCATATTTCGCCGCCCCGATGGTGAAATTGGTAAACACAGCAGACTTAAAATCTGCCGGCCGCAAGGCCTTGCCGGTTCGATTCCGGCTCGGGGCACCAACTCTTAGCGTCGGCCCATGCGAAGCACACGCATCTTTATCTCTTCGAACGCCCATGTGGTGAAGCATGGATAGCTCGGCCACTGCATTTCCCGAATTTTCGTTTGCCGGCTATAGGCTGCGGCGCATTCGCCCGGGCGACATTGAGCAGGTCTACGCTGGCTTGTCGCATCCTCAGGTGATCGCCCACTACGGTGTTTCCTACCCAAGCCTAGCCGCTACCCATGAGCAGATGCAGTGGTATGAGCAGTTGCTGTCAGACCAGGCGGGCATCTGGTGGGGCTTGGCGGATGATCGTGATGTACTGATTGGCGCCTGTGGCTTCAATGACTGGAACCACCAGCACCAGCGCATCGAAATGGGCTACTGGTTGCTGCCGCATCATTGGCAGCGCGGCCTGATGCAGCAGGCCTTGCCGCATATCCTTCGCCATGCCCTGACGAACATGGGTGTGCATCGTATTCATCTGGATATCGAGCCGGAGAACGTGGCGAGCTGGCGGCTGGCCGAGAAGCTGGGCTTCAGCTTTGAGGGCACCTTGCGCGATGTCGAATACAAGGGCGGGCGCTACCTGAGCCTTCATCAGTACAGCCTGCTGGCTACCGATCAGGCCGCTCGGGTATTGCTGGAAGGCTGACCGCCGCATGGTGACGGTCAGCTCGGCGTATCAGAAGTGCGCCTTGACCAGCAGGCTGATGGCGCTCTGATCGGTGCCGCCCAGCACGTCGTCGCCGAGAGTGCTGTCGTTGTCGATGCCGTACTTGTTCTTCCAGTAGTCGTACTCGACGCCCACGTAGAATTTCTGCCCCCAACCCATGGCTTTGGCCAGGTCGTACTTGATCTGCGGGTTGATGTGCAGGTTGGCGTGGTAACTGTCGTCGTTATCCACCACCCAGTCGATGAAGCCATCGACCACCACATCGGAGCGGCCGACCGGAATGGTGTAGCTCCACACCGGGGTGATCTGCCAGACATTGCGGCCGTCGCGCCTGCCATCCGGGCGGCGCAGGTAGGTGTTGAGCTGGAGGTAGTCGAAGCCGGGAATCGCCAGGTCCACCGCCGGGCCCAGCAGGTAGGCGTCGACATCGTCTTCGCCAAATTCGTAGGTAGCTGCCAGCAGCACATCCTTGACCGGGCCGAACGAGAGATCGGCGCCGCTGAGCTTGCCAAAGGACAGGCGCGGGCTGAGCTCACCGTAGAAGGTGTGGCCGTCACCGGCGCCATTGGTGGCTTCGGTGTTGTACTTGATGCCGTCGACGAACAGAAACAGGTCACCGAAGCTCCAGCCGCTGGCGTGTTCGAAGGTCAGCGTCTGCTGGCGGGGCGGGTCGATCTTGAAGTCGATGCCGTTGAGGTAGGTCAGGCTGTTGTCCTGCCAGAGCAGCAGGTCGGCCATGGCCTGAACGGGAGCCAGCAGGCTGCCCGCCAGAACCAGCGAGGTTGCGGTGTGTTTCATCAAGAGGTGTTCCGGCAAATGGTGGAGAGTCGCTGCGCAGCCTTTTGTCGCGGTGTAAGGCGCGTCGAAAGAGCCTGAAAAGGCTCTAAAATGGCCGTCCTGGCTGCGCGCGGCGCGGGAGTTTACAGCATTTGCCTGGTGTGAATAGGGCGTAAGTGAATGGGCTGCAGAAACGAAAACGCCGCTTTCCTTGGGCAGGAAAACGGCGCATACCTCAAGGCATTACAGGCGAGTCAGGTGTCCAGTTGCTTGGCCGTCTCGACGCCGGATGAGCTGAGCTTGATGGGATAGTGAAGGGACAGATCACCTGCGGACTCGGAAATGTTGCCATCGTGGATCAGCCCGTTTTGCTGAAGATGCCTGAGCACTTCGACGACCGCGTGCTCGCCACGGAAATTGTCCAGCACCTCCTTGCCCAGGCCGGCAGGATGAGCGTGTAGAAGACGCGTGAGAACTTCTTTCTTCAGGTCATTGTCGATGGACATGCGCACCTCGCGTTGCGGTGGGTTTCATCTGTTGTGACTGCCTGCCGCCATAAACGTTTGAGCTGTTTGCATTGCTCCCGTTGTAAGCCTTGCACGTCCTGCTAGACTGCTGCGGCGTCGATAACCCTCTCTCATTCAGGGACTTCCATGATCAAGAAATGCTTGTTTCCTGCCGCTGGCTACGGCACTCGTTTTCTCCCGGCAACCAAGGCCATGCCCAAGGAAATGCTGCCAATCGTGAACAAGCCGTTGATCCAGTACGGTGTCGAGGAAGCGCTGTCTGCCGGCCTTACCGAAATCGCCATGGTGACCGGTCGCGGCAAGCGTTCGCTGGAAGACCACTTCGACATCAGTTACGAGCTGGAAGAGCAGATCCGCAACACCGACAAGGAAAAGTACCTGGTCGGTATCCGTCGCCTGATCGACAACTGCACTTTCTCCTACACCCGCCAGGTGGAAATGAAGGGTCTGGGCCACGCCATTCTCAGTGGTCGCCCGCTGATCGGTGACGAGCCGTTCGCCGTGGTACTGGCCGACGACCTGTGCCTGAACCTGGAAGGCGACAGCGTGCTGAGCCAGATGGTCAAGCTGTACAACCAGTTCCGCTGCTCGATCGTGGCGGTGCAGGAAGTACCGATGGACGAGATTCACAAGTACGGCGTGATCGCTGGCGAGATGATCCGTGACGACATCTTCCGCGTGAACAGCATGGTCGAGAAACCGAAGGCCGAAGACGCACCGTCCAACCTGGCGATCATCGGTCGCTACATCCTGACCCCGGACATCTTCGAGCTGATCGAGAAAACCGAGCCGGGCAAGGGCGGCGAGATCCAGATCACCGACGCGCTGATGAAGCAGGCGCAGGACGGTTGCGTGCTGGCGTACAAGTTCAAGGGCCAGCGTTTCGACTGCGGTGGTGCCGAGGGTTATATCGAAGCGACCAACTTCTGCTTCGAGAACCTGTACAAGACCGGCAAGGGCTAACGACTTCCGGCTTTCTCAGATGACAAGAAAACCGCCTTCGGGCGGTTTTCTTTTTTCAGATCTCATTGATCGGCTTGGCACCTGGCCCCAGCGGCTGGCCGTAACTGAACTCGACCTGATGACCAGCCGGATCGCGCACGCCGCAGTAGTAACCCACCGGATAAGGCTCGTCGCGCTGAGCCCAGAGCAGACACCCGGCAGCCTCGGCCTTCGCGACCACGGCATCGACTTCGTCGCGGCTCTGCACGGCAAAGCCAAAGTGGCTGTAATCGCCAGGCGCCAGTTGGCGAGGCTCGCCACCGGGCATGATGACGAAGATGAACTCGCTCTCACGGCCCGGTTCGGCCATCCACACGATCTGCGAGCCCTTGCCGGGGCGGCGGTGAATGACGCGCATGCTGCAGAAGTCTTCATAGAACGCGATGCATGCCTCAAGATCCGGCACATGCAGGGCAAGGTGGGTAAGAATCGGGCGCATGGTAGTGCTCCTCCTTTGAGCCTCTAGACCCGGTACGTCGATGACAAGTTTGCCCCTTGTGCCGGGCGGGCAGGGCGCTGCGTTTGCGGTATGCTCTGCGTCTGTTCAGGAGGCTGTTATGACCTACGATTTCGATCTATTTGTAATCGGTGCCGGCTCCGGCGGCGTACGCGCGGCGCGCTTTGCGGCGGGTTACGGCGCGCGCGTGGCCGTGGCGGAAAGCCGTTATCTGGGTGGCACCTGCGTGAATGTGGGCTGCGTACCGAAAAAGCTGCTGGTCTATGGCGCGCAGTTCGCTGAGGAGTTCGAGCATGCCGAAGGTTTCGGCTGGACGCCAGGCCAGGCCAGCTTCAGCTGGCCGACGCTGATCGCCAACAAGAACCGCGAGATCGAACGCCTCAACGGCATCTACCGCAAACTGCTGGTGGGCAGTGGCGTTACCCTGGTCGAAGGCCATGCGCGCCTGCTCGACGAGCATCGGGTGGAAGTCGACGGCAAGACCTACAGTGCCGAGCGCATTCTGATCGCCACCGGCGGCTGGCCCCATGTGCCAGAGATCCCGGGCCATGAGCATGCGATCAACTCCAACCAGGCGTTTTTCCTGGAAGAGCTGCCCAAGCGCATTCTGGTGGTGGGCGGTGGCTACATCGCCGTGGAGTTCGCCTCGATCTTCAACGGCCTCGGCGCGCAAACTTCGCTCTTGTACCGCGGCGATCTGTTCCTGCGTGGCTTCGACAATTCCCTGCGGACCCACCTGCACGAAGAGCTGGGCAAGCGCGGCCTGGACGTGCAGTTCAACAGCGACATCGCCCGCATCGACAAGCAGGCCGATGGAGGCCTCAAGGCCACGCTCAAGGATGGCCGCACGCTGGAGGCCGACTGCATCTTCTACGCTACCGGCCGCCGGCCGATGCTCGACAACCTGGGCCTGGAGAACACTTCCGTCAGTCTGGACGAGAAGGGCTACATCAAGGTCGATGATGAATACCAGACCACCGCGCCTTCGATTCTCGCCATTGGCGACGTGATCGGCCGTGTGCAGCTCACTCCCGTGGCGCTGGCAGAAGGCATGGCCGTGGCGCGCCGGCTGTTCAAGCCGGAGGAGTACCGCAAGGTCGACTACCGGATGATTCCTACGGCGGTGTTCAGCCTGCCGAACATCGGCACCGTGGGCCTCAGCGAAGAGCAGGCGCGTGAGGCCGGCCATGAGGTGAAGATCTTCGAGAGCCGTTTCCGGCCGATGAAGCTGACCCTGACCGAAAGCGATGAGCGCACGCTGATGAAGCTGGTGGTCGATGCCAAGACCGATCGCGTGCTGGGCTGCCACATGGTCGGGCCGGATGCCGGTGAGATCGTCCAGGGCCTGGCGGTCGCGCTCAAGGCTGGCGCCACCAAGCAGGTGTTCGACGAAACCATCGGTGTTCACCCCAGCGCCGCCGAAGAGTTCGTGACCTTGCGTACGCCGGTGAACTGACTTGTCGACCAGCCAACTGTTCTATCTGGCGGATCTGTTCGGCGTGGCGGTGTTCGCCATCACTGGCGCGCTGATGGCCGGGCGCAAGTCCATGGACCTGTTCGGTGTGCTGGTGATCGCCATCATCACCGCCCTGGGCGGCGGCACGCTGCGTGACGTGATCCTGGACAACCACCCGGTCAGCTGGATTCGCAACGACACCTACATCCTGGTCGCCACCCTGGCGGCACTGGGCACGGTGGTCTGGGTGCGCATGACCCGGCCGATCCACGAGAAAGGCCTGCTGATCGCCGACGCCTTCGGCCTGGCCGTGTTCACCGTGATCGGTACCGAGGTGGCCCTGCAGTACGCCATGCCCTCCAGTACCGCGGTTATCATGGGCATCATGACCGGCGTTGCCGGCGGGGTGATGCGCGATGTGATCTGCAACGAGATCCCGCTGATCTTCAAGAAAGAAATCTACGCCACCGCCTGCCTGGCCGGCGCGGTGACCTTCGTGCTGCTGCGCATGCTGGAAACCCCTCACTGGCTGGACACCGGCGTGGCCATGCTGGTGGTGCTGGGCATTCGCCTGGCCGCTATCCGTTGGCGGTTTTCGCTGCCGAGTTTTCATTTGCTCGACCGCGAATAAAAACGCGCCAGGAATGGCGCGTTTCATTTGGCTGCATCGAGGTTTGCGTCAGGGACGTGCGGGCTCGTTACCGAGAAACTTGCTGAGGAATTGCTGCGTACGCGCCTGCTTGGGTGCGCTGAGCAGTTCCCGGGCATCACCTTGTTCGACGATCACGCCGCCGTCGATGAAGATGGCGCGGTTGGCCACATCACGGGCGAAGCTCATTTCGTGGGTGACGATCACCAGGGTGCGGTTTTCCTCGGCCAGGGCGCGGATGGTTGCCAGCACTTCACCGACCAGCTCGGGGTCCAGCGCCGAGGTGGGTTCGTCGAACAGGATCACGTCCGGTTCCATGGCCAGGGCACGGGCGATGGCTACCCGCTGCTGCTGGCCGCCGGAAAGACGCTTCGGGTAGGCGTCTTCTTTGCCGGCCAGACCGACCTTGTCCAATAACTGACGGCCACGCTCGGCTGCCACTTCACGGGGCTGTTTCTTGACCACTACCGGGCCTTCGATGACGTTGTCGAGGGCGCTGCGGTGGGGGAACAGGTTGAAGTTCTGGAACACGAAACCCACGTGCTGGCGCAGCTTGCGGATCAGCCCCTGCTGCTGGCCGATGGGCTTACCGGCGTCGATTTCGGTGTCGCCAACGCGGATGGTGCCGCCATCCGGGGTTTCCAAGAGATTCAGGCAGCGCAGCAGGGTGGTCTTGCCCGAGCCGCTGGGACCGATGATGGCAACGACTTCGCCGGGAGCGATATCCAGGTCGATATCCTTGAGGACGCTCTGGCCCTTGAAGGATTTGCTCAGTTTGCGAACGGTGATCATGCTTGAGGCCATCAGTTATCCGCCTCGTGACGGTTGACGCGTTCTTCCAGGCGGTTCTGCAGGTGCGCCAGCAGGCTGGAGAGGATCCAGTAAATCACCGTCGCGGCCAGGTACATGGCGAACACCTCATAGGTGCGGGCGGTAATCAGCTGAGCCTGGCGGAACAGCTCGGGCACCTGAATGGTGGCCGCCAGGGCGGTGTCCTTGACCAGCGAGATGAAGCTGTTGCCCAGCGGCGGCAGGGCGGTGCGCATGGCCTGCGGCAGGATGGCGCGCAGCATGGTCTGGCTCTTGCTCATGCCGATGCTGGCGGCCGCTTCCCACTGACCACGGTCGATGGAGGCGATGGCTGCACGCATGATCTCGGCCACGTAGGCGGCCATGTTCAACGAAAACCCGATCAGCGCCGCGGTCAGGGGCTCGAGCTGCAGCCCCAGCTCAGGCAGGCCGAAGTAGATGACGAACAACTGCACCAGCAGCGGCGTACCGCGGAAGAACGAAATGTAGACCCGCGCCAGCCAGCCCAGCGGGGCGATGGCGTACAGCCGAACCAGAGCAAGACCGAAGCCCAGCAGCATGCCGAAAAACATGCCGCCAAGGCTCAGAACGATGGTCCAAATCGCGCCCTTGAGGAGAAAGGGCAGGGAGTCCAGCACCAGCTGGAAGGTGTCCGGCATCATTGAGTGACGTCAGCCTTGAACCATTTCTCGGAGAGCTGTTTCAACGTGCCGTCAGCGCGCAGCTTCTCGAGGGCCTTGTTGACTGCGGCGAGCAGCTCGGGGTTGCCCTTGCGCATGGCGATACCCGATTCCTGGCGAGAAAAGGCATCGCCGGCAACGGCCATGCGGTTACCGGTCTTGGCGACCATCTCGAAGGCAGCCAGACGGTCGACCAGCACCACGTCGATGCGGCCTACGTTGAGGTCTTGGAACTTGGTCGGATCATCGTCGTAGGTGCGGATATCGGCCTTGGGTGCATTTTCCTTCAGCCACTGCTCATAGTTGGTGCCCAGGCCAACGCCGACCTTCCTGCCGGCCAGATCGGCAGCGCTCTTCACGCTGTCGGCTTCGCTCTTGCGGGTCAGCGCCTGAATACCCGAAACGGTGTAGGGCGTGGAGAAATCGTATTTCTTCTTGCGCTCATCGGAGATGGTGACCTGGTTGATCACCACATCGATGCGGCCCGACTCCAGCGAGGCGAGAATGCCGTCCCATTTGGTGGGCTGGAAGCTGGCGGTCACGCCCAGTTCCTTGGCCAGGGCATTGGCCAGGTCCACTTCGAAGCCGGCCAGCTTGCCGCTCTCGTCCTGGAAGTTGAAGGGCGGGTAGGTGCCTTCCAGGCCGACCTTGATGCTGCCGCTGTCCTTGATCTTCTGCAGGTCATCAGCTGCGTAAGCCTGACCACCGAAGCCGGCGAACAGCGCCAGACCGAGGCTGCCAATAAGGAAATGTCGACGCAGGGTGTTGATGATCATGATCGAGCCTCGGTAGATGATTGGGACGCGGTGCCAGGGACGCGGCACTCTACGGTTGCCTGAGTAGGCGAGAAAATAATAAAAAATTATTTGTATATAGCCTTTAGAGAGTCAAGGACTGATACGCAAACAGCGCCGGCGCACCGCCGGTGTGCAGGAAGACGATCGGCTTGCCTTCCTCGAACGCGCCTTTTTGCACGCCATCGAGCAGGCCGGCGAACGCCTTACCGGTATACACCGGATCGAGCAGCAGACCCTGGCTGCTGGCCAGCAGGCGGATGGCGTCCAGAGTTCCGGTATTCGGCTCGCCGTAGCGTGGGCCGTAATAGTCGTCCCACAGTTCTATATCGAGATTTTCCGGCACGTTCACGCCCAACAGTTCGGCCGTACGCTGCACCAGGCCCATGACCTTTGGGCGCTGCAAGTCGGCGGGCCGCGACACAGTGATGCCGAGCACCCGCCATTCGGGCAATACATGGGCGAGTGCCAGCGCCAGGCCCGCGTGGGTGGCGCCGCTGCCAGACGCCAGCACCAAGGTGCCGCTGTCGAGGCCTTTGGCGGTGACCTGCTCGGCGAATTCCAGCCCGGCTTTTACGTATCCCAGGGTGCCCAGGGCATTGGAGCCGCCAATCGGAATCACGTACGGGGTCTTGCCGGTGGCGCGCAGGCGATCAGCCTTGGCCATCAGCAGCAGGTCGGGCTCCTCGAGGTTATCGACGTGCTCGACGCGGGTGCCGAACAGATCCAGCAAGAGGCGATTGCCGTTGTGCAGGTAGTTCTGCTCCTGGGTATCGATGGGGTTTTCCAGCAAGGCAACGCAGGCCAGACCCATCTTGGCGGCCAGCGCCGCAGTCTGGCGTACGTGGTTGGACTGGATGGCGCCGGCGGTGATCAGCGTATCGGCGTGCTGGGCCAGGGCGTCGCAGCCCAGGTATTCGAGCTTGCGCGCCTTGTTGCCGCCCAGGGCGAACAGGGTCAGGTCATCACGTTTGACATAGATATCGCGGCCCACATGATGCGACAGGCGCAGCAGGTGTTGCAGCGGGGTGGCATGGGGAACCAGTTCCAGACGCTCGAAACGGTTCAGGGCTTCGCTGATCATGGTCATCAATCCGCAATGGAGGTGCTTTCACTGTAGAAGTGACCGCCTGAAACACAACAAGTGCGCCGACCTCTACTTATTCTGAAAAGAAATATACAAGCAAATAAAAAGTATTTTCATCGTATATCTACGGGCCGTATTGTCAGCGCGCCGCCCTATCCGGTACGGTCACCCACCCCATGTCGCTGTCGATCCAACGACAATCAACGAGAACAACCATGAAAAAAACGCTTCTGATGGCCGCCTTGGCCTCCTTGCTGACCACCCAGGCATTCGCTGCTGAAAAACTTACCGTAGCGGCCACGCCGGTTCCCCATGCCGAGATTCTCGAGCTGATCAAGCCGAAGCTGGCGGAGCAGGGCGTCGACCTGCAGATCAAGGTGTTCACCGACTACGTGCAGCCCAACCTGCAGGTCGCCCAGAAGCAGCTCGATGCCAACTACTTCCAGACCAAGCCGTATCTGGACAGCTTCAACGAAAGCCGCGGCACTGACCTGGTGATCGTCAAGGGCGTGCACGTCGAGCCGTTCGGCGGTTATTCCAGCAAGTACAAGAGCCTCAAGGAACTGCCGGACGGCGCCACCATCGCCATCCCCAGCGAAGGCAGCAACAGCGGCCGCGCGCTCCTGCTTCTGCAGCATGCCGGTCTGCTGACCCTCAAGGACCCGAGCAATGCCCAGGCGACGCCGAAGGACCTGGCCACCAACCCGCACAACTTCAAGTTCAAGGAACTGGAAGCGGCCATGCTGCCGCGCGTGCTGAATCAGGTCGACCTGGCGCTGATCAACACCAACTACGCGCTGGAAGCCAAGCTCAACCCCAATAAGGATGCGCTGGTGCTCGAAGACAAGGATTCGCCTTACGTGAACTACCTGGTCGCGCGCCCGGACAACAAGGACAGCGACGCCATCAAGAAGCTGGCTGACGCCCTGACCAGCCCGGAAGTGAAGACTTTCATCGAGAAGAAGTACTCGGGTGCGGTTGTGCCGGCGTTCTAAGGACCTGTTCGCGATCTTTTCAGGTGACATTGAAGAGGCTGCTACGAGGTAGAAGCGGCCGGTCGCCGATCCATTGTGGGAGCGCGCCATGCGCGCGAAAAAAATCGCGGGCATGGCCCGCTCCCACAGTTAAAGATTGCGCGGCCACCGTCGCGGCGTTGCAGTCAAAGCGCTGAAGCCAAGCCGAAAAATCGTGAGTGAGTTCCAAGGCTCACATCTGATGTACCAGACGCCGACAGGGCTCAACCCTGTCGGCGTTTTCGTTTGCGCGGGCGAATGCCTATCGCCATAAGCAAATGCAAAAACGGTATTTAAACTAATTTTTTTATATCGATATAGTTCACCCATGCGTACCCGCTGGCTAACCGGCGCGCCGCACGACTGAATACAGGTGCCGAACACCTGCTTCTGAGACGCGCCCCATTGGCGCCCTTACCGTGTGGAGTTGCGCAAATGCCCGCCGTGT
Organism: Pseudomonas fulva 12-X; assembly: GCF_000213805.1. Taxonomy (NCBI): domain Bacteria; kingdom Pseudomonadati; phylum Pseudomonadota; class Gammaproteobacteria; order Pseudomonadales; family Pseudomonadaceae; genus Pseudomonas; species Pseudomonas fulva. The sequence goes on along the minus strand of NC_015556.1, from coordinate 2,596,883 downwards.
CGTTGAGTTCTGCCAATCACCAGCCAACGCAGAATTTTGAAGTACGCCCCTTTTCCGCTGCAGTCGGTGCCGAGATCGTCGGCCTCGACCTCAGCCGCCCGCTGAACGACGCCGATTTCGCCCGCGTTCATCAGGCGCACCTCGACTACAACGTCGTGGTGTTCCGCGATCAACGCATCACGCCACAGCAGCAGATCGATTTCAGCCGCCGCTTCGGCGTACTGCAGATCCACGTGCTCAAGCAGTTTTTGCTGGCCAACCACCCGGAAATCTTCATCATCTCCAACATCAAGGAGAACGGGCAGCCGATCGGCCTGGGCGATGCCGGCAAGTTCTGGCACTCGGATCTCTCCTACAAGGAGTTTCCCAGCCTGGGCTCCATGCTTTACGCCCAGGAACTGCCGGAAGAGGGCGGCGATACCCTGTTCGCCAGCCAGCAGCTGGCCTTCGAGACGCTACCGGCCGAACTGCGCCAGGCCATCGATGGCAAGCGCGCTGCCCATTCCTACACCGCTCGTTACGCCGATGAGGTGTTCGCCGGCATTCGCCGCCCGACGCTTACCGAAGCGCAGCTGGCCGAGGTCAAGGCCGTGGTTCATCCGGTGGTGCGCACCCACCCGGAAACCGGCCGCCGCGGCCTGTTCGTCAATGAGAACTTCACCACCCACATTCTCGATGTGCCCGAGGACGAGAGCCGGCAGATTCTCGCCGAGCTGTATGCCCACAGCGCCAAACCGGAATTCATCTACCGGCACCAGTGGCAGGACGGCGACATGGTGTTCTGGGACAACCGCGCACTGATCCACCTGGCCACTGGCTGCCCGAGTCATCTGCGGCGGCGTATGCACAGAACCACCATCCAGGGCGACGTACCGTTCTAACGGCCTATCCCGCAGCAACCCCATTTCTGCAACTTTGACTGGAGCCTCGACATGTCGGCAGGTACGCGCTTTCCCTTCGTTCCCCGTTTTGGCCGCCTCGCCGCTGGCATCGCCCTGAGCGCGAGCATTCTGATTGGCAGCCTGACGGCGCCGCAAGTCGCTCACGCCGAGGGGCAGATTCGCATCGCCGAGCAGTTCGGCATCGTCTATTTACTGCTCAATGTGGTGCGCGACCAACAGCTGATCGAGAAGCACGGCAAGGCCGAGGGCCTGGATATCAAGGTCGACTGGCAGCAGCTGTCGGGTGGTTCGGCGGTCAACGATGCGCTGCTGTCCGGCGCCATCGACATTGCCGGCGCCGGCATCGGCCCGCTGCTCACCGTGTGGGATCGCACCCAGGGCAAGCAGAACGTCAAGGGTGTGGCTTCGCTGGGCAACTTCCCGTACTACCTGCTCAGCAACAACCCCAAGGTCAAGACCATCGCCGATTTCACCGAGAAGGATCGTATCGCCGTGCCGGCGGTGGGCGTATCGGTGCAGTCGCGCTTCCTGCAGTACGCCGCCGCCAAGCAGTGGGGCGACCAGGCATTCGACCGCCTCGACAAGTACACGGTGGCGCTGCCGCACCCGGATGCCACGGCGTCCCTGAAAACCGGCGGCACCGAGCTGACTGGTCACTTCTCCAACCCGCCGTTCCAGAACCAGGCCCTCGAAAACCCCGACGTGCACGTGGTGCTCGACACCTACGAGTTGCTCGGCCCGAACTCGCCGACGGTGCTGTACGCCACCGAGAAGTTCCGTAACGACAACCCCAAGACCTACAAGGCCTTCGTCGGCGCCCTGGCCGAAGCGGCGGATTTCGCCCAGAAGGACAAGGGTGCGGCAGCCGACACCTACATTCGCGTCACCGGCGCCAAGATCAGCCGCGAAGAACTGTTGAAGATCATCGACAACGAGCAGTTCCAGTTCACCGTCACCCCCACCAACACCTACCCACTGGCCGACTTCCTGCACCGCGTCGGCGCCATCAAACACAAACCGGCCAGCTGGCAGGACTACTTCTTCGAAGACGCCGCCATCGGTCAGGGAAGCTGATAACCCATGAATGCCCCTCTGCAAGGCCACACGGCCAGCACGCTGAATCCAGGCGCCTTCGACACCGTTCTTCAGGTGGACAAGGTCAGCCTCGAATACCGCACCCCGCAGCGCGTGGTGCGCGCCACCCACGAAGTCAGCTTTGCCGTGGACCGTGCCGATCGCTTCGTGCTGCTCGGCCCTTCGGGTTGCGGTAAATCCACCTTGCTCAAGGCGGTGGCCGGTTTCATCGAGCCGGTCGCCGGCAGCATCCGCCTCGACGGCGCCGAGGTGCATGAGCCGGGGCCGGATCGCATCGTGGTGTTCCAGGAGTTCGACCAGTTGCCGCCGTGGAAGACGGTCAAGCAGAACGTCATGTTCCCGCTGCTGGCCTCGCGCACGCTGGGCCGTAAAGAGGCCGAGGAGCGCGCCCTGCATTACCTGGAGAAGGTCGGCCTGGCCGCTTTTTCCGATGCCTATCCGCACACCTTGTCCGGCGGCATGAAGGCGAGGGTGGCGATCGCCCGGGCGCTGGCCATGCAGCCGAAGATCCTGCTGATGGACGAGCCGTTTGCCGCCCTCGACGCCCTGACCCGCCGCAAGATGCAGGAGGAGTTGTTGGAGCTGTGGGAAGAGGTGCGCTTCACCCTGCTGTTCGTCACTCACTCCATCGAAGAGGCGCTGATCGTCGGCAATCGCATCCTGCTGCTGTCGCCACATCCGGGCCGCGTGCGGGCGGAAATCAACAGCCACCAGTTCGACCTGCACAGCCTCGGTGGTGTGGGCTTCCAGCACACCGCGCAGCGGATTCACCGCCTGCTGTTCGATGAAGACGTCGACGGCGGCACCGCTGCCGAGCTGGGTTTTCAGGATATCCGCATCGCCTACTGAGGAGCATCGATCATGAGTCTTTCCCCCGCACGGCGTGAGGAATACGAAATCCCCCTGCAGCCGCTGCCCGGCCTCAAGCTGGAACGCGAGCTGTCGCTCGGTCAGCGCCTGTGGCAACAGGGCTGGCTGCGCAAATCGCTGATTCTGCTGGCCCTCGCGCTGATCTGGGAGGCGGCGGCCCGCTACCAGGCCAACGACCTGCTGCTGCCCAGTTTCCTGCAGACGGCCAGGGCATTCGTCGAGGGCATCGGCAGCGGCGAGTTGCTGGAAAAGGTGGCGATCTCGCTGTCGGTGCTGGTCAAGGGTTACCTGATCGGCATCGTTCTGGCCTTTCTTCTGACCAGCCTGGCGGTCTCGACCCAGCTCGGCCGCGACTTGCTGTCGACGCTGACCTCGATGTTCAACCCGCTGCCGGCCATCGCGTTGTTGCCGCTATCGCTGCTGTGGTTCGGGCTGGGCGAGAACAGCCTGATCTTCGTGCTGGTGCACTCGGTGCTCTGGGCACTGGCGCTGAATACCTACGCTGGTTTTCTCGGCGTTTCCGAGACCCAGCGCATGGCTGGGCGCAACTACGGCCTCAAGGGCCTGCGCTTCGTGCTGTTCATCCTGATCCCGGCGGCGCTGCCATCAATCCTCTCGGGGCTGAAGATCGGCTGGGCCTTTGCCTGGCGCACGCTGATCGCCGCCGAGCTGGTGTTCGGCGCCTCCAGCGGCAAGGGCGGCCTGGGCTGGTACATCTTCCAGAACCGTAACGAGCTGTACACCGACAAGGTGTTCGCCGGGCTGGTGGCGGTGATCCTGATCGGCCTGCTGGTGGAGAACCTGATCTTCGCCAGCATCGAGCGGGTGACTGTCAAGCGCTGGGGGATGCAGCGCTGATCCGTAGGGTGGATCACGCTTCACCGATCCACCTTCCACGATTGCAACGGTGGATGAAGAAACGTCATCCACCCTACGAAACTGAATCACATAACGAGAAGTGACGATGACCAACACGTTCAAACTTGGCCGCCTGGCCACCGCACTGGGCTTGCTCGGCGCCTTGGCGACTCCGCTGGCCGCTCATGCCGAAGGCAAGATCAGCATCGCCCAGCAGTTCGGCATCGGTTACCTGGTGCTGCACGTGGTCAAGGACCAGCAGCTGATCGAGAAGCACGCCAAGGCCCAGGGCCTGGACAAGATCGACGTCGAGTGGCGCACCATTTCCGGCGCCACCGCGATGAACGAGGCGCTGCTGGCCGGTGCCATCGACGTGGTTTCGGCTGGCGTGCCGCCGATGCTCACCGTGTGGGACCGCACCCATGGTCGGCAGAACGTCAAGGCCGTGGCCTCGCTTGGCTCGCTGCCCAACTACCTGCTGAGCAACCGCGAAGAGGTGAAGACGCTGCAGGATCTGTCCGAGAAAGACCGCATCGCCGTGCCGGCCGCCGGTGTTGGCTTCCAGTCGCGCACCCTGCAGATCGAGACCGCCAAGTTGTATGGCAATGCCGACTTCCAGCGCTTCGACAAGATTTCCGTCAGTCTGCCGCACCCGGACGCCACCGCGGCACTGACCAAGGGCGGCTCGGAAATCACTGCGCATTTCTCCAGCCCGCCGTTCCAGTATCAGGCGCTGGAAAATCCCAAGGTGCACAAGCTGATCAGCAGCTACGACATCCTCGGCGGCCAGGCCACCTTCAACGTGCTCTACGCCACCGAGAAATTCCACGACGCCAACCCGAAGACCTACAAGGCCTTCTACGATGCGCTGGTCGAGGCCTCGCAGATCATCAAGGCCGACAAGGCCGCTGCGGCCGAGACCTACATTCGCGTGGAGAACCCCAAGTTGCCGCTGGAGTTCGTGAAGAAAATCATCGAGGACCCGGAAAACGACTTCACCGTGTCGCCACAACGCACCTTCATCTACGCCGAGAAGCTGCACGAGCTGGGCGTGCTGAAGAACAAGGCAAGCTCCTGGAAGGATTACTTCTTCGAAGAAGCCTACGCCAATCCGGGTAGCTGATCAGCTTTGAGCGGGATAGCGCCCTGAATACAGGGCGCTTCACTTCTGGCAGCGTAGCGACTCGGTTGCTGGTGCGCCGGCATCAGTGCGACGCCTTCGAAGGCTCGACTTCGAGAAAGGCGGCCACCGAGACCTTGAGGCCTTTGGCGATCTTGCACCGTCAGTCCTTGCGACTGCGGCGCAACTCCTCCAGCAACTTGTGCTTGTCGCGCTCGCGCTTGGCAATCACGTCACGCTCGCTGCGGATCTGAGCATGGCTGAGCAGGGCAAAGATAAAGCTGCCGCCGATGATATTTCCGGCCAGGGTAGGCCCCGCAAACAACAGCCAGAAATCGCCCCAACTCACTTCACCGGCATACACCAGATAAGACACCTCTACCGAGCCGACCACGATATGGGTGAAGTCACCCAGTGCCATCAGGTAAGTGATCAGCACGATAATTGCGATCTTGGCGCTTTCCATCGAGGCGATCATCCACACCATGGTGGCGATCATCCAGCCCGAGATGATGCCTTTGGCAAGCATCTTGGACACGTCGTTTTCCATCACCTTGCGGCCGATTTCCAGAAACGCCAGGTCGGTCTGGGTATCGAAAATCGGCAGGCGCAGCATCACCCAAGCCACCAGCAGGGTACCGGCCAGGTTTCCGCATAGCACCACGCCCCAAAGACGCAATAGTCGCCCGACATTGTTCAGGGTCAGCTTGGTCATCACCGGCAGCACGGCGGTCAGGGTGTTTTCCGTAAACAGTTGCTGGCGGGCGAGGATCACCGCCAGAAAGCCTGCCGAATAACCGAGGCTGGCGATCACATGACTTTCATCGCTGGGGCCCAACCGAGAGCGGAACAAACCCATGGCCATCAGCGACAGGCCCATCGTCAGCCCGGCTGCCAGCGCCGACCACCATAATGCTGCGATGCTGCGTTCCAGCTCATGGTCGCCCTGGATCCTGATGGTTTCATGCAACACCGCCGCCCGCGGCGGCAGCTTCTCGTCGATCTCGCGCTCTTCCTCGGCTGACAGGCCGGGTGTCTTGCCGTCTGCTTGCTCTTGCATACCGGTTACCTTCATGGGGGAACAGCGGAGGCCCGTCTGTCTAAGAACCTGTTCAAAGTCTGCTGCGCGTCGGCACTGCGGCGTTAAAAACAGGCTCGGACTGCTCATTTACAGCTCGTAAACTCCGCGTCCTCGCCTGTTTTCGCCTTGCATTGCTCTAGCTCGCGAGACTTTGAAAAGGTTCTGAGGATTCAGACCTGCGGCGCCCGGCGTCGTTCTGCCGTGATGAAGGCGTTCCTTGCCTCCCTGCAAAATGGGCTATGGCGCAGCCGTGCGTGAAACGTCAACAGCCCCTAGTGCGTAGTGGAATATGATTATGATAAAAGGGTTCTTTTAAGGCATAAGGCCATCAGGCAGGCTACCGGCCTTATCTGCCCCCTCGTAAGGAAACCCTGGATCATGCTGAAGAAACTCCTGCTGGCGACTGCCGTCACCACCTCGCTGCTCGGTAGCGCTGCAGCGCTGGCTGCGGACAAGCCGATTCTCAACGCCTCCTATGACGTTGCCCGCGAGCTGTTCGCCGAGATCAACCCCAAGTTCCAGGCCCACTGGAAGGCCGAGACCGGCAAGGATCTGAAGATCGACCAGTCGTTCGCCGGCACGTCGCGCCAGGCCCAGGACATCATCCAGGGCAAGAAGGTCGATACCGTGACCTTCAACCAGGTCACCGACGTGGACATCCTCGCCAAGCGCGGCCTGGTGCGTAAGGACTGGGCCGAGCAGTTCCCCAACCACAGCTCGCCGTACTACAGCACCACTGCATTCCTGGTGCGCAAGGGCAATCCCAAGGGCATCAAGAACTGGGACGACCTGGCCCGTTCCGACGTGAAGCTGGTATTCCCCAACCCGAAAACCTCCGGCAACGCCCGCTACAGCTACCTGGGCGCCTGGCTGTACGCCAACGAAGCGTTCAAGGGGGATGAAGCGAAGATCAAGGAATTCGTCGGTAAGGTGCTGCGCAACGTCGAGAACTTCCCCACCGGCGGCCGTGGCGCCACCGTGGCGTTCGCACAGAACGGGCAGGGCGACGTGCTGCTGAGCTTCGAATCGGAAGTGGTGAATATCGCCAAGGGCGAGGAATTCAAGTCCGGCGAGTTCGAGGTGATCGTGCCGCCGGTAAGCGTGCTGGCCGAATTCCCGGTCGCCATCGTCGACAAGGTGGTGGACGAGAAGGGCACCCGCGACGTGGCCAAGGCCTACCTGGACTTCCAGTACAGCAAGGACATCCAGAAGCTGCTGACCACCTACCACTACCGCGTGCAGGACAAGGAAGTGGCAGCCGAGACCGCCAGCCAGTTCAAGGATCTGCGCCTGCTCAACCCGACCGACGTGCTGGGCACCTGGGACGAGATCACTGCCAAGCACTTCGATGGCAATGGTATTCTTGACCAGCTTCTGGCCGAAGGCCGGTAATCGGCTCGCAGTCGACCGACGGCGATAAGGAAGCGGTCGCTACGTAGGGTGGATGACGCTCTTTTCATCCACCGTTGCGATCGCGGAGCGGTGGACGGATGAAGCGTCGTCCACCCTACAGATGTCCGCTCTCGCCACGCCACCTGCAGTCAATGCAGAGGGCGTTACCGCGACAGAGGAAATAGGGGCCTGCTGCGGGCCGTGAGCGGCGAACCACCCTGATTATTGAGCCGCATCAGCCGTATCTCACAAACCGCCGACTTCCGGCGGTTTGTGCATTCAAGGATTTCCGAGTGAGCAAGACCCCCGTTTTCTTTCTGCAGAATCCGTTGCTGCCGGGTTTTGGCCTGAGCTTCGGTTTCAGTGTCTTCTACCTGTCGCTGGTCATTCTGTTTCCGCTGTCCGCGCTATTGCTGTACGTCAGCGACATGAGCTGGGCGCAGTACTGGCAGGCGATCAGCGATCCGCGCGTGGTGCAGAGCTACAAGGTGACCATCAGCGGTGCCTTCTACTCGACCGTGATCGTACTGCTGATCGGTTTGCTGATCGCCTGGATCATCACCCGTTACGACTTTCCGGGCCGCCGTCTGGTCGATGCCCTGGTGGATCTGCCATTCGCGCTACCGACCTCGGTGGCCGGTTTGACCCTGGCGACCTTGCTGGTGCCCGGCGGTTGGCTCGGCCAGTACTTCGAGGCCGCAGGCATCAAGATCGCCTATGCCTACCCGGGCCTGCTGATCGCCATGGTGTTCACCAGCCTGCCATTCGTGGTGCGCACCGTGCAGCCGGTGCTGCAGAGCCTGGGCAGCGAGTACGAGGAAGCCGCGCGCACCCTGGGCGCCAAGAAATGGCAGAGCTTCGCCTACGTGGTGCTGCCGAGCTTGCTGCCTGCGCTGATCACCGGTGCGTCACAAGCCTTCGTGCGCAGCCTGGGTGAGTTCGGCGCGGTGATCATGATCGCCGGCAACATTCCCTATAAGACCGAAGTGTCGTCGCTGATGATTTTCGTGCGCCTGCAGGAATTCAACTATCCGGCAGCGGCGGCAATCGCCTCGGTGATTCTGCTGGCGTCGCTGTTCCTGCTGTTCAGCCTGCAGGTGGTGCAGGGCCGACTGTTCAAATGGCAGAGGCAAGGCCGATGAAGAAGCCCCAACACTGGCACCAATGGTTGCTGATCGGCCTGGGCCTCGGCGCAGTCGCACTGATGCTGCTGGTGCCCCTGGCGCTGATTTTCACTCGGGCGCTCAGCGGTGGCTGGTCGATGCTGGTCGACAACCTGTCCCAGGATTACATGCAGCACGCCATCGGCCTGACCCTGCTGGTCGCCGCGCTCACCGTACCGCTGAATCTGTGTTTCGGCATTCTGCTGGCCTGGTGCGTGACCCACTACGATTTCCGCGGCCGCAAGCTGCTCACCACCCTGGTGGACATTCCCTATGCGGTGTCGCCAGTGGTCGCAGGCCTCTGCTATCTGGTCGTCTACGGCCTGGAAAGCGCCCTGGGGCAGTGGTTCTACGCCCGCGACATGCAGCTGATGTTCGCCTGGCCGGGAATCGTCATGGTCACGGTATTCGTGACTGCGCCTTATGTAGCACGCATCCTGATTCCGGTGATGCAGTCCCAGGGTAACGACGAGGAAACCTCGGCGCTGTGCCTGGGCGCCAATGGCTGGCAGATCTTCCGCCATATCACGCTGCCGAACATCAAATGGGCGCTGCTGTATGGCGTGGTGGTTACCAATGCGCGGGCCGTCGGCGAGTTCGGTGCGGTGTCGGTGGTCTCCGGCACCATCCTCAACCAGACTCTGACCCTGCCGCTATTGGTCGACCAGCTCAACAACGACTACAAACCGGTTGCCGCCTTCACCGCAGCTGCGCTGCTGGCCTGCATGGCACTGCTTACCCTGCTGCTCAAGACCTATATGGAATGGCGGCAGCGGGTGAATATGCAGCGCGCAGCGCAGAGCTGAGTCAGCGCGCGATTTGCGTCAGGTGCCGGGCCAATGCCGCTTTGAACGGCGGCAGGTTCTGCGCAAGGCGCAGGCCGGCATTGCGCAGCAGGCGGGTAGGGGCGCGATCATCGGTGTACAACCGCACCAACAGGCTGGTGGCCTGGTAGAGCGGCCAACTGGCGTGCTGCTGAGCGCGAGCATAGCGCTGCAGCACCGCCGTATCGCCAATGTCCTTACCACGGCGTAACGCATCGAGCAGCGCGTCGGCCAGGCGCTTCTGGCTTTGCAGGCCGAAGTTGAAGCCATGGGCGGTGACCGGGTGCATGCCCACCGCGGCGTCGCCGATCAGTGCGCTACGCAGACCGGCGAAGCGCTCCGCATACACGCCCACCAGTGGGTAGGTGATGCGTTCGCCGACCAGCTCCATGCGCCCCAGGCGCCCGTCGAAGCGCCGCTCCATCTCGCGGGCGAATGCCTCTGCATCTAGGCTCATCACCCGATTCATTTCGGTGGGCGGTAGAGTCAGCACCGCCGAGGCGCAGTTGCCGTTCAAGGGCAGCAGGGCGAGGGTCTGCCCGTAGCCGAACCACTCCCAGGCCACTTGCTCATGGCTGCGCTCGTGGGCCATGCGGCATACCAGCATGGTCTTGCCGAAGTCCTCCATACGCGCGCCAATTCCCAAGCGCCGGCGGGTTTCCGAAAAGCGACTGTCTGCCGCGACGATCAATCGGGCTTCGAGTGTCTGCCCATCGCTCAGCCGCATCGATACACCTCGTTCGGAGCAACTCAGCTCGCTGATCGTGCTTTCGCAACGTACTTCGATATCCACACACTCACGTGCTGCGCCGTAGGCTGCGCGACGAATCGCCTGGTTGGGCACCAGGCAGCCAAGGCGTTCCTGGCCGACAGCGGAGGCAGCAATGCGCAAGACGTAAGGGGAAGGGCCGTTGAGCACCTGAGCATCACGCAGCGGCGAGATTTCCTCAGGGGTAAATTGCTGCCAGATACCCAGCTTTTCGAGAATCTGCTGGGAGGCATGGGTCAACGCGATCTCGCGGCCGTCGAACGGCGGGGCAGCCAGCTCAGCCTCGGTTTGACGCTCGACAAGGCAGATCGACAATCCCTGACCGGACAACGAGCGCGCCAGGCACAGCCCGGCCGGCCCGGCGCCCACGATGACGACATCGGCTTTCATGGCATTGTCCTCGCAAATTGATCGGCCGGCAGTCTAGGTCGGCACCTGCCGGCAAGCCTTGCTCAGGATCAGCCAAATCGCTGGATTACCAGAAACCGATGGGATGACGTTCGTTGATGTAGTCCAGGGGCAGGGCGAAACCCTTGCGAAAGAAGTTGGCCAGGCGCGTGTCAATGACCTTTTCATTGACCGAGGCCAGGGGCGACTCCTGGCGATGGATATCGCCGCTGTCAGCGTAGAACTCTTCGTGCAGCATGCGCTGCGCAGCCAGGTTGGCGACCAGGCTGTAGCTGCTCACGGCGTCTTCGCCTGGGCGGCTGACGGCCAGGATCAGGCGCGGACTGTCGTGTTCCAGCACCAGGTCGACCACAACGTCCAGATCATGATTGCGCGCGTAGCTGGCCGCTTCCTCGAACAAGGGGCGGGCCTTTTCGCTCAGCGCCTGGACGAACGCCTGACGGCGCGAGCCGTCGCTGACGTCATCCAGCTCGTGGCTATCTTGCAGTTTGCGCAGTGTATTCACCTATCGTTCCCCTCGATTTCTCAACTCTCTCAGATGGGAAAACCGGCTGGCCCGTGGAGTTCAGCCAGCAGGATCAGCGGTCTGCGGCAAATGCTTCGGAACTTGTAGGCCCCGGCCACTGCCATAGGCACACGGTAACAATCGAGTAGGAGACATTCGCGGGCATGCAAAACATCGAGCAGGCGGTTCATTTCCTGGAAAAGTACAACCTGGTGCTGAGCACCGCGGAGTCGGCCACGGCCGGTCTGCTGGCCGCTACGGTGGCTGCCGTGCCGGGTTGCGATGGCGTGCTCGAAGGTGGTTTCGTGGTCTATTCCAAACGCGCCATGCAGGCCTCCCTGGGCGTGAAGCCGGAGACCATCGAAACCTATGGCATGAACAGTGAAGAGGTCGCCCGCGAAATGGCCCTGGGCGTGCTGATGACCAGCAGCGCCGACATCATTCTGGCCATCACTGGCGCTCCGACCGCCGACGACAAGCGCGGTCAGGAAGTCTACGACGGCGCCATGTGTTTCGCCTGTGCCACGCGTCTGGCCGAGCACCAGGGCGTGACCAGCGAGACGGTGACCTTCCCCGGAGACAACAACGAACGACGTGCGGCCGCCGCACGCCATGCCTTGCTGCGCCTGCCTTATTACTACGAGCGCCTGCGTCAGACTTCCTGACGCAGGCGTTTCAGCGACTTGAGCAACATTGACCATTCAAGGAAACAACATGATCAAGAAATGCCTGTTCCCCGCCGCCGGTTACGGCACTCGCTTCCTCCCGGCGACCAAGGCCATGCCCAAGGAAATGCTGCCGGTGGTCAACACGCCGCTGATCCAGTACGGCGTTGAAGAAGCGCTCGATGCAGGCCTGAACGAAATCGCCATGGTCACCGGCCGCGGCAAGCGCTCGCTGGAAGACCACTTCGACATCAGCTACGAGCTCGAGCACCAGATCCGCAATACCGACAAGGAAAAGTACCTGGTCGGCATCCGTCGTCTGATCGACAACTGCACCTTCTCCTACACCCGCCAGGTGGAAATGAAGGGCCTGGGCCACGCCATTCTCAGCGGCCGCCCGCTGATCGGTGACGAGCCGTTCGCCGTGGTACTGGCCGATGACCTGTGCCTGAACGTCGGCGGTGACGGTGTACTGACCCAGATGGTCAAGCTGTACAACCAGTTCCGCTGCTCCATCGTGGCGGTGCAGGAAGTGCCGATGGACGAGATCCACAAGTACGGTGTGATCGCTGGTGAAACCATCCGCGACGACATCTTCCGCGTTAGCCACATGGTCGAGAAGCCGAAGGCCGAAGAGGCGCCATCGAACCTGGCGATCATCGGTCGCTACATCCTGACCCCGGACATCTTCGACCTGATCAAGAACACCGAGCCGGGCAAGGGCGGCGAGATCCAGATCACTGACGCGCTGATGCAGCAGGCCCAGGAAGGCTGCGTGCTGGCGTACAAGTTCAAGGGCCGTCGCTTCGACTGCGGTGGTGCCGAGGGCTACATCGAGGCGACCAACTACTGCTTCGAAAACCTGTACCGTGAAGGCCGCGGCTGACCCGCAACCCTGAACGAGAAAGCCGGGCCACGCGCCCGGTTTTTTATTGCCTGCCGTTTGTTGACCTGGGCCACACGACGATCACCATCTGCGGATACAATCGCAGGCGCCCCGGCATCTGAAACAGATGGATCGGATGGCGACTGGCAGGGTCGATAGCAGTGCCCCGCATGCCGCGTCCTGTACCTGGGCAAAACCGCCTGTTCACCTTTTCAGCGCTCGCGCGCCGGTTACCCGATGATCATCAACGCACTGGTTTTTCTCGCCACCCTGACCGCCATGGAAGGTGTGGCCTACCTCGCGCACAAGTATGTGATGCACGGTTGGGGCTGGGGCTGGCATCGCTCGCACCATGAACCGCGCGAGGGCTGGTTCGAGAAGAACGACCTGTACGCCGCTGTGTTCGCCGGGCTGGCCATCGTGTTGATCGCCCTGGGCACCCAGGGCTGGCATCCGCTGGAGTGGATCGGCGCCGGCATGACGGCGTACGGCTTCCTGTATTTCGTCGTGCATGACGGCCTGGTGCATCACCGCTGGCCGTTTCGCTTCGTGCCGCGCAGCGGTTATCTCAAGCGCCTGTATCAGGCCCACCTGATGCACCACGCGGTGGAAGGCAAGGAGCGCTGCGTGTCGTTCGGCTTTCTCTACGCGCCAACTACGGCGCGTCTGAAGGCCCAGCTACGGGCGATGCATGATGGTCCGCTGCGCAGGACGGACGGGGACGTTGCCACAGCCCAGCGGAGCGAGCCGGCCAGCGCGCGAAACGACTCGTGATCGCCTGCCACAGGCCGATCGCCACCGCACCGATCTTCTCCGCCTTGGATGTGGAAATACGCTCGTCCCAGGCGTGATCGCCAGCGTCCAGCACCTTCATGCCGATCTGCCGATACACCACCGCCGCCGTCGCCACCGCCCAGGCCGAACGCCAGGGCAGGGCGCTCAATCCTGCCTGGGCGCTGGCGTAATAGGGCTCGGCCAGCTCGACCAGACGCTGGCCGAGTACCGCCACCGCAGGGCGATGCAGAATATCGGCGACCCGGTCTCGCGGGATGCCGTGCTCCTCCAGCCACTGCTCGGGCAGGTAGCAGCGCCCCACAGTGGCATCATCGATGATGTCACGGGCGATGTTGGTCAGCTGGAACGCCAGGCCCAGGTCGCAGGCGCGATCCAGGGTCGCCTCGTCGCGGGCGCCCATCACCCGGGCCATCATCAGGCCCACCACGCCGGCAACGTGGTAGCAATATTCGAGGGTGTCATCGATGCTCAGGTAGCGGCGCTCCACCACATCCATCTCGAAGCCAGCCAGATGCTCGAGGGCATGCTGCTGGGGGATATCGTGGGCCAGCACCACCTGGCGAAAGGCGGCGAAGGCCGGGTCGTCCAGCGCCTCACCGCTGTAGACCGCATGGGTCTGCGCCTTGAGGTGCGCCAGGCGACGTTCGGCTTCCTCGCGGCTGATCGACACGGCGTCGTGGCCAGCTTCCTGACCGTCGATCACATCGTCACAGTGGCGGCACCAGGCATAGAGCATCACCGCGCCGCGACGGGTTCGCTCGTCGAACAGTTTCGATGCCGCCGCGAAGCTCTTTGAGCCCACGGCGATGCTCTGGTTGGCGTGTTCGATCAGCGCGTCGTCCTGCGGCGCGCCGGTCATGCTGTGAGGTCCTCGAGCATCAGGCTGGCGGTGGCCTTGGCCGAGCCGATCACACCGGGCACGCCCGCGCCTGGATGGGTGCCGGCGCCAACGAGATAAACGTTGCTCAGCTGAGCATCACGGTTGTGCGGACGGAACCAGGCGCTCTGTTGCAGTACCGGCTCCAGCGAGAACGCCGAACCCTGGTACGCGTACAGCTCGTCACGGAAATCATCCGGGGTGAAGATCCGGCAGGTCACCAGGTCCTCGCGCAGCCCCGGCATATAGTGTTCTTCCAGATAGGCGAGGATGCGGTCGCGGTAGCGCGGGCCCTCGACGCTCCAGTCGATGGGCGCGTTGCCCAGGTGCGGTACCGGCGACAGCACGTAATGGCTGGAGCAACCTTCGGGCGCCAGGCTTGGGTCGGTCACGCAGGGCGCATGCAGATAGAGGGAGAAATCCTCGGCCAGGGTCTGGCCCTTGAAGATCTCCTCGATCAGCTCGCGGTAGCGCGGCCCAAAGCACACCGTGTGGTGCTGCAATTGGGGTTGCGGGCGCTTGAGGCCGAAATGGATCACGAACAGCGAGTTGCTGAAGCGCTTGCCCTTCAGGCGTTTGCCTTCCTGGCGACCGCGCGAGTGGCCGGCCAGCAGCTTGTCGTAGGTGTGCACCACGTCGCCATTGGAAGCCACGCTGTCGGCGTTGAAGTGCCGGCCATCCTGCAGGCGAACGCCAGTGGCGCGATTGCCTTCGGTGTCAATGGCCACCACGTCGGCATTGAGCTCCAGCTTGCCGCCCAGATCCTCGAACAGCTTGACCATGCCGCGTACCAGCGCGCCGGTGCCGCCCTTGGGAAACCACACACCCCATTCGCGTTCCAGGGCGTGAATCAGCGTATAGATCGACGAAGTGGCGAACGGGTTGCCTCCCACCAGCAGCGAGTGGAAGGAGAACGCCTGGCGCAGTTTGTCGTGCTCGACGAAGCTCGACACCATCGAGTACACGCTGCGCCACGCCTGCAGGCGGGCCAGTTGCGGGCCGACCTTGAGCATGTCGCCAACCGACAGGAAAGGCACGGCGCCGAGCTTCAGGTAGCCTTCCTTGAACACGGCCTTGGAGTAGGCGAGGAAGCGCTGGTAGCCGGCCACGTCCGCCGGGTTCAGGGCGGCGATCTGGCGGTCCAGTTCGGCCTGGTCGTTGGCATAGTCGAATTGCGTGCCGTCTTCCCAGCACAGGCGGTAGAACGGCGTGACCGGCAGCATCTCGACGTAATCGGCGAGCTTGCGGCCGCTGAGGGCGTACAGTTCTTCGATGGCGCTGGGATCGGTGATCACCGTGGGGCCGGCATCGAAGGTGAAGCCCTGGTCGCGGTACACATAGGCGCGGCCGCCGGGCTGGTCGCGTTTTTCCAGGAGGGTGGTCTGGATGCCCGCACTCTGCAGGCGAATGGCCAGGGCCAGCCCGCCGAAACCCGCGCCGATGACGATGGC
The DNA here is from genome assembly GCF_000213805.1 of Pseudomonas fulva 12-X. Taxonomy (NCBI): domain Bacteria; kingdom Pseudomonadati; phylum Pseudomonadota; class Gammaproteobacteria; order Pseudomonadales; family Pseudomonadaceae; genus Pseudomonas; species Pseudomonas fulva. Next base: position 2,581,222 of record NC_015556.1, on the reverse strand, counting down.
TGTTTTTGCTTGGCTCATGAACGCATCTCGAAATGCCTGGGGTGATGGCGCAGCGCCGCCCGCATGGCTTGATCAACGGGGACCGGCGGTTTGCCGACAAGAATTCGTGCGCGGTCGTACCAGGGGTTGTTACCGGCGTAGAAACGCTCGATCAACCCGGCTGACAGGCCGTAGAAACGCTGCATCACCTGCCAGCGATCCTGCGGGCGGCCGGCCAGGAACAGCATACGGTTGAGCAGGCGATAGAAGCCCTGGTTGCGCCATTCGCCACGGGCATGTTCGCGCAGATCGCGGGCCAGGGTCGCGGCATCACGTAGCTGATAGTTCACCAGCCAGTCGGCCAGGCGCACGGCGTGGGGCAGGGAATAGCCGGTGGTGCAGTGAAACAGCCCGGCGCGCAGGCCGGACAACGGCTGGCCGGCAGCCTCGTCCCAGAAAGCGTCGAAATCACCGGCCAGGGTGATCGGCAGCACGCCCTGTTCCTCACGCAGGCACTCGGCCACCTGCCAGCCATGCTGCTGCGCATAGGCCGCGATGTGCTCGCGAAGCTGCTCGGTGGTGGCGCGGTGCTGGTCGACATAGTGGGTGTCTTCGATCAGCAGCGTGTCGGCGGAAAAGGGCAGCACGTAGACGAAGCGGTAGCCGTCGCCCTGGGGCACTCGGGCATCCATGATGATCGGCGCCGTCAGTCCATGGGGAGCGTCCAATCGCAGCAGCTGGCCGACGAAGGCCTGTTGGCCGAGTACCAGATGATCGCTTTGCCGAGCACCGCGGCCATCGATCACCGCGCGAGCCTCGAGACGCTCGCCACTTGCCAGCAGCACGTGAGTCGGGCTGATTTCGCTGATTGTGCTGTTCAAACGCAGCATCGAGCCCAGCGCCGGCATCAGCACCTCGGCGAAGTGCTCGCCGGTGATACTCGCGTAACCGCTGTTCAATGAGCGCGACAAATAGGGGAACTGCACCTGATAGCTCGCCCAGCGTTTGACCACCAGCGGCTCCAGCCAGCGGTGCTGCGCCTCGCTCAGGTCGCCATCGTGAAACGACCAGGTATGGTTGCCGCCCAGGCCCGGCTGCTCTTCGATGCACAGCACCTTCAAATCCGGCCGCTGTTGCTGCAGGCGCCAGGCGATCAGGCCATTGGCGAGGCCACCGCCGGCAAGAATCAGGTCGTAGCTCATAAGGTATGCGCCTGTGCGGTGGCGTGGCTGACCACGGCGGCCTCGACGATATCGGCTGCGCGTTTTACGCCACCGGCCTGCTGCAGCTCGTCGATCAGCGGATCGAAACCGGGCAAAGGTTTGGTGAGTAGCTCGCGCAGCGCCGCCTCGATACGCGCCACGCTGGCTCGCCGGCTGAGCTGGCTGCCGACGTTGCGATAGGCGACCCGGGCGGCGACGCCCGGCTGGTCGAAGGCAATCGGCATCACCAGCATCGGCGTGCGCGCGACGATGGCATCCATCACCGTGTTCAGGCCGCCGTGGGTGATCACCGCATCGGCCCTTTCCAGCGCCCATTGCTGTGGCGCGAAGTCGGTCACCCAGGTGGCGCCGCAGTCGATCAAACGGCGTTCCTGAGCCGAATCGAGCTTGCCGCAATGGGCGATCAACAACTGACCATCGAGGCGCTTGCAGGCTTTGGCGATGCGCTCGAAAAGCTTGATACGGTCGCCCTGCAAGGTGCCCAGGCTGGCGAAGAAGAACGGCCGCGACTCGTCGATTGGCCACTGCCCCTGCTGCGGTGTGGACGGGCTGCGCAATGGGCCGACCGCATGGAAATGCGCCGGCAGCTGTCCGCGCGGGAAATCGAAGCCAGCCAGGGTCTGGCTGATCTGTGCCAGCGGCGACAGGCATTCATGTAGGGCGGTTCGCGGTGGCACACCGAGGCGCAGGGCGGCAACTTGGATCACCTTTCCCAGGGGCTTCATCAGCCAGTCGTACACCTGGGTGCTGCCACGGTACATGTGCTGGCTGCGCTCGTCCGTGCCGTAGGCGAAGGGCATCACTGGCAGCGGCAGGCCCGGCTCGCGGTTGACCGGCAGTGCGCAGGCCACCGATACGAACGGCAGATTCAGGCTTTCGGCGACCAGGCCGCCAGCCGGCTCCATCTGGTCGCAGAGCAGGGCGTCGATCTCGTTGTCAGCGAGCGCTTGCGACAGTTCGTTGCAGAGCATCGCGGTGGTGGCGCCCATCTGTTTGATGATCCGCCGCAGCCCCCAAGGCGTATCCGGGTGCGCGGCCTCGTGCAGGGTACGCTCCAGACTGCCAGGCGGGTGACTGCCAACGCCCACCGAGCGAAAGGTTACCCGCGGGTCGCTGAGCCAGCGGGCGGCATCGGACTGATGAAAGAAGGTCACCCGATGGCCGCGCTCGATCAGTTCGCCGGCGAGAGCCTGCAGGGCCTGGAAGTGGCTGTAGTAGGGCGGTGCGATAACCGCGAAATGGGTCATGCCTGGCTCGCCAGCAAGGGCGCGTGACGCAGCGCAGCCAGGTTGACCGAGCCGGTGCAGAAGCAGGCGGTGCGCAGCTGGCGTATGACGATCTGGAAATGCTCGATCACCGCCTCGGTCGACAGCGTGGCACCGGGCAGTGCGCTGGCCGCCTGGCCGACGATATCGGCGCCCAGACGAATGGCCTTGGCGGCATCCACACCATCGCGTACACCGCCGGAGGCGATCAGTGCAACATCCGGTAACGCATTACGGATCGCCTGCACGGCGCTGGCGGTGGGAATACCCCAGTCGGCAAACGCCATGGCCACGGCGCGGTCCGCCGTGTTGGCTGCGCGCTCGCCTTCCACCGCCGCCCAGCTGGTGCCGCCAGCACCGGCGACGTCGATGACCTGCACGCCAGCTTCGACCAGCGAACGCGCCACGCTAGCGGACAAGCCGGCGCCGACTTCCTTGACGATCACCGGCACCTCCAGGCTTTTAACCACCCGGGCGATCTGTGTCAGCACACCGCGCCAGTTGCGGTCGCCTTCGGCCTGTACCGCTTCCTGCAGGGGGTTGAGGTGAATGATCAGGCCGTTTGCCTGCAGGGCGTCGACGGCGCGACGGGCCAGGTCGATGCCATCTTTTTCCAGTAACTGGGCGGCGCCGATATTCGATAGCAACACGATATCCGGCGCCAGGCGGCGCAGCTCGCGGGTCAGGCCCTGGTCGTTGCCGGTCTGCAGGCTGACGCGCTGGGAGCCGACGCCCATGGCAATGCCCAGCTCCTGAGCGGCTTCGGCCAGATGTCGGTTGATGGCTTCGGAGCGATTGGCGCCGCCGGTCATGGAGCTGATCAGCAAGGGCGCCTGCAGTGTGACGCCGAGCAGTGTGGCGCGCAGGTCGATGGCTCCAAGATCCAGCTCGGGCAGGGCGCAATGCTCGAATTGCAGGTTCGCCCAACCGGCACTGATGCGCGACGTGGCCTTGTGCCGATCCAGGACGATATCCAGATGATCGTCCTTACGCCGACTAAGGTCGCTATTCTTCATGCAGGCTCCATTGCACCGGAATCATTTTGGGGGGCACGCGGTCTTTGCAGAACGGAATATTCGAATAGCCTGTATATATCCGCCTGGCTCTTTCGGGCAGCTTATCAGGCAACCGCAAGCATTAGACGTTCCAACATTACGAATCGGCTTTGGTTACGCTCATTTCGGTGTCAGTATCGTACCGCGTCGTGACCCTCAGTACGTATCTCGTGCTCACGTACTGCAGGCATATAGAAGAAGAGAGTGAACGATGACAGCCTATGCGACCGCAGCGATCGACAGCGGATTTACCGAACACCTGATGCAGTTGCGCGCCGCCGTCGATGGCCGGCTCGACGAGCTGCTGCCAGCGGCCAGCAACGAGCGCGACCTGGTCGCCGCGGCGATTCGCGACGGCGCCTTGGCGCCGGGCAAGCGCATGCGCCCGCTGCTGCTGCTGTTGGCGGCCGATGGTCTGGGCGCCGATCAGCGCCCGGCGCTGGATCTGGCCTGCGCCATCGAGATGGTGCATGCCGCCTCGCTGATTCTCGATGACATGCCCTGCATGGATAACGCCCAGCTGCGCCGTGGCAAACCCACCGTGCACCTGACCTTCGGCGAAGACATCGCCATTCTTGCTGCCGTGGCGCTGCTGTCGCGGGCCTTTGGCGTGGTGGCATCCATCGACGGGCTGCGCCCGCTGGTGCGCACGCAACTGGTGGAAGTGCTCGCTAATACCATCGGCTCCCAAGGGCTGGTGAAGGGGCAGTTGCAGGACTTGCGCGACGGCAAGCATGCGCGCACCGAAGAGGAAATCGCCGCGACCAATAACCTCAAGACCGGGGTGCTGTTCGGCGCGATCATGGATATGGCCTATCTGCTCAGCGATGCGCCCCAACCGGTGCGCGGCGTGCTGCAGCGTTTCGCCGTGGAGCTGGGGCATGCCGTGCAACTGTTCGACGACCTGCAGGACATCAACCCCAACAGCGACAAGGATCAGGGCAAGGACGATGGCAAGTCGACGCTCCTGGCCCTGTGTGGCGAACAGAAGGTTCGCGAGCGCCTCGACGGGCACCTGGCCCGAGCGCAAATCTGCCTCGACGAGGCCTATCGCGGCGATGTGTACATCGGCCGCTTTCTACGCATGCTGTTCGGCTGATTACTGAGGCAGGGCTTCCAGCGCGGCCTGCAGGGCCGCGGCGTCGCTGAAGCGCTGCTCACGCACCACCTTGCCATTCTCGACTTCGAGCCACTGCACCGTTTCCCGGTCGCCGTCGTAGCGGCTGGCCACGCGGCCGGTCTGGTCGAGCATGATGCGGTACTTGGCCGAGCGCATGGCCGGCACTGCGACCATCTTGGCCAGCGACGGCATCTTCTCGATATCCGCCACGTACACCACGTGGCGAGCGTCCAGGAAACCCTCCGGCTTCTCTTCCAGCGCACCATTGACCAGGCGGGCCGTGGACATGCTGCGCGCCACCAGCACTACGCGGGCGGCTTCGTCCAGGGTGTAGGCCTTCTCGAACTGATCCAGCAGCGTCCAGTGGCTCGGGGCCGGGGCATCCGTCGCCCAGGCAGAGGAACAGACAACACTGAACAACAGGACGCAGAGTCGTTTCATGGCAAGCCGCTCGGTCGAAAAAGTGGCAGCACAATAGAGCGCTGTGGCGATGCTTGCCAATTATTTTGCGTAGCGTCGAGGGGCAGGACGCCTGGCAATGCCGCAGTCTGTAGATTTGCCGGGTAAATCCCCAGGCAAGGCTACCTTTCTATTTAATTGTTAATTAGAATCGATATCGTTATTGATCTTCGTAACGGGTACTTGCATGGGTGGTGTGGCCGTAGCCAGTGAACGGGCGTTCAACGATCTGTACCGGGAACATCGCAGCTGGCTCGAGCAGTGGCTCAGCCGCCGCATGGGCAATGGTTGGGACGCCGCCGATCTCAGCCAGGATGCCTTCATGCGCGTGCTGGCTGGCTCGCAAGCGATCAGCGAGCTGCAGGAGCCGCGCGCCTACCTGAAAACCATCGGCAAGCGCCTGCTGATCAACCTTTATAAGCGCCGCAGCCTGGAGCAGGCGTATATCGATGCGCTCGCGCAACTGCCGGAAAACTGCGCGCCGTCGCCGGAAGAGCGCTGGCTGGTGCTGGAAACCCTGCAGGCACTGGACGAACTGCTCGACGGGCTGCCCCATGTGGTTCGCCGTGCGTTTCTGCTCAGCCAGCTCGAAGGCCTGGGCTACCGGGATATCGCCGAGCGCCTCGATGTCTCCGAGCGCAGCGTCAAACGCTATATGGTGCAGGCCTACGAACACTGCCTGCTGGTCGAGCTGTGCTGAAGCGCGAGGTTAGCGAGGACACCCGCCGCGTTGCCCGCTCGGCGGCACGCTGGCTGACGCTGATCGAATCCGGCGAAGCCAGCGAAAACGATCACCAAGCGTTGCAGCGCTGGCGTAGCGCCCATGCCAGCCACGAACATGCCTGGCAGAAGATTCAGACCCTGCGTTCACGCTTTGGCGGTGTACCGCCCGAGCTGGCGATGGCCAGCCTGGATCGACCGGATCAAGGGCGTCGACGCTTGCTCAAGGGGCTATTGGGTGCTGCCACCGTTGCGCCGGCCGCCTGGCTGGTCAGTCATGAGCTGCCCATCTGGCGCGCCGACCTCGCTACCCGTGTCGGCGAGCAGCGCCGGCTGACCCTGGCCGATGGCAGCGTGCTGGACCTCAATACCGATAGCGCCCTGAACCTCGACGCCGCTCAGCGCCGGCTGACCTTGCTGCGTGGTGAAGTGGCGTTGCGGGTCGCGGCGGGTTCGCCCTTCGTCATCGAAACCGAGCAGGGCAGGGCGACGCTGAGCGCGGGTGAGATCTGCGTACGGCAGCAGGGCGACAGTTGCCAGTTTTCGGTGTTCAGTGGCGCCGGGCAGCTGCAGCCAAGTGTCTACGACACCCTGGCGCTGCAGCCGGGGCAGCGGCTGACGCTGCGCGGCGGGCGCGTCGAGTCCACCGGGGCCTTCGATGTGCGGCAGCTCGGCTGGCGTGACGGTGTGCTGATGGCCAACGACCAGCCGCTGGGTGATTTCCTGCGCGAACTCGAACGCTATCGCCCCGGCGTGCTGCGCTGGTCGCCGGCCCTGGAGCGGTTGCGGGTGACCGGCAGTTTCCGCCTGGCCGACACCGATCAGATCCTCGATCTGCTGGCCGCCAGCCTGCCGCTGCAAGTGCAGAAGCGCACGCGTTACTGGGTCACTTTGCTGCCCCGCGAAAAAATTGCCTGAAGGCTGTCCCTTTTTTCTCACTCACCTGTCATGGGAAGTAGTGAATTAAAAAGAGAGCGTCTGCCATGCCATCCCTGACACGTCATCGGCCCCGTCTGGTGTCTTCGATTTCCTACTCCACCGTCTGCCTGAGCCTGATGCTCGGCCTGGGCAGCATCGCGCCGCTGAGTGCCGAGGCACAAAGCGCCGAGCACAGCTACAGTGTGCCGAGCAGCAGCCTGGGTGAAGCCCTGAGCCGCTTCGCCAGCCAGGCCGGCGTGAGCCTGTCGGTGGATCCGGCGCTGGTCAGTGGGCGCAGCAGCCCGGGTCTGAGCGGCACTTACAGCGTCGATGAGGGTTTCACCCGTCTGCTGCAGGGCAGCGGCCTGCGCCTGCAGCCAGTAGGCGATTCGGCCTATACCATCGCGCCTGAGGCCGATAGCGCCGATACCCTGGAAATCGCGCCCACGGCCATCACCGGTGTGACCATCCCATCGCAAAGCCTGGAAGGCGAGCGCTACGCCGGCGGCCAGGTCGCCCGTCGCAGCTCCCAGGGGCTGCTCGGCTCGCGGGATTTCATGGAGTCGCCGCTGAGCATGACCACCTACACCAGCGAGGCGGTAAAGAACACCCAGTCGCGCACTCTGGCCGACCTGACCGCCAGCGACCCGGCGGTACGCTCCACCAACCCGGCGGGCGGGCGCTTCGAGCAGTTCACCATCCGTGGCTTCAGTCTGTTCAACAGCGATGTCTCCTACGGCGGGCTGTACGGCATCCTGCCGACGTACTCCATCGACATGGAAATGGCCGACCGCGTCGACATCCTTCGCGGCCCGACCCAGCTGGTCAACGGCATCTCGCCGCGCGGCAGCGTCGGCGGCGGCATCAACATCGTGCCCAAGCGCGCCACCGACAAACCAATCACCGAATTTACCGGCAGCTACGCATCGGACAGCCAGGTTGGCGGCGCGGTGGACGTAGGTCGCCGTTTCGGCGAGGACAACCGCTTCGGTATCCGCTTCAACGGCGTCAAGCAGTCCGGCGATACCGAATGGGATCACCAGAAGGTCAACCGCGAGATGGCCGTGGTCGGCCTCGACTTCCGCGACGAGCGTCTGCGTCTGTCGATGGATGTCGGCCATACCGAGCGCGATACCGATGCGCCGCAGGAGCGGGTGTTGGTTGGTAGAAACGTGCCTATCCCGAAAGCGGACGATGTGCGGCACAACTACGCCCAAGCCTGGAGTAAGGCTGAAACCAGCGACACCTTTGGCGCCCTGCGCGGCGAATATGATATCGATGATTCGCTGATGGTTTACGGTGCAGTAGGTGCACGCAAGAGCCGTCACGATTTTCTGCGTCACAACGTATCCGTGACTAATGCGGCCGGCGATTTCGCCGTGGCACCTCGAGGCTTCACCAGGGACGAGGATGTGCGAACCGTAAACGCAGGCGTGCGGAAATGGTTCAACACCGGAGCAGTTAGTCATGAAGTAAATATGGCTGCCGACTATTTCTCCATGGACTTCGAAAACGGCGACACACGCTACGCTGGCGGCACCAGTAACTTGTACAACCCCCGACCCACGCCTGAACCCGGTTTGCCTACGCGCCCGTCGACGAAGGACAACACCGAAAATCGTTTCAGCGGGATAGCTCTTTCAGACACGCTTGGCTTTATGGAAGACCGGCTTTTGGTAACTGTGGGGGGGCGCTGGCAACGAATTATCGTGGATGACTGGTCAGACGGGGTGAAGCAACTAACTGCTTATGATGAAGAGAAATTTTCGCCTTCTGCAGGTGTGCTTTTTAAAGCGACCGATCAGTTGTCTTTGTACGCCAACTACATGGAAGGTTTGAGCCAGGGCAAGATCGCTCCCAGTGGCACTGCCAATCAAAACGACATATTTCCGCCTTTTGTCAGCCGTCAGGCCGAGGCCGGCGCCAAATATGACATGGGCAAATTCGCGTTGACCGCAGCGGTATTTCGCATAAAGCAACCTGCCTATGACACTGCAGACGATGGCAACTTCGGTCCCAACGGTAAACGCGTCAATGATGGCGTCGAACTCAACGTATTCGGCGAGCCAATCGATGGTGTCAGGCTGCTCGGTGGCGTGATGTACATCGACAGCGAGTTGAAAGACACCAACAACGGAGGTGCCAACGATGGTAACCGCGCCCCGGCCACGCCCAAGCTCAATGCCAATTTCGGTGCCGAATGGGATCTGCCAGGTATTCAGGGCCTGACGTTGACAGGTCGAGGCATATACAGCAGTTCGCAATATCTGGATCAGGCCAACAACCAAGAAATTGGTTCCTGGACGCGCTATGACCTCGGCGCGCGCTATGCCTTCAAAGTCAACGAGACTGACGTGACTCTTCGCGGCACCGTCGAAAACGTCGCCAATTCCCGTGACTGGATTTCCGCTGGCGCTTCGGACGACAGCGCTGCTGGTCTGACTCTTTCAACCCCACGCACCTTCGTGCTGTCGGCCACCCTCGGCTTCTGATTTTCCGTTGCACCCCACAGCGAACGCCTGGTAACGGGCGTTCGCTGAACACAATAAAACCAAGCATTCAGGGATGAAGCGGGACGCCTCGTAGAAGGCAGCCCCGCATTCGGCATGACCTGCCGTTACTGACCGCCTTACTGATGAGTGCAGTGCTGACGACTTTCAACGGCTCCATCCGGAGCCTCGAACAGATAGAGGCGAGCACCATGTTGAGTGAACGTACCCTGCCGCTGGAGCGATCCGATCGCCAGGCGGTACACAGCAACAACGCGGATTACCTGGAACGCCAGAGCCGCTTCGAATCCAATGTGCGCAGCTACCCGCGCAAGCTGCCCCTGGCCATCGCCAAGGCGCAGGGCGTGTGGGTGACCGATGTCGAGGGGCGCCGCTACCTCGATTGCCTGGCCGGAGCCGGAACCCTGGCGCTGGGCCACAACCATCCGGCAATCGTCGACAGCTTGTCGAGCTTCCTGGCCTCCGGGGTACCGATGCATACCCTGGACCTGACCACGCCGCTGAAGGACGCCTTCAGCGAAACCCTGCTGGGCGTGCTGCCGGCCAAGGGCTATTGCCTGCAGTTCTGCGGGCCGTCGGGCGCCGATGCGGTGGAGGCCGCGCTCAAGCTGGCCAAGACGGTGACCCGGCGCAGCAACGTGATCGCCTTTTCCGGCGGCTACCACGGCATGACCCATGGTGCCCTGGCGGTGACCGGCAATACCGGCCCGAAGGACGCCGTGGCCTCGCTGATGCCCGGCGTGCAGTTCATGCCGTACCCCCATGAATACCGTTGCCCGCTGGGCATCGGTGGTGAGGCGGGCGTGCAGGCGTTGTCCCATTACTTCACCCAGTTCATTGAGGATGTCGAAAGCGGCGTCAGCCTGCCGGCGGCGGTGATCGTCGAGGCGGTGCAGGGCGAGGGCGGTGCAAACCCCGCGCCCGACGCCTGGCTGCGCACCTTGCGCGAGGTGACCCAACGCCACGGCATCCTGTTGATCGTCGATGAAGTGCAGGCCGGCTTCGGCCGCACCGGGCGGATGTTCGCCTTCGAACACGCCGGTATCGAGCCGGACATCATCGTCATGTCCAAGGCGGTCGGCGGCGGCCTGCCGCTGGCGGTGCTGGCCATCAAGCGCGAGTTCGACGCCTGGCAACCCGGTGCCCACACCGGCACCTTCCGTGGCAACCAGATGGCCATGGCCAGCGGCATGACCACCCTGCAGATCATCCAGCGCGACCAATTGGCCGAGCAGGCCCGTGTGCGCGGCGACTGGCTGAAGGCGCGTCTGCATGCTCTGCGCGAGCGTTATCCGGCCATCGGCCAGGTGCGTGGCCGCGGCCTGATGCTGGGGCTGGAAATCGTCGACGAACGCCAGCCGGCGGATGCTCAGGGCGCCCATCCCATGGACGCCGCGCTGTCGGCGGCCATCCAGAGCGAGTGCTTCAAGCAGGGCCTGCTGCTCGAGCGCGGCGGCCGACATGGCAGCGTGATTCGCCTGCTGCCACCGTTGATCATCGACGAGGCGCAGTGCGCCGAGGTGGTCGCTCGTTTCGAGCGCGCGCTGGTCGCAGCGCTGGGAGGTGCCCGTGGCTGAGCAAACCGCACGCGCCACGCGTGCCTACCCGAGCGCTTTCGAGGAAGCGGCCAGCGTCACCCGCATCGATTCGGTGAGCGGCAGCATGGCCCGGGTGATCAGCGAAATGGCCGCTACCCATGCCTTGCTCAACTGCCTGATCAAGGAATTCGCGCTGCCGGAAAACCGCGCCCGTTATGCCTGGCCGACCCATGTGCGCGGCATCGCGCCGGCCAATTACCTGCGCGCGATGCAGGGCAAGGGCCTGCCGCTGCTGATCGACCTGCCGGGTAACTGCCAGTTTCTGGTGCTGGTGGATCGTCGCGACCCGCTCGGCAGCCAGCGTTACCTCAGCGACCTGTATAAGCGCGAGGGAGATGGCGACTGGCATTGCCCGCCGTTCGCCGAGTTCGCCGCGCACCTGCTCGAGGCCTGCCAGCAGCTGACCGGCTCGCGCAATGACGAGTTGCTCGAACAGGTGATGCAGAGTCAGGGTGTGACTGCCGCCATCGTCGAGCACGCCCTGCAGAGCGAGGGCAACGACCCGCTGCGCGACTACCTGGCGAGCGAGCAGGGCCTGTGGTTCGGCCACCCCAACCACCCGGCGCCCAAGGCCCGGCTATGGCCCGAGCATCTGCAGCAGACCTATGGACCCGAGTTCCGCGCACGGGTGGCGCTGCATCTGATTGAAGTGCCACGCAACGGGCTGTATCTACGCAGCAATGGCTTGAGCGACGAGCAAGTGCTGGCCGGTTTCGCCGACCAACGCCTGGCCCGTAGCGGGCGGGCGGTGATCGCCCTGCATCCGGTACAGGCCGAGCTGTTCCTGGCCGATGCACGGGTCAAGGCGCTGGTCGCCAGCGGCGAGATCGTCGACCTCGGCCAGAAAGGCCCGCTGGCCAGCCCGACCGCGTCGATGCGCACCTGGTACGGCGAAGGCCGCGACTACTTCCTCAAGGGCTCGCTGAATGTGCGCATCACCAATTGCGTGCGCAAGAACGCCTGGTACGAGCTGGACAGCGCGCTGTTCATCGACCGCCTGTTCAGCCGCCTGCAACGTGAGCATCAGGCGACCATCGGTGGCGCCACCCTGGTCAGCGAACCGGGAGCGTTGAGCTGGGCGCCGGCAGGCAGCAATGCCGAGGATGCGCACTGGTTCCGCGAGCAGACCGGCGCCATCCTGCGCGAGAACTTCTGCCACCACGCCGCGCCGCAGTCCTGCCTGATGGCCGGCACGCTGTTCGCCCGCAACCTGCAGCTGCGCCCGCTGATCCAGGGCTTTGTGCAACAACCGGGTGCTCGCAAACCGAGCGACGATCACCTCTTGGACTGGTTCGAAGCCTACCAGGCGCTGTTGCTGCGCCCGGTGCTGGCGCTGTTCTTCAACCACGGCGTGGTGCTCGAGCCGCACCTGCAGAACGCCGTGCTGGTGCACGACAACGGCTGGCCAGCGCAACTGCTGCTGCGCGACTTCGAAGGCGTGAAGCTCACCGACGACCTGGGTGTGAATCACCTGGAAGCAGGCATCGCCGAGCGCGTTCGCCAGTCGCTGACCTACACCCGCGAGCAGGGCTGGAAGCGCATCAGCTACTGCCTGTTCGTCAACAACCTGTCCGAGGCCATCCTGGCGCTGAGTTGGGAGCGGCCGCACCTGGCCGCCGCCATGTGGCAGCGGGTCGAACGGCAGTTGCAAGCGATCCGCAGCGAATTGGTGCGCCCGGCGCCCGAGCTGGATGCCTTGCTGGCCGGCGAGCCGATCGCCTGCAAGACCAATCTCAAGGTACGCCTGTCGGCCCAGGCCGACCGGCATGCCGGTTACGTCAGGCTGGCGTGCCCGTGGGCCGAGGAGGTGAGTCATGGATAAGCTGCCCGCCAGCGTACTGGATGCCATCGAACAGGCCCACAGTCGCGCGGCCGATCCCCTGGCGGTGTTCGCCTACGACCTCGACGCCCTGGCGCAGCACGTGCGCGAGGTGATGGCGGCGCTGCCGGCCGGTGTCGAGCTGTTTTACGCGATCAAGGCCAACAGCGAAGCGCCTATCCTGCGCACTTTGGCGCCGTTGGTAGACGGCTTCGAGATTTCCTCCGGTGGCGAGATCGAACGGCTGCAGGCGGCGTCCAGCGACCGTCCCTTCGTGTTTTCCGGGCCGGGCAAGCTGGACTCCGACTTCCGCGCCGCGCTGAGCCAGGGCGTGGCGGCTATTCACGTAGAGAGCCTGGGCGAAATCGAGCGTCTGCAACGCATCGCCGTCGAGCTGGGTCGGGTGCAGCCGGTGTTCATCCGCATCAACCCGGAGTTGCCTACCACGCTGTCCAGCCGCCTGGCCATGGGCGGCACAGCGACGCCGTTCGGTCTGGACGAAGCCGAGGTGCCAGAGGCGGTCAAGCGGGTGGAGGCCAGCAGCCACCTGCGCCTGCAGGGTTTCCATGTGCATGCGATGTCCCACCAGCAGCAAGTCGAGCGCCATGAACAGCTGCTCGACCTTTACCTGGAACGCTGGGCGCAGTGGAAGGCCCTGGCCAATCGGCCCGAGACCGTGACCCACTTGAACGTCGGCGGCGGCATTGGCGTCGATTACCTGAGCGGCGAGCGCTTCGACTGGCCACGCCTGTGTCGCCATCTGGAGCGCCGGCTCGGGGCGTTGGCGGATGCACCGGTGGTGCGCTTCGAGCCAGGGCGCTTCATCAGTGCGTACTGCGGCTATTACGCCATCGAGGTGCTGGACAGCAAATCCAGCCACGGCCAGCACTTTCTGATCTGTCGCGGCGGTACCCACCAGTTCCGCCTGCCGGTCGCCCAGGGCCACGATCATCCGGTGATCCATCTGCCGGCGGCAGGGCGCGAACCGAGCGGCGTGTCGCGGCCCTTCAGCGTGGTCGGCCAGCTGTGCACGCCCAAGGACGTGCTCAGCCGTGGTCGCCAACTGGTCGATCCGGCCGTTGGCGACCTGCTGGTGCTGCCCATGGCCGGCGCATACGGCTACAACATCTCCCACGCCGACTTCCTCTGTCATCCGCGCCCGGAGCAGGTGTTCGTCGGCCGAGGTGATGGCTGATGCTGGCGTCACGTCGCCTGGTGGTCGTGGCGGTGATTCTCGGCACCACCACCGTGAGCCTCAACAACACCTCGCTGAACCCGGCATTGCCGGCCTTCATCGAGGCGTTCGCGCTGGGCCCGGTGATGGCCACGTGGATCGTCGCGGCGTTCATGGTGAGCATGGGCATGACCATGCCGCTGACCAGTTACCTGGCCCAGCGTGCAGGCCGCAAGCCACTGTATCTCGCTGGCCTGGGGCTGTTCATCGGTGGCTCGTTGCTGGGCGCCATGGCCGGCTCCATCGCTTGGGTGATCACCGCTCGGGTGGTGCAGGGCGTCGCCAGCGGGCTGATGATTCCCCTGTCGCTGGCGATCATCTTTTCGGTTTACCCGAAAGGTGAGCGTGGTGCGGTGACCGGCTTGTGGGGCGCTGCCGTGATGCTCGCCCCGGCGGTCGGGCCGTTGTGCGGCAGCCTGGTGCTGCAGTGGTACGACTGGCGCGCACTGTTCCTGGTCAACGTGCCTATCGGCTTGTTGGCCCTGGGCCTGGGCGTCAACGTGCTGCCGAAAAGCGAGGCGGGCGCCGCCAAGGCATTCGACCTGAGCGGCTACCTGCTGGTCGCGATTGGTATCGGCGTGCTGATGATCACCGTAGGGCGGTTGCACGACCTGCAAGCGCTGCAGGATCCTTTCAACCTGCTCGGCCTGCTGCTGGCGGCGTTCTGCCTGGTGGCGTTCGTGCGGCACCAGTTGCGCCACCCGACGCCCTTGCTGGAGCTGCGCATCTTCGCCTTGAAAGGCTACCGCTCCAGCGTGGTGATCGCCGTGGTGCAGTCCATCGGCATGTTCGAGTGCCTGGTGCTGGTGCCGCTGCTGGTGCAGATGGTGATGGGTCACAGCGCCATCTGGACCGGTATCGCGCTGCTCTGTACCGCCTTGTCGGCCAGCCTGTTCGGCCACTTTGGCGGGCTGTTGCTGGATCGTCACGGGCCGCGCGGCATCGTCTCTACCGGTTTGCTGTTGACCGGCCTGGCGACCTTCGCCCTGGGCACCATCGACCACGATGTCGGCATGCTCGCCATCTGCCTGCTGATGGTGGTGCGCGGCGCCGGCCTGGGTCTGTCCTACATGCCGGTGACCACCGCCGGGCTGGACGTGCTGCCCGAGGCGCTGATCACCCAGGGCGCGGCGATGAACAACATCTCCCGGCGCCTGCTGTCGTCCCTGGCCATCGTGCTGGCGTCGCTGTGGCTGCAGGTTCGCCTTGGGAATGACTGGGGCACGGCCCACGCCGGTACTGCAGGTGCCGTCGGAGAAGTGTTTATCGCCACCGCCGTGCTGATCCTCCTCGCCCTGCCGTTCGCCTGGCGTTTTCCTCTTTCCAATGACGGCGCCGAGCCTGGCTCAGCCCTGTCCGAACACCGTTCATGAGGTGTCTATCAATGTCTTCGTTTTCTCCCCTTCGTGCGCCCGAACTGATCGCCCATGCCCATGCGTGGCTGACCCCGGCCAACCCGCAGCGCTACCGCCAGGTGTCGCAACGGGTGGTCGGGCAACTGCTGCAAACCCTGCTTTACGAGGATGTGCTGAGCTATCGCCAGGAACCCCTGGGCGACGGTCGCCAACGCTTTATCGTCGCCGGCACTGACGAGCAGGGCGCAGCGGTCGAGTACCGCTGCCAGGGCCTGCTCAGCGACAGCTTCGCCATCATCCGCCTCGACTCGGCCACCCTGCAGCGTATCGACGCCCAGGGCCAGGCCACTCAGCCGGATCTGCACCAGGCCATCGCCGAGCTGCTCGGCGAGCTGGCCGATGGCCCGCACATGCCGCGCTTCATCCAGGAACTGGAGCAGACGCTGCTCAAGGACCTGCAGTCGCGCAGCCAGGACTACAGCCCCGCTGCGGCGCCACACACCCTGGATGCCGACAGCCTGGAGCGGCACTTCATGGATGCCCACAGCTACCACCCGTGCTACAAGTCGCGCATCGGCTTTTCCTTGGACGACAACCGTCGTTATGGCCCGGAATTCGGCCAGCCGCTGGCGGTGGTCTGGCTGGGCATCGCCCGCAGGCTGGGCTCGGTGAACCAGTCGCAAGGCATCGACCTGCAGCGCTTTCTCGAGGATGAGTTCGGCGCCGGGCGCTGGGCCGAGATCGACCGGGCACTGGCCGAGCAGGGCCGCACGCTAGCCGACTACTGGCCGATTCCCGTGCACCCCTGGCAGTGGGAGCAGGTCATCGTGCCGAACTTCCAAGCCGAGCTGGCCCGCGGCGAGCTGCTGTACCTGGGCACGTCCGGCCCGGATTACCGCCCCCAGCAGTCGATTCGCACCCTGGCCAACGTCGAGCAGCCCAACCGGCCCTACGTGAAGCTCGCCCTGAGCATGACCAACACATCGAGCACGCGCATCCTGGCACGGCACACGGTGCTCAATGGGCCGATCATCAATGACTGGTTGCAACGGCTGATCGCCAGTGACGCCACCGCCCAGAAGCTCGGTTTCGTGGTTCTTGGCGAAGTGGCCGGGGTCAGCTTCGACTACGCCCAGTTGCCCGCCATCCGCCAGAGCCAGACTTACGGCACCCTGGGCGCGATCTGGCGGGAAAACCTCAACCGCTACCTGAAGCCGGGCGAGCAGGGCGTGCCGTTCAACGGCCTGAGCCATGTCGAGAACCGCTATGGCGAGGGCGAGCAGCGCCCGTTCATCGATGCCTGGATCGCGCAGTACGGCCTGCATGCCTGGGTGCAGCAACTGCTGCGCGTCAGCGTGGCGCCCATCGTGCACATGCTGTATGCCGAGGGCATCGGCATGGAATCCCACGGGCAGAACATCGTGCTGATCCACCGCGACGGCTGGCCCGAGCGTATCGCCCTCAAGGACTTCCACGACGGCGTGCGGTACTCGCCGGCGCACCTGGCTCGTCCGGAATTGGCGCCCGAGTTGGTGCCGCTGCCGGCGAGCCACGCCAAGTTGAACCGCAACTCGTTCATCCTCACCGATGACCTGAACGCGGTGCGTGACTTCTCCTGTGACGCGTTCTTCTTCATCTGCCTGGCCGAGATGGCGATCTTCCTGCGTCAGCACTATGGCCTGGACGAGGGCGAGTTCTGGCACATGACCGCAGACGTGGTGCTCGACTATCAGCGCGAGCACCCGCAGCACGCAGCGCGCTTTGAAGCCTTCGACGTGTTCGCCGCCGAATACGAGGTGGAGGAACTGGCCAAGCGCCGGCTGCTGGGTGACGGCGAGCGGCGCTTCAAGCACGTAGCCAATCCCATGCACCGCCACGGACCGCGCCCATGCTGAGAACCAACCGACTCAAGCAGCAATTGGCTGCCGGCGAGGCGGTGCGCGGGTTGATCGCCTCGATTCCGTCGGCGGCGTCCATCGAGCTGATTGCCGAAGCCGGCTACGACTTCGTGATCATCGACATGGAGCACGTGCTGATCAACCCGGAAACCGTCGAGCACATGATCCGCACTGCCGAGAGCTATGCGCTCACACCCCTGGTGCGAGTGCCGGACTTCGCGCCCAAGCGCATGCTGCGCCTGCTCGATGGCGGCGCCCAGGGCATCGTCCTGCCGCAGGTCGAGCGCCCCGAGAAGCTGAGTGCGGCGATCCGCGCCTGCAAGTATCACCCGCTGGGTGAGCGCAGCCTGAATGCCGGTCGCCCCGGCGCCTTCGGCAAGGCCAGCCTGGCCGAGTACGTTACCGAGGCCAACGCGCAGATCATGGTCGTGGCCATGGTCGAAAGCGTCGAGGGTGTGCGCCGCGCCGCGGAGCTGGCAGCCGTGCCGGGGCTGGACATGATCCTCGAAGGCGCTGCCGACCTGTCCCAGTCGTTCGGCACGCCGTGGCGGATCGACCAGCCGACGGTGCAGCAAGCGCTGCTCGACACCTGGCGCGCCGCCCAGGCAGCCGGCATCCCGTACTGCGCCATTCCACGCCAGCCCGACGACCACCTGCGGTGGCTCGAACGCGGCGTCAACACTTTCGTGCTGGGTGACGAACGCGGCATCGCGTTTCGCGCTCTCCAGGCCAAGCTGGCCACCACCTCGACGCGAGGAAACTGATTCCATGACTCACACCAACCACTCGATTGCCGCTGACCTGGTTATGCAGGACCTGGTCGACTGCCTGCTGGCCGAAGATTTCTTCGGCCCCCTCGATGCCCATCTGGTCGAGCCCGCGACCTGGTGTGCTGCGCACCCGGATTCGCCATTGGCTGAACTGCAGGTGCCGCACAGGATCTGGCACTGGCACTACGACGCCGCCGAACAACGCGGCCTGGCGGTCGCCCTGCGCGCGGGCATCACCCAGGCCTGGGAAAAGGTGCCCGGCACCCCGGTGCTGGACGTGCAGGGGCAGAGCACCCGGCCACTCACCCCGGATGCCTTTATGGCCCTGGCCCTGAAAGGCGTGAAAGTCGATGCGGTCGACAACGACAAGGGCATCGAGCTGTTCATGGACGTGCTGCGCACCAGCGTCGGGCAGACCGCGCTGTCCCTCGACCACCAGGTGCCGACCGAAGGCCTGCTGGAAAAGGACGGCGCCGCGTTCTTCCTGGCCATGGAACAGTGGGGCTCGCTGCGCGACCGGCCGTTCCATCCCCTGGCCAAGGCCAAGCAGGGCCTGGATGACGAGCAGTACCGCCAGTACCAGGCCGAGTTCGACCAGCCCCTGGCCCTCAACTGGGTCGCGGTGGCCAAAAGCTGCCTGACCTTCGGTGCCGGTATCGAGGCGCTGGCGCGCTGCCAGCCGGCCCAGTTCATTCTCGAGCCTGAGCAGCACGCGAAGCTCGACGCCGAGATGCGCGCCCTGGGGATTGCCGATAGCCACGTCGCCTTGCCCGTTCACCCCTGGCAACTGGAGCGGGTGCTTCCGGCGCAGCTCGGCGCGGCCTTCGAGCGTGGCGAGTGCCGGCGTTTGAGCTTCCAGGAAGGCCGTTTCCATCCCACCTCGTCGCTGCGTTCGCTGGCCTGCGCCGCGGCGCCGGCTGATCACATCAAGCTGCCGATGGCGGTGTATTCCCTCGGCGCCTCCCGCTACCTGCCGGCGGTGAAGATGATCAACGGCGGGCTGAGCGAGGCGTTGCTGCGTCAGGGGCGCGAGCGTGACGAGGTGCTGCGCGAAGCCCTGCATATCTGCGATGAAAGCAAATGGTGGGGCTATATGCCCGACGGCGGTACCTTGTTCGACGAGGCGCCGCGCCACCTCTCGGCCATGGTTCGTGGCTACCCCCCGGCGCTGCTCGCAGACCCCGCCAAGCGCCTGCTGCCCATGGCCGCGCTGGGCACGCCATTGCCCGACAGCGACCGGCATTTCTTCGACGACTGCATACGCCAGCGCGGTCTGCGGGCCGGCCCGGCCTCGGTGCTACAGCTGTTCGCCGAGCTGTGCACGCTGTTCTTCGAGGTCAACCTGCGCATGTTCCGCCTCGGCATGCTCGGCGAAGTGCACGGTCAGAACGCCGTGCTGGTGTACGACGCAGGCAAAGTCAGCGGGCTGTTGCTGCGTGATCACGACTCACTGCGCCTGTACGTGCCCTGGCTGGAGCGCAACGGAATGCTCGACCCGCAGTACCGGATCAAGAAAGGTCATGCCCAGACGCTGTACCATGAGCGCCCCGAAGACTTGCTGTTCTGGCTGCAGACTCTGGGCATTCAGGTCAACCTGCGCGGTATCATCGATACCCTGGAGCGCGTTTACGACGTACCAGCCGTGCAGGCCTGGCGGGTGCTGCGTGATGCCCTGAGCGAGCGGATCACCGCTGTGCCGTTCGACGACGACGCTCGCGCCGTGCTGCGTGGCCAGTTGTTCGAGTCCGATACCTGGCCGCAGAAACTCCTGCTACGCCCGATGATCGAACGGGCCGGTGGGCCGGGCAGCATGCCGTTCGGCAAGGGGCTAGTCGTCAATCCATTACAAAGGATCGAGTTTGCAACCTAGTGGATCGTTGTCCAGGCGCACGTTGATGCGCCTTTCCCTGGGCGTTATCGCTGCCGGTGCAATGCCCCTGGCCAAGGCCGGGCCTGCACCGCAGCGCGTCATCACCTTGTTTCAAGGCGCCACCGACACTGCGGTGGCGCTTGGCATTCGGCCGGCCGGCGTGGTCGATTCGTGGAGCGAGAAGCCCATGTATCGCTACCTGCGCCCGGCGCTGGCAGGCGTGCCCCATGTCGGCCTGGAAACCCAGCCGAGCCTGGAGGACATCGCCTTGCTCACCCCGGACCTGATCGTCGCCTCGCGCTTTCGCCACGAGCGGGTCAAGGGGCTGCTCGAACAACTGTGCCCGGTGGTGATGCTCGACGAGGTATTCGAATTCCGCCACACCCTGCGCGTGATGGGCGCCGCCACGGCGCGCGACGTCGAAGCGCAGGCTTTGCAAGCACGCTGGGATGCACGCATCAGCGCCTTGCGCACACGCCTGGCCGCGAAGTTCGGCGCGCGCTGGCCACTCAGCGTATCGGTGCTGGACGTACGCGAAGACCACGTGCGCAGCTACCTGCCCGACAGCTTCGCCGGCAGCGTGCTGGCCGAGCTGGGTTTCGTGTGGAACCGCCAGAGCCGCGATGCCACCGGGGTGTCCATCAAGCTGCGTAGCCGCGAAAGCCTGCCGGTGGCCGACGCCGACGTGTTCTTCGTGTTCGGCCGTGCCGACAGCCCGGCGGTGCAGCGCCATTACCAGGCGATTACCCATCACCCGCTGTGGCAGCGCATGAGCGCGCCCAAAGCCGGGCAGGTGTGGTGGGTGGATGGCGTGGCCTGGATATTTTCCGGCGGCATTCTCGGCGCCAATAGCGTTCTCGACGATATCGAACGCACCCTGCTGCAGGACGCCGCGGCATGACAGCGTGGAGCAAACTGATCATCGCTTCGCTCGTGCTGCTGGCTTGTTGCGTGCTGAGCCTGTCCACCGGCCCCAGCTGGATCGCCCCGCACACCGTGTTCAACGCCTTGCTGCATGGGGATCCCTCGAACGTCGATCACCTGCTGGTCAACACCACCCGGCTGTCGCGCACCCTGATGGCGGTGGTGGTCGGTGCCAGCCTGGCGGTGGCCGGCGCGCTGATGCAGGCCATGACCCGCAACCCGCTGGCCTCGCCAGGGTTGTTCGGCATCAACGCCGGGGCGACCTTCGCGCTGATCGTCAGCCTGTCGCTGTTCTCCCTGAATGCGCCTGAGCAATGGTTGTGGAGCGCCTTCTGCGGTGCCGCCGTGGCCGGTGCGCTGGTCTGGACGGTGGGTAACAGCGGGCAGGGCGCGCTCAACCCGTTGCGCATGGTGCTTGCCGGGGCGGCGATCACGGCACTGTTCACGGCGTTCAGCCAGGCGCTGCTGGTGATCGACCAACAAGGGTTGGATACCGTGCTGTTCTGGCTGGCCGGTTCGCTCAGCGAGCGCAGCCTGGCCACCGCCGTGCCGCTGCTGATCTGCGCGCTGGTGGCGCTGCTGGTGGCCTGCCTGCTCGGCGCCCAGGTCAACGTGCTCAATGCCGGCGTGCAGATCGCCATCGGCCTGGGGCAGCGCACCGGCCTGATCCGCCTGCAACTCGGCGTGCTGGTGGTAATGCTGGCTGGCAGCGCAGTGGCCCTGGCGGGCAGCATCGGTTTCATCGGTCTGATCGTGCCGCACATGGTGCGTCGTCTGGTCGGCATCGACCATCGGGTGATGTTGCCTGGCTGCGCGCTGCTCGGCGCCACGCTGTTGCTGGTCGCCGACATGCTCGCCCGGGTGGTGATCCTGCCCCAGGAAGTGCCGGTCGGGGTGATGACCGCGCTGTTCGGCGCGCCGTTTTTCATTGCACTGGCACGCCGTGGAGGTCGCAATGCCTAGACCTCGCATCCTGCGCTGGCACGGTTTCTCTCGGCGTATCGAAGGCACCGGCGCGCTGCGCCTGCTGCTGGCCGTGCTGTTCAGCCTTTTCGTGCTGGTTCTCGGCCTGTGCTTGGGCAAAGTCATGCTCTCGCCGCAGCGAGTCGCTGCCGTGCTGATGGGCGAGGGCGGGGCCGGGCTGAGCTTCATCGTCGAGCAATTGCGCCTGCCGCGCCTGCTGCTCGGCGGGCTGATCGGCGGGGCCCTGGCGGTGTCCGGGCTGATCCTGCAGGCCATCGTACGCAATCCGCTGGCCTCGCCGGATCTGCTCGGCCTGTCCAGCGGCGCCAGTGCGGCGGCGGTGCTGTACCTGTCGGCCTTCGCGGCGACCTGGGGCATGGGCGGCTTGCCGCTGGCGGCGATGCTCGGTGCCGGCAGTGCCGCGCTGGCGGTCTACGGCCTGGCCTGGAAGCAGGGCACGTCACCGCTGCGGCTGGTGCTGATCGGCGTCGGTGTGTCGGCCATGCTGGCGGCGGCCACCACCTTCATGCTGGTGTTCAGCCCGCTGAGCACCACCTTGTCGGCCTATGTATGGCTGACCGGCAGCGTGTACGGCGCGGGCTGGCCAGAGGTCAAGGCGCTGGCGGGCGTGCTGCTGTGCCTGCTGCCGGTTCTGGCCCTGCTGTCGCGCCACGTGGTGGTTCAGCAACTGGACGAGGGCCTGGCCCGCGGCATCGGCGTGCGCGTGCAGTGGCTGCGCGCCGCGCTTCTTGCCGTCAGCGTGGCCCTGGCCGGCTCGGCCATCGCCTGGGGCGGCGCCATGGCCTTCGTCGGCTTGATCGCGCCGCATATCGCTCGCCAGCTGATCCCCATCGGTTTCGCCGCCCAGGCCTGCATGGCGGCGCTGGTCGGTGCCAATCTGGTAATGCTTGCCGACCTGGCCGGGCGCACCCTGTTCCTGCCGCTGGACCTGCCCGCCGGCATTTTCGTCGCCGTGTTCGGCACCCCGTATTTTCTGTACCTGCTGATCAAGCAGCGGCAGTGAGGACTCCTGAAATGACCGCCATCGCCAGCCGCAACCTGACCCTGGCCTACCAGCGCCAGCCGATCATCGACAACCTCGACCTGGCGTTGCCGCGCGGCCAGGTGACGGTGCTGATCGGCAGCAACGGCTGTGGCAAGAGCACGCTGCTGAAATCCTTCGCCCGGCTGCTCAAGCCGCAGGCCGGCACCGTGATCCTCAACGGCGCCGACATCCAGCGCAAACCGACCGCCGCCGTGGCGCGGGAGCTGGCGATCTTGCCGCAGATGCCGGTAGCGCCCGAGGGCATCAGCGTGCGTCAGCTGGTCGCCCTGGGGCGCTACCCGTACCAGAGCTGGATGCAGCAGTGGTCGGCCGAGGACGAAGCCGTGGTGGCCCGCGCACTGACCCGCACCGGCCTCGACGAGCTGGCCGAACGGCCGGTCGATGCGCTGTCCGGCGGTCAGCGGCAGCGCGCCTGGATCGCCATGACCCTGGCCCAGGAGACCGAGTTGGTGCTGCTCGACGAGCCGACCACCTTTCTCGACCTGGCCCACCAGATCGAGGTACTGGATCTGCTGCGCGAACTCAATCGCCAGGAGGGCAAGACCATCGTCATGGTGCTGCACGACCTCAACCTGGCCTGTCGCTACGCCGACCACATGGTCGCCGTGCACCAGCGCACCGCCTACGCCCAGGGCAAGCCGGCGGACATCCTCAGCGAAGAACTGGTCAAGACGGTGTTCGACCTGGATTGCCGGATCATCCCCGACCCGTTCTTCCACACGCCGCTGTGCATTCCCTTCGGTCGGGACATTCCCCGATGAGCTTCAGCGACGCCGAATGGGCCAGCCTGTGCGGCGCGCTGCGCCTGCGCCGTGAAAGCGAGCGCGACCTTGCACGCAGCCTGCCGGCCAGGGAATTGCTCGACGAAGCCACCTGCACGGCGCTGCTGGACAGGCTCGGCCCGGTGATTCTCTCGCCGTCGCGGCGCATCACCGCCTCGCTGCTGGGCAAGCGCCAGTCGTTCCTGCTCACCGGCGCCTGCCTGTACGCCATGTCCGCCTACGACAAGGGGCTGGAGCTGTCGCTGGACAACACCTTCATCGAGTACGGCCACGACGACGGCCTGTGGACCTCGTCACTGCCGCTGCGCAGCCTGGCCGTCTCGCGGCCCGAACCCGGCGCGCGCGAAGCCTGGCGCGAGGCGGTGACCGGCCAGCTGTTCGCCGGCTTGTTGCAGCCGTTGTGGGAGAGCTTCTACCGGCTCACCGGCGTGTCGCGGCGCATCCTCTGGGAGAACACCGCGGTGCGCGTCTACTCGCTGTACGAGCGACGCCTGGCCAAGCTCGAATGCGCCGCGACGCGACAGCGCTGCGCCGAAGACTGTCGCTGGCTGACCGAGCAGGCTCCCGGCAGCCTGTTCGGCCTCGATTACAACCCGCTGCAGCATTTCAACCGACCGCTGATCCTGCTCGATGACGGCTCGCGCGCCGTACGGTTCCGCCGCACCTGCTGCTTCTACTACCAGGCCAGCGACCCGGTGGAATATTGCTCCACCTGCCCACTGATCCGACCCAAGGCCCCGCGATGACTACCGAATCCGTTCCCGTTGCATTGATCGACGCCTATCGCGGCATCGCCGCGTCGACCATCGGCCATGTGCTGCAGGAAGGACACATCCACGGCTTACCGCCGTTGGTGGCCGATGTGCACATCGTCGGCCGCGTTACCACCGCGCAGATCCACGCACCGGACGGCGGCGTGCTGCGCGATGCGCTGATCGCCAGCCAGCCCGGCGACGTGCTGGTTGTCGCCAACAGCGGCGAGGCTAATTGCGCCTGCTGGGGCGAGCTGCGAACTATCGCTGCACGCATCAAGGGCCTGACCGGCGTGGTGATCGACGGGCCGGTGACCGACGTGCGCGCGCTGCGAACGCTCGGCTTGCCGATCTTCTGCAGCGGCGTCAGCGCCTATACCACGCGCCCGCTTGGCGAGCAGGGCACGGTGAACGTTCCGGTGACGATACGCGGCGTGCGGGTGCAGCCCGGTGATCTGCTGGTCGCCGATGACGATGGCATTTACGTGCTGTCGCCTCAGCAGGCCGGCGAGTTGTTGGCGCGCCTGCAAAGCAAAGAGGCCGCCGATGCGACTCGACGCGCGGAGTTGCAGGCGCGGTTGGACCAGTTGGTTGGCAGCTAGCGCCCACTCGAACCGATCAATGAGACCGCGCGGCGGTCTTGATGAAAGATTACGAATGTGGGAGCGCGCCATGCGCGCGGAAAAATCGCGGGCATGGCCCGCTCCCACACTGTTGAACTGCTGAGTCCTCAGCTGATCGCTTCAACCTTGCGATTCGCCAGATAACTACCCGGCGGAGGGTTCGCCACGAAGTGCGTCTGCAGCCCATCGAAAATCGCCTGGGCCACGCGCTTCTGGTGCAGCGGGTCGCAGAGTTTGCGGCAGTCGCCGGAGTTGGAGATAAAACCGGTCTCCACCAGGATCGATGGGATGTCCGGCGATTTCAGTACGGCGAACCCCGCCTGTTCGACGCGCTTCTGATGCACGCCAGCTACCTTGCCGACATTGTCCAGCACGGTCTTGCCCAGCCCAAGGCTGGTGGTGATGGTGGAGTTCAGCGACATGTCGAGCAGTACGCCGGCGAGCATCGGATCCTTGTTCTTGAGCGACAGCAATTCGCGAGCGCCGAGGATGTCGGCGCTGTTTTCCCGCTCTGCCATCCAGCGGGCGGTGGTCGAAGTGGCGCCGCTTTCCGAGAGAGCGAAAACCGACGCACCTGATGCGTTGCGCCGCGGCGCAGCGTCGGCATGCACGGAAATGAACAGGTCGGCGTTGTAACGGCGGGCGACTTCCACGCGTTTGCGCAGCGGTATGAACACATCCTGATTGCGCACCAGCTGCGCCTTGAAGCCACGCTGGCGATTGAGTTTGTCAGCCAGCAGTCGGGCGATCGACAGGGCCACGATCTTTTCCTGCTCGCCATTGCCACCTACCGCGCCCGGGTCCTTGCCGCCGTGCCCGGCATCGATCACCACGACCACATCGCGCTGCCCGGCAGTCTTGGTGGCAGCAGCAACGGCCGCTGTCGGCGGCGCCTTGGCAATCGGCGGCGTCGCCACTGCAGCGCTGTGCAGATCGACCACCAGGCGATGGCCCTCACTGCCGGAGGGGCCAAGCAGGAAGCTTTCCACCCGAGCCGGCTGCTTCAGGTCGAGCACGATACGCGTGCCGCCAGCCTGAGGGCCGCTGCGTACGGCGCCGAGCAGGCGGTTGCCAGCCGGCAGTTCATTCAGGCCGGCAAAGGCGCGGGTGTCCGCCAGGTCGACGACCAGTCGATCAGGCGCTTGCAGAGAAAAGATCTGGTACTTCGCCGGACCGCTCAGCTCGAATACCAGCCTCAGCTTGTCGCCATCGTCCCAGGCACGGGCATGCACGATTTTCTGGGTGGCGCAAGCGGCGACGGCCCAGGGCAGGGTAAAACCTGCCAGGGCCAGGTGCAGGAGGTGACGTCTGTGCATGGTGCTACGCTACCGAAGCGGTTAAATACTAGACGTTATATTATTTCATAATATGACATTATGTAAGCTGGCTCTTGATAATTGAAGCAGTTTGCGAAAGTTGCTCGGTCATCGATGTCAAACAGCGTACACGCCTCGCCACGCCGCCCATCGCACAGGCATACCTGCTTCCTGGCTGTCGCTACCATCCATCCTCTTGCCGCATCGATAACGCTCCATGCCGGTCATAACTCCGATATGACTGTTACGGAAATCACCGATGAAGCGCCTGCGTATCGCCACCTTCAATATCAATGGCATCAACGCCCGGTTGCCCAACCTGCTGAGCTGGCTGCAGCGTGAGCAGCCGGATGTGGTGTGCCTGCAGGAGCTGAAAACGCCGGACAAGTCGTTCCCGGCCCGGGATATCGAAGCGGCTGGTTATGGCGTGGTCTATCAGGGGCAGACTCGTGGAACGGCGTGGCGATTCTCGGCCGTGATACCCAGCCACTGGAGATTCGTCGCGGCCTGCCTGGCGCCGAGTGGGACAGCCAGGCGCGTTATATCGAGGCGGCGGTACAGGGCGTGGTGGTGGCGTGCCTGTACCTGCCCAACGGCAACCCGCAGCCCTGCCCGAAGTTCGATTACAAGCTCAAATGGTTCGAGCACCTGATCGCCCATGCGCAGACGCTGCAGGCCAGTGAGCACCCGGTGGTGCTGGCTGGCGATTTCAACGTGGTGCCGACCGATTTCGACATCTACAACACCCGCTCGTGGCTCAAGGACGCCTTGCTGCAACCTGAAAGCCGCGCCTGTTTTCAACGCTTGCTGGAGCAGGGCTGGGTGGATGCACTGCGCACCCTGCACCCGAACGAGCAGCTGTTCACCTTCTGGGACTACTTCAGGCGCCATTGGCAGAGCAATTCAGGCCTGCGCATCGATCACCTGCTGCTCAACCACGCGTTGGCTCCATATCTGCAGAGCGCAGGCGTCGATACCTGGGTGCGCGGCGAGGATCACCCCAGCGACCACGCGCCCGCGTGGATACAGCTGAGCAGCCGCAAGCTAAAACGCAGGTGAACAACGGTTCATTCAGCTGCGCGGGTTTGCACCGCCTGTAGAAATTCCGCCGCCAGATGATGGGCCCAGGGCCTGGCGGTGAGCCCCGACAGGTAGGCGCAATGGCTGCCGCGGGAAGTGACGGCCAGCAGGGTTTTCGGCATTCGCGCCATGGCGTCCTGGTGTTCACGTACGTTGTCAGCCACGCAGACCGGGTCGTCCTCGGCGTTGAGTACCAGCAGCGGCACGCTGATCCTGTCCATCAGCGCGACCGGGTTGCAGGCGTTCAGGTAGGCCTGCCAGCTGTCGTAGCCGGCACATTCGTAGAGGTGCTGGTGAAACTCGTCCAGGCTTTGTGCGCCCTCCAGTTGCGCCAGGCTGGGCCAGGTCGAAAGCGCTTCGCGGTTCGGCGTTACGAACTGGCGCACCAGTCTTCTCGCCATCACCCGGCTGTAGGGTGCTCGCGAGCGGGCGAAGGCCACCTGGATGTCGTAGCCGGGGCAATAGGCGAAGGCGCCTTGCAGCGGCGTGTCTTCGCCTTGCTCGCCAAGGTAGCGCACCAAAAGGCCGGTGCCGGCCGACACGCCGGCTGCGTAAAGCGGCGAGTGCGGGTAACGCTCGCGGATCAGTTCCAGCTGCTCGCGCAGATCTTCGGTGTCGCCCATGGTATTGAAACGTGGGCTGGTCAGCGGCAATTGACCATGGCCGCGGCGCTCGCACAGCACGATCCGCCAGCCGGTGAGGCGCTGCATGTCGCGCATGAACACCCGCATGCTTTGCGGCGAGCCGGTGATGGTGTGCAGCACTACCAGGGTCGGCGTATGGGCCGGCAAGTCGGCACCCAACCAGTGCAGCGCCGTGGTGCCGCCATCGCTCATGCGCAGCGTCTCGGCCTGGTCGTAGACCAGACGAGGGGAGAGCGCTTCCTGGATACCGGCCACGAAAATTTGCAGGTGTCCGTTGATCAGCCAGGGCGTTACCCAGAAACGCTGGGTCAGGCGCGGCACCTTGGCAAGCAGCTCGGCGTTATGGGCGTTGGCCTGGTAGATCAGCTGCGGCCGGCGTGCGGCGCCGGCCAGGTAGTAGGCGGTAAAACCGGCCAGAAACAGGCACAGCGCGGCCATCGCGATGGTCATTCAGTAGGCTCGTAAAGGTTATCAGCCGCGCATCTTAACGAGCGCGGCATTAAAGCAGCACTTCTATATCGCTGGTGGCGAAGGCCACGCAGGAATAGATCCAGCCGAAGTCGCGGTCGGAGGCGCGTAGGTGCGCTTCCTGCGGGTTGAACACCGTGCCGGACACCAGCTTGACCCGGCACAGGCTGCATTCGCCGGAGCGGCAGGCGTTCTCGACGAAGTAGCCGTTGCGTTCCAGTGCGTTGAGCAGCGGCTCGCCGACCCGGCTGCGAAAGCTGCCGCGGCCCTGCACGGTGATCTGCACTTCGTCGTCCATGGCCACCCATTCAGGCCAGCCGGCCTGGGCGTTCGGCCACTTGGGCGCGCCGTTGGCTTCCACACGCATGCGCCGACGCGGCACGCCCAGCTCATCGAGCAGCGCCACGCAGCTGTCGTTGAAGGGCGTCGGCCCGCAGATGTAGAACATCTTGCCGTCGGGCACGCCCAGAAGCTCAGCGAGCAGCTCGCGGTTCAGCCGGCCGCGGCGCCCGCTGTAGCCTGCAGGCGGTCGGGTGATGAGTTCACTCAGGGTGAAGTTGTGGTGCTGCGCCGCCAATTCGCGCAGCTGCTCGGCGTAGATCACGTCATCGGTGTGGCTGTTCACGTAGACCATGTGAAAGCGCTGCGCCAGGCCGCGTTCAAGGATGTTCAGCAGCATGCTGCGCGCCGGCGCCGAACCCGAGCCGCCGGCGAGAAACACCAGATCATCGCCATGAAACAGTGGGTTGTGATGGAAGGTGCCCATCGGCCCTGAGCTGCTCAGGCGTTGGCCGACCATCACCTGATCGAGCAGGTAACCGGAGACGAAACCGCCCTCGGCGCGCTTGACGGTCAGGTCGTAGTGCAGGCGCTGCAGCGGCGAAGACGACATGGCGTAGGGCCGGGCCGTGCGCACGCCGTCGATGTCGACGAACAGGTTGACGTACTGGCCGGCCTGGAACGGTGGCAGCGGCTGACGATCGACCGCCACCAGGCGCAGCGTGCGGGTGCTTGGCGTTTCCTCGATGATTTCGGCCACTTCCAGCGCCAGGCGCTTGGGATGCAGCTGCACCACGGCGTTACCCACTTCGCCGCGCACTTCCTGAAAATCGCTGCCACTGCGTTCCAGCGCCTGCTTGGCGGCCACTGCGGCCGAGTAGCCGGCGATCAGATTCAGAGCGTTGTGCTCAGACATGTGCCACCTCGTCTGCCTTGTGGGCTTTCAATTGCTTGAGCACGGCCCTGGCCGTGGACTCGCCGGCCATGTAGGTCGTTTGGAAACCGCCCATGGTCGTCCAGGAACCGGCGGTATAGAGGCCGGGCACCGCGTCCAGGCGCTCGCGCAGCAGGCTGGAATCCTGGGCGCTCTGCTGGAAACCGTAGATGGCGCCGCCCGGGGTGTTGAGGTAGCGCATCATGGTCAGCGGCGTGGCCACTTCGACTTCCTCGATGTACTGGCGCACCTTGGGGTAGACCTTCTCGATCAGCGCGATGAGCTTCTCGGCGAAGGCATATTTGGTCTGCGCGTAGTCCTCGGGTTTCACCGACTTCCACACGTCGCCGTACTGCAGACACACCAGTACCACCTGGCTCTTGCCCGGTGGCGCAGCGCTCGGGTCTTCCAGGTTGTAGCAGGTCAGCATGCCGCCCAGCGGCGGTTCAAGGCTGCCCATGCGCGCGTGGATCTGCTCCTCGTCGGGCGTTTCGTAGATAAAGCTCGACGCCGTGGTGACGCCCAGCTCCTGGGGCGTGCAGTCCAGACCGAGGTAGATGACGAACGCCGAGGTGCCCATGCGCCGCGATTTGAAATCCTCACGGATCGGCAGCGGCGGCTGCTCCAGGTCGAGCAGCTCGTTGAAGGTGATCAGCGGGCTGGCATTGGAAACCACTGCCGAGCAGCTCACGGTTTCGCCGCCTTCCAGGCTGACGGCGCTGACCCGGCCGTCGCGGGTATGGATCTTCTGCACGGCGCAGTTGAAGCGCACCTCGCCGCCGGCTTCGATAAACGACTCGACCAGCGCGCTGGACATCGCCTGTGAGCCGCCCTTGATATGCCAGGGCTTGAACACCGCATAGGCGTAGAGCATCACCGCCAGGTCGGAAAACGGCAACATGCTTGGCGCCACGCCTAGATAGAGCCAGTAGGTGGCGAGCACGTGCTTGAGTTTGGCGTCGCTGAAGAATTCGTCCAGCACCTCACGCGCCGGGCGAAAGCCGTACTTCACGAAGTAGGGGCACATCGAGGTGAGCGCCGCCTCGCTGTTGGCGCGGCGCGCCTGGGGCAGGGTCATGAAGCTTTCCAGGCTGACCTTTTCGCACACCAGCATGAAGCGCTCGATGGCGTCGCTTTCGGCCGGGTACAGCTCCTGCAGCAGACGGCGGATCCCTGACCAACTGGCGGGCAGGGTGACGTCCAGCTCGCCCGGCACCACCAGCCGATACAGTGCGTGTTCCTGAATGAAGTGCACCTTGTCGAGCACACCCAGATTGGCGAAGAACTTGCGCATCACGAAGGGTTTGTCTTCGGTGCCCAGGCCGCTGAGCTGATGCAGCGCAACCTCGAACTCGAAGTTGCCACGTACGAAGGAGGTCGCGCAGCCGCCCGGAATGTTGTGGCGCTCGACCAACAGCGTGCGGCTGCCACCGCGCTGCAAAGCGGTGGCAGCGGTCAGCCCGGCGTTGCCGGCGCCGATGACCACGGCGTCGTAATGCTTCATCACTCACCTCAAACTTATCAGCGATAAGATTTGGTTAAAAAGAATGCGTTAGAAGGTCTTTGGCAATTCGAGCAGATCGGCAAATTCCGCTGACGCGCCGCTTGCCCGTGCCTGCACCGAGCGCAGAATGTCCTGACCACTGAGGATCGCGCTTTGCAGCAGCACCGTGTGTTGCAGGGACTCGTAAACACCGTGATCACGGCTGTACAGCATCGCGCGCTTGATGCCGTTGATGGCGATGGGGGGGCGCTCGGCAATCCGCCGGGCGGCGGCGAATGCACCGTCGATAAGTTCTTCGGGCGTGGCGAACAGCTTGGCGAGCAGGCCCATACTGTAGGCATCGGCGGCGTTCAGCGTGTCGCCGGTCAGCGCCAGGTAGCGGGCTACGCCGGCCGGAATCAGCCGTGGCAGGCGCTGCAGCACGCCAAGATCCGCCATCATGCCGACATTGGTTTCCTCAATTCGGAATTTCGCGCCGTCACTGGCGAAGCAGAAATCGCAGGCGGCGATCAGGTCGAAACCGGCGCCGACACAGGTGCCTTGCACCGCCGCGATCACCGGGAAACGGGCCTTCTCCAGGGCATTGAGCGCATCCTGCATGCGCTCCAGATTGAACTGCAGCATCTCCCGTTCCTGGGCGCTAGCGGCGTGAAACTCCTTGGCCGAGGAAAACATCTGCATGTCCAGGCCGCCACAGAACACCTTGCCCTGGGCAGAAATCACCATGGCGCGCACCTGGCCAGAGCGGCTCAGCTCATCGACCGCGGACGGCAGCTCGCTCCAGAAGGCGCGAGTCAGGCTGTTGGCCTTGTCAGGGCGGTTCAATTGCAGGTGGGCGATACCGGCTTCGACACTCAGGGCGAAACATTCGTAGGTTGCGGTCATGGTGCACCTCTCGATGACGATTTGAGCGATGCTAAGATTGCAATCTTATCAGCGTCAAGATATTTATGAATGATAAGATCCGAGCCTTTCCTGTCCGCCCAGCCAGAGCCTTTCCATGAGCAAGCGATCTTCGCGTTCCCGCGACACCTATCACGTGGGCAACCTGGCGCCTCAGCTGCTGAGCGCGGCGCGCGAGATGCTCGAGGAAGTCGGGCCAACCAAGTTATCCCTGCGTGGGGTGTCCGAACGCGTTGGGGTGAGCTCGACGGCGGCTTACCATCACTACGCCAACCGCGCGGAACTGATCGGCCACCTGGCGGGCAAGGGTTTTCGCGAGCTGGCGGTTGCGCTGCGCACGGCGGAGCAGGGCAGCAGTGGCCTGCTCAAGCTGCGCGACGCAAGCCTGGCCTATTTCAGCTTCGCCCGCGCCAATCCCGCGCTGTATCAACTGATGTTCGGCCCTGAATTGGGCAGCGAGGACATGCCGGCCGAATACCGCGAAGCCCGCGATGAGGCTTTCGGCGAACTCAAACGCATCATCGCCGAGATCCTCGATCAGCGCATCGATAGCCCGGAAGTGCGCCGCGCCGCCCTGGCCGGCTGGTCCTACACCCACGGCCTGGCCTCACTGGTGATCCACGGCGTGCTGCAACTGCCGAGTTCCACCAGCGACAGTCGTTTCGTGGATAGCACGCTGCGCGGCTTCGAGCACTTGTTCAAGGCGGGTGAGGGCGTCGAGGCAGAGCAGGGCGCTCAATAAGCGAGCCAAGCCAAACGCGCAGAAGGGTCGGAATCACACGCCTGATGCTTTAAACTAACGGGTTGCCGAAAGAACCGTCATGGCCATAGCCATGAAGGGCTTTAAATCCTTCAAATTTGTGTGGTGAAGATGAACAAGCCTTTCATTTCGCTGTGCCCTGAAATTACTCGGGCACATGCGCTGAAGCTGATGGACTGGCTGGAAGATGATCGCGTTACCTGCTACCTAAGCGATTCGCGTGACGTTTCCCGCACCATCGAACACACCATCGAGCGGACTCAACTGCCGATTCTGACCCATTTGTTCAACCGCGATGGCCGTTTCTTCATGGCCTATGACCGGTACGACGAGCCGGTGGGCTTCGTCCGCCTGATCAAGACCGGCAAGGAATGCGAGATCGTCCTAGCCATCGGTGACAGCGAAAAATGGGGCCGCAACCTCGGTACTCGCACCATCCGCGAAGGCATGAAATTGGCCTTTCTCGACATGCGCGCCGAGAAACTCATCGCCAGTATTCATCCTGAAAACCTGCGCTCGCAGAAGGCCTTTGAACGCAGTGGCTTCGAGCTGGAGAGCGAAACGTCGACCATGACGTCATGGGCGATGAGCGCCGCGCGTTATCTGCAGCTGCTCCGTGAAGACGCTTTTCGCGATGCACCCGGGATCTACATCACCGAAATGGACAAGGCCAAGCTCGACAACCTGATCGCGCTGGAGGAAGGCTCGGTCGTCCAGCTCGAACACGAGCTCGAACGCGCCATCGTCGTCGAGCCGAATCAGGTGCCGGGCACTGTGATCACCATGAACTCCAGAGCCCTGGTGCAGGTCGACGACGAAGAGATCGAAGTGGCCGTGGTTTACCCCGAAGACGCCAACAGCAGCGCGGGCAAACACTCAGTGTGCTCCGACCTCGGCGCCGCCATTCTGGGTTATCAGGAGGGAGACGCCATCGATTGGCGCATCGCAGGCCGCACGCGGCAGATCGAGATCAGGAAGGTGCTTTACCAGCCGGAGGCGGCTGGGGATTTCCATCTGTAATTGCTGTGGCGCGCTTTTCGTGCTTGGGACGAAGTGCGAGTCGTTAGAGACCGGCCAGCAGAGGAGCCGCAGGGAAGTGGCTCATTTGATTATCGGATTGGGAGGCAAGTCTTTGGAGCGCGTTGATGTCGGTCGTGGCAGCTCGTTATATGTAATTTAACATAATATACATTATGCGAACTTGCGTATTCTTGCATCAGCCCGATTTCACAGCTCACGAGATCAATCCCAACGTCAGTCCCTTCAACGTGGCAGCAGCTCGTGTCGAGCACTCGAGTTTGCGGAAGATGCTTTCCATATGCGTGCGCACGGTGCTTGGGCTGATCGACAGCGTTCGTGCCACTTCCTTGTTGCTGGCCCCGCGGCTGATTTCGCTGAGCACGGCGCACTCACGGCTCGTCAGCAGCGAACTCCTGGGTTGCGCGACTCGTTGTTGGCCGCTGGCGGCAGCAATCACCGTTTCGCAAACCTGGTTATCGAAAGCGCCTCGGCTGGTTTCCTGCCTGAGGGTCTTCTGTGCGTCGTCTCGGCTATGGGCCGGTCGCCAGGGTCTGTCGTTTTGCAGCGCTATCCAGGCGTTGGCCGTTGCCAGGATTCGGTGCTCGGCGCTTAGCGCATCGCCTGACAGGCCACGGTAATAACCGCTGCCATCAAGCCGCTCGTAGGCATGGGCGGCGATTTCTCCGCAGCCTGCGAGTTCGTCGATGGGTTTGCAGGCTTTCTGCGTCCAGTACGGCACCAAGTGCAGGCGCTCTGCTGCGCCATACGGCAACGGGCCCGGGCTGTTCCAGATATGGTTGGAGACCGCCGCGCGGCCAAGGCCGTGGATCAATGCGGCCTTGCCGATTTCAGTGAGCTTCGCCTTGCTCATTCCCATCAGGCGTGCGGCCTCGGTTGCAATAAGGGCGACCTGGCGCGAATGACCGGCCAGCCAGGGCAATTTCAGGTCGATCACATCGCCCAACAGACTCAGCGGCACCGACGCCTCGGAGCTTTCTTCGTCTGCTGGCTGAGCCGTGCTTTCCAGCTGCGCCAACCAGTCCGCAGCGTTCTGCATGAGCAATTCGGCAAGCGCTGCCGGGTAGCGCCTGTTGCACTGGGCGCTGATCCAGTCGAGCGCCGAATCCAGGCCGTGGGTACGGCTGAGAATTTCCAGATCCCCGGCCAGCACCACCTGGTAGACGACTTCAGGGATTTGCCCGTGAGTCAGCCCGGCGGGCCGGCCGGAGCCGTCATAGGTTTCGAAAACCCGATACAGCGCCCCTTCCACATCCACGCCAAGCCCGAGGGTGCTGGCGACCTGCTCGGACACTTCGCAATGCACCACGGCCAGAGAGCTGGCCTTGTGAACGGCTTGCATCGCATCAAGGCCCAGGGTCTGGTCGAGCATCGCGCGGCGCCCGTCGACATCGTTGCCCAGCAGATGGGTGAAGCCTTCGGCGTTGGCGGTACAGCCAGACCAGCGCAGCAAGGCGACATGCTCGGCCACGGCCAGATGACCACCCTGCCCTGTGCCCGCCTCGGCCAACTGCCTGGCCAGCCTGGCGACGCGCATGGAATGGCCCAGCGGCTGACCCATGCTCAGGTCGCCGACCTGGGAAATGGCCGCCAGCGCTGCCCAGGGGGAAACGAGAAGTGACGGTGCGTCGTTCAACGGAAAAGTCCTTGGGTCGGATAAATGACCGATGCCGGCCAGGCAGCTCGGGCAGCAGAATTTGAACCACCCCCACACAGGAGTTTACGCAATGAAAACCGTCAAATCTCAAATCGCTGCAATCGCCCTCGCCATCGGCAGCACACTGACCGTTGGTACCAGCTACGCTGCCGACACCCAGCCGTCGGTGGTGATCGTTCACGGTGCGTTCGCCGATGGTTCCGACTGGGCCAAGGTCGTGCCGCTGCTGCAAGCCGAGGGCGTTTCCGTCACGGTGGTGCAGAATCCCCTCACCTCCCTGGCTGACGACGTAGCTGCCACCCAGCGCGTGCTGAACAATCAGGACGGCAAGGTGGTACTGGTCGGGCATTCCTGGGGCGGCACGGTGATTACCGAAGCCGGCAACGACAAGAAGGTCGGCGCACTGGTCTACGTGGCGGCCTTTGCACCGCAAGCCGGGCAAACCAGCGGCGAGCAAGGCAAGGGGGCGCCGACGCCACCCGGTATCGCCCAGCTGAAGAGCGACCGCAACGGCTTCCTCTACCTGACGCCCGAAGGCATGGCCAAGGACTTCGCTCAGGATCTGCCGGCTGCGCAGACCGCCGTGATGACCGCGACTCAGGGGCCGATCAAGGCGTCCGCGTTCGAAGACAAGGTGACGTCTGCCGCCTGGAAAACCAAACCGTCCTGGTACTTGCTGGCCACCCAGGACCGGATGATTCACCCGGACGTACAGCGCGCTGCCGCCAAGCGCATCGGAGCGACGCTGAGCGAAGTGAATGCCAGCCACGTTCCGCAGCAGTCACAGCCTGCCGAAGTGGCCGAGGTGATTCTTGATGCGGTGCACAAGGTTGCCACGCAGTGATCCACGGCGACCGTTAAAAAGTCGCGCCGAGGCCTTCATCACGATGAAGGCCTCGGCGTTTCAGGTTACAGAATCAGGCTGCCGATCATGGCAAGGATGAAGGCGATGCCGCCGAGAAGCGTTTCCATCACCGTCCAGGTTTTCAGCGTGGTCTTCTCGTCCATCTCCAGGAAACGGCTGACCAGCCAGAATCCGGAGTCGTTGACGTGAGACAGCACCGTGGCGCCACCGGCGATGGCCACCACGATAAAGCACAGGTCGAACTCGCTGAGCCCCGGCGTGGCGGCGACCATCGGCGCCACCAGCGCGGCCGTGGTGGTCAGTGCCACGGTGGCCGAGCCCTGGGCCACACGCAGCGCCGCGGAGATCACGAACGCCGCGAGGATGACCGGCATACCGGTATCCGAAAGTGTGGCGGCCAGGGCGTCACCGATACCGCTGGTACGCAGCACACCACCGAACATGCCCCCTGCCCCCGTCACCAGAATGATCGAGCAGATCGGACCGAGGGCGCCTTCGCAGACCTTCTCCAAATGCTGACGGCTGTGCCGGCCGCTGAAGGCGATCAATGCGAACAGCACGGTGATCAGCAACGCCACCGGCGTTTTGCCGAGCATGCGCAGGAACTGCACCCAGGTGCTGCCGCCATCCACGGCGCCGATGACGGTCAGGGTATTGAGCCCGGTGTCCAGGAAGATCAGCACCAGCGGCATCAGCAGAATGGTCAGCACCAGCGAGAACGCCGGTGGCGCCACGCTGTTGTCACGCGGCACATCGGTCAGAAAGCTGGCCGGCAGTTTCAGGTCATAGCGCTTGCCGGCCCACAGGCCGAACAGATAGCCACCGATGTACCAGGTGGGCAGCGCGATGACGGTACCGACGATGACCAGCAGGCCGATGTTGGCGCCCAGCAGCTCTGCCGCGGCGACCGGTCCCGGATGTGGCGGCACCAGGGCGTGCATGGCGGCGAATGCGCCGGCGGCCGGCAGCGCGTACTTCAAGGTCGAGCCGCCAAAGCGTTTGGCCACGCTGAAGATGATCGGCAGCATCACGATCAGGCCAGCATCGAAGAAGATCGGGAAGCCGAACAGCAATGAAGCAACGCCCAGGGCAAACGGTGCGCGGTGTTCGCCAAACTTGTTGATCAGCGTGTCCGCCAGCACCTGGGCGCCGCCGGTAATTTCCAGCAAGCGCCCGATCATTGCGCCGAGGCCTACCAGCAAGGCCACCGCCGCGAGCGTGGTGCCGAAGCCGCCGAGCAGGGTCGGGACGATCTTGTCGAAGGGAATCTGCGTTGCCAGTGCGGTGATGATGCTCACCAGCACCAGTGCCAGAAAGGCATGCAGGCGGAAGCGGATGATCATCAGCAACAGCAGCAGGACGGCGCCGGCAGCGATGGACAGCAGCGGCCCGGCGCCGAGGGTAGTGGTCACCTCATTCATGGTGAGCGCCCTCCTCTATGCCTGCAGCATGGGATGGAAAGTACGGTGCAGCCTGATGCTTGATATTCATGTCGCCTCCACTTGTCTTTGTTATGGGAGATGCATGGGGTCGTTACGGTCAGCGGTCGTCGTTAGAGGCCCGCCACCAGTCAGCGGCCTTGCGGCCAAGGGTATCGATGGGTTGAGTGGCATCCAGCGCCAGGGTCGAGGGCTCGCCGTGAGGCGGCTCCAGGGTGGCGAACTGGCTGTCGATCAGGCTGGCCGGCATGAAGTGGCCCGGCCGGTTGCCGACCCGCTGCGCGGCTTCTTCGCGAGACAGCTCGAGAAACACGAAGCCCAAGCCCGGCACGGCTTCACGCAGCCGCTCGCGGTACTTGCGCTTGAGCGACGAGCAGGTCAGTACAGGATAAGGATGGGTTTCGAGTGCGCTGACCAGTTCCTGGCCCAGGCGGGTCAACCAGTCGGCGCGATCATCGTCATCGAGGGGAATGCCGGCGCTCATCTTTTCGATGTTGGCAGGCGGATGGAATTGGTCACCTTCGATCAGGTAACCGCCGACATGTTTGGCGATCGATTCGCCGATGCAGCTCTTGCCGCATCCGGATACGCCCATGACGACTACTGCGGTTATCGGTTTGCTCATCGTGCAACTCCAGCAGAAGACAGCGCTATCTTTGGCGGATAAAACACTCGTGAGACAGCGGCTTCAGATGTTGTAACTGTTATTCGCCGGTTCCTTCAGCTCACAGACTGCAAGCGCATCGCGCTCGATTGAAAAGCCTCTGAGACAGCGCTACCTTAACCAGCAATTCTGGCCGATGACAACCCCTGTCGATGAAATCTCCGACGCACAGCAACTCCCGCACCCTTGGCATGCCGACCCTGGCGCAGGTCGCCGAGCGCGCCGGCGTCTCGACCATCACCGCCTCTCGAGCGCTGCGCGGCGTGGCCACGGTCGGCGCGGATCTCGTCGAGCGGGTGCGCAAGGCGGCCGACGAGCTGGGCTACGTGGCCAACCCCGCGGCACGCATGCTGGCCTCGGCGCGCAGCACCTCGGTGGTGGTGCTGGTACCGTCGCTGTCCAACCAGTTGTTCGTCGAACCGCTCGAGGCCATCCACGAGGTAATGCGCCCGCGCGGCATCGAGGTGCTGATCGGCGATTACCACTACTGCCGCGACGAAGAAGAACGGCTGGTGCGCAACTACCTGCCGCACCGGCCCATGGGCATGTTGCTGACCGGCTTTGACCGCACCGAAGCCACGCGGCACCTGCTCAGCAGCAGCCGAATTCCCTGTGTACACATGATGGAGTTGAGCGACGCGCCGGGCATTGCCAGTGTCGGCTTTTCCCAGCAGGCGGCGGGTGAAGCGGCGGCCAAACATCTGTTGCAGCAGGGCCGCAAAAGGCTCGCCTATGTGGCGGCCCAACTGGACCCGCGGGTAATGCAACGCGGTGAGGGCTTTCGCCGCGCCTTGCAGGCCGCCGGCGTCTACGACCCGGCGCTGGAATTGCTGCATCCCCTGCCCTCATCCATTGGCCTGGGCTGTCAGCTGTTTCGCGAGCTGATGCAGCGCCACCCGGATGTCGACGGCATCTTCTTCTGTAACGACGACCTGGCTCAGGGCGCGCTGTTCGAAGCACAGCGCTGCGAGATGGCGGTGCCGGGGCGCGTGGCGATGGTCGGCTTCAACGACCTGCCGGCTTCGGCACACGCCGTGCCGCGGCTGTCGTCGATCCATACGCCGCGCACCGAAGTGGGCCGCGAAGCCGCCAATCTATTGCTGAAAATGCTCGACGGCCGCCCCGCTACACCCAGTATCGACCTGGGCTTCGAATTACGAGTGCGCGAAAGCAGCTAGACGTGCGGTCATCAAATCGCAACGGATGGTCGCCATGATCGGAACCCGACACAAGGATGTGTTACCCCAGAAAAAAGCCCGGTCAGTGCCGGGCTTCTTTCGTTCTGGGGCGGATCACTCCAGCGTCAGGGCGACGCGTCCACGATCCGGGCAGGCTTCCATGTAGCGGTGCGACTCGGCGAATTCCTCGAACGGGAAAGTCTTGTCGACACGCGGCTTGAGCAGGCCTTTGGCGGTGAGCGCGTTGATGTGGTCCAGCGCGCGCTGCACGGCGTGTTCATCCTGCTCGATGCCCAGCTCCGAGTGGCCGGTGAAGTCCAGCACGCAGTGACGGAAGAACTGCAGGTGCTTCTTGAACGCGGCACAGGCCGGGAAAGCGGTGTCGTTGCCGCCGTTCAGGCCATACAGGATGAGCTTGCCACGAGTTGCAGCCACGTCACCGAGCAGCTTGAGCTGCTGACCGGCGCAGTGATCGAGGATCACCTCCGCGCCCTTGCCTTCGGTGTAGCGCTCGACCTCCAGCACCAGATCCTGCTCTTCGGTGAAGATGATCTTGTCGGCACCGAGCTCGCGCAGGAACTCACGGCTGCCCGGCACGCTGGTCGACACGATGACGTTGGCGCCCAGCGCCTTGGCCAGTTGCACCGACTGCGGCGCCAGGCAATGGCAGGCCTCGGTGATCAGCACGTGCTGACCGGCCTTGAGCTTGGCCAGGTCGACCATGGCGAAGTAGGCGAACAGTAGCCCGGTGTAATGAATGCTGGCTTCCACCGGGCTGAGCACGTCCGGGTAGCGGGTCAGCGCATAGCGCGGCACCACCACCACGTCGCCCCAGGTCGGGTAACGGTTGGGCGTGTTGGCCGGGAATGCAGCGACCGGCGTGCCGACCTCGAGGTCGTCAACGCCCTCGCCCACGGCTTCTACGATACCGGCCAGCTCGGAGCCGACGCCGGAGGGTAATTTGGCTTCTTCGGACGCCAGGTTCTGGCGCCACAGCACGTCGCCCCAGCTGACGCCAAGTGCCTGGACACGTACCAGCACCTCCCCGGCGTTCGGAGTGGGTGTCGGCATTTCTTCGCACTGCAATACGCTGGCGTCGCCGAACTTGTGGAAACGGATCATGCGGGACATCGTCAACCTCAACTGATCGCGGACTGGGTCATTCAATGGACTCGACTTTATCTGCAGACCTTATGTCACACCACCCGGCACGAGTAATAGTCGTCATGCCTCGCAGTGATATAGGCCGGCAGAACGTGTGGATATGCCGATGTACCGGTGTCTTTCCCAATACGCTCAAGTGCTCGTACTATTGGCGCACAAGGCTCTCACTAGCGTCCCGCTCTGGCAAGCCCGCACATTTGGAACCCGGATGAACCGCAACGACCTGCGACGTCTCGATCTCAACCTGCTGATCGTGTTCGAAACGCTGATGCATGAGCGCAGCGTGACCCGTGCGGCCGAGAAACTGTTTCTCGGCCAGCCCGCGATCAGCGCGGCGTTGTCGCGGCTACGCAACCTGTTCGATGACCCGTTGTTCGTGCGCACCGGGCGCAGCATGGAACCCACCGCCCGGGCTCAGGAAATTTTCGCCTTGCTCTCGCCGGCGCTGGACTCGATCTCCACGGCGGTCAGCCGTGCTTCCGAATTCGACCCGGCCACCAGCAATGCGGTGTTTCGCATCGGCCTGTCGGACGACGTCGAATTCGCCCTGCTTCCGGCGCTGTTGCGGCGCCTGCGCTCCGAGGCGCCCAACGTGGTGCTGGTGGTGCGCCGCGCCAACTACCTGCTGATGCCCAACCTGCTCGCCTCCGGTGAGATATCGGTGGGCGTCAGCTACACAGAGGAGCTGCCGGCCAACGCCAAGCGCAAGAGCCTGCGACGTAGCAAACCGAAACTGCTGCGTGCCGACTCGA
This sequence comes from Pseudomonas fulva 12-X, assembly GCF_000213805.1. Taxonomy (NCBI): domain Bacteria; kingdom Pseudomonadati; phylum Pseudomonadota; class Gammaproteobacteria; order Pseudomonadales; family Pseudomonadaceae; genus Pseudomonas; species Pseudomonas fulva. The sequence continues at coordinate 2,539,674 of NC_015556.1, read as the reverse complement.
TCCCCGGCAAGCTCAGTCTCGACGAATACTGTGCCCGCCCCCACGCCATGGTGTCGTTCGCCGGCGACCTCAACGGTTTCATCGATGAGCAGCTGGCGCGCTTCGACCGGACCCGCAAGGTGGTGCTCGCCGTGCCGCAGTTCAACGGCCTGGGCACTCTGCTCGCCGGTACCGATCTGATCGCCGTGGTGCCCGACTACACCGCCGCCGCACTTACCGCAGCCGGCGGCCTGCGCGCCGAAGACCTGCCTTTTGAAAGCGACAGTTTCGAAATGTCCATGGCCTGGCGCGGTGCCCAGGACAACGACCCGGCCGAGCGCTGGCTGCGCTCGCGCATTCAGATGTTCTTTGGTGATCCCGACAGTCTGTAGGTGTCGTTGCGCAGGCTGTCATTTGCGCCGGATTACTACGTTGTGGGCATAGTTATGCCGGCGTCTGTCGGCAATCATCAGTTCTCCGGCAAACACAGGCGCCAGCCCTGCTCATCTCGCTTGATCAAACCGCGCTGTTCAAGGGATATCAGGTAGTTGCGGTGGCCCGTTTCGCTTTTGCGGCGAAACAATGGCAGCACGCGGGGCAAGATGCCGGGAGCCAGCATCACCAGGCGTGCCGTCCAGGATTCGCTGGGCCTCACGAACAACTCGAGGCACGGTTTGTCCAGCGCCTTGAGCACCGTTTGAGCAACGTCCTCAGGCATTTGCGGGGGATCGAGGAACTGCATCTTGTTGCCGTCCTCAATGGCCTCGCGCATCAGCATCGGCGTTTCGGTAGCCGACGGGTTGACGATGGTGAACTTTACGCCGAGGCGCTTGCCATCCAGCCCCAGACAAAGCATCGCACCACGCAGGCCGAACTTGGTCGCCGAATAAATGCAGGTTTCCGGCATCGGGAATAACCCGCCCAGGGACACGATTGAAATCACTCGACCGTCAGCGGCCTGTTGCAGCAGCCCCAGGAACGCTTGGGTCAACGCGATAGGCACCAGCATGTTGAGTTGCACCTCATGGGTGATGGTCTGCATCGAGCGCAACTCGAATGGCGTATTGCTCAATATCCCGGCGTTATTGACCAGCAGGTCCAGGCGCCCGAGGTCCTCGCGCACATGATTGACCAGCCCTTCCAGCGCCTGGGCGTCCGTTAGGTCGGCCTGGTAAGTCAGTGCCATGGGGCCTAATGCCTTGCTTGCCTGGGCCAGGCGCTGCGCATCGATATCCACCAACAGACACTTGATACCGCGTTCGATCAACGCTGCTGCAATCGCACGGCCTAACCCACCCGCACCACCGGTGATCAGCGCGACCCAGCCGGTGAATACCCGTTTATTCGCCATGGGCGCCAGCCTCTTGCAGCGTGGGAACCCTTACCCGCGTATCGACGGCCCGACCTGGGGCCACTTTCAAGGTGTCGTAGAGGTGAGCGCCCAAGGCTGGCCAGTTCAGCTCGGCGCGCAGCTTTATCAGGTAGGCCAGGAAAGCCCGCGCATCCAGGTACACGGCGTGACGATCCGAGTTCACGAATTGAATGCCGCCGCTCAGGTCAGGCTCATCGCGCTGGATCAACTGGTCGAACTGCGCCGCGGTCGCGGCACCGTCAAGCTGCGCGCGAAAGTACGAAGCCAGCGTCAGCGCCTGGCTATCGAACGTTTTGAACGCGCTGGAGTTCTGGTCGAGGTAGCCGATCGCACAGAGGTTGCGGTGAGTACGGCTGAACATGGACAGGTACATCAATGGGCGCCCGCCCTTCCATTCGAAGAACTGCGCAGCGCATTGCGCCCCCCACTTGTACCCGGTCGCACACAGCACCAGATCGATCTGCTCGCGGGTGCCATCCTCGAACACCACGAAGTCACCGTCAAAACGCTCGATGTTTTTGCGCACGGCAATATTGCCGTGCTGCAAATGGTGCAGTAGCTGGGAGTTGATGATCGGGTGGGTTTCGAACAGGGCGTGGTCAGGCTTGGGCAGCCCCCAGCGTGTCAGGTCACCGACCAGTAGGCGCAGCAGCCCTTTGAACACCGGGCGGGCCAACCACAACGGCAGATGTGGGCCCTCGTTGAATCTGTCGACCGGCATGCCGAACACATGCTTGGGAATGAAGTAATAGCCGCGGCGCATGCTGATAAAGGCTTGCTCGGCATGGATCGCCGCCTCACAGGAAATATCCGCACCGGAATTGCCGGCGCCGACCACCACCACGCGTTTGCCCTGAAATTCGCGCCCGGACTTGAACGTATTGGAGTGACGGATCTCACCGTTGAACTGCCCCGGGAACGACGGCATGTTCGGTTTCCAGTTTGTGCCAGTGGCAAGCACCACCCAGCGATAGCGCTTTACAACGCCACTGGAAAGGCTGACGCGCCAGCGGTTTTCCGAGTCTTTCTCGATCAGCTCGACTGAAGTATTGAATTGAATCGCCTCGCGCAAGCCAAAGGCGTCGGCAAAACTGCGCAGGTAGTGGGCGATTTGACGGTGGGAGGGATAGTCCGGGTAATGCTCCGGCATGGGATACCCGACGAAGCCGGACAAGTCACGGGAAGAGATGAAGTGCGCCGACTCGTACATCGGCGTACCGCTGTTATGAATGTCCCAGATACCACCGACGTCCGCATGCCGCTCGAACTGATCGTAGGGGATGTTCTGCGCCTTCAAGGCGCGCGCCGCACTCAACCCGCCGGGCCCTGAACCGATTATGCAAACGCTGTCGCCCTGATCGATCACCTGGGCATTGCCGAGCGCACTCATGGCTGATTCCTTGATTTGTTATTGGATAGGCTTTGCACCTGAAATGTAAAACACGCATGATCCCTGCATGGGCCTTGGGCGGACAGAAAGGGTTCTTTGCCGGACAAACTACGGACCAATGTCCCTGTTCATGAACCATGAGTCTTGAACCATGCTTGAGCACTCCGGCGACACTCACCATTGGACTCAGCACCCCCAGCACGATGAAGCCGTGGTGGTGCCCAACGTCGCGCGCGCCCTGCTCAGCCTGGTCAATGAGCGCGGGATATCCACGGCACAGCTGTGCCGTGGCCTGGGCTTCGGCCATGAGGAGCTGCTGGATCTGGATATGCGGTTGTCCTACCGCCAGACCCGCACGCTGATCACCCGCGCCCGGCGGATTCTGGGCGATCCCGCGCTGGGCTTATCGACGGGTATTCGGCAGACGCCGGTGTCGTGGGGATTTGCGGGGCTGGCGATGTTGACCTGTGAAACCCTCGGCGAGGCGATGCGCTACGGGCTTGAGCATCAGGGCGACACGGGGGCCTTGATGGAGCACCAGGCTAGCCAGCAAAAAGATGAGCTGGTGATCGAAGTCAAACCCAAAGTATTTGATCTCGACATCGAGCCATTTCTGGTGGAAGAGGCGTTTTCCAGCGTGGTGGCCGTTGTACGGCGACTGGCAGGCCCAAGCTTCAGCCCATTGCGTATCGAGTTGGCGTATTCACGCCCGTCTTATGCGGACAGTTACAGCCGCATTTTTCGCTGCCCGATAAAGTTCAAGGCCGGCAGGAACCGGCTGATCAGCGCGGCGCAGTGGTTAACCACGCGCCTGCCGGACTATGACGACATCAGCTGCGCACCGCTGCGCGCCAAGCTGGATCAACTGCTGGATCGTGGCGTGAGTTACGACGCACTGGTCGAATCACTGCGCAGTCATATTCGCGCCCATCTGGACGACCCGCAGGCGCTGCAGACCTTTGCCAGACAACTGAACATGAGCGAGCGCACGCTGCGTCGACGCCTGACGGTGTCAGGGGTTTCCTATAGCCAACTGCTCGACCAGATCCGCCATGAACGCGCCAGCGATTTGCTGAACAATACCGCCATGACCTTGGCGCAGATTGCTCACACGCTCGGCTACAGCGACGCACGCGTGCTGCGTCGGGCGTTCAAACGCTGGACGGGCACCTTGCCGAGCGAGCAGCGCCAGCGATGAGGATCAGCCGGTTTTGTGTAGCGAAACGGCCGCCTCACGACGCCCGTCAACCGTCTGCACGCATGGCAGTTGTTTACGCAACACCCACATCGTGACCGATTTGGGCAGTGCCCTGGCCAAGCGGATCACCCATCTCATCGGCCAGGGAAACAAATAATCCCACCGGCGGCTGCGCATGGCGTACAGCATATGCTCGACCGCTGCGGCCTCAGGTATTTCCAGCGGTGCCGGCATGCCGTCGTTGGCGGTTTGCGCAGTGGCGACAAACCCTGGGTAGAGCGATAGAAAACGAATTCCTCGGCCACCGAACTCGATGCGGCAGGTATCGATCAACAGGCGCAGTGCGCCCTTGGCGGCGCTGTAGGGGCCCTGCAAGGGCACACCGAGAAAACCGGCGAGTGAATTGGTGTGCACCACAAAACCATGTCCCTGGCGGCTCATCTGCTCCAGGGCTGGGAACAGGTAGTTGACCACCACATCGTAATTCGAGCGCATATACGCCGTGACATCTGCAGCTTTCATCTCGCGCATATCCAGCGCGGGTGCTCCGCCGGCATTGAGCACTACCACGTCGAGGCGGCCATAGCGCTCGACGACTTCAGCCACCAGACCAGCCGCCGCACGTTCATCCAGGGCATCCACCGCCGAGACCTGGCATTCGCCGCCCTGGCGTGTGATTTCCAGCTGCAGGTCATTCAACAGCTCCTTGCGCCGCGCAGTTGCCACCACCCAGGCGCCCTCCTGCGCCAGACGCACCGCCAGGCCCCGCCCCATGCCGCTGGACGCGCCGACGACCAGCACCACTTTTTGCGCGAAGCTGACGTGCTTGCTCGCGGGGCACCGGCGTAGCAAGCCGACCAGGGTCAGTGCAATCAGCGAGAACGAGGTGCTGACCAGCAGCACACGCTCGGCGTTCTCCCCCACTACCCACTGCGAAGCGATCAATGGGCCGAACGCGCACCCAAGCAGTTGCATACCGGGCACCAGTGCCGCGATCCGCCCGGAGGGATCGAGCTGCAGCGCGATGCGCACCTGGAACGGCGTCAGCATAAGCCAGACCAAACCAAACGCGCCGCACAACACCAGGAATACCCTGACGCCCAGATCAGCCGAAAAATACATTCCCAGCGCGATGCCGCCCAACAGCATTGCCGCGACAGCCAACAGCGAATAGTCAGAAACGCGGCGGACCAGGACGATCCCCAGGCACCCGCCCACCACCTGCATGAGCAAGGTGCCGGAGATGAGCAATTGTGCGTTTTGCGCATCAAGCCCCACGTAGTTGCTCAACGGCTCAAGGTAAGCCCAAAGCCCGCCGATGGCACTGAGCTGCATGAAGACCAGCCCCAGCAGTAACAGATGATTAAGGCCCCAGCCGAAAGTGGTAGCAGCCGTTTGCTGCACGTGCTGATTGGCCAGCCGGGTGGGCTGCCACCTGACCAACAGCAAACAGGCTGCCGTCAGCGCACCTAGAAACACGAAGCCATTGGACGACGTGCTCGGAATGGGTAGCACCCAATATGCCAGCACCGCAGCCACCAAAGCCTGGCCGAGGGTTTGCACCACCATGAACACGCCCGCGACCCGGTCAGGAGCCGGGCCCTGGACAATCAGATTCACGGTCCCCCATAACAGCAAACCTTCGGCCAGGCCAGCCAAGGCCCGCGTCGCCGCGAGGGCTCCATCGCCGGTGTTCCTGGCCGTGATTAGGTCCATCCCCGAGGCGGCCAGGATGGCGACGACCGTGATCGCCCGCAGACTGAACCGCGAACGCAGCGAATCGCCCAGTACCACGCCCAGTCCCAGCGCCAGGATTTCACCCATGGCGACCAGGCCGACGCCCTCGAGTGACAGGCGGTTCTGCGCCAGCAACTCGCCCAGCAACAAGGGTTGCAGCCCCACCATCAGCACGGCGATAGAGCCCAGCGCCAGGGCGACACTCAGTTGCTTATGGGAAACAGCGGGCGAAATGTTCATGCCGCTACACCTCTTGACGGGTTTCAGTAACCACGGTTTTCCGGCGGAATCTCGCCTCGGGCAAAACATTGCGCAGCACGTCGCTCGTCTTTAATCAGCCGGCTGTTGGCAACTCGCACGACCCACCAGGGCAGCAATGTCATCTTGGCACCGGTGGCCTTGGCGAGGGTGAAGGCCTTGGCGCACTTTTCAAACAGCTGTGCATTCATCGCCATCCGGGCACCGGTGGTGCCCAGGGTCGCGGGCATACCCTTGATCAACACGGCATTGCCGCCACGCTGCAGGGCGCCGGCAATGTCGTGAACCGATGCCGCCGGCGCCCCCATGTGGCCAATATGGCGCGCCTGTTCATCGAACAGAATCGGCATGACCCCGCCAAAGTCCGCCAGGCACTGGGCAAAGTCCCCTCCGCCCAGCAGGATGGCGCCGACGTCACTGCGGGCACGGTAGATCGCCTGGTGGGTATGGCTATCACCAGGCTCGTGCGGCGCCCAATCGAAGTGGGTGGGAGCCAAATCGTCCAGTCGCCCCCACCACATGCTTTGCTCACCCGGTACACGCAAGGAAACACTGCCCCCCTCCTGTACCAGATCCACCAGCCTTTGCCGGATTTCCAGCCATTGTTGCCGCAGTACATCGCGCATCACGCTCACCTCACACCAGCTTGAAAACCGCATCGAACCGCTCGAGTGCGTCGTCGATGACATCGTCGGTATCGGCCAGGCTGGTATAGATCCGGCTGCCGGCCAGGGTGATCAGCCCGTGGGCGGTGTAGGCAGCGCCCATTTCTTCCATCATGTGCTTGCGCGACTTGGCTTCGTTGCGTGCCCGCAGCAACTTGAGCGGGTTGCTGGTATCGAGCAACAGCACGCCTGAGGTTTGCAGGTGCACGATCGAGCCCAGGTTATAGGCCACATAGGGTAAGCCACGGCGGTTGATGATTTCTTCCAGGCCCTTGCGCATACGGTCGCCAGCGCGCCCCGCCAAAGCCGGTGCATTCAATTTGCGCGCCTCGATCAGGGCGTAGTAACCGGCCACGCAGGACAGCGGGTTGGCCGACAAGGTGCCACCGACAAACGCACGTCGTGCCGTGGTGCCGATGCCGCCGGCGAGCAATTGCATCACATCCTTTCGCCCGCCGATCGCACCCGCCATCGGGTAGCCGCCGGTCAGGCATTTACCCAATACGGTGATGTCCGGCATCACGTTGAAATAGCCTTGTGCGCCGCCCATGCCGGCGCGAAAGCCGGTCACCACCTCGTCGAAAATCAACAGGGCATCGAATTCGTCGCACAGTTTGCGCAGTTGCCGGTTGAAGTCCGGGTGCACCGGGCGCGTGCCACTTTCCGGGCCGAACGGCTCCACCATGATCGCCGCCGTGCCGCCACGCAGGCGGTTGATCTGCAAGCGCCTGCGCAGCGCGTCCAGGTTATTCGGCGGACTTTCCTGGGTGTTAGCCGTGGCGCCGCGTGGGATGCCGACGGCTTCCAGGCGGCCGGTGCCTGGCAACCGCATGCCGTATACCAGTTGGTCACTCCAGCCGTGATAGGCGCCGCCGATCTTGATCACCCATTTCTTGCCGGTATAGGCGCGCGCCAGGCGCACCGCCGCCATGACCGCCTCGGTACCGGAGCCCAGCAGGCGAACCATATCGACGCTAGGCATCACGTCGCAGACCAATTGCGCCAGCTTCACCTCGTATTCATGCAGCAGGCCGGTGACCGGACCGCAGTCGTCCAGAATCCGGTTGACCTGCTCACGAATCGCCGGATGGTTGGAGCCCAGCAACGTCGGCCCGCCGGCCTGTAGAAAATCGATATAGCGGTTGCCGTCCACATCGGTCAGGTGGGCGCCCTTGGCCTGGGCGATGGCGAGCGGGAACGGGTGATTGAACGCGAGGTTATGCTGCACGCCCCCGGGAATGAATTTCTTGGCCTCTTCAGCGAGCCGTTTCGACCCCTGACAGCGTTCGTCGAAGTAACCCATGACTTTGTTTAGCGCTTCACGCTTCAAGGGGCGAATCGGCTGTTTGACCAGCGCATCGAAACGCCGATACAGCGAGTCGACATCAGGCCATTGCGAGACCGCTGCATCGGCTGCTGCGGGCAATGTGATGGGATCAAGGGGTTTGTTCATGATGGGATCTCGGAAGAAATGTGGGCATCGGCAGCGTTGGAACGCATCAGGGCGTCGACCAGGCGTGCCACGGCAGCGGGTGACTGTGATTGATGGCGGGACTGTGCGGTGATCTGGCGTAACAGGTAGTCACGGCAAAAGGTTTCGAGGCTCTCGAGGCGCAACAGGGTCGTCTGGACATCCGGGCCACAGCACAGCACCCCGTGGTTGCGCATCAGGTACGCGTTGTAGTCCCAACGAATGGCCCGGCCGAACTTGCCGGCCAGCCAGCTGGAACCTGAAGGCGCGTAGCCGACCAGGGGAATGTGCTTACCCAGGCAATCCCACAGCGCAGGGTCGGGCACCTCCATCGGTTTGCCGAGCAAGGTGCAGGCGCTGGCTACGGGCTGATGCGTGTGGATGCTGCACTGCACGTCCGGGCGCGCGCGCAGAATTTTTGCATGCAGCCCGCTTTCAACCGAGGGTGCTCGTTCACCGGAGATCTGCGCCAGATCCTTGAGGCGCAGCACGCAGACATCCTCCGGGCGCATGGCGAAATAGTCGGTAGCCGACGGCGTAACCGCGATGTGCTGCGCGTCGAGGCGCAACGCGAGATTGCCGCCCGTGGCCGCGAAAAAACCGCGGTGGCACAGGTGCTGCGAGAGCTCGACGATTTGCTCTTGAACATGGCTCATGAGGCAGCCTTCTGTATGGGGTTCAGTCGCCGGTAGAGCGGCGCAAGGCGCTTGCGCACCTCCTGGAACGTGGCGAATTGATCGTCGTAAAGCGCGCGGCTCGCGCGCGACGGTTCGAACAGTCGGTGTGGGCGCTTGAGGCTGGGCAGGTCGTGGAACTGCAACTTGCCCAATGCCACAGCGGCAATGAATGCGGCCCCGCGTGCATTGGTCTGGATGGCGTTCTGCGGTTGCTGGATCACGCGCCCACAGACATCAGCCATGATCTGACACCACACGTCCGATTGGGCGCCGCCACCGGTAGCCACGATCACGTCGGCGGGCTGGCCGAGAAAACGCGCGAACGGTTCGAACATCCAGCGCGTATTGAGGGCGACCCCCTCCATGAAGGCTCGGATGATGTCCTCCCGCGAGTGCTCCAGCTTCAGATTGAACAGGCCGGCGCGCAGGCTTGGGTCACTGATCGGCGAGCGCTCGCCACACAGCCAGGGCGTGTAGATCAACCCTCTCGATCCCGGCGGCACGCGTGCAGCGATACGGTCAAGCAAGGCGTAGACGTCCGGCTGCTGTTCATCACTGAGCAGCTCATCCGGGTGGTACAGCACCTTGTCGCGCAGGAAGGAAAGGTTCGCGCCCGCCGCCGACTGCATGGCCATCGCCAGGTAGCGACCGTCGACGGCACTGGGTACCGCAGCAATGTGATTACGCACGCTGGTTTTCTTGAACGGGACGTGAGCCCCTACCCATGACGAGGTGCCCAGATAGAGGTGCGAGGCAAAATCGCTGACGCTGGCGCCGACGGCGACCGCCGAGGTGTCGACTGCGCCCGCCACCACTTGCGTGGTGCGCGCCAGCCCGAGGGTATCGGCAAGCTCCGGGCGCAGCGTGCCGATAACGTCGGTGGAGCGCACGAGCTCGGGCAGTTTGCCGGCCTCGATTCCCAGTGTCTTGACCAGCCCATCGTCATAACGGATATGGTGAGGGTCGCGGTTATCGGTGATCCAGGCGGTCAACATCGAGTCACTGGTGGCGCAATAGCGCCCCGAGAGCCGCAGGTTCATGTAGTCGAGCACGTTGAGAAACTTGTGGGTTCGCTCGTAGCGCTGCGGCTCGTGATCGAGGATATAGGCCATGTGCCCGGCGGCATCCATGCCGGACAGCGACGCCACGCCACCGGTCAGGCGCAGTGAACGCCAGAGCTTGAGCGGCCCGTAGCCAGCCAGGCTGAACCGCCCTCCCCCCATGCGTTTTTTCACCGCGCCGGCCCCACGTTTGTCCAGCCACAGCATGGCCCGTCCAATGGCCATGCCGTCACGATCGACACACACAGTGCCTTCGCTCTGCGTCGAGCAACATACCGCGATCACCTGGCGCCGCCGCACTGGATCGGCACCGAGCAGTTCGTTGGCGCCATGCAGAAAAGCGTCCCACCAATCCTGCGGTTCCTGCTCGACGCTCAACCCGCTCACGTGCAACGGCACACTGTGAAACACCCACGCGCGGATATCGCCTTCCAGTGAAACCAGGGCGCACTTGCAACCGGAGGTGCCGAGGTCCACAGCGAGGACGAGTTGCTCCAGACCGGCGGCGGCCTGAGGCGCCCGGGAAAAGAAAAGCGAAGTCATAGTGGTTTACTCAGAAAGTGCGTGAAATCGATACGACCCAGCGGTTGTCATCCGTGGAGCGCACATGCCCGTCGTCCTCGACCATGTACAGTTCACGCGCCTTGGTATTGACCCCTATCCAGTCGATACCCCAGTCGAACCCAAGCCAGCGATGACTCAGGCCGACGGCGTAGTCGGTCGCATTTGCCTCGGAAAAGTTGACGAGTTGCTGGTAGCCGGCGTGCAGCTTCAGCGTGGTGTTGATCCCCAGCGCGTATTTGTAGTCGAGGTCATAGAGCATGCTGCCGCGCGAGTTACGGTCGCCCTTGGCGTAGCAGTCCAGGCCCTTCGTGGGGTCATCGCGAAACTGCAGCTGGGCGCCGCACACACCGCCGGTGTTGGCGCCACGGTAGGTTTTGGACAGTACCCGAGCGATCCGACCTTCCAGCGCACCGTAGCCAATTTCCAACACCGCGAACTGGCTGTTGTAGTTGGTCGTACGCTCATCGGTTGGGGTGAACGTCGTGAAGTCGAATTTGTTCGGCGCCTTGAACTGCGCGTCCGGGAACATTTCCGCGGCCAGGCCCACGCCGTAATGCCAAGCCTCCGGGTCGCCAAAGCGATAACCGCCCGCCAGTAAAACGCCCACTCCGTCGCCATCGATGAATTGTTTTTTGCTCACGGTGGTGAACTCGGCCAGCGCAACCAGGCCACTTTCATGGGCAACCTGGACGGTGACTCGGGCGCCGGGGCCATTCAAGGAATCGGAGATACCCCGGGTCCGGACATCGGATACAGCCTTGGCGGTGACATCAATGGCATAGCTGGCCATTTCGTCGGCGATCGCCAGGGATGGGCTGACGATAGGCCACAGCAAGGCAGCCATCAGACAATGGTGTGTCGTTGCACGCATGATGCTCTCCTACAAGAAAGGTCGGGTTTACAAACTGCAAACCGGTGCAGGAGGCAGTGAGGCAACGCGTTCGAATTGCTCCGTCTTGCCGAGGATCTCGGTGCCGACGAAAGCCCGGACATTGAGCAGCCCCTGTTTGACCCGAACGACGCCTTTGTATTTTTTATGGTCGCGGGGATCGAACACCCAGCCATCGCGCCATGCGTCCTGGTCGAAACGGTCCAGTTGCATGATCTGTACGCCGCAATCGCTGGTGACGGACGCCTCGTCCTTGACCCAGACCACCTTTCCACACAGCGCGCCAGGCTTGTCGACGCAATCGTCGACCTTGACCACAGCATCCTTTTCCGAGGTAAGCCAGAGACCTTTGGCTTCCTGTGGACCTGCCGCCGCATGTCCGATGGCAGAGCACGCCAGTGCCAGTGAAAGAGACAGCCATTGCCGAGCGTTCATAGTCATCACCTGTATTTTTTGTTGTTCAGAGACCACCGCACTAGCGACGCATCGGTTATGATAGTCATCGCTACACGATAGTTATAACTACCATTATCTGGCTCAGCAACATTTTTTTTCATTTAGCTAAGCTGACTTTCCAACCTTTCTTCGTCAGGTGCCTATGGCCAAGCCCAACACTGCCCGCGCCCGTGCCGCTACCGCCGGGAAGACCCAGGATCAAAAGAAATCGCCTGCACAGCAGCGCAGCTCCGAAACCTACGAGCGGATTCTGGTCGCCACCGCGCAGACCCTGTGTGATGTGGGAATCGAGCGCCTGTCCACCAACCTGGTTTGCCAGTGCGCAGGGCTGACGCCGCCGGCGCTGTACCGTTACTTCCCGAACAAGTACGCGCTGCTGACCGTGCTGGGTGAGCGCCTGCTGGAAAAACAGAACGAGCTGATCGATCGCTGGATTACCCCGCAATTGCTGTCCGGCCCGACCGAGGATCTGGAGTCGGCGCTCAGCGAACTGATCCTGGACACTTACCGGGTCACTGATGCCACCCTGGGCGGCATGTGGATCCTCAAGGCGCTGCGCGCGGTGCCGGCGTTGGAGCACGTCAGGCTCGACTCCCACCGCAAGGTCACAGGTGCACAGGCGGAAATCCTCGCTCAGGTGTTTCCGCACGCAGACCCACAGCAACTCGCCACCGCTTCCAGGGTGGCGGTCGAGATGATCCACTCGACCATCGAGTTGTTGTTTGATGAGTCCCTGGACCCCAAGAGCGTGTGTGCCATGGTTGCCTCGATGCTTGTCAGCCACCTGGGTCGCTTGACCCCGGCTTCGAGCCTGTAAAGAGAGAGGCGCGAACATGGCCGGTGCGAACCCCTTTACCGGCCGGATCGCACCTTCAATAGCCGCCATGTGGCCTTTACCCTCCCGGCAGCGAGACTACGCGTCACCTCACAACGCTGAACTCATAGGGTCCGTCATGCGCAGTGTCGAAAATCCCCCGCCGCCCACTGTTCGCGATTACGCCTATTACCGAGAGGCGCTGGCTGGGGTGCAGCTGCCCGCCGCCTTCATCGACCTGGATGCGCTCATCGCAAACCTGCAGCGCCTGGGCAACCGTGCTGGGGGCTTGCCCGTGCGGCTGGTGACCAAATCCATACGTTCGGTGGAGATGCTCCGCACGATCATGGCCGCGGGGCCATTCATGCAGGGCCTGCTGTGCTACTGCGCCGCCGAGGCCGCCTGGCTGGCCGGCTTGGGGTTTGACGACATCGTCGTGGCTTACCCGACGGTCGATGAACGCAGCCTGGTAAAAGTCGCTTGCCAATTGCGCCGAGGACGCTCGATTACCTTGATGGTCGATAACCCCGCCCAGGTGCAGGCGATCAACGAGATAGCCATGACAGAAGGTGTGGTCATGCCGTTGGCGATCGATCTGGATATGTCATCGGTTTTTCCCGGGCTGTACTTCGGCGTACACCGCTCGCCGATCAATGACGTGGCGAGTGCGCTCGGGCTGGCAGCCAACATCGCCTCGCGCCAGAGCGTCGTATTGCGGGGGCTGATGGGCTATGAAGGGCAAATTGCCGGGCTGATGGACGCAGTGCCAGGGCAAGCTATCAGGAATGGAATCATCCGTTTTCTCAAGCGCCGCTCCATTGTCGAAGTCAATAAACGCCGTGAGCAGGTCGTGCAGGCATTGCAAAAGGCTGGCCATACCCTGCAATTCGTGAATGGCGGCGGCACGGGCAGTTTTGAAAGTACCCGCCTCGACCCTTCGGTTACCGAGTTGGCAGCCGGATCCGGCTTGTACGCACCGACCCTGTTCGACCATTACCAAGCCTTTGAACTGATGCCCGCTGCCGGTTTCGCCTTGCCGGTGACACGCACCCAGGCACCCGGCGTGATGGTGTGCTCAGGCGGCGGTTACATCGCCTCCGGGCCAGCGGGCAAGGACCGGCTGCCCCGGCCATGGCTGCCCAGCGGCTGCCGGCTGATCGACAACGAAGCCGCCGGCGAAGTACAGACCCCGTTGCTGCACACCCTGGCGCACGCGTTGAACATCGGTGAGCCTGTTCTGTTTCGTCACGCCAAGGCGGGCGAGCTGTGTGAGCGTTTCGATGAACTGTTGGTAATCAGCAGCGGGCGCGTGGTGAACCGTGTACCGACTTACCGCGGCGAAGGCAAAAACTTCTTCTGATGGCTCACGCGTTCTCACCGCACTTTTCCTGCATTTTTGCCCAAGGATACCGTCATGAATCAGCCTCTCAGCAACCTGCCCTCGTCGCTTGAGCCCGTGCCGTTAATCGATGAATTGTTCACGGCTCAGCAAGCCGCCGTGCACGCCCAGGGAGCCCCCACCTACGAGCAGCGTATCACGGCCCTGAACGCCGTGTTGCGCCTGGTCAGCGATCACCAGGCGCAACTGCTGGAAGCGGTGTGCGCGGATTTCGGCAACCGCTCGTTTGCCGAGACCCAACTCAGCGAGCTGATGCCCATCGTCAACGGCATCAAGCATATTCGCTCGCACCTCAAAGCCTGGATGCGCCCCAGCAAACGCAAAGTGGGCTTGGCCTTCAAGCCCGCCACGGCGCGGGTGATCTATCAGCCCCTGGGCGTAGTCGGCATTCTGTCACCATGGAATTACCCGCTGACACTGACCCTCGTGCCGCTGGTCGAAGCGCTGGCGGCAGGCAATCGGGTGATGATCAAGCCATCGGAACTGACGCCCAATACCGCCCTGTTGCTACAAGAGCTACTGGCCAAAACCTTCCCCGCCGACCAGGTCAGCGTGGTCATCGGTGATGCGCAAGTGGCCAGCCGCTTCAGCGAACTGCCGTTCGACCACCTGATATTTACCGGCTCTACCCAGGTCGGGCGCGTAGTAATGGCGGCTGCGGCGCGCAACCTGACACCAGTGACGCTGGAATTGGGCGGCAAATCCCCAGTGGTACTCACTGCGGATTTCCCACTCAAGAAAGCTGCGCGACTGATCGCCATCGGCAAACTGTTCAACGCAGGTCAAACCTGCGTCGCCCCCGACTATGTGCTGGTGCCGCGCCATCTGGTCGAGCACTTTGCCAGCGAATGGGTGGCAGCAGCCAAGCAGCTGTATCCCACCATCGACGGCAACAAGGACTACACCTCGATCATCTCCCAGCGCCACTACGAACGTCTGTTGAATCTGGTCGATCAGGCCGTCGTGGCCGGAGCCAAGGTGTGGCAGGACAAGGCGTTCGACCAGACTGCCGAGCGCAAAATCCCGCCCACCCTGCTGACTGACGTGCCCTTGAACAGCGATATCATGCGCGAGGAAATTTTTGGCCCGCTGTTGCCCGTCGTGGCCTATGACACACTCGACGAGGCACTCGCTTTCATCAACAAGCGGCCCAAACCGTTGGCGCTGTATTGCTTCTCCAATGATCGAGCCAGCATCGACCATGTGGTGCAGCAAACCCGCTCCGGTGGCGTGACCATCAATGGCACGATGCTGCATGCCACCCAGGACGACCTGCCCTTTGGCGGCGTCGGTGAAAGCGGCACAGGCGCCTATCACGGCTATGAAGGCTTCGTGCGCCTGTCCCATGCCCGAGGCGTATTCAAACTGAGTCCCTTCAATATGTCCGACAAGGTCTCGGCACCCTATGGGCGGCTGACCCGCCTGGTGGTCCGCCTGATGCTTGGCAGGTAGGCGCACAGCGAGGAGCCCTCCATGCTTGCCCCACTTCGGCACACCGCGGATTTACCGGTGAACCTGCTGCGCAGCCTGGCGGATCTGATTGCGCAATTAGGCCTGGACTCCAGCCGGCTGTGCATGGGGCTGGGGTTCAATGTCGCCGATCTGGGCAACCCGCAAAGCCGGGTTTCGATTCGTCAAGCCTGCCTGATGATCAAACGCGCCCTGGAGATGACCAAGGGGCGTGACCGAGGGCTGGGCCTGGACATGAGCGCGACCGAGTCCATCACCGCCATGGGCCTGGTAGGTTACGCCATGTTGACCAGCGCCACGCTCGGCAGCGCGATAGCTCTGGGCATCGACCTGCAGAAGCAGACCGGCGCGCTGTTGAGCTTTGAGCATATTGAATCTCCCGGGCATATCACGCTCCAGGCCACATGCCCGTTTCATGAGCCCGAGATTCTGACCTTTCTTGTCGAGGAGGCCTTCGGGATGCTGCTCAATATTGCCCGTTCGCTGGCGGGCCCGACGTTCACCCCGTCCTTGATCGAACTGAGTTATCCAAGGCCTGCTTACGCCGATCACTATGAGCACTTGTTCAGATGCCCGGTGCACTTTGATCGCAAGAGCAATTTATTCGTCTGCGCCAATCACTGGGCCAACACCCCCATCGCCACCCACGACGCGCTAAGCAATCGACAGGTCGTCGAGCTGCTGGAGATGAGTGCCGATAGAGGTGGTGAGCTTGAATTCATCGAGTCCGTCGAGCGCATTCTGCGTCGTGATCTGCGTACGCCCCTCAGCCTGTCAGCAGTTGCCTCACAACTGTGCATGAGCGATCGAACCCTGCGCCGCCGCCTCGCCCAGAACGATATCTCCTATCAGGCCATCCTCGATGAGCTGCGCAAACAACGCGCCCTGTCGCTGCTGGGCAATGTGCACCTGACCCTGGATGAGGTCGCCTACGAAGTGGGGTTCAGCGACGCGCAGAACTTTCGTAAGGCGTTCAAGCGCTGGACTGGGCACGGGCCACGGCAAACGCGCGCTTGAACCGCCCAATCAATCACGCGGCTTTTGGCTGAAGGCTTCAAGCCTGAGGCCATGCCAGGCGATTGCCAGCAGGCGCAAACGCTGCGGCCCATACAGCGCCTGAATGAAGCGTTCGAACAGTTGGAATTTGCGCGATGTGTAGGGATACCAGTTGGCTTCGATCTTGCTGGCGGCCTTGTCGACCAGTATGGCCTTGCTACGCGTGAATCCCAGCAACCCTTCCGGCCCACGCAGTTTTCCGAAGCCACTTTTCTTCGCCCCGCCGAACGGCAGGCCTGGATTGCCTTCGCTCATGTTGACGTTGTTGATCGAAACACCACCGACCTCGAGTGCACCGGCCACCCGCAGTGCGCGCTGCTCATCGGCACTGAACACACTGGCGCACAGGCCGTAACGGGTGTCATTGGCCAGCTCAATGGCATGAGCTTCACTGGTGAAGGCCATGATCGGCAATACCGGCCCGAACGTCTCCTCGTTCCAGACACGCATGTCCGGCGTGACACGGTCCAGAATGATTGGCTGCACGGTCAGGGAATTCGCATCGGGTATGCCACCGAAGCGCAGGCGGGCACCGCGATCCAGAGCATCTAGAACATGCTCGATGACCTTGTCGCGCTGAAAGCCGACGGTCATGCGCCCGATGTCGGCGTCGCCGTTATCGCCACAGCGTACGACCAGTTTTTCCGCTTCCTGGACCAGGCTGTCGACGAAACGATCCAGCACGCTGTGCTCTACCAATAAGCGCTCCACGCCGCTGCAGGATTGTCCGGCATTGGTGAAAGCACCCCACAACGCACCCGCTACCGAGCGTGCTATCGGCGCGTCGGCAAACACGATCATCGGGTCTTTACCGCCCAGCTCCAGCTCGACGGGGATCAACTCGCGACTGGCCTGGGCCATGATCTTGCTGCCGGTGGGGCCACTGCCGGTAAAAAAGATCTTCGCCGGTTGTTGATCGATCAACGCCGAGCCCAGGCTGCCATCGCCGTAAACAACCTGAACCAGGGCCTGGAGCATGGGAGAGCATGCCAGTACCTGCTCAACCAGGCCTTTGCAAGGCGCGTGCTCGGAGGGTTTGTAGACCACCGTATTACCCGTCGCAATCGCCGCGGCAATGCCTGTAATCGCGTTATGGAACGGATAGTTCCAGGGGCAGATGATCAGTACCACACCCAGGGGTTCGTGCAGCAGCATTGACTGCTTGCCCAACAATGTAATCGGCGTTTTGACCTTCTCAGGTTTCAGCAGCCGTTCGGCATTGTTTTCCAGCCAGTTGAGCCAATCGAGAGTGCCAAGGATTTCCGCGATCAATGCATCTGTCCGACATTTGCCAACCTCCTGCATGACCCGCTCGATGATCATCGAACGGTGGGCCAGGATCGCGTGCTTGAGTTTGCACAACTCGGCCAGACGCGCCTGGATCGACAGCTGCGAATGGGCACGCAAGGCCGTGCGGGCGTTTTCGAATGCGATCCGGGAAATCTCCTCCTCACAGGACAGCAGATTGTCGTGAGGGCGGGATTCAGATTCATCGACGCGGCTCATTCAGCGCTCCTCGGGGTCATCGGCCAGCCGTCAAGATAACGAGCTGCGGGGCACTGAGTCAGGGTCGAAACGGACGAAATTGGGTTCGAACCGGCAAAGGCGCTCTTCATCGCCGCAGATGCGTGGAATCAGCTCTGGGATTGTTCGATGCGAGGCAGATCAGGAGGTATAGCAAAGCCTGCAAAAACGCTTGGATTCTGCATCCAGGAACAGAACAAATAGATAGCTAGCTTTCTATTTATATTCCATTGGGAAATATCATCATTGGTGATGATATTTATCTTCGTGTCGTTCGATTCGTTCAGAAATGTTGCAGCGACCAGACTCCGCCTCCATCACTTCTCTTCATTTCCTGGCGGATCTCAATAATGGAACAGCCCACTACAAGACTCTGGCAATTTCCCCTCGCCCTCACCGCAGCCCTGGTGCTCGCCGCCTGTGGCAAATCCCAGGAAACCGCACAGCAGATGCCGGCGCCGAAGGTAAGCGTGGCCGAGGTCATCGAGCAGCCGCTCAACGAGTGGGACGAATTCACCGGTCGCCTGGAAGCCCCGGAATCGGTTCAGGTCCGCCCACGTGTCTCCGGCTTCATCGACAAGGTCAGCTTTACCGAAGGCGCGCTGGTAAAGAAAGGCGACCTGCTGTTCCAGATCGACCCGCGGCCCTTCCAGGCCGAGGTCAAACGCCTGGAAGCCCAGCTGCAGCAGGCCCGTTCCAACCTGGCCCGCACCAGCAAGGAAGCCCAGCGTGGCGAGCGCCTGCGTGAAAGCAACGCGATTTCCACCGAGCTGGCCGAAGCGCGCAAAACCGCCGCCGAGGAAGCCAAGGCCGCGGTGGCCGGCATCCAGGCCGAACTCGACAACGCCCGCCTGAACCTCAGCTTCACCCGCGTTACTGCGCCTATCGACGGCCGCGTCAGCCGAGCCGAAGTGACCGCCGGCAATCTGGTGACCGCCAGTGAATCGCTGCTCACCTCGCTGGTATCTACCGACAAGGTGTATGCCTACTTCGACGCCGACGAGCGCGCTTTCCTCAAGTACACCGAACTGGCACGCAAGGCCGGTCACGATAGTCGCGGTAAGAGCCCGGTGTACCTGGGCCTGTCCAACGAAACCGGCAACCCGCACCTGGGCCAGCTGGACTTTCTCGACAACCAGGTCAATCCGCGTACCGGCACCATTCGCGGCCGTGCGGTGTTCGACAACCGTGACGGTCAGTTCACCCCAGGCCTATATGCCCGCCTGAAGCTGGTCGGCAGCGACACCTACGACGCCATGCTGGTGCAGGACGTTGCGATCGGTACCGACCTGGGCAAGAAGTTCGTGCTGGTACTCGGCGACAACAACACCGTGGCCTACCGCTCGGTGGAGCTGGGACCGAAGCTCGAAGGCCTGCGCATCGTGCGCAGCGGTCTGGCCAAGGGCGACCGGGTAGTGGTCAACGGCCTGCAGCGCGCCCTGCCCGGCAGCACCGTGGACCCCGAAGCCGTGCCGATGGCCGACGAGAAAACCCTCGCCACCCTGGAAAAACAGCGCAAGGCGGTAGCCTCGGCGCGGAAAAATGACGAGCCGCTGAAGCTCAGCCTCAAGTAACACCGGGCCTCGCCCTCTCCGACTGCCAACCCGAGAACCTGCTCGCGCCGCCTATGGCGTGGGCAGGCCGAGCCGTGCCCGTATCAAAAGGACATTAACGATGAACTTCTCGCAGTTCTTCATCCAGCGGCCGATCTTCGCCGCCGTGCTGTCGCTGATCATCCTGATCGGCGGTGCCATCTCGCTGTTCCAGCTGCCGATCAGCGAATACCCGGAAGTGGTGCCGCCCACCGTGGTGGTGCGTGCCGACTTCCCCGGCGCCAACCCCAAAGTCATCGGTGAAACCGTGGCTTCGCCGCTCGAACAGGCCATCGTCGGCGTCGAGGGGATGCTCTACATGTCGTCCCAGGCGACCAACGACGGACGCATGACGCTGACCATCACCTTCGCTCTGGGCACCGATCTGGACACTGCTCAGGTGCAGGTGCAGAACCGTGTGACGCGCACCCAGCCGACCCTGCCGACCGAAGTGCAGCGTCTCGGCGTGACGGTCGACAAGGCGTCGTCTGACATGACCATGGTCGTGCACCTGACCTCGCCCAACGACGCCTATGACATGCTCTACCTTTCCAACTACGCCTCCCTGAACATCAAGGACGAACTGTCGCGTCTCGATGGTGTGGGTGATGTGCAGCTGTTCGGCCTCGGTGACTACTCGATGCGCGTTTGGCTGGACCCGGACAAGGTCGCCTCCCGCGGGCTGACCGCCACCGATGTGGTCAACGCCATTCGCGAGCAGAATCGTCAGGTGGCGGCCGGCTCTCTCGGTGCGCCGCCAGCAGCCAGCGACAACAGCTTCCAGCTGTCGATCAACACCCAGGGCCGTCTGGTGAATGAGGAAGAGTTCGAGAACATCGTGGTGCGCGCCGGCGAGAACGGCGAAATCACCCGCCTCAAGGACATCGCCCGCATCGAACTGGGCTCCAAGCAATACGCCCTGCGTTCGCTGCTCAACAACAAGCCCGCCGTGGCCATGCCGATCTTCCAGCGCCCGGGCTCCAACGCCATCGCCATTTCCGATGCGGTGCGCGAGCGCATGGCCGAGCTCAAGCAGAGCTTCCCGGAAGGCGTGGACTACGAAATCGTCTACGACCCGACCATCTTCGTGCGCGGCTCCATCGAAGCGGTGGTGCACACCCTGCTCGAAGCCATCGTGCTGGTGGTGCTGGTGGTGATCCTGTTCCTGCAGACCTGGCGCGCCTCGATCATACCCCTGGCCGCCGTGCCGGTGTCGCTGATCGGCACCTTCGCGGTCATGCACATGTTCGGCTTCTCGCTCAACGCCCTGTCACTGTTCGGGCTGGTATTGGCCATCGGCATCGTGGTGGATGACGCCATCGTCGTGGTGGAGAACGTCGAACGCAACATCGGTCTCGGCAAGACGCCGCTGGAGGCGACCCGTCAGGCCATGAAGGAAGTCACCGGGCCGATCGTCGCCACCGCCCTGGTGCTCTGCGCCGTGTTCGTGCCGACCGCGTTCATCTCCGGCCTCACCGGGCAGTTCTATCAACAGTTCGCGCTAACCATCGCGATCTCCACGGTGATCTCCGCCTTCAACTCGCTGACCCTGTCGCCAGCCTTGGCCGCCGTATTGCTCAAAGGTCATCACGAGCCCAAGGACCGTTTCTCGGTGGTGCTCGACCGCCTGTTCGGGCGCTGGCTGTTCAACCCCTTCAACCGCGTGTTCGAGCGAGCCAGCCATGGCTACGTCGGCACCGTGCGCCGTGTGGTACGCGGCAGCGGCATCGCCCTGATTCTTTACGCGGGGCTGATGGGGCTGACCTACATGGGCTTTTCCAGCACGCCGACCGGCTTCGTGCCGCCCCAGGACAAGCAGTACCTGGTGGCCTTCGCCCAGTTGCCGGACGCCGCCAGCCTGGACCGCAGCGAAGCGGTGATCAAGCGCATGTCGGATATCGCCGCCAAACACCCGGGCGTGGAAAACACCGTGTCGTTCCCGGGCCTGTCGATCAACGGCTTCACCAACAGCCCGAACAGCGGCATCGTGTTCGTCACCCTCAAGGACTTCGATCAGCGCAAGGACGCCTCGCTGAGCGCCAACGCCATTGCCGCCGACCTCAACGGCCAGTTCTCCAGCATTCAGGAAGCCTACATCGCCATCTTCCCGCCACCGCCGGTGATGGGCCTGGGCACCATTGGCGGCTTCCGCGTGCAGCTGCAGGACCGTGGCAGCCTGGGGTACGAAGAGCTGTACAAGCAGACCCAGAACATCATCGCCAAGAGCCAGAACGTGCCGGAGCTGGCCGGGCTGTTCACCAGCTACCAGGTCAACGTGCCTCAGGTGGAAGCCAACCTCGACCGCGAGAAGGCCAAGACCCACGGTGTGGCCATCGATGACATCTTCGACACCATGCAGGTCTACCTCGGCTCGCTGTACGCAAACGACTTCAACCGTTTTGGCCGTACCTACCAGGTCAACGTGCAGGCCGACCAGCGCTTCCGCCTGGATGCCGAGCAGATCGGCCAGCTGAAGGTGCGCAACAACCGCGGCGAGATGATCCCGCTGTCGACCTTCGTCAAGGTCAGCGACACCTCCGGCCCGGACCGGGTGATGCACTACAACGGCTTCATCACCGCGGAGATCAACGGCGCCGCAGCACCCGGCTACAGCTCCGGCCAGGCCGAAGCGGCGATGGCCAAGCTGCTCAAGGAAGAACTGCCCAACGGCATGAGCTACGAGTGGACCGAGCTGACCTACCAGCAGATCCTCGCCGGCAATACCGCGCTGTTCGTGTTCCCGCTCTGCGTACTGCTGGCCTTCCTGGTGCTGGCCGCCCAGTACGAGAGCTGGAGCCTGCCTCTGGCGGTGATCCTGATCGTGCCGACGGTGCTCTTGTCGGCCATCACCGGGGTGATCCTGTCCGGTGGCGACAACAACATCTTCACCCAGATCGGCCTGATCGTATTGGTTGGCCTGGCATGCAAGAACGCCATTCTGATCGTCGAGTTCGCCAAGGAGCAACAGGAGCACGGCCTGGATCGCGTCGCCGCGGTGCTGGAAGCCTGCCGCCTGCGCTTGCGGCCGATCCTGATGACCAGCTTCGCCTTCATCATGGGCGTGGTCCCCCTGGTCATCTCCAGTGGCGCTGGTGCGGAAATGCGCCATGCCATGGGCGTTGCGGTGTTCAGCGGCATGCTCGGCGTAACCTTCTTCGGCCTGCTGCTCACCCCGGTGTTCTATGTGCTGATTCGCGGCTTCGTGGAAAAGCGCCAGGCGCGTAAACAACAGGCCCGTCTGCAGGAGGCCCAGGCATGAATTCGATGACTCACTTGGTGCCACGCACGCTGCTGATCTCCGTCCTGGCGCTGGCCATCAGCGCCTGCGCCGTCGGCCCGGACTACAAGGCGCCGCAGGAGGCGCCCGCGGCCTCGCAACAGGCGGCCCAGGGCAACTACGACACCGCCCGCTTCGAAGCGCAGTGGTGGCAGCAGTTCGATGACACGACGCTCAACCAGCTGGTCGAGCAATCGCTGCAGAACAACCGCGAGCTGCGCGTGGCCTATGCCCGTCTGCGCGCCGCCCGGTCGATTCGCGATGACGTCGCCAACGACCGCCTGCCCACCGTAACCAGCCGGGCCAGCAGCGAGATCGGCAAGGCGCAGCAGCCTGGCGTGACCGAGCAGCGGGTCAATGCCGAACGCTACGACCTCGGTATGGACATGGCCTGGGAGCTGGATCTGTTCGGGCGCATTCAGCGGCAACTGGAAGCCAGCGAGGCGCAGATCGAGGTGGCCCAGGCCGATTACCAGCAGCTGCAGGTCAGCCTGATCGCCGAGCTGGTCGACGCCTACGGCACCCTGCGCGGCGCCCAGCTGCGCGAAAGCATCGCCCGCTCGGATCTTCAGAACCAGCAGTCGTCGCGGGACATAATCGAACGCCGCCATGAAGTCGGCATGGGCAGCGAGCTGGACGTACTGCGCTCCGACGCCCGCCTGGCGGCCACCGAAGCCACGCTGCCGCAGCTCCAGGCGCAGCAGGTGCGGGCGCGCAACCGCATCGCCACCCTGCTCGGCCAGCGTCCTGATGCGCTGAGCGTGGACCTGTCGCCACGGCCGCTGCCGGCCATCGCCAAGGCCCTGCCGATCGGTGATCCGGGCGAGCTGCTGCGCCGCCGGCCGGACGTGCGTGCTGCCGAGCGGGAGCTGGCAGCCGCCACTGCCCAGGTTGGCGTGGCCACCGCGGACCTGTTCCCGCGGGTCAGCCTGTCCGGCTTCCTCGGCTTTACCGCCGGGCGTGGTTCGCAACTCGCCTCCTCGGCGGCGCGCGCCTGGGGCGTGGCACCGACCATCAGCTGGGCGGCGTTCGACCTGGGCAGCGTCCGGGCCCGTCTGCGCGGCGCCGAGGCGGATGCCGATGGCGCCCTGGCCAGCTACGAGCAGCAGGTATTGCTGGCCCTGGAAGAGTCGGAGAACGCCTTCAGCGATTACGGCAAACGCCAGCAACGTCTGTTGTCACTGGTACGCCAGTCGGAGGCCAGCCGCGCCGCCGCGGCCCAGGCCGCGCTGCAATACCGTGAAGGCAGTGCGGATTTCCTGGTGCTGCTCGACGCCGAGCGTGAACGTTTGGCCGCCGAAGACAGCCAGGCCCAGGCCGAGGTCGAGCTTTACCAGGGCATCGTCGCCATCTACAAGGCACTGGGCGGCGGCTGGCAGCCGGCGTCCTGAGTATCCCTTTCCCTCCCGGCCGCTTTGTCGGCCCTTGTTGCCCCATGCAGATGCCCCTCTGCGTGGGGATTTTTTTGTACGAAATACTGCCCTTGTGGGAGCGCGCCATGCGCGCGACGTCACGGGCATGGGCCGTTCCCACGGCCGGCTTGCGCAAGGCTCCCGCCGCGAGCGCCATGCCTGCACTCGAAAAATGATGGTTTGCATCGGAATCCTCGATTGCCCGGCAGGCCGCCTTCCGGTACAAACGGCACCTTGTTGCCGTAGGCCTTCTCACCTGGAGAGTTGCATGTCCCGCCCCGCCCCGCTGTTGCTGCTGATCGCCCTGGCCAGCGCCCTGATGCTCGCCGGCGCCCTGATTGCCCAGCATGTATTCGGCTGGGAGCCCTGCACCCTGTGCGTGCAGATTCGCCTGTGGCTGTGCCTGACCGCCGTGATCGCCTTGCTGCTCAGCGCCGCCACGGCGGCACGCCAGACCTGGCTGGCGGTGCTGCTGTGGCCGCTGCTGCTGGCCGCCAGCGGCATGGCGCTGATCGACAACACCCATGTCACCCTGATCGAAGTGGGCATCATGGAAAGCTTCAGCTGCTCGCCCTTCCCGTTCTATTACCAAATACTGCCGCTGCACGAGTACTGGCCAGGTGTGTTCATGAGCGGCGGCGTGTGTGGCATGAACGATTACAAGATTCTCGGCCTGCCCTTCACCGTATGGACGCTGGCCAGCATCGCCGCGCTGTTCGTGCTGGTGCTGGCCACTCTGTGGCGCAGCATTCGCGGCAAACGCTGAGCCCCATGCGCAAGGTACTGGTGATCGGCTACGTGTGGCCGGAGCCGCGCTCGTCCGCGGCCGGCAGCCGCATGCTGGAATTGCTCGGGGTGTTTCGCAGCCAGGGCTGGCAGGTCACCTTTGCCAGCGCCGCGGCGCTGTCCACCCACCGTGCTGATCTCGCCCAGCTTGCGATCGAGGAAGTCGCCGTCGCCCTGAACTGCGACAGCTTCGATAGCTACGTGGCGAGCCTGCAGCCGGATCTGGTGCTGTTCGACCGTTTCTTCACCGAAGAGCAATTCGGTTGGCGGGTCGAGCGCGCCTGGCCAGCCGCCCTGCGCGTGCTCGACACCAGCGATCTGCATTGCCTGCGTGATGCCCGCCACGCCTTGCTCAAGGCCAGCCAGCAGGCTTGCGACAGCGAAGCGCAGCGCCAACAGGTCGGCCCGGTGCAGGCCTCCCCGCAGCAGCTGTATGCAGCCATGGCCAGCGGCGATATGGCCCAGCGCGAGGTGGCAGCGATCTACCGCTGCGACCTGACGCTGATGATTTCCGAATTCGAGATGCAGCTGCTGCAGGAACAGTTCGGCGTGCCGGCGAGCCTCTTGCACGACTGCGCGCTGATGCTGATCCCGCCTGTGCTGGCCGACCTGCCCTTCGCCGAGCGTGCGCACTTCCTGAGCATTGGCAATTTCCGCCATGCGCCCAATTGGGACGCCGTGTTGTGGCTCAAGAACGCCCTGTGGCCGCTGATTCGCGCGCGCCTGCCCCAGGCCCAGCTGCACGTCTATGGCGCCTATCCACCGCCCAAGGCCACCGCGCTGCACAACCCCAAACAGGGTTTTCACGTACTGGGTTGGGTCGACGACGCCCATCGGGTCATGGCCCAGGCTCGCGTCTGCCTGGCGCCGCTGCGCTTCGGTGCCGGCATCAAGGGCAAACTGGCCGATGCCATGGCCTGCGGCACGCCCAGCGTGACCACCCGTATCGGCAGCGAAGGCATGCACGGCGAGCTGCCCTGGCCAGGCGCTGTTGCGAATGATGCCCAGAGGTTTGCCGATGCAGCCGTGCAGCTCCATGAGGATCCAGCTGCCTGGTCGCAAGCCCGCGCCCACGCAGCGCCGCTGCTGGCAGATCGCTTTGATCGGCCGCGGCTCGGCGCCGAACTGCTGGCCAGGCTCGAACAGCTCATGGACAACCGCGAGCAGCACCGCCAGCAGAACTTCGTCGGCGCCATGCTGCGACACCACCAGCACAAGAGCACCCAGTACATTTCCCAGTGGATCGCCGCCAAGAACGCCCGCGGCAGCTTAACCTAGCCACGATGGCATTTTGCCGGACGTCCTGCCCCAGCTAGGAAGGCCGTCACATATCTGACGCCATGACTGCAGTAGACTTCGCCTACAATCCTTTACGGATCCTGCGGGCGTTGCCGCCAACCAGCGCCCGACCTGACAACAGTCGACAAGAATAAGGTCACCCCCATGCTGAAAAAGCTCGCTGTCGCGGCCGCCTGCGCCCTGACGCTCACCTCCTACGCCGCCGTCGCCCAGGAAAGCACGCTGGTGATCAAACTTTCCCATGTGGTGGCGGACGACACGCCAAAGGGCCAGGGCGCCCTGATGTTCCAGCGCCTGGTGGATGAACGCCTAGAAGGCAAGGTACGGGTCGAGGTGTACCCGAATTCGTCGTTGTACGGCGATGCCAACGAACTGGAAGCGCTGCGTAATAACGAGGTGCAGATGCTCGCCCCGTCGCTGGCCAAGTTCGACCAGTACACCAAGCAGCTGCAGGTGTTCGATCTGCCGTTCATGTTCGATGACCTGGAGGCCGTCAACCGCTTCCAGAAGCGCGCCAAGGGTCGCCAACTGCTGCGCTCGATGGAAGACCAGAACATCGTCGGCCTGGCCTATTGGCACAACGGCATGAAGCAGATGTCGGCGACCAAGGCTCTGCGCCTGCCAGATGACGCCGCTGGCCTGAAATTCCGCATCCAGAATTCCAAGGTCCTCGATGCCCAGTTCGCCCAGTTGGGTGCGACGGCGGTGAAGATGCCCTTCGCCGAGGTCTACAAGGGCCTGCAGAGCGGCCAGGTACAGGGCGCGGAAAATCCCTGGTCGAACCTCTACAGCCAGCGGTTACACGAGGTTCAGCCGTTCATCACGGAAACCAACCATGGCGTGCTCGACTACATGCTGATCAGCAACGCACGCTTCTGGTACGGCATCCCGCACCAGATCCGCACCGAGCTGGAGGCGATCATCGACGAGGTCACCTACGCGGTGAACCGTCAGGCCGAGGAAGCCAACCTGGCCGACCGTCGCCGCATCGAAGCCTCCGGCAAGAGCCAGATCATCACCCTTACCCCAGAGCAGCGTCAGGCCTGGCGCGAGGCGATGCGCCCGGTGTGGCAGCAGTTCGAGGGCGAGATCGGCAGCGACGTGATCAAGGCGGCCCAGGTGGTGAACCGCAAGCGTCACGACTGATCGTCGGATGATTTCAAAAGAAAGAGGCCCGCGCTATGCGGGCCTCTTTCGTTAGTAGCAGGAGAGTGGGTTAGTTGGTGGCGTGCTGAGCGCCTTCGAACCAGGCCAGCTTGTCGCGCAGCAGCACCACTTCGCCGACGATCACCAGGGTCGGCGCGTGCACCTCATGCTGCGCCACCAGGTCCGGCAGATTGGCCAGGGTACCGGTGAAGACCCGCTGATTCTCGGTGGTGCCCTGCTGGATCAGCGCCGCTGGCGTGCTCGCCGCGCGGCCGTGGGCCACCAGCTGCTGGCAGATGGTCGGCAGACCGACCAAGCCCATGTAGAACACCAGGGTCTGGCTTGAGGCCACCAGCTCCTGCCAGGGCAGATCAGCGCTGCCGTCCTTCAGATGACCGGTGACGAAGCGTACCGACTGAGCATGGTCGCGGTGCGTCAGCGGAATGCCGGCGTAGGCCGAACAGCCGCTGGCCGCGGTGATGCCCGGCACCACCTGGAACGGGATGCCGTGGGCCGCCAGTTGCTCGATTTCCTCGCCGCCACGGCCGAAGATGAACGGATCGCCGCCCTTGAGGCGCAGCACGCGCTTGCCGGCCTTGGCCAGGTCGATCAGGCGCTGGTTGATCTGTTCCTGAGGCACGGCGTGATCGGCGCGGCGCTTACCCACGTAGATACGCTCGGCGTCACGGCGGCACAGCTCGACGATGGCCGGGGCGACCAGGCGGTCGTAGAGCACCACGTCGGCCTGCTGCATCAGGCGCAGGGCGCGAAAGGTCAGCAGGTCGGGGTCGCCCGGGCCGGCGCCGACCAGGTACACCTCACCCAACGCCTGGGGGGCGGTGCCGTTGATCTTGTCTTCGAGCAGGCGTCGGGCTTCACCGAGCTTGCCGGCGAAGGCGCTCTCGGCGACCGGGCCCTGGAACACGTCTTCCCAGAACACGCGGCGCTGCTGCACGTCCGGAAACAGGCTCTTGACCTGGGCACGGAAGATTTTCGCCAACCCGGCCAACTGGCCGTAGGTGGCGGGGATCCAGGTCTCGATCTTGGCGCGAATCAGGCGGGCCAGTACCGGCGCGTCGCCCCCGCTGCTGACCGCGACGATCAGCGGTGAGCGGTCGACGATGGCCGGGAAGATCACGCTGCACAGCGCCGGTGCATCGACCACGTTGACGGGAATACCGAGGGCCTGGGCCTGCTCGGAGATCTGCGCATTGAGCGGCACGTCGTCGGTCGCCGCGATGACCAGCGATACGCCTTTGAGGTCTTCAGCCTGGTAGCCGCGTAGCAGCAACTCGCCTGCTCCTTGCTCGACCAGCTCGCGCAATTCGCTGACCACGTCGGGCGACACCACCCGCAACGTACCGCCGGCATCGGCCAACAGGCGCGCCTTGCGCAAGGCGATTTCGCCACCGCCGACCACCAGCACGCGGCGCTTCTGCAATTTGTGGAACAGGGGAAGGAAGTCCATAGCGAGTCCCGCTTCAGTCGCTCACGGCAGCGACATTGAAAATGGCGACCCTGAGACGAAGCTCGGGGCCTGATTGGTAAGGTGGGCCGGGGGTGCGTAGCGACGCTCTATTGGCCCACCGCTGCAACGGCCGGTGCCCAAGAGCGCCCAAGCCTTCTCGCAGACCCGCTTCAGATGACCTCGATACCACCCATGTACGGCTTAAGCACCTCCGGTACGCGGATGGTGCCGTCGGCCTGCTGGTAGTTCTCCAGCACCGCGACCAGGGTGCGGCCCACCGCCAGGCCGGAGCCGTTGAGGGTGTGCAGCAGCTCGGGCTTGCCGGTTTCCGGGTTGCGATAACGGGCCTGCATGCGGCGCGCCTGGAAGTCGCCGCAGTTGGAGCACGAGGAGATCTCGCGGTACTTGTCCTGGCTCGGTACCCAGACTTCCAGATCGTAGGTCTTGGTAGCGCTGAAGCCCATGTCGCCGGTGCACAGCGCGAGGACGCGATACGGCAGTTCGAGCAATTGCAGCACTTTCTCGGCGTGGCCGGTCAGCTCTTCCAGGGCGTCGAAGGACTTGCCCGGCTCGACCACGTGAACCATCTCGACCTTGTCGAACTGGTGCTGGCGAATCATGCCGCGGGTATCACGGCCCGAAGCGCCGGCCTCGCTGCGGAAGCACGGCGTGTGGGCGACGAACTTGATCGGCAGCTGCTTGGCGTCGATGATTTCGCCGGCCACGATGTTGGTCAGCGACACTTCGGCAGTCGGGATCAGGTAGAAATCAGCCTCGCCTTCGCGGCTGATCTTGAACAGATCTTCCTCGAACTTCGGCAGCTGGCCGGTGCCCTGCAGCGCCGGCGCCTGCACCAGGTACGGCGTGTAGGCTTCTTCGTAACCGTGCTCGGCGGTGTGCAGGTTGATCATGAACTGCGCCAGAGCGCGATGCAGACGGGCGATCGGCCCACGCAGCAGCGCGAAGCGCGCGCCGGAGAGCTTCGCGGCAGTCTCGAAATCCAGCCAGCCGTGCTGCTCGCCGAGGGCGACATGGTCCTTGATGTCAAAATCGAAGGCCCGCGGCGTTCCCCAACGACGCACTTCGACGTTGTCGTCTTCATCGGCGCCTACTGGCACGGACTCGTGCGGCAGGTTGGGGATGCTCAGCAGCAGGTCGTCGAGCTCGACCTGAATGGCGTCCAGCTCACGTTTGCCCTCTTCCAGCTCGTTGCCCATGCGGTCGACATCGGCCAGCAGCGGCGCGATGTCTTCACCGCGCTGCTTGGCCTGACCGATGGACTTGGATCGACTGTTGCGCTCGGCCTGCAGTTGCTCGGTGCGGGTCTGGACGGACTTGCGCTGAGCCTCGAGGGCTTCGATGCGGGTCACGTCCAGTTCGTAGCCACGGGTGGCCAGACGCTGGGCAATTTCGTGCAGTTGGCTGCGCACCAGTTTGGAATCGAGCATTTCAGGTTCTCGTCGATCAGAGTTTGGTTAGCGAAAGGCCTGCCCAGGTGGCGAGCAGGCCGCCCAGCACACTTACCGCCAGATAGCCGATGGCCAGCGGCGCCTGGCTGCCTTCCAGCAGGCGCAGGGTGTCCAGGGAAAACGAAGAAAATGTGGTGAAACCGCCCAGCACGCCGACGATCAACCCTGCCCGCACGGGCAACGGCACTTCGGGGCGCATCAGGAACAGGCCGTAGAGTACCCCGATCAGCAGGCAGCCGACGAGGTTGACGATCAAGGTGGCGCCATAAAAGTGCTGCGGCCAGTTGGCGGTGATCCAGTTTCCGGTGAAAAAACGCGCCAAGGTGCCCAGGGCGCCGCCAACGGCAACCGCGACAACGGTGGTGATCATGACTTTCTCCGCTGCCGGGGGCTGTTGGCATCCTGGCTGGCCAGGTGGGCCAGCTTGTCGCGTATCTTCAGCTCCAGACCGCGCGGCACCGGCTCGTAGTAGCGCCGCGGTTCGAGGTCTTCGGGGAAGTAGTCTTCACCAGCCGCGTAGGCATCGGGCTCGTCGTGGGCGTAGCGATATTCCTCGCCGTAGCCGAGCTCCTTCATCAGTTTGGTCGGCGCGTTGCGCAGGTGCAGCGGCACTTCCCGGGAGCCATTTTCAGCGATATCACGCTTGGCAGCCTTGAAGGCCATGTACACGGCGTTGCTCTTCGGCGCGCAGGCCAGGTAGACGATGGCCTGGGCCACCGCCAGCTCGCCCTCGGGGCTGCCCAGTCGTTCCTGCACGTCCCAGGCGTTCAGGCACAGGGTCAGGGCGCGTGGGTCGGCGTTGCCGATATCCTCGCTGGCCATGCGCACCACGCGGCGGGCGATGTACAGCGGATCGCAGCCACCGTCGAGCATGCGCGCGAACCAGTACAACGCCCCATCCGGGCTGGAGCCGCGAATCGATTTGTGCAGCGCGGAGATCTGGTCGTAGAACGC
Organism: Pseudomonas fulva 12-X; assembly: GCF_000213805.1. Lineage (NCBI taxonomy): Bacteria > Pseudomonadati > Pseudomonadota > Gammaproteobacteria > Pseudomonadales > Pseudomonadaceae > Pseudomonas > Pseudomonas fulva. The sequence continues at coordinate 2,508,291 of NC_015556.1, read as the reverse complement.
CTCGCCGCCCTTGTCGAAACGCCGGCGGGTATCGCCGAGCAGATCGAGCAGCAGTTCGGTGCTGATCTCGCCGCCGTCTTCGGCCAGATCTGCGGCGTTTTCCAGGAAGTTGAGAAAGCGCCGGCCGTCGCCGTCCGCCGCACTCTTGAGGATCTCGAAGCTTTCTTCCGGCAGGTTCAGGCGCCGCTCGCCAAGGCCCTTGGGCTCGTTCAGCGCACGGCCGACCAGCTTGCGCAGCGCAGCGTCGTCGAGGCTCTTGAGCACATAGACACGAGCACGGGACAGCAGCGCATTGTTGAGTTCGAAGGACGGGTTTTCGGTGGTCGCACCGATGAAGATCAGCGTGCCGTCCTCGACATAGGGCAGAAAGGCGTCCTGCTGGGACTTGTTGAAACGATGAACTTCATCGACGAACAGGATGGTGCGGCGACCATACTGGGCAGCGTGCTGCTGGGCGACTTCGACGGCCTGGCGGATTTCCTTTACGCCGGACAGCACCGCGGAAATGGTCTCGAAATGCGCGTCGGTGACCTGGGCCAGCAGGCGCGCCAGGGTGGTCTTGCCCACGCCTGGCGGGCCCCAGAAGATCATCGAATGCAGGGCGCCCTGCTCCAGCGCCTCACGCAGCGGCTTGCCACGGGCCAGCAGGTGCTCCTGGCCGACGTATTCGTCCAGCGTGGTCGCCCGCAAACGGGCGGCCAGGGGCTGGGCGACGGGCGCGCTGCGAAACAGATCCACGACTTACCTACTCTTGGATGACGTCCGCACCCTCGGGGATGTCGAAGCGGAACTGCTTGTCATCCAGAGGCTGGTTCATCTTCACGCTCATGAACAGGATGTTGGTGCGCTGGCCGATGCTGTCGATCAGCTGCATGTCGTTCAGCACGCCGTTGCGAAAGGACAGACGCAGGCTGTCGAACAGGGTGTCCTTGGCCTTGGGCTTGAGGATGAAGTCCACCACGCTGCCGCCTTCCTTGAAGGTGATCTCGAAGTTCTCGCGGATCTGCGAGACGTCACCTGACAGCAGCAGCGCCGGGGTGTGAGTCAGACGCTGATCGAGGGACTGGATGGTGACCTGCTCCAGGTCCGGGTCGTACAGCCAGACCTGCTTGCCGTCGGAAACCAGCAGCTGCTCCATGGGCTGGTCGGTGTGCCAGCGGAACAGGCCCGGACGCTTGAGGGCCAGTTCACCGGCAGTTTCCTGCAGCTGGGTGCCGCTGCCGTCGAGCGACAGCTGGGAAAAGCGTGCGGTGATGGTCTGCGCCTGGTTGAGCAGCTCGGTCAGGCGTTTGACCGCCGCCTCGTCGTCAGCATGGGCGAACAGGCTGGCCGTGGTGAGAAAGGCCAGCAGCATCAGGCGAATCAGGCGCATGTGAATCCTCTGTCGGAGTTAATCGCGGTTTTGCCCGGGTGCGATGACCTCGCGCGAGCCGTTGGTGTTCATCGGGGTAACGACGCCGGCCATTTCCATGGCTTCGATCATGCGGGCGGCACGGTTGTAGCCGATCTTCAGCTTGCGCTGCACCGAAGAGATCGAGGCGCGACGGCTCTCCAGCACGAAGTTGACCGCTTCGTCGTACAAAGGATCGCTCTCACTGTCTTCACCGCCCTCGCCGCCGCTGCCGCCATCGAAACCACCACCGCCGCCTTCGTCGGCACCGGCAAGAATGTCCTCGTTGTAATCCGGTGCGCCGCGCAGCTTCCAAGCCTCGACCACACGGTGCACTTCGTCATCGGACACGAAGGCGCCGTGCACGCGGATCGGCAGGCTGGTGCCCGGCGGCATGTAGAGCATGTCACCGTGGCCAAGCAGCTGTTCGGCGCCGCCCTGGTCGATGATGGTGCGCGAGTCGATCTTGCTCGATACCTGGAAAGCCATACGGGTCGGAATGTTGGCCTTGATCAGGCCGGTGATCACGTCCACCGACGGGCGCTGGGTAGCGAGAATCAGGTGAATACCGGCGGCCCGCGCCTTCTGGGCGATACGGGCGATCAGTTCTTCGACCTTCTTGCCGACGATCATCATCATGTCGGCGAATTCGTCGACCACCACCACGATGGTCGGCAGCGGCTTGAGCAGCGGCGCTTCGTCTTCCATGCTCTCGCGGCGATACAGCGGGTCGGCCAGCGGTTCGCCGGCCTCGATGGCGTCCTTGACCTTGCGGTTGAAGCCCGCCAGGTTGCGCACGCCCATCTTCGACATCAGCTTGTAGCGGCGCTCCATCTCGGCAACGCTCCAACGCAGCGCGTTGGCCGCTTCCTTCATGTCGGTGACCACCGGGCACAGCAGGTGCGGAATGCCCTCGTAGATCGACAGTTCGAGCATCTTCGGGTCGATCATGATTAGCCGCGCGTCTTCCGGACTCGACTTGAACAGGATCGACAGGATCATCGCGTTGACGCCCACCGACTTACCGGAACCGGTGGTACCGGCCACCAGCAGGTGCGGCATCTTGGCCAGGTCGGTGATCACCGGCTTGCCGCCGATGTCGTGGCCTAGGGCCAGGGCCACCGGCGACTTGGCGTCGTCGTATTCCGGGGTGGACAGCACTTCGGAGAAGCGCACGATCTGGCGGTTCTCGTTGGGAATCTCGATACCCACAGTGGTCTTGCCGGGAATCACTTCCACGACGCGCACGCTGGTCACCGCCAGCGAACGTGCCAGGTCCTTGGCCAGGTTGGCGATGCGGCTGACCTTGACGCCGGCCGCCGGCTGGATTTCGTAGCGGGTGATCACCGGGCCCGGATGGATCGAGTCCACCGTGACCTCGACGCCGAATTCCTTGAGTTTGATTTCCAGCAGGTGGCCGACGCCGGCAAGCGACTCGGGCGAGTACTCGACCTTCTTCGCCTCGGCCGGGTCGAGCAGGGAAATGGGCGGCAAGGTGCCTTCCACGGCGCTGTCGACGAACAGCGGCACCTGCTTTTCCTTCTGCACGCGCTTGCTCGGCTCCGGCGCCTTGGGAGCTATCGGTGCGGAAATCACTGGCGCCGGGCGGCTTTCGCGCTCGCTCATGTGCTTGTTGAGCGACTCTTCGCGCTCGATCAGGCGCTCCTTGACCTTGGCCTGCTCGCGGCGGTCCTTGACCACCGGGGCGGCGACGTCGTGCACGCGCTCGTCCACTTCGCGCAGCTGGGCGACGAGTTGCTTGCGATCCTGGCGCGAGCTCCACCAGCGGTTGACCACGCTCTGCACCAGTTCCAGCAGGTCGAGGGTGATCTTGCCGGTCAGGTCCATGACCTTGAACCAGGACAGGTCGGTGAACACGGTCAGGCCGAACAGGAACAGGGCGATGAACAGCAGCGTGCTGCCCTGCACGTTGAGCGCGGCGACGGTTAGTTGCCCGAGGCTCTCGCCCAGCGCACCGCCGGCCGAGGCCGGCATGTTGGCGCCGCTCTGGAAGTGAATGTAGGCCAGCGCCGCGCCGGACAGCACCAGGAACACCAGGCCGATCAGCCGCCAGGAGAACAGCCAGCCGCTCCAGTGCCACGGCTCGTGTCGTGCGCGGAACACCTGCAGGGCCTTGATGCCCAGCAGCAGCGGAAACAGGTAGGCGAAATAACCCAGGGCCATGAACAGCACATCGGCGAACCAGGCGCCGGCGCGGCCCGCGGCGTTGTGTACCTGCTCGACGTTGCTGGTGTGCGTCCAGCCCGGATCGGCCGGGTCGTAGGTGACCAGCGCCATCCACACGTAGAGACACAGCGCCCCGAGGGCGATCAGGGCGCCCTCTTTGAGGCGATATGGCAATTGCTGACGCCAGGCCGGCGCCGGTGCTGTAGAGCTAGAGTTCTTCAAAACGCATCTGTTCCTGCGCTGCTAGCGCGCCGAATGATCGGTGGAGGACGAAACGCCGCCATTGTACGGCATGCCGCCGGTGCATTGGGGAATCGATCGCCCGGCTGGCTCCCGCTCGTCCCGTGCTTCGGTGTAGCATAGCGGCCACTATTCGTCCGTGCGGCTCAATTTGAGCATGCATTCTCTTTTGTGACAAAGGCTTATGAGGTGTTTTTATGAGCGAAGTCAAGCATTCCCGCCTGATTATTCTGGGCTCCGGGCCGGCCGGTTACAGCGCCGCCGTATACGCCGCTCGTGCCAATCTGAAGCCTGTCATCATCACCGGTATTCAGCCTGGCGGTCAGCTGACCACCACCACCGAGGTCGACAACTGGCCGGGTGATGTGGAAGGGCTGACGGGACCGGGGCTGATGGAGCGCATGCAGAAACACGCAGAGCGCTTCGAAACCGAGATCATCTACGACCACATCCACACCGCCGAGTTGCAGAGCCGTCCGTTCACCCTCAAGGGTGACAGCGGCACCTACACCTGCGATGCGCTGATCATCGCCACAGGCGCTTCGGCGCAGTACCTGGGCCTGCCCTCCGAAGAAGCGTTCGCTGGCAAGGGCGTGTCCGCCTGCGCGACCTGCGACGGTTTCTTCTACCGCAACCAGGTGGTCGCGGTCATCGGCGGCGGCAACACCGCCGTGGAAGAAGCGCTGTACCTGTCCAACATCGCCAAGGAAGTGCACCTGGTGCATCGCCGCGACAAGCTGCGCTCGGAGAAGATCCTGCAGGACAAGATCTTCGACAAGGCGGCCAACGGCAATATCAAGCTGCACTGGAACCACACCCTGGAAGAAGTACTGGGCGATGCTACCGGCGTGACCGGCGCGCGCCTGCGCAGCACCCAGGACGGCACCACCACCGACCTGCCATTGGCTGGCGTGTTCATCGCCATCGGCCACAAGCCCAATACCGACCTGTTCCAGGGCCAGCTGGAAATGCGTGACGGCTACCTGCTGGTCAAGGGCGGCAGCGAAGGCAACGCCACAGCCACCAGCATCGAGGGCGTGTTCGCCGCCGGCGACGTGGCCGATCACGTCTACCGCCAGGCCATCACCTCGGCCGGCGCGGGCTGCATGGCCGCCCTGGATGTCGAGAAGTTCCTCGACGACAACTGAGGCTCCGGGCGGGTTGACTCCCGCCCTCCCCCGCTGCGGTCTCGCCAATGCTTACCTGGTTGCAACGCGACTCCCTGACCTTTCCGCCGCTCGACAAGGCGCTGCGCGAACCCAACGGCCTGCTGGCCGCTGGCGGCGACCTGCGCGCCGAGCGGCTGATCGCCGCCTATCGGCACGGCTGCTTTCCCTGGTATCAGGATGGCCAGCCGCTGCTGTGGTGGTCGCCCGACCCGCGTACCGTGCTGTTTCCCAGCGAATTGCATGTGTCGCGCAGCCTGCGCAAAGTCATCCGCCAAGGTTATTTTCAGGTGACCTTCGACCAGACGTTCGCCGATGTCATCCGCGCCTGCGCGGCGCCTCGCGACTACGCAGATGGCACCTGGATCACCACGCCCATGCAACAGGCCTATATCGACCTGCACGAGCGCGGCGTCGCGCACAGCATCGAGGTCTGGCAGGACCGGCAACTGGTCGGCGGGCTTTACGGGCTGGCCATGGGCAGGCTGTTCTTCGGCGAGTCGATGTTCAGCCGGGCCGACAATGCCTCCAAGGTCGGTTTCACCAGCCTGGTCGAGCAACTCCAGGCCTGGCAGTTCGAACTAATCGACTGCCAGATGCCGACCCAGCACCTGCACAGCCTCGGCGCCCGCGCGATCAGTCGCCAGGCGTTCGCCGGTTATCTGGAGCGTTTTCTGGATCAGCCCAGCCTGGCCGACTGGCACGGCGCTGGCGACCGGTGACGAGCGCCGTTCTGGCTCGCAGCCCGGCACTGGCATACACTGATTCCAGGCCATTCCCGGGAGTCGATCATGACTGAGCTGGCTCGCCTGAAGTTCTACGCCACGCAACCCCATCCCTGCAGCTACCTGCTCGAGGAACAGGCCACCACGCTGTTTCTCGACCCCAGCCAGCCGATGGACGCAGACATGTATGCCGAGCTCTCCGAGCTGGGTTTCCGGCGTAGCGGCGATCACCTCTATCGCCCGCATTGTCAGCGCTGCACGGCCTGCGTGCCGGCGCGGATTCCGGCTGCCCGCTTTGCCCCCAATCGGCAGCAGCGGCGCATCCTAAAACGTAATGAGTCACTTGAGGTTCGTGCGGTAAGGCCTTGTTTAAACGAGGAATATTATCAGCTCTACGCGCGCTATATCGAGCAGCGCCATGCCGACGGTGACATGTACCCACCCAGCCGTGAGCAGTTCTCCACGTTTCTGGTGCGCGACCTTTCTTTCTCCTGCTTCTTCGAATTTCGCGAACAGGGCCGGCTGCTCGCCATCGCCGTGACCGACGTATTGCCCAATGGCCTGTCGGCGGTCTACACCTTCTACGACCCGGACGAAGAGCGCCGCAGCCTGGGTCGCTACGCCATTCTCTGGCAAATCGGCGAAGCGCTGCGCCTGGATCTGCAGGCCGTATATCTTGGCTACTGGATCAAGAACTGCAGGAAGATGAACTACAAGACCCAGTACCGCCCCATCGAGCTATTCGTCAATCAGCGCTGGGTCGCTCTGACCTGAAATCGACGATTTTCCTGGTTTTTCGCTGCTGAAACAGAGGCAGCCCCTTGGCGTCAACCCTTGTTTTCAGGCACAATGCTTGCCGCTTTTGCCTGGGGCCAGTTGCGCCGGGCCATTCTCTGGATACCGAGGGCTTTACTGCATGTCGAAAGAAGACAGCTTCGAAATGGAAGGCACTGTCGTCGACACCCTGCCCAACACCATGTTTCGCGTGGAGTTGGAAAACGGGCACGTCGTTACCGCGCACATCTCCGGAAAGATGCGCAAGAATTACATCCGCATTCTGACTGGTGACAAGGTTCGCGTAGAGCTGACCCCGTACGACCTGAGCAAAGGTCGCATCACCTATCGCGCTCGCTAACAGGGCAAGAGCACGATCCACTGCTCTGCTCCAGCGACCAATAAAAAGCCCGGCATCTCTGCCGGGCTTTTTATTGGCTGTACACCTTGAAAGCGGGGCGCGATGAGCACCCCGTCAACCTTCAGGCCATTTCCGCAGCGGTCTCGAAATCGAACGTCAGTTCGCCGTTTTCGAGATTCACGTGCACCGTGCCGCCATGCTCGGAAAGCTCCCCGAAGAGAATCTCCTCGGCCAGCGGACGCTTGATGCGATCCTGGATCAGGCGAGCCATCGGGCGTGCGCCCATCTGCACGTCGTAACCCTGCTCGGCCAGCCAGTCACGCGCCGCATCGCTGACCTCAAGCATGACGCGCTTGTCCTCGAGCTGCGCCTGCAGCTCGATGAGGAACTTGTCGACGATGCTCTTGATCGTTTCGTGGCTGAGACGACCGAACTGGATGATGGTGTCCAGACGGTTGCGGAACTCCGGCGTGAAGCTCTTCTTGATCACTTCCATGGCGTCGGACGAGTGATCCTGATAGCTGAAACCGATCGACGCACGGGATGCGGTTTCCGCGCCGGCGTTGGTGGTCATGATCAGGATCACGTTGCGGAAGTCCGCCTTGCGCCCGTTGTTGTCGGTCAGCGTGCCGTGATCCATGACCTGCAGCAGCAGGTTGAAGACTTCCGGGTGCGCCTTCTCGATCTCGTCGAGCAGCAGTACGCAATGGGGCTGCTTGGTGATCGCCTCGGTCAGCAGGCCGCCCTGGTCGAAGCCGACGTAGCCGGGTGGCGCACCGATCAGGCGCGACACGGTATGCCGCTCCATGTACTCGGACATATCGAAACGCACCAGTTCCACGCCCAGCGCCTTGGACAGCTGGCGAGCCGCCTCGGTCTTGCCGACGCCGGTGGGGCCGGCGAACAGGAACGAGCCGACCGGCTTGTCCGGCGCCTTGAGGCCAGCCCGCGACAGCTTGATGGCGGTGGCCAGCGAATCGATGGCGGCGTCCTGGCCGAATACGGTCAGCTTGAGGTCGCGCTCCAGGTTGCGCAGCAATTCCTTGTCGGAGCTCGAAACGTGCTTTGGCGGAATGCGCGCGATCTTGGCCACGATGTCCTCGACCTGCGGCACGTCGATGCGCTTGACGCGCTTCTCCTGCGGCTGAAGACGCTGGAACGCACCTGCTTCGTCGATCACGTCGATGGCCTTGTCGGGCATGTGGCGATCATTGATGTAGCGCGAAGCCAGCTCCGCAGCTGCGCGCAGGGCTTCATCGCTGTACTCGATGTCGTGGTGCTGCTCGAAGCGCCCCTTGAGGCCCTTGAGGATGCCAATGGTGTCTTCCACCGAAGGCTCCACCACGTCGACCTTCTGGAAACGCCGTGCCAGGGCACGATCCTTCTCGAAGATGCCACGAAATTCCTGGAAGGTCGTCGAGCCGATGCAGCGGATCTCGCCCGACGACAGGGCCGGCTTGAGCAGGTTCGAGGCATCCATTACGCCGCCCGAGGCAGCCCCGGCACCGATGATGGTGTGAATCTCGTCGATGAACAGGATGGCCTGTGGGCGCTTGCGCAGTTCGGTGAGCAACGCCTTGAGGCGCTTCTCGAAATCGCCACGGTACTTGGTGCCGGCCAGGAGCGCGCCGAGATCCAGGGAGTAGACCACACTGTCAGCCAGCAAATCAGGCACCTGATTGTCGACGATACGCTTGGCCAGACCTTCGGCGATGGCAGTCTTGCCGACACCGGCCTCACCGACCAGCAGCGGATTGTTCTTGCGACGACGGGCGAGGATCTGCGCCACGCGCTCGACTTCGTGCTCGCGACCGACCAGCGGATCGATGCGCCCTTGGCGGGCCAACTCGTTCAGGTTGCTTGCATAGGCATCGAGCGGATTGCTCGAGGAAGACGACTCGCCACCCTCCTCATCCTGCATTTCCGGGTCGGACTCAGGGGAGGCGCCCTGACCCGGCACCTTGGAGATACCGTGGGCGATGAAATTGACCACGTCGATACGGGCCACGCTCTGCTGCTTGAGCAGGAACACGGCCTGGCTTTCCTGCTCGCTGAAGATCGCGACCAGCACGTTGGCGCCGGTGACTTCGCGCTTGCCGGAGCTCTGTACGTGGAATACCGCACGCTGCAGCACGCGCTGGAAGCCCAGCGTCGGCTGGGTTTCGCGCTCTTCGTCGTGCTGGGGGATCAGCGGCGTTGTGGAGTCGATGAATTCCTGCAGGTCACTGCGCAGCTTGTCCAGGCTGGCACCGCAGGCGCGCAGCACGCTGGCTGCCGCTTCGTTGTCCAGAAGAGCCAGCAGGAGGTGCTCCACGGTCATGAATTCATGACGCTTTGCGCGTGCCTCCTTGAAGGCCAGGTTGAGGGTGACTTCGAGCTCTCGATTTAACATAGCTTCACCTCATGCCCAAGTGGCCGGCGTTAACCGTCCTTCTCGATTTCACAGAGTAATGGATGCTGGCTTTCCCGCGCATATTGATTGACCTGCGTAGCCTTGGTTTCAGCGATATCTCGGGTATATAGCCCGCAGACGGCGCGACCTTCGGTGTGCACGGTCAACATGATCCTGGTTGCCACCTCTCGATTGAGGTTGAAGAAGGTCTCGAGTACTTCGACCACGAAATCCATGGGGGTGTAGTCATCATTGAACAAGACCACCTTATAGAGCGGAGGCGCCTGCAATGCCGGCTTGGATTCCTCGACGGCCAGGCCTGAAGAGTCGTCCTCATGCGGTGCGGGTCGATCCTGATTGAATGTTAGTCGAATCTGGCTACTTGCATGCATGCTGGATAAAAGGTTCGTGGGAGTGAATGGAGCGGGCCGCAAAAATAAGACCCGTTTATCGTCGTTTCGTGCGATGCCTTGACTATCCGTCAAAGGGTGTTACAACCAAAGGATACCCCTACGGGGCGAAAGGGCTTGCGTTCGCCGGGCGATGCCCGTGGGCGCTGGATCTAATGTGGATGATACTCCAGCAGTGGGGTTCCTTGCAGAGGGATATCGGCATGCTAAGTGGTAAGGTCAAGTGGTTCAACAACGCCAAGGGCTATGGATTCATCCTGGCCGACGGCCGAGATGAGGACCTGTTCGCCCATTACTCGGCCATCCAGATGGATGGATACAAAACCCTGAAGGCCGGCCAGGCCGTCAGCTTCGATATCATTCAGGGCCCCAAAGGCCTCCATGCCGTCAACATCAGCGCCGCTCAGAGCAGCCAGGACAAATCTGCCCCGGCAACCAGTACGGCCCGCGCTGCAGCAGTCGGCGCCTGACCCTCGCTGCTTGAAACAACCGGCCCTAGCGGCCGGTTTTTTATCGGCACGAAGAAATCTGCTCGCCTCACTGCTTCAAAGTCACTCCAGTCGTCAAAACAGCCTCTTCGCTACGGTCACGAGCAACTTGATGCGCCGGTTTGATATACTCGGGCGCTGACTGAGTAGTCATAAGGGCGCATATGCCTGGAATGCGGCTTCCAGCACCCGTCGCACAGCCCACTGTCAGGCGATCCGTTACCGCCACCGGCCAGTTGCGACACCCAACATCATCGGGATGGAACTTCGAATTCACATCATTGATGCCGCGCTGTGGCCAGAAGCCACCTCACCCGGATCAGTGCCGTGCAAGTTCAGTAAAGAGAGAGTTAAATCAAATATGACCACACGCTCGAAGATCATTTACACCCTCACCGACGAAGCCCCAGCGCTCGCGACCTACTCCCTGCTCCCCATCGTCAAAGCCTTCACCGCCTCCTCCGATATCGCCGTCGAGACCCGCGACATTTCGCTGGCCGGCCGTATCCTGGCGCTGTTTCCGGAGTTTCTGACCGACGCGCAGAAACAGGGCGACCACCTTGCAGAGCTGGGCGCACTGGCCACCACGCCAGAAGCCAACATCATCAAGCTGCCGAACATCAGCGCCTCGGTACCGCAGCTCAAGGCCGCCATCAAGGAACTGCAGAGCCAGGGTTATGCCCTGCCCGACTACCCGGACGCCGATGACAGCGAACAGGCCCGCGACATCCGCAGCCGCTACGACAAGGTCAAGGGCAGCGCCGTGAACCCGGTTCTGCGCGAAGGCAACTCCGACCGCCGCGCACCGCTGTCGGTCAAGAACTATGCCCGCAAGCACCCGCACAAGATGGGCGCCTGGGCTGCCGACTCCAAATCCCACGTGGCGCACATGGAAAGCGGCGACTTCTACGGCAGCGAGAAAGCGGCCCTGATCGACGCCAAAGGCAGCGTGAAGATCGAGCTGATCGGCGCTGACGGCAGCACCACCGTGCTGAAAGAGAAGACCAGCGTGCTGGCTGACGAGGTCCTGGATTGCTCGGTCATGAGCAAGAAGGCCCTGCGCAGCTTCATTGCCGCCCAGATCGAAGACGCCAAGAAGCAAGGCGTGCTGTTCTCGGTACACCTGAAGGCCACCATGATGAAGGTCTCCGACCCGATCATCTTTGGCCAGATCGTTGCCGAGTTCTACAAGCCAGCCCTGGAAAAGCACGCTGCTGCCCTGCAGGAAGCCGGCTTCAACCTGAACAACGGTATCGGCGACCTGTACGCCAGCATCAAGAAGCTGCCAGCCGACAAGCAGGCTGAAATCGAAGCGGACATCAACGCCGTGTACGCCGATCGTCCGGCGCTGGCGATGGTCAACTCCGACAAGGGCATCACCAACCTGCACGTGCCGAGCGACGTGATCGTCGACGCCTCGATGCCGGCGATGATTCGCGACTCGGGCCGCATGTGGAACACCGCGGGTGAGCTGCAGGACGCCAAGGCCGTGATCCCGGATCGCTGCTACGCCGGTATCTACCAGGCCGTGATCGAAGACTGCAAGGCCAATGGCGCCTTCAACCCGACCACCATGGGCAGCGTGCCGAACGTTGGCCTGATGGCACAGAAAGCCGAAGAGTACGGCTCCCACGACAAGACCTTCCAGATCCAGGCCGCCGGCGTGGTTCGCGTCAGCGATGCCAACGGCAAGGTACTGATGGAGCAGAAGGTCGAGGAAGGCGACATCTTCCGCATGTGCCAGACCAAGGACGCGCCGATCCAGGATTGGGTCAAGCTGGCCGTCAACCGTGCCCGCCTGAGCAACACCCCGGCGGTGTTCTGGCTGGACCCGGCTCGTGCCCACGACGCCGAAATGATCAAGAAGGTCGAGAAGTACCTGAAGGATCACGACACCAGCGGCCTGGACATCCGCATCCTCGCTCCGGTCGACGCCATCAAGTTCTCCCTGGCACGCATTCGCGAAGGCAAGGACACCATTTCGGTGACCGGCAACGTACTGCGCGACTACCTGACCGACCTGTTCCCGATCATGGAGCTGGGCACCAGCGCCAAGATGCTGTCTATCGTGCCGCTGATGAACGGCGGCGGCCTGTTCGAAACTGGCGCAGGCGGCTCGGCGCCCAAACACGTGCAACAGCTCGTCGAAGAGAACTTCCTGCGCTGGGATTCCCTGGGTGAGTTCCTGGCCCTGGCCGCTTCCCTGGAGCACCTGGGTAACACCTACGACAACCCGAAAGCACTGGTGCTGAGCAAGACTCTGGACCAGGCCACCGGCCAGTTCCTCGACAACGACAAGTCGCCGGCGCGCAAGGTTGGCGGTATCGACAACCGTGGCAGTCACTTCTACCTGGCGCTGTACTGGGCCCAAGCCCTGGCGGCCCAGAGCGAAGACGCCGCCCTTAAGGCGCAGTTCGCTCCACTGGCCAAGACCCTGACCGACAACGAAGCCAAGATCGTTGCCGAGCTCGGCGCGGTACAGGGCAAACCGGCAGACATCGGTGGCTACTACGCCCCGAACAAGGAGCTGACCGAAAAAGTCATGCGCCCGAGCGCGACCCTCAACGCTGCCCTGGCTTCCCTGGCCTGAGTAGTCTGTTGATCTAGCGACACCGACAACCCCGGCCTCGTGCCGGGGTTGTCGTTTTCAGATTGCGAAAAGGAGTCAGCATGACCTGGCACGCACATGTCACCGTCGCCACCATCGTCGAGCACGAAGGGCGCTTTCTGTTCGTCGAGGAACTCAAGGGTGGGCGCCTGGTGCTCAACCAACCCGCCGGCCACCTGGAGCCGAAGGAAAGTCTGTTGCAGGCAGCGGTACGCGAAACCCTCGAAGAAACCGGCTGCGAGGTCGAGCTCACCGGCGTTACCGGCATCTACCTGTACACCGCGCCCAGCAACGGCGTGACCTATCAACGCATCTGTTTCGTCGCCAACCTGGTAAGGCACCATGCCGAGCGTGCACTGGACAGCGATATCAGCGGCATTCGCTGGCTCACTTACGACGAACTGCTGGCCGAGCGCGGCCGCCTGCGCAGCGAGCTGGTGTTGCGCTGCCTGGACGACTACTTGGCCGGTGCCCGCTTCCCTCTAAGCCTCATTCACGACCCCATGTGAAAGCCGCCCGTGCTCGGCAGACTGAAACGCACCGCGCATCCTGTTAGAATCTCGTCCTTTTGAAGCCGTATTGATCCCGACCATGCAAGATCCAGCCACTCAGCGCGTCATCGTCGGCATGTCCGGCGGCGTCGACTCCTCCGTTTCGGCCCTGCTGCTGCTCGAAGCCGGCTATCAGGTCGAAGGCCTGTTCATGAAGAACTGGGACGAAGACGACGGCACCGAATACTGCACCGCCATGGACGACCTGGCCGACGCCCAGGCCGTGTGCGACCGCATCGGCATCAAGCTGCACACCGCCAACTTCGCCGCCGAGTACTGGGACAACGTGTTCGAGCACTTCCTGGCCGAATACAAGGCCGGGCGCACGCCCAACCCGGACATCCTCTGCAACCGTGAAATCAAGTTCAAGGCGTTCCTCGACTACGCCCTGATGCTCGGTGCCGACCTGATCGCCACCGGCCACTACGTGCGCCGCCGTGATGTCGACGGGCGCAGCGAGCTGCTCAAGGGCCTGGACGCCAACAAGGACCAGAGCTACTTTCTGCATGCCGTGGGCGGCGAGCAGATCGCCAAGACCCTGTTCCCGGTCGGGGAGCTGGAGAAGCCCGAAGTGCGGGCGATTGCCGAGAAGTACCAGCTGGCCACCGCCAAGAAGAAGGACTCCACCGGTATCTGCTTCATTGGCGAGCGCCGTTTCAGCGACTTCCTCAAGCAGTACCTGCCGGCCCAGCCAGGCAACATCGAAACCACCGAGGGTGACGTGATCGGCAAGCATCACGGCCTGATGTACCACACCATCGGCCAGCGCCAGGGCCTGGGCATCGGCGGCCTCAAGGATGCCGGCGACGAGCCCTGGTATGTGCTGCACAAGGACCTGACCCGCAACGTGCTGATCGTCGGCCAGGGCAACGAACATCCCTGGCTGTTTTCCCGCGCCCTGCATGCCTCGCAGATCTACTGGGTCAACCCGGTAGCGCTCGATGCGCCTCGGCGCCTGACCGCCAAGGTGCGTTACCGCCAGGCTGACCAGGCCTGCACCCTGGAGCGCACCGCCGATGGCTACCGCGCCACGTTCGAGCAACCGCAGCGTGCGGTCACGCCGGGCCAGTCCGTGGTGTTCTATGACGGTGACGTCTGCCTCGGCGGCGGCGTGATCGAGAGCGCCGAACCCTGGAGCGAGGGCGCACCGCGATGAATCCCATTCAAGAACAGTTGATCGCCCTGGGCGCGGTGTTTCAGGCCGCGGTGATGGTCGACAAGATCGCCAAGACCGGCCAGGCCGCCGAAAGCGAAGTGACCTGCCTGATCAACAGCCTGCTGGTGCGCGATGCCAACGGCACGCTGGACGTGTACGGCGGTGATGACCTGAATTTGCGCGACGGTTACCGCGCCCTGGTCAGCGCCCTGGAGCGCGACCCGACCAGCCTGCAGCGCGAGCCGCTGCGCTACGCCCTCGCCCTACTGGGCCTGGAGCGGCAGCTCGACAAGCGCGGCGACCTGCTGCAACTGATGGGCAATCGTCTGGACCAGATCCAGAGCCAGGCCGACCACTTCGGCATCGGCCACGAGAACGTCATTTCCTCCTGTGGCGCGCTGTACCAGGACACCATCAGCACCTTCAAGCAGCGCATTCAGGTGCAGGGCGACAGCCGCTTCCTGCAGCAACCGGCCAATGCCTCGAAGATTCGCGGCCTGCTCCTCGCCGGGATTCGCTCGGCGCGCCTGTGGCGCCAACTGGGTGGGCATCGCTGGCAGCTGGTGTTCAGCCGCCGCAAATTGCTGCGCGAACTTTACCCGATGCTGCGCGACTGATCCGCCGCGCCCCTCATGCATTTCATCCGTCGATTCGCCGGGCGGCAGCGCTGATAGCCGCCCGGATTCGTGTATGATATGCGCCCTTTTCAACGCCCGACTGTCCGAGAACGCCTCCCATGCAGCTTTCCTCGCTCACCGCGGTTTCGCCCGTAGACGGCCGCTATGCCGGCAAAACCAGCGCCCTGCGCCCCATTTTCAGCGAATACGGCCTGATCCGTTTCCGCGTCCAGGTGGAAGTCCGCTGGCTGCAGCGCCTCGCCGCCCATGAAGGCATCAGCGAAGTCGCGCCTTTCTCCGCCGAAGCCAACGCCCTGCTCAACGAGCTGGCGGAAAACTTCGCCGTCGAGCACGCCGAGCGCGTCAAGGAAATCGAGCGCACCACCAACCACGACGTCAAGGCCGTGGAATACCTGCTCAAGGAGCAGGCTGCCAAGCTGCCGGAGCTGGACAAGGTCAGCGAGTTCATCCACTTCGCCTGCACCAGCGAGGACATCAACAACCTGTCCCACGCCCTGATGCTGCGCGAAGGCCGTGACACCGTGCTACTGCCGCTGATGCGCCAGATCGCTGCCGCCATCCGCGAGTTGGCGGTCAAGTTCGCCGACGTGCCGATGCTGTCGCGCACCCATGGCCAACCGGCATCGCCGACCACCCTGGGCAAGGAGCTGGCCAACGTCGTCTACCGCCTCGAGCGGCAGATCACCCAGATCGCTGCCGTGCCGCTGCTGGGCAAGATCAACGGCGCCGTGGGCAACTACAACGCGCACCTGTCGGCCTACCCGCAGGTCGACTGGGAAGCCAACGCCCGCCAGTTCATCGAAGGTGACCTGGGCCTGCAGTGGAACCCCTACACCACGCAGATCGAGCCCCACGACTACATCGCCGAACTGTTCGATGCCATCGCGCGCTTCAACACCATCCTCATCGACTTTGATCGCGATATCTGGGGCTACATTTCCCTCGGCTATTTCAAGCAGAAGACCGTCGCTGGCGAGATCGGCTCGTCGACCATGCCGCACAAGGTCAACCCGATCGACTTCGAGAACTCCGAAGGCAACCTGGGTATCGCCAACGCGCTGTTCCAGCACCTGGCCAGCAAACTGCCGATCTCGCGCTGGCAGCGTGACCTGACCGACTCCACCGTACTGCGCAACCTCGGTGTCGGCTTCGCCCACAGCGTGATCGCCTATGAAGCAAGTCTCAAGGGAATCAGCAAGTTGGAGCTCAATGCTCAACGTATTGCTGAAGACCTGAATGCCTGCTGGGAAGTGCTCGCCGAGCCGATCCAGACCGTCATGCGTCGCTACGCCATCGAGAATCCGTACGAGAAGCTCAAGGAGCTGACGCGCGGCAAGGGCATCACGCCCGAGGCGCTGCTGGCCTTCATTGACGCGCTGGACATGCCCGCACCTGCCAAGGAAGAGCTCAAGCAGCTCACCCCGGCCAACTACATCGGCAACGCAATCGCTCAGGCCAAGCGCATCTAAGCGACGGGCACGCCCAAGAACGCCCGGCAGACGCCGGGCGTTTCTTTTTTATACGCACCAATAAATATCAAGGACTTACAAATGAATCCTGATGCTCCTCTTCAGCTATTGGGTGGCCTGAGCGCACGCGAGTTCCTGCGCGACTACTGGCAGAAGAAGCCCTTGCTGGTGCGCCAGGCCATCACCGACTTCGAGAGCCCGATTTCTCCCGATGAGCTGGCTGGCCTGGCCCTCGAGGAAGAAGTCGAGTCGCGCCTGGTGCTCGAACACGGCGAAACGCCGTGGGAAGTTCGCCGCGGCCCGTTCGCCGAGGACGCGTTCGCCGACCTACCAGAGCGTGACTGGACCCTGCTGGTGCAGGCCGTCGACCAGTTCGTGCCCGAGGTGGCCGAGCTTCTGGAGCAGTTCAAGTTCCTGCCCAAGTGGCGCATCGACGACGTGATGATCAGCTTCGCCACGCCAGGTGGCGGCGTTGGCCCGCACTTCGACAACTACGACGTATTCCTGCTGCAGGCCCATGGCCGCCGCCGCTGGCAGATCGGCCAGATGTGCGACGCCCAGAGCCCGCTGCTGCCGGATCAGGACATGAAGATCCTGGCTCAATTCGATCAAACTGAAGAATGGGTGCTCGAGCCCGGCGATATGCTCTATCTGCCGCCGCTCCTGGCCCACTGTGGCACCGCCGAGGACGATTGCATGACTTATTCCGTGGGTTTCCGCGCACCCAGCGCGGCCGAAGTTCTGACCCATTTCACTGACTTCCTTGGCCAGTTCCTGCCGGACGAAACGCGCTACAGCGACGCCGGCACCGCGCCGACCAGCGACCCGCACGAGATCCAGCGTGACGCCCTCGAACGCCTCAAGGCGCTGCTCGCCGAGCACATGAGCGACGAGCGCCTGCTGATGACCTGGTTCGGCCAGTTCATGACCGAGCCCAAGTACCCGGAGCTGGTCGAAGGCATCGAGATCGACGAGGACGGCTTCCTCGATCAGCTCGAGGATGGCGCCATTCTGGTTCGCAACCCAAGCGCGCGCCTGGCCTGGTCGGAAGTCGGCGATGGCCTGGTACTGTTCGCCAGCGGGCAAAGCCGCCTGGTCTCCACCAGCCTGCGCGAATTGTTGAAGATGATCTGCTCGGCCGACGCCCTGCACCTGGAAAACCTCGGCCCATGGCTGGGCAACGACGAGGCCCGCGAGCTGGTGCTCGAACTGGCCAAGCAAGGAAGCCTGGAGTTTGCTGCCGATGAATGACCTGCACGTACGCATCGCCGACTGGCACAAGGATTACGAAGAGCTGCATCGCATCCGCGAAACCGTCTTCGTCGCTGAACAGGCCGTGCCGCCTGAACTGGAATGGGACGCCGAAGACAGTGATGCCGTGCATTTTCTCGCCTGTGAAGGCGACTACCCGATCGGTACGGCGCGCCTGCTCGCCGACGGCCAGATCGGCCGGGTAGCGGTGCTCAAGGACTGGCGCGGCCTGAAGGTCGGCGAAGCCCTGCTGCAGGCGGTGATCGCCGAAGCGGAAAAACGTGGCCTGAGCCAGCAAATGCTCAGCGCCCAGGTGCAGGCGACGCCGTTCTATGAAAAGCTGGGCTTCACTGTAGTGAGCGAGGAGTACCTGGAAGCCGGTATCCCTCACGTCGACATGGTGCGCAGCAGCTGATCTCAGCCGTGGCACACCGGTGCCACAGAGGTCAGCATGAACGACGAACACACGCCCGCCGATCTCGAGCCCATCGAGTTCGAGTCGCCCGGGCGTTTCACCCTGCACAATCCGGACAGCCCCCTGCCGCAGCCGGCCGCCTGGGAGCCGGCACCCTTCGTGCTCGGCAGCGAGTCGGCCATGCAGCGTTTCAGCCTGCCCGACCAGGCTCGCAGCCACGCCCTGGCGATGATGCAGCAGGCCAGGCGCACGCTGTGCCTCTATAGCCCCGATCTCGAACCCTGGCTCTACCACCACAGCAGCATTCACGCGGCCTGCAGCAATTTTCTGTTGCGCCATCGCCACAGCAGCCTGCGCATCTTGGTGTGCGACAGCAGCCGCGCGGTTCGTGACGGGCACCGACTCATCGCCCTGTCGCGAAAACTGTCCAGCCACCTGCACATTCGCCGCTGTCATCCTGATTACCCTGTTCCCGAGGGCGCCTTTCTGCTGGCTGACGACCAGGGCCTGATGATGCGCCCGGAGCCGGATCAGTTCGGCGGCTATGCGAATTACCAGGACGCCGCCCGTGTTCGCCAGTTGCAGCGGCTATTCGACCAGACCTGGGATACCAGCATCACCGATCCTGACTTGCGAAGTTTTCTGCTATGAAGAGATTTCTTGCCATGAAGCGACATTTACTCGGCGCCGCCCTGCTCGCGCTCAGCCTCTCGGCGCTGGCCGCCACCGAAGTCATTCCACTCAACTACCGCACCGCAGGCGACCTGCTGCCCGTGGTGCAGTCTGCACTGGGCAACGACGGGCGGGTAAGCGCCTACGGCAACCAGCTGATCGTCAATGCGCCGCCGGCGAAGATCGAGGAGGTGCGCGCCCTGCTCGGCCAGCTCGACACCCAGCCGCGGCGCTTGCTGATCAGCGTCGACACCAGCGAATCGACCTACCGCGACGATCGGGGTTACGGGGTCGACGGCAGCATCAGCGCCGGCAATGGCCGCGTGGAAATCGGCCGTGGCGAAGTCGACGGTCGCGACCAGGCGCGCATCATTCGCCGCAGCACCGACAGCCGTGGCGGCGGCACGCAGCAGGTGCAGACCAGCGAGGGTTACCCGGCGCTGATCCAGGTTGGCCAGAGCGTGCCGGTGACCACCAGCAGCCGCGGCCCTTACGGCCAGGTGTACAACAACACCGAGTACCGCAACGTCACCCAGGGTTTCTACGTCACCGCCAGCCTGGCCGGTGACATCGTGCACCTGGACATCAGCAGCAATCGTGACCGGATCAGCCAGCAGCAACCCGGCTTGATCGACATACGGCAGGCCGACACCCGGGTCAGCGGCAGGCTCGGCGAGTGGATCACCATCGGCGGCAGCAGCGAGCAGAGCCAGGCCGACCGCAGTGGCGTTCTGCGCCGCTACTCGACCGAAGGCCGCGACGACATGAGCATGCGCGTGAAGGTCGAGGTGATCGACTGAAAGCCCCGTAAAACGTGACCATACGGTCGATCTAAGACTTATGTAGTACTCCTAAAAAAACACTACAAAAACGATTGACGAACATTTTCGTCGGTCGCATGATGGCCTCGCTCCCGCTAATCAGGGGTTCTGGAAACGGAACCTCCGGGTCAGTCTCCGCTTACCGCAGGGATCGATTCGTGTTGTTACGCCCACAAGGCAGCTCGACGAGATGGCGACTGGAACGAGGTTGTCCTGAGGGACGGGGAAGCGTTTCACGTATCGAGTTGCACGGTGCCAAGGGCGTCCACGGGCCTGCACGCACCACCGCTCGCCTACCCGGCAGCGAGCACACGATGCGCTTCGTCCACCCGGCTACGGCCCTCCTCATTCCGGTTTCCCCTCAACGTCTGCGGTGAGCTCGCGCCGAGCCGTGCGCCTGTGCGCACGACTGGTGTTCGCCCCAACACATACTTGAAGGATTGACCATGTCAGCTTACGAAAACGACATCAAAGCCGTTACCGCCCTGAAAGAAGCCGCTGGCAACAGCTGGAGCGCGATCAACCCGGAATCCGTCGCTCGTATGCGCGCCCAGAACCGCTTCAAGACCGGCCTGGATATCGCCAAGTACACCGCCGCCATCATGCGCAAGGACATGGCCGAGTACGATGCCGACTCGTCTGTCTACACCCAGTCGCTGGGCTGCTGGCACGGTTTCATCGGCCAGCAGAAGCTGATCTCCATCAAGAAGCACCTGAAGACCACCAACAAGCGTTACCTCTATCTGTCCGGCTGGATGATCGCCGCGCTGCGCTCCGACTTCGGCCCGCTGCCGGATCAGTCGATGCACGAGAAGACTGCGGTCGCCGCGCTGATCGAAGAGCTGTACACCTTCCTGCGCCAGGCCGATGCCCGCGAGCTGGATTTGCTGTTCAGCGCCCTCGACGCCGCTCGCGAATCGGGGGACCGCGCCAAGCAGAGCGAGATCCAGGCGCAGATCGACAATTTCGAAACCCACGTGGTGCCGATCATCGCCGACATCGATGCCGGTTTCGGCAACCCCGAGGCCACCTACCTGCTCGCCAAGAAGATGATCGAAGCCGGCGCCTGCTGTATCCAGATCGAGAACCAGGTCTCCGACGAGAAGCAGTGCGGCCACCAGGACGGCAAGGTCACCGTGCCCCATGCCGACTTCCTCGCCAAGATCAACGCGGTACGCTACGCCTTCCTCGAACTGGGCGTGGACGACGGCGTGATCGTCGCCCGTACCGATTCTCTGGGTGCCGGCCTCACCAAGCAGATCGCCGTGACCAGCGAGCCGGGCGACCTGGGTGATCAATACAACTCGTTCCTGGATTGCGACGAAATCAGCCCGGCCGAGCTGAAGAACGGCGACGTGGTGATCAACCGCGAAGGCAAGCTGCTGCGCCCCAAACGCCTGCCGTCCAACCTGTTCCAGTTCCGCAAGGGTACCGGCGAGGATCGCTGCGTACTGGACAGCATCACCTCGCTGCAGAACGGCGCAGACATGATCTGGATCGAGACCGAGAAGCCCCATGTCGGCCAGATCAAGGCCATGGTAGATCGCGTGCGCGAAGTCATCCCCAATGCCAAACTGGTCTACAACAACAGCCCGTCGTTCAACTGGACCCTGAGCTTCCGCCAGCAGGTGTTCGATGCCTTCGTCGCCGAGGGCAAGGATGTATCGGCCTACGACCGCGCCAAGCTGATGAGCGCCGAGTACGACGAAACCGAACTGGCCCAGGTTGCCGACGAGAAGATCCGCACCTTCCAGCGCGACGGATCGGCCAATGCCGGCATCTTCCACCACCTGATCACCCTGCCGACCTACCACACCGCCGCGCTTTCCACCGACAACCTGGCCAAGGGCTACTTCGCCGACCTGGGCATGCTGGCCTACGTCAAGGGCGTGCAGCGCCAGGAAATCCGTCAGGGTATCGCCTGCGTCAAGCACCAGAACATGGCGGGCTCGGACATCGGCGACAACCACAAGGAATACTTCGCCGGAGAAGCCGCACTCAAAGCCGGCGGCAAGGACAACACCATGAACCAGTTCCACTGAGAACCGGCACCCGCCCTGACGCATGTTTCGAGCCTCGGCCCCGGCAGCGATGCCGGGGCTTTTTTATTGATAACTAAATGACCATGAGTTTGCTGGCTATAGTCATTGGGCAGGCCTGAGCACAATGAGCTGGAGCAAATATGCAAATGATATTTGTTCCTATTGAAGCGCAATTGCATTTTCACTACATACAACTAGCCGCACGCTCGAAGTGCGCACCTTATTTTGTAGCTCCTTGATTTGCGTGGCTTTCTGAAAACTCGCCGTTTGCAGGCATGCGACTTTTTATTATTTTTTTGTGCTGAAAAATTTACTTACACCACATACAGGCATAACATTATGCGAATTGATTCAAGGCGTTTTATGCCTTGCCATAATTTTAAATCGTGCGTTAAGCCGTTCCTTGCCTGAGGAGCCCCGGCATGCTGGAAGCAAGCAGTTCCCTGTCCCATAACTGGGCGTTGGCCGTTTTTCTGCTGGGCGTCGTTGGCCTTTGTGCCTTCATGATGGGCGTCTCCAGCCTGCTGGGCAGCAAAGCCTGGGGGCGTAGCAAGAATGAGCCCTTCGAATCGGGCATGCTTCCCACCGGCAGCGCACGCCTGCGCCTGTCCGCCAAATTCTATCTGGTCGCGATGCTCTTCGTGATCTTCGACGTCGAAGCCCTCTTTCTCTTCGCCTGGGCCGTCTCCGTTCGCGAAAGCGGCTGGGCCGGCTTCATCGAAGCAGCCGTTTTCATAAACATTCTGTTGGCAGGTCTTGTCTACCTTTGGCGTATCGGTGCGCTGGATTGGGCACCCGAGAGTCGTAAGGCTCGGCAGGCGAAGCTGAAACAATGAGGCTTTGGCGATGCAATACAAACTCACTCGGATCGATCCGGATGCTCCCAACGAGCAATACCCGATCGGCAAGCGGGAGGTCGTAACCGACCAACAGCTGGAAGACGAAGTCCACAAGAACATCTACATGGGGAAACTCTCGGATGTTCTCAGTGGTGCGGTTAACTGGGGTCGCAAGAACTCCCTGTGGCCGTACAACTTCGGCTTGTCCTGCTGCTACGTGGAAATGACCACCGCCTTCACCGCGCCGCACGACGTTGCGCGATTCGGTGCCGAAGTTATCCGTGCATCCCCACGCCAGGCCGACTTCATGGTCATTGCCGGCACCTGCTTCATCAAGATGGCCCCGGTCATCCAGCGTCTCTATGAGCAGATGCTGGAACCCAAGTGGGTCATTTCCATGGGCTCGTGCGCCAATTCCGGCGGCATGTACGACATCTACTCGGTCGTTCAGGGTGTCGACAAGTTCCTTCCCGTCGACGTCTACATTCCCGGTTGCCCGCCCCGTCCCGAGGCGTTCCTGCAAGGCTTGATGCTGCTGCAGGAGTCCATCGGTCAGGAGCGCCGCCCGCTGTCCTGGGTCGTTGGCGATCAAGGCGTTTACCGCGCCGAGATGCCGTCCCAGAAAGAACAGCGCCGCGAACAGCGTATTGCGGTTACCAACCTGCGTTCCCCTGACGAAGTCTGAGTCCTGCCTGCTTATAAAAGCCGGACTCACTCTCACCGTTGACCGATAGCGATCGAGACCATGACTGCAGACACCATCGTGTCCATTGCGCCGTACAAGGCGGACGACCAAGACGTCGTCGTTGAGCTTCAATCCCGTTTTGGCGCCGACAGCTTCACGCTGCAGGCCACCCGCACCGGCATGCCGGTAATCTGGGTTGGCCGCGACAAGCTCGTCGAAGTGCTGCGCTTCCTGCGCCAGACCACCCGGCCCTACGTAATGCTGTATGACCTGCACGGCGTCGACGAGCGCCTGCGCACCCAGCGTCGCGGCCTGCCGGACGCCGATTTCACCGTGTTCTATCACCTCATGTCGCTGGAGCGTAACAGCGACGTGATGATCAAGGTTGCGCTGCGCGAGGGCGACCTCAATCTGCCGTCCGTGACCGGCATCTGGCCGAACGCCAACTGGTACGAGCGCGAAGTGTGGGACCTGTACGGCATCCACTTCACTGGCCACCCGCACTTGACCCGGATCATGATGCCGCCGACCTGGGAAGGTCACCCGCTGCGCAAGGACTACCCGGCGCGCGCCACCGAATTCGACCCGTTCAGCCTGACCCTGGCCAAGCAGCAGCTCGAGGAAGAAGCCGCGCGCTTCAATCCCGAAGACTGGGGCATGAAACGCCACAGCGAGAACGAGGACTACATGTTCCTCAACCTCGGCCCCAACCACCCGTCTGCCCACGGTGCGTTCCGCATCATCCTGCAGCTCGACGGTGAAGAGATCCTCGATTGCGTGCCGGAAATCGGTTACCACCACCGCGGTGCCGAGAAGATGGCCGAGCGCCAGAGCTGGCATAGCTTCATCCCCTACACCGACCGTATCGACTACCTCGGCGGGGTGATGAACAACCTGCCCTACGTGCTCTCGGTCGAGAAGCTCGCCGGCATCAAGGTGCCGCAGAAGGTCGACACCATCCGCATCATGATGGCGGAGTTCTTCCGCATCACCAGCCACCTGCTGTTCCTGGGCACCTACATCCAGGACGTGGGCGCCATGACCCCGGTGTTCTTCACCTTCACCGACCGCCAGCGCGCCTACAAGGTGATCGAAGCCATCACCGGTTTCCGTCTGCACCCGGCCTGGTACCGCATCGGTGGCGTCGCCCACGATCTGCCTCGCGGCTGGGACAAGCTGGTCAAGGAATTCGTCGACTGGCTGCCCAAGCGCCTCGACGAGTACGAAAAGGCTGCTCTGAAGAACAGCATCCTCAAGGCCCGTACCATCGGTGTGGCTCAATACAACACCAAGGAAGCGCTGGAATGGGGCACCACCGGTGCCGGCCTGCGCGCTACCGGCTGCGACTTCGATCTGCGCAAGGCTCGCCCCTACTCCGGCTACGAGAACTTCGAGTTCGAAGTGCCGCTGGCCGCCAATGGCGACGCCTACGACCGCTGCATGGTGCGCGTCGAGGAGATGCGTCAGAGCATCCGCATCATCGACCAGTGCCTGCGCAACATGCCGGAAGGCCCGTACAAGGCGGATCACCCGCTGACCACGCCGCCGCCGAAAGAGCGCACGCTGCAGCACATCGAAACCCTGATCACCCACTTCCTGCAGGTTTCCTGGGGCCCGGTCATGCCGGCCAACGAAAGCTTCCAGATGATCGAAGCGACCAAGGGTATCAACAGCTACTACCTGACCAGCGACGGCAGCACCATGAGCTACCGCACGCGCATCCGCACGCCGAGCTTCGCCCACCTGCAGCAGATCCCTTCGGTGATCCGCGGCAGCATGGTCGCCGACCTTATCGCGTACCTGGGCAGTATCGACTTCGTCATGGCCGACGTGGATCGCTGAGGAGAACACCATGAACATGATTCAGACCGACCGTTTCGCCCTCAGTGAAACCGAGCGCTCCGCCATCGAGCACGAGATGCACCACTACGAGGACCCGCGTGCGGCGTCCATCGAAGCCCTGAAGATCGTGCAGAAGGAACGCGGCTGGGTGCCGGACGGCGCCGCCGATGCCATCGGCGCGATTCTCGGCATCCCGGCCAGCGACGTCGAAGGTGTCGCCACCTTCTACAGCCAGATTTTCCGCCAGCCCGTCGGCCGCCACATCATCCGTGTGTGCGACAGCATGACCTGCTTCATCGGTGGCCACGAGAGCGTGCTCGGCAGCATCAAGGCCGAACTGGGCATCGTGCCCGGTCAGACCACCGCTGACGGCCGCTTCACCCTGCTGCCGGTGTGCTGCCTGGGCAACTGCGACAAGGCGCCGGCGATGATGATCGACGACGAAACCTTTGGCGACGTGCAGCCCGAAGGCGTGGCGCAACTGCTGGAGAACTTCCAATGATCAGCCGCAGCTCCAACCTGCTGACCTCCTTCGGCCCGGCCAACCGCATCGCCCGCAGCGAAGAAACTCACCCGCTGACCTGGCGCCTGCGCGACGACGCTCAGCCCGTGTGGCTCGACGAATACCAGCAGAAGAACGGTTATGCCGCCGCCCGTAAGGCCTTGGCCGAGATGGCCCAGGCCGACATCGTGCAGACGGTCAAGGATTCCGGCCTCAAGGGCCGCGGTGGTGCGGGCTTCCCCACCGGCGTGAAGTGGGGCCTGATGCCCAATGATGAATCGCTGAACATCCGTTACCTCCTGTGCAACGCGGACGAGATGGAACCCAACACCTGGAAGGACCGCATGCTGATGGAACAGCTGCCGCACCTCTTGGTGGAAGGCATGCTGATCAGCGCCCGGGCCCTGAAGGCCTACCGCGGCTACATCTTCCTGCGTGGCGAGTACGTCGACGCCGCCGCCAACCTCAACCGCGCCATCGAGGAAGCCAAGGCCGCCGGCCTGCTGGGCAAGAACATCCTGGGCAGCGGTTTCGATTTCGAGCTGTTCGTGCACACCGGTGCCGGGCGTTACATCTGCGGTGAAGAAACCGCGCTGATCAACTCCCTGGAAGGCCGTCGCGCCAACCCGCGCGCCAAGCCGCCCTTCCCCGCTGCGGTGGGCGTGTGGGGCAAGCCGACCTGCGTCAACAACGTCGAGACCCTGTGCAACGTGCCGTCGATCATCGGCAACGGCGTGGACTGGTACAAATCCCTGGCCCGCGAAGGCAGCGAAGACCACGGCACCAAGCTGATGGGCTTCTCCGGCAAGGTCAAGAACCCGGGGATCTGGGAGCTGCCGTTCGGCATCAGCGCACGCGAGCTGTTCGAGGACTACGCCGGCGGCATGCGCGACGGCTACACCCTCAAGGCCTGGCAGCCAGGCGGCGCCGGCACCGGTTTCCTGCTGCCCGAGCACCTCGAGGCCTCCATGTACGCCGCCGGCATCGCCAAGGTCGGCACCCGCATGGGTACCGGCCTGGCCCTGGCCATCGACAACACGGTGAACATGGTTTCGCTGCTGCGCAACATGGAAGAGTTCTTCGCCCGCGAGTCCTGTGGCTGGTGCACACCGTGCCGCGACGGCCTGCCGTGGAGCGTGAAGATCCTCCGTGCCCTGGAGCGCAAGCAGGGCACCCGCGAGGATATCGACACCCTGCTCGGCCTGGTCAACTTCCTCGGCCCCGGCAAGACCTTCTGTGCTCACGCACCGGGTGCCGTGGAGCCACTGGGCAGCGCGATCAAGTATTTCCGTGAAGAGTTCGAAGCCGGTGTAGGCGCAACTGCGCCGCAGCCGCCGGTAGCGGCACACGCGGTATAGGCCCGATGGCCGGACGAGTGGGCGCGATGGCGCCGTCCGGCCCAGGCAAAGACAAGAATTCCCTTAGCCCGTCCGCTTTCGAGCGGGCAAACGAAGACTGAAGAAAAATGGCCACTATCCACGTAGACGGCAAAGATCTCGAAGTCGATGGTGCGGACAACCTGCTGCAGGCCTGTCTGTCCCTTGGTCTCGACATCCCCTACTTCTGCTGGCACCCGGCGCTCGGCAGCGTTGGCGCCTGCCGCCAGTGCGCGGTGAAGCAGTACACCGACGAAAACGACAAGCGCGGCCGCCTGGTCATGTCCTGCATGACGCCGGCCACCGACAACAGCTGGATCTCCATCGACGACGAAGAGGCCGTGGCCTTTCGCAAGAGCGTCGTCGAGTGGCTGATGACCAACCACCCGCACGACTGCCCGGTCTGCGAGGAAGGCGGCCATTGCCACCTGCAGGACATGACGGTGATGACCGGCCACAACGCCCGTCGCTATCGGTTCAGCAAGCGCACTCACCAGAATCAGGAGCTCGGCCCGTTCATCGCCCATGAGATGAACCGCTGCATCGCCTGCTATCGCTGCGTGCGTTACTACAAGGATTACGCCGGCGGCACCGACCTGGGCGTCTACGGCGCCCACGACAACGTGTACTTCGGCCGCGTCGAAGACGGCACCCTGGAAAGCGAGTTCTCCGGCAACCTGGTCGAGGTCTGTCCGACCGGTGTGTTCACCGACAAGACCCACTCGGAGCGCTACAACCGCAAGTGGGACATGCAGTTCGCCCCGAGCATCTGCCATGGCTGCTCCAGCGGCTGCAACACCAGCCCGGGTGAGCGCTACGGCGAAGTGCGCCGCATCGAGAACCGCTTCAACGGCTCGGTGAACCAGTACTTCCTGTGCGACCGTGGCCGCTTCGGCTATGGCTACGTCAACCGTGAAGACCGTCCGCGTCAGCCGGTGATGATGCTGAGCAAGATGAAGATGGGCCTGGACGCTGCACTGGATCAGGCCGCCGCCCTGCTCAAGGGCCGCAAGGTGATCGGCATCGGTTCGCCGCGTGCCAGCCTGGAGGGTAACTTCGCCCTGCGCGAGCTGGTCGGCGCGGGCAACTTCTACTCCGGTATCGCCGCGGCCGAGCAGGCGAACATTCGCCTGATCCGCGACGTGCTGCAGAACGGCCCGCTGCCGGTACCGACCCTGCGCGACATCGAGAGCCACGACGCGGTGTTCGTACTCGGTGAAGACCTCACCCAGACCGCCGCCCGCGTCGCCCTGGCCCTGCGCCAGTCGGTCAAGGGCAAGGCCACCGAGATCGCCGCCGGCGCGAAGATCCAGGATTGGCACATGGCCGCCGTGCAGAACGTCGCCCAGCACGCGCTCAATCCGCTGTTCATCGCCAGCGTCACCGCCACTCGCCTCGACGACGTCGCCGAGCAGTGCGTACACGCCGCGCCCGATGACCTGGCGCGCATCGGTTTCGCGGTGGCCCACGCCATCGACCCGAGCGCCCCGGCCGTCGAAGGCCTGGAAGCCGAGGCCGGCGAGCTGGTGCAACGCATCGCCGAGGCGCTGCTGAACGCCAAGCGCCCGCTGATCGTCTCCGGCGCCTCGCTGGGCAATCGCGCACTGATCGAAGCCGCTGCGAACATCGCCAGCGCCCTGAAGAACCGCGAGAAGAACGGCTCCATCAGCCTGGTGGTGCCGGAAGCCAACAGCATGGGCATGGCCCTGCTGATGGGCGAGCAGTTCTCCGGCAACAGCCTGGACGACGCCCTCGAAGCGCTGACCTCTGGTCAGGCCGACGCCCTGGTGGTGCTGGAGAACGATCTCTACCACCGCGCCGATGCCGCCCGTGTGGACGCCGCCCTGGCCGCCGCCAAGGTGGTGATCGTCGCCGATCACCAGAGCACCGCCACCACCGCCAAGGCGCACCTGCTGCTGCCGGCTGCGAGCTTCGCCGAAGGTGACGGCACCCTGGTCAGCCAGGAAGGCCGCGCCCAGCGTTTCTTCCAGGTCTATGACCCGTCCTACTACGACGCCAACATTCTGGTGCGCGAAGGCTGGCGCTGGCTGCACGCGCTGCACAGCACGCTGCACAATCGCGTCGTCGACTGGACCCAGCTCGACCAGGTCACCGCTGCCTGCGCCGAAAGCTCCGCGCAGCTGGCCGGCATCCGCGATGCCGCGCCAAGCGCCTCGTTCCGTATCAAGGGCCTCAAGCTGGCCCGTGAACCGCATCGCTACAGCGGTCGTACCGCCATGCGCGCCAACATCAGCGTGCACGAGCCGCGTCAGCCCCAGGACAAGGACAGCGCCTTCGCCTTCTCCATGGAAGGCTACTCGGGCAGCAAGGAAGACCGTCAGCAGATCCCGTTCGCCTGGTCGCCAGGCTGGAACTCGCCTCAGGCCTGGAACAAGTTCCAGGATGAAGTCGGTGGCCACCTGCGTGCCGGCGACCCCGGCGTGCGCCTGATCGAAGCCAAGGGCGCAAGCCTGGGCTGGTTCAGCGCACCGACGGCCTTCAACCCGGCCCAGGGCACCTGGCAGGCCGTGCCGCTGCACCATCTGTTCGGCAGCGAGGAAATGTCCTCGCGCGCCACGCCAATCGCCGAGCGCACGCCTGAAGCCTACGTGGCGCTGGCCAAGGATGAAGCCGATCGCCTCGGCGTCAACGACGGCGCCCTGCTGCAACTGAGCGTCAACGGTCAGAGCCTGCGCCTGCCGCTGCGTGTCAGCGAGGAGCTGGGCATCGGTCTGGTCGGCTTGCCGGTCGGCCTGGCTGGCATTCCGGCGGCCATTGCTGGCGCGGCCGTGAGCAACATTGGGGAGGCCGCGCAATGAGTTGGCTGACTCCACAGTTGCTCGACATCATCCAGGAAGTGCTCAAGGCCATCGTCATCCTGCTCGCCGTGGTGGTGTGCGGTGCGCTGCTGAGCTTCGTCGAGCGCCGCCTGCTCGGCTGGTGGCAGGATCGCTACGGCCCCAACCGGGTCGGCCCGTTCGGCATGTTCCAGCTGGCTGCGGACATGCTCAAGATGTTCTTCAAGGAAGACTGGACGCCGCCGTTTGCCGACAAGCTGATCTTCACCCTGGCGCCGATCATCGCCATGGGCGCCATGCTGGTGGCCTTCGCGATCATCCCGATCACCCCCAACTGGGGCGTGGCGGACCTGAACATCGGCATCCTGTTCTTCTTCGCCATGGCTGGCCTGTCGGTGTACGCCGTGCTGTTCGCCGGCTGGTCGAGCAACAACAAGTTCGCCCTGCTCGGCAGCCTGCGTGCCTCGGCCCAGACCATCTCCTACGAGGTGTTCCTGGCCCTGGCGCTGATGGGCATCGTCGCCCAGGTCGGCTCGTTCAACATGCGCGACATCGTCGATTACCAGGCGCAGAACCTGTGGTTCATCATTCCGCAGTTCTTTGGTTTCTGTACCTTCTTCATCGCCGGCGTAGCCGTGACGCACCGTCACCCCTTCGATCAGCCGGAAGCGGAGCAGGAGCTGGCCGACGGTTACCACATCGAATACGCCGGCATGAAATGGGGCATGTTCTTCGTCGGTGAATACATCGGCATCGTGACCATCTCCGCGCTGCTGGTAACCCTGTTCTTCGGTGGCTGGCACGGTCCGTTCGGCATCCTGCCGCAGATCCCGTTCTTCTGGTTCGCGATCAAGACCTGCTTCTTCATCATGATCTTCATCCTGCTGCGCGCTTCCATTCCGCGCCCGCGGTATGACCAGGTCATGGCCTTCAGCTGGAAGTTCTGCCTGCCGCTGACCCTGATCAACCTGCTGGTGACCGGCGCCGTCGTGCTGGCCACGGCCCAGTAAGGAGAAACGAGATGCTCAAATACATTTGGGATGTGCTGGTCGGCACCGGCACGCAATTGCGCAGCCTGGTCATGGTCTTCGGCCATGGCTTTCGCAAGCGCGACACCCTGCAATACCCGGAAGAACAGGTCTACCTGCCGCCGCGCTACCGCGGCCGCATCGTACTGACCCGCGACCCCGATGGCGAAGAACGCTGCGTAGCCTGCAACCTGTGCGCCGTGGCTTGCCCGGTGGGCTGCATTTCGCTGCAGAAGGCGGAAACCGAAGACGGTCGCTGGTACCCGGACTTCTTCCGCATCAACTTCTCGCGCTGCATCTTCTGCGGCCTGTGCGAGGAAGCCTGCCCGACCACCGCGATCCAGCTCACCCCGGATTTCGAAATGGGCGAGTTCAAGCGTCAGGACCTGGTGTACGAGAAGGAAGACCTGCTGATCTCCGGCCCCGGCAAGAACCCGGACTACAACTTCTACCGCGTGGCCGGCATGGCCATCGCTGGCAAGCCGAAAGGCGCCGCGCAGGACGAAGCCGAGCCGATCAACGTCAAGGGGTTGTTGCCATAATGGAATTCGCCTTCTACTTCTCCGCAGGGGTCGCGGCTGCCTCGACCTTCGGCGTGATCACCGGCAAGAATCCGGTGCACGCCCTGCTCTACCTGATCATCTCGCTGCTCGCCGTATCCATGGTGTTCTTCAGCCTTGGGGCACCGTTCGCCGGTGCCCTGGAGATCATCGTCTACGCCGGCGCCATCATGGTGCTGTTCGTGTTCGTGGTGATGATGCTCAACCTCGGCCCGGCCTCGGTACAGCAGGAACGCAACTGGCTGAGCCCGGGTATCTGGATCGGCCCGGCGCTGCTCTCGGCGCTGCTGCTGGGTCAGCTGCTGTACGTGCTGTTCGCCGTACCGAGCGGCGCCACCATCGGCCACACCACGGTCGATGCCAAGGCCGTGGGCATTCACCTGTTCGGCCCTTATCTGCTGGCCGTCGAGCTGGCCTCCATGCTGCTGCTGGCCGCACTGGTCGCCGCCTATCACCTGGGCCGTAACGACATCAAGGATGCTACGCCATGAACGGTATTCCAATGGAGCACGGCCTGGCGCTGGCCGGCGTGCTGTTCAGCCTCGGCCTGGTCGGCCTGATGGTGCGCCGCAACATCCTGTTCGTGCTGATGAGCCTGGAAGTGATGATGAACGCCGCTGCTCTGGCCTTCGTGGTCGCCGGCGCGCGCTGGGCACAGGCTGATGGGCAGATCATGTTCATTCTGGTCATCGCCCTGGCCGCCGCCGAAGCGAGCATCGGCCTGGCGATCCTGCTGCAGCTGTACCGCCGCTTCCACACCCTCGATATCGACGCAGCCAGCGAGATGCGCGGATGAACCTCCTATTCCTGACACTCCTGTTCCCACTGATCGGCTGGTTCATCCTGGCCTTTTCCCGCGGCCGCCTGAGCGAAGGCGCTGCTGCCATCGTCGGTGTCGGCTCGGTCGGCCTGTCGGCCCTGACCACCGCCTGGATCATGTGGCAGTTCAACGTCGCGCCACCGGCAGACGGCGTTTACACCCAGACCCTGTGGCAGTGGATGAGCGTCGACGGCCTGGCGCCGAGCTTCACCCTGTACCTGGACGGCCTGTCGCTGACCATGCTCGGCGTGGTCACCGGCGTGGGCTTTCTGATCCACATGTTCGCCAGCTGGTACATGCGTGGTGAGGAGGGTTACTCGCGTTTCCTCTCCTACACCAACCTGTTCATCTTCAGCATGCTGCTGCTGGTGCTGGGCGACAACCTGATGACCCTGTTCTTCGGGTGGGAAGGCGTGGGCCTGTGCTCGTACCTGCTGATCGGCTTCTACTACAAGCACGTGCCCAACGGTAACGCGGCGCTGAAGGCGTTCATCGTCACCCGTATCGGCGACGTGTTCCTGATGATCGGTCTGTTCCTGCTGTTCCTCAACCTCGGCACCCTGAACATTCAGGAGCTGATGGTGCTGGCCCCGCAGAAGTACGCTGCCGGCGACACCTGGCTGTGGCTGGCGACCCTGATGCTACTCGGCGGCGCGGTCGGTAAATCCGCCCAGTTGCCCCTGCAGACCTGGCTGGCCGACGCCATGGCCGGCCCGACGCCGGTTTCGGCACTGATCCACGCCGCCACCATGGTCACCGCGGGCGTCTACCTGATCGCCCGTACCAACGGCCTGTTCCTGCTGACTCCGGAGATTCTCGAGCTGGTCGGTATCGTCGGTGGCGTGACCCTGGTACTGGCGGGCTTCGCCGCCCTGGTACAGACCGACATCAAGCGCATTCTCGCCTACTCGACCATGAGCCAGATCGGCTACATGTTCCTGGCCCTGGGCGTTGGCGCCTGGGACGCGGCGATCTTCCACCTGATGACCCACGCCTTCTTCAAGGCGCTGCTGTTCCTCGCCTCCGGCTCGGTAATCCACGCCTGCCACCACGAGCAGAACATCTTCAAGATGGGCGGCCTGTGGAAGAAGCTGCCGCTGGCCTATGCCAG
Source organism: Pseudomonas fulva 12-X (assembly GCF_000213805.1). Lineage (NCBI taxonomy): Bacteria > Pseudomonadati > Pseudomonadota > Gammaproteobacteria > Pseudomonadales > Pseudomonadaceae > Pseudomonas > Pseudomonas fulva. Next base: position 2,474,974 of record NC_015556.1, on the reverse strand, counting down.
CTTCATCGTCGGTGGCTCGGCCTTGGCGGCGCTGCCGCTGATCACCGTGGGCTTCTACTCCAAGGACGAGATTCTCTGGGAAGCCTTCGCCAGCGGTCATGCCGGCCTGCTCTACGCCGGTCTGCTGGGCGCCTTCATGACCTCGATCTACACCTTCCGGCTGATCTTCATCGCCTTCCATGGCGAGCAGAAGACCGACGCCCATGCCGGTCATGGCATCGCCCACAACCTGCCGCTGATCGTGCTGATCGTGCTGTCGACCTTCATCGGCGCCTGGATCACCCCGCCGCTGGCTGGCGTGCTGCCGCAGAGCGCCGGCCATGCCGGTGGCGAGGCCAAGCACAGCCTGGAAATCGTCTCGGGCTGCATCGCCCTGGCCGGTATCCTGCTGGCCGCCATGCTGTTCCTCGGCAAGCGCAGTTTCGTCAACGCCGTCGCCAGCAGCGCGCCGGGACGTTTGCTGTCGGCCTGGTGGTTCGCCGCCTGGGGCTTCGACTGGCTTTACGACAAGATTTTCGTGCAGCCCTACCTGTTCTTCTGCCGGGTACTCGCCCGTGACCCGATCGACGGTGCCATCGGCATCGTCCCGCGCCTGGCGCGTGGTGGTCATGGCGTACTGAGCCGCAGCGAAACCGGGCATCTGCGCTGGTACGCCATCTCCATCGCCGGGGGCGCCGTGCTGGTGCTCGCTGCCGTGCTGCTGGCCTGACCGATGATCCCGAATACTTTTTCTAAGGAAACTCGCCCGTCATGATTCTGCCTTGGCTAATCCTGATCCCCTTTATCGGCGGCCTGTTGTGCTGGCAGGCGGAGCGCTTCGGCGGAACCCTGCCGCGCTGGATCGCGCTGCTGACCATGTCCCTGCTGTTCGGCCTCGGCCTGTGGCTGTGGGGCACCGGTGACTTCAGCCTGGCGCCTGCGCCGGGTGCCGAGCCACGCTGGGCCCACGAATTCCAGGTGCGCTGGATCGAGCGCTTCGGCATCAGCATCCATCTGGCGATGGATGGCCTGTCGGTGCTGATGGTTACCCTCACCGGCCTGCTCGGCGTGCTGTCGGTGCTCTGCTCGTGGAACGAGATCCAGAACCGCGTCGGCTTCTTCCACCTCAACCTGATGTGGATCCTGGGCGGCGTGGTCGGCGTGTTCCTGGCCATCGACCTGTTCCTGTTCTTCTTTTTCTGGGAAATGATGCTGGTGCCGATGTATTTCCTCATCGCGCTCTGGGGTCATAGCGGCAGCCCTGGCAAGAGCCGCATCAACGCGGCCACCAAGTTCTTCATCTTCACCCAGGCCAGCGGCCTGGTGATGCTGGTGGCGATTCTTGGCCTGGTGTTGGTGCACTTCAACCAGACCGGCGTATTCACCTTCAACTATGCAGACCTGCTCAAGACCGAGCTCTCCGAAGGTACCGAATACCTGCTGATGCTCGGCTTCTTCATCGCCTTCGCGGTCAAGTTCCCGGTGGTGCCCCTGCACTCTTGGCTGCCGGACGCCCACGCTCAGGCGCCAACCGCAGGCTCGGTGGACCTCGCCGGTATCCTGCTGAAAACCGCGGCCTACGGCCTGCTGCGCTTCTCGCTGCCGCTGTTCCCGAATGCCTCGGCGGAGTTCGCGCCGATCGCCATGTACCTGGGCGTGTTCGCCATCATCTACGGCGCCCTGCTGTCTTTCGCACAGACCGACATCAAGCGCCTGGTGGCCTACTCCAGCGTGTCGCACATGGGCTTCGTGCTGATCGCCATCTACTCGGGCAGCCAGATCGCCCTGCAAGGTGCGGTGGTGCAGATGATGGCCCACGGCCTGTCGGCTGCGGCGCTGTTCATCCTCTGCGGCCAGCTGTACGAGCGCCTGCACACCCGCGACATGCGCGAGATGGGCGGCATCTGGGCACGCATGTCCTGGCTGCCGGCGTTGAGCCTGTTCTTCGCGGCTGCTGCACTGGGCCTGCCGGGTACCGGCAACTTCGTCGGCGAGTTCCTGATCCTGATCGGCAGCTTCCCGACTGCGCCGTGGGTCACCGTCATCGCGGCGACCGGTCTGGTACTGGGCTCGGTGTACTCGCTGATCATGATCCACCGCGCCCACTTCGGCCCGGTGAAGAACGACAGCCCGCTGCCGGGCCTGCAATTTCGTGAACTGAGCATGGTGCTGTGCCTCGCGGTGCTGCTGATCCTGCTCGGCGTTTACCCGCAGCCGGTGCTCGACACCTCTGCCGCCAGCATGCAAGGCGTGCAGCAGTGGTTCAGTGGCGCTCTCGATCAACTCGCCTCGGGCCGGTAAGGGTTAAAATTTATGGAACATCATGCTGTGCAATTCTCCACCCAACACCTGATCGCCCTGCTGCCGCTGCTGGTCACCTGCGCCACCGTGGTGGTGGTCATGCTGGCCATCGCCTGGAAACGCAGCCACGCGATGACCTTCGTGCTCTCGGTGATCGGCCTCAATGCAGCCCTGCTGTCGCTGCTGCCGACCCTCGGCGTCACGCCGCTGCAGGTCACCCCGCTGATGCAGATCGATACCTTCGCCTGCTACTACATGGCGCTGGTGCTGGTCGCCACCCTGGCCTGCGTAACCCTGACCCATGCCTACCTGGGTGAGGCGACGGTCAGTGATGGCCAGACCAAGGGCTACCCGCGCAACCGCGAAGAAATGTACCTGCTGCTGCTGCTCTCCGCGGCCGGCGGCCTGGTGCTGGTCAGCACCGAGCACCTGGCGGGCCTGTTCATCGGCCTGGAGCTGCTCTCGGTACCGACCTACGGGATGATCGCCTACGCCTACTTCAACAAGCGCTCCTTGGAAGCCGGCATCAAGTACATGGTGCTGTCGGCCGCCGGCAGCGCCTTCCTGCTGTTCGGCATGGCGCTGCTGTATGCCGACGCCGGCAGCCTGAGCTTCGCCCAGATCGGTGCCAGCCTGGCCGGAGCCAGCGGCAGCCAGCTGGTGCAGATCGGTATCGGCATGATGCTCATCGGTCTGGCGTTCAAGCTGTCCATGGTGCCCTTCCACCTGTGGACGCCGGACGTCTACGAAGGCGCCCCGGCGCCAGTGGCCGCCTTCCTGGCCACCGCCAGCAAGGTCGCGGTATTCGCCGTGCTGCTGCGTCTGTATCAGCTCTCCCCGGCCACCGCCGGCGGCTGGCTGAACGACCTGCTGACGGTCATCGCCATCGCCTCGATCCTGTTCGGCAACCTGCTGGCTCTGGTGCAGAACAACCTCAAGCGTCTGCTCGGTTATTCGTCGATCGCCCACTTCGGTTACCTGCTGGTGGCGCTGGTCGCCAGCAAGGGCCTGGCCGTGGAAGCCATCGGCGTGTACATGGCCACCTACGTGCTGACCAGCCTGGGCGCCTTCGGGGTGATCACCCTGATGTCCACGCCCTACAACGGCCGTGACGCCGATGCGCTGTACGAGTACCGCGGCCTGTTCTGGCGCCGCCCGTACCTGACCGCGGTGCTGACCGTGATGATGCTGTCGCTGGCCGGTATTCCGCTCACTGCAGGCTTCATCGGCAAGTTCTACGTGATCGCCGCCGGTGTCCAGGCGCAACTGTGGTGGCTGATCGGTGCGCTGATCCTGGGCAGCGCCATCGCGGTGTTCTACTACCTGCGCGTGATGGTCACCCTGTTCCTCAACGAGCCGAACCTGCAGCGTCACGATGCACCGTTCAACTGGGGCCAACGTGCTGGCGGCATCATGCTGATGCTGGTAGCGGCCCTGGCCTTCGTGCTCGGCGTGTACCCGCAGCCACTGCTGGATCTGGTCCAGCAGGCCGGCCTGGCCACTGCCGCGCTCTGATCCGAGTCGCGTCATGAAAAACGGCTGCCCTTAGGCAGCCGTTTTTGTTTGTGCGCGATTGATGGCGTTGAGCGATCCTGCGAGCTGCCTATCACCGCTCTGGCGGCTGCCCCCCGGGTTTCACTTCGTTTCACCCAGGCTTCGGATTCCGGTGATCGTATTTTTCGTAGCCTGCTGCTGAGCGAAGCGATGCGCAGGAAGCGGTCGAGAAGGTATACATAGTCGTTTGCCCGCTCCCGGGTTTCGCTTCGCTCTACCCAGGCTACCAAAGAAAGATGGCTACGCTCGGGCAGCTCTTCTTCTTTGTCGGAGCAGAGTCTTACTCAGGCAATCTGACGGTCTTCTTGCCCGCTGCGAACAGGTTCCAGCTGGCGACGAACAGCGCGGCGATCAGCGGCCCCAGCACGAAGCCGTTGAGGCCGAACAGTGCCATACCGCCCAGGGTGGAGATCAGGATCAGGTAATCGGGCATGCGGGTGTCCTTGCCGACCAGGATGGGGCGCAGGATGTTATCGACCAGGCCGATCACCAGCACGCCGAACAGGGTCAGCACCACGCCCTGCCAGATGTCGCCGCTGAGCAGCAGGTACAGCGCCACCGGCGCCCAGACGATACCGGCACCGGCCGCTGGCAGCAGCGACAGAAAGGCCATCAACACGCCCCACAACAGCGGGCTGGGAATTCCCAGTATCCAGAAGATCAAACCACCCAGCGCGCCCTGGACGGCGGCCACGACGATATTGCCTTTCACGGTGGCACGCACCACACGGGTGAACTTGATCTGCAGGCGGCGCTTGGTGTTGTCGCCCAGCGGCACGGCCATGCGAATGTCGCGCACCAGTTCCTGGCCATCGCGCAGCAAGAAGAACAGCAGATAGAGCATGATGAAAAAGCTCACCACGAACTGGAAGGTGCCCTGGCCGATGGCGAACACCTTGGTTGCCAGGTACTGGCTACCAGCAGCGGCGCCGCTGGTGATGCTTTCCTGCAGATCATCCAGATTGCCGACGCCGATACGGTCGATCTGCTGCTGCAGGAACGGCGGCAGCATTTGCTTGGTACTGGTCACGTAGGCGCCGACATCCAATTCACCGGAGTCGATGCGCTGATAGATGCTGGTGCCCTCGGCGACCATCGCCGAGGTGATGAAGATCACCGGCAGAATCGCCACCAGCAGGCACACGATCAGCGTCAGCAGCGCCGACAGGTTACCGCGGCCACCGAGGCGACGCGCCATGCGCCGTTGCAGCGGCGCAAACACCACGGCAAGCGCCACCGCCCAGAACACTGCGCCGTAGAACGGCAGCAGTATCCAGATGAAGGCGATGGTCACCAGGACGAGCAGGAGGATGAAGGTTTTCTTTTCGAGGGAAGTCGTCTGCATGGTCCGGTCACACGAGGGGGTATGCCCGTTAGTCTCCCGCGCCGCCGACAAAGTGCACTCTTATTGCTAGGGTCTGTTGCCGTTTCAGCGCGAGCCGCGTTGTCGCGAGAAATCTCGCCAGGCCGGGCGGCGATCCGCTAGGCGGAGGACGCAGGGAATGGTTGTTCCCTTGCCAAGTCCTCCAACGACGCATGGCGAGATTTCCCGCACAACCCGAAGGGCCGGGCCCGTTTTGTCGCGATGCGGCGTTTCTCGCCGGCTCATTTAGCCCACTAAACTTCGCGGCTCGTGCCTTGCCTCGCGACAAAACGGGCTCCGGCGCGGCCGTGCGTGAAACGGCAACAGACCCTAGGGCGAGCTTCCCTGCCCGCCCCACAGCGTCAGATGCGGAACTGGCGCACAAGACTCTGCAGGCCCTGGCCGAGTTGCGCCAGGCTGCGGGCGGTTTCGGCGCCCTGGCGAGTTTCGTCGGCGACGCTGTCCACCGCACCGGCAATCTGGTGCACGCTGCGGTTGATCTCCTCGGCCACCGCGGTCTGCTCCTCGGCAGCGCTGGCGATCTGCGCGTTCATGGCGTTGATGGTGCCGATCAGCCCGGCGATGGCATCCAGCGAAGCGCCGGCCTTGTTGGCCTGCTCGCTGGTCAGCTCCCCGGCATCGCTGGACTGGCGCATGGCATTGACTGCATCGCGGGTACCGCTCTGCAGCCGGTCGATCATGCCCTGGATTTCCTGGGTGCTCTGCTGGGTGCGGCTGGCCAGGGCACGCACCTCGTCGGCGACCACTGCGAAACCCCGCCCGGCTTCCCCAGCCCGGGCGGCTTCGATGGCGGCATTGAGCGCCAGCAGGTTGGTCTGCTCGGCGATGGAGCGAATCACGTCGAGCACGCTGACGATGGAATGTACGTCCTTCTGCAGGCTGTCCAGTGACGTGCCGCTGCCGCGGATGTCGCCAACCAGCGAATGAATGCGCTCGATGCTGCCATCCACCACCTGCTTGGCCACCTGCCCTTCACGATCGGTCTGCTGCGCCGCTTCGGCAGCGCCCTGGGCGCTCTTGGCCACTTCGTGGGCGGCGGCGGACATCTCGTTGATGGCGGTGGCGACCTGATCGGTTTCATGGCGTTGGCGTTCCATGGCCTGCTCGGAGCGCTGCGCCTGGGCCGCCACCTGGCCGACCAGTTCAGTCAGATGACCGGTCATTTCGCTGATTTGCCGTACCAGGCCATGCACCTTGTCGACGAACCGGTTGAACGAGCCGGCCAGCTCGCCCAGTTCGTCACGGCTGGTGACCGGCAAGCGCTTGGTCAGGTCGCCATCGCCAGCAGCGATGTCGTCGAGGTTGGCCTTGATCTGCTGCAGCGGGCGCAGAAAGGTGTTGGCCAGAATGCCGCCGACCACACCGAAGACCACCAGCAACACCGCGCCGATAATCAGGATGCTGGTGATGATGGTGCTCACCCGCTGGTCGATCCCGGCGCGCACTTCGGCGATCTGCGCCTCGACGCCGTCCAGGTTCACTGCGGTGCCCAGGGCCATGTCCCACTTGGGCAGGTAATAGCTGTAGGCGAGCTTGGGCACCTGGACGGCTTCGTTGCCGGGCAGCGGCGAGGAATAGTTGACGTAGTAGCTATTGTCTTTGGCGACACGTACCAGCTCGCGGTTCACGTACACGCCGTTGACGTCGCGTCGGTCGTTGAGGCTCTTGCCCACATCCACGGGGCTGTCGCTGCGAAACAGGCGCACCACGTTGGAGTCATGGCCGAAGAAGTAGCCGTCCTTGCCGTACTTGATTTTCGAGAGGATGGCGATGGCCTGCTTACGGCTTTCCAGATCGCCGTTGGGCGCGGCGTCGTACAAACTCTGCACGGCGCCCATGGCGATGGCGCTGTAGTTCTGCAGTTCGTTGCGTTTCTCGTCGAGCAGGCGCTCGCGGGTTTCAGTGACTTCGTCCTCCGCCAGGTTATACAGTACCTTGGCGGCGGCGCCACTTAGCACCACGGCGAACAGCAGAACGGGAACCAGGGCCAACAGGATGACTTTGGCTTTCAAGGTCAGGCGCATTTTTGTTTTCCTTATGACCAGGCGAAGCCAGACGATGGCTTCTACTCCAGTCATCGGCAGCCACTGGCAAACCTTAAGAAAGTTCGCCCGCAGCCAGCGCATGACCGCGCCTGTTACAGCACCATAGCTGCAACCCAGCCGAACGCCAGCAGCGGCAGGTTGTAGTGCAGGAAGGTGGGCACTACGGTGTCCCAGATATGGTTGTGCTGGCCGTCGACGTTGAGGCCCGCAGTCGGCCCGAGGGTCGAATCGGAAGCCGGCGAGCCCGCGTCGCCAATCGCACCGGCGGTGCCGACGATGCACACCGTGGCCAGCGGGCTGAAGCCCAGTTGCACGCACAGCGGTACGAAGATCGCGGCGATGATCGGCACGGTGGAAAACGACGAACCGATGCCCATGGTCACCAGTAGGCCGACCAGCAACATCATCAGCACGCTCAGACCCTTGCTGTCGCCGATCCAGCCGGCGCTGGCGTCAACCAGCCCCTGAATATCACCGGTTTCGCGCATCACTTCGGCGAACCCCGAGGCGGCGATCATGATGAAGCCGATCATGGCCATCATCTTCATGCCTTCGGTGAACAGGTCGTCGGTTTCCTTCCAGCGCACGATGCCAGAGGCGGAAAACACTACGAAGCCCAGCAGCGCACCAACGATCATCGAATCCAGCCACAGCTGGGCGCCGAAGGCGATGGCCACCGCAACACCGGCGACGACCAGGCTGCGGCGGTTGTAGCTGACGTCCACCCGCTCGGTGCGCTCGACCCGCGCCAGGTCGTAGTTACGCTTGCCGCGGTAGCTGTACAGCGCCAGCAGCAGGCCGGCGACCATACCCATGGCCGGAATCAGCATGGCATGGCTGACGTTCACGCCGGTGACATCCACGCCGCTGCGCACTACGTTGGCGAGCAGAATCTCGTTGAGAAAGATATTGCCGAAGCCCACCGGCAGAAACATGTACGGGGTGATCAAACCGAAGGTCAGCACGCAGGCGATCAGCCGGCGGTCGATCTGCAGCCGAGTGATCACGTACAGCAGCGGCGGCACCAGCAGCGGAATAAAGGCGATATGAATGGGCAGGATGTTTTGTGAAGAGATCGCCACGGCGAGCAGCAGACCGACCAGCATCCATTTCAGCGCACCGCCACCGCGTTCATCCTGACGGCCGACCAGCGTCAGTGCCTTGTCTGCCAGGGCATGAGCCAGCCCGGACTTGGCAATCGCCACCGCGAAGGCGCCGAGCAAGGCGTAGGACAGCGCCACGGTCGCGCCACCACCCAGACCTTTGTTGAGGGCGGCGAGCGAGCCGTCCATACCCAAGCCGCCGATCATGCCGCCGGCCAGCGCACCGATGATCAGCGCCACCACTACATGCACCCGGCACAGGCTGAGCACCAGCATGATGGCGACGGCGGCGATGACTGCGTTCATGAAAGGCTCCTCGAATCGCCGCCAGCGCGGCGCAATCAAAAAAGCGTCGCACTCTGCCGCAAGCTGACCCGAGTGTCAAAAACGCCGCGGGTAGCAAGCGGCAACGTTCCAAGAGCCTGCTCACGATCTTCTGAGCATGCGCACAGGCAGCTACAAGGCAAAAGCTGCCGCTCGCCGATCTACTGTGGGAGCGCGCCATGCGCGCGAAAAATCGCGGGCATGGCCCGCTCCCACAGTAGATCACCTATCCATCCTATGGGAGCAACCGGTCGCTTCCGCCACATTGCAGTCAAACAGATAAAGCCCGGCATTAAGATCGTGAAAAGGCTCTAAGCAAATCGCACAAACGTCCTTTGCGGCGCTAACCGCCGATGTTAGCTTCACGTCCTTTATCAACGGAGGATGCACATGCTCGATATCGTTCTGATCGCCGGCTCAAGCCGCCCCGACAGCCAATCCGCCAAGGTTGCCCAGTTCCTGCGCCAACGCCTGATCACCCTGGGCAAGACCACTGCCGAGCTCAGCCAGGTCATCGACCTCGGTACCGGCCCGCTGCCGCTGTGGCCTGCCGAAGACGCCGGCACCTGGGCCGACTATGGCCCGCGCCTGCAGCGTGCCGACGCCGTGGTGGTGATCGCCCCGGAGTGGAACGGCATGGCCGGCCCGGCGATCAAGAACTTCTTCATTTATGCCAGCAAGGCCGAACTGGCGCACAAGCCGGGGCTCCTGGTCGGCGTGTCGTCGGGCATCGGCGGCGGCAGCCCGATTGCCGAGCTGCGCAGCTCCAGCTACAAGAACTGCCGGATCAATTACCTGCCCGAGCACCTGATCATTCGTTCGGTGACCAAGGTGCTCAACGACGAGCAACCGGCGGACGAGGACGACAGCCGCATCCGCGCCCGTATCGATTACGCGCTGGATATTCTGGCCAAATACGGCGAAGCGCTGAAACCGGTGCGTGCCAGTATCGACCTCGGCAACCCGGCCTTTACCAACGGCATGTAAGCCGCGAGGCGGATCACCCAGATGATCCGCCTTCGTAGCCCGGGTAGAGCGAAGCGAAACCCGGGAACCTTATTAGGCGCAATTAACGCGCGCGCAGCGGCAGCTCGATGCGGACCTGCAAACCGCCCAATTCGCTGTCGTGCAGCGAAATGCTGCCGTCCCAGGCATCGACGATATCGCGCACGATGCCCAGCCCCAGGCCGTGGCCCGCGGTCTGCTCGTCCAGGCGAATGCCACGGCTGAGCACTTCATCGCGGCGCTCGCTGTCGATACCCGGCCCGTCATCATCAACGCTCAAGACATAGGCTTTGTCAGTGCGTTCGACAGTCAGCCGCACCTGGCTGTCGGTCCATTTGCAGGCGTTGTCCAGCAGGTTGCCGAGCAGCTCCAGGAGGTCCTCGCGATCACGCGGCAGGCGCAGATCGGGCGGCGAGGCTTGCCAGCTCAGTTCGATACCACTGTCGTGGATCATGCCCAGGGTGGCGAACAGCCCCGGCAGCTCCTGCTGGCAATCGAAATGCGCACCGGGCAGCGCCTCGCCAGCCAGGCGCGCGCGGCCCAGCTCACGGGCGATACGCTGCTCGATCTGCTGCAGATGTTCGAGCAGGTTGTCGCGCAGCTCGGGGTGCGCACGCAGTTCATCCCGCGAGGCCAGGTTGACCAGCACCGCCAAGGGCGTCTTCAGCGCATGGCCCAGGTTGCCGAGGGCATTGCGCGAGCGCTTGAGGGTTTCCTCGGTGTGGGCCAGCAGGTGGTTGATCTGCTCTACCAGCGGTTCCAGCTCCTCAGGCACCTGCTCGTCCAGCTCCGAGCGCTGGCCCTGCTGCAGCTGAGCAATCTGCACGCGGGTCTGTTCCAGCGGCCGCAAGGCGCGGCCGACTGCTATACGCTGCAAGAGCAGGATCAACGCCAGGCTGCCCAGTCCGAGCCCCAACCCGATACGCTGCACGCGCCGGAAGCTGTCGAGCACAGGCGTGTAGTCGCGCGCCACGCTGATGGTCAGGTCTTGGCCAAAGCGCCGGTATTCGCCGCGATAGGTGACCAGCACCTGCTCTTGCGGGCCGTCCTGCAATTCAGGCTGCAGGCCGTCCACATCGGAGGGCTGCAGTTCGCTGTCCCACAACGAACGCGAACGCCAGCTCTTGTCGCTGAAGTCGATCCGGAAATACAGGCCCGAATAAGGCCGCTGGTAGGCCGCGCTGAGTCGCGACTCGTCGAGCTGGATACCGGACGGCCCGCGCACCAGGGCGATCAACAGCGACTGCGCTTCCTCTTCCAGCCCGGTCTGCATATACCGGCGCAGGTTGCTGTCGAACAGCCACAGGCAGGTTTGCGCCAGCAGCAGGCCGATGATCAGCAACACGCTGATCAGGCCCAGGCTCAGGCGCCGCTGGATCGACCTCAAGCGGCGCTACCGGTGAACCGATAGCCCTGCCCGCGGCGGGTTTCGATGACCTCGCGGCCGAGCTTGCGGCGCAGGTGATTGACGTGCACCTCGATGACGTTGGAATCGCGCTCGGTTTCGCCGTCGTACAGGTGTTCGGCCAAGTGGCTCTTGGAGAGGATCTGCCCGGCGTGCAGCATGAAGTAGCGCAGCAGGCGAAACTCCGCAGCGGTCAGTTCGATTTGCTCATCGCCACGGCTGACGCACTGCCGGCTCTCGTCCAGCTGCAGCCCAGCGGCCTGCAATTGCGGCTGGTTGGCCAGACCGCGGGCACGGCGTAACAGCGCCTGAATGCGCAGCTGCAGTTCTTCCGGATGGAAGGGTTTGGTCAGGTAATCGTCGGCACCGACCTTGAGGCCTTCGATGCGTTCGGCCCAGGAACCGCGCGCAGTAAGAATCAGCACTGGCGTGACCAGGCCGCCCTGGCGCCATTCCTGCAACACCTCGAGCCCCGGCTTGCCGGGCAAGCCGAGGTCGAGAATGATCAGGTCATAGGGTTCACTGGCCCCCTGGTACACGGCGTCGCGGCCATCGGCCAGCCAGTCCACGGCGTAACCCTGGCGGGTCAGCGAGGCGGTCAGTTCATCGGCAAGCGGTACGTGGTCTTCAACCAGCAACAGGCGCATGTCAGTCGTCTACCTCATCCTTCAGGATCTTGCCGTCGTGGGCATGGATTTCCAGTTCACGAACCACGCCCTCACGGGTCAGCAGCTCAACTTCATAGACGAAGACATCGTCCTCCTCTTCCAGCTCGGCCTCGAGCAGAGTCGCGCCGGGGTAGCGCTCCAGCGCGGCACGCATCAGCTGGTCGAGCGGCAGGATCACGCCACTCAGACGCAGATCCCGCGCTTCGTCCTGGTCAAGATCACGAGCGCTGGCCGCACAGGTCAGTGCGGCCAGCGAGACGATGCAGATGTAGCGAAAAACAACATTGCCTTTCATCAATCATCCTGGTGGTTCTTGAGGATGGCGCCATTGGTGGCATCCAGTTCGACATCCCATTTGCGGTTCTGGGTATCGTGGATCTCTACCTGATAGAGGTAACGGCCGTATTCTTCCTCGAGTTCGGTGTCGCCCAGTTTACCGCCGGGATGGGCCGCAAGGGCAGCCTCGTTGAGTTTCTCGAATGACTGGATGGTACCGGCGTCACGCAGTTTCAGCGCTTCATCCGGGCCCAGGTCACGGGCTTGAGCGATACCAGCGGCGGTGGTCAGAGCGGCGATGGCGAACAGGGCAGTCAATTTCTTCATGGTGATCTCCTGAGTAATCGTGTTTCGACGATGATCAGGTTAAGGGGAGCGACTTAATTCAACCTGAATTGACCCACAGACCCACACGCGCCACATCTCTATACTGGTGCCTCTTCTGCGGAGGTCGGCATGAGCGCCATTCAGATCAAATTCCCTGCCCTCACCCTCAAGGCCGGCCAGCGTGCGATGGCGCGCATTCGCGAGCGTGGCCTGCAGCCCGCTGATGTCGGCACCCTACCCGGCGCGGCAGGCGGGCCCAAGGCGCTGGGCATTCAGGGCCTGGATATCGCCCTGTTCGGCGACTGGCTGGCAAGAGCACCCCGTGAGCGTTCGCTGATTGGCGCGTCCATCGGCTCCTGGCGCTTCGCCAGCGCCTGCCTGCCAGACCCGGCCGCGGCATTGCAGCGCCTGGGCGAGCTGTATACCGGCATGCGCTTCGCCAAGGGCGTGAGCATCGCTGAGGTGAGCGCACGCTGCGTGCAGATGCTCGACGAGTTGCTGCAACAGCAGGATGCAGCCGTACTCGACAACCCGCATTACCGGCTCAACATCGTCGTGGTGAAAAGCCACGGCCGGCTGGCTGAAGACGACCGCCGCTCTCTGGGCCTTGGTCTGTCGTCGGTGATCGGCAGCAATCTGCTCGGTCGCCCGCGCCTAGCCCGGCATTTCGAGCGGGTGATCCTGCACGATGCGCGCCTGGCGCCGCCGCTGCATCCACTGACCGATTTTCCCTCGCGTTGCCTGCCGCTGGATGTCGGCAACCTGCGCCACGCCCTGCTGGCCTCCGGCTCGATCCCTTTCGTGATGCAGGGCGTGCGCGACATTCCTGGGGCCGGCCCCGGCACTTACCGCGACGGCGGCCTTTTGGACTACCACCTCGACCTGCCCTACAGCGGCAATGACGTGGTGCTGTACCCACACTTCACCGATCGCATCATTCCCGGCTGGTTCGACAAGGGTATGCCCTGGCGCCGTGGCGACGCGATGCGTTTGCAGGATGTGCTGCTACTGGCACCTTCGCGCGAGTACCTGGCGCGATTGCCCTACGGCAAGCTGCCGGACCGCAAGGATTTCACCCGCTTCCTGAGCGACGACGCAGGGCGCGAGCGCTATTGGCGCCAAGCCATGGACGAAAGCCGCCGTCTGGGCGACGAGTTTCTCGAACTGACCGAAACCGGGCGCCTGGCCGACCGCCTTATGCCGTTGTAGAGGTACTCCCCAGCACTGCGAACAACTCGTCAGAAAACTGGCGATAGCTGTTCTAAAGAAGTTAAACGCCCGCCGGCATTAATAAAAAATCTGAACTTATGGAACTGATCAGCAGCGCTATTTTCCTATTGGGTGTTGATGCCATTTTTCAGCGGCTAAACATTAAGTGCAGTGCTTAAAGCCTGCCGCCACCTGCTAAAACGGTGATGCTCGTCAACTTCACAGCTTAATTTTCAGTTTTTTCGAAAATTAATTTATTTGGATGTGACTTGCAGGGCTCATCGAAACATCAACAGCTGGAACGTCAGCGTTTTGAACATGAGCGCTGACACTATGAATCATTGGGAAACCCTCGGAGAACCGACCCCATGAACGCTTCGCTGCGTTTCAATGATGCACTGCTGATCGCCGACCGCGCCTTTCAACCTTTCCACTGCGTGGCTTGGGCGCCTCAGGACGGTACGGGCGTACTGAACCTGACAATCGTGGATCGCACCAGCACGCCGTTGATCGACCGTAAGCAACTGACCAGCAGTATCTACAGCGACCCTCAGGAACTGGCCAAAGCCCTGAAAACTTCCCGCGACGAGCTCAGCCGCAAGGGCTTCGACCTCGCTCCGTGGAGCATGCCGGAATAAGTTCTCGGCTGCGGCTTTAGGACGTTTTGAAAGTTGCCGCACCCACGGGTGCGGCAACTTGTCCCGGTTTATAAATCCCGCCTGTTTATTATATCCGCTCACCCGGTGGCGCCTGTTAAAGTCTGAACTTCCCTTCCCGTTCGGCTGGCTAAGTCTTTAACTGTTGTCGCGAGCTGACCGGCATGCAAACCCTCGCTGTAACCCTGTCCTTTTTACACCGCGCGACCGTCTCGCCGGCCGAGTGTTATCTCCTGTCCGCCATCAAGGAGACAATACGATGACCAACCTGTCGGCAGCACCGGAACTGCCCAACGACCTGCATTACGTGGACGACCGCACGCCCGGTATCACCCGCCGCAAGCTACGCGGCAAGTTCTGCTATTTCGAGCCCAATGGCGAACGCATCCGCGACGCCCAGGAGATCGCCCGCATCAACGCCCTGGCCATACCACCGGCCTATGCAGATGTGTGGATCTGTCCAGACCCAAAGGGCCACCTGCAGGCCACCGGTCGGGACGCCCGCGGGCGCAAGCAGTACCGCTATCATCCGCGCTGGCGTGAAGTGCGTGATACCGACAAGTACGCCAACCTGCTGATGTTCGGCAAGGCCCTGCCGAAACTGCGCCAGACCGTGGAAGAGCACCTGCTGCTGCCCGATCATGGCCGCGAGAAAGTCATGGCCACGGTGATCACCCTGCTCGACAACACGCTGATTCGTATCGGCAACGTGCGCTACGCCAAGGAGAATCGCTCCTATGGGCTGACCACCCTGCGCAACCGCCATGTCGAGGTCCAGGGCAGCGCCATTCGCTTTCACTTTCGCGGCAAGAGCGGCATCGAGCACGAAGTGGAGGTCAGCGACCGCCGCCTGGCTCGCATCATCCGCCGCTGCCTGGAGCTGCCAGGCCAGCATCTGTTCCAGTACCTGGATGCCGACGGCGAACGTCACACCGTGACCTCAACGGACGTGAACAACTACCTGCGCGAACTCACCGGCGCCGACTTCACCGCCAAGGATTACCGCACCTGGGCCGGCAGTGCCCTGGCGCTGACATTGCTGCGGGAGCTGGAATGGCAGCCGGAGAGCTCGGCCAAGAAGCACGTAGTGAACATGGTCAAGCAGGTTGCCGAAGAGCTGCGCAATACGCCCGCGGTGTGCCGCAAGTGCTATATCCATCCGGCACTGATCGAAGCCTTCCATGCCGGCGCTCTGGCTGATCTGCGCCTGGCGGCTGCACGCAAAGGCCTGCGTAGCGAAGAAAGCCTGCTGATGCGCTTTCTGGAGAAACTACCCACCGCCTGAGAAGTGGCAAGATTTGTGGGCGTTATGTCGTTGCCGCCATAACGCTTCTTGCGCACACTGGCCTCCTCTTATCCCGAGGGGCCGCCATGGACGACCGCAAATGCATTGCCGCGCTGATCTACCCGGACTTCATGAGCCTGGATGTGGTCGGCCCGCTACAGGTCTTCGCCTCCGCCAACGTCGAACGTAACCGCCAGGGCCTGGGCGATGCCTACCGGCTGATGATGCTTGCCGAGCAGCCAGGGCCGGTGGCCAGCTCTGCCGGTATGGGCGTAATAGCCGATGCCACGTGGCGAGACGTGGATCCTGCCAGCCTGGATACCTTGCTGATTCCCGGCGGCGCCGGTGAAGCCCGCCAATGCGAGAACCAGCCGCTGCTGAGCTGGCTGCGGGATGCCGAGCCCCAAATCCGGCGCCTGGGCTCGGTGTGCTCCGGCGCGCTGATCCTTGCCCGCACCGGGCTGCTCGACGGCAGGCGAGTGACCACCCACTGGGCCGATATCGACGCGCTGCGCCAGGACGGCAAGCTGCTGGTCGACAGCGATTGTCTGCACACTTATCAGCCCAACGCGGGCGATGGCAGCGAGCATCTGTTCACCTCCGCTGGCGTCACCGCCGGAATCGATCTGGCGCTGGCGCTTGTTGAAGCGGATCTGGGTCGCAGCACGGCGCTGGCGGTAGCGCGGCGCCTGGTGATGTTTCTGCGCCGCCCGGGCGGCCAGGCCCAGTTCAGCGCCCTGCTCGCTCCCGAACCCAGCCGCACGCCGCGCCTGGCCGAACTGCTGGAGTGGATTCCTGCCAACCTGGGCAGCGATCTCTCCCTCGACGCTCTGGCCGACCGGGCGCGGATGACGCCGCGCACCCTGTCCCGCGTATTCGCCAAGGAACTGGGCACCGGACCGGCGGGCTATGTGGAGCGCGTGCGCCTGGAGGCAGCCCGCAGCCTGCTGCAGGACGCTCAGGCCTCGATCAGCACCGTCGCCCGCCTGACCGGTTTCGGCCATCCGGAAAACCTGCGCCGGGTCTTTCACAAACACCTGTCCATCAGCCCCCAGCAATACGCCGAACGTTTCGGCCAGGAGATGAGCCGTGCTTGAACTGCGCCCCAACTGCGAATGCTGCGACCGCGACCTGCCTCCCGAGTCCCTGGACGCGCGCATCTGCTCGTTCGAATGCACCTACTGCAGTACCTGCGCCGATACCCATCTCAAAGGCCATTGCCCCAACTGCGGTGGCGAGCTGGTGCGCCGGCCGATCCGCCCGGTTGCCAAGCTGGCGGCCAATCCACCCTCGACCCTGCGCGTGCGCAAAGCCGGAGGTTGCGATGCTGCTGGTGCGTAACCGCGCGCTGTTGATCCTGTTTCTCGCCCAGGCGCTGTACTGGAGCTGCTCGCTGATCGGCATCACGCTCACCGCGCTGATCGGTATGCAGCTGTCGCCCTACAACAGCCTGATCACCCTGCCGCTGGCCCTGCTGGTGCTCAGCAACCTGGCGGCCACGCATCCACTGTCGCTGTTCATGCAGCGCCATGGACGCAGGCCCGGCCTGACCCTGGGCGCCGCAGCCGGTATTCTCGGTGGCCTGGTCAGTGCCTCGGGTGTCTGGTTGGAAAACTTCGTACTGTTCTGCCTGGGCGCCTTGCCGATTGGCGTCTATCAGGCCTCGGCCATGTACTACCGCTTCGCGGCGCTGGAGACCGTGGACGAGGCCCACAAGGGACGCGCTGCAGCCTGGGTGATCGCCGGTGGCATCTGCGCGGCGTTGATCGCGCCGAGCCTGACGCTCTGGGCGCGCAACGCGGTGAGTACGCCTTTTGTCGGCGCTTATCTGCTGCTGGCCGCGCTGGCGCTGCTCGGCCTGCTGCTGCTTAGTACGCTGCGCGAAGGCGCTATCACCGTTGCGCCACGCGGCGACCTGCGTAGCCTGCTGGCCCGCCCGGCGATTCGCTGTGCGCTGGCGGTGACCGCCATCGGCCACGGCCTGATGATTCTGGTGATGAACGCAACGCCGCTCGCCATGAGCTTCTGTGGCTTGCCATTGGCCGACGCCGCCCAAGTGATCCAGTGGCATATGCTAGGCATGTTCGTGCCCGCCCTGATCGCCGGCCCGCTGGTGGACCGCCTGGGCAGCAGGCCGGTGGCCTTTGTCGGTATCGGGACACTGGTGTGCAGCGCATTGGTCGGGGTAAGTGGCCAGTCACAGGCCTACTTCCTGACATCCTCGCTGCTGCTGGGCATTGGCTGGAACCTGATGCTGGTGGCCGGCACAACCCTGCTCGCCAAGGCCCACGAACCAGCCGAGCGCGGCAAGGCGCAGGGACTGATGGAGCTGGCCAACGGCAGCGTCGCCGCCTGCGCAGCTTTCGCCTCCGGTGCCCTGGTCACTGGGCTGGGCTGGTTCCAGGTCAACCTGGCCATGCTGCCCTTGCTGGCCATCGCGCTGCTGGTTGTGTTGCTGGCACGGCCGGCTTCGAAAGTACCGCTGGCCGGTTAGAAGCCGAACACCGTGACCTGGTTGCGGCCATTGCGCTTGGAGTTGTAGAGCGCCTGGTCGGCCCACTGGATGATCTGCTGGTGATCGTGGCTGGGCTCGCTGAGGTCAGCCACGCCGAGGCTGATGGTGAAGGGAATCACCTGCCCGTCATGGCTGATCTGCAGACGCTCGACCAGCATGCGCAGACGCTCGGCGAAGATCCGCCCGCCGGCTGCGTCTATGTCCGGCAGCAGCACCACGAACTCCTCGCCACCGTAACGCCCGGCGATGTCGGTATCGCGCAACTGCTCGCGCAGCACCTGGGCCACGCTCCTGATCACCGTATCGCCGGCCTGGTGGCCGTAGGTGTCATTGACCTTCTTGAAGTGATCGATATCGAAGATCACCAACGCCGCGTTGCTCCCGTAACGGCGATGACGGGCGTGCTCGCGCTTGAGCTCCTCCTCCCAGTGGCCGCGGTTGTTGAGGCCAGTGAGTCGGTCGGTGCGTGACAGGTGCTTGAACTGGTCGCTGATGCTCTGCAGCTGACGCTTGTTCACCGCGACGCTGGTCACGTCATAGATGATCACGCAAAGGTGCTCGATCTTGCTGTTGGTGGCCATGAGCGGAAGGATGGTGGTGTTCTGGTACATGAAGTCTTCCACGCCGGTGATCGGCTGGTAGTTCTTGAACCGCACCAGGTAGGGCCGCTGCTCCCAGATGGTGAAGGCCGCCGTGCCCAGGGTGACGACGTTCTCCACCTTGTTGCGGAACCAGACCTCATCGACCTCGGGAAACAGCTCGAAGAACGAGCGCTCGGCGGCATCCCTCGCGCTGCGCCCGGAGTGGTTCTCCATGAAGCTGTTCCACACTTCCACGTTGTACTGGCGGTCGAGCACCACCACGCCGACATCGATGCTCTGCACGATGGCCAGCAGCCAGTGGAAATCGTTTAAATCCATGCTCTCGGCCATGAGGCTTATTCCATCAGGTAGGCGAGTTTGTTGGTCAGCAGCGACACCGAATCCTCGGTGAACAGCAGCAGCAGGTCGAAGTGGATGTCATGGCCTTCGATGCTGTAGCTCACCTCCACCGCCAGGGTCTTGCGCCAGCGCTGGCTGTTGATGCGAATCAGCTCGTCGATGGACGCGTGCTCACCGAGTATCTGCGGGTGACCCTGGGAGAAACTCACGTCGAGCTGCTCGGCGATACCGCTCAGGCACGCGCCGATGATGATGCTGGACATGTCCAGGAGCATCTCCATGGACGAATGGTTGTGCTGCTGCCACTGCATCAACCTTGCCATGTCGGCCACTTCCGAGTCATGGAAGATCAGCAGCGCTTCGCCGGCGATGCCCTCGCCGATATAGCCCTGGCACACCGCGGTCAGCCCATTGCCGCGCTGGGCGTCGGCCAGCGCCATGTGCAGCTCGCTGACTTCGAGGATATTGACGTTGGGAATCGGCAACTGCACGAAGACGCCTAGCACGCGGGCAAGCAGCGCGGCGGCGCGGCCCATGGCCACGTTGACCACCTCACGGAAGGCATCGCGAAACGACACCTTGGGCTCGGGCAGCACGGTCGGCGCCGCAGCGCCGGGCGCAGGACGCAGAAAGCCGAGCTGATCCAGGGTCTGGCGCAACAATTCGGGGTCGGCGGGCTTTTTCACAAATGCCAGGGCGCCGAGCTCCTTGACGCGGCGGATGGCTTCATCCTGCACGTCACCCGACACCACGATGACATTCTGCGCACGGCCTTCGGTCTTCAGCGCGGCAAGTACACCGTAACCATCGAGTACCGGCATGGTCAGGTCGAGCAGCAGCAGATCGAAGTGGGCGGCGCGCAGTTGCTGGAGCGCTTCTTCGCCGTTGGCGGCCTGGCTGATGGTGACAGGCCAGTCGGCGGGCAAGGCACGCAGCAATTGCTTGCGGGCCATGTTGGAGTCATCGCAGACGAGAAGAGATGCGGTGGGCATCGATACGCCTCAAGAGGTGGGCCTGATCCGGCTTGGGCTGCGGCGGCTATCCGACAGCGACGCCATCCTTGGGTGCGTTGCTGCCACTTATAGCAGAACGCCATCCGGTATTTCTAACACTTGGGTGAAGTGAAGCACGCCAAAGCAGACAAGGCGACCGAAGTCGCCTTGTCATTGCACTTATCGCAATCAGTAATACGCGTTTTCGCGATTGCTGTGGTCGGTCACGTCGCGCACGCCCTTGAGCTCCGGAATGCGCTCGAGCAGGGTTTTCTCGATGCCTTCCTTGAGGGTCAGGTCGGCCTGGCCGCAACCCTGACAACCACCGCCGAACTGCAGTACGGCGATGCCTTCGTCGACCACGTCGATCAGCGTGACCTGACCGCCGTGGCTGGCCAGACCCGGATTGATCTCGGTCTGCAGGTAATAGTTGATGCGCTCGTTGAGCGGGCTGTCTTCGTTGACCATCGGCACCTTGGCGTTCGGCGCCTTGATGGTCAGCTGGCCGCCCATGCGGTCGGTGGCGTAGTCGACCACGGCGTCTTCGAGAAACGGCTCGCTGACGGCGTCGATCCAGGCGGTGAAGCTGGCCAGGCCAATGGCCTGGTCTTCCGGCTTCTGCTCGCCCGGCTTGCAGTAGGCGATGCAGGTTTCCGCGTACTGGGTACCGGGCTGGGTGATGAAGATACGGATACCGATTCCCGGTGTGTTCTGCTTGCTCAGCAGGTCGGCCAGGTAATCATGGGCGGCATCGGTAATGGTAATGGTGCTCATGGCAACTCCTCACGGTCATGGGGCGCAGTGTACGCCAAATGACCGTCGCGAATAAAGTCCTACCATTTTACTCAGGATAAGGCCTGAACCTGCCCTTTGCTGGAGCGCTCGTTGATCCAGGCCTTGGCCTGAACGAAGAAGCGCTTCTCGATCAGCTCGTAGCTGCCCCACGACGCCAGGGCGATCAGCGGCATGCAGGCGACGATCACCACGTACGGATTGAGATCCAGACTGGCCTGCATGTACCAGCCCAGGGACAGGATGATCACGTGCAGCAGGTACACCGAATACGAGCAGTCGCCCATGCGCGCCAGCAGGCGGTTGTCCTTGAACCAGGGCTCCATGGCGATGCAGGCGGCGACGATCAGCGCGCTCGGCACGCCCCAATGCAGCAGACGCATGCTGGTATCGAAGTGGTAGATGGCCAGCAGCGAGCCGGCGATCACCAGCAGCGGAACCCACAGCCCCTGACGGATCCAGCCGCGGCTATAGACCATACCCAGCAGCACGCCGAACAGGAATTCATAGACGATGCTGTTGCGGTAGAAATTGCTCAGCCATGGCTGGGTGGCCATGAGGCCGAAGATCATCAGCATCACCGCGACGAAGGCCAGGCGCAGGCGCTGCGGCACCATGAACGCCAGCGCGAATAGCAGGTAGAAGAACATCTCGTAGTTCAGGGTCCAGCCGACGTTGAGCGTCGGGTAGAGCCCGAAACCGCCCGGATTCTCGGCCGGGATGAACAGCAGCGAGAGCAAGAAGTGATGCAGATCGAACTGCTGCACCGGCATCACCGGATTGGCATAGGCGATGATCAACGCGGCAAGCAGTGAATAAAGCCAGTAGGCCGGCACGATACGCAGGATGCGGTTGAGCATGAAGCGCCACGGCGTGATGGTCTTGCCCTGGGTGGACAGGTAGATCACCAGGCCGCTGATAACGAAGAAGATATCGACGCCCACGGCACCCTTGTCGGTGAAAAGACGGCCCATGAAACTCTCGGCCTTGAAATCGAAAAACACCTGCATGACATGGTGAAAAACCA
The DNA here is from genome assembly GCF_000213805.1 of Pseudomonas fulva 12-X. Classification (NCBI taxonomy): domain Bacteria; kingdom Pseudomonadati; phylum Pseudomonadota; class Gammaproteobacteria; order Pseudomonadales; family Pseudomonadaceae; genus Pseudomonas; species Pseudomonas fulva. The sequence continues at coordinate 2,453,186 of NC_015556.1, read as the reverse complement.
CTATCCAGGCTGCCAGGGCCCGAAGTGCCTGCACGGAAATCAGCATAGAACCGCTACGCTCCCTCTCGTTGAAATCGGTAAGCAGCAGCCCTGAATGAATGGCTGCCACAGGGTCCGACCGCAGTGGCGGGAGAAAGATCGGGTGAATTAGCGAAGCGCTATGCGGGCTTGCCGCCCGCTGGGCGCAGCACCGCCTGCCTAGGGTCTGTTGCCATTTCAACGCGAGCCGCGTTGTCGCGAGAAATCTCGCCAGGCCGGGCGGCGATCCGCTAGGCGGAGGACGAAGGGAATGGTCGTTCCCTTGCCAAGTCCTCCAACGACGCATGGCGAGATTTCCCGCACAACCCGAAGGGCCGGGCCCCTTTTGTCGCGATGCGGCGTTTCTCGCCGGCTCATTTAGCTAGCTAAACTTCGCGGCTCGTGCCTTGCCTCGCGACAAAAGAGGCTCCTCCGGCGCGGCCATGCGTGAAACGGCAACAGACCCTAGAGGTTCTCGTAGCGGTTCATGTCCAGCACGCCGGCTTCCACCGGTTCGTGCTCGCGGATATGCGCCGTGAGGTCATGGAAGTATTGCCAGAACTGCGGATGGGTGCGGCGAATGCCCCAGCGTTCGACGATCTTCTCGAAGGCTTTAGCGTCGCGGGCCTGCTCCATGGCGGTCACGAAGTCCGGCACCTGGGCCGCTGGCACCGAGAACATGAAGTTCGGGTAGCTGCTCAGCACCTCCGGGTACACCGTCAGGGTGTCCAGACGTGGCTGGTAGCGCAGTTCCTCGCCGAGCATGAAGGCCACATTGCTGTGCGCGCGATTGCGCAGCAGGCTGTAGACCTCACGACGACCACCCTCGCCTTCGACCCGCAGCAGCGTGGCTTCCGGCAGTTGCTCGATCACCGGCAGGTGCGCAGCCGGCTTGGCGGCCAGGCGGCTCAGCGCCTGCTCGGCCTGACGCAGATCGGCCGGCAGGCCATCGCGGTAGCAGTGCTCGTTTGAGCAGCGATTGATCGGGTCACGCCGCGCATTCAGACCATCGAAGCGCTGCAGCAACTGCTCGGCGAACTGGTGCTTGGGATCGTCACCGCTCAAGGCCAAGCCGCTCGGCGACTTCTTGTCCAGCGGGTAATAATCCATCCACGCCTTGAGCTTGCCGCTGTACTGATACCAGTCGTCGAAGATCGACGCGCGCGCATCGGCCGGCATCAGACGCAGGAAGTTCTGCTCGGCGCCATTGCGGATCAGGTCGAAATACAGACGCGTCTGCGCCTGGTGCGAGACGTTGCCGAACACGTCGAAATTGACCACCAGCTGGTAATAGGTGCGCTCCAGCAGCGGGTAATCCATCCACCAGATGGTCTGCGGGATCTCGCCCACCAGGCCTTTGCGCACCGAGGCGCTGTCGTGCTGGCGGAAGATCGACAGCAACGCGTTGTCGTTACCCTGCCAGATCTGCGACCACTCCGGCGCCGGAGCCGCGGCGTAGCCTTCGGTACGTAGCGCTTCGTATTCATTGCGCTTGTCACGGTAGCTGCGCCACAGGCCCAGCAGATCGCCGATCTCGTCGAGCTGACCGGGCATGGCCAGCAGCGGCGTGGCTTCGCCGCGATAGGCCGGATCGGTGATGTACAGGTCGTGCTGCGGATCCTGGAAGAACACCCAGAAGTTGTCGCGAATCACGTCAGTGGCGATCTGCCCGCGGCACACCGGGCCACGGATAAAGGTGCGCACGAAGTATTCGGCGTTATCAAGCATGAACTGATAGCGCGCCTGGGCCGGAATCGCCTCGAATGCCAGGAACGGGTTGGAGCGATGCTGCACGCCATAACCCGGCAGCGTAGCCACCTGCCAGTCGGTGCCGAAGAACAGCTCGCGCACGTGGGCAAGCTTGGCGGCGCTGAGCGGATAGGTAATGTGGGTCTTGTGAACGATCACGCCCTGGATCGGCATCAGCCGGTAATAGATATCGGTGCCCGGATCATCGTTGGGGCGCCGCGTGGCGACGATGTCCACTGGCTGGCCGCTGGGCGTGCGCGAACGCACCAGCTGGAAGAAATGCCCTGCCTCGCCACCTTCGAAATACAGATGGGCGAGAAACAAATGCTCGTAGATCCAGCGGCTGACCAGCCGCTGTTCGTCGCCGTCGCCATTGAGAAAACGCTCCCAGTCGGCGACCTGTTTGGCTTCAGCGGGGCTGGCCTGCAGCGCCTGCTCGTCAACCGGCGCGCCCTGCTGCAGCCAGCGCTGCACCCTCTGGTAATCCTGCTCGGTAAGGCCGGTAACGGCAAACGGCATACCGACCATGGGGTTCTTGCCAGCGAAGTCGGCGAACTCGCCCGGCAGCGCGCACTGGTTGGCGCGCTCGATGCTGATGTCCAGATCCTTGGGCAGCTTGCTGTTGGCCGGCAGCGGTGTGGCGTGGCCCAACTCGAGCATGCGCGCCATCAATGCAGCCTGGCCGCCCTGCTGCTCCAGTACCGAATGGAAATCCTTGCGGCGCCAGGCCGGCGCACCGTGGGCGTCGATGAACAAGCGGGTGGTGGCCTGGGTGTGGGTGCGCGTGCCATCGTAGACCGCTGCCTTGCTGGCGCCGCGCTCGGCACCTTCACCGCTGCCCAGGTTGAGCTGGCAGGGCGCGTCGTAGCAGGCATGGCAGGCCACGCAGTTCTGCGTGAAGATCGGCTGGATGTCGCGGCTGTAGGAAATGTCCTGGGCCATGGTCAACGGGCTGAGCAGAACGAAGCAAAGGGTCAACAACAGCCGGCAGTACATGGCGCAAAATTCCACGAAATTGGCCGCGCATTCTAGCCGTCTCGCCTGTGCTATCGCTATGCCTGCATGACTCTGCAGGCCGCTAGCAACATGAACATAATTCATGCACAAGTGCACGGCGCAGAAATGCCGTCAGGGTTTGTTATCATCGGCGGCCTTGTCGTAGCCTCCCGTTCAGAGCCTTTTCCATGCCCTTGTCAGATCGCAGCGCCCGCCTCCAAGCACTTCAGCAAGCCCTCAAGGAACGCATCCTGATCCTCGACGGCGGCATGGGCACCATGATCCAGAGCTACAAGCTCGAAGAAGCCGACTACCGCGGCGAACGCTTCGCCGACTGGCCGAGCGACGTGAAGGGCAACAACGACCTGCTGCTGCTGACCCAGCCGCAGATCATCGCGGACATCGAGAAGGCCTACCTGGATGCCGGCGCCGACATCCTGGAGACCAACACCTTCAACGCCACCCAGGTGTCCCAGGCCGACTACGACATGGAGTCGATCGTCTACGAGCTGAACGTGGCCGGCGCCCGCGTGGCCCGTGAAGTGGCCGATGCCAAGACCCTGGAAACCCCGGATCGCCCGCGTTTCGTCGCAGGCGTCCTGGGCCCGACGAGCCGCACCTGCTCGATCTCCCCGGACGTCAACGACCCCGGCTACCGCAACGTCACCTTCGACGAGCTGGTGGAGAACTACACCGAAGCGACCCGCGGCCTGATCGAGGGCGGCGCCGACCTGATCCTCATCGAGACCATCTTCGACACCCTCAATGCCAAGGCGGCGATCTTCGCCGTGCAGCAGGTGTTCGACGAGGACGGCGTTACGCTTCCTATCATGATCTCCGGCACCATCACCGACGCCTCAGGCCGTACCCTGTCGGGCCAGACCACCGAAGCGTTCTGGAACTCGGTGGCCCATGCCAAGCCGATTTCCGTGGGCCTGAACTGCGCCCTCGGCGCCAAGGAACTGCGCCCTTATCTGGCCGAGCTGGCGGCCAAGGCCGGCACCCACGTGTCCGCGCACCCCAACGCGGGCCTACCGAACGCCTTTGGTGAATACGACGAAACCCCGGCGCAAATGGCCGAGGTGGTCGAGGAATTCGCTGCATCGGGGCTGCTGAACATCATCGGCGGCTGTTGCGGCACCACGCCGGGCCACATCCAGGCCATCGCCGAGGCGGTCGCCAAATACCAGCCGCGCCCGATTCCGGAGATTCCCAAGGCCTGCCGCCTGTCGGGTCTGGAGCCATTCACCATCGACCGCAACTCGCTGTTCGTCAACGTCGGTGAGCGCACCAACATCACCGGTTCGGCCAAGTTCGCCCGGCTGATCCGCGAGGAGAACTACACCGAGGCCCTGGAAGTCGCCCTGCAGCAGGTCGAGGCCGGCGCCCAGGTGATCGACATCAACATGGACGAAGGGATGCTCGACTCCAAGGCGGCGATGGTCAGGTTCCTCAACCTGATCGCCGGCGAGCCGGACATCTCCCGTGTGCCGATCATGATCGACTCCTCCAAGTGGGAGGTGATCGAGGCGGGCCTCAAGTGCATCCAGGGCAAGGGCATCGTCAACTCGATCTCCATGAAGGAAGGTGTCGAGCAGTTCAAGCACCACGCCAAGCTGTGCAAGCGCTATGGCGCCGCCGTGGTAGTGATGGCCTTCGACGAGGTCGGCCAGGCCGACACCGCCGCGCGCAAGAAGGAAATCTGCCAGCGCAGCTACGACATTCTGGTCAATGAAGTGGGCTTCCCGCCGGAAGACATCATCTTCGACCCGAACATCTTCGCCGTGGCCACCGGCATCGAGGAGCACAACAACTACGCGGTGGATTTCATCGAGGCCTGCGCCTACATCCGTGACCAGCTGCCCTATGCGCTGAGTTCGGGCGGCGTCTCCAACGTGTCGTTCTCGTTCCGCGGCAACAATCCGGTGCGCGAGGCGATCCACTCGGTATTCCTCTACTACGCCATCCAGAACGGCCTCTCCATGGGTATCGTCAACGCCGGCCAGCTGGAAATTTACGACGAGATTCCCAAGGAGCTGCGCGACGCGGTCGAGGACGTGGTGCTCAACCGCAACGACGGCGCCACCGAAGCACTGCTGGCCATCGCCGACAAGTACAAGGGCGACGGCGCAGCCAAGGAAGTCGAGAACGAAGAGTGGCGTTCGCTGCCGGTCGACAAGCGCCTGGAGCACGCGCTGGTTAAGGGCATCACCGCGTTCATCGTCGAGGACACCGAGGAATGCCGCCGGCAATGCGCGCGGCCCATCGAGGTGATCGAAGGCCCGCTGATGAGTGGCATGAACGTGGTCGGCGACCTGTTCGGCTCGGGCAAGATGTTCCTGCCCCAGGTGGTCAAGTCCGCCCGAGTGATGAAGCAGGCCGTGGCGCACCTGATTCCCTTCATCGAAGCCGAGAAAGGCGACAAGCCGGAAGCCAAGGGCAAGATCCTCATGGCCACCGTGAAAGGCGACGTGCACGACATCGGCAAGAACATCGTCGGCGTGGTGCTGGGCTGTAACGGCTACGACATCGTCGACCTGGGCGTAATGGTGCCGGCGGAAAAGATCCTGCAGACCGCCATCGCCGAGAAGTGCGACATCATCGGCCTGTCCGGCCTGATCACCCCGTCGCTGGACGAGATGGTCCACGTCGCCAAGGAAATGCAGCGCCAGGGCTTCAAGCTACCGCTGATGATCGGCGGCGCCACCACCTCCAAGGCGCACACCGCGGTGAAGATCGATCCACAGTACAGCAACGATGCCGTGGTCTACGTCACCGACGCCTCGCGCGCCGTGGGCGTGGCCACCCAGCTGCTGTCCAAGGAGCTGAAAGCCGACTTCGTGCAGAAGACCCGCGACGAATACGTGGTGGTGCGCGAACGCACCGCCGCCCGCGCCACCCGCACCGAGCGCCTGAGCTACGACAACGCGGTGGCCAACAAGCCGGCCTTCGACTGGAATGGTTACGTCGCGCCCAAGCCAAGCTTCACCGGCGCTCAGGTGCTCGACGATATCGACCTCAACGTGCTGGCCGAGTACATCGACTGGACGCCGTTCTTCATCTCATGGGACCTGGCCGGCAAGTACCCACGCATCCTCACCGACGAGATCGTCGGCGAAGCGGCCACCAGCCTGTTCAACGACGCCCAGGCGATGCTGCGCAAGCTGATCGACGAGAAACTGATCAAGGCCCGCGCCGTATTCGGTTTCTGGCCGGCCAATCAGGTGCGTGATGACGACATCGAGGTGTACGGCGACAACGGCGAGCAACTCGCCACCCTGCACCATCTGCGTCAGCAGACCATCAAGCCGGACGGCAAACCGAATCTGTCCCTGGCCGACTTCGTCGCGCCGAAGGACAGCGGCGTGACCGACTACGTCGGAGGTTTCATCACCACAGCTGGCATCGGCGCCGAGGAAGTGGCCAAGGCCTACGAGGCCAAGGGCGACGATTACAACGCGATCATGGTCAAGGCCCTGGCCGACCGCCTCGCCGAAGCCTGTGCCGAATGGCTGCACGAGCGCGTGCGCAAGGAGCATTGGGGTTACGCGGCGGACGAACAGCTGGACAACGAGGCGCTGATCCGCGAGCAGTACAAGGGCATCCGCCCTGCTCCCGGCTACCCGGCCTGCCCGGATCACACCGAGAAAGGCACGCTGTTCAAACTGCTCGACCCCGAAGCGGACTACAACAAGGCCGGCCGCAGCGGTGTGTTCCTCACCGAGCACTACGCCATGTTCCCGGCGGCAGCGGTCTCCGGCTGGTACTTCGCCCACCCCGAGGCGCAGTACTTCGCCGTCGGCAAAGTCGACAAGGATCAGATCGAAAGCTACACCGCGCGCAAGGCGCAGGACATCGCCGTCAGTGAGCGCTGGCTGGCACCGAACCTCGGTTACGACGACTGAGCCAACAACAGGACCTGCGAACCCGCGCGGCGCCAGTCGCCGGGTTCTTTCTCTGCAAGGACGTACCCATGTATTACCGACTACCCGCCCTCTTTCTGTTCGCCCTGCTGACCGGCTGCGGCACCATCGCCTTCGACCCACCGGTGTTCGACCTGGCCGCCTCCAAGATCGCCGATTTCCCGGTCAAGGGAACGGTCACCGTCGAAAATGCCCAGCCTGCAACCGAGCCGGTGATCCTGCATTCGCAAAGCGGCACCCGCCTGCAATCGAGCTACCACGAAGTCACCAAGACCATGGTGACTCAGGCTCGCTTCGAACTGGCGCGCCATGGCAAGGTTGGCTCCGGCAGCGACAAGCGCATCGACCTCAAGGTCACGCACCTGGAAAGCCGCTACATCTTTTACTACTGGAAAGGCACCATGACCTTCACCGTCAGCCTGGGTGATGGGCAGCGCTTCGAGATGACCGTGAATCACGCCACCGGTGCCGGCGCTCAGCAAGACCTCAGTGGCTCGATCGCCGACGGCGTGGTGGCCTTGTACAAAGACCCGCGGGTACTCGCCTACCTCGCGAAATGAACCCATTGAACGACCGGACTGCCATGACCGACACAACGCCCTACCTGCTCGACCAGCTGGAAACCGCTGACATGCTGGTCATCGACGACCTGCACGCCTTCGACTTCCAGCTCGACGAGGTGCTACTCGACCAGGCCGACGCGGCCGCCGAAGCGAACCAGCCGTTCGCCAGCGAAGCCGTGGTGCTGTCCATCGAGGCCCAGGACGGCCGCGACCGCAAACGCTGGCAGTTCAGTTACAACGCGGTGATGGAGGCCGAGTACGAGGCTGGTGACGACAGCTGGTTGATCGAGGGCCACCGCCTGGTTTGCCTGGCAGCGGTCAGCGCTGAAGCTGACTAGGCCACAAGCGCATCCTGCCGATGAACCTGGATACCCATCAATCCGTTTACCGGGAAAAGCTCATCGAGCATCTGTTCGTCGGTGAGATGCTCAAACTTTCCTGGCTCAAATACGGCGCGACGCTGGAAGTCTCCCACTCGATGCTTGACCGCTCGGGCCACGACATCGTGCTGGAAGCCAATGGCATCGTCCGCCATATCCAACTCAAAACCTCGGCGATTTCGGCGGCAACTTCCAGCCAGAATGTTCATCTCGACCTGGCTCGCAAGCCATCGGGCTGCGTGATCTGGATTCAGTTCGACCCCACCACCATGGCGTTGGGGCCCTTCCTGTTCTTTGGTGGTCTGCCGGGCGAGCCGCTTGCCGACCTGCAGGGGTTCAGAGTCGGCAGGCACACCAAGGCCAACGTCGCAGGTATCAAGACAGAGCGGCCCAATATCCGCGTCGTGCCGCGAACAAGCTTCGCAAGCATCGACTCCATCGAAGCCTTGTACGCGGAGCTGTTTGGCTCGTAGCCGCGATACGCAACTCGTCCACTTCGTCGCTGGCAGCGGCGCTTAGGAAAGGTGCGACGAAGAACGTCTGACGATCTTGATCGAGTGCTTGAGGGTCGGCTTGCGCGTCACACTGATCGCCTTGCGGGTCACGGTGTCGATGGTGATGTTCCAGAAACCGCTGCTGGGCACGGTGATTTTCGCTGGAAACTTGTCGAACGCGCCGCCGTGATAGGTGTGGCGCCCGCCATTCTTGAAGCTGCGAAAGTTCGCATCGTTCATCAGGCGGATATTGCAGGTTTGCGAGCATTCGATGATGACCAGGTCATCCTCGTTGAGGTGCTCGCGCTGGTGGATGTACTTCATCAAGCGCTCCTCGGGATTTCAGGGCGCTAGCATGACTTACCAGCCGCCAGACAGCAAAGCCCGCGACCGATCCAAGCCCAGATAGCTGGCGAGAATGCGCTGCCAGCTGCCATCGTGGCGCATGTCCTCGAACGCCGCCGTCATCTTCTGCGACAGCGCCTCGGCGCCCTCCAGCTTGAGGCTGCCAGCGATATGGCTGCGCGTGCTGCTTAGCGGCTTGCCGGCCAGCAGCGGCGGCTGCGCATTCATTTCGTGCCACAGGTAGAAAGCCCGCAAGTCGATCTCGTACCAGGCCACCACACGGCCGCTACGCAGCAACTCGGCTGCCTGCAGCGGGTCGGTGACTTCCACCACACGTTGATCGCCGCTTCGGATGCGCTTGAGTTCATCAGCCCGCGGGGTACCGGCCATTACCGCCACCGGACCGGCTTGCAGGGCATCTTTCAAATTGTCGAAGGTGTGGTCGAGGCTTACGAGCACATAGGGCGTGGGCAGCACGTCGAGCAGCCAGACGAACTTTGCCTCCCGCTCAGGCGTTCGCCCCAGGTTGAGCACCACGCCATGGGGATCGCCTTCGGCCTCGCTCAAAACCCGGCGCCAGGGCACGCTGCGAAACACGCACTGCTGTGCGGTACGCGTGCACAGCTCGCGCATCAGTTCACCGAACAGCCCAGCCCCCTTGGCCACGCCGTCGGCGAACGGCATCTGCCCCTGCCCGACATAGACGTTCAGCGGCTCGCCCTGAGCGGCAAGCGGGCCGCTCAGGGCGCACGTCAGTACCAGCAGGCCGCCAGCGTGACGAAAACGGGCCATGACATCTCTTGTGCGCACGCGCCAATCCTATAGTGACCAACGAAACTCGAAACTGGCGCAGTGTGCATCAGCGTTGGGCAAATGCCTATCAGCCCAATGCCGTATCTAAGAACATCATCACAGCAAATCCGCCCATCAGCCCCAGAGTCGCTGCCGTCTGGTGGCCGTTACGGTGCGTCTCGGGGATGATCTCGTGGGATACCACGAAGAGCATCGCGCCGGCGGCCAGACCAAGGCCAATGGGATAAGCCAGCGCATAGCTGCTCGACATGCCGACGCCGATCAGTGCTCCAAGAGGCTCCATCAAGCCGCTGGCGGCGGCGATCAGCGCCGCACGCAAGGCCGATATACCGATGGTGCGCAGCGCCAGAGCGACGGCCAGACCTTCGGGAATGTCCTGAATGGCAATGGCGGTCGCCAATGGAATGCCGACCTGCATGTCATCGCCAGCAAAGCCAACGCCAATGGCCATGCCCTCGGGCAGGTTATGCAGGGTAATGGCGAACACGAATAGCCAGACGCGACTCAGCCGGCTGCTGTGCGGGCCCTGAGTGCCCGCGCTTTCATGCTCGTGGGGCGTGAAGCGGTCCAGCCCAAGCATCAGCAGCACACCAAGGGCCAGCCCGAGCACCACGGTCGCGGCGCCCTGCAGGCCGCTACCGGTCAGGTCTTCGGCTGCTTCCAGGCCCGGCAGGATTAGCGAAAAGGAACTGGCCGCCAACATCATGCCGGCCGCGAAGCCGAGCATGCTGTCCTGGGTTCTGACGCTTATGCTGCCCAATGCCAAGGCTGCGAGCGCGCCCAGGGTAGTTGCCGCAAAACCAGCGCCGCCGCCATACAGCGCATAACGGATACGCTCCGGGTGCGCCCCATCGAAGATGTTGACCAGGCTGCTGATCAGCAGCCACATCACCACCAGCAGGGCAACGCCCAGCCCGGCGGCCACCCAGGGCGACTCGCGAACCTGGGAAACCCATATCTGCAGCATGCCATTGCGCGCGGAAAGCGTTTGCATAGAACCTCTTCGTTCAACCCTGAGACAGGCGGCGCACACGGCCGGCCTTTATGTGCGACAAGCGGATTACTGTCGACGTTTCACCTGTTCGCCGCCCGGTACTGGGAGGGTGCGGACAGTCGACGAACCATCACATCGTTGCGGATGATTCTCAATAGCTGAACAGCAAAAATCTCATCTGCCAGGCGCTTGCGTAACGATCCACCACCACAGTTATGCATGCATTCTGGCTTAGTACCAAAAGTTCTTTTCTTATATTCAAACATCACTTTTGCGCATAAACCTGAACTGGTATCGTGCCCCGGCTCCGCATGAGGAGTGCGCGGCCGTGCGCGCAGATTTGCTGTAACGGGTCATCGAAGCATTGTGCGTGGCGGCTTGCCAGAGCCACGGTAGACGAGCGACGAATCGCTCGCTGCCGAACCAAGCCGCACTTCGCGCCGCAATCGCTCGAACGATCTGGCAAGCAGCCTGATAACAGGATTCCCATGTACGTATACGACCAGTACGACCAGAAAATCGTCGAGGACCGCGTCAAGCAGTTCCGCGATCAAACCCGCCGTTACCTCAGTGGCGAACTGAGCGGCGAAGAATTCCGTCCGCTGCGGCTGCAGAACGGTCTGTACATCCAGCGCTTCGCGCCCATGCTGCGCATCGCTGTGCCCTACGGCCTGCTGAACAGCACCCAGGTGCGCAAGCTGGCGCAAATCGCCCGCGACTACGACAAGGGCTACGCGCACATCAGCACCCGCCAGAACGTGCAATTTAACTGGCCGGAACTGGAAGATGTGCCGGAGATTCTCGCCGAGCTGGCCACCGTACAGATGCACGCCATCCAGACCAGCGGCAACTGCATCCGCAACACCACCACCGACCAGTTCGCCGGTGTGGCCAAGGATGAAATCATCGATCCGCGCCCCTGGTGCGAGATCATCCGCCAGTGGTCGACCTTCCATCCCGAGTTCAGCCACCTGCCCCGCAAGTTCAAGATCGCCGTCAACGGCGCCACCAGTGACCGCGCGGCCATCGAGGTGCACGACATCGGCCTGGAAGCGGTGAAGAACGCCGCCGGCGAGCTGGGCTTCCGCGTCGCCGTGGGTGGCGGCCTGGGCCGTACGCCGATCGTGGGCAGCTTCATCAATGAATTCCTGCCCTGGCAGCACCTGCTCAGTTATCTCGACGCCATCCTGCGCGTTTACAACCGCTACGGCCGTCGCGACAACAAGTACAAGGCGCGCATCAAGATCCTGGTCAAGGCGCTGACCCCGGAAGTGTTCGCCGAGCGCGTGAACGCCGAGTGGGTTCACCTCAAGGACGGCCCGACTACCCTGACCGACGCCGAAGTGGCCCGCGTCGCCGCGCATTTCGTCGATCCGGCCTACCAGACGCTGCAGGATCAGGACGCACAGCTCGCCCAGTTCGACGCCGAGCACCCGGGTTTCGCTCGCTGGCGCCAGCGCAACACCTTCGCCCACAAGAAGCCGGGCTATGTGGCCGTCACCCTGTCACTCAAGCCTACCGGCGTAGCGCCGGGCGATGTGACCGACAAGCAGCTCGACGCCATCGCCGACCTGGCCGACCGCTACAGCTTCGGCGAAGTGCGCAACAGCCATAACCAGAACATCATCCTCGCCGACGTCGAGCAACAGCAGCTGTTCACCCTGTGGGGCGAGCTGCGCGACAAGGGCTTCGCCACCCCGAACGTGGGCCTGTTGACCGACATCATCTGCTGCCCGGGCGGCGACTTCTGCTCCCTGGCCAACGCCAAGTCGATTCCGGTGGCCGAAGCCATCCAGCGCCGCTTCGACAACCTGGACTACCTGTTCGACATCGGCGACATCGACCTGAACATTTCCGGCTGCATGAACGCCTGTGGCCACCACCACGTGGGTCACATCGGTATTCTCGGCGTCGACAAGAAAGGCCAGGAATTCTACCAGGTGTCCCTCGGCGGCAGCGCCGGTCGTGACGCCAGCCTGGCGCAGATCCTCGGTCCGTCCTTCGCCCAGGACGATATGCCGGACGTGATCGACAAGATCGTCAACGTCTACGTCGAGCAGCGCACCGAAGAAGAAACCTTCATCGACACCTTCCGCCGTATCGGTGTTGCCCCGTTCAAGGAGCGCGTATATGCAGCGAATCATTAAGAACGGCCAGATCGTCGACGAAAGCTGGCACCTGCTGCCCAAGGAAACCGCCTTCGAAGAGCTGTCCAACTGCGACGACCTGATCGTGCCGCTTAACCTGTGGCTCGAACACGGCCATGCCCTCAAGGCCCGCGACGGCGGCCTGGGTGTGTGGCTGGACGCCGAGGAAGAGATCGAATCCATCGTCGATTCGCTGGACGCCTTCCAGGTCATCGCCTTGAACTTCCCGGCCTTCACCGACGGACGTCATTCCTCCTCCGCCTACCTGCTGCGCACCCGCTACGGCTTCAAAGGCGAGCTGCGCGCCATTGGTGACGTGCTGCGTGACCAGCTGTGGGCGCTCAAGCGCTGCGGCTTCGACGCCTTCGCCCTGCGCGAAGACAAGGACGCCGAAGACGCGCTGAAAGCCTTCGAAGAGTTCTCGGAGGTCTACCAGGCCTCAGCCGACCAGCCGCAACCGCTGTTCAGGCGCCGCGCCTGAGAATGAAAAAACCCGCCAAAAGGCGGGTTTTTTATGGGCGCTTATCGAGCCTCAGTCCAGACGAACCAGTACCCGACCGACCTGCTCGCCCTGCAGGATGCGCTCGATGGCTGCCGGCAGCTCATTCAGGCCCACTTCGGTCGCCAGGGCTTCCAGGTCCGGCAGCTTCCATTGCAGCGATAGCCGATCCCACATCGACGCCTTGACCACCAGCGGCAGCTCAACCGAATCGACGCCCAGCAGGTTCACGCCACGCAGGATGAACGGCAACACACTGGCCTGGAAATCGACGCCGGCTGTCAGCCCGCAACAGGCCACGCTGCCGCCGTAACGGGTGGCCTTGAGCACGTTGAACAGAATGTCGCCACCCACGGTGTCCACCGCCCCGCTCCATTGCTCGCGCAGCAGCGGCCGATCGGTTCCGCTTTGCAGCTCCAGCCGCGGCACCACCTGAGAGGCGCCCAGACGCTTGAGCATATCGCCCTGCTGGGCCTTGCCCGTGGCGGCACTGACCTGATAGCCGAGACTGCTCAGCAGCATCACCGCGATGCTGCCCACTCCTCCGGTGGCGCCGGTGACCAGCACCGGGCCGTTCTGCGGCTCGAGGCCAGCCTGCTCCAGTTTGTCGACGCACAGCGCCGCAGTCAGGCCGGCGGTGCCGAGAATCATCGCTTCGCGCAGCGACAAGCCCTGCGGCCGCTTGATCGCCCAGCTGGCGGGAACACGGATGTACTGGCCAAAGCCGCCAGCGGTGTTCATACCCAGGTCGTAGCCGGTCACGATCACCTCATCACCCTCGGCAAATTCCGCGGCGCTGGAATGCTCGACCACACCGGCGGCATCGATGCCTGGTGTATGCGGGTAATGCTTGCTCACACCGCGCTGGCCGGTGGCTGACAGCGCGTCCTTGAAGTTCAGTGAGGAGTAGCGAACACGGATCAGCAGCTCGCCGGCCGGCAGATCGGCCACGTCGCGATCCACAACCTGCATCGCGAAATGACCGTGGGTGTCGGGCGCAGCTTGCAGCGCAGTGAAACTCGTCATCCAGACCTCCTTGATCCGCCAGAGCGGAGGGTGCGGGTTACCAGAAACGCTGCTGGGTCAGGCGACCCAGCCAGGTCAGGGCAAAGCGATCCAGCGCAACGCTGGCAGCCAGGCCGACACGCTCCTGCAGGGATTTCTTCTGTACATAGTGCAGCTGATAAAGGTCGGCTTCGCGAGCCCGCTCGGCCAGGTATTCGTCGCTGGTCTTCAATTCGTCGACCAGTTGTTTCTCCAGCGCCGCCATGCCGAGCCAGACTTCGCCGGTGGCGATCTCATCGATTTCCAGCTGCGGGCGATAGCGCGCCACGAAGTTCTTGAACAGCTCGTGGGTGGTTTCCAGGTCTTCCTGGAACTTCTCGCGGCCCTTTTCGGTGTTCTCGCCAAATACGGTCAGGGTGCGCTTGTATTCACCGGCGGTCAGCACTTCGAAGTCGATATCGTGTTTTTTCAGCAAGCGATTGACGTTGGGCAGCTGGGCGACCACGCCGATGGAGCCGAGGATGGCGAACGGCGCGGAAATGATCTTTTCGCCGATGCAGGCCATCATGTAGCCGCCGCTGGCCGCGACCTTGTCGATACACACCGTCAGCGGCACGCCAGCCTGACGGATGCGCGCCAGTTGCGACGAGGCCAGCCCATAGCTGTGCACCATGCCACCACCGCTTTCCAGGCGCAGCACCACTTCATCCTGGGGCGTGGCCAGGCTCAGCAGTGCGGTGATCTCATGGCGCAGGCCCTCGGTGGCCGAAGCCTTGATGTCGCCGTCGAAGTCCAGCACGTAAACCCGGGATTTCTGCGGCGCCTGCTTCTTCGCCGCCTTGGCGGCCTTGGCTTCTTCTTTGCCCAGCGCCTTGAGCTGATCTTTGTCGAGAATCGACTGTTCCAGACGCTGACGCAGCGCCTTGTAGAAATCATTGAGCTTGGTGACCTGCAACTGCCCACCACTGCGACGCCCGCGGCTGCGCAGCACGGCCACCGCCACCAGCACAACCAGAATGGCCACCACCAGCGTCACCGTCTTGGCCAGAAACCCTGCGTAATCAGCAAGAAACTCCACACACTTCCCCTTTATCCAATCAGCCGCCTCGCGCGGCAGCCTGCGTCGGCCAGCATACCGGCGCCGTCGGGCAGCCACCAGTCAGCGACTGGTTTTCAGCCTCGCCATGAACAATTCAAACAAACGTATGAATTTTCGTTGACAGCTTCCGCCCATCCCTCCTACCCTCGCCTCACATTCAAGGTTCGCGGGTTGCAGCGCACGTGGGCAGCATCTACCTGATTCGACATGGCCAGGCCTCATTCGGTGCAGAGGATTACGATGTCCTCTCGTCGCTCGGCGAGCGCCAGTCGACCTTGCTCGGCCGCCATCTGGCCGAGACAGGCCTCAAGCTCGATCGCGCGGTCAGCGGCAGCCTGAAGCGTCAGGCCGATACCGGCCGCCTGGTGCTCGAGCAGCTTGCCGAGGCGCCTGCGCTGCAAACCGATGCAGCCTTCAACGAATTCGATGCCGAAGGGGTGATCCGCGCCCTGCTCCCGGCGCTGCTGCCCCACGAGCCCCAGGCGCTGGAGGTGATGCGCAACGCCGCGCACAACCGCGCAGAGTTCCAGCGTCTGTTCGTGCGCCTGCTCGACAGCTGGATCGGCGGCGACTACGAGGCGCCGGCGCTGCAAAGCTGGCAGGCGTTTCTCGATCAGGTGAATGGCGGCCTGCAACGGTTGCTGGATAGCGCACAGCCCCGCGAGCGCGTCGCCGTATTCACCTCCGGCGGCACCATCACGGCCCTGATCCACCTGCTGACCGGCATGCCGGTCGCCAGCGCGTTCGCCATGAACTGGCAAATCGTCAACACCTCGCTAAGCTGCCTGAAGTTCCAGGGCGAGCGGGTGACCCTAGCTTCCTTCAACAGCCACGCCCATCTGCAGCTGTTGAACACCCCATCGCTCATTACCTATCGCTGAGCGACGGTCAACGCGCCTGTGAGGGCGCAGAACAATCGGAAACCACAAGGAAACCACCATGAGCGTCGCAGACATCGTCCAAACCATGAAAGCCAAGTTCAACCCAAGCGCCGCCGAAGGCCTGGACCTGGTTTTCCAGTTCAACATCGAAGATGCCGACAACCACTACCTGATCGTCAAGGACGGTACCTGCGACGTGGGACATGGCGAGCACCCGGACGCCAACGTCACCCTGATCATGGACAAGGAAACCTTCAAAGGCATCACCACCGGTGAAACCGACGGTATGCAGGCTTTCATGGCCGGCAAGCTGCGCGCCGAAGGCGACATGATGCTGGCGCTCAAGCTGAGCGAACTGTTCTCGGTCTGAGTGCAGGTAATCGGCTCGAATCGCGAAACCGGAATCCCAGGATTCCGGTTTTTTTTGCCCGCTATCCTGGCAGCCCTCAGAGTTATCGGCAGAGCCAACTTCGAAATAACACAAGGCGATTTTTGCCCTGCCGCCTGGCGTATCAGCAGGTTTGATTCGCCACCAACAGCCATATAGATAAGCCTGCGCCGCGCTTGTGAGCGGTCGCCCGGCTGATTAGATTGACCCTATCATCACCGCCAATGACAACGAGAAGGGATAGGGATGACACTCACCGACCGGCCCGGCTCCATCCGCCAGGGCGAAGAACTCGATGCCCGCGCCATCGACGCCTACCTCAAGGCCCATATGAGCGATCTGCAGGGTGAGCCGCAGATCAGCCAGTTCCCAGGCGGCGCTTCCAATCTGACCTACCTGCTGCGCTACGCCGACCGCGAGCTGGTGCTGCGCCGCCCGCCCTTCGGCCGCAAGGCCAAGTCGGCCCACGACATGGGTCGCGAATTTCGCATTCTCAACCAGCTCAGAGATGCCTTTCCCTATTGCCCGCAGGCTTACGTGCACTGCACCGACGAGTCGGTGATTGGCGCCGAGTTCTACGTCATGCAGCGCCTGGACGGCATCATCCTGCGCGCCGACATGCCGGCTGAGCTGCAGCTCACGGCCGATCAAACCAGCACCCTGTGCAAGAGCTTCATCGACCGTCTGGTCGAACTGCATCAGGTCGACTACCAACGCTGCGGCCTGGCCGATCTGGGCAAGCCTGACGGTTACGTGGCGCGGCAGATCAATGGCTGGAGCGAGCGCTACGACAATGCGCGCACCCCCGATGCCCCGGCCTGGCAGCATGTGCGGGCCTGGCTGCAGGACAAGATGCCGCCTGACCACCCGCGCCCAGCCATCGTGCATAACGACTACCGCTTCGACAACGTGATCCTCGACCCGCAGGACCCCATGCGCATCATCGGCGTGCTCGACTGGGAGCTGACCACCCTGGGCGACCCGCTGATGGATCTGGGCAACACCCTGGCGTACTGGATCGAGGCTGATGACCCAGCGCCGGTGCAGCAGATGCGTCGCCAGCCGAGCAACGCGCCCGGCATGCTGACCCGTCAGGGTTTCGTGGATTACTACGCCGAGCGTGCCGACATCGAAATCAAGTGCTTCGACTTCTACTACATCTACGGCCTGTTCCGCCTGGCCGGCATCGTCCAGCAGATCTACTACCGCTACTACCACGGGCAAACCGCCGACAAGCGTTTCGCCTCCTTTGTGCAGATGAACGCCTTGCTCGAACAGATGGCCCTCGGGGTCATCGCGCGCTCATCGCTCTGACGCCCTTCCTTACCGAGACTCACGCCATGTCCAAGACCCAGTTGTTCGACCTCGACGGCAAGATCGCCTTCGTTTCCGGTGCCAGCCGCGGTATCGGTGAAGCCATCGCCCACTTGCTCGCCCAGCAGGGCGCCGAGGTGATCGTTGCCAGCCGCAAGCTGGACGATTGCCAGACCGTGGCCGACGCCATCGTTGCCAAGGGCGGCAAGGCCGTGGCCATGGCCTGCCATATCGGCGAGATGGAGCAGATTCAGGCGGTATTCGCCGAAATTCGCCAGCGCTACGGGCGCCTCGACATCCTGGTCAACAACGCCGCCACCAACCCGCAATTCTGCAACGTGCTGGACACCGACCTGGGCGCCTTCCAGAAGACCGTTGATGTGAACATTCGCGGCTACTACTTCATGTCCATCGAAGGCGGCAAGCTGATGAAGGACAACGGCGGCGGCAGCATCATCAACGTGGCGTCGATCAATGGTGTCTCGCCGGGTGAGTTCCAGGGCATCTATTCGGTGACCAAGGCGGCTGTGATCAGCATGACCAAGGTGTTCGCCAAGGAATGCGCGCAATTCGGCATCCGCTGCAATGCCCTGCTGCCAGGCCTGACCGATACCCGCTTCGCCTCGGCGCTGACCAAGAACGAAGCGATCCTCAACTTCGCTCTGCAGCGCATTCCCCTCAAGCGCGTCGCCGAGCCGAGCGAAATGGCCGGCGCGGTGCTGTACCTGGCCAGCGAGGCGTCGAGCTACACCACGGGCGTGGCGTTGAATGTCGATGGCGGTTTCCTGTCCTGAAACCTGTTTGCGACTCGAATTGCTAGGTATGGACGAGCGAACATAACTGCTTCACCTGTGGGAGGGGGCCGTACCCGTGATTTTTTCGCGGGCATGGCCCGCTCCCACTGATAATCAACAGCGATTTCTTCGTAGGAAGCGGCTTTAGCCGCGAGCTTTTTATTACGGCAAACAAAGAGCTCGAGGCTAAAGCCTCTGCTACAAAAGCTCTGCTCGACGTCCGCTCCCGCACGTTCCAGTTATTCCACGTGGGCCCCATCCAAGCTACACGAACTCACTGCCAATCCTTGAGTGCCTGATGAGCCGCCTCGTTCATTGGCTCGGCCAAAAGCCCGGTCGGTGTCAGGCTGACGTTGAACACCGCCTTGTCGGCCATCGGCAGGTAGGTCACGCGGCGCGCCTGGGCGTCAAACAGGAACAGGTCGTGCTGGCCCAGGCGCAGCCAGCGCCACAGGTCCACGCCGTATAGACTGCTGGTCAGCTCGGCCTGGGTATAACGCGCCTGGCTCTGCTGCTCGATGGACAGGAAGCGGCTGTTGATCTTCTCCAGCCGGTAGCCGGGCTCAAGACCGATCAGGGCAGCCAGCCCCTTCCATTGCAGCAGACGCACGTCGAGCTGCCAGAGATCGCCCTCCAGATTGACGCTGCGCTGCACGCCATTTTCGAGAATATCCACCTGATAGACGTTGGCCGTACGGTGGAAGCTCAGGGTCAGCAGTGGCTTGTTGGCGGGTAACGGGTCGTAGCGGCTCAGGTCGTAGGCCACCAGGCCCACCAACGCCGCGACGGCGAGAAATACCAGGCCGCTGGTGCCGCGCAGCCAGGCGAGAAACCAGCGGCCGCCGAACAGAATGCGCAGGGCGATGAACAACACCAGCAATGCCAGCAGAGCCGTTGCCCAGGCGAGCGCGTCGTACTGCATCGATTCGATTCCTTGTCAGTGAAAATGCCGGCATTATGCGCAGCGCGTAGCCCGGCGAATAGCGCCGTTGCCGCACAATCGGATACAGGTCGCCTTTTATGTCCCTTCCCTTCGAGATGGCCGTCGAACCCACGACGTTGCTGCTGCTCGCCCTGGTCGCGTTCATCGCCGGTTTCATCGATGCCATCGCCGGCGGCGGTGGCCTGCTGACCATTCCTGCCCTGCTCACTACCGGCCTGCCGCCGCATCTGGTATTGGGCACCAGCAAGCTGTGCGCGACCTTCGGTTCGGCGACCGCCAGCTACACCTTCTACCGGCGCAAGCTGTTCAGCCCGGGCAAGTGGAAGAATGCGATGGTCGCCACCGCCATTGGCGCCATTGGCGGCGCGGTACTGGTTCACTGGATGCCGGCCGAATGGATCAACAAGATGCTGCCGGTGGTCGTGTTCGCCTGCGGTCTGTACCTGCTGTTCGGCAAGACGCCCGACGCGCCGCTGGACGCCGACCTGCCCATCGCCAGCCGCCGGCAATGGCCTCAGGGTATCGGCCTGGGTTTCTACGATGGCGTGGCAGGCCCTGGTACCGGCGCCTTCTGGACGGTCAGCACGCTGCTCATGTACCCGCTGGACCTGGTACGGGCCAGCGGTGTGGCGCGCTCGATGAACTTCATCAGTAACGCCTGTGCCCTGGCGGTATTCATCGCCGCCGGACAAGTGGCCTGGGTGCTGGGCCTGTGCATGGGCTTTTCGCTGATGGCCGGCGCCTTTCTCGGCGCGCGCACGGCAATTGGCGGCGGCTCGAAGTTCATCCGCCCGGTATTCATTCTGGTGGTGCTGGGGCTGACGACGCGGCTAGTCTGGCAGCACTGGTTCAGTGCCGCCTAAGCGGCTGGCCACGTACGAGTCGATCAGATAGCGGGCGATCGAGCGCGAGGCCGGCAACGGCGGCAGCGCATGGATCGAGAACCAGCGGGCATCCTCGATTTCCTCTTCCTGCAGGACGATATCGCCGCCGGCGTAGTCAGCATGAAAGCCCAGCATCAGCGAATGCGGGAACGGCCAGTTCTGACTGCCCTGGTAGCGGATGTTGCGGACTTCGACGCCCACCTCTTCGCGCACCTCACGGGCCACGCACTGCTCCACCGATTCGCCCGCTTCGACGAAGCCGGCCAGAGTGCTGTACACCCCACTGACGAAACGCGGCGAGCGGGCCAAAAGCACGTCGTCACCGCGCGTAACCAGCACGATCATGCTCGGCGACAGGCGCGGATAGTGGCGCAGGCTGCACGCCGGGCACTGCATGGCGCGCTCGCCCGGCACCTGCAGCATCGGTGTGGCGCAACTGCCACAGAAGCGGTTGTCGCTGGCCCAGGTGCCGATCTGTGCGGCAAAACCGAGCATCTGGAACAGCTCGGCGTCGCCTTCGAGCATCACCTGGCGCAACGACTGCCAGTGGCAGCCCGGCAGTTCGGCCTTGCCCTGTAGTTCGAGCAGATAGACCGGCTCGCCCCGAAAATGCCCCAGCCCATGCTCGGCAAGCACCGGCAGCTCCTGCTTCTTCAGCCACTCCCGGGGAAACAGCAGACCATTGGCATCGCCAAGGAAATGCTGACGATGATGGGCCAGTACCAGGCCACCAGGCCGCTCGCAGTCGATCAGCTCGGGCTGCCAATGCGCGGCCATCAGGCAGCCACCTCTTGGCCCAGGGCGCGAACGCTTTCTTCAGCCAGATCCAGCACGCTTGGCTGGGCCAGGCCGGTGTCGGCTTCCAAGTAATATTCCAGGCTGCTCAGGGCATCGGCGAGCACTTCCAGGCGCGCTTCAGCGGGCATCTGGTCGGTGTCGAGCATCTGCGTCTGGATGTAGTCGGCGCACGCGCCCACCAGGTTCGCCGCGCGCTCCTGACCGAGGAACCACAGGCCGCCGCGCACGGCCTGCAGGCTGAACGGCACGTTGGACAGGTGCATGCGATCACCAGCCGATTCCAGATACGCAGTGATCGCCCGCTTGGCCAGCGCCAGACCCGCGCGAGCTTCGTCGAGCACCACAATGCGCGCCTCGAACAGCTGATGCTGGGCAAAGGTGCAGACTTCCGGCTCGGCACGCGGCGCAGTGACGCGCTCACCGCGCTCCAGAGTCGCTACCATGCCTTCGACATACAGCACGGCATCGGCCAGAGCGATCAACTGGTCAGGTTCGACCGGCGCGCCTTCGCACCAGGCGCTGACCGTCGGCAACTGATTGGCCAGGGAATTGCCGGCCGAGCTCAGGCCGACCATGGCCAAGGTCTTGCTGAGCTTGCCGAGCAGCGCATGCAGGCTGGTCAGGCCATCGGCCTGCAGGGTGCCGCGTTCGCTCAGATCGAGCAGGTCCTTGACGCTGGCCAGCTCCTCGCGAATAGCCGAGCTCAGTGAACGCAACACCGACTTGCCCGGCCCGGAAAGCCGCTGGTATTCCTCTTCGAGCAGGTGATCGGTAAAGGGCAGCGCTGTGATGCCGAACAGTTCGCGCACCTCACCTGCCAGCGGACCGCGGCCGGCGGAGAGCGCCACCAGATACAGAAGCTCCTTGAGCAGGCTGCGCGGCGGCTCGTAGGAGCCGTTGACCAGCATCTGTCGCAGTTCGCGGTCGATGCGCGAGAACAGCTGCTTGCGCGACTTGCGCGGCAGCAGCTGGCCATCGCTCAGCGCTTCCACGGCAGCGGCGCCGAGCCAGCACAGGCGCCCGCGCGGCTCGTTGGCGAACAGGCCATCGAGGCGGCTCATGGCCCGGCCCATCAGCTTCATGCTGCCTGCAGGGTTCTGCTCGCGGATGTAGCCCAACAGGCCAACCTGATACATCTGCCGCAAACGGCGGCCTTCGCTTTCCTTGGCGGCAGCGTCCAGAGCTGGCGGCGCCATGCGCGGGCGGGCCTGGTCGAGGCGCACGCTGAAGAAGAAACTTTCCGGCAGGGGCGGCTGTTTGCACGCCTGGCGCAGATCGTTGATCGCCGGCAGCAGCAGCTCGGGCATTTCCTGGCGATGGGCGTCGAGGCCTTCGAGGTAGCGGCGCAGCACGTGCAGTGCATTGCTGAGCGCCGCCAACTGGGCGTCACGCTCGCTGCCGATGCCGGCCGGAATATCGGTGGCCTGGTCGAGCACTTCCTGGGCTAGCAGCTCGGCGCCGGTCAGTTCGATCAGGTTGAGCGTGCCGCGCACCTGCTGCAGGTTGTCCACTGCCTGCTGCAACAGGGCGCCATTGTTACGCTCGACGATGAACTGTTCGAGGCTCGCTTCGGCCTCCTCGATCGTGGCAAACAGTTCGTCGCGAACCAGGCCCAGTGACGATGCTCCAGAAACCATTCGCTAATGTGCCTCCCGCACAGGTGATGAAACCGCGCTCAATCAGCGAACTCGGGGTTTTGCTTGCTCATATGGGCCATCATCGCGACACGCAGATCGGCCGATTGCAGCATGGCGGCGTTCCAGGTGGCGACGTAGTCGAGACCATCGTCGACCCGGTGATCGCGCATGTAGCCGATCATCGCCTTGGTACCGCGCACGGCAACCGGCGATTTTGCGGCGATGCTGCGGGCGATGTCCATCACACCGCTCAGCAATGTGTCGTGGGTCTCGAATACGCGGTTGACCAGGCCGATTTCCCGCGCCTCGGCAGCCTCGATGGTGCGGCCGGTATAGGCCAGCTCGCGTAGCATGCCGTCGCCGATCAGGCGCGGCAGCCGCTGAAGGGTGCCGACGTCGGCGGCCATGCCAATGTCGATTTCCTTGATGGCGAACTGCACGTCCAGGCTGCAATAGCGCATGTCGCAGGCGCTGACCAGGTCGATGGCACCACCGAGGCAGTAACCCTGGATGGCGGCCAGTACCGGTTTGCTGCACTGGTCGACGGCATTGAACGAGGCCTGCAGCTCGAGAATCTTGCGGCGCAAGGTCAGGGCATTGCGGCCGACGTCCTTGCCGAGCTGGCTGCTGACCTGAGCCAGCAGGTTGAGGTCGATGCCGGAGGAGAAATGCTTGCCGGCGCCAGACAGCACCACCACGCGAACTTCGTCGGTTTCATCGGCCCAACGGAAGATATCGATGATCTCCGTCCAGAAGGCGGCGTTCATCGCATTGATCTTGTCCGGGCGGTCAATCACCACATGAGCGATCTTTTCCTGCAGTTCGACGCGGAAAGCCTGGTATTGCCCCATGAAAGTCATCCTTTTTGAAGCAGGCCGAATGGCCCGCGACACACGCCGCAAAGCAATCGCGCCACTATAGCAAGCGGCGCCGGAAAGTCGATCATGGTCGGCGTGACGTACCGCACGTCACGCCAATGGGCGCCCTACTTCTCGATGATGCAGTCGACCGTGTAGTAACTGCCCTGCTCGCCCTCATGGCGCTGCAGGCCGTGCACATCGGCGTCGAAGCCCGGGAAGCGCTGCTCGAAGGCCTGGGCGAAGCGCAAATAGTCGATGATCGAGCGGGTGGCCGAGGTGAAACGCTCGCCCGGCATGATCAGCGGAATGCCCGGCGGATACGGCACCAGCATCACCGCCGCGATGCGCCCTTCGACGTCGTCGACCAAAACTTCCTCCACCTCGCCGCGCACCAGCTGGTTGTAGGCATCGGCCGGTTTCAGGGCGATCTCCGGCAGCACTGTGTACATGCGCTTGAGGGATTTGGCTGTGGCGTTTTCGCGGTAGCAGTCGTGCAGCGCATCGCACAGGTCGCGCAGGCCCATGCCCTGATAGCGCAGCGCGCCCTCGCGGGCCACCGAAGGCAGCACTGAACTCAGCGGCAGGTTGGCGTCATAGCTGCGCTTGAACTCCAGCAGTTCGGTAAGCAACGTGCTCCACTTGCCCTTGGTGATGCCCATGGAGAACAGCACCAGGAACGAATACAGGCCGGTCTTCTCGACCACCAGGCCGCGCTCCCAGAGAAACTTGCTGACCACCGCAGCGGGAATACCGCGCTCGTCGAGACGGCCGCCGGCGGTCAGGCCGGGCATCACCAGGGTCACTTTGATCGGGTCGAGCAGCACGTAGTCTTCGGCCACGTCACCGAAACCGTGCCAATCAGCCTCGGGCTGCAGCAGCCAGTCTGGCGTCGCCACGTCGTCGGCGCCCTCGGTCTGCGGCGGCTGCCAGATACTGAACCACCAGTCCTCGCTGCTCAGGCTCTGCCCCAGGTTAGCCAGCGCGCGGCGAAAGCTCAGCGCCTCGTCGAAGGTTTCCTGAATCAGCGAGCGACCGGCCGGGCCTTCCATCATCGCCGAGGCCACATCCAGCGAGGCGATGATGCCGTACTGGGGCGAGGTGGAGATATGCATCATGAAGGCTTCGTTGAAGCGGTCGCGGTCGAGCTGGCGTAGCGCACCATCCTGCACATGGATCATCGAGGCCTGGCTGAAGGCGGCGAGTAGCTTGTGGGTCGAATGGGTGGTGAACACCATCGGGCCGCCGGCCTCGCGGCTGGTGCCCATGCCGTAACGGCCGGCATAGAACTCGTGGAACGCGGCGTAGGCGTACCAGGCTTCGTCGAAGTGCAGCACCTCGACCGAATCACCGAGGGTGCGTTTGATCAGCTCGGCGTTGTAGCACAGGCCGTCGTAGGTGGAGTTGGTCACCACCGCCAGCTTGACCTTGGGCTCGCGCCCTCGAGCCAGCGGGCTGGCGTCGATCTTGGCCTGGATCGACTCGCGGGTGAATTCACTCAGCGGAATCGGCCCGATGATGCCCAGCTCGTTGCGCTCCGGCGACAGGTACAGGGGAATCGCACCGGTCATGATGATGGCGTGGAGAATCGACTTGTGGCAGTTGCGGTCGACCAGCACCAGGTCGTCACGGCCGACCATCGAGTGCCAGACGATCTTGTTGGCGGTCGAAGTGCCGTTGATCACGAAGTAGGTATGGTCGGCGCCGAAGTTGCGTGCAGCGCGCTCCTCGGCGGCGGCCAAAGGGCCGGTATGGTCGAGCAGCGAGCCAAGCTCGGGCACCGAGACCGACAGGTCCGAGCGCAGGGTGTTCTCGCCGAAGAACTGGTGAAACGCCTGTCCGACCGGGCTCTTGCGATACGCCACGCCGCCGCCGTGGCCCGGCGTGTGCCAGGAATAGTTGGACTGTGCGGTGTGCTGCACCAGCGCCTTGAAGAACGGCGGCAGCAGGCCATCCAGGTAATTGCGCGCGGCGCGGGCCACCTGGCGCGCCAGGAACGGCACGGTGTCTTCGAACAAATAGAGAATGCCGCGCAGCTGGTTGAGGTCGGCCATGGCTTCGGCCGGGGCGTTTTCGATGGTGACCTGCTCACCCAGAGCGAAGATCGGCAGCTGCGGCGCGCGGCGTCGGGCGATGCGGATCAGCTCGACCATGTCCTGCAGCAGGTGGCGGTTTTCCCCGGCGCCTTCGGCGGCAACCAGGATGCAGGCCAGCCCGTGATGGGTCGAGGCGACGATATGGCCTTCCGCAGAGCTCGCGGTGGACAGAATGGTGAAGCCGTCCTGTTCCAGCTCGGCGGCGATGGCCCGCACCCGCTCGCCGGCCACGGTATCGGCCTTGATATCGCGATGAACGATGAGTACCGGGAACTTGAGGTCTTTGTACATCGGTTACACCTGAGGTCATGCGGGATGAACCCGCTATGCCCTCAGGGTAGAGACTCGCCGCAGAGGACGGAACCCCTCGCGCAGAGCGCTGTACGAAAAGGTCGCAATTGACCGATCAGGAGGCGGATGTGCCCTGCTCGGCCGCTTCCATCTGCGCCCACAGCGCGGGCGCACCGGCGGCCTTTTCGATGACCGCCAGGCGCGCGGCATGGGCGGCCAGCTCGTCGGCGCTGGCGGTGATGACCACGCCGCGTGGGCGGTCGGCCGGCAGGCGGCGAATCGGCGTGGCCTGCTGGCGACCGCTGCCATCGCCATCGGCGCCTTCGCCAGCCAGCGACAGGTTGGTCTGCCCACCGGTCATCGCCAGGTAGACGTCGGCGAGAATCTCCGAGTCGAGCAAAGCGCCGTGCAGTTCGCGGCCGGAGTTGTCGACGCCGTAGCGCTTACACAGGGCATCAAGGCTGTTGCGCTGGCCCGGGTGACGCTCGCGGGCCATCTGCAGGGTATCGAGCACGTCGCAATAGGACGAGATGTCCGAACGCTCGTGCTGGCCGATCAGGGCGAATTCGTTGTTTAGGAAGCCGATGTCGAACGGCGCGTTGTGAATGATCAGCTGCGCGCCCTTGATGAACTCGTAGAATTCGTCGGCGATGTCCTTGAAACGCGGCTTGTCCTTGAGATCCTCGTTGGTGATGCCGTGCACCGCGATGGCGCCTTCATCGATCTCACGGTCCGGCTGCAGGTAGATGTGGAAATGCCGCCCGGTCAGGCGCCGCCCCTCCACTTCCACGCAACCGATCTCGATGACCCGGTGGCCATCGTTTACCGGCATACCGGTCGTTTCAGTATCCAGTACGACTCTACGCACGTTTCATGCTCCTGATATCTTCGACGCCACGGTTGGCCAGCTGATCGGCCCGCTCGTTGCCGGGGTGGCCGATATGGCCGCGCACCCATTCCCAGGTCACATTGTGCCGATTGACCTGCTCATCCAGCTGCTGCCAGAGGTCGGCATTCTTCACCGGCTCCTTCGAGGCAGTTTTCCAGCCGCGTTTCTTCCAGTTGGGCATCCATTCCTTGATGCCTTTCATCACGTATTGCGAGTCGGTGACCAGGCGTACGTTGCACGGCCGCTTGAGTTCCGCCAGGCCGCGAATCGCGCCCATCAGCTCCATACGGTTGTTGGTGGTCACGGCCTCGCCGCCCCACAATTCCTTCTCGACGCCCTGGAACACCAGCAATGCGCCCCAGCCACCGACGCCCGGATTGCCCTTGCAGGCACCGTCGGTGTAAAGCTCAACTTGATCGGACATGCGCCGCCTTTATCTAGGGTCTGATTTCGATCTGCGGGGCCGGATCAGGCGCCGTCGCGGTCGCGACGACTGATCTTCGCCACCGGCATGGGCACCAGTTTGCCCATGGGCTCACGGCGTGACTGGCGCAACGGACGCAGGCCGACTACCAGCTTGCGCGCCACCAGTACGTAGAACCCGCCACCCGGCGATTGCCAGGCGCCGCCCCAGCGCTCCAGAGGAGCCAACCGGGCCTGCCAGGCCGCCGAAGCAAGCGGCGGACGATAACATCCGAAGCGGCGTTTCTCCAGCGCGAAGCCCAGCAGGTTGAGCCAGTCGCCCAGGCGTTTGGGTGCGATGCAGCGGGCTTCGTGCAACACGTCGTGAGCGAACAGATGGCGCACGCCCCAGGCGCTCATCGGGTTGATGCCGACGATCAGCAGGTGACCACCCGGCCGCACGCTGCGCGCGGCTTCGCGCAACAAACCGTGGGGCGACTGACAGAAATCCAGACCGTGCTGCAGCACCACCACATCGGCAGCGTGCTCGACCAGTGGCCAGGATTGCTCCTCGCAGACGATCTCGGTGCCGGCGAATGGCGCACCCAGGCGCACGCTGCGCTGAATCTGCTGGGTTTCCAGCGAGGTCTCCGCACAGGGGCCGTAATGCACCAGGTAGCCGCCGAAGAAGCGCGCCAGTTCCTCATCGAGCAGACGCCGCTCCTGCTCGAGCAACAGGCGACCCAGCGGGCCGTTGAACCATTGCCGGGCCGCACCGATCAGCTGCAGCCAGTCGGCATCGGCCTGGGCGAAGGGATTGTCGGTCATGGTCGCGTGCTCACGGGGTGCTCGTTCATAAAAGTACCTGCTTGGCCATCTCTACCAATGACACTCTGAGTCTAGGGTCTGTTGCCGTTTAACGCACGGCCGCGCCGGCGCCCGTTTTGCCGCGAGGCGAGGCGCGAGCCGCGAAGTTTAGCTAGCTAAATGAGCCAGCGAGAAACGCAGCATCGCGGTAGAACGGGCCCGGCCCTTCGGGTTGCGCGAGAAATCTCGCCATGCGTTGTTGGAGGACTTGAAAAGGGAACGCCATTTCCTGCGTCCTCCGCCTAGCGGATCGCCGCCCGGCCTGGCGAGATTTCTCGCGGCAACGCGGCTCGCGTTGAAACGGCAACAGACCCTAGCGTTGCAAACACGGGGAACGCAGCTCGCCTTGCAACGTCAATAGCCCCTAAGATGCACCTTTGTTCCCGGCTTGGCGACCACCTGATGATCAAGATCGAAGCCCTCAGCGCATTCTCCGACAACTACATCTGGCTGCTACAGGATACGCAGCAAAAGCGCGCCGCAGTGGTCGATCCTGGCGACGCCGCCCCGGTGCAGGCCTGGCTGCATGAGCATGGCGACTGGACGCTGAGCGATATCCTGATCACCCATCACCACAACGACCACGTCGGCGGCGTCGATCAGCTGCGCCGCGATAGCGGTGCGCGGGTTTTCGGGCCGGCCAACGAGAACATCCCGGGGCGCGACCAGGCGCTGGTCGATGGCGACCGTATAGAAGTGCTGGGTCTGCCCCTGCAGATCATCGAAGTGCCCGGCCACACCCTGGGCCATATCGCCTTCTATCAGCCCGATCATCACTGGCTGTTCTGCGGCGACACCCTGTTCGCCGCCGGCTGTGGTCGACTGTTCGAAGGTGCGCCGGTGCAGATGCACCAGTCGCTGCAGCGCCTGGCAGCCCTGCCTGACGACACGCTGATCTATTGCGCCCATGAATACACCCTGAGCAACCTGCGCTTCGCCAAGGCCGTCGAGCCGGCGAATAGCGACATCGCCGAGCGTTTCGCCCAAGTCGAGGCGTGGCGCCAGAGCGGCCAGATCAGCCTGCCGTCCAACCTCAGGATCGAGCGCGCCACCAACCCGTTTCTGCGTACCGCCGAAACATCGGTTAAAGAAATGATCGCCAGCCGCGAAGGTCGCACCATGACCAGCGAGAGCGAGGTGTTTGCCGCGCTGCGGGCCTGGAAAGACCGCTTCTGAAGCGCCGACTGCCCCGCAAAATCCTGGTCAAAACTTGACCACCCCTGGATCGGTTTCTAGAATCGCCCGACTTTCGATCCAGGATACCCCCCACAACCAATGCCTTCCTCTCGACCTAACCCCTTGAATTCAAAGGCATTGGCATTGCGCTATCCAGCGCTCGCCCTGGCTGTTTGTGCCGTACTCAGCGGCTGCCAGAGCCTCGATCAACAGCAGGTGGAGAACGGGCCGACAGTGGATCTGAGCGGCAGAACGCCGCATCAGCCGCTGTGGATCAATGGCACGGCCAAGGCCGAGCAACCCAAGGACATCTGGGAGCGCGTGCGCGCCGGCTACAAATTGCAGGACGCCATCGGCGTCAACCCACGCATCGAGCAGCAGCGTCTGTGGTTCTCCAGCAACCCGTCGTTCGTCGAGAAAGCCGGAGAGCGCAGCAACCCCTACATTCATTACATCGTCGAGCGCCTCGAAGAGCGCAACATGCCGATGGAGCTGGCGCTGCTGCCGATGATCGAAAGCGCCTACAACCCCTTCGCCTATTCGCCGGCCGATGCCGTCGGGCTGTGGCAGTTCATTCCCTCCACGGGGCGTAACTTCAATCTGCGCCAGACCCGCTGGTACGACGGCCGCCGCGACGTGACCGCCTCCACCCAGGCGGCCATGGATTACCTGGCGCGCCTGCACGAGATGTTCAACGGCGACTGGCTGCTGGCCCTGGCGGCCTACAACGCCGGCGAAGGCCGGGTCAGCCGCGCCATCGAGCGCAACCAGAAGCTCGGCCTGCCGACCGACTACTGGAACCTGTCGCTGCCCCTGGAAACCCAGAACTACGTGCCCAAGCTGCTGGCCCTGTCCCAGGTGATCATGGCGCCGGATGCCTACGGCGTCAGCTTGGCGCCGATCGCCAACGAGCCGTACTTCGAGGAGGTGGAGCTCAAGCAGCGCATGGACCTGGCCCGCGTCGCCGCCCTGGCCGAAGTCGATGAAGACGAGCTATACCTGCTCAATCCGGCCTTCAAGAAACGTGTGACAGTGGACGGCCCCCAGCATCTGCTGGTGCCGACCCAGAAGGTCGAGCTACTGACCGCCAACCTGTCGACGCTCAAGCCCGAGGATCGCGGCCTGCAGGAGTATGTGGTGCGCGCCGGCGACAACCTGCACGGCATCGCCAATCGCTACGAGCTCAGCGTGGCCAGCATCAAGGAGCTCAACCAGCTCACCGGCAACACCCTCGCCGTGGGTCAGCACCTGAGCCTGCCGACCAGCCTTGAGCCGGTTCCGGATGAGGCGCCGCAGCGCACCGTCAATACCGCGGTGGCCTCGCGCAGTTACACCATTCGCAATGGCGACAACCTCTGGCAGATCGCCAAGGCGCATAACGTCTCGGTCAACGACATCCAGCGCTGGAATGCCCTGAAGGGCAATTCGCTGCGTGTCGGCCAGACCATCAAGCTGCAGGGCAGCAACGCCAGTGCGAAAACCGTTGCCCAGCGTGATGACGTCACCTACTACAAGGTGCGCAAGGGCGACTCCCTGCACCTGATCGCCAAGCGTTTCAACGTGCAGATGCAGAAGCTGCAGAGCTGGAATCCACGCACCGGCAAGGCCCTGAAACCGGGCCAGGTACTGACCCTGCGTCTGGCCAACTGACGCGCATTGCAACACACTCGCAGTTCACCGCCGGGGGCGCTCTTTTTCCTGTACAGACAAGCTGTTACTGTACGGAAACCTTGCTGCCCCGGATCGGATACTGCTCTTGAGACGCCCCCTCCTCTCGCTGTTTTTTGGCCTGGCCACCAGCTTTCCGGCCTGGGCAACGCTCAGCGAAAGCCACGGCTATGCGCAATTCGGCGCACTCAAGTATCCCGCCAGCTTCACCCACTTCGATTGGGTCAACCCCGAAGCCCCCAAGGGCGGCACCCTGCGCATCATGGCCGCCGGCAGCTTCGATACGCTCAACCCCTATACGCTCAAGGGCACCAGCCCGGTGGCCACCGCCAACTTTCTGCAATATGGCGTGACCGAGCTGAACGAGCCGCTAATGGTCGGCACCGGGCAATACGATCCCTCCGGTGACGAGCCCGCCTCTAGTTACGGGTTGATCGCCAGCTCCGTGGAATACAGCGAAGATCGCAGCTGGGTGGTCTTCAACCTGCGCCCCGAGGCGCGCTTTCACGATGGCAAGCCAATCACCGCCTATGACGTGGCGTTCTCCTACCGGCTGCTGCTCAAGGAAGGCCACCCGCAGTACCGCACCAGCCTGCAGGAAGTCAAAAGGGTCGATATCCTCAACCGCCACCGCGTGCGCTTCGTGCTCAAGCGTGCCAACAATCCGCTGCTGATCCTGCGCCTCGGCGAACTGCCGGTGCTGCCGCAGCATTACTGGAAGAGCCGCGACTTCAAGGCCACCACCTTCGAACCGCCGCTGGGCAGCGGCCCGTACCGGATCACCCGGGTCAACCCAGGGCGCAGCCTGACCTTCGAGCGGGTCAAGGACTGGTGGGGCGCCTCCTTGCCAGTGAACCGCGGCAAATACAACTTCGACCGCGTCGAGGTGGACTTCTACCGCGACAGCCATGTCGCCTTCGAAGCCTTCAAGGCTGGCGAATTCGACTTCTACATCGAGCAGCAGGCGAAGAACTGGGCCAACAACTACCGCTTTCCGGCGGTGACCCGCGGCGACGTGATCCGCGCGGAAATCCCTCACCAGATTCCCACCCAGACCCAGGCGCTGTTCATGAACACGCGCCGCGCCACCTTCGAGGACGCGCGAGTGCGCGAAGCCCTGGGCTTGATGTTCGACTTCGAGTGGACCAACCGTACCCTGTTCAACAGCTCCTATACCCGCGCGGCCAGTTACTATCCCAACAGCGAGTTTTCCGCCAAGGGCAAGCCGGAGGGCGCCGAATGGCTGCTGTTGTCGCCGTTTCGCGCGCAGCTGCCGACCAAGCTGTTCACCGAGCCGTTCAAGATGCCGGTCACCGATGGGCGGGGCATTCCGCGGGAAACCATGCGCCGCGCCCTTGGTCTACTCGCCGAGGCCGGCTGGAAGCCTTCCGGCCAGCGGCTGATGAATGCCAAAGGCCAGCCATTGCAGTTCGAGATCCTGCTGGTCAACCCGAACCTCGAGCGTATTCTTCAGCCATTTACCGAGAACCTCGCCAGCATCGGCATTCAGGCCAACCTGAGAACCGTGGACCGCGCCCAGTACAAGCAACGCCTGGATCAGTTCGACTTTGACATGATCCTGCTCACCCTGCCGCAAACCCTCAGCCCGGGTCTGGAGCAATCGCTGTACTTCCACTCCAGCCAGGCCAACGTGAAGGGCGGCAAGAACTACGCGGGCATCCACGATCCGGTCGTCGATGCCCTGCTCGAAAAACTGCTGTCGGCGCGCAGCCGCGACGAACAGGTGGCCGCGACCCGCGCCCTGGACCGCGTGATGCTCTGGCAGTACTACACCATTCCCAACTGGTACATCGACTATCACCGCCTGGCGTACCGCAACCGCTTTGCCTTCGTCGCCACGCCGCCCTACACGCTGGGGCTGCGCACCTGGTGGCTGAAACCCACGGAGACCGCACAATGACGCATCCTCTGCGTTCATTTCTGATGCACGGCAGCGCCCTGCTGCTGCTTGGCCTCGCCAGCCTGGCCCAGGCCGCACCGCAACACGCCCTGACGCTGTACGGCGAAGCGCCGAAATACCCGGCCAACTTCAAGCATTTCGATTACGTGAACCCGGATGCGCCCAAGGGCGGCGTGCTGCGCCTGCCCGGCCTCAACGGCTTCGACAGCTTCAACCCGTTCATTCCCAAGGGCAACGCGGCCGACCGCATCGGGCTGATCTACGACACCCTCACCTACCACTCGCCGGATGAGCCCTTCACCGAATACGGACTGCTCGCCGAGAAGGTCGAGAAAGCTGCCGACGACAGCTACGTGCGCTTCTTTCTCAACCCCAAGGCACGCTTTCACGACGGCCACCCGGTGACCGCCGAGGACGTGATCTTCACCTTCAACACCCTGCTCGAACACGGCGACCCGATGTACCGGCACTACTACGCCGACGTCGCCGAGGTGGTGGCCGAGAACGAGCGCACCGTGCGTTTCAACTTCAAGCACGCCGGCAACCGCGAGCTGCCGCTGATTCTCGGCCAGCTGCAGGTACTGCCCAAGCACTGGTGGCAAGGCCGTGACTTCTCCCGCGGCAGTCTGGAGCCGCCACTGGGTAGCGGCCCTTACCGGATCGCCGACTTCTCGCCGAACAGCTCGATCCGCTTCGAGCGCGTCAAGGACTGGTGGGCCAAGGATCTGCCGGTTTCCCGCGGCCTGTACAACTTCGATCAGATCCGCATCGAGTACTTCCGTGACATGGCCGTCGCCCTGGAGGCCTTCAAGGCCGGCCAGTTCGACGTCAACCTCGAGTATTCGGCCAAGGACTGGGCCACCGGCTACAACTCGCCGGCCCTGCGCGCCGGGCGTTTCGTCCAGGAAGCCTTCCCCAACCGCAACCCGGCCGGCATGCAGGGCTTCGTGTTCAACACCCGCAAGCCGATGTTCCAGGACCCGCGGGTGCGCGAAGCCATCGCCCAGCTGTTCGACTTCGAGTGGGCCAACAAGCAGCTGTTCTACGGTGCCTACAAGCGCACCCACAGCTACTTCGAGAACTCGGAAATGGCCGCCCGCGGCCTGCCCAGCCCGGCCGAACTGAAGCTTTTGGAACCGCTGCGCGGGCAGATCCCCGACCGCGTATTCACCGAAGCCTTCGCACCACCGGTCAGCGACGGCAGCGGCATCATTCGCGACCAGGCGCGCCGCGCCTACCAATTGCTCACCGAGGCCGGCTACCGGATCGAAAACGACAAGATGGTCGATGCCAACGGCAACCAGCTGGCTTTCGAATTCCTCAACACCCAGGCCAACCTGGAGCGGGTCATCCTGCCCTTCAAGCGCAACCTGGCCGAGTTGGGCATTGACCTGCAGATCCGCCGCGTCGATGTCTCCCAGTACATCAACCGCCTGCGCTCGCGGGATTTCGACATGACCTCGGCGATCTGGCCCCAATCGAGCTCGCCCGGCAACGAACAGCGTGAATTCTGGCATTCCAGCAGCGCCGACAATCCGGGCAGCCGCAACCTCATTGGCCTGCGTGACCCGGCCATCGACAAGCTGGTAGAGGGGCTGATCCAGGCCGATTCCCGCGAATCGCTGATCACCCATACCCGAGCGCTGGACCGCGTACTGTTGTGGGGCAATTACGTGGTGCCCAACTACTACGTGGACGCTTACCGCGTCGCCTATTGGAAGCGCTTCGGCCACCCGGAGAAATCGCCGCTTTACGATTACGGCCTGATGACCTGGTGGCAGGACAAGCCGGTCGGCGAAGTGGTCAGCAGCGACGACAAGCCCACCTCAGAGCAGGAAGAACGCTAGATGCTGGCCTATATCCTGCGGCGCCTGCTGCTGATCATCCCGACCGTGTTCGGCATTCTGGTCATCAACTTTGCGATCATCCAGGCCGCGCCCGGCGGCCCGGTGGAGCAGATGATCGCCAAGCTGGAGGGCTTCGACGCCGCTGCGGGCGGTGCTACCGGGCGTATCTCCGGCGGCGGTGGCGAGGTATCCACCGCCGGCTCCAACTACCGCGGCGCCCAGGGCCTGGACCCGGAGCTGATCGCCGAGATCGAGAAGATGTACGGCTTCGACAAGTCGGCGCCCGAGCGTTTCTGGATCATGATCAAGAACTACGCTCAGCTGGATTTCGGCGACAGCTTCTTTCGTGATGCCAAGGTCATCGACCTGATCATGGAGAAGATGCCGGTGTCCATTTCCCTCGGGTTATGGAGCACGCTGATCGTGTACCTGGTGTCCATTCCCCTGGGCATCGCCAAGGCCACCCGGCATGGCAGCGCCTTCGACGTCTGGACAAGCTCGGCGATCATCGTCGGCTACGCGATTCCCGCGTTCCTGTTCGCCATCCTGCTGATCGTACTGTTCGCCGGCGGCAGCTACTGGGACTTCTTCCCGCTGCGCGGCCTGACCTCCAGCAACTTCGACGAGCTGAGCCTGGGCGGCAAGATCTACGACTACTTCTGGCACCTGGCCCTGCCGGTCACTGCCCTGGTGATCGGCAATTTCGCCACCCTCACCCTGCTGACCAAGAACAGCTTTCTCGACGAAATCAACAAGCAGTACGTGATCACCGCCCGGGCCAAGGGCCTGAGCAACACCCGCGTGCTCTACGGTCACGTGTTCCGCAACGCCATGCTGCTGATCATCGCCGGCTTCCCGGCGGCCTTTATCGGCATCTTCTTCACCGGCTCCCTGCTGATCGAGGTGATCTTCTCCCTCGACGGCCTGGGCCTCTTGAGTTTCGAGGCAGCGATCAACCGCGATTACCCGGTGGTCTTCGGCACCCTGTTCATCTTCACCTTGCTGGGCCTGGTCGTGAAACTGATCGGTGACATCACCTACACCCTGGTCGATCCGCGTATCGACTTCGAAAGCAGGGAGGCCTGAGCCATGGCACTTTCCCCGCTCAATCAACGCCGTTTCGAACGTTTCAAGGCCCACAAGCGTGGCTGGTGGTCGCTGTGGATCTTTCTTGCCCTGTTCTTCGTGACCCTGGGCGCCGAGCTGATCGCCAACGACAAGCCGCTGGTGGTCAGCTATGACGGCCAATATTACTTCCCGGTGCTCAAGCGCTACCCGGAAACCACCTTTGGTGGAGAATTTCCGCTACAGGCCAACTACAAGAGCCCCTACATCCAGGAGCTGATCGAGGAAAAGAACGGCTGGATGGTCTGGCCGCCGATCCCCTTCAGCTACTCGAGCATCAACTACGACCTCAAGGTTCCTGCTCCGGCGCCGCCCTCGGCGGCCAACTGGCTGGGCACCGACGACCAGGGCCGCGACGTGCTGGCGCGGATCATCTACGGCTTTCGCATTTCCGTGCTGTTCGCCCTGGCGCTGACCCTGGCCAGCTCGGTGATCGGTGTGGCCGCCGGTGCCCTGCAAGGCTTCTACGGCGGCTGGGTGGACCTGGCCGGGCAGCGCTTTCTGGAGATCTGGTCGGGCCTGCCGGTGCTCTACCTGCTGATCATTCTGGCCAGCTTCGTGCAGCCTAACTTCTGGTGGCTGCTGGGCCTGATGCTGTTGTTCTCCTGGATGAGCCTGGTCGATGTGGTGCGCGCCGAATTCTTGCGCGGCCGCAACCTGGAATACGTACGCGCGGCGCGGGCGCTGGGTATGCGCAATGGGGCGATCATGTTCCGCCATATCCTGCCCAACGCCATGGTCTCGACCATGACCTTCCTGCCCTTTATCGTCACCGGCGCCATCGGCACCCTCACCGCCCTGGATTTCCTGGGCTTTGGTCTGCCGGCCGGCGCACCGTCGCTCGGCGAGCTGGTCGCCCAGGGCAAGTCCAACCTGCAGGCGCCCTGGCTGGGCATCAGTGCTTTCGCCGTACTGGCCATCATGCTGAGCCTGCTGGTATTTATCGGCGAGGCGGCTCGCGATGCCTTCGACCCGAGGAAATGACATGAGCCACCCTGACAACCTCGTCGAAATCCGCGACCTGTCCGTTGCCTTCGTCAGTGGCGACAACAGCCGCAGCGTGGTCAAGCACATCAGCTTCGACATCCGCCGCGGCGAAACCCTGGCTCTGGTCGGCGAAAGCGGCTCCGGCAAGTCGGTCACCGCCCACTCGATTCTGCGCCTGCTGCCCTATCCGCTGGCTCAGCACCCCAGCGGCAGCATCACCTATGCTGGTCAGGATCTGCTCAAGCTCAGCGAGAAGAAGCTGCGCGGCATCCGGGGCAACCGCATCGCCATGGTGTTCCAGGAGCCGATGACCTCGCTCAACCCGCTGCACAGCATCGAAAAGCAGATCAACGAGGTGCTCGCACTGCACAAGGGCCTGCGTGGCAAGGCCGCCACCCAACGCACCCTGGAGCTCCTCGAGCTGGTTGGCATTCCCGAGCCGCACAAGCGCCTCAAAGCCCTGCCCCACGAGCTGTCCGGCGGGCAACGCCAGCGGGTGATGATCGCCATGGCCCTGGCCAACGAGCCGGAGCTGCTGATCGCCGACGAGCCGACCACCGCGCTGGACGTCACCGTGCAGCTGAAGATTCTCGAACTGCTCAAGGACCTGCAGGCCCGCCTGGGCATGGCCATGCTGATCATCACCCATGACCTGAAACTGGTGCGGCGCATCGCCCAGCGCGTGTGCGTGATGCAGCAAGGCGAACTGGTCGAGCAGGCCGATTGCGAAACCCTGTTCACCCAACCGCAGCATCCTTATACCTGCGAACTGCTGGCCGCCGAGCCGGACGGCGATCCGGTCGCCTGCGAAGAGGCGCAACCGATACTGGAAGTGGAAGACCTGCGGGTCTGGTTCCCGATCAAGAAGGGCCTGCTGCGCCGCACCGTCGACCACGTCAAGGCCGTGGACGGCATCAACTTCAGCCTGCCACGGGGCCAGACTCTGGGCATCGTCGGCGAAAGTGGCTCGGGCAAATCCACCCTGGGTCTGGCGATCCTGCGCCTGATCGGCAGCGAAGGCGACATTCGTTTCGGCGAGCATCACCTGGGCGGTTTGTCGCAGCGCGAGGTACGGCCGCTGCGCCGGGAAATGCAGGTGGTGTTTCAGGACCCCTTCGGCAGCCTCAGCCCGCGCATGACGGTTGGCATGATCATCGGCGAAGGCCTGCGCATCCACCGTATCGGCAACGAGACTGAGCAGGAGCAGGCGATCATCGATGCCCTGCAGGAAGTCGGCCTCGACCCGGAAAGCCGGCACCGCTACCCGCACGAGTTTTCCGGCGGCCAGCGCCAACGCATCGCCATCGCCCGCGCTCTGGTGCTCAAGCCGGCGCTGATCCTGCTCGATGAGCCAACCTCGGCCCTGGACCGCACCGTACAACGCCAGGTGATCGACCTGCTGCGCTCGCTGCAGGCCAAGTACAACCTGAGCTACCTGTTCATCAGCCATGACCTGGCCGTGGTTCGCGCGATCAGCCACCAACTGATGGTGGTGAAGCATGGCAAGGTCGTCGAGCAAGGCGACGCCAGGCAGGTCTTCGAAGCCCCACAGCACCCGTACACCCGGCAGCTGCTGGAAGCGGCCTTTATGACCCGCGTCAAACCCGAACCCGCCACGCCCTGAACCTGCATTGCAGGTTCGGCTGCTGCCCAGCTGAATCCTGCAAAACCTGCAGATAAACAAAGGCCCCGAAATCGGGGCCTTTGTCATTGCGGCGGATATGAGCCTTAGAAGCGCTCGATATCGGCCTTGCTTTCCAGCTGCTTGCGGTAGGCAGCGAAGTCTTCCTGGCCACTGCGCGAGGCGAGGAAGCGACGGTACATGGCCTTCTCCTCGTCACTCAGCGCCTGCTCCGGCTCGCTCACGCCCTTCAGGCGGATCACGGCGTAGTCACCATTGGCCAGGGCAATGCCGCTGAACTCGGACTTTTCGCCGCTCGGCTTGGGCATACGGAACAGCGCCTGCAGCACGGCCGGATCGACGCCATCCTGATTG
Source organism: Pseudomonas fulva 12-X (assembly GCF_000213805.1). Classification (NCBI taxonomy): domain Bacteria; kingdom Pseudomonadati; phylum Pseudomonadota; class Gammaproteobacteria; order Pseudomonadales; family Pseudomonadaceae; genus Pseudomonas; species Pseudomonas fulva. Next base: position 2,414,400 of record NC_015556.1, on the reverse strand, counting down.
CGGGTAGCCGCTTCGACCACCTGCCATTCGGCGCCCTCGGGCTTGGCCTTGCCATCGCGCAGCTCGCTGACCAGCTGCTCGCCGGCCGCCTTGGCGGCTTCGCTGGCACGGGTCTTGGTCAACTGGGCACGAATGCTGTCGGCCACCTGATCGAGTTCCAGCTGCTGCGGCTTGCGGTGCTCCTTGACGCGAATGACCACCAGGGTATTCGGGTCGAGTTCGATAGCGCCGCTGTTGCTGCCGTCTTCCATCACTTCCTGGCTGAAAGCAGCCTGCAGCACCTGACGATTCGAGGCGATACCCTGACCGCCCTGACGACCGAACGGCTCGCTGGTCTGCACCTTCAGGCCCAGCTCCTGAGCAGGTTGCGCCAGGTCGGAGGATTCGAAGGCAGCATCTTCGAGCTGTTTGGTGGCTTCGACGAAGCGCTGTTCGACGCGTTGCGCCTTGAGGTCGGTCTCAAGCTTGGCTTTCATGCTGGCGAAGGTCGGCACCTCAGGCGCCTGCACGCCCAGCAGCTTGATCAGGTGCCAGCCGAACTCAGTGCGCACCGGGGCGGAAACCTCGTCCTTCTTCAGCGCATAGAGCGCATCTTCGAAGGCGGGATCGTATACGCCCTTGCCGGCGTAACCCAGGTCACCGCCATCGCTGGCCGAACCCGGATCCTGGGAGAACTCCTTGGCCAGTGCGGCGAAGTCTTCGCCTTTCTGCAGGCGCTTCTGGATGTCCTCGATCTTGGCCTTGGCCTGCTCGTCGCTGACGTCGCCGCCCACTTCGATGAGGATGTGCGCGGCGTCGCGCTGCTCGGCCAGGTTGGCGATCTCGGACTCGTAGGCGGCCTTCATCTCTTCATCGGTGACCGAGACCTGGGAGAAGAATGCATCCTTCTTCAGCTCGACGTACTCGATGACCACCTGCTCCGGGCTCATGAACTGGGCCTGTTGCGCGTCGTAGTAGGCTTTGACGTCGTCATCGCTGACCTTCACCGCGCCGGTATCGGCCTTGATGGTGCGGGTGGCGAAATCACGGGTCTGTTTTTCCAGGCGCGCAAAGGCGGCCACTTCTTCGTCGGTGACGAAACCACTGCCGGACAGACCGGCGCGTAGCTGGCCGATGAGCATTTCCTGCTCGAGCATCTGGCGGAACTGCATACGGGTGTAGCCGAGCTGGCGGATCACCTGATCGAAACGATCGGCATTGAAGCGACCTTCTACCTGAAACTCAGGCGTCTGCACGATCACTTGATCGAGAGCGGCCTGGGAAAAGGCGAACTTGGAGTCCTTGGCGCCCTGCAGCAGCAGCGAACGCTCGATCAGCCCTTTCAGGGATGCATCGCGCAGCATCCTTTCGTCCAGCATGGCTGGGTCGAAATCCTTGCCCAGTTGCTGCAGCAGCTGGCGGCGCTGCATTTCCACAGCCTGGTTGAGCTCGTTCTGGCTGATCTTCTCGCCATTCACCGCGGCGGCGTTCTGGCTGTTGCCCGTGCCGGTGATGATCGCGTCAACGCCCGTCAGCGCCATGAGAACGACGATCAGGCCGATGATGGTTTTGGCAATCCAACCCTGTGAATTGTCCCTGATATTTTGCAGCATGCATCCCCCAGAACGGTCACGAACTAAAAGTGGCCGCGCAGCGTGGGTAAAAAATCCGGATAGAAGAAAGGCGCATCCTGGGATGCGCCTTCTCGTAACGTGCGAAGCGGATCGGGATCACAACTCAAACAATCCCCGGCGTGACAGACCTTGCGGTCTTATTGCCGCCCCGCAACCGAGCCGGGGTTGGCCGACCCGGCGGGCAAAGGCCCGAAGACGCTTAGTTGACGGCGTCTTTCAGTGCTTTACCAGCTTTGAAACCTGGGATCTTGGCAGCAGCGATGCTGATCGGCTTGCCAGTCTGCGGGTTGCGGCCAGTGCGAGCAGCGCGCTCTTTGACAGCGAAAGTACCGAAACCAACCAGTACAACGGAATCACCAGCCTTCAGAGCGCCAGTAACGGATTCAATCACTGCGTCCAGCGCACGGCCAGCAACAGCTTTCGGGATATCAGCAGATGCGGCGATGGCATCGATCAGTTCCGACTTGTTCACTCTAAGTCCCCTTAATTTCGGTTTAGGTTGTTTCTTGATTTTAATGGAAGCGAATCGGGTGCTGGATGGCCTGCCGACACGGTAAGAGCCGCTTTATATCAAGGGCTCCAAAAAAGTGTCAAGGAAGGCATCCGGCTAATGCGTGCTGATTCGCTCCTTGGAATCAGACTCGCGTTTTTCATCCTTTGCAACCAACTCCGGAGCCGCGTCTGGCAAGGGCTCCGGCGCGTATTGCAGCGCAATTTGCAGGACCTCGTCAATCCATTTAACCGGTTTAATCTGCAGGTCCTGTTTGATGTTCTCGGGAATTTCCTTGAGATCGCGAACATTCTCCTGGGGAATGATCACGGTTTTGATTCCACCGCGATGCGCCGCCAGCAGTTTTTCCTTCAGCCCGCCAATGGCCAGCACCTGACCACGCAGGGTGATTTCCCCGGTCATGGCCACATCGGCACGCACCGGAATCTGCGTAAGCGCCGACACCAACGCGGTGCACATGCCCACGCCTGCGCTCGGGCCGTCCTTGGGGGTTGCGCCTTCTGGCATGTGGATGTGAATGTCACGTTTCTCGTAGAAATCCGGCGCCACGCCCAGGCTCTGAGCACGGCTGCGGACCACGGTTTGCGCGGCTGTGATCGATTCGACCATGACATCGCCGAGCGAGCCGGTCTTGATCAGATTGCCCTTGCCAGGCACCACGGCGGCCTCGATGGTCAGCAGTTCGCCGCCCACCTGAGTCCAGGCCAAACCGGTCACCTGGCCGATCTGATCCTGCTGTTCGGCAAGCCCGTAACGGTGCTTGCGCACGCCCAGGAAATCTTCGAGCGAGTCGGCGGTGACGACGACATGGAAGCGTTTTTCCTTGGCGTGTTTTTTCACCGCACGCCGGCAAACCTTGGCGATCTGCCGCTCGAGGCTACGCACACCGGCCTCACGCGTGTAGTAACGAATGATGTCACGGATCGCCGCTTCCTCGAATTCCAGCTCGGTTTTCTTCAAACCGTTGGCCTGAATCTGCTTGGGCGCGAGGTATTTGGTGGCGATATTGACCTTTTCGTCCTCTGTGTAGCCCGGCAGACGAATCACTTCCATACGGTCCAGCAACGCGGCCGGAATGTTCATGGAGTTGGCGGTGCATAGGAACATCACGTCGGACAGGTCGTAATCGACCTCCAGATAGTGATCGTTGAAGTTGTGGTTCTGCTCCGGGTCAAGCACCTCGAGCAGCGCCGAGGCGGGATCACCGCGCATGTCCTGGCCCATCTTGTCGATTTCATCGAGCAGGAACAGCGGGTTGCGCACGCCGACCTTGGTCATCTTCTGGATCAGGCGACCCGGCATGGAACCGATGTAGGTACGGCGGTGACCGCGAATTTCCGCCTCGTCACGCACGCCGCCGAGCGCCATGCGCACAAACTTGCGATTGGTCGCGCTCGCGATGGACTCGGCCAGCGAGGTCTTGCCCACGCCAGGCGGGCCGACCAGGCACAGCACCGGGCCCTTGAGCTTCTTCACGCGCTTCTGCACAGCGAGATACTCGAGGATGCGCTCCTTTACCTCTTCGAGGCCGTAGTGATCGGCATCAAGGATGTTCTCGGCACGCGCCAGGTCCAGACGCACCTTGCTCTGCGCTTTCCACGGTACGTTCACCAGCCAGTCGATGTAGGAGCGCACCACGGTGGCCTCGGCGGACATCGGCGACATCTGCTTGAGCTTGTTCAGCTCGGCCTGGGCCTTGCCATAGGCCTCCTTGGTCAGCCCGGCGTTCTCGATGCGGCGCTTGAGCTCGTCGAGCTCGTTGTGGCCCTCCTCGCTGTCGCCCAGCTCTTTCTGAATGGCCTTCATCTGCTCATTCAGGTAGTACTCGCGCTGGCTGCGCTCCATTTGCTTCTTCACGCGGCCGCGGATGCGTTTCTCGACCTGCAGCAGATCGATCTCGGCGTCCAGCAGAGCCAAAACGTGTTCGACTCGAGCCGGCAGGTCGACGATCTCGAGGATTTCCTGCTTCTGCTCGATCTTCAGCACCATGTGCGCGGCCATGGTGTCGACCAGGCGGCTGGGCTCATCGATGCTGTTCAGCGAGGACAGCACCTCTGCAGGCACCTTTTTGCCCAACTGCACGTACTGTTCGAACTGGCTGAGCAGGCTGCGGGTGAACACCTCGCTCTCACGCTCCGGCGCCTCGACTTCGTCCAGCAGTTGCACTTCAGCAGCGCTATAGCCATCGGCTTCGATGAACTGCTCGATCTCGCCTCGCTGCTCGCCTTCGACCAGCACCTTCACGGTGCCATCGGGCAGCTTGAGCAGCTGCAACACCGTGGCGACGGTGCCGACGCGGTAGAGCCCTTCTTCACTCGGTTCATCGTCAGCGGGATCTTTCTGGGCGAGCAGCAGAATCTGCTTTTCGCCATTCATCGCCGCTTCGAGCGCTTCGATGGATTTCTCGCGACCTACGAAAAGCGGGATGACCATGTGCGGATAGACCACGACATCGCGCAAAGGCAGGAGAGGCAATTCGATGGTTGTCTTCATGATTTTGAGCTCTACGGCGGCCTTGCGGCCGTAAACGGTGGGAGTACCCTTGACCCTAAGATGGGGGTAGGCCCACGAAAAAACAAGCGTTGACGTCGCTAAAAGCAAAGGGGCCCGCGGGCCCCTTGCTTACAACATATGACGAACGCGTTACGCGTCTGGCGCGGCCTTGGCAGGCGGCTCGCTGTTTTCATAGATCAGCAGCGGTTTGGAGCTGCCGTCGATCACACTCTCATCGATGACCACCTTGCTGACATCCGATTGCGACGGGATGTCGTACATGGTGTCGAGCAGCACGCCTTCGAGAATCGAGCGCAGACCGCGCGCGCCGGTTTTGCGCTCCAGGGCTTTCTGGGCAACAGCCTTGAGTGCGTCGGGACGAAACTCGAGGTCAACGCCTTCCATCTCGAACAGCTTGCCGTACTGCTTGGTCAGCGCGTTCTTCGGCTCGGTGAGAATCTGCACCAGCGCCGCCTCGTCGAGCTCTTCCAGGGTCGCGATGACCGGCAGGCGGCCCACGAACTCGGGAATCAGACCGAACTTGACCAGATCGTCCGGCTCGATTTCACGCAGCGACTCGCCAATCTTCTTCTCGACGTCCTTGGTGCGCACTTCGGCATTGAAACCGATACCGCCCTTGGTCGAACGGCCCTGAATCACCTTCTCGATGCCGGCAAAGGCACCACCGCAGATGAACAGGATATTGCGGGTATCGACCTGCAGGAATTCCTGCTGCGGATGCTTGCGGCCGCCCTGAGGCGGAACCGAGGCAACGGTGCCTTCGATCAGTTTCAGCAGAGCCTGTTGCACGCCCTCACCCGATACGTCACGGGTGATGGACGGGTTATCGGACTTGCGGGAAATCTTGTCGATTTCGTCGATGTAGACGATGCCCATCTGGGCCTTCTCGACATCGTAATCACACTTCTGCAGCAGCTTCTGGATGATGTTCTCGACGTCTTCACCCACATAGCCAGCCTCGGTAAGAGTTGTCGCATCGGCGATGGTGAACGGGACGTTGAGCAGGCGCGCCAGGGTTTCAGCCAGCAGGGTCTTGCCCGAACCGGTCGGGCCGAGCAGCAGGATGTTGCTCTTGCCGAGCTCGACGTCATCCTTCTTCTCACGCTGATTGAGGCGCTTGTAGTGGTTGTAGACCGCGACCGCCAGGATCTTCTTGGCGCGCTCCTGCCCGATCACGTACTGATCGAGGATCGCGCTGATTTCCCGGGGAGCCGGCAGCTTGTGCGCGCTGCTCTCGGCCTGGGCTTCCTGCACCTCCTCGCGGATGATGTCATTGCACAGGTCGACGCACTCGTCGCAGATAAATACCGAGGGGCCAGCAATCAATTTGCGCACTTCATGCTGGCTTTTGCCGCAGAAGGAGCAATAGAGCAGCTTGCCGTTGTCCTCGCCGTTGCGGGTGTCAGTCATTCGATCAATCCAATACCGTAGGCTTAAAACACAAGATGGAGCCAAACCGGGGCATTTTCAAGCCCGATGTACCGCAGGCCGACTATTGTCGGCCTGCAGCGCCACGCTTCAGCCGATTTGCTCGCGGCGGCTGTGTACCTTGTCGATCAGGCCGTAGTTCACCGCTTCTTCACCGCTCATGAAGCGGTCACGGTCGGTGTCACGGGCGATCACTTCGATCGGCTGGCCGGTGTGGTGGGCCAGGACCTGATTCAGGCGTTCGCGGATGAACAGGATTTCCTTGGCGTGGATCTCGATGTCCGAGGCCTGGCCCTGGAAGCCGCCCAGCGGCTGGTGAATCATCATCCGCGAATGCGGCAGGCAGTAACGCTTGCCCGCAGCGCCGCCGGCCAGCAGCAGTGCACCCATGCTGCACGCCTGACCGATACAGGTGGTCGAGACGTCCGGCTTGATGAACTGCATGGTGTCGTAGATCGACATACCGGCAGTTACCGAACCACCCGGCGAGTTGATGTACAGATGGATGTCCTTGTCCGGGTTCTCGGCTTCAAGGAACAGCAGCTGCGCGGCTACCAGGTTGGCCATATAGTCTTCGACCGGACCGATCAGGAAGATCACGCGCTCTTTGAGCAGACGCGAATAGATGTCGTAGGCGCGTTCGCCACGAGCGGACTGCTCGACGACCATGGGAACCAGACCGCCAGCGGCCTGGATATCGGACATTTGCTGCATGAAAGGATTGTGCGACATTTCCAGCATTCGCTCCCTAATAAAAGTCATGTCTCGAATACGCATAAGCCAGCGCTGAGGCTGGCTTATGGTGTTCTCGAACGAGGCGAAGAAATCAGGCGGCTTGTGGAGCTTCTGCCGGCTTGACTGCTTCTTCGTAAGAGACCGATTTGTCAGTCACATTGGCCTTCTGCAAAACAGTATCTACAACTTGCTCTTCCAGTACAACCGAACGGACTTCGTTCAGCTGCTGGTCGTTCTTGTAGTACCAGGCCACGACCTGCTCAGGCTCCTGGTAGGCCGAAGCCATTTCCTGAATCAGCTCACGTACGCGGGCATCGTCAGGCTTGAGCTCGAACTGCTTGACCACTTCGGCGACGATCAGGCCGAGGGATACGCGGCGCTTGGCCTGCTCTTCGAACAGCTCGGCCGGCAGTTGATCCGGCTTGATGTTGCCGCCGAACTGCTGAACGGCCTGCACACGCAGGTTGTTCACTTCGCTGGCGATCAGCGCCTTGGGCACTTCGACCGGGTTGGCGGCCAGCAGACCTTCCATGACCTGGTTCTTGATCTTGGATTTGATGGCCTGGCGCAGCTCGCGCTCCATGTTCTTGCGAACCTCGGCGCGGAAACCTTCCAGACCACCGTCCTTGATGCCGAACAGAGCGAAGAACTCGTCGTTCAGCTCAGGCAGCTGCGGAGCGGAAACACTGTTGACCTTGACGGTAAACTCGGCGGTTTTGCCAGCCAGGTCGAGGTTCTGGTAGTCCTCGGGGAAGGTCGGGTTGATCACGCGCTCTTCGCCGGCCTTGGCGCCGATCAGGGCATCTTCGAAGCCCGGGATCATGCGGCCGGAGCCCAGTACCAGTTGAGTGCCGGTGGCCGAACCGCCCGCGAAGGCTTCGCCGTCGATCTTGCCGACGAAGTCGATGTTCAGCTGGTCGTCTTTTTCGGCAGCGCGGTCTACGGCTTCGAAACGGGTGTTCTGCTTGCGCAGGATATCCAGCATGTTGTCGACGTCGGAGTCGGCCACTTCAGCCTGCTGACGCTCGATGGCGATGCCTTCCAGGCCGCTGACCTTGATTTCCGGGAACACTTCGAAGGTCGCAACGAACTCCAGGTCCTTGCCCTTCTCCAGCACTTTCGGCTCGACCGAAGGCTGTCCGGCAGGTGCGAGTTTCTGTTCGGCAACCGCTTCATAGAAGGAAGACTGGATGACGTCGCCTACCGCTTCCTGGCGCGCATCGGCTTCGAAACGCTGGCGGATCACGCTCATCGGCACCTTGCCAGGACGGAAGCCAGGGATCTTGGCTTTCTGGGCAGTCTGCTGCAGACGCTTGTTGACCTGGGTTTCGATGCGCTCGGCCGGCACAGTGATGCTCATGCGGCGCTCGAGAGCGGAAGTGCTTTCAACAGAAACTTGCATGGATATTCCTCGTTGCACAGACGTATGCCGGCCGCTTACCGGCCCCATTCAAGGGCATGCATTCTAGAGGGAGGTGTTGCAGAAGTCACCCTAGATGCAGGTGGCAAACGGGAGGGGCTAAAAGATGGTGCGGACGAAGAGACTCGAACTCTTACGCCTTGCGGCGCTGGAACCTAAATCCAGTGTGTCTACCAATTCCACCACGTCCGCGTGGTAATACATTTTCCAAACAAAAACGCCAGGCTTTTTAGGGCCTGGCGCTTTCAGAATATGGGGTGGACGAAGGGGATCGAACCCTCGACACCAGGAGCCACAATCCTGTGCTCTACCAACTGAGCTACGCCCACCATATTGCTTTACTGCTTACTTGTGCCGACACACCTAGTGGCGCACCCGGCAGGACTCGAACCTGCGACCATCCGCTTAGAAGGCGGATGCTCTATCCAGCTGAGCTACGGGCACTTATCCATCCACCAGAGCAGACTTCAAGCTTCGACCAGCGCAACCACTTTCCTCGCTGCTCTTGCCGCCTCACCCTGTGAGGCGCTGTGCTCGCCAAGTGGTGCGCATCTTATAGAGGCACCCTGGAGGCGTCAACACCCAAATCGAAAAAAATTCAGTTAGATAAAGGAGTTACACCAAATCTGCGTTCTGCCGCCTTTGCCCTTCCTTAATGCCATGCGAGAATGCGCGTCCTTTTTTCTCCCTTTCGATGGTTAACCAAGCGCAATGACCGCACAACTGATAGATGGCAAAGCGATTGCCGCCAATATCCGCCAGCAGATCGCCCAGCGCGTCGCCGAACGACGCGAGCAGGGGCTGCGCGCCCCCGGCCTGGCAGTGATTCTGGTCGGCAGCGACCCCGCCTCTCAGGTTTACGTCGCGCACAAGCGCAAGGACTGCGAAGAAGTCGGTTTCATTTCCCGTGCTTATGACCTGGGCGCCGAAACCAGCCAGGACGAGCTGCGCGACCTGATCGACACGCTCAACGAAGACGCCGGCATCGATGGCATCTTGCTGCAACTGCCATTGCCAGCTCACCTGGACGCGTCGCTGCTGCTCGAGCGCATTCGACCGGACAAGGACGTGGACGGCTTCCACCCTTACAACATCGGTCGCCTGGCGCAGCGCATGCCACTGCTGCGCCCCTGCACGCCAAAGGGCATCATGACCCTGCTGGCCAGCACCGGCCAGGATCTGTACGGCATGCACGCCGTGGTGGTCGGCGCCTCGAACATCGTCGGCCGGCCGATGGCACTGGAACTGCTGCTCGGCGGCTGTACCGTGACCATCACCCACCGTTTCACCAAGGACCTGGCTGGCCATGTGGCGCAAGCCGATATCGTCGTGGTCGCCGCCGGCAAGCCGGGCCTGGTCAAGGGCGAGTGGATCAAGGAAGGCGCGATCGTCATCGACGTAGGCATCAACCGTCAGGCCGATGGCAAGCTGATCGGCGACGTGGTCTATGAAACCGCCCTGCCCCGCGCCGGCTGGATCACCCCGGTGCCCGGCGGCGTTGGCCCGATGACCCGCGCCTGCCTGCTGGAGAACACCTTGCATGCGGCAGAGCATCTGCACGACTGATCGTTACCGCAGCGATAAAGAACGGCGCCCATGGGCGCCGTTTTCATTTCAGCCCAGCGAGCGCGTAGCGCCCTGGGGTTTACGCACGAACCACAGCACCCGACTGACGCCTCGGGTAACGGCTACATAGCCCAGGCGCAGGTTTTCGTCCGCCATCGCCTGGTCATAGCTGTTGGCGAAGAAGCCACAGTAGGCGTACAGCGCATTGCGCAGTGGATGGGGCGTAGGTGGCAGGCAGTCATCGACGATGATTGCCACCTCGGCCTGCAGCCCCTTGGCGCGGTGAATGGTGAAGGCCTTGATCGGCAACTTGCGGTCGAGCCCGGCCTGGATGCCCTTGAGGGTATCGTTACGCCGCCCGAGCAGCAGGACAGCCGTGCGCTCCCTGGAGCCGATGTCGCGGGCGTAGTCACATTGGGCCGCGATCACCCGCTGCAGTTCACCCATATCGCGAGCCAAGTCAAAGGGCGTCATCAACTTAACACCATGGCCACCCTCGGGTGCATTCCGGATCGGAGCGGTCACCTTGTCCTGCTTGAAAGCCACGCCCGCGAGTATCGATTCGGCATCGCGTATCACCGGCTCGATGGAGCGATAGTTGGCTTGCAGCATCAGCATCGCGCTCTTGCCCTTGCCTTTGCTCGGGAAGTGGCGGTCGAAGGCGATGAACAGCTCGGGCGAGCTGCCGCGCCAGCCGTAAATCGACTGCCAGTCATCGCCAATCGCCATCAGACTCACAGCATTGCCCATACCGGCCAACCGCCGGTGCAGCGCCTGCAGCCATTGCACGATCTGCGGAGAGATGTCCTGGAACTCGTCAATCAGCAAATGGGAAAAGCCCTGCAGCATCGAGGCATCCAGACCCGCATCACCGCCATCGAGCCGCTGCGTCAACTGCTGGAAGGCGCCGTTGAAAGTCATCAGCCCTTGCTGGCTCAACTGTTGATCGAAGACCTTCCAGAATGCCTGCAACGCCAGCAGGAAGGTTCGTTCCGCTGGCGAGCAGGCCAGCGCCGCCACTGTCATCTGTTCGATTCGAATGCCGATGCTTTCGATAAAACCCGCCTGCCCGTAAAAAACCTCGAACAGCGGCGCGGCATGTAGCTCGCCCGGTAATCTGAAGGGCTGCATGGGCGCCTTGGGCAGCGCCTTTTGCGGATCGGGTGGCGTGGAGCCGAGCAGTTCGTGAACCCAACCGCGAAACGCTGGGTCATCGGCATAACAAGCCTGATAAGCATCCTTGAGCAGGCGTGTTTGTGCAGGCCCCAGACGGCCTCCCCCCAATGGATTGTCCGGCTCGCTCGCCGACGCGCGTTTATCACCCAACTGCTCGAACCAGGCGGGATTGCCCAGAACCTGACGCGCCAGCACGCCCATCGCAGAGTGAAAGGTACGCACGCACGGGCCGACATCCGCCGAGAACTCCCAGAAGCCGAGCACGTTCGCCAGTCGTTCACGCAGCTCGGCGCAGGAGGCGTTGGTAAAGGAAATCACCGTCAACCGTTCAGGCTCGACATTCAGGTGACAGAGCATGAACACCACGCGCAGCACCAGGGTAGTCGACTTGCCTGAGCCCGCTCCGGCGAAGATGCGGGTCAGTGGCTGACGGCAGAGGATCATCGCCCACTGCTCTTCGGACGGCGCGCCGATAACGCCAGCCGCGACGGCCCGCGCTACCGTCTCGCGCATCGCCTGCTCCTGGCCTGCGGTTACCTTGAGCGCCGCCGCAGAGTAGATGCCGGCGCTAGCGCGCCTTACCGGCTTTTTTTTGGCCGGTTCTCCTTTGCCTTTATCGGCACCCGCTCCCTTGGCGCCACGCTTTACCGTTGCAGACTTTGCCGCTACAGGCTTCTTCTGCGCCGCCGGCTTCTTCGCCGCGACCTTTGCGCGCTCGGCAGCAGCCTGCTTCTCGGCTTCGAGGTAGGCGGCGGTACGCGGGAAGTAGCGAGTCAGGGCACTGGAGAGCAGTAACTTGTAGCGGGTCAGCATGGGGTTTCCGTGGCGTTTCCGATGTTGGCGTCTGGAAATGAAAAGGCCGCATTAGCGGCCTTTTCGATGCGGCGGGCGATTACTCGGCGAGGCGCCAGGTGGTGCCGCCCTTGCCATCCTCGAGCACCACGCCGAGCGCAGTGATCTGGTCACGGATGCGGTCACTCTCTGCCCAGTTCTTGTCGGCACGGGCCTGCAGGCGAGCGGCGATCAGCGCCTCGACCTCGGCGGCGTCGACCTTACCTTCGGCGCCGGCCTTGAGGAAGGCATCCGGCTCCAGTTGCAACACACCGAGCAGACCGGCCAGCGCCTTTAGCTGAGCGGCCAAACCGGCAGCAGCTTGCAGGTCGCTTTCACGCAGGCGATTGATCTCGCGAATCATCTCGAACAGCACGGCGCAGGCTTCGGGCGAGTTGAAGTCGTCGTCCATCGCCGCGGCAAAGCGCTCGACGAAGGCCGCGCCACCGGCAGGCTGAGCCTGCGGCAGACCCTTGAGGCCATTGTAGAAACGCTCCAGGGCGCCCTTGGCTTCGCGCAGGCTCTCTTCCGAATAGTTGATCGGGCTGCGGTAGTGGCTGGACACCAGCAGGTAGCGCACCACTTCGGGGTGGTACTTCTCCAGCACCTCGCGGATGGTGAAGAAGTTGCCCAGGCTCTTGGACATCTTCTCGCCGTCCACACGCACCGCACCGGCGTGCATCCAGGCATTGGCGTACTGCTTGCCGGTGGCCGCCTCACTCTGGGCGATCTCGTTCTCATGGTGCGGGAACACCAGGTCAGGGCCACCGCCGTGAATGTCGAAGGTCTCGCCCAGGCAGCAGGTGGACATCACCGAGCACTCGATGTGCCAACCCGGCCGGCCCTTGCCCCACGGCGACTCCCAGCTCGGCTCGCCCGGCTTGGCGGCTTTCCACAGCACGAAGTCCAGCGGGTCTTCCTTGACTTCGTCGACCTCGATGCGCGCACCGATCTTCAGTTCGTCGATCTTGCGACGCGACAGTTTGCCGTAGGTTTCGAACTTGGTGACGCGGTAATACACGTCGCCATTGCCCGGCGCGTAGGCGTAGCCCTTGTCGATCAGGGTCTGGATCATCTGGTGCATGCCGGCGATATGCCCGGTGGCGCGCGGCTCGATGTCCGGGCGCAGCACGTTCAGACGACCTTCGTCCTCGTGCATCGCCGCGATCATGCGTTCGACCAGCGCCTCGAACGGCTCGCCGTTCTCATTGGCGCGTTTGATGATCTTGTCGTCGATGTCGGTGATGTTGCGCACGTAGGTCACGTCATAGCCGCGATGGCGCAGCCAGCGAGTGACCACGTCGAAGGCAACCATCACCCGGGCGTGGCCGATGTGGCAGAAGTCGTACACGGTCATGCCGCACACGTACATGCGCACGCTGTTGCCTTCAAGCGGTTTGAAGGGTTCCTTGACCTTGCTGAGCGTGTTGTAGATCGACAGTGCCATTACTGACCCCACGAGTCGCGCAATGTGACGGTACGGTTGAAAACCAGCGCACTGTCGGTCGAATCCTTGTCGAGGCAGAAGTAGCCCTCACGCTCGAACTGGAAGCGGTCGTCAGCGCCGGCCTTGGCCAGCGACGGCTCGGCGCGGCAGCCACTGAGCACCACCAGCGAATCCGGGTTGATGTTGTCGAGGAAGCTGCCGCCCTCCTCGGCCTTCTCCGGGTTGGCCGAGCGGAACAGACGATCGTACAGGCGCACTTCGCACTCGACGCTCTCGGCAGCCGGCACCCAGTGGATCACGCCCTTGACCTTGCGGCCTTCCGGGTTCTTGCCCAGGGTGTTCTCGTCATAGGAGCAACGCAGTTCGACGATGTTGCCGGCGGCGTCCTTGACCGCTTCGTCGGCGCGGATCACGTAACTGCCACGCAGGCGCACTTCACCACCAGGGATCAGGCGCTTGTAGCCATCCGGCGGGGTTTCCTCGAAGTCGCTGGCGTCGATGTAGATCTCGCGGGAGAACGGCAGCACGCGGGTGCCCATGTCCTGCTTGGGATGGCGCGGCAGTTCGAGGTTCTCGACCTGGCCTTCTGGATAATTGGTGATCACCACTTTCAGCGGCTTGAGCACACACATGGCGCGCGAGGCGTTGGCATCCAGGTCTTCGCGGATGGCGAATTCCAGCATGCCGATATCCACCAGCCCGCCGGCGCGGTTGACGCCGATCATGTCGCAGAAGGTACGGATCGATGCCGGCGTATAGCCACGACGGCGGTAGCCCGAGAGCGTCGACATGCGCGGGTCGTCCCAGCCGTTGACGTGCTTCTCGTCGACCAGCTGCTTGAGCTTGCGCTTGCTGGTGATGGTGTAGTTCAGGTTCAGGCGCGCGAATTCGTACTGACGCGGCTGCGCCGGCACCGACAGGTTCTCCAGAAACCACTCGTACAGCGGGCGGTGATCCTCGAACTCCAGGGTGCAGATGGAGTGGGTCACGCCCTCGATGGCATCGGACTGGCCATGGGTGAAGTCGTAGCTCGGGTAGATGCACCACTTGTCACCGGTCTGGTGGTGATGGGCATGGCGGATGCGGTAGAGGATCGGGTCGCGCAGGTTCATGTTGCGCGAGGCCATGTCGATCTTGGCGCGCAGCGAGCGGGCGCCGTCCGGGAATTCGCCGGCCTTCATGCGGGCGAACAGGTCGAGGTTCTCTTCCACACTGCGGTCGCGGTATGGGCTGTTCTTGCCGGGCGAGGTCAGGGTGCCGCGGTATTCGCGGGCTTCGTCCGGCGTCAGGTCGTCGACGTAGGCCTTGCCGGCCTTGATCAGCTCGATGGCCCAGTCATGCAGCTGGTCGAAGTAGTTGGAAGCGTAGCGCTCCTCACCGGCCCACTCGAAGCCCAGCCAGCGGACGTCGTCCTTGATGGCGTCGATGTATTCCTGGTCTTCCTTGGCCGGGTTGGTGTCGTCGAAACGCAGGTTGCACTCGCCACCAAATTCCTGGGCCAGGCCGAAGTTCAGGCAGATCGACTTGGCGTGGCCGATGTGCAGGTAACCGTTGGGCTCCGGCGGGAAACGGGTGACGATCTTGGCATGCTTGCCAGCATCCAGGTCGGCCTGAACGATTGGCAGCAGAAAGTTGGCAGCTTTTTCGACGGTGGGCTTGCTCATGGTGTCCTTAGCGCGTGCGGATTGCGGCACAGGGTAGGCCGGCTAAAACAAAGCGCTTATCATAGCCCAAGCTGTCAACCCCCTGACAGGCCTTGGTGCCTGCTCACTGACCTTCGGGCAGCTTTAATGCCCCGGTCAGCCTGAAGCGGCCCGCGTTTTTCTCGACAGAGCGATTAACCACATGATCAAGCTGCACACCAACCACGGCGTCATCACCCTCAAGCTGTTCGAAGACAAGGCGCCGGAAACCGCCGCCAACTTCAAGGAATACGTGAAGAGCGGCCACTACGACGGCACCGTGTTCCACCGCGTGATCGGCAATTTCATGATCCAGGGCGGCGGTTTCGAGCCAGGCATGAAGCAGAAGCCGACTCGCTCGCCGATCAAGAACGAAGCCAACAACGGCCTCTCCAACAAGACCGGCACCGTGGCCATGGCCCGCACCATGGAGCCGCACTCCGCCTCCGCGCAGTTCTTCATCAACGTTGCCGACAATACCTTCCTCGACCACAGCGCTCCGACCGTACAGGGCTGGGGTTACGCGGTATTCGGTGAAGTGGTCGAAGGCATGGACGTGGTAGAAGCTATCAAGGGCGTGCCCACTACCATGAAGTCCGGCCACCAGGACGTTCCGGCCGACGACGTGATCATCGAGAAGGCTGAGATCGTCGAGTGATCCTGCTGATCTCCGACCTGCATCTTGAAGAGGAGCGCCCGGACATCAGCCGGGCGTTCTTGCATTTTCTCGACACCCGGGCGCGCCAGGCCGAGGCGTTGTACATCCTCGGTGATTTTTTCGAAGTGTGGATCGGCGACGACGCCATGACGCCGTTCCAGCGAAGCATCGCCGAGGCCCTGAGGCGCCTGAGCGACAGCGGCACGCGCATCTACCTGATGCACGGCAATCGCGACTTTCTGCTCGGCAAGGGATTCTGCCGCGAAGCGGGCTGCACCTTGCTCGGCGATCCCCATGTGGTGAACCTGAATGGCGAAAAGGCCCTGCTGATGCATGGCGACAGCCTGTGCACCCTGGACGTGGGCTACCAGAAGATGCGCCGCCTGCTGCGCAACCCGCTGAGCTTGTTCATCCTGCGCAACCTGCCGCTCAACACCCGCCACAAGCTGGCGCGCAAACTGCGTTCGGAAAGCCGCTCGCAGACACGCATGAAGGCCAGCGACATCGTCGACGTCACGCCCGAGGAAGTACAGCGGGTGATGGCGCAATACGGCGTGAAGACGCTGATCCACGGTCATACCCACCGCCCTGCCGTGCATGAGCTACAGGTCGATGGTCAGCCGGCCAGGCGCATCGTGCTCGGCGACTGGGACAAACAGGGCTGGGCGCTGCAGATCGACGAGAACGGTTTCGACCAGCGCCCTTTCGCCCTGGACTGAACACCGGGGCAGTGCGGCGCAAGGAAAGCCCCGCGCCGAACCTCGCCTACGCCTGCGGCACGCCGCTGTGGAAGCGAAACTCGCTGTCGGGCGACTCGATCAGTTCCTGCTCCACCGCCCTCACCCGCTCGATCACCTGCTCAACGTCGGCGGCATCGCCGTACTGGTATGCCAGTTTCAGGTAGCCCTGAAAATGCCGGGCCTCGCTTTTCAGCAGGCCGTAGTAGAACTTGCCCAGTTCTTCGTCCAGATGCGGCACGATCGCCTCGAAGCGCTCGCAGCTACGCGCCTCGATGAAGGCGCCGACCACCAAGGTGTCCACCAGCTTCTGCGGCTCATGATTTCGCGTCACCTTGCGCAGCCCCGAGGCGTAGCGTGCCGCGGACACCGGACGCAGGCCGATCTTGCGGCGCTTCATGATGCGCAGCACCTGCTCGTGATGTACCAGCTCCTCACGGGCCAGGCGCGACATCATGTTGATCAGATCGACATGGCAGCTGTACTTGGCCATCAGGCTCAGCGCCGTACTAGCCGCCTTGAATTCGCAGTTCTTGTGGTCGATCAGCATGATGTCCTGATTGGCCAGCGCTGCTTCGACCCAGGCCTGGGGCGTGCGGCAGCCGAGGAATTCATGGATTTCCGGCAAGCTCGGCGTGGCGCTGCGGCGGCCGGTAGCGGGTGACTGATCTGAAACTGTGACGGGAGATGACACGTGCATGGCCCATGAGCAACGAAAAGAGAAAAGCCCGAAATGCCTGCCCACCAAGAGGCGGTACAGGCAGCGCCAGGCATCAAGCCGGCCATTATAAGGCTGCCGACGGCAACCACCAGCCGCCGGGTTTGATACCGATCAAGAACTTGCTGTGAAAGCACCCTCTATATTGATAACCACCGCCGCACGCAGAGGAACACGCCATGCAAGCCATCCGCAGCATTCTCGTGGTCATCGAGCCGGAACACGCCGACACCCTGGCGCTCAAGCGCGCCAAACTGATCGCCGGGATTACGCAATCCCACTTGCACCTGTTGATCTGCGACGAGTCGGCGGATCACAGCGGCCATCTTCGTCTGCTATGCAGCGCGCTGCAGCAGGATGGCTACAGTGTCAGCGCCCAGCAGGCCTGGCACGGCAGCCTGCACGACACCATCGCCCATGCCCAGCAGGCCGAAGGTTGCGGCCTGGTGATCAAGCAGCATCGCCCTGACAATCCCCTCAAGAAAGCGCTGCTGACGCCCGATGACTGGAAGCTGCTGCGCTATTGCCCCTGCCCGGTGCTATTGGTGAAAACCCTGACGCCCTGGAGCGGCGGCACTGTGCTGGCGGCGGTCGACGTGGGCAACATCGACGGCGAGCACCGCGCGCTGCACACCCTGATCATCGAGCATGGCTACGACATCGCCAAGCTGGCCAAGGCCGAGCTTCACGTGCTCAGCGCCCATCCATCGCCCATGCTGACCGCCGCGGATCCGACCTTCCAGTTGCGCGATACCGTGGAGGAGCGCTATCGCCAGGAATGCCAGGCGTTTCAGAACACCTACGATATCGATGACGAGCACCTGCATATCGCCGAAGGCCCGACCGATGTGCTGATCCCCAAACTCGCCCACGAGCTGCACGCAGCAGTGACGGTGATCGGCACGGTGGCGCGCACCGGTTTCAGCGGCGCGCTGATCGGCAACACCGCCGAGGTGATTCTCGACACACTGGAGAGCGACGTGCTGGTGCTAAAGCCCGACAGCATCGTCGAGCACCTCGAGCAGCGCCTCGTCGAAGGCTGATCAGCCGCGCGGTGGCTGGCGCGGTTTGCTGCGCAGGGGGTCGAGCAGTGCCGACAGGCCGTTGTGGTCGATCTCCTGCATCAGGGCCAGCAACTGGCCGATCTCGCCTTTCGGAAAGCCTTCCCGGGCGAACCAGTTGAGGTAGTGGCCCGGCAGGTCGGCAATCAGCCGCCCCTTGTACTTGCCGAAGGGCATCTCGCGGCTTACCAACAATTTCAGGTCTTCGGGTTTCATCGCATCGGCCGTGAGGATCAACTGGGCGCAACATTATGCCGCAAGCGCTAGGGTCTGTTACCGCTTCACGCACGGCCGCGCTGAAACGGCAACAGGCCCCTGCCGGTTGGGCCGATGGCTCAACTCGGGTAAGCTGCGCGCCGTTCACTTCTGCAGGTACTCATCATGATTATCAAGGCACTGCGCCTGGGCCTCGGCCAACTGATCGTCCTCGGCGACATCGCCACCCGCCCGGCCAAGATGAAGCGCGCGCCCGAGGCGCAGGCTGCGGTCGAACAGGCCGCCGGCAACCTGGCGCTGTATCAGTTCAAGGCCTGCCCATTCTGCGTGAAGATTCGCCGCAAGCTGCATGCCCTCAACGTGCCCGTAGCGCTGCGCGATGCCAAGAACGATGCCGCAGCCCGCAGCGATCTGGAGAGCCAGGGTGGCAAGATCCAGGTGCCTTGCTTGCGCATCGAAGAAAACGGCCAGAGCACCTGGCTGTACGAATCCAAGGCCATTGCAGCCTATCTGGAACAGCGCTTCGCGGCGTGACCCCGTAGCCCGGCGTAGAGCGAAGCAAAAACCGGGGAAGCCCCGCAAGCGTCGCGGCAACATTGATCGGAAAGACGAAGGCGCAGCCGGAAACCACTCCAGCCGCGCCTTGCTCTTACTGCATTACCGCAACCTTGCCGACCATGCCGGCCTGGTAATGCCCGGCGATCAGGCAAGCGAAGTCGAAGGTGCCCGCCCGGTCGAACGTCCAGGTCACCTCGCCCTCCTCACCTGGCTGCACGTGCAGCATGTCCATGCCGGTATGCGCCATGTTCGGCTGCCGCAACATCATGGCAGCGTGCTCGTCCAGTTGCGCCTTGTCGCCCAGCACGAACTCGTGCAGCAGTTGCCCGTCGTTGTGCAGTACCAGCCGCACCGTTTCGCCTTCCTTCACATCCAGCCGATCCGGCACGAAACGCATCTGGTCGTTCATATGGATATGCACGGTACGCGTCGCCTTGGCGGGATCGCCCGGCGTGCCCCAGGGCTTCTGCTCCGCGCTGGTACTGCCATGCTCGGCGCCATGGGCATGGCCGGCAGCGTGGTCATGTTCAGCGGCGTTGGCCGACAGCGCAATGGTGATCGTGAGCGCCAGGGCGCTCAGCAGGGTTGTCATCTGCATCGTGTTTACCTCGTCAATAGATAGGGGCGCGCATGGCGCCTGTTTCTCGTTGGGCTAACCGACGAGCTGACGAGGAGGACGCTCCGGCGTGTCGGCGACATGGCCGGTGAAGCGTGGGAAAGCAGTGGCAAGCGGTTGATCGAGCGGCAACGCCGCCGGGGCAACGACTGCCGGCGGCAGCGCAAGCACACCGACGCAGAACGCGCAGAGGCTGCAATTGGAGTGGCCAGCCAGTTTGCCGCCGTGGGTCTGATCCGGATGGCTGCATGCGTCGACGCAGTCGCTCATCGCGTGCGAGCCGTGTCCGTGCCCACCGGTCTGCGCCGCCATGGCCGTCTGCATGCCAAGCGCAGCGATACCCTGCACGGGCAGCACCAGCATCAGCATGCAAAGCAGCAACAAACGCAGCGGGCGGTACGCCATCACAGGTAAGTCCATGGCAAGTGGAATGGGCCGATTATGCGTTGGTTTTCGCCGCGACAACAGCGCACTGGCAGGCTTGCCGATTTGCTCAATGCCGATGCGCCCGGCCGACATGAGAAACATCCTTCTCGGCGTGCAGCGTATCGCTGGTACTGAGTTGCCGGATGATCTCGCACGGCGATGATTGCTGATCCGCCAGGCAGCTGTTGCGCAGCTCGACCAGTTGCTCCTGCAGCGACTGCAGGCTGGCGATTCGCGCGTTGACGTGCTCGATATGCTCGTCGATCAGCGTGTTGATGGCTTCGCAGTTTTCTGCCGGACGGCCGCGCAGGCTGAGCAGCTCGCGAATCTCGTCGAGCGTCATGTCCAGGGTGCGGCAATTGCGGATGAAGGTAAGCCGCTCGACGTGCTCCGGCAGGTAAAGGCGGTAATTGCCTTCGCTACGCTGGGGTGCGGGCAGCAATCCTTCACGCTCGTAATAGCGGATGGTTTCCACCTGGCAGCCAGTCACCGTCGCCAATTCACCAATTTTCATGATCACTTTTCTCCCAGTGCTTGACCCTATAGTGGCTACAGGGTGTTCACTCTGCAACAGGATAGTTGGGAGAGCCCCATGTCGAATTGCTGTGATCATGACCATGCCCCGAAACCTGCACGCCCTCAGGCGACCTGTTGCGCGAGCGATACGACGCCGTCCTGCTGCACGCCGGGCAGCCCGTTGGTCGCGGGAATCAGCGAGCCAGCCGGCAGCCAGGCGGATCCTGCCCCTGAAAGCAGTGCCCTGCGTATCGAACAGATGTGCTGCCCGACCGAGGAGAGCCTGATTCGCGGCAAGCTGCAGCCCATGTCCGAGGTGCACGGCCTGCAGTTCAATCTGCTCAACCGCAGCCTTGTCGTCGAACATCAGGCCGGCGCCGCGCCGCAGGTGATCGCGGCGATCGCCAGCCTGGGCATGCAGGCGCTCCCCCTGGCCGCCGAGACCCGCGTGCGTATCGATCAGATGGACTGCCCCACCGAGGAACGCCTGATCAGCGACAAGCTGGCCCGCCAGCCCGGCATCGAGGCGCTGCACTTCAACCTCATGCAGCGGGTGCTGACCATTCGCCACCGCCCGGACGCTCTGGAGCCCGCCCTGCTGGCGATCCGCGAGCTCGGTTTCACCCCGCAACTCGAAGGCGAAGGCCAGGCCGTGCGCGCCGAGCCTGTGGCCAGCGGCTTGCCATGGCGGCTGATCGGTGCCGGCGTGGTCGCCTTCATCGCCGAACTGGTGCACTTCACCGACAGCGCGCCGGAGTGGGTGGTCGCACTGATCGCCCTGGGCGCCATCCTCACCGCTGGGCTCGACGTCTACAAGAAGGGCTGGATCGCCCTGAAGAATTTCAACCTGAACATCAATGCGCTGATGAGCATCGCCGTGACCGGCGCCGTGCTGATCGGGCAGTGGCCCGAGGCGGCCATGGTAATGGTGCTGTTCGCCATCGCCGAGCGGATCGAGGCGAAATCCCTGGATCGCGCGCGCAACGCGATTCGTGGCCTGATGGCACTGACCCCGGAACAGGCGACGGTGCGCCAGGCCGACGGCAGCTGGCAGGCGCTCGACGTCGCCCAGGTGGCCATCGGCAGCGTGGTGCGGGTGCGCCCCGGTGAGCGCATCGGCCTGGACGGCCAGGTGCTCGACGGGCATTCGACGGTGGACCAGTCGCCAATCACCGGGGAAAGCCTGCCCATCGAGAAAACCGTAGGCGATACCCTGTTCGCCGGCACCATCAATCAGGGCGGCGCGCTGGAATACCAGGTCAGCGCCGCGGCCAGCAACAGCGCCCTGTCACGCATCATCAAGGCCGTCGAGGAGGCCCAGGGCGCACGCGCACCGACGCAGCGCTTCGTCGACCGTTTCGCACGCATCTACACGCCGCTGGTGTTCCTGCTCTCCCTGGCGGTGGCCGTGGTGCCCCCATTGTTATTAGGTGGCGGTTGGTTCGACTGGGTGTATCGCGCCCTGGTCCTGCTCGTGGTCGCCTGCCCTTGCGCTCTGGTGATTTCCACCCCGGTAAGCATCGTCAGCGGCCTCGCCGCAGCGGCGCGCAAGGGCATTCTGGTCAAGGGCGGCGTGCATCTGGAAAACGGCCGTCACATCACGCACCTGGCACTGGACAAGACCGGCACCCTCACCCACGGCAAGCCGGTGCAGACCGACTACCAGGCGCTGGGCGAGGATGCCACCCGTTACCACACGCTCGCCGCCAGCCTGGCTGCGCGCTCCGATCACCCGGTCTCCCTGGCGGTAGCCAGTGCAGCCCGGCAACAGGGTATCGAGCTGGTCGAGGTACAGGCATTCGAAGCCCTGGCCGGGCGCGGCGTGCGGGGCGTGATCGATGGCCAGCGCTACCAGTTGGGCAACCATCGCCTTCTCGAGGAGCTGGGCCTGTGTTCGGCGACGCTCGAAACCCGACTCGATGAACTCGAGCGCCAGGGCAAGACGGTGATCGTGCTCAGCGACAAAGCCCGCCCCCTGGCCCTGTTCGCCGTCGCCGACACCTTGAAGGACAGCAGCCGCGAGGCCATCGCCAGCCTCCACGCCATGGGCGTCAAGACCGTCATGCTGACCGGCGACAACCAACACACCGCTCGAGCGATCGCCACTCAGGTCGGTATCGACGAGGCCCGCGGCGACCTGCTGCCCACCGATAAGCTGGCAACCGTCGAAACCCTGCTCGCACAGAAAGGTGTGGTGGCCATGGTCGGCGACGGCATCAACGATGCCCCTGCCCTGGCCCGTGCCGATGTCGGTTTCGCCATGGCGGCGATCGGCACCGACACGGCCATCGAAACCGCCGACGTAGCGATCATGGACGACGACCTGCGCAAGATCCCGGCGTTCATCTGCCTGTCTCAGCAGACCGCGGCGATCCTCAAGCAGAACATCGTGCTGGCCCTGGGCATCAAGGCAGTCTTCCTGGCCATGACCGTCACCGGCCACGCCACCATGTGGATGGCGGTGTTCGCCGATGTGGGCGTGAGCCTGCTGGTGGTATTCAACGGGTTGCGGTTGTTGCGCAAATAGACGCTTGCCGTACCAGGGTGGGTGCAACTCATCGCAATTTGATGGGTTTCACCCATCCTACGAAGGCCGTGGCCACACTGTGGATGCGTGAGCTCGCTGGTAGTGTTCAGCGGGCTGCGGCTGCGACGCAAGTAAGCGCCTGACGTACCTGTAGGATGGGTGCAACCCATCGAAATGGTGGTCGGAGCACCCATCCTACGGACTGCGGGAATGGTGTATATCAGCCCAACATGGTCACATGCTTGGGATGGCTGGCAACCCGTGCCAGCCAGGCATTGACCGCCGGATAGCCACTCAGGTCGACCCCCCCCTCGTGGGCCACGTGGGTATAGGCGTACAGCGCGATATCGGCGATGGAGTATTGGTCGCCGACCAGATACGGCGTCTGCTCCAGTTGGCGCTCCATCACCCGCAGCGCCTTGTGGCCGCGCACCTGGCAGACCTTGTATTCCTCGGCGCGCGCAGCCGGCATTCCTTCGAGCCACTGGATGCGGCGGGCTACGGCGATGTACGGCTCATGGCTGTACTGTTCGAAGAACTGCCACTGCAGCACCTGGGTACGCAGGCGTGGTTCGGTCTGCAGAAATTCGCTGCCGTCGGCCAGAAAGTTGAGGATGGCGTTGGACTCCCAAAGGCAGGTGCCGTCCTCCAGTTCCAGCACCGGAATCCTGCCATTGGGGTTCTTGGCCAGGAACTCGGGGCTTTGGGTCTCGCCCTTGAAGATATCGATGGGCACCCATTCGAATGGTTTGCCGAGCAGACTCAGCATCAGCTTGACCTTGTAGCAGTTGCCGGAGCGGTAATCGCCATACACCTTGTACATGTTCATCCCCCTGTTGCCGATAATCACGCCGCGTCCGCGGCCAGTCCCTGACGCACCACCCCGGCCAGCCGGCGCAGCCCCTCTCCCAGGCGCTCGGGTGCCACGTGGCTGAAATTCAGCCGTAAGTAGCCGGGCGCGCGATCAGGGTCGATGAAGAACGGCTCGCCCGGCATGAACGCCACCTTCTGCGCCAGCGCCGCATCGAGCAGCAGCCGCGTGTCCTGAGGCTGCTTGAGCTTGAGCCAGAAGAACAGGCCACCCTGGGGAACCTGCCAGTCAGCCAGCTCACTGAAGTGTTCGACGAGCGCCGCCTGCATGGCATCACGTCGCACGCGATAGAAATCCCTAAGCTCAGCCAAGTGCTCGCGGTACTGCTCGGTGCCCAGCCACTGCAGCGCCTGCCATTGGCCGACGCGGTTGGTGTGCAGGTCGGCCGACTGCTTGAGGCGCAGCAGATGCGGGAACAGATCCGGCGTGGCGATCAGGTACCCGACACGCAGCCCGGGCAGCAGCGTCTTGGAAACGGTACCGGTGTAGATCCAGCTGGCCTTGCGCAGGCGGCTGACGATGGGCGTGGCACTGCCGGCGTCGAACACCAGCTCGCGGTACGGCTCATCTTCGATCAGCGTGACCTGGTAGCGGTCCAGCAGGGCCGCCACGGCGTCGCGCTTGGCTTCGCTATAACGCACGGCACTGGGGTTCTGGAAGGTGGGAATCAGATAAGCGAAGGCCGGGCGCTGGTTCTGCAGCTGCGCTTCGAGCGCCTGCAACTGCGGGCCGTCGGCTTCCTGAGGCACGGCCACGCAGTCGGCGCCGAACAGCTGAAACGCCTGCAGCGCGGCCAGGTAGGTGGGAGCTTCGAGCAGCACCTTGGTGCCCGGATCAATGAACAGCTTGCTGGCCAGGTCCAGCGTCTGCTGTGAGCCACTGACGATCAGCACCTGGCTGGCCTCGCAGGGAACGCCCAGCAGGCGGGCTTCGGCGGCGATGGCTTCACGCAGCGCCGGCTCGCCCTCGCTCATGCCGTACTGGCCCATGCTGGCTGGCATTTGCGACCAGTCGAGCACCGGCAGCATCTCCACAGCCGGCAGACCACCAGCAAACGACATCACTTCCGGGCGCTGGGCAGCAGCGAGGATTTCGCGAATCAGGGAGCTTTTAAGGCGGGAGATGCGTTCGGAGAAGGCCATGAGGTCACCAGGTGATAAGTCATGAAAATTACGTCAAACTGCTTGACCGAAAGTACGCCGCCCGAGACATATACGTCAATATGATTGACCTTAAAAACTCAGCCGACCAGCAAGCTGCCATGGCCGCCTTCTTCTTCGGCTACCAGGCATTCACCACCAAGGCCGACGAGATGCTCGCGCGCCGTGGCCTGTCGCGGGTGCATCAGCGCATCCTGTTCTTCATCGCCCGGCATCCGGGGCTCAGCGTCAGCGAGTTGCTCGGTTATCTGGGGGTGAGCAAACAGGCGCTGAGCATTCCACTGCGCCAACTGATGGAAATGCACCTGACCCAGAGCGTCACCGCCGAGGACGACAAGCGCAAACGCCTGCTCGGCCTGACCACCGAAGGCGTCAAGCTGGAGCGCGCGCTGCGCCGGGAGCAGGTCAAGTTGCTACAGCGCGCCTTCGATGAAAGTGGCAAGCATGCGGTGGACGGCTGGATGGCGGTGAACAAGGCGCTAAGCGGTACAGGTCACGCTGCCGGGTGATGTAAGCAGAACTGTACGGCCACTTATCACGAGTGCTGTACGGCGACGAGCGGGACCAATGCCCTTATCGTCATCGCTCAATCCGGAGAACCTGCAATGACAACGGAACTGCTGCTCGCCTTCGTCGCCTTCGCCTTCGTCACCTCGATCACACCCGGGCCCAACAACATGATGTTGCTGGCCTCCGGTGTGAACTTCGGCCTGCGCCGCAGCCTGCCGCACATGCTGGGCATCAGCCTGGGCTTCATGGTGCTGATCATCTGCGTGGGGCTGGGCCTGGGTCAGGTGTTCGCGCAGTTCCCGGTGCTCTACACCTTGCTGCGTTACCTGGGCGCCGCCTACCTGCTCTATCTCGCGTGGAAGATCGCCGGCTCAGGCGCGCCGGACAGCACTGGCGGCGAGCGCGGCAAACCCTTCACCTTCCTGCAGGCCGCGGCGTTTCAGTGGGTCAACCCCAAGGCCTGGGTCATGGCCATTGGTGCCATCGCCACCTATACGCCACAGGAGAATTTTCTGGTCAACGTGCTGCTGATCGCCGCACTGTTCGCCGTGGTCGGCGGGCCATGCGTGGGTTTATGGACGGTGGCCGGCACCTTGCTGCGCAGCTGGCTGCGTAACGCTACGGTGCTGCGCCTGTTCAATATCGGCATGGCCGTGCTGCTGGTGGCGTCGCTGTACCCGATCCTGGCCGACATCAAAGGAGTGATGTAATGCTCGACAACAGCCAAACGCGTCTGCGCCCACTGGCCGATACCTCTACCTCCGCCGTGGTTGCCGGCTTCGTCGGCATGCTCACCGGCTACACCAGCTCACTTGTGCTGATGTTCCAGGCCGGCCAAGCCGCCGGGCTGACCAGCGGGCAGATTTCCTCGTGGATCTGGGCGCTATCGATTGGCATGGCAGTGACCTGCATCGGCCTTTCACTGCGTTACCGCGCCCCGGTGATGGTCGCCTGGTCGACGCCCGGCGCAGCGCTGCTGATCACCAGCCTGCCCGGGGTGCCCTACAGCGAGGCGATTGGCGCCTATATCGTCTGTTCGGCGCTGATTCTGGTGTGCGGGCTGACCGGCAGTTTCGACCGCATCATGCGCCGCATTCCCGGCTCCATCGCCGCGGCGCTGCTGGCCGGCGTGCTGTTCAAGATCGCCCTGGAGATCTGCGTGGCCGCCGAGCAGCAGCCGCTGCTGGTGATCGCCATGCTGTTCACCTACCTGCTGGGCAAGCGCCTGCAGCCACGTTACGCGGTGCTCGGTGCGCTGGTGGTGGGCTGTGTGCTGGCCGGCGTGTTGGGGCTGCTGAACTTCTCCCAGTTCGAACTGCAACTGGCAACACCTGAGTGGACCACGCCGAGCTTTTCCCTCGGTGCGGCCATCAGCATCGGCATCCCGCTGTTCATCGTCGCCATGGCCTCGCAGAACCTGCCGGGCATGGCGGTGCTGCGCGCCAACGGCTATGACGTTCCGGCCTCGCCGCTGCTCAACACCACCAGCTTGGTGTCGATCCTGATGGCGCCGTTCGGCTCCCACGGCATTCATATGGCGGCCATCAGCGCGGCGATCTGCGCCGGCCCGGAAGCCCATGAGGATCCGCGCAAGCGCTATACGGCGGCGGTCTGGTGCGGGATTTTCTATGGCATCGCCGGGCTGTTCGGAGCCACCCTCGCCGCGCTGTTCGCTGCCCTGCCCAAGGCACTGATCCTGTCGGTCGCCGCCCTGGCGCTGTTCGCCTCGATCATCGGCGGGCTGACCCAGGCCATGGGCGAGCCCAAAGAGCGCGAAGCGGCGCTGATCACCTTTCTGGTCACTGCTTCGGGCATGACGCTATTCGGGGTTGGCTCGGCGTTTTGGGGCATCGTCGCCGGGCTGCTGACGCTGGTGCTGCTCAATGCAGGCAAGCGTGCTGTCTGAGGCCGAAGGTATTTCGCGGGAGCGGACGTAAGCCGCTCCCACAATGGATCAGTGAACGGCGGCTCCTGCCTTGAATCAGTCCCTACGCAGCGACATCCCCGCTCTCGGCCTTCAACTGCTTGCCATGGGCCGCATTTACCCACCAGCCGAACGCTGCGGCGGTGAAGAACATGATGATGCTGTACAGCGCTGCGGGAATGGCCATGGTGCTGTTGTTGAGCAACACCGGGCTTAGCGCCAGGGCGATGGCCAGGGTGCCATTGTGGATGCCGATTTCCATGCCGATGGCGATGGCCTGGCGCAGGCTCAGCTTGAGCAGGCGCGGCACGAAGTAGCCCACCGCCAGGCTCAGCAGATTGAACGCCAGGGCGGCGGCGCCGACCACCGGTGCGTAGTCGAGCACCGTCTGCCAGTCCTTGACCAACGCCAGCACGATGATCAGCAGCAGGAACAGCGCGGAGATGATCTTTACCGGGCTTTCCATGCGCAGCGCGAAGCCCGGAAAGCGGCTGCGCAGAAACATGCCGATGGCCACCGGCCCCAGCACGATGGCGAACACTTGCACCACCTTGGCGAATTGCAGCGGAATGGCCTGATCGCCCTCCATGAAATAGGCCAGCGACAGGTTGACGATAAAGGGCATGGTCAGTATCGCGACCACCGAGTTCACCGCGGTCAGGGTGATGTTCAGCGCCACGTCGCCGTGAGCCAGGTGGCTGTAGAGATTGGCCGACGTGCCGCCGGGCGATGCTGCCAACAGCATCATGCCTACCGCCAGCGCCGGCGCCAGGCCGAACGCCTGAACCATGAAGAAGCAGGCCACCGGCAACAGCAGCAACTGGCAGAACAGCCCGACCAGCACCGGCTTGGGGTACTTCACCACCCGGGTGAAATCCGCCAGGGTCAGCGACAGGCCCAGGCCGAGCATGATGATGCCCAGCGCCAGGGGGAGAAACACACTCAGTAAAGGACTTGCAGTCATCGCTACCTCGATGTGGTCAGACTTCCGTGATCGTGATCCACACTGTAGCGGGCTATCGACGCCTTGCTGGCGGGCAATGACCCCATCAGTTCAATGGATCGGCAAACATTCGGCCACTGCGACATGCTTGTCCATCGCAGGCATGAGGATTATCACCACAGCTTATTTCAACGGAGGCTCTCCATGTCCACTCAGCTAAACCGTCAGTTCCTGCTCGCCAAACGCCCCAGCGGCATGGTCGGACGCGACACCTTCGATTACGTGGAAAAACCGGTCGGCGAACCGGGCAATGGGCAGATTCTGGTCAAGAACCTCTACCTGTCGCTGGACCCAGCCATGCGCGGCTGGATGAATGAGGGCAAGTCCTACATCGCCCCGGTGGGCCTGGGCGATGTGATGCGCGCCCTGGGCGTGGGTGAAGTCGTCGCCTCCAACCACCCGGATTACAAAGTCGGTGATCACGTCAACGGCGCCCTCGGTGTGCAGGACTACTTCCTCGGCGAGCCGCGCGGCTTTTACAAGGTCGACCCCAAGCGCGCGCCGCTGCCGGTGTATCTCTCGGCCCTCGGCATGACCGGCATGACCGCCTATTTCGCACTGCTCGATGTCGGCGCGCCGAAAAGCGGCGATACCGTGGTGCTGTCCGGTGCGGCGGGCGCCGTGGGCAGCATTGCCGGGCAGATCGCCAAGCTCAAGGGCTGCCGCGTCATCGGCATCGCCGGCGGCAAGGAGAAATGCGCCTACCTGACCGACGAGCTGGGCTTCGATGGAGCCATCGATTACAAGAGCGAAGACCTCTCCGAGGCGCTCAAGCGCGAATGCCCCAAGGGCGTCGACGTATACTTC
Organism: Pseudomonas fulva 12-X; assembly: GCF_000213805.1. Taxonomy (NCBI): domain Bacteria; kingdom Pseudomonadati; phylum Pseudomonadota; class Gammaproteobacteria; order Pseudomonadales; family Pseudomonadaceae; genus Pseudomonas; species Pseudomonas fulva. The sequence goes on along the minus strand of NC_015556.1, from coordinate 2,385,169 downwards.
GACAACGTCGGCGGTGAAACCCTGGACGCCGTGCTGGGCCGCCTGGCACCCAAGGCGCGCATCGTCATCTGCGGCGCGATCAGCCAGTACAACAACAAGGATGCGGTGAAGGGCCCGGCCAATTACCTGTCGCTGCTGGTCAACCGTGCACGTATGGAAGGCTTCGTGGTCATGGATCACGCCGCCAACTTCGCCAGCGCTGCAGCGGAAATCGGCGGCTGGCTGGCAGAAGGCAAGATCAAGTCCAAAGAGCATGTCGTCGAAGGGCTGGAAACTTTCCCGGAAACCCTGCTCAAGCTGTTCAAGGGCGAGAACTTCGGCAAGCTGGTGCTCAAGGTCTGACGCTCACCGGGCGGCCTGCTGGCCGCCCTTTTCCGCTCCTTTGGCGACAAATTCTCGCCGCGATTCAATTGCCAGCACGAAAAGATGGCCACTCGCCATTAAATTGCTTGAGCCCGCCTGACTGTTCGGTTAGTTTCGCCGCCATGCAGCCCACCGGGGCTGAAAGCCCTGATGTGCCGGAGCCAGGATGGAACTGATCTTCACTGCCACAACACTTGCCATGGTCGGCGCGATCTACTTCGTGTTCCAGCATCTGCGCAGCCCCTCGGCGCAATGCCGCAAGCAGATCACTGACTGGCTGGCACGCTTCGAATCGGCGTCTCAGATCGAGCAACACGAGATGGCCGACGTGCTGCTGCACCAATCCGCCGAGCTGGCGTCGCAGATGGGCGTGGAGGTCTATCTTGATGAGCTGCTCGAAGGAAGCGAGCCCATCGAGCTGATCCGCACCTGGCAGGCGCAACTGCCGATCGCCATTCCGTCCCACGCGCTACCCAAGACACCGGCGCGCACCATCGGCGCCCTGCTGCTGATTCGCGACGTGCAGCCGGAAAGCTTTCGTGAGTTGTTGGGCCAGGCTGTCGCCGCCTGAGCGGCCGTGACAGGCACGCTAGGGTCTGTACGAAAGGTCTCCGAGCGAAGGTCAGGCGAGGCAAAAATCGGTGAGGCCGCGGAGTTTACGAGCTGTAAATGAGCAGGCCGACTGGGCTGGCATTCCAGCCGATTTTTAACGAAGCATCACCGAGCGCAGGTACTTTTCGTGCAGAGCCTAGAAGCTGCGCATAAGGATGATCGGCAAGGCAGTGAACAACAGCGTAACCACGAACAGAATCAGCAGCAGATCAAGGCTATAGAAGGTCACGTCACTCTCCAGGCGGACAGGCTTGGTGTCCGCATCAGGGTTACCCACGCCGCATCGATTGCGGCGACAGAGGCCTGTGATCACTGCCCGGTCACGCCCGCCAGCTTGGCAGCGCGCGCCTTCAGATCACCCGCATACCTTAGCTCAGCTGCCGACCCATAACATGCCGGCATGCGACAGGCTGCCGCATGCAAACGACCACCCCGCCTTGCCCATCAGGCCATTGACCTGAACTTCTGCGCCCTGAGGCCTACAGAAAACTGTATTGGTTTTTTCGGGGGACGCATCAATGGAACAGTGGAACATCTGGCTCGAGCGCGACCTGTGGCTCGGCGTGGGCATCGTGCTGGTCGCCACCACGGTGATCTACACCATCCTGCGCGCCGTGGTCGGCATCCTGCACAAGCGCCTGACCGCCTGGTCCAAAGGCCAGGATGGCAACTGGCAACACTTCGTCGCAGTGGTGATCGGGCGTACCAGTCGCTTCCTGCTCCTGGCGTTCTCGCTGCTGCTCGCCCTGCGCCTGCCGGACTTGCCCGGCAGCTGGCAGGCCGCACTGAGTCATACCTGGTTCGTCGCCCTGGCGCTGCAGATCGCCCTGTGGGTGGATACCGGCGTGCGCCTGTGGTCGCGTAGCCTGGTGGTCGGCAAGCACGGCGGCAGCGGTTACAACCCGGTGATGACCACCATCATCAGCATCATGGTGTTGATCGTAGTCTGGTCAGTGATGCTGCTGTCGATCCTCGCCAATCTGGGCGTGGACATCACCGCACTGGTGGCCAGCCTTGGTGTCGGCGGTATCGCCGTGGCACTGGCGGTGCAGACGGTGCTTGGCGATGTGTTCGCCTCGCTGTCCATCGGCGTCGACAAGCCCTTCGAGATAGGCGACTTCGTGGTCTTCGGCGAGGTGGCCGGCAGCATCGAGCATATCGGCCTGAAGACCACGCGCATCCGCAGCCTCAGCGGCGAACAGGTGGTCTGCGCCAACGCCGACCTGCTGCGTCAGATCGTGCACAACTACAAGCGCATGGACACCCGACGCATCGTGTTCAAATTCGGCATCAGTTACGACACGCCGAGCGACAAGGTGCGCCAGGTCTCCGAGCGGGTCGGCGAGATCATCCGTGCCACGCCGAAAACCAAATTCGACCGCGCGCACTTTCTGGGTTTCGACGAAAGCCAGCTGACCTTCGAGGTTGTGTATATCGTGCAGAGTTCGGACTACAACCAGTACATGGACATCCAGCAGGAGATCAATCTGCAGCTGCTCGATGCGTTACGCGAGTTGGATGTACGTTTTGCCCTGCCACGCCGCGATTTGCGCCTGGTCGGCGAGCGCATGCCGACGCTGAAGGTGGCAGGTGTGCCGCAACAGGCCGAGCAGGATACAGACGATCAGGATCAGCGCCTGCCGCGCTTCAGCTGACCAGGCTGGCGTCAGCGGCAGCCGTTCAGACGGTTGCAATTGACCCGGTCGCGATCGCCTTGGGAGCTGGACAGCCGGCTGACCACGTTCCAGCCGATGCGCCGGCTGGAACCGAACCACACCTCGCCGTCGGCACTGACCCCGGTAAAGATCTGCAGGCGGCCATAGGTCGTGCTGGTCTGAGCCCAGCTCAGCCCGCTGATCACGTCGAAGCCGCGCATCAGGGTGTCGTTGGCCTGCTGGAGCATGCCGTAGTGGTTGCCGAAACGATCCGTGCAGTTGAGTAGCATCGCGCTGCGGGTGCAGCGCATGGCGTCACCCGGCAGCGTGAAGGCGGCGTGGGCTGGCAGGGTCAGGCAGCACAAAAGCGCGACAACGAACAGGCGTGGCATGGGTTTACCCCTTCGCAGAGCAGGCGGCGAGCCTGACGGTTCATTCAGAATCGGCCGGTCAGGGGGTATTCGACCGCCAGGCGCAGTTGATCCGTATCTCCTTCGGCCTGCGCAGCATTGCCGCGGTGCACGCTCTGACGCAGCAGCACATTGAGGCCCTTGAAGGTTCCAGACTGCACAACGTAGCGCAGGTTGAGGTCGCGCTCCCAGTGCTTGCCGCCCTTGCCATAACCCAACCACGCATAGCTGCCGTTCGGGTCCACATCGCTGCCATCGATGCCGCTGCCGCGAACATAGGCAGCTCCGGCACTGAGCCCGGGGATGCCGATACCGGCCATGTCATAGGTGTAGGCCAGCTGCCAGGACTGCTCGTTTGGCGCATTGAAGTCGGAGAGCTGTACGGCGTTGCCCAGCCAGATCGCGCCTCGCGTTACGTAATCGAAGGGGCTGTCGCCGTCGACCTTCTGATAGCCCAGCGCGATCTTGTGAAAACCCTCGCTATAGCTGAGCAAAAAGCTGCCAGTGGTGTTGGAGACTCGCCCGGCCAGCGCCTGGCCAATGTCATTGCTGCGGTAGAGATTGAAATCGGCGCTCAGCGCTCGCTTGTCACCGAGCGCATGGACGTAGTTGACGCCCAGATAGCCCGTACGCCAACTGTCTTCCAATTCACCGCCGTAGAGGCTCAGCGACAGCGCCGGTACGCCCGTGTAAGTGCCTCCCACGAAGCTGAACGCATTGCCCAATGGCTTGCTGGGGTTTGCGTAGTTGATGATCAGCGGATTGTTGTTGCTGCGCGAATTGCGGTCCGCCGAGCCGGTGAAATGTCCGCCGGTCAGCACCAGATCATCGATCTCGCGACTGTCGAGAAACCAGCCCGTATGGGTTTCCGGCAGCAGACGACTGTCGGACGAGGAAAAGATCGGCGTCTTGACCCGCTGTTCGCCATAGCGCACCCAGGTCGACGACAGCCGCGCCTTGACTGCCGCCCCACCGCGAGCGACCTCATTCTGGTCGTAGCCCTCATTGTCGACCGGCATATGGCGCATCTTCCCGGCCCGCCCACCGCCACCATCGAGCTTCTGCGCAAGATACAAATGACCATCGAGCCCGAAACCGACCGTGCCCTGAGTGAAACCCGACTTCACCTCGCCCTGCATGCCGTATCCCCATTCCTCGGCATAACCGTTACGCGCGTCACGGGGTTTGAACGCATTGCGGGCGCCGTTGCTACGCCCGCCATGTCGATAATCGCGATTCTCATACACGGTGCGATTGAGCAGACTCCAGGTGGCATCGTCGATGAAACCGTTGCTCTTGGATTGCTCCTCGCCGGCGGCGAACGCCTGTGGGGACACGCAGCATGCCGTCAGGGCCAGAAAGCCCAGCGATGATCTGTTCACGATTGCTCCTTGATTGAACGCATATGCCAAAAAAGACTGAATGCGGCGGCCACGCCGATCACCAGCAACATCCACCACAACAGCTGTGGCGGCGCCTGATCGGCGGGCAGGAATCGACCGATCAGCACGTTGCTGAGCAGCGCGACCAGGCCTCCCACGCCTGCGAAGAACCCGTAGTAGGCGGCCAGTTGGCCACGTTTGGCGTAATGCGGCACATGAGCCGACAGCAGCGGCAACACCAGCATGCTGCCAAAGCTGAACAGCGCAGCCATGAGCTGCACGGCCAACTGCGCGCCGACCAGGCTGACCAGAGGTTCGGCCAGCAGCCCATAGCTGCAGGCCATGAGCGTCAGGCCTGCGCCCATGCCCTGCCCTTCGCTCAGCCAACGTTGGCGCATGGCACTGACCGGCATCTGCAGCAACACGCCGACCAGCGCAGTGATCACGAACACCTGGGTGATCCATTCCTGACCACCGCCATAGGCGTGGCTGTAGGCCGGCACCGCCAGGTACAGCGGGTGAAACAGCAAAGGATAGGCAGCCGCCAACAAGGCGAAGCGCAGGAATGGCCATTGCTGGAGCATGTCCAGGCATTGGCGCAGCATGGTCACCGGCTCCTCGCCCGATACCAGATCCTTGAGCGGCAGGAAGCGCCATTGCACCAGCGTCATCACCAGGAACAGTGCCGCCGATACGCTACCGGTCACCGAGAAGTCGACGCTGATGAACAGCAGGCCGGCCAACGGGCCAAGCAGCATGCCGGCGGTGCTCGCCATGTTGTGAAGGGCGAACGCCTGCTTGCGCAGCTGGGCGTCCTGGCATTCGTCCGCCAGGTAGGCCTGGGCGCAGGGCGTGAACAGTGCGCCGGCGAAACCGCTCAGGCAGGCGGCCAGCAGCAGCACCGTGAGGCTCTCGGAAAACCCGAATACCGCAAAGCCAACGCAGCGCACCCCGCAGCCGATCAGAATGGCGCGACGGTAGCCGATGCGATCCCCCAGCAGGCCGCCGAGCAGGAACAACCCCTGCTGGCTGAATACCCGGATGCCGAGCACCAGGCCCACGGCCCAGCCGGCCAGGCCGAGATTCTCGCTCAGATGCCCGGCCAGGTACGGCATCAACATGTAGAAGCCGAAGTTGAATGCCAGTCCATTGAGGATCAGCACGCGCGCGGCGGGAGACAGTGAGCTAAAGGTGCTCAGAACACGGCGCATCAGGACACGACACTCTCAGAATAATTGGCAATCAGTACGCCGAACTCACCCGTTCGACGATCTGCTCGAAACGCTGCCTGGCCCGCGTCGGCAAGGACGCGGGGATCTGCGCCTCGCTGACGGGGCTATCACCAACTTGGATCAGCATCACCATCCCCATGGCCAGGTGCGGAATGCACTGGATGCCATAGAAGCCCGGCACATCGAACTTCACTTCGACTTCTTCGTTGATCCTTCCCTTGAACGGTTCGGCGCCATCGGGCAGGAAACCTGGCAGGCTCGCGGCATTGTGGCTCGGCTGGGTGGCGATGAACTTCACCGTGTCGCCCGGCGCGATGGCCAGGTAATCCGGCTCGTAGACCATGGGCCCGCTGGCCCCGCGGTTGAGCATTTTCACTTCGTGCACCTCGGCCAGGGCCGCGGTGCAGAACAGGGTTGCCAGCAAGGCGATTGCGTAGCGAATGGGCATGGGAGTCGTCCGTGTCAGGTGGGATGAAAGCGCAGGATGCGCGCGCCATCTTCCGGGTCGGTGAGGTAGCGAGCGCGCACGCCGAAGGTGTCGCGCAGGCGTTCGGTGGTCAGCACCTCATCGGGCTCGCCCAGTGCCACCAGCCGGCCACGTTCCATGACCCCGAGGCGGTCGCATTCCAGCGCCTGGTTGAGGTCATGCAGGGCGATCAGCGTGGTGACCGGCAGCGCCCGCACCAGGTTGAGAATCGACAGTTGGTGCTGGATGTCCAGATGGTTGGTCGGCTCGTCGAGCAGCAGGATTTGCGGCTGCTGGGCCAGCGCCCGGGCGATGTGTACGCGCTGGCGCTCGCCCCCGGACAGGGTGCTCCAGGCATGCTCGCGCATGTGGGCCATGTCCACGTCGGCCAGGGCCTGCATGACGATGCGCTCGTCACTGGCGGACCAGGGCTGCAGCGCCGACAACCAGGGCGTGCGTCCCAGCTCGACGGCATCACGCACCGTCACCGCGTCACTGGTGTCGGCCTGCTGCTCGACGAAAGCCAGTTGCCTGGCCACGTCGCGGCGGCTCAGGCTCGTCAATGGCTTGCCATGCAACTGCACCTGGCCACTGCCTGGCGCACGAATACCGGAAAGCAGCTTGAGCAGCGTCGATTTGCCCGAACCGTTGGGCCCGATCAGGCCCAGGGTTTCGCCCTGCCGTATTTCGAGGTCGACCCCCGCCACGATCGCCCGGCCCTTTACTGACCAACCCAGGTCGCTGCACTGCAACACGGTGTTCATCGTACCCGCCTCCCGCGCACCAGAATCACCGCGAATGCCGGTGCACCGACCAGTGCGGTGACCACGCCGATCGGCAGCACCTGGCCCTTGATCGCCGTGCGCGACAGTACATCGGCGGCGATCAGGAACACCGCGCCGATCAGTGCCGAAACCGGCACCAGCCGGCCATGCCGCGCGCCCACCAGTAGCCGCGCGGCGTGGGGAATCACCAGGCCGACGAAGCCGATGGAGCCGACGATCGACACCATCACCGCCGTGACCAGCGCGGTACAGGCGATCAGGGTGGCCTGCACACGACGCACCGGCACGCCCAGCGAAGCCGCCGACTCGGCACCAAAGGTAAAGGCGTCCAGCGCCCGCGTGTGCCAGGCGACCAGCAAGACCCCGGCCAGGGCCATCGGCACGGCCAGCAGCACATCCTGCCAGTCGACCCCACTCAGGTTGCCGAGCAGCCAGAACATGATGCCGCGCGCCTGCTCGGCGCTGGCCGACTTGGTGATCAGAAACGAAGTCAGTGCATTGAACAACTGGGAACCGGCGATGCCGGCCAGAATGATCTGCGCACTGCCGCTGATCGCACCACCGCCCGCCGCTCGGGCCAGCAGCGCGACCAATGCGAAGGCGGCGACCGCGCCGAGAAAGGCGCCCATGGACAACGACAGCATGCCGGCGCCCAAGCCGAGCAAGGCGACGGACACCGCGCCGGTGGAAGCGCCCGCAGAAATTCCCAATAGATAGGGGTCAGCCAGCGGGTTGCGCAGCAGTGCCTGCAGCACCACCCCGGACACCGCCAACCCGGCCCCGCAACTGGCGGCGACCAGAGCGCGGGTCAGGCGGTAATTCCAAACGATGCCTTCATCGATCGGGTCGAGCACGAAGCCCGCCGCGAACAGTTTGTTGGCCAGCACCTGAAACACCACCGAAGGTGCAATGCGGGTTTCGCCCAGGGCGACCCCGGCGATCACCGCCACGCCCAGCAGCAGCAGGCAGAACAGGGTCAGCAGGAACAGGCGTGAACTGCGCGCGATCATTGGAATCTGTCAACGGCCTTGGCGAGGGTTTCGATGCCTGTGATCATGCGCAGCGAGGCCTGCATGCCGTCAGCGTCGATGATCACGATGCGCCCGTTCTTGACGGCATCCATGTGCTTGGCGACCGGATCGTTACGCAGGAATTGGAGCTTCTTTTCCACGTCGTCGGCGGGAAAGCGACGACGGTCCATGCGCGCCAGCACCAGCACCGTGGGGTTGGCCTTGGCCAGGGTTTCCCAGCCCACGCTCGGCCACTCCTCATTGGACTCGACCACATTGCGCAGCCCCAGGGACTTCATCATGTAGTCGGCCACGCCTTTCTGACCGGCCACGTACGGGTCCAGATCCATGTCCGGGCTGGAGAACCAGAACAGCGCGGAAATATCCTTGGCCTGGCGCTGCTCGGCACCGGCCACCGCCGCGGCCAGGCGTTTCTGCAGGTCGGTGACCAGAGCGTCGCCCTTGTCCTGCACGTCGAAGATCTGCGCCAACTGGTTGATGCTCTTGTACAGGCTGTCGATCTGGAACGGCTGCAGGCGGGTGCCGTCTGCGCCGACCAGGTTGTCCTTGCCTTCGCAGTCGGTCGGCATGATGTAGGTGGGAATGTTCAGGTCGTGAAACTGCTTGCGCGTACCCACCACGCCCTGCTCGCCCACCATCCACTCGAACTGCACCGCTACCAGGCCCGGGCGCTTGCCGATCACCGACTCGAAGCTGGGGTCGTTGTCGGCCAGGCGCGGCACCTTGGCATTCTGCGCCTCGAATTCGGGCAACACGTGGCTGAACCACAGCGAGGTGCCGGCCAGGCGTTCGCCCAGGCCCAGGGAATAAAGAATTTCGGTACCCGCCTGGCCGATGGTCACGGCGTTGCCGGGGCTTTTCGCGAAGGTCAGCTGCTGGCCGCAGTTTTCCAGAGTGAGTGGGTATTGAGTCGGGCCGGCGGCGTGGGCCATGGAAGACAGCGCCAGGACGGCGCCGATGACGGCAAGGCGTGATGCGAACATGCGGGTGATCTCCTAATCAACAAATACGCATAACGGCAGTGCGTAGCCTGGAGAACACATCACGCTGCGCGGCCATGGCCGCACCTGTCCCTCTCGGGAAGTGATCACGGATGCCCCCTCCCGGACACCCCGCCGGCGGTTCGATTACTGGCGCCTGCCCGTCCAAAAGCGAGGTCAGCCCCATGCCGGCAGGTCTCCTGACTGGTACGTCTGCACAGCGCGGCGGCCTTCCCGGAAATAACTCCAGTGACACGAATGCAGCGCTGCTCGGTACCTACAGTTGCGGGGGCAGTTCCGTTTGGCCACCAGAGGCGGCGACGGATTCCCTATTAATTCCTCGCGGAAACCGGCGGCGGCATCTTAACCAATAAGCGATCCGCCTGCAGTGTTTTGCGGTGCGACTCGCTCAGCCAGAGCAACCCAGCGACCTGCGCAAAGCGCGGCCATTATTGTTACAACATAACATTTCGGCAAGCTAATTCGGTTATTGCTGGTAACCAGTAGCTAGACGGGCAAGCCCGGAGCAAGAAGGCGCCGATGATTATGAGGGGCCGGTACAGCGATCGCTGCCCCATAGAAAAAAGCCCCTGTAGCGACTTCGCTGCAGGGGCTTACGGACTCAGTCCGGCAGTGCGTAGGCGATCACGTAGTCGCCGCGGTCCGGCGAGTTACGGGCGCCGCCCGCCGAGATCACGATGTACTGCTTGCCGGTGGCCGGATCCTTGTAGCTGATCGGCGTGCCTTGGCTGCCGACCGGCAAGCGGCCTTTCCAGACTTCCTGCCCGGTGGCGCTGTCGTAGGCGCGCAGGTAGTAGTCCTGCGTCGCGGCGATGAACAGCAGGCCGCTCTGGGTGGACAGCGTGCCGCCGATGGTCGGCATGCCCACCGGAATCGGCAGGTGCATCTTGATGCCCAGCGGGCCGGTGTCCTGCACGGTGCCGACCGGCACCTGCCAGGCGATCTGCCGGGTGTTCAGGTCGACGGCGGTCAGGGTGCCGAACGGCGGCTTCTGGCATGGGATATCCAGCGGCGAGGTGAAGCGCAGCTTGGCGTTGATCGCGTACGGCGTGCCTTCCAGCGGCACCGCGGCGTTGGCGATATTGGCTGCCTCGCCGCCGTCGTTCTTCGGCGCACTGCCTTTGGCCGGCTGGGGAATCAACTGCACTTCCAGGCCGACGCGCATGTCGTTGACGAACAGGTAGTTACGCGTCGGGTCCACCGACAGGCCACCCCAGTTCATGCCGCCCAGCGAGCCCGGCAGGTTCAGCGACGGGTCGGTCCCCGGCGCCGTGAACAGGCCGTCGTAACGCATCGACTTGAATTTGATGCGGCACATCAGCTGGTCGAACGGCGTGGCGCCCCACATGTCGGACTCGGTCAGCGTATCGGCCCCGATCTGCGGCATGCCAACGGAAACCGGCTGGGTCGGCGAATAACGCTCGCCCTCGATCTGCCCCGGCTGCACCGGACGCTCCTGCACTTCGGTCAGCGGCTTGCCGGTCAGGCGGTCGAGCACGAACAGCTGGCCAGCCTTGGTGCCGAACACCAGGGCCGGAACCTTGCTGCCGTCGGGCTGGGTGAAGTCGATGAAGCTCGGCTGCATCGGCACGTCGAAGTCCCAGAGGTCGTTGTGCACGACCTGATAGACCCACTTCTCGTTGCCGGTGGTGGCGTCCAGCGCCAACATCGAGGCGCCGTACTTGCGATCTAGCGCGGTGTGCTTGACGCCCCACAAGTCGATGGCAGCGCTGCCGACCGGCATGAACACCGTGTTGGAGTCCGGATCGTAGGACATCGGCGCCCAGACGTTGGGCGTGGAGCGGGTGTAGGTGTCGCCCGCAGCAGGTGCTTCGCGATCTTCCGGCTTGCCCGGGTCGAAGGCCCAGCGCATTTCACCAGTGATCACGTCGAAGCCACGCATCACGCCACCCGGCATGTCGGTGCTGACGTTGTCCGCCACGCGGCCGCCAACCACTACGGTAGTGCCGGCCAGGGTCGGCGCCGAGGTCAGCGAGTACTGGCCTGCATCGGCGCCCTTGCCCAAACCGGCCTTGAGGTCGACACGCCCTTGCACGCCGAAGTCCGGGCAGAACTCGCCGGTATTGGCGTCCAGGGCGATCAGCTCGGATTCGATGCTGTTCATCAGAATGCGCTGCTGGCAGGCGGCGCCGGCCGCCACACTGGCCACTTTTACCGGCGTGGAATTGGGCTGCGTCGGCTGAGCGATGGGGCGCGTGGCATCGAAATACGCCAGGCCACGGCAGCGCATCCACTTCTTCTGCTGGGCGTTGATCTGACGGTTCCAGATTTCCTTGCCGGTGGCCGCTTCCAGGGCGATCACGTTGTTGTGCGGGGTGCACAGGAATACGCGGTCACCGACCTGCAGCGGCGTTTGCTGATCTTCGGCGCCATTGCCGGTCGGGCTTTCCGGTACGTCACCGGTGCGATAGCTCCAGGCGACCTGCAGATTCTTGACGTTGTCGGGCGTGATCTGGTCCAGCGCGACGAAACGCGAGCCGCCCGGCGTGTTGCCGTAGTGTTCCCAGTTCTGCTGCGCCTCGCTCGCCGGGGTTGCCACCGGCAACTGGCCACTGGCGGCCACCACCGGATGGGGCTGGAACATGCCCCATACCGCAGCGCCGAAACCAAGCAACAACACACCGGCCGCCACGAAGGCAGGCGCCGGCGTTGCGCTACGGCCGCTGCCGCGCTGCAGCAGCGGATAGGACAACGCCACGCATATCATGAAGCCGGTCAGCACCATCAGACGCGAGATCAGCGGCCAGAAATCCAGGCCAGCGTCCCACAGCGACCAGGCCAGGGAGCCAACGAACACCAGGGTGAACAGCACGCCACCGGAAGACCGCGCGCGCACGATCTGCACGCCAGCGGCCAACATCAAAACGCCTGCGATCAGGAAGTAGGCACTGCCGCCGAGCGCGACCAGGCGATAACCATAAACGCTGAAGAACAGCCCGGTTGCCAGAATGACCAGGCCAAGCGCAGCGAGCCAAAGCCGCGCGATAGCCGAAGGTGGCGATCTATCGTTTGCCATCGAATAATCCAGAGAGTCGTTAAGGAAGAGCCCAACGGGCGGTTAACCGGCAATTATACAAGTGCAGCGGCTGTCGAAATATTCAGAAACATGGACTGATTCATCTATATGTATCGTTTTTCACGATAACGTTCCGCTGATTAGTCGCGCCCGCCCTGCTCCGGCATCCAAAAAAGCCTGTCGAAGGCAGCGCAGCGGGCGCGAGTCATCACATGGTGTGCTCGTAGAGAATCGCCGCGCCCACGCCAATCAGCACCAGACCGCCGAGAATCTCGGCCTTCTGCCCGATGGCGGTGCCGATCAAACGGCCGAGCATCACGCCAATGGTGACCATGGTCATGGTTGCCAGGCCGATGGCCAGGGCCGCCACCCAGATATTCACGTCGACGAACGCCAGGCCGACACCCACCGCCAACGCGTCGATGCTGGTGGCGAACGCTGTGGCGGCCAGCAGCCAGAAGGAATGGGACTTGGGCTTTTCTTCGGCCTCCTCGGCCTCGGGCCGCAAGCCTGCGTAGATCATGTGCACGCCGAGCAGTAATAAAAGCGTGAAGGCGATCCAGTGATCCCATTCTTCGGCGAAGCTGGCGGCCGCCTGGCCGATGAACCAGCCGACCACCGGGGTGATGGCTTCGATCACGCCAAAGATCAGGCCGGTGCGCAGTGCATCGAGGAACCTGGGTTTATGCAGCGAGGCACCCTTGCCGACAGCGGCAGCAAAGGCATCGGTGGACATGGCGAAGGCCAGGAAGACAAGAGAAAGGAGGCTCACGGTTACGTCTCGGTCGGGCTATGAGTCAATGACGGATACACGCGCCCGACCTTAGGCACGTATCTGTCATTGGTCTCACCAACCGAAAGGTGTTCGTACCACGGCTGCTGCCGAGAATGTTGATACGAACGCTGCCGGGCGACCCCGGAAGCAGGCTACTCCCCAAAGAGGCCCGCACTTTACTCAAAAGCGCCGCGCGAAAAAACCATTTTTTCTGCCGGGGAACACGCTCCAGGACGGACAAGCGTCCATGCCCAGATGCCCGGACAGGCGCCCATGCTGTCGAATGGCCAGGTCGCCGAAGGAGAATAAAACAGGGGCCGCACGGCCCCAAAGGGCGGCTCGGCGAGCCGCCATCCGCAAGAGTCAGCCGGTAACGCTGCCGTTTGGCTTGCGCCCGGCGAACACGTCGACGAGGCTGGCGACGACCATCTGCCCCATGCGCGTTCGGGTCTGCACCGTGGCGCTGGCGCGGTGTGGCTGCAGCACCACTTGCTCGAGTTCGAACAGCTCGCCAGGCACTTGGGGCTCGTCGGCGAACACGTCCAACCCGGCACCGGCGATCTGCCCACTCTGCAGCGCGGCGACCAGGGCGGGCTCGTCGACCAGCTTGCCGCGGGCGATATTGATCAGGTAGCTGTCGCGCCCCAGGGCATGCAGCACCTCGGCGTTGACGATGGCCTCGCCCTTGTCCGCGGCCGCCGCCAGGATCAACGCATCGCTGCCATTGGCCAGGCTCAGCAGATCAGCCACGAAGGTGTGTGGCACGTCGTTCATCGGCCGTAGATCGGTGTAGCTGATCGGGCAACCGAAGGCCGCGGCGCGGGCGGCTACCGCACGCCCTACCCGGCCCATGCCGACGATACCGATGCGCATGCCGGAGAACTGCCGGGCCAGCGGCAACGGTACCAGCGGCGTGGCGCTTTTCGCCCATTCGCCGCTGCGCACGTAGCGATCACCGGTGCTGATACCGCGGCACAGGTCGATCAGCAAGCCGATGGCCAGGTCGGCGACGTCCTCGGTCAGCGCGCCGATGGTGGCGGTGACCTGGATGCCGCGGTCACGGGCATAGGCCAGATCGATCGCATCGGTACCCACGCCGTTGACCGCCACCACTTCGAGATTCGGCAACTGCGCCATCACCGCCTGGCTGATGCCGGTGTGCCCGCCGGTGATCACCCCGCGGATGTTGGCGCCGTGCTGCGCCAGGTAGGCGGCCTTGTCGGCCTGTTCGTAGTAACGACGAATGGTGAACAGCTCGTCGAGCTGGTCGCGGATCTCTGGAATCAGGATGGGGCTGAGCTGCAGGACTTCTGGTTTCATGGGTACCTCGATTGTTGTCATGGGCAGGTCGCGTCAACGAGCTGCCGGTCAGCCACGCCCGACGAAGGGCATGTTGGTGGCCATCACGGTCATGTTCAGCACGTTGGCCGACAGCGGCAGCGCGGCGATGTAGCGCACCGCGTCGGCAACGTGGCTGACGTCGACCATCGGTTCGACGGCGATCTCGCCATTGGCCTGGCGCACGCCCTTGGTCATGCGCACCGACAGCTCGGTCAGGGCGTTGCCGATGTCGATCTGGCTGCAGGCGATGCCGAACTCGCGGCCGTCGAGCGCCAGGGATTTGGTCAGCCCCAGCACCGCGTGCTTGCTGGTGGTGTAGGCACTGCTGTAGGGCCGCGGCGTGTGCGCCGAGATCGAGCCGTTGTTGATGATCCGCCCGCCCTGGGGCGACTGCTTGCGCATCAGCCGGAACGCGCCGCGCGCGCAGAGGAAAACGCCGTTGAGGTTGGTGTCGATGACGTTGCGCCACTGCTCGACATCCAGCTCGTCCAGCGTCACGGCTGGCGTGTTGACGCCGGCGTTGTTGAAGATCACGTCAAGCCGACCATAGACCTCCTCGACGCTGGCGAACAGGGCATCGACGCTGGCCGGATCGCGAACATCGGTCGGTACCGCGATGGCGTCCTGACCACGGCTGCGGGCAGCATCGACCATCGCCAGCAGCGGCTCGGGCCGGCGCCCGGCCAGCACCAGGGAAAAGCCGTCGGCCATCAGCGCTTCAGCCACGGCCTTGCCGATGCCGCTGCCGGCGCCAGTGACCAGGGCCACCTTGTTAAGGGATTGTTGGGACATACGTGGGTCTCCTCAGTGAGCGATTCACGGCCTGTCGTCATGCCGATACGAAATGATGAGAACTCATGTGGGAACGGGCCACGCCGGTGATTTCACGCCCATGGCGCGCTCCCACAGGTAACGGTTGAGCAAGCCTAAGGACGGCTGCCAACGCGCATTTCCAGCTCGGCCACGCCCTCGATGCCGGCATTGATCACATCGCCCGGGTTCAAGGCGGCGACGCCGTGGGGGGTGCCGGTCATGATCAGGTCGCCCGGGCGCAGCGGCACCAGGTGCGACAACAGGCTGACCACCTCGCTGACCGAGAAGATCTGCTCGTCGAGTGCGCTGCGCTGGCGTTCCTGGCCATTCACGCTCAGCCACACCGCGCCCTGCTCCGGGTGCCCGGCCTCTGCGACCGGCACTACCGCCGTGATCGGTGCAGCGCCTTCGAACACCTTGGCCATTTCCCAGGCCATGCCGGCGCTCTTCACGCGCATCTGGATATCGCGGCGGGTCAGGTCGAGGCCGGCGGCGTAGCCCCACACGTGCTGCAGGGCATCGGCCTGGTCGATGGCGGCGCCGGCCTTGCCGATCGCCACCACGAATTCGATCTCATGGCAGAACTCGTCCGTCATCGGTGGGTAGATCACTTCGCCCACCGCTTCGACCACGGCGCTGGCCGGCTTCATGAAAAATACCGGTGCATCGGGTTTTACGTCACTGGCGCCTGGCCACGGGTAGTTGCGCCCCACGCAGAACACGCGGCCCACCGGAAAGCGCTCGGCGCTGCCGGCGACCGGCAGGCTCACCTGGGGTTCGGGAGTAAACACATAGGAAGTGGAAGTCATTGTTGTTGGATTCCTGTCTGGAGCGCTCAGCCTAAAGCCGGCTGAGCGCGAGAAGTTGGACGAAAGCCGCTTGCTCTTGGAGAAAACCGGCCAATTGCCGCTCAGCGCGCCTGCAACTGGATGCGATACAGCCGGCCCAGCAGCAGCGAGTAAGACAGCGTGCCCATCAGCGCCACGCCGCCGATGAACCAGAAGGCCATGGCGAACGAGCCGGTGGCCTGCACGATGGCGCCGATCACGATGGGCGTGACGATGCCGCCGATGTTGGCCGCCAGGCTGGTGACGCCGCCGGTCAGGCCGATCAGCTCCTTGGGTGCGACTTCCGAGACCGCCGCCCAGGACGACGACGCGATGCCCTGGGCAAAGAACGCCAGGGTGAGGATGGCGATGCACAGCACGTTGGAGTCGGTGAAGTTGACCAGCACGATCGACATGCCGAGCATCGAGCCCACCACCAGCGGCAGTTTGCGGGCGAAGGACAGCGAGTAGCCCCGGCGGATCAGCAGGTCCGAGACGATGCCGGCCAGCAGGATGCCCACCGTGGCACCGATGAACGGCATCACCGCGAAGATGCCGACCTTGATGATGGTCAGGTTGCGCTCTTCGATCAGATAGGTCGGAAACCAGGTCAGGAAGAAATACAGCGCCGAGGTGCTGGCGAACTTGCCGATGCAGATCGCCCACACCTGGCGGTAGCGGAACAACTCGGCGACCTGGCGCCAGTTGAACCTGGTGCGCTGCTGGCTGCTCTTGGCCAGTGCCCCACCCTCCTCGATGTACTGCAATTCTTCCTTGCTGACCTTCTTGCAATTCATCGGATCGCGGTACAGGTACAGCCAGATCACCCCGAACACGATCCCCGCCGCGCCGGTGGTGTAGAAGATGTGCCGCCAGTCGTAGGTCGTCGCCAGCCACAGCAGCGCGCCGGTGAACAGTGCCGTACCCAGGTACTGGCCGCACACGTAGATGCTGCTGGCCATGCCGCGCTCGCGGGCCGGAAACCACACCGTCACCGCCCGGCTGTTGGCGGGAAAGGCCGGCGCTTCCATGGCACCGACTGCCAGGCGCAAGCCGAACAACGCGCCGAAGCTGCTGACCAGGCCCTGGCACACGGTGACCGCTGACCAACTGATCAGCGATACGCCGTAGGTGAGCCGCGAGCCGAAGCGGTCGGCCACGAACCCCGCCGGCACCAGGGCCAGGGCGTAGGTCCAGGCGAACGCCGAGAAGATCAGGCCCATCTGGATCTTGTCCAGGCCGAGGTCCTCGGCCATGAACGGCGCGGCGATGGAAATGTTCACCCGATCGACGTAGTTAATGATGGTCGCGATCAGCAGCAGCGACAGCATGAACCAGCGCCGACGGGTCGGCAGGCTGCGCGGAACGGCGGCCTCGCTGGCACCGGAATGCTGGGCAGCAGCGGCCTGGGAAGTGGGAATGCTCGACATGGGTGACCTCTTGTAATTGGAATATCGAGTTTTTTTCGGGCGAACGCGCCCTGCACCCGCGGTAATCGGGGTGAGCGTGTTCATGGGCGTTGGGGCTAGAAAATGGCGGCGCGCAGCATCAGCTCGCGCGGCCTGGGCACCACGTGGGGCACGGGGGCGAATGGCCGGAGGGCCGTGAAACGGGGCAAGAAACCATTGGGCTGCACCTGTGATTGTTTTTGGATGAGATGTCGCTGTGCATGGCCCACAAGGTGATCGTACAACCTGTGTAAATCAATATTTCCGTTAGATCGTTTTTTCCGATGTCTTTCAGGTTGATTGAACCAGTCCAAAAAATCCTGCTGCACTTCGCTGCTCAAAAAACCTATCAAAATCGGCTGAAAACACCGTCATAGAGAGGTCTAATGAGAAAACTCTCATCGCCAATGTTTTGGACAGCTCCTCATGACCCACGCGGGGAATTATCGTCGCCGCGAAGGCGAATCATCGTACAACCCGCTTGCCAGAGCGCTTCGTGAGCAGCCAATATGTTGCGAAACATTCTTGATAGAGAGCGGGTAGATGTCGTCACTGAGTCAGGTTCCTACCTATTTCATGCAACAGCGTAGCGAGCTGACGGACTTCTATATCCGCGACAAGAAAGGTCGTCGCGCTGAAACCGCGCCCCACCGCCACGAGTACTTCCAGGTGCAGATCAACCTGGGCGGTGACACCGTGCAGCATATCGGCAACGTCGAGCGGCCCTTCCCGCGTAACACCCTGGCGTTCATCCTCCCCCACCGGGTGCATGTGATTCCCCACCCGCCGGAAAGCAATTTCATCGTCATCAACTTCTCCCAGACCTTTCTGCTGCCGCACCTGCAGTGCGACCCGATGGATCTCGAAGACGTGTCCATTCTCCTGGCCCCGGAGCTGTCGCCCTTCCGCTTCCAGCAGTACCTGGACTTCACCTTGGACGATGCCCATTTCGCCCAGGTGTGCGCGTTGATCGAACAGATGCGCGAGCTGGACGTCAGCCGTCAGTTCGGCGTGCGGGAAATCCTCAAGGGCCTGATGCTGCAGCTGATCGGCCTGGTGTGCATGCTCTACGCCGAGCCGCTCAAGCAACTGGCGGAAAGCAACGCGGCCCAGGCGAGCCGGCGTGATGCGCTGGGGCGGATGTCGGAGTACCTGCGGCGCAATATCGCCGACCCGGACCTGAACCTGAAGAAGGTGGCGGCGGCCACTTACCTGTCGCCGAGCTACCTGACCCACTGGCTGCGCAAGGAAGTAGGCAAGACCTTCAGTGACATGGTGCTGGAGCGGCGCATGCACGCCGCCCGCAACCATCTGCTCAACGGCAGCAAGCCGGTGGGCGAAGTGGCGCGGTTATGCGGTTTCGCCGACGAAGCCTACTTTTCCCGGCGTTTCCGGCAGATCCACGGCCTGCCGCCCGGCCAGTTCCGTCGCCAGCAACTGAACCCGGACACGCCGCAGATCCCCTTTACCGACTAGTTGGCACTGGCCGCCTGGGCGATGCGCAAACGCCGCACGTAAAGCACGCCCCAGGTCAGCCCCACGGTTGCCGAAGCCAGAGAGCCGAGTAGCACGCCCAGCTTGGCCGCGGCCAAAAGGTTGGCATCGCTGAACGCCAGGTTGGCGATGAAGATCGACATGGTGAAGCCGATCCCGGCAAGCAGGCCGATCAGCGCGACGCCGCGCCAGGACACGTCGGCCGGCAGGCGGCACAAGCCGAGCTTAACCATCAGCCAGCTGACACTGATCACCCCGGCCGGCTTGCCGACCAGCAGCGCGATGGCCACGCCCAGCATCACCCAGTGTGAAGTGGCCGACGACAGATCGGTGCCGCCCAGGCTCACACCGGCGTTGGCCAGCGCGAATAGCGGCATCAGGCCAAAGGTGACCCAGGGGTGCAGCGCGAGCTGCACGCGCACCACCGGTGGCAGCAGCTCGCGCTGGGCCAGGCGCAACTCACGCACAGACTGGGCAGCTTCGTTGGACGCCACGGCCGTACCGCTGTCGTCTTCCAGCTCACGGGCGATACGGCCCACGGCATCACGCGGCAGCTCGCGGGTCGGCAGGCACATCACCGGCGTCATCAGGCCGAGAATCACCCCGGCCAGGGTCGGGTGCGCGCCGGTCATCAATAAACCACCCCACATCAGCGCGCCGGGCAGTACATAGGCGAAAGCCGAGCCGATGCCGATGCGCTGCAAACCGAGCACCGCCAGTGCGCCGACGCCGGCCAGGGCAAAGCCGCTGTAGTTGAGGCCGTCGGAATAGAACAGCGCGATGAGGATCACCGCGATCACGTCGTCGATCACTGCCAGAGTCAGCAGAAAGATACGTACGCCGGAAGGAATGCCCTTGCCCAGTAGTGCCAGCAGGCCGACCGCGAAGGCGATGTCGGTGGCAGCCGGAATCGCCCAGCCGTGCAGGCCGGCGCCCTTGAGGTTGAGGCTGGCGTAGATCAGCGCAGGCATGATCACCCCGCCGCAGGCGGCGGCAATGGGCAACGACGCCTGGCGCAGATCGGCCAGGGCGCCGTCATGCATCTCGCGGCGGATCTCCATGCCGACGATCAGAAAGAACAAGGTCATCAGGCCGTCGTTGATCCAGAAATGCAGGGACTGGCTAACGCCGAAGCTACCGAAGCCAAACGACACGGGCGCGTGCCAGAGCGCGTGATAGCTGTCGGCGTAGGGCGAATTGGCCCAGATCAGTGCGGCGGCGGTGGCCAGCAGCAGCACCACGCCGCTGAAGGCTTCACGATGAAGGAGGTTGCGAATGCAGGCGAAGGCATACTCAGCCAAACGCTGGGCACGGGGAATATCCGGAAAGGACGGGCGCGATTTCATGGGCGAACGAGCTCCGCGCGGCGGCCCGACCAACGCAACAGACCTGTCTCACCGCACCATGCGGCTAACACCCGGTCGCCATCCTACACAGATGATCGCCTCAGGCACCAGCCCCGCCAGCGATCGAGTGCAGGATGAGAGACCTGCCGAATTAGTGTAACGACGGCGCTCGAAAGGCGCCGCGACACCGGCTCATCGCCCGGTTTTGATCCGCGTCCACTCACGGGTGATGATCCGCTGGATCGGCGCTGGAAGGTCGGCGGACACGTAGAGCTTGGCGATAACCTCATCGGCCGGGTAGATGCCCGGGTTGTCGCGCACGCTCGGCTCCAGCAGCGCGGTGGCATCCTTGTTGGGGTTGGCGTAGCCCACGTAATCGCTCACCGGGGCGATGACCTCCGGGCGCAACAGGTAATCGATCAGCGCATGGGCGCCGCCAGGGTTACGGGCATCGCAGGGGATGGCGAGCATGTCGAACCACAGGTTGGCGCCCTCTTTGGGGATCACGTAGCGAATGTCCACCGATTTGCCGGCGTCCTTGGCACGGCTCTGGGCCTGCATCACGTCGCCCGAATAGCCGACCGCCACGCAGATGTCGCCATTGGCAAGGTCCGAGATATAGCGCGAGGAGTGAAAGTAGGTCACCGACGGCGCCAGTTTCTGCAGCAGCGCCGAGGCCTTGGTGTAGTCGTCGGGATCGTGACTGTTGGGGTCCATGCCCAGATAGTGCAGCGCCTGGGGAATGATCTTCACCGGCGCATCGAGAAAGGCCACGCCGCAGCCTTTCAGCTTGGCCAGGTTGCCTGCGTTGAACACCAACTCCCAGGAGTCCACTGGAGCGCCCTCGCCCAGTGCCGCCCTGACCTTTTCGGCGTTGTAGCCAACGCCCACCGTGCCCCACATGTAGGGCACCGCGTATTTATTGCCCGGGTCAGCGGCTTCCAGGCGCTGCATCAGGCGCGGATCCAGATGCGACCAGTTGGGCAGCTTGCTGCGCTCGAGCGGCTGATACACCTGGGCGCGAATCTGCTTGGACAGAAACTGGCTGGACGGCACCACCAGGTCATAGCCGGAGTGCCCGGAGAGCAGTTTGGCCTCGAGCATCTCGTTGGTTTCGAAGACGTCGTAAGCCACGGCGATGCCGGTTTCCTTCTCGAAGTTCTTCAGGGTGTCAGGGCCCATGTAGTCGGACCAGTTGTAGAAGTGCACCTGCTTGTCATTGGCTTGGGCGGCGGTGCAAGCGACTAGGCTGAGACTGGCGAACAGCAGCTTGTTCATGGTCGATCCTTGGTAGATGCGAGGCACTGACGCGCAACGCGGAGCGCTACGGCACGGCATGGAGACCTGGCAAAGCATGAGCTGTGCCAGAAGACTCAAGGTATGGGTCTAGCCAAGGATCTGGAAAATACAATGTGCGGAAGATGGATTCGCTGCACTATCGTGAGGCCGGTGGCGCCTTATGAAGCATGAGCAACTCCACGGTGACGTATCGATTGGCAACACCAGCTCAATCGCCTCCGCCGCCGCCATCACCTCCGCCGCAATCACTTGCACCACCATCATTTGCACAAAAGTCGCCGCCGCGGTGGCCGTTATCGATCATGATGCTGCTGGAGCCTCCCGAATCGCTGGAATCGCTCTTCTTGCCCGGCTTGCGACTGGCAGAAGTGAAGAACTTATAGAGAATGTGATACCCCACCGCTGCCAGCACCAGCACATAGATCCACTGGGTTACACCAACGCCCTGGTTGATCATCGCTATCTCCCGCCAACTATTTCGTCATCACCCTGCATCGTGCCCATAATCGGCCTCGACTTTTCGCTAGCTACGACCCGGCCAGGCGGGTGGTTGTTCAACGCTGCTCGGCGATGCACCTTCCTGATAAACTGCGCGGCCTATGCGCATGTCCCAGTGCTTGCGCCAACCGTTCTGCCGCACCTGCTGATTCTGCTCCGGTCCTGCAACAATCCGCCAGCATCAGCAGCGCCCGATACCCGAGATGCCCTTGCAAACCGCCTCCACCACCGTACGCCCAGCCCTCTCCCGTCGCTTCTCCGTCGCCCCCATGATGGATTGGACCGCTTTTTATTAAAAGCCCCGTAAGACCAGGGCTAGAGATAAAGCCAACACATCGGTACCACTTTTGTACCATCATCGATTCTAAAGTTCTCGCCCAACTACCCTAGGGTGAGCATCCGAAATACTCGCTCTCAGCGCACCTAGATTTGATCAGCCTGTTCGCCTAAGCAGATTTCAATCTACGGCTCCTCTACTGGCGTCAGCACATGAACCACACCTTGGCCCAAAACCATCACCGCGGGCATGCCTGACGCCTGCAATGCCAGCTCGTCGAGCTGCTCGGCGTCACGTAGCTGCACACGGATGCGGGTTATAGCGACGCGCTGCTGCGAGGCGAGGTTTTTCTCGCCGCCCAAGGCCTCGACCACGTTGGCCGGCAGCGGCGCTTCAGCCGCCGTGGTCATCTTCGGTTCGTCCGGCACTAGGTCCGGCGTCAATGCCTTCCATAAGGCGCTTTGCAATTTGTTGAACATGCTCAGCTCTCCGAAACGAGTGACAGGGTCGACGGCGATGGCCGCCGTGACAGCAGGGTTTCACGAACCTGGCCGGCGCTTTCCAGCGTCAGCGCGTGGCGGGCGATGGCTTCGCAGTCGCGCAGTTCGACGTCGCGGATCGCCGCCTTGATGGCGGGAATCAGCGGCACGCTGGCCGACAGCTCATCCACACCCAGGCCCAGCAGCAGCGGCACGGCCAGTGGTTCGGAGGCCATGGCGCCGCAGACGCCGACCCACTTGCCATGGTCGTGGGCAGCTTTCACCGTGGTGGCGATCAGGCGCAGCACCGAGGGGTGAAAGCTGTCCGCCTGGCTGGCGAGGCGTGGGTGGTCACGATCCATCGCCAGGGTGTACTGGGTCAGGTCGTTGGTGCCGATGGAGAAGAAGTCGACTTCCGGGGCAAACACATCAGCCATCAGTGCCGCGGAAGGCACCTCGATCATGATGCCGAGCTTCGGCAGCGTGGTGAGGCCGAGGCTCGCCGCCTCCTCCTCGAGGATCTGCCGGGCCAGACGCAATTCGGACAACTGGCTGACCATCGGCAACATGATGTGCAGGCGCGCCAGCGCGCAGCTCGCCAGGATGGCGCGGAATTGCTCGCGCAGCAGTTGCGGGCGCTCCAGGCACAGACGAACCCCGCGCATGCCCAGGAACGGGTTGGCCTCGGCCTCCATCGTCACATAGGCCAGCGGCTTGTCACCGCCAACGTCGAGGGTACGCACCACCAGGTTACGCTCCGGCCCCATGGCCCGCGCAATGGCGCTATAGGTGGCCGCCTGTTCGTCCTGGCTGGGCGCACTGCTGCGCTCCAGGTAAAGGAACTCCGAACGCAGCAGCCCTACCCCTTCACCGCCCAGCTCAATGGCCTGCTCGGCCTCTGCCAGCGAGGCGATATTGGCCGTGACCTCGAAGCGATGGCCATCGCGGGTGGTAGCGGCCAGCGAGGCCTGCTCGAGGTCGCGCTGCCGGCGCAGGGTTCGTTGCTCGCGCTCGGCCTGCAATTGCTCGATGGAAACGGGATCGGGATCCAGGTGCAGCTCGCCCTTGTCGGCATCGAGCAGTACCCGGGTGCCGTTGGCCAGGGCAAGCACCTCGGCCGGCAGCCCGCAGACCGCCGGCAGCCCCAGCGCACGGGCCAGGATCGCGACGTGACTGGTGGCCCCGCCGCCAACCGTGGCAAAACCCACCACCTTGCTGGTATCCAGAGCTGCGGTCTGCGACGGGGTCAACTGCTCGGCCACCAGAATGGCCTGGTCCGGCAGCTCCCAGGCGCTGTCTTGCACATCCAGCATCAGCTTGAGTACCCGCTGCCCGACATCGGCGAGGTCCAGGGCACGCTCGGCCAGAAACCGGTTGCCACTGGCCTTGAACAGCTCGGCGGTCGCTTCGGTCACCGAGTTCCAGGCGAAGGCGGCGCTTTTGCCCTGGTTGATCAGCAGCCGGGCCTGCTCCAGCAGGCTCGGGTCTTCCAGCAGTTCCTGATGGGCCTTGAAGATCTCCTCCTGGGCCTCGCTTGCCGCCTCATCGCGCAGCTTCTGCAAGGCAGCCAACGCCCCGGCCAGCGCACGATCCAGGGTTTGTAGCTCGGCTCGAGGGTCGCCGGCGGCCTCGGCAATCTCCAGCTTGCGCTCGACCACCTGAACCACCTGCCCGAGGGCAGAGCCTGCTGAAGCACAGACGCCCTGCAACGACATGGCCGAGCTCTTCGCTACCGGCGCCGCTTCGATGGCCGGTGCGCTGACCGCAACCGGTGCCACGGATTCCCCGCAGCCATCGGCCAGCAACTCGGCAAGCGTCTCGATGGCCGCAGCGGCATCCTCACCGGTGGCGCTGATGGTCAGAACGTCGCCAAGGGCCGGCTGCATGGCCATGATCGCCACCAGGGATTTGCCATTGGCGCTGTCCTGCTGGCGGTGCAGGCGGATATCGGCTTTGAAGCCCTTGGCAGCCTGGGCGAACACCGCAGCAGGCCGGGCGTGCAGCCCATTGGCATTGGGCAGGCTGATCGGCTGCGAGACCAGCGCCTCCCCTTCATTCACCGGCGCATCGTCCGCCAGCCCGACGTGGCCAAGCTCCAGCAACGGCTGGCCACCGACTACCTTGGCGCTGTCGCCGGTGAGCATGCTGAACGGCTCGGCGCTGACCACTAGCATCAGCGTCATCAGGCTGCGAGCATGCACGGCGATATGGTCGGCATCGAACTCGATCAACGCCTGGCCGGCCTCGACACGCTGATCTTTATCCACCAGCGCGTTGAATCCCTTGCCGGCCAGGTTCACGGTGTCCAGGCCGATATGCAGCAGGATCTGCGCGCCGCCCTCATGGGTAATGGTGATGGCGTGGCCACTGGCTTGCAGGCCGCTGACCACGCCCGCAAGGGGCGCGCACAGGGTCTGCGAAGTGGGGTCGATGCAAAGGCCATCACCAATCACCCGATTGGCGAACACCGGGTCAGGCACATGATCAAGGGGCACCAGCACCCCGGAGAGCGGTGCCAGCAATTGCAAGGGTTGAGGTACGGTCATGGCTTCACCTGCGGTTTTGTTCTTGGAATGCATGGTGTAACTGGGTTGCTCGGGGTCTAGCGCCGCGCGACTCAGGCATGCGCGGCACCGCCCGCTTCAGGCGTCGGTCAGGTGCAAAACGTAGGACTCGTAAGGCCTGAGATACAGCTGACGCCCCCGTGGTTCGCAGTCCGGGTAGTTGCTGATCACCACCCGCTGACGGCTGGCGGTATCGATTACCCGCTCAGGCAGCTCGACTTCACACGAGGTGCCATAGAAGTTGTTCACCACCAGCAGCCGTTCATGGGCGTTTTCACTTTCGCGCAGGTAGATCCACACCTGCTCATGCTCCGGCAGCAGTTGGCGATAGACGCCCTGCTGGATCAACGACTCCTGGCGGCGCAAGCCGACCAGCTGGCGGTAGTAGTGCAGCACCGACGTGGGATCGTCGAACTGGTTGGCGACGTTTATCTGTTCGGCACTGCCAGGCACGCCAATCCAGGGTTCGGCGGTGCTGAACCCGGCGTTCGCCTCGCTACTCCACTGCATCGGCGTGCGCCCGTTGTCGCGGGACTTCTGCATGATGGTGGCCATAATAGATGCAGGGCTTTCGCCAGCGTTGCGCTTGAGGCGGTAGATATTCAGGCTCTCGACATCGCGGTATTGCTCGATGCTGTCGAAGCCCGGGTTGGTCATGCCCAGCTCCTCGCCCTGATAGATGAAGGGCGTGCCCTGCAGGAAATGCAACGCGGTAGCGAGCATCTTGGCTGAAACCACGCGGTGTTCACCGTCATCGCCGAAGCGTGACACCACCCGCGGCTGGTCATGATTGCACCAGAACAGTGCGTTCCAGCCGCCGCCGGCCTGCATGCCGGTCTGCCAGTCGGAGAGGATGCGCTTGAGCGCCAGGAAGTCGAAGTCGGCCTGCACCCACTTCTGCTGGTTAGGGTAGTCCACCTTCAGGTGGTGGAAATTGAAGGTCATCGACAACTCTTTCGAGTCCGGACGCGAATAGCGGATGCAGTGTTCGAGGGAGGTGGAAGACATCTCGCCGACGTTGATTAGCTCGTGGCCCTCGAATACCTCGCGGTGCATTTCCTGCAGGTACTCATGGACGTTCGGGCCGTCGGTATAGAAGCGCCGCCCGTCGCTGCCGTCTTCGGGGAAGTCGGCCGGTTTGGAAATCAGATTGATCACGTCCAGGCGGAAGCCGCCCACACCCTTGTCGCGCCAGAAGCGCATCATCTTGAAGACTTCCTCGCGCACCTTGGGGTTGTCCCAGTTGAGGTCGGCCTGGGTGTGGTCGAACAGGTGCAGGTAGTACTGCCCGGTCTGCGCCTCGTATTCCCACGCCGAGCCGCCAAATTTCGACTCCCAGTTGTTCGGCTGGTCGCGCCAGATATAGAAATCACGATAGGGGCTGTCGAGGCTGCTGCGCGCCTGCTGAAACCACGCATGCTCGATGGAGGTATGGTTGACCACGATGTCGAGCATCAACTTGATGCCGCGCTTGCCCGCCTCGGCGATCAGCAGCTCGCAGTCGGCCATGGTGCCGTAGCTCGGGTCGATGGCGTAGTAGTCGCTGATGTCATAACCGTTGTCACGTTGCGGCGAGCGCAGAAAAGGCGTGAGCCACAGGTAGTCGACACCCAGCCACTGCAGGTAATCGAGCTTGGCAACCACGCCGAGCAAGTCGCCCGTGGGGTTGCCGCCTTGGCTGTAAAAACTCTTGGGGTAGATCTGGTAGATCACCGAATGCTGCCAGTCTTGCATGGCGCTATTCCTTTATCTGTTTATGAACAACGAGCGGCACCCCCAGGGCGCTGTCGCCCGCCAAGCGGTGGCTCAGGCGACCCGATAGCCCGGGCGGACGATCTTCACGCTCAGGGCGCAGGTGAGCAGGAACGGCACCGCGATGGCGATGACCATGCCCACGATGAACACCGGGATGTACTGCGGCATGATGGAAATGAACCCGGGCAGGCCCCCGACGCCGATGGCAGAAGACTGCACCTTGTTCAGCGACAGAAAGATGCAGCCCATGGCCGAGCCGATTAGGGCGGCGTAAAACGGAAATTTGTAGCGCAGGTTGATGCCGAACATCGCAGGCTCGGTGATGCCGAAATACGCGGAGATGGCCGAGGTGGACGCCATGCTCTTGTCCCGTACGTTGCGGGTCATGTAGAACACCCCGAGCGCGGCGCTGCCCTGGGCCAGGTTGGACATCACGATCATCGGCCAGATGAAGGTGCCACCCTGGGTGGAGATCAATTGCAGATCCACGCCCAAGAACATGTGGTGCATCCCGGTGATTACCAGCGGCGCGAAGAGCATGCCGAAGATCGCCCCGCCAATCAGCGGCGCGAAATCGAACAGCATCACCACGCCCTCTGTGATCAGGATGCCCAGGTGGCGGGTGATCGGGCCGATCAGGGCCAGCGCCAATACGCCGGTGATGACGATGGTAGTGATCGGCACCACCAGCAGCTGGATGGCATTGGGCACCCGGGCGCGCAGCCATTTCTCGATCACGCTCATCACATAAGCCGCCAGCAGGATCGGCAGGATCTGCCCCTGATAGCCGACCTTCTCGATCTTGAACCAGCCGAAGATATCGAAATACGGCATGCCCTGATCGCCCAGGCCGGCAACCACCTTGCCGTAGTTCCAGGCATTGAGCAGGTCCGGGTGCACCAGCATCAGGCCCAGCACGATGCCGAGGATTTCACTGCCACCGAAGCGTTTCGCCGCCGACCATCCGACTAGTGCCGGCAGGAACACGAACGAGGTGTTGGCCATCAGGTTGATCAGGCTCCACACGCCATCCAGCGCCGGATAGGCCTCGAGCAGGGTGACCCCCTCGATGAACATGCCCTTGGCGCCGATCAGGTTGTTCACTCCCATCAGCAGGCCGGCAATGATCAGCGCCGGCAGGATGGGCATGAACACGTCGGAGAGGATGCGCACCAGGCGCTGCATGCCATTGATCTTGGCAGCGCTCTGCTGCTTGAGATCGGCGATGGTCATGGCCGCCAGGCCGGTCTGCTCGCGTAGCGCGGCATAGACCTTCTCCACATCGCCGGGGCCGATCACCACCTGGTACAGGCCGCCGGTGAAGAACGAGCCCTTGACCAGATCGATCTGGTTCAAGGTGCCCACGTCGACCTTTTTCGAGTCCTTGAGGGACAGGCGCAGGCGCGTCACGCAATGGGCGGCCTGCTCCACGTTGTCGACGCCGCCGAGGCTCTGCAGCACGTCGCGGGCAATGGCTGAATAATCGTGACTCATGCGCTTTTTATCCTTCGAGGATTTTGTTTTTGGAGAGCGGCATAGGTAGCAACCTGACCAAACCTTACTCGTACATACGAGTTAAAGCAACAACTCGTATAGACCAGTTTTAGTTCTCTTTGCCAAGGCGCCAGTTAACCGGGAAATATCCGGCCACCGCCGCTCCTCAAACCATAGACAAAGCGCCACGCCCTCCCTAAGGTTCGTCGCTTGACGACAACCGGCATCGAGCCTGCATATGAGCAAATACAGCCAGATCTACAGCGATCTGCTTGCCAGCATCACCAGCGAACGCCTGGAGCGCGGCGCCCGCCTGCCCTCGGAAACCGAGCTGATGGAGCACTACCAGACCAGCCGCGGCACCGTGCGCAAGGCCATCGAGCAACTGCAGGAACGGGGCTTCGCGCAGAAGATCCATGGCAAGGGCACCTTCGTGCTGTCGCGCGCGCCCATCGAATTCCAACTCGGCGGCATCGTCAGCTTTCAGGAGACCTACCCCCGGCTGGGCGGCAACGTGCGCACTGAGGTGGTCGAACTCAGCCAGGTACCGCTGGAAGGCAGCCTCTGCGAGCACATCCAGGCCGAACAAGGCACCTTGATCACCCGCATCAAACGGGTCAGGCGCATCGACGGCCGGCGGGTGATCCTGGATATCAACCACTTCGTCGCCGACCTGATCCCCGGCCTGGATCGCAGCATCGCCGAGCATTCGATTTACCACTACATCGAAAAGACCCTGCAGCTGCAGATCAGCTACTCGCAACGCACCATCGAGGCCGTACCCCGCTGCGCGGACGACCTCAAGCATCTGGATCTGGACGACCAGAGCCACGTGATCGTCGTCAGCAACCAGACCTTTCTGCAGGATGGCAGGCAGTTCGAGTACACCCAGTCCCGGCATACGCTCGACAAGTTTTACTTTTCCGATGTCGCGCGCAGGTAGAACTCCTGGAGGCTCCTTACGTCTCATGGAGCCCGCCTAGTGATGCTGCCTCGCAGTAACACGACCCTTCTCAAGCGAAAGGCGCACCACTTCCATCTCATCGACATCAACGACCAGATAAGTATTGACTTCTTATTTTTTTGGCTGTTGAATTCGCGCCCTTATTTCAACCCCCTTCTCAAGTGGTGAACGAAGTGCCCTGCTCCAGCCAACTCGCCTGATACCGACGACGGTCCATCGTGCCTGATGGCTGCCTGCGCACTTGCGTGGCCGCTTCCCACATTTTGCCCGCCTGAACCCCTGTCGTCGGTTTTCCCAATTGCAATGGAGAAAACCCATGAACATGGATTTCCGCGCCTATGCGCAAAACCTCGAGCTACACAAATACCCACGCACGCCTCACCTGGAGAGCTCTCGCCTGCAGCAGGGCGATACCGATAGCGATCAGATCTGTTATGCCTCGCTGAGCGGGCAGTGGCTGGTCGTCGAGGAGAAACTGGACGGCGCCAATGCCGGCATCAGTTTCTCCGCGGCCGGTGAACTGCTGCTGCAATCGCGTGGCCACTACCTGACCGGTGGCGGTCGGGAGCGTCAGTTCAACCTGTTCAAGCAGTGGGCCGTGGCCCACGAGGACTGGTTGCTGAGCCGCCTTGAAGACCGCTACGTGCTGTTCGGCGAATGGATGCACAAGAAGCATTCGGTGTTCTATGACCGCCTGCCGCACTTCTTCTGCGAGTTCGATATCTGGGATCGGGCCCATGGCCTGTTCCTGTCGACCGCCGCCCGCCGCCAGTTGCTGCGCGACGGCCCGGTGCTGTCGGTGCCGGTGCTTCATGAAGGGCTGGCACCAGCGCGGCTCAAGGATCTGCTCGAGCTGGTCGGCGACTCGCTGGCCAAGTCGCCGGCATGGCGCAGCGCCTTCGAAGCCATAGTGCAGCGCGAAGGCCTGGACATGGAACGGGCCTGGCGACAGTGCGACAAATCGACGGTGATGGAAGGCCTATACCTGAAGCTCGAAGACGAGAAACAAATCAACGGACGCCTCAAGTGGGTTCGCCAGGACTTCGTCCAGGCGATCCTCGATGCGGACCAGCATCATGCGAACCAGCCGTTCATTCCCAATCTGCTGGCCGACGGGGTAGACCTCTACGCCCCTCGCCTGTCGATGGACTGGAATGGCCAGCGGTCTGGTTACTGAAGGAGAACAACAAAATGGACATTCAACAATTGCAAAGCCTGGTTCCAAAACCTGGCCAGCGCTTCGACGCGCAGGCATGCCTGGAGGCGATTCCGGGCCTGCAACGTTTGGCCAGCACGCCGCAGGACCCGCACTACCACGCCGAGGGCGACGTATGGGTTCATACATGCATGGTGGTCGAGGCCTTGCTCGCGCAACCGTGCTATCAGCAGGCAACCGAGGAACAGCGCCTGGTGCTGTTCCTGGCCGCGCTGCTGCACGACATCTCGAAGCCGGACACCACGGTGATCGATACCGAAACCGGGCGCATCGGCCAGCCTGGCCACTCGCGACGCGGCGCCGTGGATGCACGCCTACTGTTGTGGCGGGCAGGCATGCACTTCGAGTTGCGCGAGCAGGTCTGCCGCATCATCTCGGTACACCAATTGCCGTTCTTCGCGCTTTCGGGCAACCGCAGTGGGCAGAGCCCGGAGTTCATCCTGCACAAGCTGTCGTGGGAGCTGCCGGTATGGATGCTCTGCGCAGTCGCGGAAGCGGACATGCAGGGGCGCACCTACGTGGGCAAGCAAGCCGTGCTCGACGAGATCGAGCTATTTCGCGAGCTGGCCGCCGAGGAAGGCTGCCTGTATGGGCCAAGGGCATTCGTCGATGACTACACCCGTATCCAGTACTTCCGCGGTGCCCGGGTGCATCCCGACTACCCGCTGCATGAGCCGGAGGGCTCGCGGGTCATCATGCTGTCCGGCATGCCGGCCAGTGGCAAGAACACCTGGGTGGCCAAACACCACCCGGATCTGCCGGTGATCTCCTTCGACGACGCCCGCGAGGCCCTGGGCCTGCGCCATGGTGAGAACGAAGGCGCCGCCGCGCACTTCGCCATCGACCGGGCCAAGTCATTGCTGCGCGAGAAACAGCCCTTTATCTGGAACTCCACGCACCTCTCGGCACAGATGCGCAAGAAGACCCTCGATCTGCTGTACGCCTACCAGGCTAAGGTGCAGATCCAGTATCTGGAGATGCCCGAGAAAGAGGTCTACCGGCGTAACACCCGGCGCGACACCAGCCTGCGTAACGACGATATCCGCCGCATGCTGTTCAAATGGGAGGTGCCACTGCCAAGCGAGGCGCATCAAGTTGACTACTCGTGTGAATCTGGTGCGCTGTAACTGATGCTTGAGAGCGCTGCGCTTAAGTGCAAGCACCGCCCAAGCGATATCGGATGGACGACCACTGATTTTCAGCAATAAGCCCATTGGCAAGTACTGCCATTGCTACAGATTGCAGAAGAAACCAGATGATATTCGGGCCCCTTACCACCAACATGCGCAGCAGTAAAACCAGGGTGCTGTTTCTGTCCAGAGCATGGAGCTACCCCTGGGCAATCTAGAACGCTGCCCGTTCATCACAAAGAACCTGCATGAAATCTGAAACTTTTTGACATTTGAATTTATATCAAACTCCGGTAGCGGCAGATTGTTGAACATCCGCTACTGCTTCGTACATTAGGGCTATGTCCCAAGGCTTGGAAATGAACGTGGAGTGCTGGGGTATCTCGTCCCTGCACAGCATTTGATGCCCAGAGGTCAGTATCACCGGCAATAAGGGCCAGCGATTCCAGACAATCTGCGCCAGCTGCCAACCATCCAGCGAGCCCGGCATGCGGATGTCGGTCAGCAATAAATCGATACCCCCATACCCCAGATGTTCAAGCGCGGTATCTGCCGATGCACACTCGATCACCTCAACGCTCAGGGGCGCAATCAATTCCACCAGCAGTTGCCGAAGGATCAGCTCGTCTTCAACGAGCAATACGGTGAAGGTCATATGCTTTACCTGTTGCTCCAATGGAGGTTAGGGCGCAGCGCACGCTTCCAGTGTCAAAAAGTGGATAGGCGGTCACAACCCAACTGAAACGGTCTTACGGGCCGCTACGCTTCACGTGGCGTGACCGACACAATCCGCCCGGCGGTCATCTTTGAGCCTGAACCTCACGGCCTCGCCCCTTCTCGGATGAAGTAGGCCAACTGCTTGGCCTAACTCGAGGTACACCGCAATGAAAGTCATTAATCTCAAAGATGGGACACCCCATTACCAAGGCAACCCAGGCTACATACCGCCTCATGCTCTTGTTACGGCTGGACGCGAGCACGGTTCGGTCAGCGCGATCGCGAGGCCCATGGCCCAGCAACCAGGCAGAGAGCACGGTAATGAAAATGAGGACGAGCCGGAACCAGGCACTGGTACGGAAAGCGAGCCGAACTCGCTCCCAGACGAAGCGCCCGCTGTAGAGCCCGAAGATTTAGACGGCAACAAGGCAGGGCTGGGTACCAGGCCGGCTTAGCTTCAAGCCTACCAACGAGATGTTGCCTGCACCACCAAGCGCCCGACTCTGATGCCGGGCGTTTCATTTGCAGCGGCCACAGGCAGCACCTATCCGTCCATGCTCACGACGCACAAGCGCCACTATCCGGGCAGGCTCACTTGAAAGGTAGTGCCGTCTCCAATAGTCGACGCCACGTCGATCTGGCCACCATGTGCCCCCACAATCTGCAACGTGATATAGAGCCCCAACCCCATTCCAGCCAAGGGCCCCAAGTCGCTCACTACAGATTGCGAGAATCGCCCCATCGGATTGAATATAAAGGGCAATACGTCTTCGGCAATGGGTTGGCCCCAGTTATGAACGCTGAAGACATGTGCCTCTGCGTTGGACGTGACAGCCACCGTGACGGGTGCCCCCGCCTTGCCATGATGAACCGCGTTGCTGATCAAATTGGAGAACACCTGTTCGATACGCGCCTCATCGAAACGCCCGACTGCGGCGCCGACGGTCTCGCAACAAATCTCCGAAAGCGGATGCGCAGCCCGCCCGCGCTTCGCTGACAATCCGCTTGCATACCGCGACCAGATCCACGGTCTGAAACCGCACTGGCAACGTCATCCCAAGGTGTGAGCGGGCGAAGTCGAGCAAATCTCCTACGATTCGGTTGGCGCGCTCGGCACTGACATGAATCTGCCCCGCAATAGTCGCAGATTTATCGCCGCGCTCTGTGTTGCGAAGCAGCATTTCTGCTCCCAGCAAAATGGCGCCCAGCGGGTTGCGCAGATCATGCCCTAGTATGCCTAGGAACAGCGTGCGGGAAGCTTCCAAGGCACGGGAGTAATTGGCGATGAACTCTGTCAGGGCCTGGTCAATAGCTTCGTGGAAGCGCGCCAGATCTTCGATCTCCACCGCCTCTCCCGCCTTTATTCGGCCCATCCACAAAGTCAGTACGCTGGTTCTCAGCGCCCGGTACTCGGAGGCCATCTGGTCGAGCGTGAAGCCGGCCATGAGCCGCGTGACGGCATGCGTCTCCGCTGCTGTCTGAGGTCCATTGCCTAGGGATTTATCCAGTTGCTGATGTTTGCTCTGCGGCGTATCGAGGTCATTAACGATGGCCTGCAACATCTGCCAGGCATGATCGCGCAAGGCCTCAGTGTCCAGCGCCTTGCCGGGAACGGTGATGGTCCGCGCAAAGTCCTCCCAAGCCTGCAGGATAGGCTCAACATTTTCATCAATGAACGGGGACAGTCGCATGCTGTGATCCCAGTGCTAATGCACGATTTCATTGAGGGCAATCGCTGCCGTCCATCAGTAAAGCACGTATAAAGAGAGGCTCCTAGTAAGGAGAGAAAACTGATTACAGCTCACTCCATCACAGCAGACCGCCCAAGTGAGGCCCTTTCTACTTACTTGCCGGTATTCAAAGAAAATGCGCCACATAACTTTTACGCTAAGGCTGCAACGCGAAAATGTACCCACCGTTAGCTGCCGTGAGGGGCTGCATTCAGCAACGTTTTGGTGTCTCGCAGTTTGTGCAAGCGCGCCGATAGCTCATGGCGTGAATGCTCTTGGGCGAGATAAAGGCGTTGCCGATTATGTTGCGCAATCTGCAGCCCGAAGCCCTGAATAAACAGACGTGGTTGCTGCGAATAGAGGATGCCTGAAGTAAACCGCAACCGCAGAGCTACTGTTATGTGCGCTAGCAGACAGACGCACTGCCGGGAGAATTTCACACTGGCTCGGTACACCTTCCTCATTCGTCCCGCCTGCAACGCTTGCGCGACATGTATCTCTGCAACGTTATCCACGCTTCACGTTGCGCTAGGAAAATATGGAAAGGCAATGGCTTCGAGCAATACAACGGTTGTGGCGGCCCACGCCGCGCACCTTCGAATACGAGCCGGCCCTGCGCGCGGAACTGTTTAGCGCAGAACAGATGGCCACACACGGTGCCCATTTGGCCCAACAGCATCACCTTAGCTCCGCCCCCACCTCCGACGCCCTCCTTCATCGCCTTTCTGAAAACGCCGCCGTACTAGCCAGCAGTTGCCAGGCCATGAGCGCGGCAGCGCTCTCCAACCAACGCGCGACGCCCGCTGCAGAGTGGCTGCTGGACAACTTCTATCTAGTCGAAGAGCAGATCCGTACGGCGCAGAAACATCTGCCCAAAGGCTACTGCCGCGAACTGCCCGGCCTCGATGACGGGCCTTCACGGACGCTGCCACGGGTCTACGATATTGCCTTGGAAACCATCGCCCATGGTGATGGCCGGGTCGATAGCGACAGCCTGAGCCGTTTCGTGACGGCCTATCAGGTAGTCACACCGCTGACGCTGGGCGAGCTATGGGGCATTCCCATCATGCTGCGTTTGGCATTGATCGAGAACCTGCGACGGGTGGCGTCACGGGTGATGGCCAGCTGGAGCGACCGCAGCCTGGCCAACGAGTGGGCAGATCGGCTGGTTTCAACCGCCGAGCTCGACGCCAAGAACGTGGTGCTGCTGGTTGCCGACCTGGCGCGCTCTGCGCCACCGATGACCAGTGCTTTCGTGGCCGAGCTGGCGCGGCGCCTGCAAGGCCAAAGCACAGCACTGATACTGCCGATGACCTGGGTCGAGCAGGCTCTGGCCGAATCCGGCCAGAGCGTCGAGCGGCTGATTCACCTTGACGCTCAGTTGCAGGCCACGGAGCAAGTGTCGATCAGCAACAGCATCAACAGCCTGCGCCTGCTCTCTTCGCTAGACTGGCGCGAGTTCGTCGAACTTATGAGCGGCGTCGAGCACGCCCTTGGCGAAGACCCGTCTGCGGTCTATCCCAGCATGGATTTCGCCACCCGCGACCATTACCGCCACGTCGTCGAGCGTCTGGCGCGCTGTTGCCGATGCTCGCAGGTCGAGATCGCCCGGGCGGCCGTCGCCCTGTGCCATACGGTAGCGGATGAAGACCCGCTGAAGCGCCACGTTGGCTTCTACCTGTTGGGCCCCGGGCTGGTCGATCTGGAGCAGCAACTGGGCGCGCGGCGATCCCCGGCCGAGCGCTGCCGGCGCGTGCTGCGCAAGTCGCCGCTGGCGTTTTTCATGACGCCGGTGGTGGCGCTCAGCGTTCTGCTGGCCTGGCCCTTCTACAGCATGCTGCGCGCCGACGGCTGGGGCCCATGGGCATTGCTGCTACTCAGCGTGCCGACGCTGGTGATGACCAGCCACCTGGCCATCGCGCTGGTCAACCGTCTGGTTACCCTCAGCCTGCCAGCAGACATCCTGCCGCGCCTCGATTACAGCGCCGGCATTCCCCCCCAAGCGCGTACGCTGGTGGTGGTACCGACGCTGATCGGCAGCGCTCAGGATGTTGAAGAGCTGGTAGACGGCCTGGAGATACGGTTTCTCGCCAACCGTGATGCCAACCTGCATTTCGCCCTGCTCACCGATTTCATGGATGCCCAGAGCGAGGTGCTTGACGGCGATGCGCCCCTGCTGCAACAAGCCAGCCTGGCGGTCGCAGCGCTCAACCTGAAATACCCCGAAACGGCTGCGTCGCGCTTCTTCCTGCTGCATCGGCCACGACGCTGGAACGCCACCGAGCAACGCTGGATGGGCCATGAGCGCAAACGTGGCAAGATCGCCGAGCTCAATGCCCTGTTGCGAGGTCATGGCCACAAGCGGTTTTCCCTCATCGTCGGCGATATCGGCGCGCTGCCGAGGATCGAATACGTCATCGTGCTGGACACTGACACCCAGCTGCCACGCGATGTGGCTCGGCAGCTCCTCGGCGCCATCTGCCACCCGCTCAACCAGGCACGCTTCGACCCGCAGCACAATCGCATTGTCAGTGGGTATGCCATCCTGCAACCGCGTGTGGGCATCAGCCTGCCGAGCATCGCCCGCTCCACTTACGCGCAACTGTTTGGCAGCGATGCGGGGGTGGACCCTTACACCCGCTCTGTATCCGATGTGTACCAGGATCTGTTCGGCAACGGCTCGTTCATCGGCAAGGGTATCTACGCCGTGGACGCTTTCGAGCAGGCGCTGCAGGGCTGCTTTCCCGACAACTGCATTCTCAGTCACGACCTGATCGAGGGCTGTTACGCCCGCTCTGGGCTGATCAGCGACGTACAGCTGTACGAGGAACACCCGGCGCGCTACAGCGCCAATGCCAAGCGCCGGCATCGCTGGATTCGCGGAGACTGGCAGCTGTTGCCCTGGCTGATGCCCTGGACACCGAAATCCGGCGGCGGCCTGGAGCGCAACCGTCTGACCGATCTGGCCTGCTGGAAGATCGTCGATAATCTGCGCCGCAGCCTGGAGCCGGCGGCCTTTCTGTGCATGCTGCTGTGGGGCTGGTTCGCCACCACCCAGCCACTGCTGTGGAGCCTGGGTGTGTTCCTGCTGATCATCGCCCAGCCACTGATCAGTACCCTGTTGGCGTTGCTGCACAAAGCCCACGACATCAACCTCGGTCAGCACCTGAAGGTCACCCTTCGCGATGCGGCCCTGGACTTCAGTCGTGCGTTGCTGACTTTGGCGTGGCTGCCCTTCGAAGCCTTCAGCAGCCTGGATGCGATCGCTCGTACCCTGTGGCGCATGACGATCAGCCAGCGCCGCCTGTTGCAATGGAACCCTTCGCGAGAAGTGGAGCGCAGCAGTCGCAACGACCTGCCGGGCTTGTACCGGCTGATGTGGGTCGCGCCGCTGCTGGCGGTCGCCGTCGCCGTACTGCTGTCTGGTCAGCCCGTGGTGCTGGCCATCGCCATGCCCTTCCTGCTGGCCTGGCTGCTGGCGCCTGCCATCGCCTTCTGGCTGAGCAGGACGGCGGTCTATGTCGCCTATGCACCATCGCTCGAGGATCAGCAGTTTCTACGTCGCCTGGCGCGCAGGACCTGGGCCTTCTTCGACGATCATGTGGGCCCTGCGGACAACTGGCTGCCACCGGACAACATTCAGGAGCGGCCAACGGCGGTGACCGCCCACCGAACATCGCCGACCAACATGGGCATGGCGTTGCTGTCGCACCTGGCCGCTCACGACTTCGCCTATCTCAGTGGCGGCCGCCTGCTCGCGCGGCTGGATAACGCCCTGACCAGCATGTCGCGGCTGGAGCGCCATCGCCGCCACTTCTACAACTGGTACGACACCCAGACGCTGCACCCGCTGCCGCCACGCTACGTTTCCACCGTAGACAGCGGCAACCTGGCCGGCCTGCTACTGACGTTGCGGCCAGGCCTGTACGAGTTGCCGAACGCAGCATTGCTCAGCCCGAACTGGCGCCGAGGCGTGGCCGACAGCCTTGGCGTGCTGCATGAAGCACTGCTGGCCAGCGGCCTGGACGAGCACTTGCTCGATGAAGCCTTCAGCGAACTTGCCCCGGCACCGGCTCTCGAAGCCGAGAGCCTGTCTGATATCAGCGCCGTCCTGCAGCGCCTGATCGCTCTGGCCCAGGGGCTGCGATCCACTCTGTCAGCGGATGTCGAGGCCGATTACTGGCGCCAGGCACTGCTCGCCCATTGCCAGGATCTGCATGACGAACTGGCTTGCCTGACCCTGCCCGGCGACCCTCCAGCCTCGGGCAGCTGGCATGAGCTGGCGCAGCTCGATGGAGCGCAATGGCCGACTGCCGAGCAGGCCCAGGTACGCGCTGTGATCGCCCACGCCAGCGAACGCATCGCCACGGCGCTGCGCCTGGCGGATCTGGCGGCCGAGCTGGCGGACATGGACTTCACCTTCCTGTACGACGCGCAACGCGAACTGCTGGCCATTGGTTACAACGCCGATGACCAGCGTCTGGATGGCGCCTACTACGACCTGCTGGCCTCGGAAGCGCGGCTGACCAATTACGTGGTCATCGCCCAGGGGCAGCTTCCTCAGGAAAGCTGGTTCACCCTGGGCCGTTTGTTGACCAGCAATGGCGGGGTTCCCGTGCTGTTGTCCTGGACCGGCTCGATGTTCGAGTACCTGATGCCGATGTTGGTCATGCCCAGCTATGCCGACACCCTGCTCGACCAGACCTGTCGCGCCGCGGTCGCGCGGCAGATCGAATACGGCCAGCAACTGGGCCTGCCGTGGGGCGTATCCGAGTCCGGCTACAGCACCCTGGACGCACAACTGAACTATCAGTACCGAGCCTTCGGCGTGCCCGGCCTGGGTCTCAAACGCGGGCTTGGCGAAGACGTGGTGATGGCGCCTTATGCTTCGGTATTGGCCCTGATGGTCGCCCCCGAGGCGGCCTGCAAGAATCTCCAGCGCCTGGCCGACATGGGCATGGCAGGCCGATACGGTCTGTACGAAGCCATCGACTTCACCAGCGCCCGACTGCCACCGGGGCAGAGCGCGACCGTTATTCAGTCCTTCATGGCCCACCATCAGGGCATGAGCCTGCTGTCGCTGACCCATGTGCTGCAGGGTCGCTCTATGCAGCGCCGCTTCGAGGCCGATCCGCAATTCCAGGCCACCGCCCTGCTGCTGCAGGAGCGGGTGCCGAAAAGCGCCGCGCAGTACCTGCACACCGCCAATGCGTCGCTGGAAGACAAGGTCGCCCGGGTCAACGAGAACAAGCTGCGGGTCTACACCGATCCGGGGCGCCGGCATCCGGCCGTGCAACTGCTTTCCAACGGCCGTTACCACGTGATGATCAGTAATGCCGGCGGTGGCTACAGCCGGTGCGACGATATGGCGGTCACCCGTTGGCACGAGGACATTACCTGCGACAACACCGGTACCTTCTGCTACCTGCGTGACGTCGACAGCGGTGATTTCTGGTCCTCGGCGCACCAGCCGACCTTGCGTGCGACACAAAGCTTCGAAGCGATCTTCACCGACGCCCGAGCCGAATTTCGCGTGCGAGAACGGGACTTCGATGCCCACACCGAGATCGTCGTTTCCCCTGAGGACGACATCGAACTGCGGCGCCTGCATATCAGCAACCGAGGTGCGCAGCGTCGCACCCTGGAACTCACCAGCTACGCAGAGGTGGTCCTGGCTCCGGCCCTCAGCGACGCCCTGCATCCTGCCTTCAGCAAACTGTTCGTACAGAGTGAATTGCTCACTCCATTGCAGGCGATCCTGTGCAGCCGGCGGCCCCGTTCCAGCGAAGAGAAGGTGCCGTGGCTCTGCCATCTGCTGGCGGCGCATGAGGTGGACATCACGGCGATCTCCTATGAAACCGATCGGGCCCGCTTTATCGGTCGCGGGCGCAACCTGACACACCCTGCGGCGATGGACACCGAAGCGCTGTCCGGCACGGCCGGGGCGGTACTCGACCCCATCGTGGCGATCCGCTGTCGGATCACCCTGGATCCAGGCCAGACCGCCACCATCGACCTGGTAACAGGCGTCAGTGACAGCCGTGACGGTTGCCTGCAGCTGATCAACAAGTACCGTGATCGGCACCTGGCCGACCGTGTCTTCGACCTGGCCTGGACCCACAGCCAGGTGCTGCTGCGCCAACTCAACACCTCCCATGCCGATGCCCGCCTGTTCGAGCAGATGGCTGCGTCGATCATCTATACCAACCCTTCGCTGCGCGCTGCTCCAAGCGTGCTGGCTGCCAACCAGCGCAACCAGAGCGGCCTGTGGGGCCAGGCGATTTCCGGCGACCGGCCCATCGTGCTGCTGCAGATTTCCGCGACCGCGCATATCGACCTGGTGCGCCAACTGGTACAGGCCCACGCCTATTGGCGGCACAAGGGCATGATCGTCGACCTGGTGATCTGGAACGAAGACCAGGCCGGTTACCGCCAGGATCTGCAGGACGCGATCATGGGCCTGGTCGCCTCGGGCAGCGAGGCGCATCTGCTGGACAGGCCTGGCGGCATTTTTGTGCGCCCCGCCCAGCAACTTTCCAACGAAGACCGCGTGCTAATGCTGGCCGTAGCCCACCTGGTGCTCAGCGACGAGCGCGGCAGCCTTGCCGAACAGATTCATCGGCGCCGTGCAGAGCCCGCTCTGCCGGCCTTCGATGCCAGCCTGCTACCCAGGCCGGTACCGGCCGTAGCGGTTGCAGTGGCTGATTCGTCGCTGATTCTCAGCAACCCTCATGGTGGTTTCAGCGCCGACGGCAAGGAGTACGTCATTCATTGCCGAGCCGGTCAGCCCACGCCGGCACCCTGGGTCAACGTGCTGGCCAACCCGAACTTCGGCAGCGTCATTTCCGAAAGTGGCAGCGCCTACACCTGGCATGAAAACGCCCACGAATTCCGCCTTACACCGTGGCGTAACGATCCGGTCAGCGACCCGGGCGACGAGGCCATCTACCTGCGCGATGAAGACAGCGGCCATTACTGGTCGCCAACCCCACTGCCGCGCCCCGGCAAGGGCGCATACGTGACCCGCCACGGTTTCGGCTACAGCGTCTTCGAGCACGAGGAGGGCGGGATCCGCAGCGAGCTGTGGGTCTACGTATCGCTGCAGGATCCGGTGAAGTTCTCGCACCTGAAAATCCACAATGTCTCCGGCCGAGCACGGCGCCTGTCGGTCACCGGCTACGTGGCCTGGGTACTGGGTGATCTGCGGGAAAAATCGGCCATGCATGTGGTCAGCGAGGCTGATCCGAACAGTGGTGCACTGTTCGCGCGCAATGCCTACTCCATCGAATTCCCTGGCCGTGTGGCTTTCTTCGATGTCGATGCACCGCTGGCCAGCAGCACCGCCGGCCGCTGCGATTTCATCGGCCGTAACGGCAACCTGAGCGCTCCTGCAGCCATGGCGCAGCCGCACCTGTCAGGGCGCAGCGGGCCGGGGCTCGACCCGTGCGCTGCGTTGCGCGTCGATCTGCAGCTGGCTGCCGACGAGCAACGCAGCGTGACCTTCCGACTGGGGGCTGCGCAGGATGCCAGGACCGCCTCGCGTCTGGTGCAGCGCATGCGCGGCAGCAACGTCGCCAAGGCCGAGCTGGAGCGCGTACGCGACCATTGGCAGGACACCTTGGGCAAGGTTCAGATCGAAACCCCGGAGCCGGCCGTGGATGTGCTGGTCAATGGCTGGCTGATGTATCAGGTAATCGCCTGCCGCTTCTGGGCTCGCAGCGGTTATTACCAGTCCGGCGGCGCCTTCGGCTTTCGTGATCAATTGCAGGACAGCATGGCCATGCTGCATGCCGATCCGGCTGCGGTTCGTCAGCACCTGCTGCTGTGCGCCGCCCACCAGTTCGTCGAGGGTGATGTGCAGCATTGGTGGCACCCGCCGCTGGATCGTGGTGTGCGTACCGGCTGCTCCGACGACTACCTGTGGCTGGCCCAGGCGACCAGCCGCTATGTGCAGGTCAGCGGCGATCACAGTGTGCTCGCGGAAACCGTGGGTTACCTGGAAGGCCGCTTGCTAAACAGCGGCGAGGAATCCTATTACGACCTGCCGAACCATTCTCCCCTGCGCGAAACCCTTTACCAGCATTGCGTCAGGGCCATCGAACACAGCCTGGCACGGGGCGCTCACGGCCTGCCGCTGATGGGGCATGCCGATTGGAATGACGGCATGAACCGCGTCGGCGAAGGGGGCAAAGGCGAAAGCGTGTGGCTGGGTTTCTTCGGCTACGACGTGCTGCGTCGCTTCGCCACCACCGCATTGCTCAACGGTGACGCCGAGTTCGCCAGGCGCTGCGACGAACAGGCCGATGCCTTGAGGCTGAGCCTCGACGCCCACGCCTGGGATGGCGACTGGTATCGCCGCGCCTATTTCGACGATGGCACGCCTTTGGGCTCGACGGGCAACGACGAGTGCCGCATCGACTCCATCGCCCAGAGCTGGTCGGTGCTTTCCGGCGCGGCCCCCGACGGGCGCCGACGCACTGCCATGGACTCACTGGAACGGCATCTGCTGCGCCGCGACATCGGCCTGGTGCAGCTGCTTGCGCCACCGTTCGACCAAGGCGTTCTCGACCCCGGCTACATCAAGGGCTATGTGCCCGGCGTGCGCGAGAATGGCGGCCAGTACACCCACGCGGCGGTGTGGGCAAGCATGGCCTTCGCCGAACTGGGCGACAGCGCCCGGGCGTGGGAGCTGCTGCACCTGATCAACCCGGTCAGCCACGGCAACAGCGCCGTGGCCATCGCCACTTACAAGGTCGAGCCCTATGTGGTGGCCGCCGATGTCTACGGCATGCCGCCGCATGAAGGCCGTGGCGGGTGGAGCTGGTACACCGGCTCGGCCGGTTGGATGTACCGGCTGATCGTCGAGTCACTGCTCGGTCTGCAGCGCAGCGGTACGCAGTTGCGCATGCAGCCGGTACTGCCGGCGGGCTGGCGCGGATTCAGCCTGCGCTACCGCTTTGGCTCCGCGACCTACCGAATCGTCCTGTTTTGTAATGCGTCAGGCGATGCGACCGTGCACCTGGATGGCACACTGCTGCAGGGCGACAGCATTACCTTGATCGATGACGGCGTGGAGCATCGGGTAGAGATTCAATGGCCAGACCAGATCCTGGCACACGACGGGCGCTGGATGGACACTCACAGCAGGCCCCCTAACGCGATAAGGCACGAGGAACGACAATGGACAGACCATTGAGCACGATCATCGAAGGGAAATGGAAGCGGTTGGTAGGGCCGGCGCATATCATCTGGCACGAACTCACGCGCAACGAACTGCTCAAGTCTGGCGGCGATCTGGACAAGCTCACCACGCTGATCCACAGCCGCTGCGACATGACGCACGATGAAGCACGCAAGCAGGTCGTGAGTTTCTTCGAGCGGCACCGCACTACCTGACCGACAACCTGCCCAGGAGATCGCCATGCTCGCTGCCTACTTCGTCGTCGCACAGAGTTCGGGCAACATC
This sequence comes from Pseudomonas fulva 12-X, assembly GCF_000213805.1. NCBI lineage: Bacteria > Pseudomonadati > Pseudomonadota > Gammaproteobacteria > Pseudomonadales > Pseudomonadaceae > Pseudomonas > Pseudomonas fulva. The sequence continues at coordinate 2,341,562 of NC_015556.1, read as the reverse complement.
ATCCGGGTCACTCGTCGCGACGTCCGCCCGGACGACTCGGCGACCATCACCCACGTTCACGCCTCATCAAACCAGCTCAAGTGTTATCAGCGCTTGTTCGACAGGGGCCAGGATCTGATCAGCATCGACAGCCTGCGGCAAGGCACCTGGACGACTATGTGCGGCAACGAACCGAGCCAGGCGTTTGCGAAGCGTATAGTGAAGGGTTAATTAGAATAAATTGCCAAGGGATTCCATGCCCGACGACTACATGCCGCAGCAGAACCACTTGTTGGCTGCTTTGCCTGGCGAAGTCCAGCAGAGGCTCTTTTCACACCTGGAGCACGTCTCCCTGCCGCTCGGGCAAGTGCTCTATGAGTCCGGGGAATCCGTGCGTCATGTGTATTTCCCCACCGATTCCATCGTCTCCCTGCTCAATGTCATGGAAAATGGTGCCTGCGCGGAAATTGCCGTGGTCGGTAACGAAGGGCTGGTGGGCATCTCGCTATTCATGGGCGGTGAGAGCACCCCAAGCCGTGCGGTGGTGCAAAGTGGTGGCTATGCCTATCGCCTGCCGGCACCGCGCCTGAAGGAAGAATTCAATCGCCATGGCGAGTTTCTGGTGCTGATGCTGCGCTACACCCAGGCCCTGATCACCCAGATGTCGCAGACCGCGGTGTGTAACCGCCATCATTCGATTGACCAGCAGCTATGCCGCTGGCTGTTGTTGTCACTCGATCGCCTGCCCGGTAACCAACTGACAATGACCCAGGAATTGATTGCCAACATGCTCGGCGTACGCCGCGAGGGTGTTACTGAGGCGGCTGGCAAGCTGCAACGCCAGGGGGTGATCAAATACAGCCGTGGCCACATTACGGTGCTTAATCGCAAACAACTGGAACAACTGAGTTGCGAATGTTATGCCGTGGTAAAAAGGGAAACTGATCGATTGCTATCCTATATGTCGTTACACAGCTGAGCACGTTCACATCTTGGTGATCGAGCATCCAGAGAAGATCGCATACCTGGCTACTATCAGCCTGACTCGCCCCCTCTGCCCCATCTCCCCTACAGCCCTGACGACGCACAATCTCTGCATTTCACTCACAACGCATTAGCAAGTGCCTATTTATATATGAATATTCAGTTTTGGCCACCCGAACACTCAGCACAGATCAATACAACAACGTCCAGCTGAAAGCGCTCATCCTGGCTGACCTCGAATCGACCTTACGAGTCCTAGCGAAGCAACCAGATCTTTTCCCCCATCTCGCCCTGCTTAACACTACCGACCAATAATCAGACGTCCAGTATGCAAAAGTAAGTGCGAGGACTTTGTCCTTAACTCATGGTGACGTCAGGCTATTCTGCATCTATTAGCTCTTGAACCCTTGTGATGAGTGAGTCCACTGAGAATGGCTTGGTTATCACCTGCATCCCTGGCTGCAGATGCCCGTCCCCGATGGCAGCATTTGCTGCGTACCCGGTTATGAAAAGTGTTTTGAGACCTGGGCGAAGCTCTCGGCCGGCATCAGCCATTTGCCGCCCATTCATACCGCCAGGAAGACCTACATCGCTGATCAGCAGATCGATATGAACATCAGAGCGCAGCACCTTGAGGCCAGCAACGCTATCAGCTGCCTCGATCACCGAGTAGCCTCGCTCGCTCAACGCCTCGACCAACAGGATGCGAATCGTCGGCTCATCATCGACGACGAGTATCGTTTCGCCGCGTTCTGAAAGCTCCACGGCACTGGAATAGAGCTCCTCGCGCGCTGCGTCCACGCTGCCGAAGTATCGTGGGAGATAGAGAGTCAGGGTCGTCCCGACACCCACTTCGGAGCGGATACGTGCCTGTCCACCTGACTGTTTCGCGAAACCATAGATCATCGACAGACCCAGGCCCGTGCCATGCCCTATCGGTTTCGTCGTAAAAAATGGGTCGAAGGCCTTGGCGATCACCTCGGGCGTCATGCCCACACCCGTGTCGGTGACGCTCAAGGCAAGGTACTGCCCTTCGGTGAGATCATGGGTTCGAGCAACTTCACGGTCCATCCAGCGGTTGGCCGTTTCAATCTTTATTCGCCCCCCGCTGGGCATTGCGTCGCGGGCGTTGATGCACAGATTGAGCAGCGCGTTTTCAAGTTGGCTAGCGTCGACCTTCACCGGCCAGATGTCAGTCGCTCCGACAGTCTCGAGCGTGATACTCGGGCCTACCGTACGCTGTATGAGCTCGGCCATGCCCTCCAGCAGCGTATTCACGTCGGTGGGGCGCGGATCGAGCGTTTGCCTACGGGAAAACGCCAAGAGACGGTGCGTCAGCGCAGCGGCGCGCCTGGAAGCGCCCTGGGCCGTCAGAATATACTTTTCCAGCTCTGCCACTCGGCCTTGAGCGATGCGCACAGCCATCATTTCCAAAGACCCGGAGATCCCTGCCAGCAGATTGTTGAAATCGTGAGCCAGGCCACCCGTAAGCTGACCAACCGCTTCCATTTTTTGCGACTGGCGCAGTTTTTCCTCAGCCTTCATCAGGTCTGCGGTACGTTCCGCAACGCGCTGTTCCAGGGTATCGTTAAGCGATCTTAGCGCCGCGGTCGCACGGTCTCGCTCATCCATGAGCGCTCGACGCTCCTCAACATCGATCAGCACCCCTGGGAAGTTCAGCGCGGTGCCATCGTCGGCCAGCTCGACACGCCCATTCGCCTCAATCCAGTAATATTTCCCATCCGTACGCTTTACGCGGTACTGATGGGAAAAAGCTCCTCCTCGGGCAAATACGTCGTCGATTGCAGCAATAACGCCCTCTCGATCATCTGGGTGAACAGTCGCAATAATTTGCTCAAGGCTAAGCCCTTTGAACCCAAGTGCAGGGTCAAGCCCAAAGGCTTCGGCAAATGCTTTGTCCACCGTGAAACGATCAGTCAATACGTGCCAATGCCATGTGCCGATGATCGCCCCTGCTGCCAATGCGAGCTGGACGCGCTCAATATTCTGGCGGGCAAGCGCCTCGCTGGCCTGCAGGCGCTCCTGTGCGTTGCGCCTAGCTGTAACGTCATTGAAAAAGACGCCTAGCTGCCTCTCTGAGGGGTCGCCCACCGGCACAGCCTTGACGTCAAACCATCGCTCGAAGGTGTTGGCGTAGCTTTCAAAGGTAAGGGGCTCACGTGTTTTAGCGACATGCCCGTAAGTGTCGAACCAGAACTGCTCCAGCTCCGGCGCATATTCGGTCACCCACTTGCCGAGCAAGTTGACTCCCGACTCACGCTCAAACGCCGGGTTAACCTCGATGAATCGGTAATCGACAGGATTATCCTGCGCATCGAACTTGACCTCGACGATGGCAAAGGCGGTCTCGATCGTCTCCATGATCGTCCTGAAACGTTCTTCGCTCTTGCGAAGCGCCGTTTCCGATTTACGCCTGGAAGTGAGGTCGAGCATTGCCCCGATCATGCGCAGTGCCTTGCCATCACTGCCACGGATGACGTGGCCACGGTCTAACACTTCTGCGTAGGAACCGTCATGACGATAAAAGCGATACTCATCACTCCAAGAGCTGCCTTCGCCATCGATGACAGCGTGGATGGAGTTGTAGATGCGGTCCCTGTCATCCGGGTGTATCTGCTGCAACCACCAGTCGCCAGTGGATTCCAATGCAGCTAGCGAGTGGCCATAAGCATCGGCAAGCGCATCATTCCAGAGAACATGGTTGGCCGTCAGATCCCAATCCCAGATAGCGTCATTGGTCGCCTTGGCTGCCAGGCGATAACGCTCCTTGGTTTCTTCCATCGCACGGTTGTCTACGTACTCCTTGGTACGATCGCGCAGGATCGTCATGAAGCCCAGGTGCGTCTGTTTTTCCGAGTAAAGCGGCAGGGTCTCGCCAGATACCCAGATAGACTGACCGTCCTTGCGCAGGTGCCAACGCTCATTGGAGGCATAGCCCAGCTCGAGCGCGCGCTGCATCTCGGCCTCGACCAATCCATCGTCTCGATCTTGGGCGATATAGATACGCGCCACGCTTTGGCCGAACATCTCCTCCGCGCTCCAGCCCATCACATGAACCGCTGCGCTGTTCCAGCCGGTAATCGTGCCGGCAGGGTCGGTCAGGATGATCGCGAGGTCGACAGCGCTGTCGAAAACAGCCTTCTGACGAGCTGCGTTCTGGGCGGATGCTGCTTGTGCTTTACGGTTACTTTCATCCAGCGTTTCAGGCTGGGCGCCATATGCTTTGAGGGCCTCGCGCAGACGCTCAACCTCGGACTCAAGCTCCTCACGGGTAAGGCTTTTCAGGATGTGACCCTCACTAGAAGCACAACAGGCGCAGTTACCTTTAAACGTCTTAACCGATCATTAGGTTGCACGATGAGTCATTATCGTCGGCAGCGCTCCCTTCTGTAAAAGCTTTGACGATTTCAACAGCATAAATATCAGACACTCGCGGCATAGCACCTCAATGGGCGCATGGCGCGCTACTGCCCACTAATCCGTATCCTGACAATATCAAAGCCACCACTTGCCAACTCAGCCATGGTCATTCAGATGGCTCTGCGTCCCGGACTTTTCCATAGAGATGGTGGATCGCGGCTGCGATGAGTGTTTCATTACGAAGCTGAAGGTTGGATAACCTGAGATTAACTAATGTATGTCCTTCTTTGTCATAGCAAGTGATCGCCAGGCCCTCCGCCGACACATGGATGATGCCATTACGATCCAGAGTTCCCTGCTTTTGACGATTCTGAGACGGTGCGGCCATGGTAAACCTCGCTGCGATGCTAACTCTGAGCAAGGCCATTTTTTTGCGTTCAGCCTTTTGGCTGAACGGACTTTTAGCAACCGCTTCGCTTCAGCCTCGCCGATTTTAGCTACACTTTCAGCGCTCAACCCAGCTAGCCAGCGCTATTGACTAGAGCTTTCCAGTTCTTTGAGGCCAATCTTGGCCGGGCGGCGCGCTCATCCGAGCTCGTATGAAGCAGTTAACGTAGCTAGAAATTGTCGGCGACTGATGGAGGGAGAAAGCAAACATCGCCCTCGCAGAGACTGACTGCAAAGGGCTCTCAAGTCGTATTGGTACTGCCCTGTTCAGCAATGGAGTAGCGGCTCCTGTAAGCAGGAGCCGCACTGGAGGCTTTCTATCCGCTAGCTCACCCGGAACCGACCCACCAGCCCCTGCTGCTGCTCCGCAAGTCGAGCAAGCTCACGGCTGGTGATCGCTGTCTGCTCAGCACCAGCACTTACCTGAATCACCAGCGTATTGATTTCGGTGACGTTGCGGTGGATTTCCTCGGCGACCTGACTCTGCTGCTCTGCGGCTGAAGCAACTTGGATATTGCTGTCGCTGATATTTGCAATGCCTTCGGCGATCTCCTCCAAAAGCTCACCCGCGCGGACGATGTTGGTCGCACCCTCCTGAGCCTTACCTAGCGTTTCCTGCATCGAATTGGAAGCACGTTCGGACCCGGATTGCAGGTTGGCGATCATATTCTGAATGCTGACGGTAGAATCCTGAGTTTTCTTCGCCAGATTACGAACTTCGTCGGCGACCACCGCAAAACCTCGTCCCTGCTCACCTGCCCGGGCGGCTTCAATAGCGGCGTTCAGCGCCAGCAAGTTTGTCTGCTCCGCTACACCACGAATCACATCAAGTACCGAAGAGATAGAATCACTTTCACCCTTCAGCTCATCAATGATCTGTGATGTCTCATGCGCTTGCACCTCAAGTCCTTTGATCAAACCAATGGTTTTCTCGATCTCGGCCTTTCCCTGCACCGTACTGACATTGACACGCTGAGACATCTCGGCCGCGTCGTTTATGCTACGTGCTACATCTTTGACAGTTGAACTCATCTCACTGATAGCAGTGACCACCTGGTCGGTTCCCTGACGCTGCTGTGCCACATTATTGCTGGTCTGCAGAGCCACAGCAGAAGATTGCTCCGCCGCAGTCGCGACCTGCGCAGTGGCGCCTCCGATCTCGCTGATCACCTCGCTGATATGCAAGGCCATATTGTCCAAATTGCGCGATATCTCCCCAAACTCGTCTTTGCCCGTGTAAGAAGTTCTGGCAGTCAGGTCACGCTTGGAAAGCGAGATGAGGGTCCGATTAAGATCGACTACTGCAATTTTGATGTTGTGAATAATTGTCCAGGCCAGCCACAACACAGCAACCAACATCACAATAACGGTAGCCATTGCCAGATACAGACTTTGCTGAGCATTGCTACGCTCAATATTAGCAAGACCGACGACTACTTGAGCCAACTCGGACTCAACTTTTGCCATCATGTCGATTCGACTGGTAGAGAGATTGAACCATTCTTCCGGATTGATATTCAGCGGATTGCCCAAGGGCGTATCAAACCCAAGCTTCTGCAGGCGAGCAACCTCAACAGATGCCGGTTGTTGGAGAACAGCATCCAACTTGTTTTTGAACTCTTCAGGGGCCCAGCGCTGGAATGCCTCGAAATAGCCAGAAAACTCACCCATGTTCCGACTGAAACGGGACAGCAGAGGGGCATCAAAACGGTTCTGATTAAACGCTAACCCCAGCAGAACGCGCTCACGACCTGAGCGCTCTTTCATATCGAAGAACTGGTTGAGCGAACTCAACGCTCGTAATATTTCAGGATCCTCGATGGTGGTTTCCAGCGAGTAAGAGAAACCAATCAATTTCCCTATGAGGTCGGTGAACTGAGCGCCGGACTCAGTGTTGTTTATGGCAAGCGAGTCCACTTTCTGACGCAACGCGGTCAGATCATCCATGGCGCGTAGCATCGCCTCGGGAGCTGGAAGATCCTCAGTGGGCTGAGCGCGCATCACTGTAATCGCCTTGTCTGTCTCCTGACGCAAGCTTCTCAGCTTGTCCTGCATGGTCTTGCCACCGCTGCCCAGAAACACACCACTGGCACCGCGCTCACGCTGGATGGTAGTGACGACATCACTCATGTTTTTAGCCGCACTAGTAGCAGCCACTGCGCGATCCATCGCGCCAACTGTCTCAAGTTTGTGCGCCACAAAAATCCCCGCGAAGGCCAAAAAACCCGCCAGCGGAAACATCAGAATAAGGAGTAACTTTGCACTCAAGGGAGCATTTTTAAGCATGGCAGACCTCATGAATTAAACACGTTAGGTACAGCTACCTCGGGCAGACGTTCTATGACGTCGACTTTTTATTAGGCCTAAGAATTGTATTAGCAGCCTGCCGTGGCGAACCTCCTCCATCCGGACCATAAAGGCCGTAGGTGGTGAAACCTTACATACTCATTCGACTCAATAAGTGGCTGATGCGTGGATAAGCAAGAATTGCCGTCACACATAAATATTTCAAAAAATGGAACAGATATAACTGGAGAAGCCTCAATTTAGGTTGAGCCAACCTCGTAGCAAGATCGTAAACCCAGCGAGAGCCGCGACTTATTAGAAAGGCGCAACCTACTGGTCAGCCACATGGCTGGAGCAATGATAATCATGATTTTTCACTGACCTCATAAGGCTAGGTTTGGTATTTACGACGCTCACAGCGGCTTCTTTTGCAGGCCGGCCTGATGCCGGCATAGAACTCAGCTGTAGCGCCCACCATAATGATAGCAATAAGCCATAATTGATGGTACAGCTATGACTGACCCTCATTAGGAAGGTTGCAGAAAAAATTCCCCCAAGATCAATACGCATTCGCAGTGGTCTGGCCGACTTGGCGGCCGACCGGTGCGCTCCTATTTCGAGACAAGCAGGATGATCGGCGAGCCGCTCTGCTGACCTGCCGACTTTATGAAAGCTTTGCGGGCGGATTGCTGTGAAATTCAATACGCCCTAAATCTCACCGGCGAGCAACCTGATCGCCAAAAGCCTTGTCCACGCACGCACAGCGCTTTTGGCTAGCTCAAATCGGCCTGCGGCTAAACTCCGAACCACGTCTTTTGCTCACCTACAATTGCCCGCCTTGTGAAAACCCGACGCTATAGCCTCGGCCTCTGACCCGAACGACACTTGGTTCTTTGCTGAAACCTGCCCATAACTCGGGCAGCCGGCAGGCAGGTGATACACCCCGCTTCGACGATTACCGATCACCTCACCATTGGCTACCGCCGCCTGGGTGTTTTTTGAAGGCTCCTGTGCTCTTGCGACCTGTTGAGACGCTGCCTTCGAAGTATTCAGAGTAACGACGCCCTCTCCTTTGGGCTTGTAACCTAGTACCCAGGTTCGCTCGCCTGTCACGAACTTGTTCGGGTAGCCGACAATCTTGGCAATGCGCGCGTTACGCTCGAGCTCCCATGCAGTGACCGGGTGTTGCTTGCTCCAGGCCATCAGGATTTGCTGCTGTTGACGCGACATGTTCAGGTTGTATCGATCAAACATGTAGAAGGTCGTTCTGGCGACGAGCCCCTTCACTTCATCTCTGGGTTCAGCTGTCCTGGCGCCGAAGTCGATACGGGTTGAGCACTGGCCGTATTGAGGAGCAATACTGGAGGCCATGCCGTAATTGAAGTTGGCCCGGTCACCATTCACTTCGCCAACCGAGGGATACAGGTTGTAGAGATCGGCCTCCATCGCTCGGAATACTGGATCAGTTGCAACACAGTTCTTCCGGCCGCCGTTCTGCCAACACTGACGTTGATGCCCAAATGTCCAAGCCGGGACGATATGTTCCCACTCAGTACGCTCGGCACGATTAGGCTGCTTTCGGACTTCGTATCCGCAAGACTCGGCGTCGACTCGGCCACCAGACTTTCCAACCCACTGCCATTTGCATCCGCAGTACAACTCACCTTCAGGCCCATCCGCCTGATCAAAGAAGACTTCGCGCTTGGCAATGACTTTGGCTTCAGTGAATGTGCCAGGAGCGCTGGCGAATGAGGGCGTAACAACACAGAGCAGCAGAGCAAAGAAAGATAGAACAGGTTTCATCAGAAAGCTTATATTTGAAAATGGCGGCGGAATTATACCTGGGCCGCCGATGAAGATTCTCGCCAAAACTCTTTATGTTTAGACTCGATATCACCTTTGATTAGCGGCTACCCATAGCCGCATCACTACCCCATAAAAGGAAGTTCCATGTCCAAGATTGCAGAATTCAAAGCGCTAGAAGCTCAGATTGCCGAACACAAGAAGCGCCTGGAAGCACTTCAAGGCGATGCTGGCCTGAAGAAAGAAATCGAGTTCGAAAGCAAACTGCGCAAGCTTCTGGGTGAGTACAGCTACTCGCTGCGCGATGTAATTGCCGTGCTTGATCCGGAAGCAGGCAAGACACAAAAAAGCGCGGCAGCCAAACCTGCTCGTCGTGAGCGCACTCTGAAGCGTTACAAGAACCCGAAGACCGGCGAGGTCCTCGAGACCAAAGGCGGTAACAACAAACAACTCAGAGCCTGGAAAGAAGAGCACGGCGCCGAAACGGTTGAGAGCTGGGTTCAATAACCCCTCTTCGAATAAAAGGCCGCGCTAGCGGCCTTTTCTTTATAGCAGCCTTCCCCCATCACCCGTCGAATTACAGGTGCCGTCACGTGTCATTAACAGCTCCGCACATACTTGGCTCGGCTGGAAGGCCGCATTTTGTTTGGAGGTGAACAATGCAGGGCTGTGACGCCGCTCAGCGCCTTCCTTGAGCGAATGGCTCATGATGTGTCATAAAGCTATCACCCCTAAGGAAGGCCATCATGCAAAAGCCCGGATCTACCTCACGCACCGCAGATAAGTTCGTTATCCGACTTCCTGACGGTATGCGCAAAGCCATTGAAGAACTGGCCACCACCAATCACAGCAGCATGAACACTGAGATGGTCCTCGCACTCGAAGCGCACCTTGAAAGCCAGAGCCGCCAGAAGCTGCTGCTCGATACCCTGCAGGCCCAGGTCAGCGACGCCAAGGTGCCAGCGCGCGAACAGCCTCAGCAGCAGGCTGAAGTCGACTACATAGATGGACTGAAGAAAGACACTCATTGAACGCCGACAAACTGCTCTCGACGTCCAGCAAAAGCCAAACCTAAAATACTGGCTATCCATACAGCACCTGATGATCAGCCATGCAATACGAAGTGCTCCCTCTCTTCGAGCGCGGCAAGCGCAAGCCCAACAAGGCCTTCAGCAGCGCGCCGCGCATCAGTGCCTGCGTGCAGATGAACAAATCACTGCAGTCACCCATGGCTCGCGAAGCTACCGTCGCCCGCGCCTACACCGGCCCCGGTATCTCTGAACTGCCTGAACTCTATGACGCCCGCGTCGAGAACATAGCCGTGCTCGCCTTTACGATCGAAGGTGTCGAATTCATTGACGGCCAGATGTACCAGCAGGTCTGGCACTGCCGTATGCCCGAAAACAAGATCCAGGTTCCTTGGACACTCTGCCCCCGCGGCCCGCTGGACGAACTGTTATAGGTGAGGGTCAGGCGGCCAGAACGATCAGCAGGTTGGTTGCCGTCAGCCGGGGGATCTGCTCCCGCACCTCCCCCGGCGTATCTGCCTTGAAGAACACCAGATAGCCGCTGCCGTCCTCGTAAAATCTGGCATGCGTCACCCATGCTTTGATCAGGCCGAGGTCGACGCCTGTGTCGCGTGCTATTTTCTGAGCAGTGATGGGTTCGTTGATAACAGCAAACGCGGAGGCGGCGATGACCATAGCGAGAGCTCCATCTCTTGGGTGGTCCTGCTTCGAGCTTAGTCAGCATTTCCTGCGCTGTCAGCCGAAGTTATGGCGAGTTGCTACAGACCCACCTGCCCTTCCTGCCAGACGCACAAGCAGGCCTGTAGCACGGTGATTATCTCAACTTCCCTCGTAGAGATCGTACGCCAAGGCGACATATGGCGGTCCTATGGTCGCACTTGGCTTCACCTCTTCACTGCGGCTCATTTCGCCAGCCTGCTCGTGTCTTCCTTGGAAAGGCTCGCTAGCGTCCCAACATCCCCGGCCAGTTGCGCCGAGTTTAGAAAAATCGCACGGCCTGTACCCAGACCCTCGGGCTACGGTCGACGTCGCTTTGCGGATCGGCGTTGCCCAACTTCCAGGCCGAGGTAGCGCTGATCTGCCAGCCGCTGGCCGCCCAGCGCGCACCGACACCGGCGCCCGACAGACTGCGATGGTTGTCGCCGTCGCTCCAGGTGTCCTTGTTCAGACGCACCTCGCCATGATCGACGAAGGTACTGAGCTGCCAGGTATCGGTCAGCGCGTAACGCAGCTCGAGATTGGCCAACCAGCCTTGGTCACCGGATGCCTCGCCCTGCGGATAAGCGCGTACGCCATACGCACCGCCGAGGCTGATCTTCTCCGAGCTGTCCAGGTTACCGTCAGCCCACTGGCCTTGCAGTTGGCTGTAGAGGCTGAAGCGGTCGCTCAGGCGCTGCAGGCGCACAAGGCTCGGGTTCAACTTGTGGAAGCGACCTTGCGTGCCGGCACTCAGATCATCGAACCGCTGGTTGGCGGCGCCGTCGATCGTCAGGCTGCCCTGGCTCCAGGCCAGGGCGAAGCTGTTGATGCCACCACCAAACAGCTGGTCGCGGCTCTCCCCGTTCAGACTGGTGGTGACCACACGCGAGCGCTTGTCGCTCTTGCTATCGAACAGATCGATGTCGTCCTTCAGCCGCTTGTCGTCGTACTGCAGCTGGGCGTACAGGGACAAGTCGCGGCTGCGCACCAGCGGCTGTATTGCGTAGGCACTGGTGATACGCGCATTGCCATGGGCATCGAGGTCGTCGAAGTCCTTGGCCAGTTGGTAGTCCATGTCCGAATAGGCCACGCCGACCTGGGTGGCCCAGGGACCAATCGGCAACTGGTAGGCAATGCGGCCGTACTGCTGGTCTTCATTCGAACCCATGGCGCGCAGCGACAGTCGATCCCCCAAACCCAGCGGACTATTGACGTTGAGCGTGCCGCCCAGGCGGTACTCGCCGGTGAAGCGGTTGCCGTAGTTGTCGGCATCGATGGAGCCGGACAACAGCGGGCCGGGTTGCACGTCCACCAGCAAGTCAGTGGCCCCGACAGAGGCACCTGGCTTGAGTGTGGATTTGACCTCCACACCCGGGGTATCAGAGAGCAGCAGCAGGCTGCGCTCCAGCGGCGCGGAGCGGACCGCATCCCCCGACTTGAGCTGCTTGATCGGCGCCAAGGCTACGTCAGAAACCCGCGATGTATTGTTCAGCGCGATCTCACCGTAGCGGCCTTCCATCACGGCAATCTGCACTACCCCACCCTCGATCTCCTGCGCCGGAATGTAGGCCCGGGCCAGCGGATAACCGCGTTCGCGGTAAAGGGCGGTAATGCGGTTGGCGCCGGCCTGCAACTCGCCCAGGGAAACCGTGCGGTTTTGCAAGTCGGCGAGCAGCGGCAGTAGTTCTTCGCTGGTGATGGCACTGTTGCCCTGCAGGGTGAAACGGTTGATCTGCAGGCTCGGCCCGCCCGGCTTGGCCTCGGTCGAGGGCGCATCTGGCAGGTTCAGCTCCAGGCGTTGCTTGCCAGGTAGTTGCAATGGGCGTTGGTCGAGATTTTGCTGCGACTGTCCGGCGTCCGGAGCGGTAGCAGCCATCACCGACAGCGACAATAGTGTGAGAGCGCTACCAACCAGGGGATGAACGAAACGCATGAATCAGATTCCTTCTGGCAGGCGGATGCCGTTGCTGATGATGTTCAGGTTCAGGCGCTCATCAAGTGGATTGGTGACCAGCATGTCCGCAGTCAGCGGGAACTCCGATTCCTGTTGGCTACTCTCGGATGAAGTGCTCTGGCTGCTAGAGGCCAACACGGCGATATAGGATGGGTTGTTGGTCACCTGCCCCACAGTGCTCCCGCTCGGGCTTGGGTTTGGGCTTGGCAAGTTTGGCGTGTCGTCTGCTGGCGTAAGGTGGCGAATGATATCGCTCTCGCGGGTCACTCCCGTGAGGTAAGGCAAGGCAAAGCTGTAGCCAGGGTTGCTGGCATCCACACCCGGTAACGTCCAGAGGCTGGTATCCCATCCCGTGAAGGTACGGGCTCTTGCCAGCTCGGCTCGGGTTTTACCAACGCCCGCTGTATTGCCGGTGAACTCGCTGCCGGTGTTTATGGCGTTGCCATTGGCATCGGTGATTGCATAGAAGCTTCGATTGATCGTGCCGTTGTCGTTGGTGCCGACCAGACCGCCGACCGCAGTGCTGCCGCCCACGTCGCCGGTGGCGTAGCTGGCGTTGATGGTGCCGCTCTCGTTGTAGCCGACCAGGCCGCCGAGATGCTGGGTGCCGATCACCTGGCCCGTGGCGTAGGCCGCGTTGATGCTGCCAGCCTCGTTGTAGCCGACCAGGCCACCGGCGAAATCGGTGCCGGCCACGAAGCCGGTGGCATAGCTCTGGGCAAGAACGCCGCGGTTGTTGTACCCGACAAGCCCGCCGATGAACGACGCACCAGAGACATCGCCGGCAGCGTAGGCGTTACTCAGATTGGTGCTGAAGATGTTGCCAATCAGTCCACCTACATAGCTAGCTCCTGAGACACTGCCGGTCGCCGACGTGTTGGTGACAGTTCCATTGACCGCCCTGCCGATCAACCCACCGACGTAGGTCGAACCAGCGACGCTGCCGCTGGCCTGCGCATTCGTGAGAGTTACATTAGACGCCTGGCCAAGCAGGCCACCGGCATGAGTGGTGGTCGCGATGACGTCGCCGCTGGCCGAGGCGCTCTGGATCACGCTCTGATTCGCGTTGCCGATCATCCCTCCGACGTGGTCACCGCTGGCACTGCTCGTACTGGTCGCACTGCCGCTGGCGCTTACGTTGCGGTAAGTGCCTTGGTAGTCATTGCCGACCAGGCCACCGACGCTGCTCCCACCGGACACGGCGCTCGACGAGGACGAAGCGCTGATCGTGCCGCCGCTGTTGCTGCCGATCAGTCCGCCAACATAGTTGCCGCTGTAAGGGCCCCCGCTTCCTACCACGCTGCCGCTGCTCTGCACGCCGGTGACTGTCCCGGCCTCGTTGTAGCCTGCCAGGCCACCTACGAAGTTGCCGGTGCCGCTCACGTTGCCGTTGACGCTGATGCCGCTGAGGGTACCGGCATTGTTGCCGGCGACACCGCCCACGTAGGCAGTGCCTGCAACGGTCGCGCCGGTCAGAGTCAGGTTGCCGATTTGACTACCAAGGCCGGTACTGCCGAACAGGCCGACGTAGTATTGGCCGCCGCGTGCGATGGTCAGCCCGGATATCGTGTGGTTTTCGCCATTGAGGCTACCGGTAAAGGCGCCAGTGCTTTCGCCGACCGGGCTGAAGCCAGCGCTGCTCCACATTCCGCTAGCGGTGCTGCCGACGGTCTGGCTGGCATCGATGTCGGCGGACAGGCGGTAATCGGCAGCCAGGTTATACGCCATCAACTGCAACTGGTGCGCATTGGAAATGTTGGTGCTGTACTCACTGGCCAGAAAGGGCCGCGTCTGCCCTTCGATCATGATCCAGGCCGGATTGCCGAGGCCATCGCTGGCGACGTAGACATTGCTGGTGCCGGCAAGCAGCGACCAGGTGCCGAGACTCCCGTATGTGGCGTGGCTATAGCGTCCGGAGCTGCCGAAGCTGGTCAGGTTGGTGACGCTGCCACTGCCACCGTTGCTGATAGCATTGGCCTGGCCGGTACTGCCGACATCCCAGGATGAATTGCTGACACTTCCCGTATTGGCGCCGATCAACCCACCGACGTTGTTGGTGCCGCTGACAGCGCCGGTGGCGTAGCTGTTGCTGACGCTGCTGGAGGTGACGGCTGCCCCACCCGGATTGTTTACACCCACCAGTCCGCCTACTGAGGTCTGCGCGGTGACGCTGCCAGTGGCATAGGTATTGGTGATGGTGCTCTGGTAGTTCATGCCGACCAGCCCGCCGACAATAAAGCTGGTACCGATCACAGTGCCGCTGGCATAGCTGTTCTTGATTGTGCCTGCATTCTGGTTGGCTCCCACCAGACCGCCGACCATGCTGGTACCGCTCACGTTGCTGGTGGAATAAGTGTTGGTGAGGGTGCCGCCGTCGTTGAAGCCGACCAGGCCGCCGGTATTGGAGGAACCGCCAGTCACGCCGGTGCTATGGGAGTTTCGGATCGTGCCGCTGACGTTGTTGCCCACCAAGCCGCCAACTGTATTTTGTCCGTTGACGCTGCCGTTGAACGCGCTGCTATCGATCAGGCCCAGGTTGTAGCCGGTCAACCCGCCGACGCCGCCCGAGGTTCCGCTCACTACGCCGTCGACAGTGACGTTCTTGATCGCGGCCTGGTTGTAGCCGGCCAGACCGCCGACGTAATAGCCGCCGGAGATGGAGACGTTGCCCAGGTGCACATCGCGGATGAGGCTGTTGCTGCCGGTGGTGCCGAACAAACCGACATACCCGCTGGCACCAGCGATGGTCAGGTTGTTGAAGCTGTGTCCTAAGCCTGCCAGCTTGCCGTTGAACGAGGAGAACAGCGCGCTATTGCGCGTGACGCCGCCCAGGTCGATATCCTGGGCCAGCGCGTAGTAGCCAGGTGCGCTGAGAGACGCGTCGGCCAGCGAGTGGATCAGCGTGTAGGCCTGGCCGTTGATGTTGAGACTGGCGTTGCTGCCACTCAAGGTGACCGGTGCATTGACGTGATAGTCGCTACTGCCAGCTACGCTGCCGTTCTGGACATAGCCCCCGTAGTTGAGTGCAAGGCCAGCGCTATTGCCCGTGGCGGTGATAGGCGCATTGAGGTAGAGATCGCCGTGAGCGTTCAGAGTCAGGGTGGTGTCGGCGCTCCAGCTCACCGCTGCATCGACATTGATGTCGCCGTTTGCGCTTCCGCTGCTGACGGTCTGCAGGGTGACGTTGCCGTTCTGCAGGTTGGCCGCCAGCGTGCTGGCGCCAATACCGCTTGCGCTCGCGGCGCTGCTGCCGGCGCTGACAGTGAAGTCGGTGGGGTCGAGCAGCCAGGTACCAGATTTTCCGTCCTGGGCTTTGGTGGTGACCTTGGCGCTATCGGCCACCTTGACGTGGGCGCCCGAGGTTTCGATGAAACCGCCGTTTCCGCCTTTCGGTGCACTGGCATCCAACGTGCCTGCGACCTGGACGGTTCCACCCTCGAAACTGCCGAGCAGAACGATCTTGCCGTCCTTCTCGCCGAGGGTTTGCGCTTCAATCACACCCGTGTTGTTGACCACGGTCTTGAGCAATGCATCGCCAGCATTGGCAGTGAGCACAACCTGGCCGCCATCGGCCTTGATCAGTTGGTGGTTTTCCACCAGGGCATCGACCACCGCTTCATCGACCTGCACGTTGAGCAGGCCATCGCCGGCGAAGTCCAGAGTGGCTTTGTTGCCGGCGGCCAATGCAACCGTACCCTGCTTGGCGACGATCACGCCGTTGTTGCTGACAGTGCCACCGAGCAGCGCCACCGCGCCGCCATCAGTTGCGGTGATGGTGCCGTTGTTGATCACCGCGTGGTTGCTGCCATCGCCCTTGAACTTGTAATTGCCTGCTTCGAAGTCGCTATTGCTGATATCCAGCGTAGAGGCCACCAGACCGCCGACGTTGACCTGTGCTCCCTGGCCGAATAGCACGCCATTGGGGTTGATGATGAACACCCGGCCATTGGCATCGAGCTGGCCCATGATCTTCGAGCCATCGGCACCGAGTACGCGGTTCAGCGCAATCGAGTCGCTGCCAGGCTGATTGAAGGTCACCTTGTTGCCAGGGGCGATATCGAAGCTCTGCCAGTCGATGGCCAGCTTGTTGCTGTTCTGGTCGATGACCATCTGGTTGGCGCCGGGCGTAGTGATCTGTCCGCTGCCCGAGACCACCTGGCCGCCGGTCGGCAGGTCGGCAGCGAAGGCGGTGCTGCCAACCATCAGGGCAGCAGCCAGAACCGCACCGGCACCTTTGCCACGGCGTCGAGCGTGTTCGTGGGCGACAGTCCAGGTGGCGAGACTCGGATTCCAGACAAGGGCATAGGAACGGTTCATGGCGAATTCCCTGTGGCAGATAAACCGACCACTACACCGCTGTGCTTGGAAGCAAGGATAAGTCGGAGGTGCGGTCATGAAAGAACGCTGAGCAGCGTTCTGGACGGCGCGATAATGACACCAAATAGCCATTACAGGAACTGGGTATCTTCAGCGAACCGCTGAATGGCAAATGGTGGGTAGAGACCCTGCATTGGGCGTTACCCGAAGCACTCAACCTGAGTGGATTGGCGAGCGCTGCGGGACCATCAACCGACTAGGATCCGGAAGCTTGCCCGATAGTCAGTAGGCTTCAAGTGCACATGCTGGGTCAGGTCACCACTCAGCATGAACAGACGCGGGCCGTCTCTGAACTGAAAGACCCGGTAGAGATAGAACTGAAAACTCCAGCTCGTTGTGGCTCACTAAAAACGAGGAAGCTAGCCCGCCGTTGGTGGTTTTGACCTCAATAAAACGGTGCCTTGTCTGGTCATTGAACGACAGGATGTCGAAGCCGGCGCCATCACCCTGGGTGTCAGACACCCAATCGAGGCGTTAGAACAGCTCGGGACAACCCATTTCGATCAGCCTCTGCTGCTCGAACTCGATAACCCACTGCTCCCCTGCCCGGTCTGCCCTGAATGATTGATTGCAGGGGCTTATCGAGTTATCTGGCTAGAAGGCCGCCAGCTTGTATTGGACTCGAGCCCAAGATTTTGAGCAGAATACTGTCACCTTGACATGCCCAATAGGTACAGCTCGACAAGCGAGCAAGGCGTGGCGAGACGATGAGCACGTTGAAAGGAATCTGATGACTCAAGCAAGTATCGTTCGTTATTGGCACGCCGTTGAGCTGCTCCAACCGCAAGCCGCTCCAGCCATCAAGAAGCGAGATAATAATTACGAAGCCTTCTATCACGACATTTCGGCAGCCACGCCAATTACTCCATGGGCTGCTAATAGCGCCGTAGCGCGGCAAGCGATTCGTAAAGACAGGGTGTGGAGCCACACGCTTTTCGGTCATCTTTACGATAGCCGGGATGTCGCCCGGAAATTGGAAGAGCTTTATGGCGCAGACGAAGGCTACAAGGAGCCTCAAAAGCGCGACTCGGCCCTCTTCTCGATCAAGTTCGATGCCAGTGGCCACATGATCGATGACAGTCTTGTACTGTCCAGCGAGGCTTGGTTCCTGGGCAAGGCAATGTCGGACAAGGACTGGACCCGCGGGTTCGATGATGACCAAGACACTGTCAGAGCAAAAGCCAAGGAGAATCTGGGCGGTGAGGTTCTGGATAGCGGCCTGATCCGCTTGACCAACTTCATCCGCAAATTCCTAGGACTTGAGGACTTTTTTGGGCCGCTGTCCGAACGCTCGCACCGTGTTCGCTCAATGCCTATTAACCCCCGCCGGCCAGAACAGGAAGATGACCCGCTAAATAGCTTCATCATGAATGATCTTGCCGACGTTGGAGATCGCCTAGCAAAAGGCATCACCAGCGCACCGCTTGACGGCTACCTAAGCGCGCACGATTTATCGAAGCGCCTTCACATTAGCGAAGACCAGAATTCCGAGTCGCTCATAGAGCGACTTTCTCCAGCCCACTATTCGAAGGGATGCTGGCCCGCCGAAGGAAATCTGGGACTTGTTCACTCGCAGCAGCTCGCTGTGAATACGATCTTGACCCAACTTGCTGACAGCGAGGGACTGCTAGGGGTTAATGGGCCTCCGGGGACAGGTAAAACCACTCTGCTGCGCGACCTTATCGCCGCCATCGTCACTCAGCGCGCCGACGTACTAGCGACGTTCAAAAGACCATCAGAGGCCTTCCTTACTGACGGGCTGGAAAGAGCCAACAACGGGGGGAAAGAGCAGCGTAGCTACAAATTGAACCCCAAGCTCTACGGCTATGAAATCGTAGTTGCCTCCTCCAACAACGGCGCAGTCGAAAACGTCACTCTGGAGCTGCCTCAGAGAGACAAAATCGACAAAAACTGGCTCGATGACGCGGACTACTTCAGCGAGCTTGGAGAGCTGGTTACGGGAAAGCCGGCCTGGGGTCTCATCTCTTCCGCACTGGGAAGCAAGGCCAAGCGAAGCCAGTTCGTAGGTCGCTTCTTCTACGGTAATCGTCCTGGGGCGGGGACCGAAGAAGCAGAACCGGCTATTACGGAGACCAGCTTTGAGGAGATCGATGGTCAAGCATTGAAGGAGGAAACGGCACCCGACTCGGGTGGCGCAGAAACTCAACCAGAGGTAACAAAACGGCCACAAGGGTTCAAGGCATGGCTCGATGAGCAAATCGGGCTTAGTGGGATAGCGGATCAGCGCCAGAGAAGCTGGACATCTGCAGTTGAAGACTACAAGGCCGCAATACGCATCGCCGATGAGCTCAGCGCTGGGGCGGCTAAAATTAGCCAAATCATCCAAGCGATCCGGAAGGCAACCCATGAGGTTAGCCAGAAGGAAGAAGCTCTGAAGCAACAAGTTCAGAAGCATGCAGCAGTTGAGGCAGAGCTGGCTGACCTGCAGCAGCGCAGCCTACCAGTTGCCCGCAACAATCTAGACCAAAGCTCGCAAGCATTACAGAACCATCGAAACAGCAAACCGAGTTTCTGGGCAAACCTGCTTAGCCTCGGGGGTGCTTACCGGCAGTGGTTGGCTCTGCTCGCGCCGCTCCAGCATCAGAGCGCACTTGCTGAGGCAGCATATAAACCTCTCGAAACGATGGCAGCAAGACTACGTGCCGAGAAGATGGCGCAGGAAAAGCTCAGCAAGAATAGGCATGAGGAGTTAAAGCACTTGCGCGAGCATGCCAAGCTGCAGTTCGACAAAGCCAAGTCTCTTGCCATCGCCTGCCAGGCGACCCACCTGCTTACTTGGCTCGAGACCGGAGTTATCGGTCGCGGAGCGCAAATCGAACTGGCAGAGCCTTGGATTATCAAGGACTGGCGGCAAGCCAGGGCCAAGGTATTCCTTAAAGCGCTTCAATTGCATCGCACCTTTTTTCAAATCGAAGCCAAGCGAATACAGGCGAACCTACGCTTTATTACCGACATGCTGGGCGGTGGCCGCTACTCTGGCATATCTAGGGATGCGATTCGTTCGGTGTGGGCTTCGCTATTCATGGTCGTCCCCGTACTAAGCAGCACCTTTGCATCTTTCGCCCGTTCGTTTGGTTCGCTGGAGGCTGGCGAGATCGGCTGGCTACTAGTCGACGAGGCCGGTCAAGCAACACCACAGGCAGCTGTCGGGGCCTTATGGCGCGCGAGACGAGCAGTGCTTGTAGGGGACCCTTTACAGCTCCCCCCGATCATAAGTGTGTCCGATGCGACGCTGGAGCATATGCGAAAGCGTTTTGGCGTGAGTACGCACTGGCTGCCCAACCGGCAATCGGCACAAACCCTTGCCGATCAAGCTACACCGTGGGGGGACTTGATCGGGCCACAGAACTCCAAGAGCTGGGTGGGACTGCCCCTGGTGGTACACCGCCGTTGCGACCGCCCCATGTTTGATCTTGCCAATCGGATAGCCTACGACGGCGCTATGGTGTATGGGACAAAAGCTCCCTCGCCTGAGAAAGAAACCAAAGCCAAGCTGCTCACCGGCTGGATTCATGCGGCGGGTATGTCCACCGGTAACTGGGTAGAAGCGGAAGGGAATGCGCTGCAGCAACTGCTGGACGGGCTTAAGGCTGACGGTGTGCCAGATAGCGACATTTCTGTCATCACGCCATTTCAGGACGTGCGTCGGCGGCTCAAAACCATGCTTCCCGAGAAAATGACCCGCGGCACCATCCACACCATGCAAGGCAAGGAAGCACCAGTGGTAATAATGGTACTTGGAGGCAACTCCTCAAGTCCTGGGGCTCGAAATTGGGTGGTCTCTACCCCTAATCTACTGAATGTCGCCGTCACACGCGCCAAAAGACGTTTCTATGTCATTGGAGATATCAATGACTGGCCTCAGCGAGCGCTCTTTTGCGAAGTAATGGATTTGCTACCGATACAGCTGCCGGTAGAA
This sequence comes from Pseudomonas fulva 12-X, assembly GCF_000213805.1. NCBI lineage: Bacteria > Pseudomonadati > Pseudomonadota > Gammaproteobacteria > Pseudomonadales > Pseudomonadaceae > Pseudomonas > Pseudomonas fulva. The sequence goes on along the minus strand of NC_015556.1, from coordinate 2,320,684 downwards.
CCTTTGCCGAGCGACTTAAATCTTTTAATCAATCTCCAAACACGCGGAACATCCTGAACAGGCACAGTACCAAGTCGAACAAGCCAATAAATGCGAGTTCCCGTCTTGCGTAAGAGTAATCGTTCCCCACGATCATGCAGGTCGAGAATTTCTGAGATAAACAGATAGAACGCAGTGTGACTAAGATACTGGTCATCTAGCCATTCGATAAACGATTCCACCGTACTTTTGATGCCTGATAGAATTATCGCCCCTGGCAGTACGCATAACGTGAATGGCAAGACAAAGGAAACCAATAACAGGCGCGTCATGGACCAAACGTTGTCTAGAAAACCCCAGAACGATCCAAACACCACCTCAGGGCTCATCGTTGCAATTACGATACCCGCAATCACTGCAACAAGGCCTGTCAGATATGCTGCGAAATTTGATGCTGACGGTAGACCAAAGAATCCGACTGCCCGCCGCCACAATGGCTCCTGCGAGCGCAGCTTTAGGTCACGACGCCATTCCCATTCGTCTATTAGCAACTTGGCCAGCACTCGAAGGTCATTCTTATGGCCGAAACTTGCAAATGTAGAATTAAGGTAGTCCCGCTTATCACGATATATTGCGGCGCTAGCAGTACGAATATTTACCCTGTTCACCGATGGATGAAGGCTGCGGTATCGAGCCATAGCACCATCGAAGTATATTTGCAGCATACCTAAAAGAAGTGGCGCTTCAAATAGGAGGAGGCTTGCCTGAGCGCCTGTACTAAGCAGCGGACGACTCCAGGCTATCCGGAGGTACAGATCACCAAATGTTAACCCTAGTATTAACGCAGCCAATGTGGCGGACAGCCATAATACTAACGACCCATATGCATAGGAGACCGGAGGCCGGAAAGTACTGCGAAAGTGCCGGATTTTGTCACTAATCACACGCATATCAGCGGCCACCGCCAAACGCGCCCGAAGAAGAACTCGAACAGGTGAACAGCGCCGGCACGATGAATTTGAATGTAATGCAGCTTACACGGACCACAAAGATTTGGCCGAATCGACCTAGGGCGACCTCTAGGTTGAAAATTAAGCTTTTGGGTTGAATCAGCGAAACCATCAGGACGGCATCCTTGCTCAAACTACGAGATTGACGGCACTTTAACGGCAAATGCCCAGCGTAGGTAGGCGCATTAGGTCTTAACGGGGCGTACTCGGCCCGCTGCAGTCCGCTCAGGTGTCGTGCTTACAGAGGATCACCAATCAAAACCGCATGCCCTTCACTACCCTCGCAGCCCGCACCCGGTCTCCACTGAACCGTGGCCGACTCCGGCTGGAAACCAATCCTGAGAACGCGATCTAGGCAACTTCCCATTCCGTTCTCGGCAATCGCCTCAATACCGTTATCGGTCCAATCCGTTACCAAGTACTCATAGGTACTTGCTTCGAGGTCTTGCCCCTCTGAGTGTTGATGAACTGAAGCGAATGCTTCACTGCACACTTTTCGGTCTTTCCGGCATTGGATTTCGACGGCATTGGTGCCAGGGGCAACATATCCGGCAACGGTCTTCCACCCACCCCACACAAGGAGATCGCTCCCTTCGTATTGGAAAATCAGTGGCGGAATCGTCGTGGGGAGGTGGGCATCACCCCTCTGAAGCCAGACGGTCAGGTAACTGGAGCCCAACGCGACCAGCACGACGAATAGCAGATAGTTGAGCGCTCGAAGACGCATATCAAAATCCTTTTTCAGTGAAGCCTTCCTGGCCAAAATACCTTAGATCAGAAGCAGCATGGCGCCAAGGCTGCATCAACTCAGACGAAAGTCGGGCTCTACTCTATGTGCAGCTGGACTATTCTTGCATGGCAAATTGCCTGCATCTCTGGCAATATCCTTTGGAATGATAGGGCTAAGGAAGGCGAGACCACATGGTGTGGACACAGATCATCGTTATCGACGAGAGCGCGTATCCGCTCAACGTGGCGCAAAAAGCTGCATATGCCTTAGCCGCGACAGTGTCGATATTGATCACTCGCCAGGACGGCTGCCTGCACCTAACCGTCACTCCAGCCGACCTGCGAATCGACGCTCCTCACTTAAGCGAATCTCAAGCTCGTGTCTTGATTACCCGCTCCCTGAACGACTTTGCCCTCCGACAGCAAATCCAGCTGGAAACCTCTGGCCTACGTGAGCTTCTAGCCGGCGTCGCGCTCAGAGAGGCTGGTGTCTAGAGTGACGGCAGCGATCCTGGCCAGGGAAGTCGGCTACAAGCTTCTACCTTTTCGGTTCCTCCGGCTGGATGACACCAGTCCGAACAACCTTCTGATCACCGCAGAGACCGGTGAGTACCTGTTTGTTTCTGAGCAGCAGCTTCGGCAGCTTGTAGGCAAACAGCTTGAGCGCGGCACCCCGCTCTATAAAGATCTCTTGGCCCGGCACTTCATCTACGAGCCGCACCGACACAACCCCATTGCAGAAATCGCAGCTCAGTACCGGAGTAGAAAAGAATTTCTGTTTGGCGGGCCGGCGCTGCATCTGTTCGTGGTGACGCTGCGCTGCAATCACACCTGCCAGTACTGCCAGGTGTCACGGGCACCACTGGGTGGATCTGGCCATGACATGTCGCCAGAGCATGCAAGCCACGCCGTGAACCGACTGTTCGAGTCGCCATCGCCCGTCCTTACCGTTGAATTTCAGGGCGGTGAGCCGCTTCTCGCCTTTGATCGCATCCGGCAAATTGTGGAAGAGATCGCTGAACGAAACGAACACGAGAAACGCAGCATTCAGTTCGTCATCAGCAGCACGCTTCACCACCTGACAGATGAAATTCTGGACTTCGCAAAGACCCACAGCATCCAGTTTTCTACGTCCTTGGACGGTCCTGCCTTTCTGCACAACGCCAACCGCCCTACCCCTGGCAAAGACGCCTACGAACGCACTCTCAAGGGTATCCAGTGGGTCAGGGAGCGCTTGGGGAGTGATGCGGTATCGGCGCTGACAACTTTGACGGCCAAGAGCCTGCAGCACCCTTACGCGATCATTGACGAGTACGTGCTGCAGGGCTTCAACAGCATTGCGTTACGACCGCTGAGCCCATACGGATTCGCGAAGAAATCCAGCCAACGCCTGGATTACTCGATGGCTGAATACATCGACTTCTACAAGACCTCGCTGGCCTACCTGATCGAAATCAACCAGCAAGGCGCCTACCTGTCTGAAGGCTACACGTCGCTTCTGCTCAACAACGTCCTGACTCCATTCTCATCAGGCTATGTGGATCTTCGATCTCCCGTTGGCGCAGGTGTAGGCACCCTTCTCTACAACTATGACGGCGACGTCTATCCCTCGGATGAAGCGCGCATGCTGCTTGAGATGGGAGAAGACGGTTTGAAATTGGGCCACGTGGCGCAGCCACTACAAGAGCTCCTGGGCTCGCCAGTGATCGACCTGCTCCTTTCCGCTGGGGTAGCTGAGGCGCTTCCGGGGTGCTCGGATTGTGCGCTGGTGCCTTACTGCGGCGCTGACCCCATTGAGCATTTCGCGCGTCAGGGCGACCCCATCGGTCACCGCGCATTCAGCACGTTCTGCCAAAAGAATTCAGAGCTGCTCACTCACCTGTTTCGTCTGCTCCGTGATGGTGACGACGACACGCAGAGAGTGTTGCTCTCCTGGTTAGCCCGGCGATCCTTAGGGGATCTGCCAGTAGCTGGCTACAGGGGGTAACGATGCTCCGTCTCGATACCCAATTCGACATCCACAATCTGCCTTGCACTCGACTGTTTAAGGTCATTACGCCCGAAGAGCTGATAGAGAAAGGCACCGCTGTATGCGCAGGTGATGCCAGCGTGAGCGATTTTGCGCTCTGGCTAGAAGAGCCGGAGTCTGACTATTCGAAGCAGCTACTCGCGCTGCCGGTCGGCTGCCTACTACTCCCAACGAGCGACACCGCTGCTGAGGGTTTTGAGGGCACGCAACTGGTTCATCCTAATGACTCGACCATCGTTCAGCCCGGGGATGTGATCGTCGTTTCTCCCGGGTCGCGGGTTGTCCGGGTGCTTTATCGGCGAGGCTCGAACAGCAACCTGCTGTTCATGACCGATCGCTGTAACAGCCTCTGCTTGATGTGTTCTCAGCCGCCTAAAGACATCGATGATCTGTGGCACGTCGAAGAGAACCTTAGGCTTATCGACTTGATGGATCCTGGCAAAGAGCAGATTGGGATCAGCGGTGGCGAGCCCACCCTATACAGAGAGGGTCTGCTCGAAATCATTGCCAAGGCTAAGGGAGTCATCCCGGAGAAATCCCTGCACCTTTTGAGCAATGGCCGCTTACAGAGCGACCCGAGCTGGATATCGGCTCTCAAGGCAGTAGCTCATCCGCAGTTGACCTGGGGCATCCCCCTGTATGCCGACAATGCTGATGATCACGACCACGTCGTCCAGGCACCTGGGGCTTTCAGCGAGACGTTACGTGGCCTCTACAACCTGGCCCGCGCGAATCAGCGCATTGAAATTCGGGTCGTGCTGAGCAAGCTCACGGCACCCAGACTGCCGGAGCTAGCGCATTTCATTTTCAGAAATATGCCCTTCGTTCAGCACGTGGCCCTGATGGGTATCGAGAACATGGGGTTGGCGAAGAAGCACTATCACGAGTTGTGGATCGACCCACTGGACTACCAACAGGAGCTGAATCAGGCGGCTCATTTTCTGGATATTCGTGGCTTACCCGTGTCGGTCTATAACCTTCCTCTCTGCGTGCTTGAGCCCTCGCTCTACCCCTTTTACCGGCAGAGCATTTCGGACTGGAAGAACCTCTTCATCGAAGCATGCCAGGGCTGCGCGGCTGTCACGCAGTGCGCTGGTTTCTTCAAATCGCATTCCTCTCGGTGGCAAAGCCGAGGCATCCATCCAATAACAGCAACAGAGCTGGGCACATACGCAAGGAGAGCACTATGAAACTCATTGGTCGATGGAAGCTGCTGATTGGCCAAGCCGTGGCCATGCTTCCGGTGGTTGCCACCTCCATGGCCCATGCCAACCAGGCAGCCTTGGCGGGTGTTGACTGGACGCCTCAAACGACTGATGAGCCGCCGGTGTTCAAGAACACGCTGAACTCGGTCGACGCGGTGAATATTTACGCGGCGCACCGCTCGCATAGCTCTCACCGTTCGCACAGCTCCCATCGCTCGCACTACAGCGGTTCTGGTGGTGGCTATAGCGCACCGCGGGCATACACGCCGCCACCTGCCCCTGCGCCACGAACCACCTACAGCGCTCCCAGCTCATCGACTCCGTCCTATGGCTCGAGCTCCAACTTGAGTGGTTCCTCAAGGAGCTCAGTGCCCAGCACGCAAGTGAGCCCTCAGCGTGCACGGCCGGCCAGTGAAGATCTGTCGCTCATGATCATGCGTGTGCAGATGGCGTTGACGGTGAAGAAGTACTACACCGGTGGTATCGACGGCCTTATGGGTAATGGCACGCGTGGTGCGCTGATGGCGTTTCAGATGGATTCCGGACTTCCGGTTAGTGGGAAGATGGATACGCAGACGCTTAATGCGTTGGGTGTGGCGATTCCTTAGGAAGCAGCAACATTTTCCGCGAAACCGACGGTTAGCGTATAAAAAATAGCAGCCCCAAAATAATTTTGGCTTACTGAGAGAAACACCATTGTGCACATCATTAGCCTAGAAGATCATTTCAAAGAAATCTGCAATAAGCATCCGCATTTAAAGCTGCTTGAGTCACAATGGCGATTTGATGAAGAGCTCATTGCAAAAGCCCTACAAAACGTCAGCTCGTTATTCCCACACTATAGTCGTCATGACGCATCACACTCAAGACAAATAATAGTCAACATTGAGCGGATGCTCGGCGAAAAAATAAAATTTCTATCCGCGACTGACACATGGCTAATATTAGAAGCTGCATACAATCACGACATAGGGATGGTAGTAACTCAAAAGCAACTATCGGATATAAACTCAGAAGAGTTCAAATCATATCTCAAGGAAATCATTGACCAACCGGACAACCCCTTACACAGCTTCGCCAAAGACTGGGAAAACAACAAGGCAATACTTCCCACTGGTTCCGAGTCCCATTCTTTTCTAAACCGATACATCCAGCTAATAGCTGAGTGGTATAGAAAAAAGCATCCTGAAAACTCAGCTAAAATTGTTGTCAATCCAGTTGACGAAATTGGCCTAAATTCTCCAAGAAATGAGCTACTGCCTAAGCGACTTTTTGGTGCTCTATCAAAGGTCTGTCAGGCACATGGCCAAGGCTTTAGCGAGGTAATGAAGCTTCCATTCTCGGAAGCAGGTATGGCGTCCGAAGATTGCCACCCCCGGTATGTCGCTTGTTTACTTAGGATGGCGGACTTATTAGATCTGGACGACAATAGATTCTGCCCGGTAATGCTTCACATGTGCGGAGAGAGGCTGCCTGAAACAAGCAAAGCTCACCTCGACAAGCATCATAGCATTAAACATTTTCGATTAGACTCCGAAAGAATTGAGGCCGAATCAGAATGTCCTTCACCCGAGGCGTATGAGGTTGCATTTGAATGGTTCAAATGGCTCGAAACTGAATACCATCAGCAAACTCAAAACTGGGACAAGATCGTACCTTCCAAAAAACTAGGAAATCTTCCAACCCTGACGACACCATCAGTAAAAATAAAAGAGCCATTCTTAATTCTGGAGCAAGGAAAAAAACCGAACTTCAGAGTAGATCAAAAAGCCATTCTAGACTTAGTCCGAAGCACAGGCCTTTATACCTCGAAATTCGAAAGCATCAGAGAAGCATTGCAAAATGCTGTCGACGCTACACTAATTGCCATCTGGCAAATGCATAAGTCGGAAATCCTATATTTAGACCCCACACATCCCAGAATGAGAGAAATATTTGATCAGTATCCAATCACGGTAGAAATTGAAGAGACTCCAAATAATGAGAAATTTATATTATTAAGGATCACAGACCAAGGCACGGGCATTGACTTTGAAACCTTGAAATATATGTTAGAGGTGGGAGCCTCATACAAAAACAGGTCTAAACGAAGCATTGTTGAAGAAATGCCTGTTTGGTATCGCCCATCAGGAAATTTTGGAATCGGACTTCAAAGCAGCTATCTGATCTCCAATAAATTTACAATCAAAAGCAAAAGCAGACTAACTCATGAAGCCCTGAAATTAAGCTTCTCTCAAAAATCTGAAAAATCCATAGTCATCAAGAAAATTTCTTCTCAGAGCATGGGCTATGGCACGACTCTGGAAATGAAAATAAAAATCAAGAAATTCCCACAAAGTATGCAGTTCGGATTTTCTGATGATAGCCTGCTAGCGCAGAGACTAAATGAGTATGACTTTACCAAACCGGGAGCTAGCCTCAGATGCTACGAAATAATTAAAATATATGAATCAATAGCAAAATTCAATCAAGAAAGCCCTATAAAGATCAACCATTCCAGCATCAAACCACATGTAAGCAAAAAAAGTTATTTCTGCAAAAAATCAAACATTGTTCTAACAAATCTAAACTTCAACAATACTGAACACTCAATATTAGAGACATTTTTTAGAGGACAAGAATTCCAAGGCTTTTCCTACTATTTTCATTGCATGCGCGCTTCCATAGACTTCTACGGACACTCTGCAAAAGACTTTCTAACTTATAATCGAGAGAAAATTCTACCACACGCGGCCCGAAAAGCTCATGGCGAAATAATTACCGCGGCACTCTCCTACATAGACAACAATGAACTATCGGAAGAACAAAAACCTTACGCAGCAGCGTTCTGCCAAATATATGCAAACGCAGTGCCACCCAAGCTAGAAAGATATCTTCCCCGCTATGAGGTCCAATTCACTGACGGATCTACTAAAACGCTAGAGAAGCTCACCGCCGAGATCAAATCCGGTGATTGTAAATTTATTTCTACGCCTGGCCACGAAACCACAATAGAAACATCTTCATCAATTCTGGCTAAAAACAAAGTAGCACCAGCTCTTGATCTAATCATCCACTTCGTATTGGAGTCGGGATTTCACTATCAAATATCTGGACACTCATCTCCATTTAAAGGTGAGAGCTATAAATGGAGCGCCCAAAGTATTGAGCCTCTATCCGAAGACTTATTCAAAGACCTTCTGCTCCAAAAATATGGCATTAATCATGGCGTAGGCAACCGAGTATTATTTCCATGCTGGGGGCAATATAAAAAACTCGCTATAAAAGCCAAAATAAGTTGGGCAAAGGTTTTCTCACCGACCAGAAACAAAAATGAATTCATGGTTTTACCATGTCATTTCCTCAATATTGGCCAACCTCCCGTCTTCCATGACAATGAAGAGCTGGCTAGGTGGACTTACAAAAATCGTAAATACGATGAGTCTAGCGAGGCAGAAATACTAACTCTTTACAACGATCTTTCACTGCGTTTGAAGAATTTGATAGGCGCTGGGCGCTGAGAATCCAGAGAGAGGGGCTTACCACCCAAAAGAGCTTAAGCATGCAGTGCACTAGGATGCGAGCACCAACATACCCGATAATTCATACGTACCAAACCACAAAATAGAAACCACGAATATTATGAAGCCCACTTCGAGTACCACCCCATTAGTTCATCTTGTAGACACTCCATGCTGGTATCACGGATCAGCATCGAAATTTCAAGACTGGCAGGTTCCTCCACCGAGAAAAGATCCTCTTTTAGTTGCTCACACTGCTATCTTCTTTACAACAGAAAGAGACTTTGCCTCGCGTGCGGGTAGAGAAGTTTCGGTCTCAAGTATAAAACCAGAATCAAAAATATTAGACTGCACAATCCGATCAGACGGCCTAGAGAAGCTGCGTTTAAAAACATCTCAACATGCAACCGGCGAACTTTTCGAAAATTTCAAAGAAGAATATTGGTATCCTGGTTGGATCTCAGGTGATGTACTGCGCCCGATAGCTAACACATCAGGTATATCTTACTTAAAATCGCTAATATCGAAACAAGCACATCTTGCCAATCTAAGCACTGAAGATGCCTGGACTATGATTCAGCATAATGCGACCCGAGGCCTTATTGAGCATATTTGCCAATGTGCAGCTAGTCTCGGTTTCGATGGAATTTTTGGACATGAAGTGGACCGTCACAGCCATTCAACTAAAACGCTAGCGAGACCTTGGCTAGCCATTTTTAATAGGTCCGCGATTTCAGCCCCAAACTGGCTTGACTGAACTCAGCTTTTGTCTACTCGAAAAACATAAAATTAAATTGCGTTTTTACTACGCCACGGTATGTTGCCCTCCCCAAACCCACGGGCTAGACTGCGCCCGTCGTGGTAAATCCCATGACCGGGCGTGAGAACCCGGATCTTGTCCAAGGCGCGGTAGCGCCATAGTGCAAAGCTAGCGGTTATCCGTTGAGCTTCTGCATATCTATGGCGGGCCGTGTGAGGCAGGCTTTTGCCTGGCCGGTTCCCTTGGACGCCGGTTTCTCACCCTTGCACGGTCCGCCTCCTACGCTTGTGAGAAGGCTGGTAGGCGGCTCCTTAATCTGTCCAAGGAGCATAAGGAAAATGCGCTATCCCTTTTTTACCCAAGAGCTCCGCCCTTGGCCTATGGTCTTGCTGTCCGCCTCTGATCAGGAGGTGTGCCATGGCTGAGTTCGAATCCTGCGTTGTACCTTTCCCGCTGCAGCGTAGTCCGCTGCATGAATCTGAACGTTCTCCCCTGCCCTCTGAAGCTGCTGCAGAAACTCGTGCAGTCATGCTTGGCCATCTGCTCGATCAACTGGCTGAGCCTGAAGGCGTGCCACCTGACGACCTACGCGTGCGTATCGCGGCGTACTCCGCGCTGGATCTGCTCGATGAGATGGTGGTGCTCTATCGCCGCGCGCTCTCCGAAGTGCGAGGAGGTGCCGCATGAGCAAGGGTTTCGTGACGTATCTGCCCTCTCACGATGGCCAGCCAGGTACTGAAATCGCCTGGGCTGCCGATTGCAGGGAGGCATTCAACCGAGGCGTAAAGCTGGCCCAATCCTGGCTCGACAGCGCCTTCGGTGGCTGGCTTTGGGCTGTGATGATCGCCGAGCGTGATCTGCTGCCGCGAGCCATCGACAGGCGTGCCTTCGAGGTTGGCTTCCTGGGCCGTGTGCATCAGAGGTTGTGTTCGTATCAGGCCAGTAGTCAGTCTTTGGTCGGGGTAGCCTCTGGTACTGCCCAGCCGGAACGGCGCCCTTTGACCGAAACGGCTTGCCGCTGCTGATCTGAGTCACCTCCCTGGGCTAGCAGGCCAGGGAGGTATTTACGTTGAAACACTGTCGTTGTGATTCCCGCCGGGCTGACCGCTGGCGTGCCCCCCCTCAAATAAGCTCGGCAGATACGTGTGGCGTACTGAAGAATTGCATCGGTATGCCGGCCAACTCACCAATTGAACGTCAACGTTGCAAGCAGGGTTCGCTCCTCAACCCAGTAGCAGCGGCCTGCATCGTTGCAGCCAGCAACGTATTCCTCTTTCAACAGGTTGCGCGCGTTTAGTCCTGCTGACCACTGTTCGTCGATCGAGTAGCCCACGGCTGCATCGACCAGGGTCACGTCGCCAGTGTCGAGCTTTCCATAAAGCGAAGGGCTGGTATAAGCGAAGGTGCTATCGAAATGGCGCACGCCACCACCGATACGCAAGCCTCGCAGGCCACCGTCGAGAAAACGGTAGTTCGCCCAGATGGACGCCTGGTTACGCGGCACGCCGTAACCTGATGCCCCCTCCAGCAGCGACCCAGGACCGTCGTTGGTAATACGTGAGTCGGTATAGGTGTATGCCGACGTCAGGTTGAGGTTGTCTTTGAGATCGCTGCTGACTTCCAACTCCATGCCCTTGGCCCTGCTACGTCCAACATACTCGGCGTTGTAAATGCCGGATGTTCGTCCCTTGACCGACATGAAAAGCAAAATTTCGTTAAGAAATAAATCGCGCTGAACGAAGGCACTGATATACCACTTTTCCAATGCAAGCCCATAACACTGTTAAACGAGACCAGTATTTATCGATGGTGAATTCAACCGGTCGAGCTTCATGATGATGTTTGGGTTGTAACGCTTAGCCCCTGTTGCTCAGGCAATTTCTTATTCGTGCGTAGTCCAGCACCTCATTTAATGTCGTACAGACTGCCGACGCGGTCTTGCTCCAGTGACGTGCAGTTAGCGCTACCAGGCATTGGTAAACCCTGCCCCCAACTAGCAGCCAAGTCTTGCACGTCACGAGCAGGATTGGACGCCTTGGCCCGTTCGTTACGGATGCGGCAGGCCTCAGGATCTGTAGCGAACAACCCGCGGGCGAACACTCGTCCCTGTTCTGCCAACCTTGTAGTTTTTGGGGTACGAATTTCTTCAAACATTCGGAAAGCTTCCTCTAGGCCACCGTTTTCACTATCCAGACACCGGGCAAAATGCCACGCATCCTCCAGCGCTTGGCAGGCTCCTTGCCCGGACGTCGGCAGCGGCGCATGTGCGGCATCCCCAACCAGCAGTACATTCGCCCGACTCCATCTATGCAGCGGCTCCAAGTCATGCACTGCAATTAGCCGAATGGCATTTTCGGGTGTGGCACCGATGATGCGCGAGACCGGCGCAGGCCAATCGGCGAACAGGCTCTTGAGCTCCTCGCGCATCTTCGCACCTGGCGTAGCCTGATTAAGAGGCCGCGCCTGTGCTGCGGCCCAATAAACCAGGTCATGTCGAATCGCCACGCAGCCAAAGCGCTCGCCCGCCCCCCAGAAGTCCTGAATCGAAATCTCGTCCACCAGTGCATGCGGCCCCTGCGCCACGCCGATCCAGTTCACAAAACCTTGATAGATTGGTGAGTTGTCACCCACGACGAATTCACGTGCCACTGACCTCATCCGGCCATCGGCACCAATGAGCAGATCCGGCCGAATGCTCGCGCCATTCTCAAAATGGGCCACGGCTCGATCATGAGCATCCAGCTCAATGCCCACAGCCTTGCGCCCGAACTCTACCGAAATCCCTGCACGTGCCGCATGATCTAGCAACACCTTCTGCAGGTGTCTGCGCAGCACCGTGTAGGTTGGGTATCCCATCGTCTGGTCCAGCGAACCAATATCGAGGCCCCCCAATGCATTGCCTGCCGCATCCTGGCGGCGCATTGTTAGCGGTCGACCGGCAACGGCCTCAATGTCTTGCAGCAGCCCCAGCTCTTGCAGCACGAAGCTGGCGTTAGGCCACAGCGTCACGCCGGCTCCCATGGTTGCGGGCGCCGCATGGCGTTCATATACCCGAGGATTGTAGCCATGCCTGTGTAGTGCGAGCGCCACGCTGAGACCCGCAATTCCTCCGCCGAGTATTCCAATTTCCAAGCTGAAGCCCTCTTTCCCATAAGTAAGCCGGTGTAGGATTCACCGTGTCACGTCGAGCGTGAGGGAATCTTAAATTCCACCAATACAGGGAATAAGTATGGGAATATGGGATAGCTTCATACCTAAAATGGGATAATCATGGGCGACTCACTCGATCTGAATACTGTTCGTGTCTATGCGGCAGTTGTTGATGAGCAGAGTTTTTCTGGCGCATCGCGCCTATTGGCGATGCCGTCCTCAAACGTCAGCCGCCACGTTGCCGCTCTGGAGCGTAGCCTTGGCACGCGCCTCCTTGAGCGGAGCACCCGTCACCTGCGTATGACGGAAGCCGGTCGACTGCTTTACGAACGAGCAAAGCCTTTTCTCGATACCCTGCTCTCTACGCAGGAAGAGCTCAGCACGGTACAGCGAGAACTACGCGGCCCGCTGAAGATGTGTATGCCTGGAGAGGCGCCTCGGCTTCTGGCTCCCATACTCGCCGAGTTCTGTAGCCGCCACCCGGGCATCGAGCTCGAATGTGATACTAGAATGACCGGCCTTGAGGTACTTCGAGAGGACGTCGATCTTTCCATCGTCTTCCACCGGGGGCGTCAGGATGACAGTGCCTTTATTACCCGCGAACTCGCTACATTTCGCAGCATTGTGGTCGCCGCGCCCTCCTTGCTGGTCAGGACAGGCGTGCCACGCCGCGTGCATGAACTGAAGTCTCTGCCCTGCATCACGACGCTCAGTGCGCTTAAGGGCCAGCCATGGCAGTTTCAGAACACTGTGGGCGAAATCGTCAAGGTGCCGGTTCGCAGCCGCTACCGCGTCAACAGCGGAGAGCTGGCGGTGGAAGGCGCACGGCATGGTATCGGTTTCGCGATTGTGGCGGCCTTTCCCTGTCAGGAAGACCTTGCTATGGGCCGATTACAGGAGGTGCAATTGGATTTGTGCCCCGCGCCGCTGAAATTACTGGGTGCTTACAGTCATCGCCATTCCGTGACTACGCGTGTCCGGGCGCTGCTGGAATTCATCCAAGTGCGATTGGCTGAATCGGCTAATTGTTACACTGGCGCCAGATCTTGTGGGACGGCTTAGGGGGGGAAGTGGTACACCGGGCTCAATATGTTCGCTTTATGAGCGCAATCAGTCGCCCAGTATGACGCCCTCGGTATCAGCTCTGGTAGAGGTTGTGTTCGTATCAGGCCAGTAGTCAGTCTTTGGTCGGCGTAGCCTCTGGTACTGCTCAGCCGGAACGGCGCCCTTTGACCGAAACGGCTTGCCGCTGCTGATCTGAGTCACCTTCCTGGCCTGCTAGCGGGCCAGGAAGGCGTTTTTGCAGTGTGAGTTAGGGACAAGTTGCCCGCCCCTTCCTGCGCGTTCTAGAAGGTGTATTTCGTGCTGAACATCACGTTGCGTGGTTCACCGTAGTAGCCGGTGTAAAAGGTCGGGTCCAGAGAGCTGAAGTACTGCTTGTCGAACACGTTGTTCAGATTGGCAGAGGCGCTCAGGTTCCTGGTGATGTCGTAACGCGCCATCAGATTGAACACCGCATACTGCTCCTGGGTAGCCTTGCCCTCGCGGGTGGTCAGGCTCACCCCACTCTGCCAGTTCATCCCTCCGCCGATGGTCAGCTGCTGCAGCTCACCGGGAAGCTGATAGGTGGTCCAGAGCTTGACCAGATTGGCCGGCGCTTCGGTTCTGATTCGCTCGCGCTCGGCGTCCTTGGTGACGCTGTGGCTGTAGCTCGCACTGACGTTCCAGTCGGTCAGTACCTCGCCATGGATCTCCATGTCGATACCGCGTGTTTTAGCACCAGCTACCGCGCGGTAAGCCGACTCACGCACCGTGCCCACGACGGTCTCACCCGTGGCCACACCGAGGTTGTCCTGCTGGATCTCGTAAAGCGCTAGGGCTGTGTTGACCCGGCCATCCATGAACTCGCTTTTCAGACCAATTTCGTAGTTGTCACCTTCGCGAGGCTCGAGGGTTTTGCCGCCTTGGTCGCGAATGGATTGTGGTCTGTAGATCTTGGTGTAGCTGGCATAGACCGAGTGGATGTCGTTTAGGTCGTAAACCACCCCGGCATAGGGCGTGACGAAGCCGCTTTCACGCGTCTCGGCGGAGTTGGACGAACGGGTGTAAGGCGGGTTGTAGATGGCCTTTTTCTTGTAGCTGTAGTCGCCGACGCGAGCACCGACAATCAGTGACAGGTCATCCGTGGGTTTGAAGCGCGTCACCAGATAGGCTGCGTTCTGACGGATAGTCGTATCGTCGTTCATCAGCTTGCCTACCGAGATGGGACGGTCGGTATCGTTATTCCAGTCATGGATGTTGGCCGGCCGCATTTCCAGATCATCATCGTCCGGATCGCTGTAGTCGCGGAATTCCGACCCGCTCACGCCGACTACCAACTCATGTTCGCGCCCCAAAAGCTGGAACGGCCCTTGAGCCATGGCATCGATACCGAGCTGACGCTGGGAGCCGTAGCCGTCGCCTCCATACAGATAGGCGCCCTCTCCTGTCTCGCGATCCGGCGTGCCGCCGCTGAGCGATGCCAGGGAATACTCCCGGGTGCTGTACATGTTGTTGACGGCCACCTTCAATGACCAGTCGTTGGCCAGGCCCTGCTCGAGCGTCGCGAAGGTATTGAGCGTGTTCTGCTGGCGATAGCTCCACCGGGCGCCGGCGTTGGTCGAACGCGAGAAGTCGGTTTGCCCACCGTCGCTGTAGAACAGCGGGAAGCTGGCAAATGACACCCCGCGTGGGTCGTTCTTCTGGTAGTCGAAGCCCACGGTGAGCAGTGTGCTGTCTGTAAGGTCGGCCTCCAGAATGCCGTAGTAGGTCTGTTTTTCCTGCTGATAATGATCGATGAAACTGTTGCCTTGCTGATAGGCCACGACCGTGCGCCCGCGCAAGCGCGCATCGTCGGTCAGCGGGCCTGACAGATCCACCTGGGTGCGGTATGTCTCCCACGAACCAGCACCGGCGCTGACCGAGCCCTGGAAATCCGCTGTGGGCCGTTTGCGGATCAGGTTGACGCTGCCAGAGGGATCGCCCGCGCCAGTCATAAGCCCGGTGGCGCCCCTGACGATCTCGACCCGGTCATAGATCGAGGTGTCGATCATGCTCTGCGGGCTCGCGCTAGTCTGCACGACCAGGGTGGTGGGAATGCCATCGAGCTGGTAGCTGTCGATGGAATACCCACGCGAGTAGATGTTCACCCGTTCACTGTCGATGTTCTGCACGGAAAGGCCTGGGGCCTGCTTGAGCACATCGCTCAGCGTATTGAGCTGCTGATCGTCGATACGCTGGCGAGTCATCACGCTGACTGTTTGTGGCGTCTCGCGTAGCGATAGCGCCAGCTTGGTCGCGCTGTTGGTGGAAGCGGTGGTGTAGGAGCCGGTTCCTTCCGTCATGGTACCCAGGCCAGCGGCATTGATGCTGATGGGACCAAGCTCGGTGGCTGCGCCGCGTTCGGCCTTGGCCAGCACAAACCTGTTTTCGCCAGCTTGCACCACACGCAGGCCGCTGCCTTGGAGTACCCGTGCAAAGCCCTGCTCCAGCTCGTAGCTGCCTTGCAGCCCTGGCGAGCGCAACCCAGCGGTATCTTCCGAGCTGAAGGTGATCATCACCCCACTCGCCGCGGCAAATTCGCTAAGCGTTGCCGCCAGGCTGCCGGCGGGAATGTCGTAGTTGAGTGGTGTTGCCCACGCCGGCGCAGCCGCGAGTATCGAGCCGGCCAGACACAGTGCAAGGGGGGTCGGC
Source organism: Pseudomonas fulva 12-X (assembly GCF_000213805.1). Lineage (NCBI taxonomy): Bacteria > Pseudomonadati > Pseudomonadota > Gammaproteobacteria > Pseudomonadales > Pseudomonadaceae > Pseudomonas > Pseudomonas fulva. Next base: position 2,304,590 of record NC_015556.1, on the reverse strand, counting down.
CGGGCACTGCTGGTGAAATAGGTGGTGCGTACTTGCATGGAGATGTTCCTGTCAGCGTTGGCAATGTGTGCGTCTGATGCGCACATGCAGGTAGAGCCGAAACAGGAATGAAAATCTGTTACCCCTCTGCGCAAAAAATTCTCTGATTACACCGCCCGAGCTTCCACCCTTACCCAGTAGCGAGTGAGACGGCGAATCTGGACGGGAAGCGAGTCCTCCAGATTGGCTAGAGCACCTTCGGTGTCATCAAGGAGGAAGGTTCCCGAGAGCCGTAACCCGGCAATATCTGGCGAACAGCCGAGCAAGCCATGTCGATAGCGGGATAGCTCGGCCAGTAGATCGTCCAGGCGCCAGTCCACTGCCATCAGCATGCCGCGCGTCCACGCCGAGCCCTGCTCGTTGGCCGCCCTAAATGGGCCGATGCTGGCGGCGGTAAAGCTCACCGCCTGCCCCGCCTCGGCGCGTATGGCCTGGCCAGAGGCCAATCGCGGCCGTACCGCCACTGCGTGGGCTTCGACGGATACCTGGGTAATGTTGTCGTCTTGCCGCACCGTGAATCGGGTGCCCAGTGACTCGATTTCGCCCTCGGCGGTCTGCACGCTCAATCTGCGAGCATCCTTTGCGGTCTCCACGAGGATGGCGCCTTGGCGAAGGACGATCAGACGCTTGTACGAGTCGAATTGCACGTCCACCCGGGTGTCGGTATCGAGCACCAGCAAGCTGCCGTCAGGCAGCGTGGCCCTCTTACGCTGCCCGACACTCGTGCTGTAGTCCGCGCTCAATGGTGAAGCCCGGTAGCTTCCCCACCCTGTAACGCCGACGCCAAGTAGCACGGCAAGTGTTTTCAAGGCTGCACGCCTTTGCTGCCGCGCCGTTTCGAGGGTGGCAGCGGCATAGCCTTCTGGTGCCGAACTCAAGCGTTGGCGCAGCGTTTCGATACGCTCCCAGGCTCTGGCGTGCAGCGGGTCAGATTGAAGCCAGACCTGCCACTCGGCGCGAGTGACCTCGGTGGCCGCGCTGTCATGCAGGCGTACATACCATTCAACTGCCTGGGCGAGTGCCTGTTTCATTCTTCGTCCATCAACAGGCAATGCATCAGGCCTTTAGCCAGGTGCTTGCGTACTGTGGTGACCGACACGTCAAAACGCTCAGCAGCTTTTTCGTAAGTCAGCCCATCCAACTGCACAGCAAGGAAAATTTGCCGGGTGCGCTGGCCTAGGCCATCGAGCATGCGATCGATGGCCAGAAGACTTTCCAGAATCATTGCGCGGGTTTCTGCAGACGGCGCCTGCACCTCTGGCCTGGACATCAATACATCGAGGTAGGCTTGCTCCACGCTGCGCCGACGATAGAGGTCTATGACCAGACCACGAGCGATGGTTGTCAGGTAGTGCCGTGGTTGCTGCAGAGAGCTGGCAGTACGCGCAACCAGAACCCGGATAAACGTATCCTGGGCAAGGTCGGCGGCGTCCGCCGAATTGCTTAGGCGCTTGCGTAACCAGCCACGTAGCCAACTGCTGTGGTCACGATACAGGGCGTGCAGATGATCATGGTGAGCGACTTCCGTGTCCGGTCTGGACATTGACCTTTACCCAGGCAGAAATGCGAATAGGAATAACTCTCGATTTTACGGCGCGTGGGTCTTGTTGGGAAGTGAATCTGGGAGCCCCGGGCTCTGTGGCCCCCCGCTTTTGACTGCTGGCAGTTAGAACGAGGCTTTCGATGGATGCAGGCTCATGTCTTTCAGCCAGGCTGAATGCAAGTACGCGCGGCGCTGTTGCGCATACCGAATAGCGCCAACGCGATCACCCCTGCCAGATAGAGCTGCGCTGCACCGTCCAGCCCAAGCCGTGGCACCAGGGCGCTGACTGCGAGGGCCGGCAGGCAGAACGCGAGATAGCTGAGCACATAGAATGCGGCCAGCAAGCCGGCACGCTGTGCCGGTTCGGCCAGCGGCAGCACGCTGCGGGTAGCGCCGAGAAAACCACTGCCGAAGCCGACCCCAGTGACAACAGTCCCCACTGCAAAGAGCCCCAGCTCACCGCTGACGACCGCCAGCCAGAGCAATACCGGTCCAGCCACCAGGGTGCCGGCTCCCAGGCGCAGCAGACGGCCAGCCGGCCAGAGGCGAAGCCCGTGCAGGCTCGCAGCGCCGCTTAACGTCAGGCCGGCCACTACCCCGCCTCCGATCAGAATCGAGCTTGTTCCGGTGGCCGCTTTGATCAGGCCCGGCATCAATGAGAGATAGAACCCACCCACGGCCCAAACCGCCAGCTCCAACGGTAATACCTTCCAGAGCACGGCACGTGCCTGAGGTGGCACCGCTAGCTGTGGACGCAGCGCGGCCAGCAATCCCGGACGGCGAGACAGTAGGTCAGGCAAGCGCAACATCAGCAGGCCCTGCATCACGAAGAGCAGAAGGAAAAGCCGGTAGACCAGCTGCAACGGTGCCGGCGCGAACTCAACCAGCAAGCCGCAACCCAGCGCTCCCCCGGCCATGCCCAGCAGTGGCGCCAGGCTGTTCAGCCAAGGGCCGCGTTCACGATCCGCGTCGAGCAATGCGGCGCCCAGCGCACTAGTAGCGATGCCAGTGGCAAAGCCCTGCAAGGTGCGGGCGATTACCAGGTCCGTCAGGCCTTGGGCCTGATGGAACATCAGCATGGAGACCGCCTCCAGCGCTAGTGCGCCGAGGATGACGGGCCGTCGCCCCAGATGATCAGAAAGCCGCCCACCCACCAGTAGCGCGCCGAGCAAGGCAAAGGCATAGACCGCAAACACCCAGGTCAGCCAGAAGGTGGAAAATCCCCAGGCTTGTTGGTAGCTGGCGTAAAGCGGTGTCGGTGCCGCCGAAGCAGCCAGGAATGTGAATAGCAGCGTACCGAGCAGGGTGAGGCGCGCGGTAGATGAAGTCGAGAGCGGCATGGCCAAAGCCTAAAGCAAATATTTAGCTTTAAAGCCTGAACCCTTTCACTCACTAAAGCAATGCTTTTGCGTTAAACGAGAGGTATCCTGTCGACATGACTACCAAGCAAACCCGCCCCGGAGGCCGCAGTGCCCGCGTCCAGCAAGCCGTTCACGATGCTGTTCTGGCTCTTCTGGACGAACAGCCGCGTGAGTCTCTGACCGTTCCTCAGATTGCGGCACGTGCCGGCGTTACTCCCTCTACCCTCTATCGCCGCTGGGGTAACCTGCCAACCCTGCTGGCCGACGTCGATCTGCGCCAGCTACGGCCGGATCAGCCTCCGACCGATACAGGCAGTCTGCGTGGCGACCTCGAATGCTGGCTGGAGTCCTACGTAGATGACCTTGCCTCGACACCCGGACAGGCGATGCTCAGGGATGCCCTGGCATCCACCGATCCAGGTTGCGCGGTACGCTGCACCGAGCCGACCCGAGAGCGCCTCGAATTGTTGATAGAGCGCGCTCACTCACGTGGGGAGACTGCGCCAAGCCTGGACGTGCTCATGGATGGCCTGGTCGCTCCGCTGGTCTTCCGAACTCTGTTCAGTGCCGAGCGGCCCGGTGTAGAACTCTGTCGGCGCCTATTAGCGCAAGCACTGAGCGAATAAACTGCTGCTATCGCTCCGAATGTAGAGGTAGAACTGTGGAGCTATCGAGTAAACGCCTACACCTGAGACAGGTGACCACGAGTGAGTGGCCGCTGTTTCTTGCATTGCATGTTACCCCCGAATTAATCCGGTACATCTGCTCCACTCCAACCGAATCTGAAATCCGTGAGAAATTTGAATCCCGACTGCCGCAATGGTCACCCGATTCTAAACACTGGTTATGTCTTGCAATCTTCGAGGCTCATTCCAACAACCCTGTTGGAGTGACGGGGCTGAAGCTTGAGTCTGAGAACAGTTCTACCGCGGAAGTTGGTTATATGTTGCTGGAGCGGTTTCAAGGGAAGGGGTACGGCTCAGAATCCCTGCAAACAGTGATGACTTTCGCTCGAGACGTATTAGGTGTTCACACCCTCAAAGGAGTGGTAACAGAAGGAAATAGCGCATCTTGTCGCATGCTCGAAAAGTGCGGATTCGTGCTTAAGCAGCGAAAACCTGATGCCTGCATCATCAACGGGCAGCTGTTTGCTGATCTTATCTATCGATGTGACCTCGCCTGTTCTGGCGATCGATTTGACTAGGTACTCGAGCGCAACGCCTCGCTGTCAGAGTGATGGCGATTATCCGAACCTTGGCAATGAGCGGTTCCGATTGCTTTACTTGCGAACACGAAGGCAACTTTGAGCCGCCTTGCTGATCATTCTCTCGGATGGCCTTAGTAAGGCCGCGATCTCAGCATGGAGCCTTCGAATGAATGTCGATTTCAGAAGTGGGAAATGGCTGAATGCACCCGCCACCTCAGAGGTGTCGGAGCACAGCCTGACGATAACCACGGATCAGAACACGGACTTCTGGCGAGAGACTCACTATGGGTTCACTCGCGACACAGGGCATTTCTTGGGCGTTGCTAGCGGCGTCGGATTTACGGCGACCGTACGCATCCAAGGCGAATTCCGCTCCTTGTACGACCAGGCCGGCCTGATGGTGCGTATCGATGAAAAGCGCTGGGTAAAGACAGGCGTCGAGTTCACCGATGGGCAAGTGTTTTTGAGCACTGTCGTCACCGATGGAAAATCGGATTGGTCGGTCTCACAGCCCTTCAAGGAACTGGAGGACTTCTACATTCGCGTCACTCTTTCCAATGGCGCCATGCGTATCCAAACGTCCCGCGACGGACACTTCTGGCCACTTCTGCGGCTGGCACCCTTCCCAGCTGCGAGTACTTACCAGGTCGGGCCTACGGCTTGTACCCCTGAGCGCAGCGGGCTTGTCGTCCGGTTCTCCGAGTTCGAAATTAACCCGACTACCACGAAAGATCTGCACGACCTGACCTAACTACACGTGGTTGTGGCGGCTGCAGCCGCCGCTCTCCCCTTGTTTGAAGCCTGCGCGCTTCGCTTGCTGGCGGCGCCTGTGAGATCGGTGGAATGACGGTCTTGCTGTTTCCTCTGACCCTATCACGGCGTTCTCGCCGTCAAGGGCTGCTCACGCTTCGCGTGCTTGCGGCAGGGCCGGCTATCGCCCCCTGACAGCTGTGCTGCGCCGTGCTTGTGCCGGTTCCGGGCAATTCCGCCCGAGCAACTGGAGCATGATCATGTCTCAGCTTTCTAACGCCTTTGACTCTTCCCTGCTGATTCGCGACGAGCAAGGTCGCTATGCGCCAGCCACTGCCGAGCAGATCCTGGCAGCGGCTCGTCAGGTCATCGATCAGAAGGTACAGCGCGGGGCTGCGTTTACTTCGCCGGAGCTGGTCAAGGAATACCTGATCACCAAGCTGGCGGGCTTCGAACACGAGGTCTTTGCGGCACTGTTTCTGGATGCCAAGCATCGCCTGATCCAGTACGTCGAGATGTTCCGGGGCACCATCGATTGTGCTTCGGTCTATCCGCGGGAAGTGGTCAAAGAGGCTCTGCGCCTGAATGCGGCTGCAGTGATTTACGCGCACAACCACCCCAGCGGTAACCCAGAGCCAAGTCAGGCCGATCGGAGGCTCACACAGCGGCTGAAGGAGGCCTTGGCGCTCGTCGAGGTCCGCTCCCTAGATCACATCATCGTGGCAGGCCAGCGCACCGTGTCGTTCGCTGAAGAGGGATTGCTTTGAACCTGAGGGGGTCTAGCCCCCTTTTTGCTGCGCCTTTATTAGGCGTGCGCTTCGTCCTTGGCAGCCAACCCGACACTCCAGTGGCCACCAGCTTCCTGGATGAGATGCAGCAGGTCATAGGTCTTTGTCATATCGAGCAAACCGGAATGGCCATAGGTACTGGGCGAGAATGCTGGATCGGTTCGTTTCAGGTACTGACCAAGCGCACTCAGTGTGACCTTGCCTTCGCTGGTGCCGCCGGCGAGTAGCGATACTGCGTCCACCACAAACTTTGGACGGCGTTTGATCACGGATTTTGCCGTTTCCGGCTTAGTCAGATCCTGCTTACATGCCTCGGTCTTGCTGGCGTTTTTCTCGGCTTGCTCAGCTACAGGCTCCTGAAGATGCTCTTCGCGACGCCATTCGAAGAACTGATCGCTGGCGTTGCGCAGAGCATCAGGCGTTTTCGGCTCGCCCACAATACAGACCGTCGCGCCCCGCTCCCGAAGTTTGCGACACAGGTAGGCAAAGTCAGAATCACTAGTCACCAGGCAAAACGTATCGGCACGATGGTCGAACAGCGCCTCCATAGCGTCCAACGCCAAGGCGATATCCGAGGTATTTTTCCCGGCCGCATACTGATATTGCAGGCATGGCGTGAAGGCCAGCCGAACCAGTGCCTCCTGCCATTTGTTAGCCAGCGTACCATGGTTACCGTAGCCCCTTCTCAGCACAACCCGTCCGAACTGGGCGACCACACGCAGCGCGTGTTCCAAGATATCAGGCGATACGTTGTCACAATCGACAAGCACCGCTACGCGCGTCTCTACAGCTGGCGTAAAAACTCCCATCCCTGCTCCCTAATCGATCCGCCCTGAGAAACGACACCATAACCAAAGTATCAGTTGAATGCTGGTACTTAGCGCCCTCCACGAGCTTACCTTCTGCCGGTTCGTCATGGAGCCGCAGATAGTGACTGAAAGCGCCCTGCTCCGAACTGATTCCACGTTTTGTAGACAAAGTTATCTGTCACGAGCGGTATGACTAAATTCATACCGCTGTACACGCGAATCTGTTGCCTCGAAATGTCTTCCATTTGGAGCCCCGAGAAAAACCAGATCGACTCATTAGGCGTCTGTGTTAAGCACACGCCCTGATCAAAGGACTGATTATGCTCCGCTATGCAGCCATCGCCTCGACCGCCCTTCTTCTCACAGCCTGCAGCAACATTCAGCATAAAACGCCCGAGGCTCGACAGCAGATCAAGCACGATCTGAAGCTGACCGAAATTACCGATACCGCTCAAACGAGCTACTGTTGGCTGCAGATCGGAGGGCGGGCTAGCTGTAAGTACACTTCCGCGATAAGCGTCCTGACGCCTGACAGTCTTCGCCTGGTTGATTACGAGAAAGGCACCTACGTCCAGAAGGACATCATCAAGGCTAGCGACGTGAAGTGCATCGCCGATCATGACGGCCAGAATTTCTACATCTTCAAGGATCAGCTGGCCGTTTCGGTGATCCCTTACACCGAGGTGCACAGGTCGCCGTCAGTGAATAACCCTGAATACCGTGCAAAGGTCATCAAGACGTTGCTTGCCAATGGGCAGCCCTACCTGACAGGGGAAGCCGCGACCTTTACGCGCGAGACCGGTCACAAGGACTACAGCGTCCACAACATATCGGTGCCCAGCGGGCCAATACCCATTGTGGTCGGCACCGAGATCCTGGAGGTCTTCAGCCCTTGCGCTGGGAGCAAGCAGTGATGCGAATGCCGATATTGGCGGTGACAGTCGCCCTGCTGAGCGCGTGCGCGAGCGTTCGCTACGATACGCCCGAGGCGCAGCAGCAAATCAGGCAGGATCTGAAGCTAACTGAAATCCTCGACTCCTCGAGGATGAATTGGTGTGTGCATCCCTACGGCAGTGCGCCTGGTTGCAAGCCCGAAAAAGGCGTAGGAATCCTGACTCCAGACGGGCTGGTCATGGCCCATGTTGTCGATGATCACTACGTAGCAGCGCGCACGCTCAAGTCCGGGGATGTGCTGTGTTCAACCGTCCCAGGCGGCGGCGCCGCAGACGGCATATTCTTCACTTTCACCCAAGATGAAGCCTACATGTTGGGGCCTTTAGAAGCTGACCGGGATGAGATCAACACTCGCTTCAAAGCGCGGCTGTTCAACTACCTTCACAGCAATGGGCAGCGCAGCTTTACTGGCCAGGACATTAACTTCCAGCGCCCTACCGGCGAAAAGGTCAAGCAAACAACTGTGTTACGGACTGGACTTGCCACTAGCGTCATCACGGAAGAAGTCGATGTACTTGAGATTCACAGCCCCCTGTTCAATCTCCAATTAAGCACAGGCTGCTCGTCCTCACACGCGATGTGATAGTTCTGCTCCACAGAATCGCGGTAACCACCAGTAAGCGGCATTCCAGTCCATACGCTGATTTGCTCAGCGGTATACACAGTGCTGCACTGGTGCCGTATTGCCTAGCGCCGAATGTCGAATGCAGCTTCGGCGTCAGGCCTTGATGCTGGGCGAATCGATACCAATGTCACTCTCCTTGTCATTCGAGTAAATGGAAGGGGAATGGAAAAGCCCCGACCATTTCTGGCGGGGCTTTTGGTCAATGCTCTTGCTCTACGCGCGCATCACCCTATGGCCCGCCAAAAGCGGATTCCATAGGGGGCATCATGTGAACAACAGGTTGGGCAGTCATGGCTCGATCATCCGAATAGCTGATCATAGTGTCAAGAACCGAAGCGCGCATAAATCAGCCGGAGGAGTCGAGGCTGTTCTCTCGAGCCTGAATAATCAAGCTCTTCTGCCCTCTAGCGGTACACGGGATGGCGTTGGCACAAGTCCACTACCTGGCCTCGCACCCGATCCCGCACTGTCGTCAGGGTGCTGCCGCCCGCCTCCATGGCATCCAGTACATCGCATATCCACCCCGCGAGTTGCGCGCACTCCTGCTCACCAAAGCCTCGCGTCGTCACCGCCGGGGTACCGATGCGCACGCCTGAAGTCACGAACGGCGAGCGTGGGTCGTTGGGTACCGAGTTCTTGTTGGTGGTGATGTAGGCGTCACTGAGCGCGGCGTCTGCGTCCTTGCCGGTATAGGTTTTGGTGGACAGGTCAATCAGCATCAGGTGGTTGTCGGTTCCACCCGAAACGATCTTGTAGCCGCGCGTCTGAAGTGTGGCGGCCATGATGCGCGCGTTGGCCAAGACCTGCTTCTGGTAGGTCTTGAACTCCGGCTGTAAGGCTTCCTTGAAGGCGATGGCCTTGGCAGCGATGACATGCATCAGCGGGCCACCCTGGATACCGGGGAATACGGCGGAGTTGAGCTTCTTGTAGAACGCATCGTCTTGCCCCTTGGACAGGATGATGCCGCCACGCGGGCCACGAAGCGTCTTGTGCGTGGTGCTGGTGACCACGTGGGCATGTGGCAGTGGGTTGGGATAGTCGCCCGTTGCTACCAAGCCAGCCACATGCGCCATGTCCACCCAGAAGAATGCGCCCACCTTGTCGGCAATGGTGCGCATCTGCGCCCAATCCATGTACCGCGAGTAGGCGGAGAACCCGCCAATCAGCATCTTCGGGCGAGTCTGCAGCGCGATGCGCTCCATCTCGTCGTAGTCGATCAGCCCCGTCTCCGGTTCGAGGCCATAGGGTACGATCTTGTAGTGGCGGCCAGAAAAGTTGGACGGGTTACCGTGAGTCAGATGACCGCCCTGGGCCAAGTTCATGCCCATCACGGTGTCGCCTGGGCTGGTCAGAGCCAGGAATACTGCGGCGTTGGCCTGGGCGCCCGCGTGGGGCTGGACGTTGGCATAGTCGCAACCGAACAATTCCTTGGCCCGCTCGATGGCCAGGCGCTCGGCCACGTCCACATGCTCGCAACCGCTGTAATAGCGCTTGTCCGGATAGCCCTCTGCATACTTGTTGGTGAACACCGAGTTCTGGACGGCCATCACCTGGGGGCTGGCGTAGTTTTCCGAGGCAATGAGCTCTACATGGTCCTCCTGACGGCGCGCCTCGCTTTGCAGGGCTAGCGCCAACTCGGGATCGAAGTCCATAAGCGCGTGGGATGTGTCGTACATGGCGGAGCGTCCTGTCGTCGGTTTCATTTGATTTGGGAATTGGGTCTGTTGCGTGCGACTCGGACTCAGTTCAGAGGACGAGCACTGCTGCCACCGCCTGAGCCAGGCTCTGAAGGCCAGTAGTGGCTGTCTGGCAGAACACGTGCGCCGAAAATCGCCTGACCGACGCGCACGACCGTGGCGCCCTCCTCGATAGCGATCTCGAAGTCACCGGACATGCCCATGGACAACTCGTCCAGACCGATACTGGCAGGCGCGCTTTGCCGCAATTGATCGCGCAGTGTGCGCAGCAGGATGAAGCACTGCCTTACCCGCTCCGCCTCGGCCGAAAAGAGCGCCAGCGTCATCAGTCCCCGTACGCGCAGCGCCGGATAAGCGGACAATTTGCTGACGAATGCCGGCACCTCTTCCGGTGACAGTCCGTACTTGCTCGCCTCACCCGAGGTATTGACCTGCACGAATACGTCCAGCCCTCGCCCTTCGGTCTGCAGACGCCGCTCCAATGCCTCGGCCAGACGCAGGCTGTCCAAGGCCTGAAACTCACTGGCGAAACGCGCCACCACCTTGGCCTTGTTGGTCTGCAGATGACCGATGACCGACCAGTGCAGATCAGTCAGATCCTGCATGCCCTGCCACTTGCTGAAGGCTTCCTGCACCTTGTTTTCGCCCAGATAACGGCAACCCGCCGCGTAAGCCAGACGCAGGCTTGATTCTGGCTTGGTCTTGCTGACCGGCAGCAGGCGCACCGTGGAGCGGTCACGTCCCGAGCGGAGACAAGCCGCAGCGATACGCGCCTGCACCGCGGCCAGGTTACGCTGGAAATCCTCGACCGTTTCCGCTTGCGGGTAGAATCCGTGCCGGTCATGGCCGGTCTGCGTGTCGAATCTCGTTGGCATCAGCTCGCGCTCTTGTTGAGGGACGTGGAAACGACGGCAGGTGCGGATGACTTTTGAGGCAGGCGGCCGTTGAGTACCGCATAGGCGATCAGCCCAAGCACCAGCCCCCAGAAAGCACCGCCAATGCCGAACAGATTGATGTTCGCGGCTGTGGCCAGAAACGTGATCAGCGAAGCCTCACGTGTAGTTGCATCGGCCAGGGCCGTGGCCAGGCTGCCGCCAATGGTGCCCAACAGGGCCAGCCCAGCGAGCGTGGTGATGAAGGTGGCCGGGAACGCCATGAACACGGCTGCCAGGGTCACGCCGAACGCGCCTACCAGGATGTAGCACACGCCTGCAGCGATGCCCGCGACCCAACGCTTGGATGGATCCTCATGGGCTTCTCGGCCCGTGGCGATGGCGGCGGTGATCGCCGCGATATTGAAAGCATGCGAGCCAAATGGCGCCATCAGCAGTGAGCCCAGCCCCGTCAGCGCCAGGATCGGGTTGGCGCTGGTCTTGAAGCCGTCATTGCGCAGTACCAGCATGCCGGGCATGTACTGGCCCGTCAGCGTGATCAGGAACAGCGGCAAGGCGATGCTCAGCAAAGCATTGAGAGAAAACGCCGGCATGGTGAAAACCGGGGCGGCGAAACTCAGTGTCAGTCCCGCCAGGTCGACGCGATCCTGAATCAGTAGAAAGCTCAGTCCCAGCACCAGGATGCCGATGACGGCATAGCGTGCGCTGAATCGCTTGAACACCACGTAGGCCACAATCAACAGGCCCGCCAGCACTGGATCGAGACTCACACCAGCGAACGCCTGGATACCGAACTGCAGGAGGATGCCTGCGAGCAGACCTGCGGCCACACCTCGGGGAATCAAGCGGATCACTCGCTCGAACCAACCCGATAGCCCCAGCACTACAAACGCCAACGCTGAAATCAGATACGCACCCACCGCTTCTGCATAGGGTGTGGTCGCCAGCGCCGTGACCAGAAACGCCGCTGCCGGGGTGGACCAGGCGGTGATGATTGGCTCGCGCATGCGCCAGCTCAGCAGCAACCCGGTCACCCCAACCCCAATCGATACCGACCACACCCAGGAGGCCGTCAGTTCCGGGCTGAGACCGGCCACCTTGGCAGCGTGGAAGACCAGGATGAATGTCCCGCCGTAGTTGACGATGACCGAGATCAGGCCTGCCACGATGGGATGGATGAGGTCGTTCCAGCGAACGGATGAAGATGAAGGAACAGCAGGCATGCTCGGCGGTACTCCTGACAACGCGGCTAACTGGCTTGTGAAAAGCCTTTATAGATTTAAAATGGCCGGATTGACCCAGCCACTTTTTGCACTGGATACAGACCAATTGTTCAAGCATGCCCAGCTCGAATCCGTGAAGGCCTGGATTGGCGATCCAGCGCAAGGCACCCTGCCCCTTCATGCGCGTGTGCAGCGGGCCATTCGCCAATTGATTCTTGATGGCGTGCTCGATGTAGGCAAACCACTGCCCGCTTCTCGAGCCTTGGCGAAGTCTCTGGAGATCTCACGCGATACGGTCGAGTCGGCTTACAGCCAGTTGCACGCCGAGGGTTTCATCGAGCGCCGGGTGGGCAGCGGCAGCTTCATATCAGAACGGGCAAAGCGCCTGCCGGGGCGCGTTAAACCTCGGCAAACCAATGCGAATTCAGATGTAGCACCGCGCCTTAGCCAGCGTGGTAGCGCCATGTATCACAATGGCGGCGTACGCGACTTTCTCAAGCCGCGCCCCTTCGCACCTGGCGTACCCGAGACACGCAGCTTTCCGCTGCAGATCTGGGAGCGGTTGCAGCGCCAGGTACTGAAGGAACACGGTACCCAGGCGCTACTGCATAGCCCGCCTGAGGGTATGGAGCCATTGCGGCGTGCTATCGCCGATTACGTCAGCCTGGAACGAGGTGCGCGGGCCACGCCTGAACGTGTCTTGGTGCTCACGAGCTCTCAGCAGGCCCTGACCTTGTGCGCCACGGTCCTGCTCGACGCAGGTGACCACATATTCGTCGAGGACCCCGTGTACCACGGTGCTCGCAAGGCGTTCGACGCAGCTGGGCTGAAGTGCTTGCCCGTGCCAGTCGATGAAGACGGTTTGCAGGTGCAGCACCTGCTTGAGTCGAGCAAGACATCGGGGGAGCGTCCCCGGGCCGTTTTCCTGACACCCTCGCACCAGTTCCCCACTGGCGCGACCCTCTCGCTGGATCGGCGCTTGGCCATTATCGAATGGGCCAGAGCGCACCAGGGCTGGATCATCGAGGATGACTACGACAGTGAGTTTCACTACGCGAGCAAACCTTTCGCCTGCGTGCAGGGGCTCGACCCAAACGATCGCACGATCTATATCGGCACCTTCACCAAGTCGCTGTTCCCCGGCTTGCGCATCGGCTACATGGTGCTCCCAGCGCCTCTGGTGGCACCGATGACCGCCGCTCGCACGCTTCTGGACGGGCATAGTGCACCGATCCCCCAACTCACACTCGCACGCTTCATCGAGGGCGGCCACTTTGGCGCCCACGTACGTACCATGCGCGCGGTTTACGCCGAGCGACGTGACGTACTCGCCCGGCTGGTGCGTGAGCATCTGTCCGATTTCGTGGAAGCAAAGGTTCCAGCAGGTGGCATGCAAATGCCCTGCGTGTTCACTCGGGACGTTCCGGAGCCTGAGGTCGTTGAGGCAGCCCGCAGGGCAGGCATCGATCTGCTGGGGTTAACGGCGCTGCACTCTTCGAATCATCCCCGGGGAGGCTTTCTTATGGGATTCGCCGCCCACGCTCCACACGAGTTGGACGCCGCCGTAAAGAAGCTTGCAATCATTCTGCGCGCGCAGTGCAGCTAACTCGCAATGCGTTAGGCCGATAGGCACATTCATCCTTCCAGAGTCTTTTGCCCATCCAGATACTGCTTTAACCCACTCGCCATGCCATCGCACAGCGACTTCCTTGAGGAAATCCATGCTTGGCTTCCTCGTTCAGAATCAGCGCAAGCCTCTCATCCAGCGCCGATGCAACTACCTTTTGGAATCCTAGCCGTGAGTATAAAGGGGCGTTCCAAGGCACATTCGTGAATGTCGTCAGCGTTAAAAACCTCAGGTTTCTAATACGTGCATATTCTTTAGCGGCCTCGATCAGCTGACGTCCTAAGCCCTGTCCTTGCATCGATTGCATTACCGACAATTCGTGGATGTGAAGATCTTGCCCCTGGCGCTCAGCACTGAGAAATCCTTGAAGTCGATCTTCGTCACCGATTGCAACCCAGCACGTCGATAACGCGATCAATTGGCTATGTTGCTCAACGGACATGGGGGGCGATTCAGCCAGCCAGCTTAATCCGTCAATCATGCGAAAGGCTTGAGCGGCGGAGGTCTCAATAGCAGGCAGAAATTGCGCATCTTCTTGTACGGCTACACGAACTATCGCTGGCATATGGGCTTTGACCCTGTACGTAGATTGGCTCATCTAGAAAAACCATTTTCGCATGGCTGCTTTATCAGCAAACTAGGAACGGGCGAAAAGCTCGTTAGGCATTCCGAAGACTTCGTGCGGACATCGATGCACGGTGCCAACGCCCGCACATATCCGACCTGCAGGGTCCCACACGATGAGTGACTGGGTTATGGTTGGGGTTTGTTTTGCAAGGAGGCAGATTTATGCCGCTCACACTCACTCGCCGCTGCGGTGAGGAAATCCAATTCCGGTTCCCTGCCGATCTCACGGAAGACGAGATTCAGGAGATGGTTCGAACCGGCATTTCAGTCAGCGTATTAGATATCAACAGCCGGCAGGTGCAGCTCAGTATCGCAGCGCCCCAATCAGTCAATATCGTGCGCTCAGAACTATTGAAAAAATAGCACAGCATCAACGAGGCTTTCTTCGGACCACGCAGGCCCTCGGAGTCGCTGTTCGTCTTGGCACTCGCCTATTAGAGCCCCGCGCGTAGCGCGTTTCAGACAACTCAGACTGAGACCAATCAGGTCTTACGGCTTTACCCAAATCCGTGATTACTGATCCAAGTAGTTACGGATTTGTGGGAAAACGTACTCCCGTTTTTACTGATTTCCGTAAAGCCGGATACGCGTATTTGCAGCGTTCTGCCCCCGCAGTTCCTCAGGTTGCTCAGTTTCAGCCCGGTAGGCTGCGGCGGTCAGGAATCAGACTCCCCCGGTCTTGGTCATCATCCCCTCTTCCTCGGCAGTCGCTCAGATCAAACCCAGCATGATCCAGTGTCACAGCTGCCGCACGGTGCGCCCTCCACGTCAATGGAGGACACCACATGTCTCACCCAGTACACCTGAAGCGCCACACACCTGATCCTGACTTGGACGCTCTCCAGGTTCGCAAAGCCGGGCCAACAACCAGTGCAATGAGGCCAGTGGAACACACTGAGAAAGCGGACCCACCTCAATCGCGCTCTACCCCTCGCTACCTCACTAACAGCGAAGCAGCCGCTTATCTGCGGCTCTCACCACGGACGCTTGAAAAGCATCGCGTGATTGGTGGAGGACCGCGCTTTCACAAATTCGGCCGACGCGTGATGTACGCCCTCGCAGACCTGGAGGCGTGGGCAAGTGAGCGCAGCTTCGAGACCACGTTCGACCCTGAATATGTCGACCGCCACTCAGGAGCGAACCGCGATGATCAGTAAAGCCGTTACCCATGAATCGTCACTTGCACAAGATGACAGGGCAAAGCGAACAACTGGATCTATTCCGAGCTCTACCTGGAGATATGGCTCCGCGCGATGCCCAAGATCTGATGGCGCATCCCTTCTTTTCGCTGGCGAAGTCACGCCGCACTGTTCCAATCGAGTTTCGCTCCGGCGATGTGACGGTGCGTGTAGAGGGTACTCACGCGTATGGCATCGCCACGATCTGGGATGCCGACATTCTGATCTGGGCCGCCAGTCAGATCGTCGAGGCTCGGGACTCGGGCATTCCAACTTCGAGGCTCATGCGCGCAACGCCGTACCAGATACTCAGGTTCATCGGTCGTGGCACTTCCACCCGGGATTACACGCGACTCAAGGCCGCCCTCGACCGGTTGCAATCGACCAGTGTGGCCACGTCCATACGCGAGACCACGGGCAGGCGCCTGCACCGCTTTTCCTGGATCAACGAGTGGAAGGAGCTGGCAGCGCCCGACGGACGACCGGAGGGTATCGAGTTGATCCTTGCAGACTGGTTCTACTGCGGGGTTCTGGAGCAGTCCCTGGTGCTGACTATCGACCCGGCTTACTTCCGGCTTACTGGGGGCCTGGAGCGCTGGTTGTATCGACTCATTCGCAAACACGGCGGCAAGCAGAAGGACGGCTGGCAGTTCGACCTGCGCCACCTGTACCGCAAGTCAGGAAGCATGGCCCGTTACTCGGACTTTGCCGGCGACCTGCGGGCGTTGGTTGCCCGGCAGTCGATACCCGGCTATCACCTGGAACTCGTCCGTTTCTCGCCATCAACAGAGCTGCTCGCATTCAAGCCGGTGCTGTAGACGGCACGTGGATATTTTCTGGAAAAGCTGTGAGTTCTGTCGTGCTATCAGGCGCAACTGGGCTCGTGCTATCAGGCGCACGACTATCGTGCTATCGGGCGCACCTTTTCCTCTCTAGGCCACGGAGGACGTGGCCTACAGCCCGCCTTAACTTAACTAACTTAAAAGCTCTAACTTGTTATTGGGGCACCGAGCATTTGTGGACAGACGCTGATCGCGAGGAGTCTGCGGGAGGCGTCAGGTCATGATCATCGCCCTGCTCAATCAGAAAGGTGGGGTGGGCAAGACCACCCTGGCCACCCACATCGCCGGAGAGCTGGCTGTACGCGGACGCAACGTCGTCCTGCTCGATGCCGACCCACAAGGCTCTGCATTGGACTGGGCGCAGCGGCGCAGCCAACAGGGCCTGCCGAGACTCTTCAGCGCGGTCGGTCTTGCACGTGAAACGCTGCATCAAGAAGCACCGGAGTTCGCCCTTCATGCCGACCACATCATCATCGATGGGCCACCCCGCATCGCCGCCCTTGCCCGCTCTGCGTTGCTCGCTGCCGACCGTGTATTGATCCCTGTTCAACCGAGTCCCTACGACCTGTGGGCCAGCTCGGAAATGGTCAGCCTGATCCGTGAAGCGCAGGTGTTCAAACCATCGATGCGAGCGGCGTTTGCAATCAACCGGCGGGTCAGCACCACGATCATCGGCCGCGAGGCGCGCACTGCGTTGGCTGACCAGCCTGTGCCGGCTCTGCATAGCGAAGTGCGCCAGCGAATCGTGTTTGCCGAGAGCGTAGCTGCCGGTCGCGTGGCACGGGAGCTGGCACCCGACAGCGCTGCGGCACGCGAGGTCAGCAACCTGGTCGATGAGCTCTTGAGGTGGTCTTCATGAGCAGCAGGCGAATAGAAATTGGGGCACGTCCAATCGACGATCCGCGAGCCAAAGCCTGGATACAGAATCGTGCTGAGGCAGGCCGCCAACAAGACGGTCGCCAAACCGCACGTATGACGCTGGACGTGACGCCAGCACTGCGCACGCGCATCAAGCTAGCCGCCATCGAGCGTGGTGTAACGATGGCTCAGATGCTGCGCGAGGTGCTTGAGCGAGAGTTCCCGGAGGTCTCGTCATGACAGCTACCGCGCGCCGTCGCCGATGGCCATTGGCACTGATAGCAGGCAGTTTGTTCGCATTGACCTGGGCAGCGTTTTCCACGCCAATGCCGCGGCTGGTTTACAACGCCTCAGACAGCCTACCCATAGGCTGGTATCACATCGAGGCGCCTCGCTCATTGCGCCCGGGCGACACGGTGCTGATCAACTTGCCTCACAAGGTGAGAACGTTCGCAGCGCAACGAGGCTACCTGCCTGAGAGCATCCCGTTGATGAAGACCGTGGCGGCCATCGCTCCCCAGCACGTATGCGTGCTGAGCGGCTTGATCGTTGTCGACAGTGAACCTGTCGCGATTCGCTTGCACGTTGATCGCAAAGGCCGCGCTCTGCCCCAGTGGAGTGGCTGTCGACAGCTGGATGAAGGCGAACTGTTTCTACTGAGCACCACCAATCCGGAGTCATTCGACAGTCGTTACTTTGGTCCTGTGCCTGTCGACTCGGTGATAGGTCGAGCGCAGCCACTTTGGGTGGAAGCACGCCCATGACCACACCATCGCAATGTCAGCTCAGCTGCAGATCGACTGCAGTCAGCAAGTATTGCCGCGGGCCACCTGCTGCTGTCTCCACTCCCCTCACCTGGGCGCGTAACTGGCCCGCTCTTACAGAGCCCACTCCCTGTTTACCCCGCACAGAAACGCAAAAAGGCACGGGAAGAGCTGAGGGCAAGATAAAAGGGGGCGGCACTTCGTTGGCCCGGAAAGCAGTCTGCACGGGGGTTGGCGGCGACACAGCGCCGGGCATAACCAGGTGCCGAAACTGGGTTCGCCCCGCAGTTGTGCTGGCCAGGAAGCGTGCCTGATACGCCGTACCACGATCAACCTGGAGGAGTCTAAGCATGAGCAAAGGAAGTCGTCAGGACGACGAACTACGCTTTCGCCCGCAGCCGGGTAAGCCGCAGCAACGCGGCCAACCCTTCGTCAACCAGGTGCTGCGTCAGGCCAACAAGGCCGGCACCGGTAAGCCGCGCAAGGCGGGACACCAGCCCGGTGCCCGTCTCGGCCGCGGACATGTCGCTGCTCGTTTCAGCGCGCAGCAACTGCCGTCCAACGCCCGTCGCGTCACCATCAAGACGCGCTTGGTGAACCTGCGCCGGGCTGGCAAGCGCTCGACGCTCAGCCACCTTCGCTACATTGAGCGCGACGGCGTCAGTCGCGAGGGTGATCCGGGCCAGGCCTATGGGCCACTGACCGACCAAGCCGACGTTAATGCGTTTGAGGAGCGCGGTCGGGACGATCGCCACCAGTTTCGCTTTATCGTATCGCCCGAGGATGCCGAGCAGTTCGACGACCTGCGCACCTATACCCGCCACCTGATGAGCCGGATGGAGGCCGACCTCGGCACCCGCCTCGACTGGGTGGCGGTAGACCACTGGAACACCGACAACCCGCACACCCACATCGTCCTGCGTGGCAAGGACGATACCGGCAAGGACCTGGTGATTGCCCGCGACTACATCGCCGAGGGCATGCGAAACCGTGCTTCGGAACTGACCACCGAATGGCTGGGACCGCGCACCGAGCTGGAGATCCAGCAGAGCCTGCAGCGCGAGGTGCAGCAGGCGCGTTTCACCAGCCTGGATCGCACCCTGCTGCGCGAACGCCAAACCGGCGTGGTCAGCCTGAAATCGCTCGCCAACCACCCGCACCGGCAACTGCTGATCGGTCGCCTGCAGCAGCTGCAGAAGTTTGAACTGGCCCATGAAGTTCGGCCTGGGCAATGGCTCCTGCGGGAGGACGCCGAGTCGACCTTGCGCGCCATGGGAGAGCGTGGCGATATCGTGCGCACGATGCAGCGGGCCCTGGGCAGCGCGCACCGAGAGCTGGCGGTCTTCGAGCAGTGCAAGGATGGTTCTGTTGTGGTCGGTAGGATCGTGGCCAAGGGCCTGGCCGATGAGCTAAACGACCGCGGCTATCTGGTGGTCGATGGCCTCGACGGCAAGGCGCATTACCTGGCCCTGCCTGCCCGCGCGGAACTGGCCAACTACCCCATCGGAGGCCTGGTGGAAACACGCAGTCCGAGCGAGCCACGGGCGGTGGATCGGTCGATTGTTTCTGTGGCTTCGAACGGCCTCTATCGCACCGATCATCACCTGGCCCTGGCACGCTCGCAGTCAAGCGACGGACATGATCCTGAGGCACTGATCGAGCGTAATGTGCGCCGCCTCGAAGCCCTGCGCCGGGCCGGTATCGTCGAGCGTCTGGCCGAGGGCGTCTGGAAGATCCCGACCGACCTGCCCGAGCAAGGCCAGCAGCATGATGCTCACCGCCTGGGCGATGTCGCCGTCCAGCTGCGCACGCCGCTGCCCCTCGAGCAACAGGTGCGCGCAATCGGCGCCACCTGGCTGGATCAGCAGTTGATCAGCGGCAACCGCGAACTGGTCGACCACGGTTTTGGCAAGGAGGTGCGCGAAGCGTTGCGGCAGCGCGCAGACTTTCTGGTGGAACAGGGGCTGGCCCAACGCCAGGGCCAACGCTTGGTGCTTGCACGCAACTTGCTGGCCACCTTGCGCGGGCGGGATCTGGCGGAAACGGCACGTGAGATCTCTGCACAGACGGGCATGCAATACCGCCAGGCGGTTGAGGGCAAGCGCGTCAGCGGCGTCTATCGACGCAGCGTGCAACTGGCCAGCGGCCGCTATGCACTGCTCGACGATGGCATCGGTTTCAGCCTGGTACCGTGGAAACCAGTAATAGAGCAGAAGCTCGGGCAGAGTGTGTCCGCGGTGATTCAGGGCAACAGCGTGTCATGGCAACTGGGCCGTCAACGAGGACCTTCAATAAGCTGATCATCAGGCGCTGGTGTCTACACCAGCGCAGGCTCCTGTTGCAGCCAAAGTTCGAAAGCTTTGCTCTGCGGTAAGCCTTCTTTGGCCGCGTAGTAAACCAGTCGCAGATGGCGATCCTCGTCGATGGTCAACGTGGTGTGCTCGAACAATACATGCCCGACCCCTTTGATCTGAAGGTCCCGTATCCCCTGACATGGACCATGGATGTCCTGCTGCCGCCACCACTCCTTGAAATCGGGCGACGCTTTTTCTAGATCTCTCACCAGCGCAGCGATATCAGGATCCTGTGTAGCACGCACAAAGTCGCGGCGGAAGCTGGAAAGGATCTGCAGCGCCTGCTCGTCCCAGGGATTGAATAACTCTCGCATTGCGGGGCTCGTGAAGAGCATCCATAGCATGTTGCGGCGATCAGGCGGCAACGCCGAGAAGCCGAAAACCCGATCCGCTGCAGCGTTCCAGGCCAGCACATCCCAGCGCAGGTTGAGCACGTAAGCCGGACGTGATGGCAGGTCACCCATAAGACGGTGAATCAGCGCGGGGACTATGCACCAGGCCTTGCCGGGCTCTGGCGGCAGACGCTGATGAGCGAGCAAGAACAGGTGGCGGCGCTCGGTGGCATCCAGCTTGAGCGCGCGCGAAAGGTTGTCGAGGAAGGTCGCCGAGACACTGATGTCCCGACCTTGCTCCAGCCATGTGTACCAGGACAAACCCACCCCAGCCAATGCCGCGACCTCCTCGCGGCGAAGCCCAGGTGTGCGCCGGCGGCTGCCGGCGGGCAGGCCCACTTCCTCCGGCGATATACGCTCACGGCGACTACGCAGGAATTCGGCCAGTTCTATTCGAGTGCGTTCAGCTGTGCGAGGCGCGCTCATCCGGTTACCTCCAGTAATAGGATAAACAGTCAAATTGTAACCCCCATAAATCCCGCTAAGAATAGCCCGGCCTGGATGGAATTACCCCTACCAGGCTCTCGTTTGATGAGGAACCACACAGAGACGTGTCATCAACTCGCTAAGGAGATAAACGGATGTATCAAGCACTTCTTCGAGAGCAACTGGAGACATTGAAGTCCTCCAACCAGTACCGCACCTTCACCACCCTGAGCCGCATGTGCGGCCAATATCCTTTGGCCAAATTGGATGGTCGCGAAGAGAACCCGGTGGTGGTCTGGTGCAGCAATGACTATCTCGGTATGTCGCAACATCCCGCGGTGCGTCAGCGAATGCACGAAGCGTTGGATGCTTACGGTGCGGGTTCCGGCGGCTCGCGCAATATCGGTGGATCACACGAGGTATACGCAGAGCTGGAAGCCTCTCTTGCCGAATGGCACGGCAAGGAGGCAGCGCTGGTTTTTCCCACTGGTTTTGGTTCCAACGATGCCACCCTTCAGTGTTTGCTGCGACGCATCCCTGATTGCGTGGTGATCAGCGATGAGCTGAACCATGCTTCCATCGTAAACGGCATCCGCTCCACGCCCAACGAGCGCAAAATCTTCCGTCACAACGACATGGAAGATCTGGAGCAGATCCTTACCAGCTACCCGCTTGGCCAACCGAAGATCGTGGTCTTCGAGTCGATCTACTCAATGGATGGCGACATCGCGCCTATCGCTGAAATAGTCGCACTCGCTAAACGCTATAACGCGCTCACCTATCTGGACGAGGTGCATGCGGTGGGCATGTACGGCCCACGCGGCGCTGGTATCGCCGCAGAACTGGGCGTCGCCGGTCAGGTAGATATCATCCAGGGCACCATGGCCAAGGCCATCGGCGTCATCGGGGGCTACATCGCCTCGACTCAGGTAATCGTTGATGCGGTGCGCTCCTTTGCCACCGGCTTCATCTTCACCACCTCGCTACCACCAGCAGTCACTGCCGGATGCCTGGCCAGCGTTGAACACCTCAAGGCGAACGACAAAGAGCGCAATAGTCTGCATCGCCAGACGGGCAAGCTGCGCGAGCGCCTCAAGCATCACGACGTACCGGTGATGCCTTGCTCACAAACCCATGTGCTGCCGGTGCTGGTAGGTGAAGCCAAGCGCTGCAAGGCAGCGGCCGAACGCTTGCTGCATAACCATGGTGTGTACCTGCAGCCGATCAACTATCCATCTGTGCCTGTAGGGACAGAGCGCTTCCGCGTCAACGCTACGCCGAACCACAGCGATGCGCAGATCGAGCATCTGGCTGTGTCGCTGCGCGAGACCCTCGACCACTTCAGCATCCCACTGGCATCCGAGGTGTTTGCTGCGGAGGTGGCCTGAGATGGAACAGTCCTTCTTCACAATACGTCCGGCGACCCAGGCTGATCTGGCCAGTCTGGTGGAACTACGCGCGTATCTGCTGGACGGCACAGACGCCAGCTATTCGAGCAAGACGCCGGAGGACGCGGCGCGCTGGCGGTCGTCCTACCGCACCTGGCTGAGTAGCCGTCTGAAAGACAGTGACTGCGTGCAAATCCTCGCCGCCGAGCACAAGGAGTCCGGCCAGGTGTTGGGCTGTGCGACTGCCATCATCGATCAGCGCGCGCCCGCACCGGGTTGCCTCAATGGCCTGTCCGGCTGGGTGCAATCGGTGGTGGTGGAGCCGCAGTGGCGAGGCCGTGGCATCGCACGGCAACTCATGCAACACCTGCTGCACTGGTTCTCCAACCGCGGCGTCGGCTGCGTGGTGCTGCAAAGCACCGAGGCTGCCGGCGCGCTGTATCAAGCCTTGGGTTTCGCCGCCAGCGACGAGCGCCTTCTGATCCGTCAGGAGGCCTCGGTATGAAGATCCTGATCATCGGTCTGGGCTACGCCGGCAACCGCTTCCGTCGTGCCTTCGAGCATATCGCCACGAGCACCGGGATGCCGCTGTCGCTGGCCTATGTCGGGCACCGGCAGAAGACGACCGAACTGCCCTACTTCGACAGCGTCGAGCGGGCGCTACAGATATTCGCGCCGGACATCGTGGTGGTCAGCGTCAACGACCGCAGCCATGCGCCCGTGCTCAAGCAACTGGTCGGTTACCGGGGCTTTGTGCTCTGCGAGAAGCCACTGGTCACACCAGGCGACGACCTAGACGATCTGCTCGGTGCGCTTGATCAGATCAACGGCTTTGCCCTGGATCTGGTTGAGCGCTACTCGGACGTAACCCGGCAACTACGGGACTTGGTCGAGCGTCATGAGTGGCAGTTGGTACGCGCCAGCTTCCACTGGGGCAAGGATCGCATCAACGACTACCGCCCCACCTGCGGCGTGACCAGCGAGGTGATCCACGCCCTGGATCTACTCGGCTGGATCTGCCCACGTGTAGGCCAACTCCGCCTCGATGGCGTACTGGGCGTTCGTTCGGATTTCTCTATCTCCGGCGCAGAGGTGCTTGACACCGTTCAGCTCACCGCCAGCCTGGGCGAGGCGCGCGTCACCGGTTACGCCAGCTTCGTCAACATCGTGCGCCAGCGCACCGTGGATTTCAGCTTCGTCGACCGCGATGCCCGGCTGATCCATGCGCGCTTGGTATTCGATACGCCGCGCTGGGATCACGACCAACTGCGCATCTGGACGCGCGGTGCCAACGGCAGCGAGGAGCTGCTCCACGAGTTCGCCACGGCCCCAGACGAACCTGGCCTGGACACCGTGCACAAGCTGTCTCGTCTGTGCCGACATGTGGTGCGCGCTGTGGCTCTTAGAGAATCGCCACCCCAGCCATTCGCCGGCCTCGATACCGCTGTGGCCTTGCAGCGCCTGCTCAACAACCTGGAAACCCATGCCCAAACCCCAGCTCCGGCGCGCTACGTCCATGGCGAGACGCGCGTACTGCTGGCCGAGGACAGCGATCTGGAAAGCCTCGGGTAACTCAATCACAAGGAGAAGGACTATGTGTGGAATCGCTGGATGGCTGTCCTACAGCCAGAACCTGGAAACGCAACGCGAAACCCTGCAGCGCATGACCGACACGATGGCACTGCGAGGCCCCGACGCAGGCGGTCTGTGGATTGATGGCCACGTCGGCTTGGGCCATCGCCGCCTGTCGATCATCGACCTTGAGGGCGGTCGCCAACCGATGATCGCAAAACATGGTGGGCCGCTCGAGCTTGCCGCCATCACCTACAGCGGGGAGGTCTACAACTTCCGCGAGCTGCGCGCCGAGTTGCAAACACTCGGCCACCGTTTCGAAACCCGCAGCGACACCGAAGTGGCGTTACGCGCTTATATCGAATGGGGTGAAGCCTTCGTCGAGCGGATCAACGGCATGTATGCCTTCGCTGTCTGGAACCTGCGTTCCCAAGAGCTTCTGCTGATTCGCGATCGAATGGGCGTAAAGCCGCTGTATTACTACCCCACTGCTGATGGCGTAGTTTTCGGGTCCGAACCCAAATCCCTGCTGGCCAACCCGCTGGTGCCGCGCAAGGTGCGTGCCGATGGCCTGCGCGAAATTCTGGAGATGGTGAAGACACCGGGACATGCCGTATTTGACGGCATGCGTGAGGTCATGCCTGGCGAAATTGTGCGGATCAACCGCCAGGGTTTGGGGCGCCGCCACTACTGGAAATTGGAGGCGCGTGAGCACGAACACACGCTGGACGAGACAATCCGCCATACCCGTGACCTGCTGGAAGATATCGTCGACCGCCAGATCGTCGCCGACGTGCCGCTTTGCAGCTTGCTCTCCGGCGGGCTGGACTCCTCGATCATCACCGCGCTAGCCTCGAAGAAGCTGCTGGCCGCCGGCAAGGAGAACATCCGCTCCTTCTCCGTCGACTTCGTCGACCATGGCAGTGGCTTCACCGGTGATGCCGTGCGCGGCACGCCGGATGCGCCCTTTGTGCGTGACCTAGTGGAGATGATTCGCTCCAGCCACCAGGAGATCGTCCTCGACAGCCGAGAGTTGGCTGATCCGGCGTTGCGTGCGCAGATCGTCCGCGCCCTCGACCTGCCACCGGCCTTCTGGGGCGATATGTGGCCGTCGCTCTACCGGCTGTTCCAGGAGGTGCGCAAGCACTGCACCGTGGCCCTGTCTGGCGAAAGCGCGGACGAGGTGTTCGGCGGCTATCGCTGGTTTCACGACCCGGAGGCGATCCAGGCCGACACTTTCCCCTGGCTGACTTCGGTCACCGGCAAGTACTTCGACGGCAAAACCCTGTTCGACCCAGGCCTACTCGCCCAACTCGACATGCAGAGTTTCTTGCGTGACAGCTATGCCCAGGCCATCAGCGAAGCACCGGTGCTGCCTGGCGAGAGCACCGTCGACCAGCGCATGCGGCAGATGAGCTACGTCAACCTGACACGCTTCGTACAGACCCTGCTCGACCGTAAGGACCGGATGAGCATGGCCGTCGGCCTCGAGGTGCGAGTGCCCTTCTGCGATCACCGCCTGGTCGAGTACGCGTTCAACATCCCCTGGGCGATGAAGGCCTTCGACAAGCGGGAGAAAAGCATCCTACGCGCGGCGACCCGCGACCTGCTGCCAGAGTCGATCAGCGAGCGGGTGAAGAGCCCATATCCCTCGACCCAGGATCCAGCCTACGAGCAGGCACTGCGTGATGCCCTGGCCCAGATCCAGGCAGACAGAAATGCACCAGTGACGCCCCTGCTCGACAGCGGCCGTATCCAACAAACCCTGGCCAAACCGCTCGGAAGTGTTTCGCCCATGTACGAACGCATGGGAATGGAGCTAGCCGTTGGCCTCAACACCTGGCTGAGCGAGTACGACGTCAGTCTCGACCTGTAGCCCAAAACCGGGAGTGGCCCGGTGCGGGTCACTCCTATTCGCTGTACCACTCAAGCGCTCCGAAGGAGCACAAGCGAGTCCGAGAATGCACACATCCAACCAATCACCCATCTACCTCATAGCACTAGGGGCATTTGCCCTTGGCATGGCCTCCTATGTCACCGCCGGCCTGATCCCGATGATTGAGGCCTCGTTTGCCGTGTCCGTGGCGGTGGCGGCGCAACTCGTCACCGCATTTACCCTGGCCTACGGCTTGGGATCGCCCATCTTCGTCGCCCTGACCCCTGCGCATCGCCAGCGTACCGGCCTGTTACTCGCACTGGGCTTGTTCGTCATCGCCAACGCTGCCAGCGCACTGGCCGAGAGCTTTACCGCGCTGATGGTCTGGCGTGCCGTCGCAGGTATCGGCGCAGGCGTTTACTTGGCAATGGGTATCGGTGCTTCTGCCGCTGTTTCGAGCCCGGAGTGCCGTGGCAAGGCCATTGCCATCATCATGGGCGGCATGGCCAGCGGTGTAGTTCTGGGTGTGCCGCTCAGTCTGCTGATAGCCGAACAACTTGGCTGGCAGGCAGCACTGTGGCTAGTTACCGTACTTGGTTTGGTGGCGTTGCTGGGCCTGCTGCTCAAGCTGCCTTCGCTTCCAGCTGCCACCGCCACGACGCTAAGTCAGAAGCTAGCAATTCTTACTGACGGTCACGTAGTGGTCATTCTGCTCGTGTCGTTGCTCGCAGCCATCGCCAGCCTGGGCATGTACACCTTCATCGCCCCGCTGCTGGCCGACCCCGCTTACGGCGCGGTGCGATCGGTCACACCTTATCTGTGGGTATGGGGTATTGGCGGCGTCCTCGGCAGCTTCCTGATTGGCCCGCTGGTGGATCGTATCAAGGGTCCGGTGCTGACCTTCGCCATCATGATCATCCTGGCAGTCTCGCTCTTCGTGTTGCCATTGGCGGCAGCCCTGAGCACATGGCTGGTGATGTTGCCTATCGCCTTGTGGGGCGCGGTGGGCTGGGCGCTGCAAGTACCCCAGAACAACGAGCTGATCCTTGCCCGCCAGTCTCAGGGTGACGGCAACCTGGCTATCGCGCTGAACGAGTCAGCGCTGTATCTGGGTAGTGCAATTGGTGCCGCGGCTGGCGGCTTCGTGCTGCTGTTGCAAATGCCCACGTGGACACTGGCTGCCAGCGCCGGCGGAGTGGCTGCCTTGGGCGCTCTGCTGCAAATCATCAACCTGCGTCGCCGGGCTTAACGTCAACGCTTAATTTCAACGTCTAACTGATGGAGGAAAGGCCTTGGAACTGCGCCATCTTCGCTGTTTCATTGCCGTTGCAGAAGAACTGCATTTCGCGCGTGCTGCTGCGCGTCTGCATATCGAGCAATCACCACTCTCGCGAATCATTAAGGAGTTGGAATACAGGCTGGGAGTCCAGCTGTTCGAACGGACGACGCGGAGCACTCGCCTTACCTGGGCTGGGAAGGTATTTCTGGAGGAGGCGCGCCGGGTGCTCGCTGTAGTCGACCAAGCCAAGGCTAGTGTGAGAAGCGCGGCCTCTGGATATCGCGGCCAGATACGCCTCGCACTCTCCGATGGAATTCCTCAGGGGCGCCTGGCTTCCTTGCTAGCTCGATGCCGTGAAGAGGAACCTGAGGTCGAGATCTGCCTGTCTGAGGTCACGTTCCGAGAACAGGTCAGAGGTCTGAACGACGGCCTGTTCGACATAGGGCTCGCTCAGTCCGATGAAGTTGGAGATGGTCTAGTGGCGGAACCGGTATGGTTCGATCCACTGGTGGTGGCCGTACCAAGCCGCCATCCGCTGCTGAGCTATCGGCGCGTACCTCTCGAAGAGGTGGTGCGCTATCCGCTAGTGCTTTGCGACCCGCAAGTATGCGAAGGCTTCTGGCATCAACTTCAACGGGTGCTGAGCTCTGTGAATACCAAACTCACAATAGCCGACCGTGTCCCTACCCTAGACCTGATGATGGCGCTGGTTGCGGCCGGTTACGGACTGGGTTTCTCCAGCCTTGCCCGCATCACCGAACTCAACAACCCAGGCGTGGTGGCGCGTCCGCTAGACGGCTGCGCGACGATGCTCACAACTTACTTGGTGAGGCGTGAAGGCGAAACGAGCAAGCAAATGGCCCGGTTTATCGGGAGGGTAAGCCCTACGGAAAACCAGATGTTACTGCCAGATCAAACGTCACAAAAAGAGATCGCCTGATCATCCCTCGGCGCGATGTCTCTTGCTACCAAACCCCCAAAAGAGTGCTCGCGGCAGCCCACTACGGCTGCCGCAACCCTGGCCAGAGTCGCCAGTTAAAATCGCTCTTGTGGCTTAAGTGAAGACGAAACACCATGACCAAACGCAATATTTTTTTCGAGCTGATCGAGGGCCTTGAAGATTTGGCCGCATCACGTAAAGGCAAACGTAGGCGCACAGTCAAATCCAGCAAACGGGATCTTCGCACTGCAACCAGATTAAAGGACATTTTATTAGCTGAGCATTTGCAGATTGGCGCAGAGCCTAACTCAACCTCAGAGTAAGCGCACACAAGTCTCAATGTAATATTGAAAACCCCATGCGCCCTATTAGGAATACCAACAAAATCAAAAAAAAGATACGGATAAATCCACTACCATAACGAAGTGCTAAAAACACACCTGTAAGGGCTCCGGCGACATTGCATAAACCTACCACACCACCGACAAGCCAAAGCACATTGCCTGAAGGTATAAAGAAAAAAAGCGCAGCACTGAAAGTGCCTAAATTTACAAGCTTGGCCGAAGCCGATGCATTAAGAAAATCAAAACCAAAATACTTTACAAAAACGAAGAGCAAAAGACTTCCGCTACCAGGACCAAACACTCCGTCATAAAAGCCTAGCAAAGCTCCAAAAAAGATCCCTAACAAAATTTCTTTTGGCCCACATTCGAAAGAACGATGAACCCTGCCTAAGTCCTTCTTAGAAAACGTGTAGATAGCCATCAGTATCAAGATCACAAACACTACATATTCCATTACCTCTTTGGGTATTAACGAAACAGAAAAGGCGCCTAAAAAAGAAAAAACAAAAGCAGAAACCATTGTCGGAAGCATTAACCTCCAAATAATACGTATGCGTCTCAAATAACGGGATATAGAAAAGCAATTCCCTAACAGCACTGCCAGCTTATTGGTCCCAAAGACGGTGGCCAAGCTTTGCTGAGGTAGCGCATGAAGTAGCGCAGGAACCTGAACAAGCCCCCCACCGCCAACTGCTGCATCGATTAAACCGCCGCAGAACGCAAAAAATCCCAATGCTACGATGGTATATTCAAAACTCATAAAAGCATCTCTTCACATGCCCTCACTCAACTCACGATCGTGATCACGATCTCCTGAAGCACTGTAAAATGCAGAGATCAGATGAGAGAGCCGCCGATGCACAATAGCATCGCACCAGCGGCAAGCAGCTCAAATGAGATCAAGTAATCAAAGCTTCGTGCAGGCTGCGAAATGCCTTTCCAACACGATCATTATAATCAATCATGACTTCTTTCAGTCGATCAATATCAAATTTTAAATCGGCGAATCGGCAATAGGCCTGAGCTGCAGCCAAAGCATGCAAGCCATGCCTATTCTCTACCTCTCCCGAATGCCCCATTACATAGCCCTTGGCATTACGAAGAGACTTCAAATCAGAGCAAAGATCCGGATTTACGGCCTGCAACTTCTCTCCTATATATTGCGCAATATAGTTATATTCGCGACCATTCCAAAGCTCTGATGCAACTGAAGTCATCATTGCTTCCAGCATAGATCGCTTATACTCACAGGAATTTAAAGGAGATTTATTTTCTGCCACGCCTACGCTGTAAAGGAAGTCTGAAAACTCATTGCATCCGGGTACGACATATTGACTTTCGACCCAACGCGAAGCGCCGAAAGCGGAAGTCATGTATCCATACATGCCATCGTGCCCTTCATGTCCGAGGCCGAAGTCATCCTTAGCCACTTCATGCATATGTGCCATCACGTTGTTGTACAGCGATTGCCTATGCGTAGGTATTGCGCCTGCATCAGCAGCCAGTCGCATGATTATTTTTGCTGATACCAGGCTCGTGGTCTTATGGGTTTCGTTCCAGCCATTAAAGAATTTCAGAACCCCCTCGTCGACCAACTCTTTCTCTAAAAAAGCATTGAAGCTTTTTTCCGCCCAATTCTGCGACTCTTGGGTTATCTCATGAAATAGCACTTCATACATCGCCATCTGGATATCTGACACATGATCGACATGAGCAGGAATTGCAGCTTTACGCTGATCACCAGAAATAACCCGACCAGGTATTTTCAGTGCTCCAAAGTGTCTAGACAGGTCTTCAATAAACGCCTCACCAAACTGCTGCATGGACACTTGATGGCGGGGCATGACAACCTTACTTTTCACAACAACAGAATTCATTGCTTCACCTCTTTCCTTAAAGCATGCGTGTGGATTCGTTACTATGTAAAGCTGAGGCAAGCACGAAGCTAGGTCACTTGTACGCCTCTATCAAGTAACTTATAATCACGCAACTATTCACTTTAACTGAATGATCGGTGCAGCAATGGAACTGTCGCAACTCAAGATGTTTAAAGTTATCGTAGAACAAGGAAGCATCACTAAAGCGTCCAAGATATTGCACTGCGTACCCTCCAACATCACCAACAGAATAAAACTACTGGAGCAAGAGCTTGGTGTTGATCTTTTTGTACGCAAAGGTCGGGGGCTGATTATAAGTCCTTCAGGTGAGTTACTTCTCGGGTACGTGAACAAGATCCTTGATACTTGCCAAGAAGCAAAAAGAGCGCTTGACCCTGAGGCCACTCCAGCCGGGGTGCTGAAAATAGGAGCTATCGAATCAGCAGCGACTGGCCGCCTACCAATCCTATTATCTCGTTACCATGGACACTACCCGACCGTACAAATGCAATTTAGCACCGGCGCTTGGTCGCAATTGGTAGCGGAGGTCATCGGGCACAAGTTGGACGGTGCAATAATCGCCATAAAAAGTGACCATCCTGACATTGCCCAACTAGAAATATATAAAGAGCCGCTGGTACTGATCGCATCAGAATCTATAGGGGGAATCACCTCGGCGCATGATATCAACAACCTAAATATTTTTATGTGGCCTGAGGGTTGCCCTTATCGCCACGCACTTGAAAGCTGGCTTAAGACCGCAAAGGTATCAACGCCTATAACCAGTATAGCGAGCTATGGAACTATTCTTGGCTGCGTGAGCGCTGGTGCTGGCGTTTCTCTGGTTCCAACTGGAGTATTCGAGCAATACAAGAAGATTGGCAATATAAAAGGCTATACCTTCGAGGACCTGGCTCCGATACAGAATTACTTCATCTGGAATAAGAATATTGGCTTGCATCGAGCAAGAGATGCATTTGCAGAATTGATTACAGATGAATTCAGAAACATAAATATGTTCCAGCATTGCTCAATGTAATACGCGCACTCCCTATCTCCTCAAAGGCACCAAATTGCAGAGCGAATAAAATCATAGAGTTACCGCATCAAGATGCCACTAGGGAATGGATAAGCTGACATGAGTAAAAATAGTCTCATAGCTATTGGGCTGATAGCAGTCATGAGCGGCCTGGCTGGTTGTTATGACTATCGCAGCGGCAAGCACTGGAATGTTGTGAGCAATGGTGACTGGCAGCAAGCCTCGTACATAGAGTGGGTAAACAATGCCTGTCATTCACCAGCAACCATCACTACACATCAGTCTAGAGAAGGAACTGCGCATTCACTCTTCTTGGTTCCGCTGGGACTAGGAAGCCCAGCGAAAAATCCAGACTCCACCAAGTTCTTCGTTACTGCCAAAGGCTTGAGCACCCAGTGTAACAACAGAGCCTTAAAGGTTAAGGTCAATGGTCTCGAAGAACCCGGCACTCAAATTTCGGTCTGCCAGAAGGACAGAGATTGCTGTGCAATCGCCATACCGCTCAAACGTGATGATATGGATAACTTGAAAGTAGAGATCAACGCCTCCGGAACGAGCTGCCGCTATACCCCTCTGGTACTTGATAGCAGGACGCACATTTGCCTGAGAGAAACGAAATTTGGTGGCTCGAATGGATGCGATTACTGAGTTCCCCACCGTTGATATCACACAACGAAACGGTACTTTCAACACGATGATGCAACCGACAACTTTGACTCGCTGCCAAGTAGTCATGCGCACCACAGCTAGCTGAGCTCACCTGTCAGCCGCCCCAGCCTTCTATATTGAGCCGGCCTTCTTAGTCCTCATCGAAACGGTCTTTGACCCTCCCCTGGCCATCTCCGAATCTCTTGCCCGCAGCACGCATGAGTGCTGCGCATGTACGCAAGGAGAGTGGTTCAGGGATGCAAGCGACAACGGTGCTGTACGGCCAGGTGCTGGTGGTGTTGACCATCACTCTGTCCGGGGTCTGGGGTGCCACGCAGTGGACAGCTGCCGCGCTCGGCTACCAGGCGCGCCTGGGGGCGCCCTGGTTCGAGCTGCTGGGCACGCCGGTGTATCACCCCTGGCGTCTATTCGAGTGGTGGTTCGTCTTCGACGCCTATGCACCGGACATCTTCAACGTCGGCGGCAGCATCGCCGCCTGCAGCAGTCTGCTGGCGTTGGTGGTGGCCATTGGTATGGCGATCTGGCGCGCACGCCAGGCTCGACGGGTCACCACCTACGGTTCGGCGCGTTGGGCCGATGCAGATGAGGTGCGCAAGGCCGGCCTGACCCAGACAGCGGGTGTATTCCTCGGCCAGTTCGACGATCAGTATCTTCGCCACGAAGGCCCCGAGCATGTGCTGACCTTCGCGCCGACGCGCTCGGGCAAGGGCGTCGGCCTGGTGGTACCCACCCTGCTCTCATGGCCTGCCTCAGCAGTCATCCACGACATCAAGGGCGAGAACTGGAGCCTGACCGCGGGCTGGCGTTCGCGCTTCTCCCACTGCCTGTTGTTCAACCCCACTGACCTGGCCTCGGCCGCCTATAACCCGTTACTGGAAGTACGTCGCGGCGCCCACGAGGTACGCGACGTACAGAACATCGCCGATATTCTGGTCGACCCAGAAGGCGCGCTGGAGCGGCGCAACCATTGGGAGAAGACCAGTCATGCGCTGCTGGTCGGCGCCATCCTGCACGTACTCTACGCCGGCAAGGACAAGACCCTGCGCGGCGTCGCCAACTTCCTCTCAGATCCAGCCTGCACCTTCGAGCTGACCCTGCACCGGATGATGACCACACCGCATCTAGGCGATGCACCCCATACGGTGGTGGCCTCTGCGGCGCGGGAGGTGCTGAACAAGAGCGACAACGAGCGCTCGGGCGTGCTGTCCACGGCCATGTCCTTCCTCGGCCTGTATCGCGACCCGACCGTGGCCGAGGTCACCTCGCGCTGCGACTGGCGCATCGCCGACCTGATCTCGGCCGAGCATCCGGTGTCGCTGTACCTGGTCGTACCGCCCTCGGATATCAGCCGCACCAAGCCGCTGATCCGCCTGATCCTCAACCAGGTCGGCCGGCGCCTGACCGAGTCGCTCGACGGCTCCGACGGCATCGAGCGCCGGCACAAGCTGCTGCTGATGCTCGATGAGTTTCCGGCGCTGGGACGGCTGGATTTCTTCGAGACGGCCCTGGCCTTCATGGCCGGCTACGGGTTGCGCGCCTTCCTGATCTCGCAGTCGCTGAACCAGATCGACAAGGCCTACGGCCAAAACCATTCGATCCTCGACAACTGCCATGTACGGGTGACCTTCGCCACCAACGACGAGCGCACCGCCAAGCGCATCTCAGAGACCCTCGGCACTGCCACAGAACTGCGCGCGCAGCGCAACTACGCCGGTCACCGCCTCGCACCCTGGCTGGGCCATCTGATGGTGTCGCGCCAGGAAACCGCCCGCCCGCTGCTGACCCCGGGCGAGGTGATGCAGCTGCCCAGCGACGAGGCCGTGGTGATGCTCTCCGGCCTCGCACCGATCCGCGCGAAGAAGCTGCGCTACTTCACCGACACCAACTTCCAGAGCCGGGTACAGCCGGCGCCGCGCTTGCAGCCGGGTCGCTACGCCGACACACCGGCGCCGCGCGCGGACGACTGGAGCAGCCTGGCCGTGCCCGTAGTCGTTGCCGCGTCGCCGACCGATCTGAGCGATGACGAGACCATCGAGGACGGCGGCCCACGCCGTCAGCCCGAGCTGACGGAGTTCGCCGAGTTGCCGGATCACGACGAGCTGGCCAGCGACCTGCTGCTGCTCGACGAGGACGACATTTCCACGCCCTTCCCCACCCAGCCGGATCCACGCCTGCAGCGCGTGGCGCGGCTGGCCGCCCTCGACCCTGACGATGGAATAGCCCTATGAGCCGAGCCCGCCTCAACCTGTTTATCCAACCCGAGCATGCCAAGCGCCTGAACGAACTGGCGATCACCAAGGGCGTATCGAAGTCCTCGATCATCGCCGCGGCGCTGGCCTCCTGGCTGTCGCCCGAGTCCGGCGAGCAGCGCGAGGTGGCCATGGCCAAACGCCTGGATCGCCTGTCACGTCAGTTCGAGCGCCTGGAGCGCGACCAGCACATCCTGATCGAGACCGTGGCGCTGTACGTGCGCTACTACCTCACGGTCAGCACGCCGGTACCAGAGGCGCATCAGGAAGCAGCACGCGCGCAGGGCAAGCTGCGCTTCAGCCAGTTTGTCGAGCAACTGGGACGTCACCTGCAGCGCGGGCGCAGCCTGGTCAGGGACATACACGAGGAGGTTCAGGCAGAGGCTCAGGCCACTGGAGAGCGCCTATGAACAGCTCCTCTTCCATCGTGCTGAACGCGGCGGCGACCTCCTTGGATCGTTGCACCCGCATGTTGCGCACGGCGATGGGCCCGCTGATCGCGGCGGCCCTGGATGATCCGGACGTGGTCGAGGTGATGCTCAACCCCGACGGCCTGCTCTGGCTGGATCGCCTGTCAGTTGGCCGCGCCCATCTGGGCACGCTGGCAGCTGCCGACGGCGAGCGGATCATCCGCCTGGTGGCCGCGCATGTCGGCGCGGAAGTGCATCGTGGCAGGCCGCTGCTGAGCGCCGAGCTGTCGGAAACCGGCGAGCGCTTCGAGGGCGTGCTGCCGCCGGTGGTGGCCGGGCCGACCTTCGCGCTGCGCAAGCGCGCCGCTGGCGTAATCCCGCTGCAGCAGTACGTCGCCGACGGCATCCTCAGCGCCACCCAGGCCAAGTACCTGCGCGTGGCCGTGCGCGAGCGGCAGAACATCCTGGTGGCCGGCGGTACGAGCAGCGGCAAGACCACGCTGGCCAACGCACTGCTGGCCGAGGTGGCCGACAGCGGCGATCGCGTGATGGTGCTGGAGGACACGGTCGAGCTGCAGTGCCCGGCTCGCGATCACGTCGCCCTGCGTACCAAGCCTGGCGTGGTGTCCATGGCCGACCTGGTGCGCAGCACGCTGCGCCTGCGCCCAGACCGCGTGGTGGTCGGCGAGGTGCGCGGCGGCGAGGCGCTGGACCTGGTCAAGGCCTGGGGCACCGGCCATCCCGGCGGTATCGCGACGATTCACGCCGGCTCCGCGCAGGGTGCTCTGCTGCGCCTGGAGCAACTGATCCTGGAGGTTGCCCTGGCCGCGCCAAGGGCGCTGATCGCCGAGGCGGTGAACCTGGTGGTGTTCCTCGCCGGGCGCGGCCGCGCCCGCCATGTCCAGCAGATCGCCCGCGTCATCGGCCATGACGAGCGCGGCTACCAGCTCAGCGCCCTCGACACCCTCCTTTGCTCCACCTCTGCCTCAGGAACTCAGCCATGACTGTGCTTCAGCTTTCCGCTGCTTATCGTCGCCGCGGCGCCTGCGCCTTGATGCTCGGCGCCTTCTGCCTGGGCGCTTCCCTGCCCGTGCTCGCCGCCGGCTCCGGCATGCCCTGGGAGGGACCGCTGCAATCGATCCTCGACTCGGTACAGGGTCCGGTGGCGCGCATCATCGCGGTGATCATCATCATTACCACCGGCCTGACGCTGGCCTTCGGCGACACCAGCGGCGGCTTTCGCAAGCTGATCCAGATCGTCTTCGGCCTGTCGATTGCCTTCGCCGCGTCGTCGTTCTTCCTCAGCTTTTTCAGCTTTGCCGGCGGGGCGGTGATCGCATGAACGGCGAGCGCGACCTCATCCCCGGTTTCGAGGTGCCATTGCACCGCTCGCTGGCCGAGCCGATTTTGCTTGGTGGCGCACCACGCAACGTGGCGATCCTCAACGGCACTCTGGCAGCAGTGGTCGGCCTGGGCCTGCAGCTGTGGCTGCCTGGCTTGGCACTTTGGTTGGTCGGCCACTCGCTGGCGGTCTGGGGTGCCCGTCTGGATCCGCAGTTCCTGCAGGTGTTCGCCCGGCATATCAAGCAGCCGTCGCTGCTGGATGTGTGAGGAGGCTGACATGCTGAACCTCACCGAATACCAGCGCCGCCCCGCCCAGCTCGCCGACTGGCTACCCTGGGCCGGTCTGGTCGCACCCGGCGTCGTATTGAACAAGGACGGTTCGTTCCAACGCAGCCTGCGCTTTCGCGGGCCAGACCTGGACAGCGCCACCCAAGGCGAGCTGGTGGCCACCTCGGCGCGCCTGAACAATGCCCTGCGTCGCCTTGGCTCGGGCTGGGCGCTGTTTGTCGAGGCCGAGCGTCTGGCGGCGGCCGATTACCCCAACAGCGACTTTCCCGAACCACTGTCCTGGCTGGTGGACGAGGAGCGCCGCGCCGCCTGCGAGGCCCAGGGCAGCCACTTCGAGAGCAGCTATCACCTGACGCTGGTCTACCTGCCGCCGGAAGAATCGCGCT
Organism: Pseudomonas fulva 12-X; assembly: GCF_000213805.1. Taxonomy (NCBI): domain Bacteria; kingdom Pseudomonadati; phylum Pseudomonadota; class Gammaproteobacteria; order Pseudomonadales; family Pseudomonadaceae; genus Pseudomonas; species Pseudomonas fulva. Next base: position 2,267,972 of record NC_015556.1, on the reverse strand, counting down.
CGCGCGCCGCCGGCCTGCTCTATGAGCACCGGCCGCAACGCGACGTCGACTGGCGCGAAAGGCTGACTGCCTTTGTCGCCGAAACGGATCGTTTCTTCGATCTGCTGGACGGGGTGATGCCGGAGCTCGCCTGGCTCGATGACAGCCAGACGCTGACTTACTTGCATGCCACGGTTTCGACCCATCGCCAGCGGTTGGCTGTACCCGAGGTGCCCTTCCACCTCGATGCCCTGCTGGCCGACAGCCCCCTGACCACGGGCCTAGCGCCGCGTCTCGGTGAGCAGCATCTGCGCACGCTGTCGGTACGTGGCTTCCCCACCTCGACCTGGCCAGGCGTGCTGGACGACCTCAACCGTCTGGGCTTCGCCTATCGCTGGTCGACCCGCTTTATCTGCCTGGAAAAGGACGAGGCCGAGAAGGAACTGGTGCGCCTGCGCAGGCAGTGGTTCGCCAAGCGCAAGGGCGTCCTGGCACTACTGCGCGAAGCGATTTTCCAGCAGGAAAGCCCACTGCTCGACAGCGACGCCGCGAACAAGGCCGGCGACGCCGACGAGGCACTACAGGAACTCGGCGCCGACCAGGTCGCCTTCGGCTATGTGACGGCCACCGTGATGGTGAGCGATGTCGACGCCCAGATCGCCGACGAGAAGCTGCGCCGGGTCGAGCGGGTAATCCAGGGCCGCGGCTTCGTCACCATCGCCGAGAGTCTCAACGCGGTGGAGGCGTGGCTATCGTCGATCCCCGGCAACGTCTACGCCAATGTCCGCCAGCCGCTGATCTCCACACTCAACCTGGCGCACTTGATGCCGGTCTCGGCAGTCTGGGCTGGGCCGGCACGCAACGAACATCTGGATGGCACGCCATTGGTGATCACCCGCACCGATGGAGCAACACCATTTCGCCTGGTCACCCACGTTGGCGATGTCGGACACACCTTGGTGGCTGGCCCCACGGGCATGGGCAAATCGGTTTTGCTGGCAACCCTGGCCCTGCAGTTCCGCCGCTACCCGGGCTCGCGCCTGTTTCTGTTCGATATGGGGCGCTCGCTGCGCGCAACGGTGCTGGGCCTGGGTGGCGAGCACTACAACCTCGGAGGCGACGGCGACCTGGCCTTCCAGCCTCTGGCGCGCATCGATCAGCCGGGATACCGAGCCTGGGCCGCCGATTGGCTGGAGGCGCGCCTGCTGCAGGAAGGTGTGGCCGTCGACCCCGAGCAGAAAGCCGCGCTGTGGACGGCGCTGGACAGTCTGGCCGGCGCGCCCGAAGCGCAGCGCACACTGACCGGTTTATCCGTGCTGCTGCAGGACAACATCCTGCGCCAGGCGCTGCAGCCCTACGTGCTGGGCGGCGCGCATGGCGCATTGCTGGATGCCGAGCAGGATCGTCTGGGCAACGCCGACGTGCAGTGTTTCGAGATGGAGGAACTGATGTACAGCAAGGCGGCGGTGGCTGCCGTGCTGAGCTACCTGTTCGCCCGTTTCGAGGAGCGCTTTGACGGCGCGCCGACACTGCTGATCCTCGACGAGGCCTGGCTGTTTCTCGACGATCCGCTATTCGCCGCGCGCATCCGCCAGTGGCTCAAGACCCTGCGCAAGAAGAACGTCAGCGTCATCTTCGCCACCCAGTCGCTGGCCGACATCAAGGACTCCAGCATCGCTGCCGCGATTATCGAGAGCTGCGCCAGCCGCATCTTCCTACCCAACCCGCAGGCGGGCGAGCCGCAGATCCGCGGCATCTACCAAGGCTTCGGACTGAACGACCGGCAGATCGAGATCATCGCCCAGGCCACGCCCAAGCGTGATTACTACTACCAGTCGCGCCTGGGCAGCCGCCTGTTCGACCTCGACCTCGGGCCGGTGGCGCTGGCCTTCGCTGCCTCGGCCAGCCCGGCCGAGCAGCGCGAGATCGACCGAATTTTGCAGACGTCCGGCGCCGCCGATTTCGCCCCTGCCTGGTTGCATCACCGCGGCCTGGATTGGGCCGCCGACCTGCTCACCGCTTATCCCTCGTCACGCAAGGAGTGCCTGCCATGAGATCCCCTGTTCACCGTTTCCCCTGCGCCACGCTGCTGGTACTGGGTCTGCTGGCCGTGAAGCCGGCCAGCGCTTTCACCGTGATCGATCCGACCAACCTGGTGCAGAACACGCTGACTGCAGTACGCACCCTGGAGATGGCGAACAACCAGGTCCGCCAGTTACAGAACGAAACCCAGATGCTGCTGAACCAGGCCCGTCATCTGCAGCGCCTGGACTACAACGTGATCAGCCAGTTGCGCGCAAGCCTGGCCAACACCGAGCGGCTGCTCGCAGAGGCTCGGGGGCTGGCCTACGAAGTGCAACGCCTGGATCAGGAGTTCAGCCGCCTTTACTCGAACGAGTACACCGCCGACGTAAGCAGCCAGCGCCTGGCAAAAGAAGCACGCGAACGCTGGCAGAAGGGCCTCGACGGGCTGCATACGGCGCTGCGTGTACAGGCCCAGGTGACGCAGAACCTGGCCGAGGATGAGAGCGCCTTGGCCACTCTGGTGCAGCAGAGCCAGTCGGCGGGTGGCGCCTTGCAGGCTGCCCAGGCCACCAACCAACTGCTGGCCCTGCAGGCCAAGCAGTCGATCCAGGCGCAGCAACTGCAGATCACCCAGAACCGCGCCGTCGCCTTGGAGCTTGCCCGTCAGTCTGCAGCAGCCGAAGAGGCGCGCGAACGGCGGCGACGCTTTATGGGCAGCGGCACACCCTACACCCCCTACCCAGTGCAGTTCTATCGGTAGAGAGGTGCCCTCATGAGATTCCTGATACTGCTGCCGCTGCTGGTGCTGGTCGCCTGCGGACAGTACGACAACGGGGTCATGGCTCGGCAAGACGATGCGACTGAGCGCTTCTACTCCGGCTGTGCTCGGCCCGGCGAGTTTCTGCGGCTTACCGACTTGCCCGCGATTGCACCAAGCTTCGACGAGGACGTGCAATGAACGACGTCAGCGTGATCGACCGTTTCCTCGAGGTGTTCGGGCTGTACATCGACACCGGCTTCGGCCTGCTGGGCGGTGAGGTGGCCTTTCTCACCATGACCCTGGTGGTGATCGATATGACCCTGGCCGGGCTGTTCTGGGCCACGGGTGGCGAGGACGTCAGCGTCAAGCTGATCCGCAAGATCCTCTATGTCGGTGCCTTCGCGTTCATCATCGGCAACTTCAATGCCCTGGCGAAGATCGTCTTCAACTCCTTCGCCGGGTTGGGTCTGCTGGCCTCAGGTTCCGGGTTGAGTCATGCGGAATTTCTGCAGCCAGGACGGTTGGCCGCGATTGGCGTTGATGCCGGAGGGCCGCTGCTTGAGCAGATCAGCAGCCTCAGTGGATTTCCCGAAGTTTTCAGCAACCTGCACAGCATTCTGGTGCTGTTTCTGGCCTGGCTGGTGGTGATCGTTAGTTTTTTCTTCCTGGCCATTCAGCTGTTCGTGACCTTGGTCGAATTCAAGCTGACCACCCTCGCCGGCTTCGTGCTGGTGCCCTTCGCGCTGTGGAATAAGACCGCCTTTCTCGCCGAGAAGGTGCTGGGCAACGTGGTCGCGTCCGGCATCAAGGTGCTGGTGCTGGCGGTAATCGTCGGCATTGGCAGCGGGCTGTTCGCCGAGTTCCAGGCTATGCCGGACGAGCCCTCCATCGACCATGCGCTGGTGGTCATGCTCGCCTCTCTGGCCCTGCTGGGCCTGGGCATCTTCGGGCCGGGCATTGCCACCGGGTTGGTCTCCGGCGCACCGCAACTGGGTGCTGGTACAGCAGCCGGCACTGCACTCGGCGCGGTGGGCATGGCTGCTGGTGCTGCTGCAGTCGCCGCAGGTGTCGGGGGCGCGGTATTGGCCGGCGCACGTATGGCACCCGGTGCAGCACGCTTGGCAATTGGCGGCGCTCGCTCTCTGGCAGGAGCTTCTTCCAGCGCTGCAACAAATGGCGCCCCAGCAGCTTCCGATCCTGCAACCGCCCCAGCCAAACAGCCCGACTGGGCCAGGCGCCTGCAGCGCAGGCAACAACTCTCACAGGCCACCAGCACGGTCGCCCACACCCTGCGTGGTGGCGATGGCGGTGGTTCATCACCTGGGCCGCAGATCCGCGACCCATCGAACTCGTAAAGGAGGACGAGGATGCGATTCAGGCGTCCACGGGTGCGCTACAGCGACACCCCACAACCCATCACGCCCTACCAGGCCGCAGCACAAGCCTGGGATCTGCGCATGGGCAGCAGCCTGGCGCAGGCGCGTAACTGGCGGCTGATGGCCTTCGGTTGTCTGGGCCTGGCGCTGCTGATGGCAGGCGGGCTGGTCTGGCGTTCGGCGCAGTCCACGGTGACGCCCTACGTGGTGGAGGTCGACAACCTTGGTCAGGTACGTGCGGTCGGCGAAGCCGCCAGCCCTTACCAACCCCAGGATGCGCAGATCGCGCATCACCTGGCGCGCTTTATCGAGCAGGTGCGCTCGCTATCTATCGATCCGGTGGTGGTGCGACAGAACTGGCTGGAGGCCTATCACTCCACCACCGACCGAGGCGCAGCCACCCTCAACGACTATGCCCGCGCCAATGATCCCTTCACCCGGGTCGGCAAGGAGTCGGTATCGGTGGAAGTCACTAGCGTGGTGCGTGCCAGCGACAGCTCGTTCCAGGTCCGCTGGATCGAACGTCGTTTCGTGAATGGTGCGGCCGCCGGCCTGGAGCGCTGGACGGCTGTGATCTCACTGGTACTGCAGCCTCCACGCACCGAGGAAAAGCTGCGCCGCAACCCGCTCGGCATCTACGTCAACGGCCTGTCCTGGAGCCGTGAGCTGGACACTACGGAAGGAGCCAAGAAACCATGAAAACCTCCCTTAACCTCTGTATATGCCCTCTGCTGCTGAGCGTGCTGGCCGGCTGTGCCAGCCAGCAGCCGCCAGTGATCGAGTTGGATGAACCGGTAGAAGCGCAGCGCCTGCCGGAGCCGCCCAAGCCCATCGAAGTGGTGGAAGTACCCAAGCCTCTGGCTCTGCCCGCCCAGCTCAAGCCATTGCCGGAAAATCAGCGCAGCCAACCTGCCAAGGAACCGGCCGATGAGCGCGTGCGGGTCTCGCGCGCCAATCGCGAGGCTCGGGTGGCACCGAGCCGGGAAGGCTATATCAACGCCATCCAGGTCTGGCCCTACTCCGATGGCGCGTTGTATCAGGTGTACGCCAGCCCGGGTCGGGTGACGGCAATTAACCTGCAGCCCGGCGAGGAACTTGTCACCGTGGCCGCTGGCGACACCGTGCGCTGGATCGTCGGTGACACCACCAGCGGCAGCGGCGATGAGTTGCGTACCAGCGTGCTGATCAAACCGACGCGGCTCGACCTCAAGACCAACTTGGTGATCACCACCACGCGCCGCACCTACCTGATCGAGCTGAGTTCCACCGAGCAGGCTTGGATGGCGTCGGTGTCCTGGGACTATCCGAAGGATCGCATGCTCGCCCTGCAACGCCGTGCCAGTGCCGCTCAGGCCGAGGCGCCAGTGGATGCCGGCCTGGCGCTGGAGCAGTTGCGCTTTCGTTATGCAATCAGCGGCAGCAATCCGCCCTGGAAGCCGCTGCATGCCTTCGACGACGGCCGAAAGGTGTATATCCAGTTCCCCGCCGGTATCGCCCAAGGCGAGCTGCCACCGCTGTTCGTAATTGGCCCCGAAGGTGACGGACAGCTGGTCAACTATCGCTTCCGCTCGCCCTACTACATCGTCGACCGTCTATTCGGCGCAGCCGAGCTGCGCCTGGGCGCCGACAAGGGTGACGTGGTGCGGATCGAGCGCACCGATGGCGTGGCACGGAGGCCCTGAGCATGACGGCCAAGGACAACAAACAAACCGCCGCAACCTCGCCACCGCCCAAGGAAGCGCCGGAGTCGCTGGAGCTGCGAGCCAAGCCGCGTCCGGTCACCCGCCTCAACCCACGCATGCTGGCGGTAGTGGTCGGCGGCCTATCGGCTGCGGTACTGGGGGCCATGCTGTGGTCGCTGCAGCCGCAGCAGCGCCGCCAGGGCGCCGAGCCGAACGAGCTATACAACGTCGACCGCGTGGCACGCTCCGAGGGGCTGGAGCAGTTGCCGGCAGACTACTCGCAACTGCCGCCTCCCCCTGCGCCCGAGGTACCGCAACTGGGGCCGCCGCTGCCTGGCGATCTGGGCGGGCCAATCCTCAGGGCGGAGCAGCAGGCGCAAGGTTATGGACATGGGCCAGATGCCCCCGAAGCAGAGCGCCTAGCCCTGCTCAAAGAAGCTGAGGAAGCAGCGCAGTCCTCGGTGTTTTTCCAGACCAGCAGCGCGCGGAAATCGAACGTCGCATCCGCTGGGAGTGCCCAACCCGATCCTATGACCCTGGGTATGGTCTCGTCAGGCACGGTAGCCGCAACTGCAGGAACACCAACGCAGCAGGAGCGGAACGAGGCGTTTCTCAGTAAATCCGTAAGTGCACAAATCCGTAATTCCGGGTTGCTGCAGATGCCTGAGTCGCCCTACCAGGTGATGGCCGGCACCGTCATCCCGGCAGCGCTGGTCACCGGCATCAAGTCGGATCTACCTGGCGACGTGATCGCCACAGTGACCGAGCCGGTCTACGACAGTGCCACCGGTCAGCACATGCTGATTCCACAAGGTGCGCGCCTGCTGGGCCGCTACAACAGCCAGGTGAGCTACGGACAAAGCCGCGTGCAGGTGGTGTGGCAGCGAGTGATCCTGCCGGACACCTCGTCCTTCCAGCTCGACAACCTGGTCGGTACTGATGCCGCCGGCTATGCCGGTCTCGAGGATGGCGTCGACTGGCATTGGGATCGGATCGTCGCCGACGCGGCCATGACCAGCCTGCTGGGCATCGGTGCCGAGCTGGCGGCACCGGCCAACCGCACCGACGGCGACCGCGTCATTATCGCGGGGCGTGACAGCCTCCATGACACGGTGAACCAGGTTGGCCAGGAAGTCACTCGCCGCAATCTCGACATTCAGCCGACGCTGACCCAGCGTCCAGGTCTGCCAGTTCGCGTGATCGTGAACCGCGATCTGGTCCTGCCCCCTTACCAATCCATCCTCTCTCAGCCAAGGAGCCAGCAATGACTACAGTCAAGTTACGTCTCGGTCCGCTGCCGAAAACGGAAAACCTGAAACTGACCTTTACCTGCCCAGCCAGCTTGAAAGCCGACCTCGAGAAGTATGCGTCGTTGCATTCCCACGCTTATGGCGAAGAGGTAGATGCGTTGACTCTCATCCCCCACATGCTCGAGGCCTTCATGTCACGAGATCGCGCTTTCAAGAGGGCTATGGCAAAACCAGTCGACGTCGGTTGATGGCGCAATCTGAGCTCAATTCCGGCTGCCGTGAGCTAAACGGCAGGTAAATCATCGAAGGTTGAAAACCGTGACCCAATACATCACACTCTAGAGAAATGATCATCAGCTTCAAACACAAAGGCCTGCGAATCTTCTTCGAATCCGGCTCAACCAAAGGCATCCGCGCAGATCACGCAAAACGACTTGCCCGAATGCTGAGTTTCATGGACAGAGCTAGTGAGCCCGCCGACCTTGACATCCCTGGTTGGCGGCTTCATCCGCTCAAGGGGGATATGGAGGAGTTCTGGTCGCTCACGGTCAACGGCAACTGGCGAGTGATCTTCCGATTTGAGGGTAGCGACATTGAACTCGTTGACTACCTTGATTACCACTGAACAGGAGGGTTATCCGTGACCATGTTCAACCCGCCACATCCTGGGGAAGCCCTGCTTGAGGACGTGCTACCAGCGTTAGATATCAGCATTGCCGAACTTGCCCGTCGGCTCGGTTTTGCTCGGGAATCACTTTCAAGGGTCCTGCACGGCCATGCGCCGATCAGCCCTGACCTCGCAGTTCGGCTGGAACTGGCCGGCATTGGCAGTGCCCGCACCTGGCTGGGCGTACAAGCCGATTACGACATCTGGCAAGCCAGACACCGCGGGCAGCCTCCGATCGAACGTTTTGCTGCAATTGCTTAGCTTTGAAGTATGTAGCTCGATAATACCGTCGGCCCCTTTGGTCTCAGGGTGCCGACTTCTCCGCCTTGAAGCTTTGTACCGGCGTCTTAGCTAGTAGCCCTCCCCGAAAGACTGCTACCGATCCGCCAGGATTACCGAATTTCTACGGACTGCATGCATCGATATCATTAGGTTAAGGATACCCACTCAGCCATGGAGGCAGCCGGCCAGCCTTGTAATAGGCGCTAGCTCCCAAAAGCTGATATCCCTCTCATCTCATAGCCTAGCCACCCCTTCAGCTCAATCTGAACCTGCTCCTGTGCCGAGCCCTCCGCAGCCCCCTCCAGCACGTTGTTCGCCCAGCGGTCAGCAGACAGCATCTCCCATACGGATCAGGGCCAACAAGGAGGCGATATTCATGCCCGCATTGTCAGAACAAACAGCTGCAGGCTGGATCAGCTGTCGACACCAAAACCTACGAGTCTTTTCGCACGTCACCTATCTCGGTAGGTGTCGCTCAAAATTCAACAGAACCTGCAGTCATCCTATAAGCGAGTACAACAATCAAACCGCGACGCCCAACTCGGTGGCTCATCGACGCTACTGGGAAACCGGTCTGGTTGGTCCAGAATATCAATCCTGTTCGATCCCTAACCTGGACGGAGGCATGCTGGCCGAGAGCAGGCGGGTCCTCTGGCAAACTAGGCCCGACGAGATCTATGCCGTCAAAGCTTTCACAAGCTGGCTACCGACCATCCACGGTCGCACACGCAAGCAGCGCAGCAAGGTGAAAGGCAGATGAATACCCTATTTCTGCTAATGGCCCAGTACAACGGGCAGGTCATAATCCCACTGGGCCAAGTGTGCCGTGACTACTTTACTCACCTCACCCCAGACATGTTTCAGCGCAAGGCGTTGGCCGGGCAGATCAAAATCCCAATCACTCGGATGGAAAGTAGCCAAAAAAGCGCCAAGGGCATTCATCTGCAAGATTTGGCGGCCTACCTCGACGAACAGCGCGCGGCTGCGATCAAGGAATGCAATCAGCTATGTGCCTGACTGGCGCTTGTTCTTCGCGACAGTGGCCCCGAAGGTCACCGGCATTGCCAGTACCTTCGGCAGCCAATCCCAGTTAGCGAACAAATCACCACGCCCATGTAGGTGGGTGTACCGCCTGAGCGAATTCCAATCCCGATGCCCAGAAACGCTAGCGACGCGAGGAATATCCCAATCCATCTCGAAAAGCCGGCTAACCCCAGCATGCCGTAAGTCATGAAATCGCAGATCTTTGATACCTGAGCGCTTATACGCCCTCGCCCACGCCCCTTGTATGGCGTCAACCGTCCAGGGGAATATTTCCTCATAAACTCGGGGCATACTCTGGATGATCGCCCAGGCTTCATCGGGCAGATGGCACCAGGTGTCGTTCCCCCACTTGTTGCCAGGGTTCTTCATATCCCGGACAAGAACAGCCTGACGCTTTTCATCAAGGTCGTCCCAACGGATCCTAATGACCTCTTCCTGCCGGCGGGTTGAGTAAAACGCGAATAGCACGATCTTCGGCATGTGCACCGAAAGGGGTCGTACCTTAATCACCTCGCTAAAGAGTGTGAGCAATAGCCCTAATTCATCAGGAGTAACACGCCTGTCACGCTCGCGGCTGACCAGCTTGTACCCCAACTTCTTGAGAACTTGCCGCGCATCACCCATTGCCGCTGGGTTCACATCATGACCCCATGCTGGCCGCGCAACGGTGAGCACTGCGCCAAGGTGGGCCAGATCATTGCCAACGGTTTGAGGCTTCACTGCCCCCCCTTCCTTGCTCATACGCCACAAGGCGAAGTCCACTAGCACCTGGCTAGTTAACTCGACAGGGGCCATCTGGCCGAGATACGAGTTAGCGATACGCTCCAGGGTCTGTTCTTTCGTAATCCCAAGCGGCTGTGCCTTGCCAACCTCCGCGAGGTACTGCGCTATCACATCCTTGAGCTGCGCCTTCGGCGTTTTAGCTCGCACCAGTGCACCTGGCTCGCTGAGCTCCGTTTCGCGCCGTTTTGCCCAAGCTTCAGCGGCCTTCTTGCGGGCGAATGTTTGGCTCTCCGTGTAAACTTGCGCGCCATTCTTTTTGATTCGTATCTGAGCGGTGTAGCTCATCGTGCCGTCAGCACGCTTGCGCCCTCTGATCGTTGCCAAGGTGGCACCTCCTTTTCCCGGTGGTACAAGGAAGATATCAAGTGGTACGCCGTACCACCAGAGCCTAAAAAAGCCCCGTAAACACCCGAAAATGCGTTGGCGACACACATCCCGGAGAACCCATGATAGAGACGTCAAAGCCAGAAAGCACGGGCCCTGTGCTCTCTCGAAAATTCTCTGTTGCACCGATGATGGACTGGACTGACCACCATTGCCGTTATTTCCTGCGTCAGTTGTCGCAGCACGCGCTGCTGTACACGGAGATGGTCACCACCGGGGCGTTGCTGCATGGCGATACCGCGCGTTTCCTGCACTACGACCAGAGTGAACATCCCGTCGCGCTACAGCTGGGCGGCAGCAATCCCGCCGAACTGGCCGCCTGCGCACGCCTTGCCGAGCAGGCCGGTTACGACGAGGTGAACCTCAACGTTGGCTGCCCCAGTGATCGGGTGCAGAACAACATGATCGGCGCCTGCCTGATGGCGCATCCGGCGCTGGTGGCTGACTGTGTGAAAGCCATGGGTGATGCGGTGAGCATCCCAGTGACCGTAAAACACCGCATCGGCATCGATGGGCGCGACAGCTACGCAGAGCTTTGCGATTTCGTCGGCCAGGTGCGCGATGCCGGCTGCCGCAGTTTCACGGTGCATGCGCGCATCGCCATCCTGTCGGGCCTGTCGCCCAAGGAAAACCGTGAGATTCCACCGCTGCGCTACGACATCGCCGCCCAGCTCAAGCAGGACTTTGCGGACCTTGAGCTGATTCTCAACGGCGGCATCAAGACTCTGGAGGCCTGCCAGGAGCACCTGCACACCTTCGACGGCGTGATGCTCGGCCGCGAGGCGTACCACAACCCGTACCTGCTGGCCGAGGTCGACCAGCAACTGTTCGCCAGCACGAACACGCCGGTCAGCCGTCACGAGGCGATGCTCGCCATGCGCCCCTATATCGAACGACACATGGCCGCCGGCGGGCTGATGCACCACGTCACGCGCCATATGCTTGGCCTGGCCCAAGGCTTTCCGGGCGCCCGCCGCTTTCGCCAGCTGCTCTCGGCGGACATCCACAAGAGCACCGATCCGCTGGCCATTTTCGACCAGGCGGCGCAGATACTGCACGGCCGCTGAGCGGGCGCGGCTGATCAGCGGCCGTGCCAGCAGTTGAGCGCCAACTGAGGCTCAGGTAAGGTCTTGGCACCCGAATCGACAAGGCCGTGCCATGACCTCCAAGCTGGATCAACTCAAGCAGTTCACCACCGTGGTTGCCGACACCGGCGACATCGACGCCATAGCCCGTCTCAAGCCGGTGGATGCCACCACCAACCCCTCGTTGCTGCTCAAGGCAGCCGCGCTGCCCCGCTACGCAGAGCTGCTCAAGCAGGCCGTGGCGGCGAGCAAGGGCGACGTCGACCTGGCCAGCGACCGTTTTGGCGTCACCGTGGGCCGGGAAATCCTCCAGGTAATCCCTGGGCGCATTTCCACCGAAGTGGATGCTCGTCTGTCCTTCGACACTCAGGCGACGCTCAATCGCGCCAAGCGCCTGGTCGAGCTGTATGAAGAAGCCGGCGTGAGCCGCGAGCGCATCCTGATCAAGATCGCCTCGACCTGGGAAGGCATTCGCGCCGCCGAGCAGCTGGAAAAATCTGGCGTGCAGACCAACCTGACCCTGCTGTTCTCCTTCGCCCAGGCGCGCGCCTGCGCCGATGCCGGCGCCTTCCTGATCTCACCGTTCGTGGGCCGCATCTATGACTGGTACAAGAAGGCCGAAGGCCGTGACTATGTCGGCGCCGAAGATCCGGGCGTGCAGTCCGTGACGCGCATCTACGACTACTACAAGGCCCAGGGCCACAAGACCGTGGTGATGGGCGCGAGCTTCCGCAACGTCGGTCAGATCGAACAGCTGGCCGGCTGCGACCGCCTGACCATCAGCCCCGAACTACTGCAGCAGCTGGCCGAAGACAATGGCCCGCTGGAGCGCAAGCTCAACACTGAAGTCTCCGGGCAGAGCGAAGCACGCATCAGCGAGAGCCAGTTCCGCTGGGGCATGAACGAAGACGCCATGGCCACCGAGAAACTCGCCGAAGGCATCCGCCAGTTCGCTCGCGACCAGGAAAAGCTGGAAAAGCTGCTCGCCGCCAACAGCTGAGGCTGAAAACGAAAAACGGGGCGCCGATTATGTCGGCGCCCCGTTTTTTATGGCCGGGATTCAGGGATGCTGTTCGAGGGCACTGACCAGGTCATGGAAGGCCGCGCGGTTCGACTCGTTGAGGCCCATCAGAATGCGGTGCGCTTCCAGCACATGGGCGCGCACCACGTCTTCGGACTGATCCTGTGACGGCAGGTCGGCCAGGCACTCCGGGCACTCGTAGGGCTGGTCGATGATGTTGAACACCTGATCGAACCCCATGGACTGCAACAGTCGGGTGATGTCGGCGTGGGTGGTCACCACGGTCGGCAGCAGGCCGACCTTCTGGCGCGACAGAATCGACAGCTTGGCCAGCAACCCGAGGGTGGTGCTGTCGATGCTGCGGGTTTCCGTCAGGTCGATGACGATGGCGGAGAAATTCAGCGCGGTGAAAATCTTTTCGATCGTGGCGTCCAGGGCCGAACACAGGGTCAGGCGTACTTCGCCGATGAACTTCAGGACGAAGGTGCCATCCTGCTCGGCAAACTGGATTCTACCGGGGCTTATCCCAGGATTCATGCAAGGTTCCTGCTTAACACCAGCAAGGCGATATCATCCGGCATCTCCGCCAGATTGGCCAGTCCAAACACGCTACGCAACCCATCCAGGGTTCCACCTGCCTCGCTGACCAGTTTGGGCAGCAGGGCTTCTTTTTCCTGAAGGTTGTCGCCGTCGAGCAAGTCGAGGATGCCGTCGGACAACAGGGTCAGGCTGAATGATTCGGGAAGCTCGATCTCCAGATCGTTGTAGTCGGCTTCCTTGAACAGGCCGACCGGCAGACCGCGGCCTTCCAGGTAATAGGCCTTGTCACCGGTGTACATCACCGGCAGCGGCAAGTGACCGCCGATGCTGTAGGTCAACCGGTTGGATTCTTCGTCGATCACGCCGCCGAGCATGGTCACATGCTTGCCCAGCTTGCAGTTGATCAGCCCACGGTTGATGTGGCTGAGCACGTCCGAGGGTTTGAATTCGGGCAGCATGCCGTTGCGCCGCGACTCGTAGAGCAGGCGCGTGGTCATGAACTTGAGCAGCACGGTGACGAAGGCCGACGAGGCGCCATGGCCGGATACGTCCGCCAGGTAGAAGGCCACGCGACGCTCGTCGACCCGGAAGTAGTCGACGAAGTCACCGGAGAGATACAGTGATGGAATGATCTGGTGGGCGAACGACAGCCCCTCGTCTTCCCAGGGCGTAACCGGCAGCATGTTCATCTGCACCTGGCGCCCGGCGTTCTGGTCTTCCTGTAAAAGATGCAGGCTGGCCTGCAGCTCGCGGTTGGCGGCTTCCAGCTTCTCGCGGTAGCGCTCGTTCTCCTGGCGCAGATGCACGCGATCCAGCGCGCGGCGCACCGAGTGCTCGAGCACGGCCAGGTCTTCCAAGGGCTTGATCAGATAGTCGGCAGCGCCCAGGCGCAGCGCTTCGACCACATCGGTCATCACGCCGGCGCCGGAAACCACGATGATCGGCGCGGAATATTCCAGGGCGCTGATACGGCGGATCAGTTCGAGGCCATCGACCTGCGGCATGCGCAGATCGCAAACGACCAGATCGGGCCGCTCGCGCTCGAACACTTCGAGACCTTGCAGGCCATTGCTGGCCAGCAGGATGTTGAAGCCGCTGTCTTCCAAGTAGGCTGCAATGCTGGCGCGAACGACTTCGTCGTCATCGATCAGCAGCAACGTGGCACTGGTTTTGTGCATGGGGTGTCCAGGCAAACTGCGCCGGGGATGGTTAGCGTAAACGCAGCCAACGACCTGCGCGGGTACACGGTTCGCGTCAAGGCGCAGACGGTACTCCCATCCTCAGCGCGATTCAACAGGCGCCGTTGCCGCCGGGCGGCTTTACACCTTAAATGGCCGAGGGTTATAAGAACTGCAGCAAAAGCCCCGACCTTCAATGAGGATAGCTTGATGAGCCAGAATGATCGTGATTACACGGAAAAGCGCGATTACATTCGCATGCGCCTGGAGACCCAGGTGACGCTGACTCACGGCGGCCAGACGGTTCCAGCGCTGTGTCGGGACTTGTCGAGCACCGGCATGCAGGTCGAGGCGCAGTGCCAGGCGAAGGTCGGCGACAAGGTGAGCGTGCTGATTCCGTCTACCCACGACTCACTCAAGGGGCTGGAAACCGAAGCGGAAGTGGTGCGCGTGACCGATCTGGACGATGGCCGGCAAGTGCTGGGCCTTGCCGTCACCTCGATGAACTGAAACACGCGGTAACGTGATGGAGCCTGCCTCCATCACGCCTTTCTCGGGCCGTCCGGCCCTCCTCCTAAAAGCAGCAGCCTGGCCGCTGCCTAGAAATCATCTTCCACATCGCCGTCACGCACGCGGAACTCGCGGTTCTGCAGATAGGCATTACGGATGAAGATGTATTTGTCGCCGCTGACCATACGCTCGGCATCCAGCAAGCTGGCGCGGGTGTCGACTACGTTGACGCCGCGCACCACGTTGCGCGTCGGCACATGGTCGATATAGGGATACACGGTCAAAAAGCTATCCGGAATCCTGGCCGGCGCATCACGCAGGGAGCTCGGACCGAGCAGCGGCAGCACCACATAGGGACCACTTTCCACGCCCCATACACCCAGGGTCTGGCCGAAGTCTTCATCGCTGCGCTGCAGGCCCATACGAGTAGCCACGTCGAAGAAACCCAGACCGCCCAGCGTGGTGTTGAACAGGAAACGGCTGGTATCCACGCCCGCATCGTGCACCTTGCCCTGCAGCAGGTTGTTGGCCAGGTTGCCGACCTCCCACAGGTTGCGGAACACGTTATGCACGCCGGTTTCGACGAATTGCGGCGTCACCTTGCGATAACCCTGAGCGAGGGGCTTGAGGGCGTAGGTATCGACAGCATCGTTGAAGCGGAAGATGGGGCGGTTGACTGACTCCCAGGGGTCTTCCGTTGCCGCCTGGCCTGCCAGCGGCAGCGCCATCAGACCGGCGCAGGCCAGCATCCGACCAAGGCTCGCGATCCAATCGGGTCCAATCAAACGCATCATGTTTCTCCTAGGCTATGGGCGCAGCCTGTCAGGCGGCAGCGCCGTAGTATAAAGCGCTCTGCCGGCAATAGGCAGCGTGCCGTGGCGCCTGGGACGCGCTTCACGCTACCGCATGTCTGGCCGATGGCTTGTCACGCCACTGTCACATTGCCTTGCCATGGTGGGCGCGACCACCGCCAGGGAATGACAGCCATGCCTCAGCCCGCGTTTTGCGCCGCCACTTCTTCCTTCACGGCTATCCTGTTCGGCCTGTCCGGCTGCCTGGTGGACTTCGGCGCCCGCAGCGCATCGCTGAATGGCCAGCGACACCTGGCGCTGGTGCGCGAAGGCGGCAGTGCTGCACGTCAGACGATCGGCAGCCTGGAGCTGGAAGGCTGCGCCGAGCCAACCCCAGGCGCATTGAGCACCCTGCGCAGCCTTCATGAGCAGCAGGTACCCTGCGCCTGGCTGGACGAACTGCCGCCAAGTTTGACCGAGAAACTGGCCAGCCGCCTGCCCGACTGGCTCGCGGCCTCCCCGGCCTGCACACAGCGCACCTGGCCGGCACCGGATGCCTGCTGGCAGGCCCTGGCGGCGCTGCAGATCGAGCGTCTGGAAGGCTGCGTACTGGTCAGCGGCGAGCCGCGCCTGGTGCAGGCGGGCCTGAACGCCGGTTTGTGGACGGTGGGCCTGGCCGTCTGCGGCTCACTGGCCGGCCATGCCTTGGCGGACTGGCAACTGCTCGACGGCGCGCAACGCGACCGTCTGCGCGCCGAGGCAACGCTTTCGCTCTACCGCATCGGCGCGCACTCGGTGATCGACCAGCTCACCGAGCTGCCCGCCTGCCTCGAGCACCTGCAGATTCGCCGCAGCAAGGGCGAGAAGCCCTGAGCCAGCGCCTTTCCATTGAGCTAGGCTGAATACGAAGTACTGACCTTTCGTCGCGCCGTACGGTCAATTGTTCTGCCTATCAAGAAAGGGAGAGTCCCATGCCTGCGAACCATCTGCAGCAGCAACTGGAAGAGCTGCGCAAGCAACTGGTCGAACATCCGCCGGAAAATGAGGAAGACCGCGAATCGCTGGAACTGCTCGCCCGCGACATTGAGTTGCAGCTTGCTGCACAACCGGTGACCACCCCCGACGCCTCGCTGATCGACGGCGTCAACCTGGCGGTGGAGCGCTTCGAAGTCAGCCACCCGACGCTTGCCGGCAGCCTGCGCAACATCATGCAGACCTTGGCCAATATCGGGATCTGAACCCGGCGCCGGAAACGAAAAAACCAGCCAAAATGGCTGGTTTTTTTGTGCCCTGACGGTCCGGTAGGTAGCGCTTATTGCCGGACCAGACGCCGATTGTCCGGCAGCGCCGCCAGCGTCGTGCGGTACGGGTTGATATCCAGGCCGCCGCGGCGTACATAGCGCGCGTACACCGTCAGGTACTCCGGCTGCAGCAGCTTCTGCAAGTCCAGAAAGATGCGCTCCACGCACTGTTCGTGGAAATCCGCATGCTGGCGGAAGCTCACCAGATAAGCCAAAAGGCTCGCTGGATCCAGTTCTGCGCCACGGTACTCGACCACCACACTGCCCCAGTCCGGCTGGCCGGTAACCGGGCAGTTGGATTTGAGTAGATGGCTATGCAGACTCTGTTCAACGACGCGGGCCGGATCACAACGCAGCAGCTCCGGTTGCGGCGCGGCGTAGTTGCTGATGCTCACATCCAGCTCATCGATGCAGATGCCCGGCAACACGCTCAGTCCTTCCCGCGCAGCCTCTTCCAGGCTACGTACACGCACGGCGACCGGCTTGCCGGCAGTGGCCGACAGGTCCTTCTCCAGCACCGCGACCAACTGCGCCACGCTGACGAACACCGACTGGTTCAGCGAGTTGAGATACAGCTTGAAGGACTTGGACTCGATGATATTCGGCGAATCGGCAGGAATTGCGAACTCGCCGATGGCGACCATCGGCTTGCCGGACGGCAGCAACCAGGACAGCTCGAAGCAGTTCCAGTAGTCCACGCCACGGTACGGCAGCGTCTCGGCGCTTAGGCCCAGCTCGGCCCATTTGGTGGCGCGAGGTATGGGAAACAGCAATTCGGGCGAATAAGTGGCGATGTACTCGCTGCTCTTGCCCAGCGGCGAATGTTCCACGGAGTTCATGGGGCGTTACCTGCGATGCATCGGGTACGGCAGCACGGCTGCCGCACGGGAAATGAGGGACTGATCAGCCCAGCTCTGCGACCAGCTTGGCCAGCGCGGCGGCGGGATCGGCAGCCTGGCTGATCGGCCGGCCAATCACCAGGTAGTCGGAGCCGGCATCAAGCGCCTGACGCGGAGTGAGAATGCGGCGCTGATCGTCCTGGGCGCTGCCGGCCGGGCGAATGCCGGGCGTGACCAGCTGCAAGCCGGGCTGAGCGGCCTTGAGGGCCGGTGCTTCGAGGGCCGAGCAGACCAGGCCGTCCATGCCGGCTTTCTGCGCCAAGGCGGCCAGGCGCAACACCTGCTCCTGAGGCTCGATATCCAGGCCGATACCGGCCAGGTCCTCGCGCTCCATGCTGGTCAGCACGGTCACACCGATCAGCAGCGGCACCGGACCATTGAAGGCGTCCAGCACTTCACGGCAGGCACTCATCATGCGCAGGCCGCCAGAGCAGTGCACGTTGACCATCCACACGCCCATCTCCGCGGCGGCCTTGACGGCCATGGCGGTGGTGTTGGGGATGTCGTGGAATTTCAGATCGAGAAACACCTCGAAGCCGCGGTCACGCAGGGTGGTGACGATGTCCGACGCGCAGCTGGTGAACAGCTCCTTGCCCACCTTGACCCGGCACAGTTTCGGATCGAGCTGATCGGCCAGCGCAAGGGCCGCCTCACGGGTCGGAAAATCCAGGGCGACGATGATGGGTGTCTGACAAACGGACATGGGCAATTCTCGAGCGGGCCAAATTCGGCGCGCATTGTAGCGCAATGCCGCCGCGATGGGCGGCGGCCCTGACGAGACTCGTCGGGTGTCAGGTCTTCAATCCGAGCATCAGCGCGCAGATCAGCAGGAAGGCCGTGAACAGCACGCGCAGCATACGCTCGGGCAAGGCGTGAGCCAGGCGTACGCCCCAGCTGATGCTGAGCAACCCGCCGATGGCCAGCGGAATGGCCAGCGCCCATTGCACGTGGTCATGCAGCGCATAGGTAGCCAGCGTCACCCCGGTACTGGGCGCCGCCAGCGCCAGCGACAGGCCCTGGGCGACCACCTGGGAGGTGCCGAACACGCTGGTCAGAATCGGCGTGGCGATCACCGCGCCGCCGACGCCGAACAGACCGCCCAGAAGGCCCGAGCCGCTGCCCAGCACGGTCAGCCAAGGCCAGGGATGGCGCAATTGCCCCGAGGCAGCTGGCGGGCGTAGAACCATGCGCAGCAGGTTGTAGAAGGCCAGCGCGACCAGGAACGCCACGAACGCCAGGCGCATCGACTCGGGGTCGAGATTGACCGCCCAGCTCGCCCCGAATAGCGCGAACACGAAGCTGCTCAACGCCAGGGCCAGGGCATGGCGCACGTCGATACGGTTGCGCTGGTGATAGCGCCATAGCGCCAACAGCACGTTGGGCACCACCATGACCAGCGCCGTGCCCTGGGCAAGTTGCTGATCGAGACCGAACAGCACGCCCAGCGCCGGAATCGCGATCAGGCCGCCACCGATGCCGAATAGCCCGCCAAGGGTGCCGAGCGCCAGACCGAGCAGGATATTCAAGGCAAACGCGAGCAGATCCATGATTCATCTCGTCAAACAAGGTGAGCGCATGCTACCTGCAGCTGCCTGGATGGGTAACGCACAGCCCGGCATAATGGCTGTGCGAAAAACGCATAGCGAGCCATTTATGAATCCCGATGCCTTGACCGACCAGCTCGGCCTGTTTCTCGATGTACTGGAAAGCGGCAGCTTCTCCGCGGCTGCCCGGCTGCATCCGCTCACTCCGTCTGCCGTATCACGGCGCATCGACGCTCTGGAGCGCTCGCTGGACTGCGCCCTGTTCAGCCGCAGTACCCATGCGGTACGCGCCACACCAGCCGGGCTGGCATTCGCCGAGCGGGCACGGCGGATTCTCGCCGAACTGCACCTGGCCCGCGCCGAGGCAGTGTCGCTGAGCAGCGCGCCGGAGGGGCTGATCCGCATCGACTCGCCGGCGCCCTTCGGCCGGCGCCACCTGGCACCGGCGATTGCTGACTTTCTTACCGCCTACCCGGGGCTGGACGTGCAGCTAAGGCTGATCGACAGCTTTATCGACCTGCATGGCGCTCATCTTGGCGAAGTCGATCTGGTGCTGCGCATCGGCCCGCTGGCCGATACCCGCCTGGTGGCGACGCCGCTGTCGCCGATGGTGCGCGTGGTGTGTGCCAGCCCGGCCTACCTGGAGCGCCGTGGCGTGCCGCGCACGCCCGCCGAGTTGCTGGAACACGATGGTCTGGACTGGGACGGCCTGGCGCCCGCCTACGCCTGGCGCTTCGAGAATCAGGGCAAGCTGGCAGTCTACCGCCCTCGCCGCCTGCGCATGACCGCCAACAATGCCGAAACCCTTGTATTCAGCGTGCTGGCGGGCCTGGGCGTGGCACATCTGCCGACCTGGCTGGTCAGCGAATACCTGGTGCGTGGCGAGCTGGTGGCGCTGTTCTGCGATAACGGCCTGCCGGCGCCCGAGCCAAGCGGCATCTACGCACTGCGCCTTGAGCGCGATACCGATTCGCGCAGCCGTCTGCTGCTGGAGTTTCTCAAGAACCGCTTCGGCCCCACGCCGCCCTGGGACCTGCCACTGCAGGGCGCCTTGCAACGGGGCGCCAGCAATTAGAAAAAGAAAACGCGGCCGAAGCCGCGTTTCTCGAAAAGCCGTGGATCTGTTCATGTCAGTGCGCTGTGGACGCCAAGGAGCGTAAGCGGCCGGTGATCGGCGCTTGTGGGAGCGCGCCATGCGCGCGAATCGCGGGCGTGGCCCGCTCCCACAATTGACCGCTGAAAGACCGCTTACGCCTCATCCCCATACTTCCCGGAAACAACGGCTCCCTGATACGCAAAGGTGAACAGCTGTCAGAAAAAGCCCAGCGGGTTGATGTCGTAGCTCACCAGCAGGTTCTTGGTCTGCTGGTAGTGGTCGAGCATCATCTTGTGGGTTTCGCGCCCGACCCCGGACTTTTTGTAGCCGCCAAAGGCAGCGTGCGCCGGGTACAGGTGGTAGCAGTTGGTCCAGACGCGCCCGGCCTTGATGCCGCGGCCCATGCGGTAGGCGCGGTTGATGTCGCGCGTCCACACGCCGGCGCCCAGGCCGAACTCGGTGTCGTTGGCGATCGCCAGGGCTTCGGCTTCGTCCTTGAAGGTGGTCACACCCACCACCGGCCCGAAGATTTCTTCCTGGAACACGCGCATCTTGTTGGTGCCCTTGAGCAGGGTCGGCTGGATGTAATAGCCGGTCGCCAAGTCGCCTTCGAGCTTCTCGGTCGCGCCGCCGGCGAGCACCTGGGCGCCTTCCTGCTGGGCGATTTCCAGGTAGCTGAGGATCTTGTCGTACTGCTGTTGGGAGGCCTGGGCGCCGACCATGGTGTCGGTGTCCAGCGGGTTGCCGCGCTTGATGGCTTTGATCTTCTTCATCACCTCGCTCATGAACGGCTCGAAGATCGACTCCTGCACCAGCGCCCGCGACGGACAGGTGCAAACCTCGCCCTGGTTGAAGAAGGCCAGCACCAGGCCTTCGGCGGCTTTCTCGATGAACGCCGGCTCGGCCTGCATGATGTCTTCGAAGAAGATGTTCGGCGACTTGCCGCCCAGCTCCACGGTGCTGGGGATGATGTTGGCGGCGGCGCATTTCATGATGTGCGAGCCCACCGGCGTGGAGCCGGTAAAGGCGATCTTGGCGATGCGCGTGCTGGTGGCCAGCGCTTCGCCGGCTTCACGGCCGAAGCCCTGGACGATATTGAGCACGCCCGGCGGTAGCAAGTCGCCGATGATCTCGGCCAATAAGGTGATCGACAGCGGCGTCTGCTCGGCGGGTTTCAATACCACGCAGTTGCCGGCGGCCAGGGCTGGAGCGAGTTTCCAGGCGGCCATCAGCAGCGGGAAGTTCCAAGGAATGATCTGCCCGACCACGCCCAACGGCTCGTGGAAGTGATAGGACGCGGTGTGCTCGTTGATCTCCGCCGAGGTGCCTTCCTGGGCGCGGATGCAGCCGGCGAAGTAGCGGAAGTGATCGGCGGCCAGGGGCACGTCGGCGTTGAGGGTTTCGCGCACGGCCTTGCCGTTGTCCCAGGTTTCGGCCACGGCCAGCAGCTCGAGGTTGGCTTCGATGCGGTCGGCGATCTTCAGCAGGATCAGCGCGCGGTCCTGCACGGATGTCTTGCCCCAGGCATCGGCGGCAGCATGGGCGGCGTCCAGGGCCTTGTCGATATCCTTGGCGTCCGAGCGCGGGAATTCGCCGATGGCCGAGGCATCCACCGGGCTGGTATTGGTGAAGTACTGACCGCCCACCGGCGCGACGAACTCGCCGCCGATGTAGTTGCCGTAGCGCGATTTCAGGGTGACGACGGCGCCTGCGGTACCGGGTTTGGCATAAATCATGTGAGCGACCTCTTTTATTGTGGGGACCTGACTGCTGAGGCCAGAGACAGGCCGGTGGCAATGTCGGCAGCCGCGCGCCTTTGAATCGCCGTCAACCGGCGTGGCAGAGCCTGCGGCTGCCGAGCTGCTATCAGGGTAGACGCCTTCGTCGATTTTCGCCGCTGAGCCAGCGAGCCTTGCCATCAGGCCCTCTGGAAGATTCCCTGAACATTGCCGGAACCGGGGCAGTCACCTGATCACATGCCCACGATCAGGAGACCGACATGCGCACACTCATAGGCCCGACACTACTGTTCGCCGCCCTGTTCAGCGCAGCTGCGCAGGCGGATGACGATGGCCTGACCCTGCAGCAGCAACGCGACAGAATCGGCGACGAGATGGTCCAGGAACGCACCGGCGCACCGCCAACTGACGTGAACGGCAGCGGTCAGTCGACCACCGATCCAATGCAGCAACAGCAACAACAGACGCCGCGTAGCACACTCAACTCCCCTGCCCGGCAGAACGGCACCGGCACCGGCACCGAGCGCCAGCCTTCCACAACCGCGCCAGCCAACGGTAATCAGACCGCGCCTAATACAGGTGGCGGCTCCACGGCGCCGGCCACACCAGGAACCGGCGGCGGCAGCCAGGGTGTCGGCGGCGCGGTGACTCAATAAGGCGAGAATCCGCCACATCCGCCGCGTCTCCCAGCGGCTCGACGGCGAAAACTCGCCAGCCGAGCCGCTTTTTTATCGCAGCACAATAAGCGCAGGCTACTAATTAGCTGACTAATAGTTATTCAGGCATGGATCTTGCCCTTCGAGGCGGCCTGCGACGAAAGCGCGCAGCTGAAGGTAAATACCCGGCGTTTCAAAAAATCACCGGGCCTGGTCGGTTTCGCAGAACGAAACCTGGCGCGAGCCGCGAACGTGACCGCCTGCTTACCGCACGCGAGCCACTGTCAGCCTTGCCGCCATGCAATCACATCACTGAAATGGTTTGTCTAAATGAAAAAACTCCTGCTGTCCTTCCTGTGCTTGAGCGCGCTCGGCTGCGCCAAGCAGCCCGAACCGGAAAAATCCGTGGACGTCCTGCTGATCGGCGGGGGCATCATGAGTGCGAGCCTGGGCACCTACCTCAATGAGCTGGAGCCAAGCTGGAAGATCGATCTGTACGAGCGTCTGCCTGCCGTCGCCAGCGAGAGCTCCAATGCCTGGAACAACGCCGGCACCGGTCACTCGGCGCTCGCCGAGCTGAACTACACCCCGGAAAAAGAAGACGGCAGCATCGACATCAGCAAGGCGGTGACGATCAACGAGTCCTTTGAAATCTCCAAGCAGTTCTGGGCCTACCAGGTCGAGCAAGGCGTTCTGAAAGACCCGAAATCCTTCATCAACAACGTGCCGCACATGAGCTTCGTGTGGGGCGACAAGAACACCGCGTTCCTCAAGAAGCGCTATGAAGCGCTGCAGCACAGCTCGCTGTTCCGCGGTATGGAGTTCTCCGAGGATCCCGAGCAGATCAAGCAGTGGGTACCGCTGGTGATGGAAGGCCGCGAGCCGGGCGAGAAGATCGCTGCCACGCGCATGGAGATCGGCACCGACGTCAACTTCGGCGAGATCACCAATCAGCTGCTGAACAACCTGTCGCAGAAAAAGGACGTCTTCAACGTTCACGTGCAACATGAAGTGCGCGACATCAAGCGCGCCGACGATGGCACCTGGAACGTCGTGGTGGCGGATCTGGCCAACGGCGAGAAGCTGAGCACCGTCAACGCCAAGTTCGTATTCATCGGTGCCGGTGGCGGCGCCCTCAAGCTGCTGCAGAAATCCGGTATTCCGGAAGCCGAAGGCTATGCCGGTTTCCCGGTTGGCGGCTCCTGGCTGGTCACTCGCAACCAGGACATCGTCCAGCAGCACCAGGCCAAGGTCTACGGCATGGCTTCGGTCGGCTCGCCACCCATGTCGGTTCCGCACCTGGATACCCGCGTGATCGATGGCAAGAAGGCACTACTGTTCGGCCCGTTCGCCACCTTCTCCACCAAGTTCCTGAAGAACGGTTCGCTGCTCGACATGTTCGGCACCATGACCACCCACAACATCTCGCCGATGGTCAATGCGGGCATTGACAACTTCTCCCTGAGCACCTACCTGATCGGCCAGCTGATGCTCAGCCAGGAAGACCGCATGGATTCGCTGCGCGAGTACTTCCCGATGGCCCGTGACGAAGACTGGGAAATGCTGCAGGCCGGCCAGCGCGTGCAGATCATCAAGAAGGATGCGGAGAAAGGCGGCATCCTGCAGTTCGGCACCGAAGTGGTCAGCTCCGAAGACGGCTCCATCGCCGCGCTGCTGGGCGCATCGCCAGGTGCTTCCACCGCCGCGCCGATCATGCTTCACCTGATGGAGCGTACCTTCAAGGACAAGATCAAGTCGCCCGAGTGGCAGGCCAAGCTGAAGGAGATCATCCCCTCCTACGGCCAGAACCTGAACAACAACCTGGAACTGACCAACCAGACCCGCGCCTGGAGCAGCGAGCGTCTGCAGTTGAAGTTCGTCGAGGTCAAGCCGGAGGCGCAAGCCGAAGACGCGCAGCAGGCAGAAGCTGCTGCGCTGTAAAGCTGGCAGAAGGCGTCTCCACCCGAGGCGCCGCGCTGAAACGAAAAACGGCCCGCGAGGGCCGTTTTTTTGTGGGTGATCAGAAAACGCTCACGCCAGCTGCGCAGCCTTGCCGTTGGCCACGAAACGCAGCATCCACTCGCCGACTGTACGCCCGTGGTGTGCCTGATCCAGAGTCTGGACCGCCGCCCGGTAAGTGGGTTCGCCGATGTGCTGCTGGCGGATATCCAGCAATGCCCGGGAATACTCGGGCACGAATTCGGGGTGGCCCTGGAAGCACAGCACCTGATCGCCGATGCGGTAGGCCGCATGGGCGCAGAACGGACTGGTGGCCAGCAACGTGGCGTTTTCCGGCAGGCGGGTGACCTGGTCCTGGTGGCTGATCAACAGCGTCAGCTCATCCAGTTTCGGCGTCATCCAGTCGGGCTGCTCGGTGAGCTGATAATGATGGATGCCCACGCCCCAGCCCGCACTCGCCCTCTCGGCCTTGCCTCCGAGCAGCAGCGCCAGCAACTGGTGACCGAAGCAGATGCCCAGCAATTTGTCGCCGGCCTGGTAACGCTCGAGCAGGTACGCCTTGAGCGTTTCGATCCAGGGATCGGTGGCGAAGGAATCGGCCTTGCTGCCGGTGACCAGATACGCGTCGAAGCGAGCATCGGCAGACGGATAGTCGCCCTGCATCACGTTGAACACATGGAACTCGGCGGCGATGGCCTGGCCCGCGAAGAGACGTTCGAACATCTTGCCGTAGCCCTGATACTGGTCGACCAGCTCGGGACGCAGGATGTCGGTTTCCAGAATGCAGATCTGCAGCGACATGGCGGTACCTGAAAAGAGAAACGAAGCAGGCAAAGCCTGCCTTGGCTGCTGCATCAAGGCAAGAGGCATGCCGCTATCCGAACCATCAGCCGTTTCGATGGCCGTCATAAGCCATATTCACTTCTCCGCCAGCACGGGCGCGCCGATGATTGCGGCATCGGCCCAACGGCCCTTCACGAGCACTGCATCATGCACAGCCAAACCATCCGCTACGCGCGCAATGGCGCCCTGGCCGCCATCGCACTCTACCTGGCAATCGCCCTGCCCCTGTTGGCGGCCAGCATGCAGCACCCGACGCCACCAGTGCCGACACTGAGCGAAGCACCAGCGGCCGCACCAGACCAGGGCAGTTTTACCTGAACCCCAAGCGAAGCGTGGAACTCCAACGACCAGTGCCTGTGCGCAGGTACGACATTCCTATTGCGTAAAGGAGTTCCACGATGCTCAAAAAGACTCTGACTGCCCTTACCGCCGCTGCCGCCCTGAGCGCAGGCGCCGCCATGGCCGACCGCCCGGGCGCCGACTGGATCAGCATCGAGCAGGCGCTGAGTAGCGCCAAGCAGGCCGGGTACACCCAGATTCACAAGATCGAGGCCGACGATGCCGGCTACTGGGAAGGTGAAGGCACCAAGCAGGACAACCGTCTTTACGAGTTCCGCGTGGACGGTAAGACCGGCAAAGTTATCCGTGAGCAGCTGGACAACTGATCCAGCCCGCAGGAAGGACCGGCCCTAGCGGCCGGTTTTTCGTTGATTCGCGTAAGCCCGACGAACGGTCAGGCCCAGCGCAATAGCCTTTGCAGCACGCACAACGTCTGGCTCCACGGTTATACGCAAGTGGAAAAGCGTTCCATATCCTTGTAACAGGATAAAACGCCCTTTTAGCAACAAAGCGATCTAAAAAATCGAGTCGCCCGCTCTACAGTCAATACATAGGCCATCGGGTTTTGCCGGGGCACTGGGGACGAGGCGGCTTTCACGGCCCACATGACAACAATGACAAAAGGTGAATGGCCATGTTCAAGAAACCCAAATTCCGTCAGGCGGGGCTGATTATCTTTGCTACCGCCGTCCTGCTGATTCTCCCCAACCTGAGCCGCATGATCGGCTAATGCCGATCAGCCGACCCGCGGCATCCACCACGCCAAGATCAACGGCAACCAGGCAATGGCCAGAAGCGTCGAGCACATCACCAGGCTCGCGACCTGTTCGGGCGAGCGGTTGGCGCGTATCGCGAACAGGTAGTTGAACACTGCCACCGGCATCGCCGACTGCACCACCAGCACGGCGTGAGTCAGCGGCTCCAGCCCCATCACCGCGCCGATTGCCCAGCCGACACCCGCCCCCAGCATGATACGCAGCGCTCCCAGCACCAAACCGGAGCCCAGGTGATGCAGGCGAATGCTGGCCAGGGAAACGCCGAGGGTCAGCAGCATCAGCGGAATGGTCATGCCGCCCAACAGACCGACAGTATTGGCCACCCAGCGTGGCAATTGCAGATCCCAGAAGATCATCGGCAAGGCCACCACCAGGCTGATCATGATCGGGTTGCGCAGCAGATTGCCCAGCAGCTGCCGGGTGGACGTGGCGCTACCGGAAAGCGCAACGCCAACACTGAACTGCATGATCGACAGCGTCAGGAAGAATGCCACGGCCAGCGCCAGGCCATGCTCACCGAAGGCATATAGGCTGATCGGCAGGCCCATGTTGCCGGTGTTGGGAAACAGGAACGCCGGCACCAACACCTTCCACTGCTGGCGGAACAGCCGACTGAACAGCGCGCCGAACAGCCCCATGCATAGGGTCACCAGTACGCACCCTAGGGCCATGCTAGTAAACGCTTCGGGGTCGATATCGGCGCGACTGAGGGTCGCCAGCACCAAGCTCGGCGTGCCGATGGTCAGCACCAGGCGGGCGATGAATTCGGTGGGGTATTGCTGGCCGCTACGGGCCCAGGCATAGCCGATGCCGGAAACGATGATCACCGGCGCCAGTACAGCAAACAACTCGGCCAGCATGGCCTCCCCCTTCGGGCAAAGCGGGCATGCTAGGGGCGATCAGCTGCTGATCGCAAGCGCTGACGGCATGAACGGACGCGGCGATCATGCACAACTGGCTCGCTGCCCTCAGCCATCACTGCGCCTGCACCTGAATCAGCGGCTCGACATCGACCCGCGCCATCATCCGCTCGCTGCCGCCGCCACGGCGCATGCCGCGTACTGGGCAGGCATCCAGATAATCGAGACCGATGGCCAGCTTGAGATGACGCTCCGGGCGTGCCAGACAGTTGGTCACGTCGAAGCTGTACCAGGCGCCATCCAGCCAGGCTTCAGCCCAGGCGTGGCTGGCCAAATGATCCTGATTATCGGTGACCAGATAGCCGGACACGTAGCGCGCCGGGATGCCGAGGCTGCGCGTGCAAGCGAGAAAGGCGTGGGCGTGATCCTGACAGACGCCCTGGCGCCCGGCGAACGCTTCGGCAGCGCTGGTCTCCACGGCCGTCGTCCCGGGCTGGTAACGAATGTGGTCGTTTAGGCCATGCATGAGGTCGATTAGTGCGTTGCGATCACGGCGCTGGGCGCACTGCTTCCAGGCGAACTCACGCAGCGCTGCATCCGCCTCGGTCAGCCGGGTGAAACGCAGGAACGGCAGCGCCGACTGGCTCTCGTGCTCGGCATCGCTGGACTCGTCGATTTCCACCAGGCCCTGGGCGCCGATGACGATCGACTCGTGGGGCTCGTCCAGGGTCAGCACGTGCAGAATGTTGCCGTAGGGGTCGCGCTGCGCACGAGCCGGGCGCGGCAGATCCAGCTGCCAGTCGAGAATCTGCTGGCGGCTGCTGTCATGGGGTGTAAGGCGCAGGTACTGGATGCTGGCCCGCACCTGATCCTCGTAGTGATAGCTGGTGTTGTGGCGAATGGACAGTCTCATGCGACCTCCAGATAGGACGTGTGGATGGCGCTGCCGAGATCATGAATCTGCTCGATGAACTCGGTCAGCCAGGCGTGCAGCCCCTCCTCCAGCACCTCGTCGATGCTGGTGTAGCGCAGCCGCGCATTAAGTTCGGCTGCCAGGCGCTGCGCCGGGCGGCCGTTGTCGCCGGGCAGGCCGGCAAGCATCTGGTACAACTCGTCCATGCAGGCACTCAGCGAGCGCGGTACCTCGCGGCGCAGCAGCAGTAACTCCGAGACCTTGCGCGCGCCGGGCGAGCCGCGATAAATCTCGGCGAAAGCCTCGAACGATGACAATGCGCGCAGCAAGGCGCTCCACTGGTAATAGCTGTGGGCCGGCCGGCCATCGATCTCGTCGACGTCCTCGCCCATCAGCTCGTAGCGTGAATCGAGCAGACGCAGGGTGTTGTCGGCGCGTTCGATGAAGGTCCCCAGACGGATGAAGCGGTAAGCCTCGCCGCGCACGATGGTGCCGAAGGTGGCGCCGCGGAATAGGTGCGAGCGCTCCTTGACCCACTCGCAGAAACGGCTGATGCCATAACGACCCAGCCCCTGCTCGGCGATGCCACGGATTTCCAGCCAGGTGGCGTTGATGTTTTCCCACATGTCGGCAGTGATGCGTCCGCGCACGGCATGGGCATTGCTGCGCGCCGCGTCCAGGCAGCTGTAGATGCTCGCCGGGTTCTCGGCGTCCAGAGCGAAGAAGTGCAGGATGCGCTCGGCGTGCAGCGCGCCGTGGCGTTGCTGGTAATCCTCCATGGTGCCGGTGATCAGCAGCGGCATCGCCAGCTCGTCCAGGCCATCACGACGCCCATCCTGGGGCATCAGCGACAGCGAATAGCTGACGTCCAGCATACGCGCCAGGTTTTCCGCGCGCTCCAGGTAGCGGGACATCCAGTACAGGTCAGAGGCGGTTCTCGATAACATGCTCAGTCCTCCACCACCCAGGTGTCCTTGGTACCGCCGCCCTGGGACGAGTTGACTACCAGCGAGCCTTCACGCAGCGCTACACGGGTCAGGCCGCCGGGCACGATGCGCGTCTCCTTGCCGGACAGCACGAAGGGCCGCAGGTCGATGTGCCGCGGCGCGATGCCGTTCTCCACGAAGGTCGGGCAAGTCGACAGGCACAGCGTCGGCTGGGCGATATAGGCTTCGGGCCGGGCGATCAGGCGCAGGCGGAAGGCCTCGATTTCTGCGTTGCTGGCAGCCGGGCCGACGAGCATGCCGTAGCCGCCAGAACCCTGGGTCTCCTTGACCACCAGGTCCTTGAGATTGGCCAGCACGTGAGACAGCTCTGCCGGCTTGCGGCATTGCCAGGTCGGCACGTTCTTGAGGATCGGCTCCTCGTCCAAGTAGAAGCGAATCATCTCGCCGACGTAGGGGTAAATCGATTTGTCGTCCGCCACGCCGGTGCCGATGGCATTGGCCAGCACAACGTTACCCGAGCGATAGGTGGACAGCAGCCCCGGCACGCCGAGCATCGACTCCGGGTTGAAGGCCAGCGGATCGAGAAAGGCGTCGTCCAGGCGGCGATACACCACGTCGACCTGCCTGGCACCGGCGGTGGTGCGCATGAACAGTTTGTCGTCGCGCACGAACAGGTCGGCGCCTTCCACCAATTCGACGCCCATCTCCCGGGCGAGGAAGGCGTGCTCGAAATAGGCGCTGTTGAAGCGCCCGGGCGTGAGTACCACCACGGTCGGGTTGTCGAGGGGGCTGGAGCTCTTCAGGGTGTCGAGCAGCAAGCTGGGATAATGATCGATGGGCGCGATGCGCTGGTTGGCGAAGAGCTCAGGAAACAGACGCATCATCATCTTGCGGTCTTCGAGCATGTAGCTCACACCGCTGGGGGTACGCAGGTTGTCCTCGAGCACGTAGTAAGTGCCGTCGCCATCGCGTACCAAGTCAACGCCGGCGATATGCGCATACAGGTCACGGTGCAGATCGAGGCCCTGCATCGCCAACTGATAGCCCTCGTTGGCCAACACCTGCTCGGCCGGAATCAGCCCGGCCTTGATAATGCGCTGATCGTGATAAAGGTCGGCCAGAAACATGTTCAGCGCCTGCACGCGCTGGATGCAGCCACTCTCGACGATGCGCCATTCGCTGGCCGGAATGCTGCGCGGGATGATGTCGAAGGGAATCAGTCGCTCGGTGCCTTGCGCGTCGCCATACAGGGTGAAGGTGATGCCGGCGCGGTGAAAAAGCAGATCCGCCTCGCGGCGGCGTTGGTCGAGCAGATCCTGGGGGGTTTCCTGCAGCCAGCGGGAAAAGGCCTGGTAATGGGGGCGGCAGGTGCCGTCCGGCAGGTGCATCTCGTCGTAAAAGGCGCGGGTCATGCTCTACTCCTTGCAACCCAGTTCGACGCAGACAGTGCAAGCGTCGAGCCACCGAATTTAGGCCTTTATAATCAAATACTTATTTTTAAAACCGGAGTTCCTTGCACCATAGTGGAGCGTGGTGAGCGTATTCAGGGAGGTCGCCTGCACAATCTGCTGACATCGGCTTTCCAAGCCACCTGATTAAGCTGCTGTGCCCCATGAAATCTCGGACAGGCGAGGCGGCAAAGCATTGCACTTTTATGTAGCGTGCCCTTTTGTCCAGAAATGTCAGCGCAGCGGAAACATTGCCGGCGTGCAGCGTTCCCACCAGAGAGCGGTCAGGTATCGATCTGGCCGGCATGCCTCTACGGACAAGGATTCCCACCATGAACCGCAGCCTGATCCCGCCCTACCTTCTCGACCGCATCATCGGTCACGGCTCCGAGCAGCAGCGCGATTGCGCGCGCAACACCCTGCAGCACGTCGCCTCCCTCAGGCATAACAACGGCAAGCCGCGTTCCAACAACGTGCAGGCGCGCCAGCTGATGGCGGCTGGCCAACCCGAGCGCAGCATCCATGATGCGCAGCAGCGGATGCAGCTACCCGGCCAGCTCGTTCGCGGCGAAGGCCAGCCGGCCAGTGGCGACGAGGCTATCGACGAAGCCTACGAGGCGCTGGGCGCCACCTACCGGTTCTTCCATGAGGTGCTCGGCCGGCATTCCATCGATGGTAACGGGCTGCCACTGATCGGCACCGTGCATTACGGCCAGCGTTACGAGAACGCCTTCTGGAATGGCGAGCAGATGGTCTTCGGCGACGGTGACGGCGAAATCTTCAACCGCTTCACCATCGCCCTGGACGTGGTCGCCCACGAGCTGACCCATGGCGTGATCGACAGCGAGGCAGCGCTGGTTTACGTCAACCAGTCCGGCGCCCTCAACGAATCGCTCTCCGACGTGTTCGGCATCCTCACCAAGCAGTACACCCTGCAGCAGACTGCCCAGCAGTCGGACTGGATCATCGGTGCCGGCCTGCTTACCGAGTCGGTCAACGGCAAGGGGCTGCGCTCCATGGCAGAGCCTGGTAGCGCCTACGACGATCCGCTGCTGGGCAAGGACCCGCAGCCGGCCCACATGCGCGACTTCGTGCAGACCCGCGAGGATAACGGCGGCGTGCATATCAACTCGGGCATCCCCAACCGCGCCTTCTATCTGTCCGCCGTCGCGCTGGGCGGCCACGCCTGGGAAAAGGCCGGGCCGATCTGGTACGACACCTTGTGTGACGAGCGCCTTGGCAACGACGCCGACTTCGCCGCCTTCGCGAGCCTGTGCGTGGATCGCGCCGCACAGCGCTTCGGCCAGGGCTCAAGCGAGGCCGCCGCCGTGGCCAAGGCCTGGAAGGATGTCGGCGTCGAGGTGACTCAACCATGAACAAACTGCCGCCGTTGACCGACGAGGCATGGGTGCGCATATCGCGCCAGGGCGGCTTCGCAGCGATTGCCGCGCTCAGCCGCCCGCGGGAGATCGACTTCGCCCAGTGCGACCCCGAACAGCGTGGCCAGGTGTGTTCGCTACTCGAAGCTTGCCTGCCGATAGCCAGCAGCCAGCCCGGCCAGGGCGACCGACGCTTCTATCGCATCGAGCTTCGAGCTTGCGCCGAGCGCGCGCAGGAGATGGTGTTGAACGTTCCCGAGGAGCAGGCTCCCCGGGATCTGGTGACACTTTGGGAAAAAGGACTGTAGTGCCGTGCGGCGCTACTCTTGCGAGCTGGCGGCGTTGATCTGCTGGGTCACGCCCCAGCCGTCCAGCTCACCACCCAGGGGGATCACCACCGACTCCAGATCCTGAGCGAAATCCCCAATGCCGGCCGGCGTCACGTGCATGACCTTGCTGACCTGCAGATACCAGTCGCCCTCGTCACGCTCGGTGACCTGGGCGTGCAGGCTCTCGCCACGGAAGTTACGGGTGGCCTTCAGGGCCCGGTCCTGGTCGGGAAAAATGGCGTAGAACTCGATGGGATGGACGCTGGCGAAATCGAATCCGCCTTCCTTCATGCGGCGCAAAATGCCGCTACCAACATCTTCGTGCAGAATCGTGCTCATAGTTGATCTCCATCAGACGAGGATTGGATACGCCGCAAAACGGCGATCTGACTCAACATGCAACACACGGCGCACCGTGATGAAGCGAAGGCCCGGGGCCTCTGGTACGAGCTGAAGTGAAGATACGTGCTCGATCAACGCAGCACGCCCTCAAAGCATAGACCGCGGGGCGCGCCGGGTCATGCAACTATCTTTGCCCCGCAGTTCGTCGGACCACCGCGCCCGCCCGTGGTGCCGTGTTATATCCGAGAGTGAAGCCACGCCCTGCCGGCGGCGCCAGTTGCATCGTGCTTGCCGCCCTGGGCCAGACACACGAGGTACCACACGATGAGTACGCTGCAGTGCACCTACCGCGACCACTACATCAGTGCCGAGGTCATGGAACACCCGGGCATCCCAACACCCTGGGCCGGCGGTTGCCGCATCACCACACCGGACGGCCGTACCACGCGCCGCCTGGCGCTGCCTATGAACGTCGCCTTTCTCGATGAGCTGACCAAGGCCCAGCGGGCCTCCATTGCCCACGGCAAATGGCTGGTCGATCAGCATCTGGATAAAAGTCGGGATCTTTTTTGCGAAAACGTGGCCAAACGCCACGCAGCATGAGACTGCGACGAAAGGCCTGCATACGCAGCGGACCTTTTTACCCCTACACCGGCATACCCATGCCAGATTCGACCGGTCTCATGCCTTACCGATTCGGCCGCCCCGTGCGGCCGTTCCCATTCGAGACGAAGGTTGGATTTTCATGGCGAACCGTACGCTTTCAATTTCCGCTGTTGTGATGACCAGTATTCTGGCGCTGAGCGCCTGCAGCGACGCCAGCAATACCCCCGCCAAAACCGCCTCCGCCACCCAGAGCAGCCCGCCCAAGCTGCAGGAAAAGGAGGACCTGAGTCCCTTCGCCGGCTTTGCCAGCGCCCGTTTCGGCAGCGACGAAACGGCCGTGCGCGCAGCCTGGAAAGGCTCGCTGCGTGACGGCGGCGGCTCGGACACCTGCCGCCAGCTGTTCCAGGATCCACGCCCGGCCAACGGCTTCGGCACCTCGTTCATGCTCGAGAACGGTCAGTTCGTGCGCTATGACATCGATACCCGCGAGCGCAAGGCACCACGCGGCCTGCAGGTCGGTAGCAGCTCCCAGCAGATTCGCGCCACCTATCCGGGCCACTTCGAAGAGCAGCCCAACAAGTACGAACCGGGTGCAACCGATTTCATCGTCACTCCGTACACCGATAGCGACGCGCGCCTGGTATTCGAAACCGATAGCAATGGCGTAGTGACCCGCTGGCGCATTGGCCTGCCGCCTGCGGTGTTCTACGTGGAAGGTTGCAGCTGACCACTCACCTGCCCCAATGAAAACCGGCGTCTAGGCGCCGGTTTTTATTTCTGCGTCAGGGCTTTGGTTTGTCAGGCAAGCCGTCCACCACGCCAGCAGTGTTATCCAGCAGGCTCTTGGTCGCGGTTTGCAGGAAGGCCTCCATGCGCTTCTTCAACGTCTCGTCGACCGGGCCTTCGATGCGTGTGGCCGTAGGCTTGGCCCCCAGCTGATAACGGTACATGCGCGGCTCGAAATCCTTGGGCTGCACGAGTATCTGGTCAGCCGTGACGATGGCCACGGTCTGATCACCGCCCGAGGGTTTGATCACACCCACTCCCGTATCACCCTCAGGCAGATTGAGCAGATCGCGCCCCCAGCACTGATGACGCGTCTCGCCACCGAGGCGGCCCATGATGGTCGGCACGATATCGATCTGGGTGCCGACGGTGTGGCTGACCTTGCCGAACTTCTCCTGAATGCCGGGGGCGATCAGCAGGAGCGGCACGTTGAAACGGTGCAGGTCTATATCGGTCAGCTGATCGGGCGCGACGTAGCCATGGTCACCGACGATCACGAACAGCGTCTGATTGAAGTACGGCTCCTTGCGCGCCTTCTCGAAGAACTGTCCCAGCGCCCAATCCGAGTAGCGCATGGCGGTGCGGTGCAGGTCCTCCTTGCCGTCGATCATCACCCGCTCCACCGGCAGGTCCTTGGGTAGCGCATAGGGTGTGTGGTTGGAAAGGGTCTGCAGCAGCGCATAGAACGGCTTCTGCCCGTAATTGGTTTTCAGCTCCAGGGCGCCGCGGTCGAACATGTCCTGATCGGACACGCCCCAGGTCGGGTCCATGAACACCGGGTCGACGAAGTCTTCACGACCGATGAAATGGGTCATGCCCTGGTTGCTGAAGAAACCGGACTGGTTGTCCCACTGGAAATTGCCGTTGTAGACGTACAGGTTGTCGTAGCCCCGGGCGCTGAGCAGCTGCGGCAGGCCGGAGAACTTGTGCGCGCCTTCCGGCGTGCGCATCAGGTACTCGAAGCTCGGCAGGTTGGGGAAACACGCCATGGTGGCGAACATGCCCTGATGGGTGTGGGTGCCGTTGGAAAAGAAGCGGTCGAACAGCAGGCCTTCCTGACTCAGCTTGTCGAAATATGGGGTGATGTTGCCCGGAGCACCGAGAGCGCCGACCGAATGGCCGGCGAAGCTTTCCATCAGGATCACCACCACGTTGCGGATCGGCAGGGTCTTGTCGCTCGGCGGCGTGTAGATACGGCGGATGGCGGCGCTATCGGCATCGACCAACTGGTCGTCTGGGGTCAGCAGCATGTCCCGGGTGATCTGCCGGGCCTGCTCGTCCTGCATGGTCGACTTCCAGGTGTTGTCACGGTGCGCGCCGAAGGTTGCCTGAGCGGCGCTGACCAGGGTCAGCGTGCCATTGAGGCCCAGCTGGTTGGCGAACATCGACTCGGTGGTATAGGCATCGCCCCAACGCAGCGGCGGGCCCTGGCGCAGGTGGCCGCGGGCGGCAATCACCGCGATCAGCACGCACAGGAAAAATACCGACACGCGCCAGTACCAGGCCACCGCCGGCCGAGCGGCGCCCAGAGCAACCAGTCCTTTGGCACGGCTGGCGCGGTCGAAGCGGCTGAACATCCACCACAGCAGGCCGGTGATCACGACCCAGGCAATCAGGTAGCGCGCTACCGGAAAGCCGTTCCACAGCATGCTCATCACCGTGGCCTGGTCTTCCTGCAGGTACTGGAATACCAGGCTGTTCAGGCGCTGGTGAAACTCCTTGTAGAAATCCAGCTCGGCCAGGCCCAGAAACAGCGTGATGCTGGCGAACAGGGTCAGCCACACGCGCTGCCAGCCACGGGCAAGCATGGCGCGGGTGCTGAGCAAGGCGATCAGCAGCGGAGCGCAGGCATAAACCACCACGCGCAGGTCGAAGCGCATGCCGTTGTAGAAGGCCTCCACGAAGGCAGCGGCCGGCGTGTCGCCGATCAGCTCGCGGTTGTAGACCAGCAAAGCGATGCGCAGCAGCGTGTACATCACCAGCAGGGCCAGGCCGCTGTAGAGGGTGAAGAGCAACTGGCTGCGTAAGGGATTCGATGTTTTCTGAGGGGTGCCCTGAACTGCTGTAGGGGTCATGTTCGATCATCCGCTTGAGACATTTACGGCAGGCCCGGCCAATTCGGCGAGCGGCGCCGCGGCAGTCTGCCCGCGCGGATGTGAAAATTTTGTCGACAGCGCTCGCAGGCCGTTTGAAAGTCACTTTGCACGCAGACAAAGCCCTGCCACGGCGTTATCGTCGTCGCCATGACCAACACCCTCCTCACCCTGCCATACCAGGCGCCCTGGGACTGGCAGCAGTTCCACGCACACTTTCAGCTGCGCGCCATCGCCGGCCAGGAATGCCTGGGTGAGCGTGACTACTGCCGCAGCTTTCGCCTGGGCGAAGTCACCGGCTGGTTTCGCGTTACCGCCCTGCCCGACCAGCACGCCCTGACCCTGGAGCACAGCGAATCGGCCAAAGCCTGCCAGCCGGAACTGATGCAGCGCGTGCGGCGCATGTTCGACCTGGATGCGCAACCTGCGCTGATCGCCGCACATTTCGCGGCCGACCCACATCTGGCAGCGATGCTGGTCCGTAATCCCGGCCTGCGCCTGCCGACCGCCTTCGATGCCTTCGAGCAGGCGGTACGCGCCATCGTCGGCCAACAGGTCACGGTCAAGGCCGCGGTGACCATCACCGGGCGGCTGGTAGCGCGCCTCGGTGAACCGCTGGCGGAGGCTCCCAATGGCATCGACCGGCTGTTCCCCACGCCAGCCGCCATTGCCGAGGCCAACCTCGATGGCATCGGCATGCCCGGCAAACGGGTGCAGACCCTGCAGCACTTCGCCGCCCAAGTCGACAGCGGCGCGCTGCGCCTGGACATCAGCCAGGGCGCAAGCGAGCTGATCGAGCGGCTGTGCGCCCTGCCCGGCATCGGTCCGTGGACGGCGGAATACATCGCCCTGCGCGCCTTCGGCGATGCCGATGCCTTTCCGGCCAGCGACCTGGGCCTGATCAAGGCGCCGATCTGGGGCCCGGCCGGCATCAGCGCCCGCCAGCTGCAAGTGCATGCAGAAGCCTGGAGGCCTTGGCGCGCTTACGCTGCCGCGCACCTTTGGCACAACTATTCGGGAGGCTGAAGATGTTCTATCGCTATCAGGAGAGCCCCATCGGCCGTCTGTTCATGGTCGGAGACGAGCAGGGTCTTCAGCAGTTACTGATGGACGTGGAGCGCACGCCCTGGCGGATCGGCGACGGCTGGCAGGAGGCAGGCTCGCAACTCGATGAGGCCAGCCGGCAACTGGACGAATATTTCGCAGGCCGCCGCCAGCGCTTCGAGCTGCGCCTCAACCCGCAGGGCACGCCGTTCCAGCAGGCGGTGTGGCGGGCGCTGCAGCAGATTCCCTTCGGCAAGATCGACAGCTACAGCGCGCTGGCCCAGCGTATCGAACGGCCCAAGGCGGTACGCGCCGTGGGCGCGGCCAATGGCGCCAACCCGATCTGCATCATCATTCCCTGCCACCGGGTGATCGGCCGCGACGGCAGCCTGACCGGCTTTGCCGGCGGCTTGCCGCGCAAACAGCTGCTGCTGGAGCTCGAAGGTGCGGTGCCGTGCCCTCAGGCCAGCCTGTTCGATTAGGCTCTGTACGAAAAGTACCTGCGCTCGGTGATGCTTCGTTAAAAATCAGTTCGGCCTGCTCATTTACAGCTCGTAAACTCCGCGGCCCCACCGATTTTTGCCTCGCCTGACCTTCGCTCGGAGACTTTTCGTGCAGACCCTAGCCTTCGAGGCGCGGAAAGCTCGCAGCGATGGCATCGCCGCTTGGCCGCACCGCCACGGCGCTGGCGGCAGACAGACGAATCGCCGCGCAATGGGGAAACTCGCCCAGGTCGAACCAGTGACGCGTGCCGGCCGGCACGCTGATCAGCGCATTGCGCTCACCGACCAGGGCATACACGTAGTCATCGACATGCAGGCTCAGCAGGCCCTGTCCGGCCAGGAACAGGTACAGCTGCGCGCCGTCGGCCAGCACCTCGACCGGCGCCTGAACCGGTTTGTCGCCCTCGCGAGGCCAGTGGCGCTGGTCGATGCTGATCACCTCGGCCTGGCTCAGGTCGCTGTCACGCTTGAGCTGCTCCAGGGTCTCGCCCAGCGCCGCCAGAATTTCCTGCTCGCTCGCGCCCGCCTGCACCCGGCTTTCCAGCGGCAATTCGCGAAACTCGATACCGACCGCCGCCAGGGTGCTGGCGATGTCTTCGGCGTGGCCCAGCACCTTGTTGGGAACCTGCGGGCTGGACTGATGGTGAACGCTCAGGCGACTCATGGGTGATTCCTGTCTGGTGTCGGCCACCTTGCGGCGACCTGATGGGTCATGTCGGCTCGGCCGTGCGTCGGGCCATGATAACGGCTGCGAGCAGCGCGGCCAGCCCCGCCAGGGCGAATGTCCACTGCGGGCCGAGACCGTGCCAGCTGTAGCCGGCGTACAACGCACCGAACGCGCCGCCAATGCCTGCCAGCGAGGCGTACAGCGCCTGGCCCTGGCCCTGCTGGCGGGCGCCGAAGCTGCGCTGCACGAAGGCGATAGACGCCGCGTGAAAACTGCCGAAGGTGGCGGCATGCAGCACCTGGGCGAACAGCAGCACGCTCAGGTGATCGGCCAGAAAGCCCATCAGCACCCAACGCAGCGCGGCGGTCGCGAAGCTGGCGATCAGCACCTGGCGCAGGCTGAAGCGCTGCAGCAGGCGCGCCATGGCCATGAACACCAGCACCTCGGCGACCACGCCTAGCGCCCAGAGCATGCCGATCAGGCCGCGGCTGTAGCCGAGATGCTCCAGGTGAATGCTCAGAAAGGTGTAGTACGGCCCGTGGGACAGCTGCATCAGCGCCACACACAGGTAGAAAGCCAGCACGCCAGGCTGTTTGAGCTGCCTCAGGAAGCCACCCTGATCCGCCGACTGCGACGACGCCAACGGCTGAGCGTCCGGTACCCAGAAGCTGCTCAGGGCGATGCCGGCGATGATGATCAGCAGCGCCCAGGGATACACATCCAGGCTGAGCAGCTCGAATGTCTTGCCCAGACCGACCACGCTGAGAATGAAACCGATCGAGCCCCACAGGCGAATCTGCGCATAGCGCGCCGACTGCTCGCGCAGATGCGCCAGGGTGATGACCTCGAACTGCGGCAGCACCGCGTGCCAGAAGAAGGCATGCAGGGCCATCACCAGTGCCAGCCAGGCATAGCTGTGGCTGACGAAGATAAGGCTCAGGCTGAGCAAGGTGCACAAGGCGCCGAGTCGAACGATCAGCAGGCGCCGGCCGCTGTAATCGCCCAGCCAGCCCCACAGGTTCGGCGCGATGCAGCGCATCAGCATGGGAATGGCGACCAACTCGCCGATGCGTGCCGGCGAGAAACCGAGGTGGGCGAAGTACAGGCCGAGGAACGGCGCCGTGGCGCCAAGCAGTGCGAAGTAGAAGAGGTAGAAACCGGACAGGCGCCAGTACGGCAGAGCAGTCATTGGCAGCCGGCCTCAGGCGGCAGGCGCGAATGCAGCGCCTGCCCTGCTCTTGGCGCGCACTGACGCGCTCACAGCTGCGGCAGTACCGGCGTACTTACCTGCACATCGGCGTTCTGTGCGCGGTGACGCAGCAGGTGATCCATCAGCACCATGGCCATCATCGCTTCGGCAATCGGCGTGGCGCGAATGCCGACGCAGGGATCGTGGCGGCCCTTGGTGATCACGTCCACCGGATTGCCATCCACATCGATGGAGCGGCCCGGCGTGGTGATGCTTGAGGTCGGTTTGAGCGCCAGGTGAGCAACGATCGGCTGGCCGCTGGAGATACCACCAAGAATGCCGCCGGCATGGTTGGACACGAAGCCTTGCGGGGTCAGCTCGTCACGGTGCTCGGTGCCGCGCTGGGCAACGGCCGCGAAACCATCGCCGATTTCCACGCCTTTGACCGCGTTGATGCTCATCAGCGCATGGGCCAGCTCGGCGTCGAGGCGGTCGAAGATCGGCTCGCCCAGGCCCGGCATCATGCCTTCGGCCACCACGGTGATCTTCGCACCGACCGAATCCTGGTCGCGGCGAAGCTGGTCCATGTAGGCCTCCAGCTCCGGCACCTTGGCAGGATCAGGGCTGAAGAAGGCGTTCTCTTCCACCGAATCCCAGGTCTTGAACGGGATTTCGATAGGGCCGAGCTGGCTCATGTAGCCGCGAATGACGATGCCCTGGCTGGCCAGGTACTTCTTGGCGATGGCGCCGGCCGCCACACGCATGGCGGTTTCGCGGGCCGAGCTGCGGCCGCCGCCACGGTAGTCGCGGATGCCGTACTTGTGGTGATAGGTGTAGTCGGCGTGGGCCGGGCGAAACAGGTCCTTGATCGCCGAGTAGTCCTTGGACTTCTGATCGGTGTTGCGGATCAGCAGGCCAATGGCGCAGCCGGTGGTCTTGCCTTCGAACACCCCGGAGAGGATTTCCACCTCATCGGCTTCCTGGCGCTGGGTGGTATGGCGGCTGGTGCCCGGCTTGCGGCGATCCAAGTCGCGCTGCAGGTCGTCCAGGGAAATCTCCAGGCCGGGCGGGCAGCCGTCGACGATGGCGACCAGCGCCGGGCCATGGCTCTCGCCTGCCGTGGTGACGGTGAACAGCTTGCCGAAGGTATTGCCGGACATGCGCGAGGCTCCAGAGAAGGTCGATCCGCAGCCTGCGGCGAAAAGGCAGGCCGGTGAAGAAAGCCGCTGAGTATACTCCCAGCCAACCGCCGAGTTCACCCGCGCGCGAACCTTTGGCCATGTGCCAGCGTCCAACAGAGCCCATCACAGACCCGTCCCCATCATGCTGCGAGCCCTGCTTTTGACCCTTTCCCTGTTTGCCGGCCTGGTTCAGGCCGCCCCCATCCTGCGTGAGCCGGTCAGCCTGGATACCGGCCAGGGCGTGCTGGACGGCTCCCTGGTACTGCCGCAGCGCGACGCGCCGATACCCGTGGTATTGCTGGTGGCCGGCTCCGGGCCGACCGACCGCAACGGCAACAACCCTGGTGGCGGCCATAACGACGCCCACCGCAAGCTGGCCATGGCCCTAGCCCAGCAAGGCATCGCCAGCGTGCGCTACGACAAGCGCGGCATCGGCGCGAGCTTTGCCGCCACGCCCCATGAGCGCGACCTCAGCGTGGAGCGCTATGCGGCCGACGTGGTCGCCTGGGTGCAGCAGCTGCGCCAGGACAAACGCTTCAGTCAGGTGATCCTGGTCGGCCATAGCGAAGGCGCGCTGATCGCCACCCTGGCGGCCAATCAATCGGGTGCCGATGCCCTGGTGTCTATCGCCGGCAGTGCGCGGCCCATCGACCAGTTGCTGCGCGAGCAACTGCGCAACCGTCTGCCGCCGCGCCTGCGTGGTGAGGCCGAGGCGCTGCTCGAAGCCCTGCATGAAGGCCGTCAGGTGCCCCAGGTGTCGGACGAGCTGACCGTGCTGTTTCGCACCAGCGTGCAGCCCTACCTGATTTCCCTGTTTCGCCAGGACCCGGCGGCCGCCTTCGCCCAGGTCAAGGCGCCGGCGCTGATCCTGCAGGGCGATCACGACATCCAGGTCAGCGTGCAGGACGCCGAGGCGCTGCACGCTGCCAACCCCAGGGCGGAGCTGCAGATCGTCAACGGCATGAACCATGTGCTGCGCATCGTGCCGATGGACATGGAGGCGCAACTGGCGTCCTATAACAACCCGGATCTGCCGCTTGCCCGCGGTCTGACCACCCGTCTGGCGAGCTTCATCAAGGCGCTGCCGCCTGCAGATACCGGCAAGGCTGCCGATAACGGCTAGAACCGATCATGAGTCCGCCCTGCCAGGCGGCTCCCCAAGGAGCGCCAGATGACCGACAGCGAAACCACCGCCGTCGCCCCGCCGGAAAGCGAACAGCCCGCCCCTTCCCATCCCTGGGACGGCCTTGGACCGGAGCATTTTCGCCTGCTGCGCCTGTCGCCCCTGCCCGTCGACCGCCACACCGGCGCCCGCCCGCTGCGTTTCGTGCAGTTAGGCCGTGTGGAGCGACACAGCAAGGAACAGAGCCTGCTGCGCCTGAGCCTGCAATTGCCCGGCCAGAAGGTGCGCAAGGAGCAGAACGTACTGGAGCTGTGGCTCGACCACCGCAACAAGGAAGCACGCTTCGGTGACAGCGGCCTGAGCCTGGAGCCGCAGAACCGTGGCCTGGGGCGCTTCCTGCTGGCCCAGGCCGCTGCCTGGGCCAAACAGCACTGCGCCCACTACACCCTGGAAAGCGGCCCGCTGCCGAGCCGCGATGCGCTCAACGACGAAGCCCGCGCGCGCCGCGATCACTGCCTCAAGGCCCAGGGTTTCAGCGTCGACTACCAGGAAAATCAGCTCAAGGCGCAGTACAGCGCCTCGCGCCTCAGCGCCCTGCACAGCGACTGGAATGGCGAGAAGGTGCAGTTCATCGAACAGCTGGACGCCGCGCAGATGCTGCAACTGGCCGACCAGAACCTGCAGGAACAGGACGTACAGTTGCGCAAGCAGCGCGAGCGCCTGGAACAGCTCAAGCGCGAAGATGGCGGCCTGCGCTTCACCATCGGCTGCCTGGTGGCCTTCTGTCTGTTCCAGGCCGGTTTGCTGATCTGGATTGCCACGCACTGACGGTTTTCCAGAGGTGATAAACAAGCGGCTTCGCACGGTTTTGGGGAACGTGCGGGGATACCGGACTGGCAAGTTTGTGTGAGTACACGGGTGTTTTCGGCGCTCAAGCGGTCTATCGGCTTATCGACGTCCTACTGACGTCTCCGGTTTCGCCCTGTCGGGCGAGTCACTTTTGCGGGCAAAAGTAACCAAAACCCTCCGCCCGATCATCCGGCCCCGGCTGCGCCGGGGTTCGCTCACTCCATCGCCGTTCCAGAGGCACGCCGCGAAGGGCCATCCATGGCCCATCGCGGCTCTCGCGGCATCCATGCCGCTCAACCTCTTCCACGACGATTGCGTTCGCCCTCCTGGACGGGCTCTGCGCGCCCCCCTGAATCGCAGGCAGTTCACCAGTTCGTAGGGTGGATGACGCTCTTTTCATCCACCGTGCGATCACGGGGCGGTGGACGGGTGAAGCGTCGTCCAACCTACGAACTCGCCGCATCCATGGGGCTCGTCCCCCTACACGACACCTCCACTCGGCCTCCTGACGGGACCGGAGCGCGAGCTTGCAAGATTTCTACAGGCTCAAGCTCGGAGGCGTCTGTTTTTGCTTTTGAGCTGCGATCGCACAGGCGACGCCCAAGTCCTCCCCTTCAGGAGGCCGAATGGAATCGCCACGTAAGGGGTTGAGCGACATGGATGTCGCGAGAGCTGCGATGGGCCAGGGATGGCCCTTCGCAGCGTGCCCCTGGAGTGGTGATGGAATGAGGGAACCCCGGCGCAGCCGGGGCCGTATGTAGGGGTGTGTTTCTTTGCTTACTTTCTTTGCACAAGCAAAGAAAGTGAGGCGCCCGTAAGGGGCGAAACCCATCAGGCCAGGCGGCGGGCCAATGGAAAGTGCCAAGTAATCGGCAGCGAACACTTATTTGCCAGTCCGGTGTCAGGATTGGCTTTCCCGAGACTCCGCGAAAAACCAAAAAAGGCCGTTGCTCATCGAGCAACGGCCTTTCCGTTTCAGCTCACCGTCCCGATCAGACGCGGAAATGGCTGACCATCTGCTGCAACTGGCTGCCCAGGCGGGCCAGCTCGACGCTGGAGGCGGCGGTTTCCTCGCTGGCGGCGGCGGTCTGCTCGGAGATGTCGCGCACATTGATCACGCTGCGGCTGATCTCCTCGGCGACCGCGCTTTGCTGCTCGGCAGCGGCAGCGATCTGCTGGTTCATCGACTGGATGTTGGACACCGTGCGGGTGATGCTTTCCAGCGAACCA
Organism: Pseudomonas fulva 12-X; assembly: GCF_000213805.1. Lineage (NCBI taxonomy): Bacteria > Pseudomonadati > Pseudomonadota > Gammaproteobacteria > Pseudomonadales > Pseudomonadaceae > Pseudomonas > Pseudomonas fulva. The sequence continues at coordinate 2,223,974 of NC_015556.1, read as the reverse complement.
CCGGCCTTGCGGGTCAGCTCCACGGTGCTGTCGGTCAGCTCGCGGCTGCTGTGCATGATGTTGGCGACCTGCTGGGTGCCATGCTGCAGGCCGGCGACCAGCTCCTCGATCTCCTCGGTGGATTTCTGCGTGCGCTGGGCCAGGCCACGCACCTCGTCGGCGACCACGGCAAAGCCACGGCCGGCTTCGCCAGCGCGGGCGGCTTCGATGGCGGCGTTGAGAGCCAGCAGGTTGGTCTGCTCGGCCACGGCCTTGATCACGTCCATCACGCTGCCGATCTTGTTGCTTTCCTGCTGCAGGTGGCTCATCGCTTCGGTGGAGCGCGTCACTTCGGCTGCCAGACGCTCGATCTGCGCGATGGCTTCGCCGACCACCCGATCACCCTGATTGGCTTCGCGATCGGCATCGGAGGCGGCGCGCGAGGCGTCGGCGGCGTTGCGTGCGACTTCCTGCACAGTGGCGGACATCTCGTGCATGGCGGTGGCCACCTGATCGGTTTCCACTTTCTGGCTGTTGACCCCGGCGCTGGTCTGCTCGGTCACGGCCGACAGCTCTTCGGCAGCGCTGGCAATCTGGGTGACGCCATCGCGGATGCCGCCAATCAGGTCACGCAGGGTACTACCCATGCGCTGGATGCCCAGCTGCAGCACACCCATTTCGTCGCGACGGGTCACCTGCAGGGTCTGGCTCAGGTCGCCACCGGCGATACGTTCCACGGCGACCAGGGTTTCCTGCAGCGGGCGGGTAATCTGCCGGGTGATCAGCCAGGCCGCCAGCACACCGACCAGCAGTGCGACCAGTGTGGTGGTCAGCTGCAGGGTACGGGCCGAGGCGGTTTCGCTGTTGCGACGTTCCATCTGGATGGCGGTCAGCTCCTTGCTGATGCGCACGATCTCGTAGCCTTCGTCGGTCAGCTCCTTGCGCGCCACGGCGATGGTGTCGATAGCGGCCTTGAAGGCCATGACCGCGTCACGGTACTTGTCCAGCGCCGCGGTAACCTGGTTGACGCGCTGCGGGTGCTCGGCAGCGAATGCCTGGCGGAAGGCGTCCATATCCTTGATGGTGGTATCGATCTGGGCGACGGCCACGCGCTCGGCATCGGCATTCGGGCTGCCGGTATAGCCGCGCACCTGATAACGCACCAGCTGCCAGTCTTCCTTGGCCTTGGTAATGGCCTGGAACTGGGCGGCGCGGCTGTCATCGTAGGGCGGCAGGTTCATCACCGCAGCGTTGATCTCATCGATCGCTTCGCCCGCACTGACCGCATTGCGGGTCATCTCCTGGCGCGCGTCGTTGCTGGCACGAAAGCCACCGCGCATCTTGTTCAGCGACAGCTGATAGGCATCGATCTGCGCACCCTGGGCTTGCAGCAGGCGTACGTTCTCGGGGCTCTTGAACTTGGCCAGTACCTGACCGTGCTGGGCCTTGAAGCCGTCGAGGGACTTTTGCACGGTTTCGGCGATGGTTTCGTCGCCGTTGGCCAGCATGTACTGCAGGCGGGTGATACGCAGGTCGGTCAGGGTATCGTTCAGGTGAGCGATATCCGCCGTCCAGTCGCTGCGCTGCACCAGGCTACCCAGGCTGGTCCAGCCGACCAGGGCGAGAATGCAGGTGAGCGCGAGCACGAGGCCGAAGCCCAAGGCAAGTTTCAGGGTGACGCTGATGTTCGAAAACCAGCTGTTCATTCAATAGTTCTCCGACTTTTTTAACCGAGTTAGAGCAGCTGGAGAATTGTTGTTGGACCAGTCTGATTTTTTTGCGGCAGGCATTCTATCGACCGGGAGGCAAATAACTAGAGGAAGGTGAAACGTTTCATTCGACCGACGGCGATGCCTGGCGGGAGTTACTACCGAGACTGTGAAGCGAATCACGATTGTTCAACGATTTACAGCGGATAAGAGGCTGATCGTCAGTTTTCCGTCTGACCGAACTGTGGCGATATGCCACACAATGATCAGGCCAATCGCCACACTGCTCCATCCAGGGCGCCATAAATGGCCCGCCCTGGCATCGACTCGATGGCCATGCCGCCAGTGAATTCGCCAAACGCCGGTAGCAGGGTCGCCGCCGGCTCGATGCAGAAGCACGGCATGCGCAACCGGTCCCGCCCTCGCCCACGCAGCACGAACATCGGATGCAGGTGCCCGGCGAGCACGTGGCGGCCCGGGCACTCCAGTACCTCGTGACACAGCGCGAACGGCCCCATCGGCCAGGGCTCGCCCACCACCTCGATGCCCAGCTCGGCCGGCGGATCGCCGGCGCTGCGATCATGGTTGCCACGTACCAGCAGGATCTGCAGCTCGGCATTTCGGGCTCGCCAGGCCTGCAACGCGGCCAGGGTACTGCCGCTGCGCGCCGGCCTGGCGTGCAGAAAGTCGCCGAGAAAGATCAGTTGCCGGGTGGGATAGTCCTGCAGCAGCCGGTCGATACGTTGCAGGTTGCGCGCCGTGGTGCCCTGGGGCACCGGCTGACCAAGTACGCGGTAGGTGGCCGCCTTGCCGAAATGCGCATCGGCAATCAGCAGCGCCTGGCGGGCCGGCCAGTACAGCGCCTTGTCGGCCAGCAGCCAGAGGGTCTCCCCGGCCAGCTCCACTGCCAGATGAGGCGCACTCATGCAGATCCGGCCTTGGCCTTGCCTCGCGGGCGTCCATCCTTACGCTTGCGTTCGCTGCGGCGGCTCGCCGGCTCGACCTCGACCAGCGGTGCGTCCGCCACTTGCGGGCCAGGCCCGGCGGCACGCTCCAGTTCGCCGAGCATACGGGCGATGCGGTCGGCGAGCTTTTCCGAACTGAGCCGCTCGCGAAAGCGCTCGACCATCAACGGGAACGCCAGCGGCGTGGCGCGGCGCAAGGCGTGCAGGTTCAGCCGTGCGGCGCGCATGTCGGCCAGGGTGTGGCGCAGCAGCTGCACGTCCAGCTCCTGGCTCAGCACTTCGTCATGGGCCTGGGTGAGCAACAGGTTGCCGGGGTCGTACTGGCGGAACACGTCAAAGAACAGGCCGCTGGAGGCCTGCACCTGGCGCAGGCTCTTACCCGCGCCGGGGTAGCCGCCGAACACCAGGCCGGCAATCCGCGCGATCTCGCGAAAGCGCCGCTGTGCCAGCTCTCCGGCATTGAGGCTGGCGAGCACGTCATGCAACAGATCGCGCTCGTCGAACAGCTCGCCGTCGAGCAGTTGCCCCCACTCCACTTCACTGGCGCACAGCAGTTCCAGGCCGTAGTCGTTGACCGCGATGGAAAAACTCAACGGCCGCCGCTGGCCCAGTCGCCAGGCCAGCAGGCTGGCCAGCCCAAGATGCACGTTGCGCCCGGCGAAGGGATAGAGAAACAGGTGCCAGCCTTCGCGCGAATGCAGGGTTTCGGCCAGCAACGTGCCGGGCGACGGCAATGCCGACCAGTTGGCCTGCACCTCGAGCAGCGGCTGCAGGAGGCGCATTTCCGGGCCCTCGAAACGGCCTTGAGCAGCCTCGCCGAAGCGCGCCACCAGCGCTTCGGACAGGGTGTTGGAAAGCGGCATGCGCCCGCCATTCCAGCGCGGTACGCTGGCTTTGCCGGCGGCGCTGCGCTTGACGTAAGCGGTCATGTTCTCGACCCGCACCAGCTCCAATGGGCGGCCGCCGAACAGGAACACGTCGCCGGGCCGCAGGCGGGCGATGAAACCCTCTTCCACGCTGCCCAGGGAACCGCCACCGCCGCCCTTGCTCCACCATTTCACGGTCAGGCTGGCATCACTGACGATGGTGCCCACGCTCATCCGGTGGCGCCGCGCCAGGCGCGGGCTGGGCACCCGCCACACGCCCTCCGCGTCCGGCTCGACACGCTGGTAATCCGGGTAGGCACTCAGGGACTCGCCGCCCTGGCGCACGAAGGCCAGTGCCCAGCGCCACTGCGCCTCATCGAGGTCGCGATAGGCCCAGGTGCTGCGTATTTCGTGCAGCAACTCGTCAGGCCGGAAGCCACCGCCGAGGGCCATGCTGACCAAGTGCTGGACCAGCACGTCCAGCGGCTGATGGGGGGATTCACGGGCCTCGATCCGCCCGGCCGCTACCGCATCCTGCAGGGCCGCCGCCTCGAGCAGTTCCACGGCATGGGTCGGTACCAGGGTGGCGCGCGAGGTGCGCCCGGGCGCATGGCCGGAGCGCCCGGCGCGCTGCAGCAAACGGGCGACGCCCTTGGCCGAGCCGATCTGCAACACCCGCTCGACCGGCAGGAAGTCGACCCCCAAGTCCAGGCTGGAGGTGCACACCACCGCTTTGAGCTTGCCCTGCTTGAGGCCGTTCTCGACCCAGTCGCGCACTTCGCGGGCCAGCGAACCGTGATGCAGGGCGATCAGCCCGGCCCAGTCCGGCCGTGCCTCGAGCAAAGCCTGGTACCAGAGTTCCGACTGCGAGCGGGTGTTGGTGAACACCAGGCTGACGCTGCTCTTATCCAGTTCTTCGACCACCTGGGGCAGCAACCGCAAACCCAGGTGACCGGCCCAGGGAAAGCGCTCCACAGCCGGCGGTAGCAAGGTGTCGATCAGCGGCTTGCCGCCCTGCTCGCCACGCACCAGACGCCCGTTGCCGTCGGGCAGCAGGACCTCCAGAGCGTGGGGCTGATTACCCAGGGTCGCCGACAGCCCCCAGACGACCAATTGCGGGTTCCATTGGCGCAGCCGCGCCAGCGCCAGCTGCAACTGCACCCCGCGCTTGTTGCCGAGCAGTTCGTGCCACTCGTCCACCACCAGCATGCCGACATGGGCGAACTGATTTTTCGCGTCGGCGCCAGTCAACAGCAGGGTCAGGCTTTCGGGGGTGGTCACCAGCGCCGTGGGCAGGCGCCGCGCCTGGCGCTGACGTTCCGCGCTGCCGGTGTCGCCGGTGCGCATGCCCACCGTCCAGGGTAGTTCCAGGCCGTCGACCGGCGCCTGCAAGGCACGCTGCGTATCGGCAGCGAGGGCGCGCATCGGGGTGATCCACAGCACCGTCAGCGGCGCCGCTGGCGGCGCTCGTTTGCTGACTGGAGCCTTTTTCGGCGACGCCTTACCGGCGAAACGATTGAGCGCGGCCAGCCATACCGCGTAGGTCTTGCCGGCGCCGGTGGAGGCATGCAGCAAGCCGCTCTGCCCATCGGCGACCGCCTGCCAGACCTCCTTCTGGAAATCGAAAGCCTTCCAGCCGTTACGCTGCAGCCAGGTGCTGGCCAGGCTCATGGCAGCAATTCCTGCAGCAGCTCCAGGGTATCGGCCTCCTCCACGCCTTTGTCATGACGCCAGCGCAGCATGCGCGGAAAGCGCACGGCGATGCCGCTTTTGTGCCGGGGCGAACGGGCGATGCCTTCGAAGCCCAGCTCGAATACCAGGCTGGGGGTGACGCTGCGCACCGGGCCGAATTTCTCCACCGTGGTCTTGCGCACGATGGCATCGACCTTGCGCATCTCCTCGTCGGTGAGCCCCGAATAGGCCTTGGCGAAGGGCACCAGGCGCCGTTCGGGATCGCCCGGCGCACCGTCCCACACGGCGAAGGTGTAATCGCTGTACAAACTGGCGCGCCGGCCATGGCCGCGCTGGGCGTAGATCAGTACGGCGTCGACGCTCAACGGGTCGATCTTCCACTTCCACCACACGCCGACGTCCTTGCTGCGCCCCACGCCATAGGCCGACTCACGGGCCTTGAGCATCATGCCCTCGACGCCCAGCGAGCGTGAGGCTTCGCGCTGCTCGGCCAGCGCCTGCCAGGTGTCGCCGTGCAGCAGCGGCGACGGCATCAGTCGGGGGCTGGCACACCTGGCCACCACCTGCTCCATCTGCGCACGGCGCTGATGCTGCGGGTGGCTGCGCCAGTCCTCGCCCTGCCACTCCAGCAGGTCGTATGCGAGCACCGCCACCGGCACTTCCTCGAGCAACTTGCGGCTGAGGGTCTTGCGGCCGATGCGCTGCTGCAGCAAGGCGAACGGCTGAATGCCGAAGCGTTCTAGCTGCTCCTCGACCTGATCGTTGAGGCGCTCGGCAGGCTCGTCCGCCGCCGCGGCCATCAATTCGCCCTGCCTGGCGGTCGCTTCCGGCGCGTGCCGCCAGACCACCAGCTCGCCATCGATCACCGTGCCGTCGGGCAGCAGCGGCGCCAACTCCTGCAGTTCGGGAAAGCGCTCGCTGATCAATTCCTCGCCCCGCGACCAGACCCACAGCTGGCCGTCGCGCTTGACCAGTTGCGCGCGAATGCCGTCCCACTTCCACTCGATCAGCCAGTCGCCGGGCGAGCCCAGGCTGGCGTCGAATTCCTCGAGCGGGCGCTGTAGCGGATGGGCGAGAAAGAACGGATAGGGCTGGCCGCCGCGCTGGGCGTGCTCGTCTTCGGATTCAGCGGCGATAAGCCGTTCGTAGGACGCCGCCGTGGGCCGGTTCGACAGGTCGGTATAGCCGACCAGGCGCTGGGCGACGCGCTTGGCATCGACCTCGGCGATGGCCGCCAGAGCGCGGGTGACCAAGAGCTTGGAAACCCCGACTCGGAACGCGCCGGTGATCAGCTTGATGCTGACCATCAGCGATTGCCGGTCGAGCTGCGCCCACAGGGCGTCTAGGCGCATCGCCAGTTCATCGGGCGGCAGGCCGCGCAACGGCAGCAGCTTCTGCTCGACCCACACCGCCAGGCCATCTTCGGAGGTCGAGGTGGCCTCGGGTAACAACAGTGCGATGGTTTCCGCCAGGTCGCCCACTGCCGAATAGCTTTCCTCGAACAACCAGTCGGACAAGCCGGCGCGCTGCATCGCCAGTTCGCGCAGTTGCCGCGAAGGCACCAGTTGCCGAGGCCGCCCACCGGCCAGAAAGTACACGGCCCAGGCGGCATCGGCCGGCTCGGCATCGCGCAGGTAATCCTGCAGGGCAGCGAGCTTGGCGTTGCTCGAGGTAGTGGCATCGAGGCGCGCATACAGCTGCGCGAAGGCGATCATGAACTCGGCTCCACGGCCGCGTCGTCTTCTTCACCGTATTCGGTGGCGAAAGCCTGGGCATCCAGGCCCTGTTCGCGCAGATGGCGAACGAGAATGTTCACCGAACCGTGGGTGACCATCACCCGCTCGGCGCCGGTCTGCTCGATGGCCCACAGCAGGCCCGGCCAGTCGGCGTGGTCGGACAGCACGAAACCGCGGTCCACACCACGGCGCCGACGCGTGCCGCGCAGCAGCATCCAGCCACTGGCGAAGGCATCGCTGTAGTCGCCGAAACGGCGTATCCAGGTGCTGCCGCCAGCCGACGGCGGCGCCAGCACCAGCGCCTGGCGCAACAGCGGATCACCCTTGGGCACATCACCGGCGTAGCGGGTTTCGGGCAGGTAAACGCCAGCATCGCGATACACCTGATGCAGCGGTTCCATGGAACCATGACCGAGGATCGGCCCGATGCTTTCGTCGATGCCATGGAGGATGCGCTGCGCCTTGCCGAAGGCGTAACAGAACAGCACGCTGGCCCGACCCGCCTGCTGGTTCTGTCGCCACCAGTCATTGATGCCGGCGAAGATCTGCGCCTGGGGCTGCCAGCGGTAGATCGGCAGACCGAAAGTCGATTCGGTAATGAAGGTATGGCAACGCACCGGCTCGAACGGGTCGCAGGTGCCGTCCGGCTCGACCTTGTAGTCGCCCGAGGCGACCCAGACTTCGCCCCGGTACTCCAGGCGCACCTGGGCCGAGCCCAGCACGTGCCCGGCGGGATGGAAGCTCAGGGTCACGCCGTGGTGGTCGATGGTTTCGCCGTAGGCCAGGGTCTGCAGGTTGATATCACGCCCAAGGCGCGTGCGCAGGATGCCCTCACCCGGCGCTGCGGCCAGGTAATGGGCGCTGCCGGTGCGCGCATGGTCGCCATGGCCGTGGGTAATGACGGCGCGGTCGACGGGGCGCCAGGGGTCGATATAGAAATCTCCGGGAGGGCAGTACAGGCCTTCGGGCCGTGCAATCACCAGATCCAAGCAGGCGACCTCCGCAGATAAGAATGGGGGGTGAAGCGGGTATTGCGTGAGTCGAGCCGCCGCCAGCGGTGTTTGCCGCTGACGGCGGCGCCTGCATCAGCAATGCAGGCGCTGGCTCATATGTAGCCCAGTAGCAACAGCACCAGCACGATGACCAGCACCAGACCAAGTCCGCCAGTCGGGCCGTAGCCCCAGCTGCGGCTGTGCGGCCATGCCGGGATGGCACCAATCAGCATCAGGATCAGAATGATCAGCAGTATGGTTCCCAAGCCCATGGCTATCTCCTTGCTTGTCTGTCGGCGGCCGCGGGTGAGCAGCGCGCCTGGCATCGGAAGCCCGGGTAAGGCATTCCGTTCGGATGCAGGGCATGGCGCTACGGCGAAGCCGGCGTCTGGCAGAGCGCTCGACGCAGCGCCATGCCCTACACCTTTTACGACTTGGCCCGTAAACGGAAAGTGCAAACTTTTAATGACCGGGCGCAAGAGCCCGGTCAGAACGCGGCAGGAGGCAGCCGTTGCTAGTCGGCCAGAGCGAAGCGCGCGGCACGCTCGATCAGCTCGTCATCGGGGCGCACGCCGGTGTACAGCACGAACTGCTCGACGGCCTGCAGCACGATCACTTCGCCGCCGGTGATCACTGGCTTGCCCAGGGAACGGGCCAGGCGAATCAGCGGGGTTTCCACCGGCACGGCGACCACGTCGAAGACCCACTGCGCCGCCTTCACCGTCTGCTCGTCGAAGGCCAGCTGTTCGGCATCGGCGCCGCGCATGCCCAGGGGCGTGACGTTGACCAGCAGCTCTGCCGGCTCGTCGCCCAGCGCCTCACGCCATTGCACGCCGCACTGTTCGGCCAGTGCCCTGCCCGCCGCTTCGTTACGGGCGACGATACAGCCATCGGCGAAGCCGCTGTCGCGCAGCGCGCAGCCCACCGCCTTGGCCATGCCGCCGCTGCCGCGCAACGCGTAGCGGCTGCTGGTCGGTACGCCATGTTTGCGCAGCAGTTTCACCACCGCGCTGTAGTCCGTGTTGTAACCGGTCAGGCGGCCTTCATCAGCAACGATGGTGTTGACCGACTGCAGCGTCGCCGCTGATTCATGTAAACCATCCAGGTGCTCGATGCAGGCTTCCTTGAACGGCATCGACACCGCACAGCCACGCACGCCGAGAGCGCGGATGCCGCCGATGGCCGCCGGCAGATCGCTGGTGGTAAAGGCCTTGTACAGGTAATCCAGCTCCAGCTCGCGGTACAGGTAGTTCTGGAAGCGCGTGCCGAAGTTACCGGGCCGCCCGGACAGCGACATGCACAGGCGAGTGTCTTTGCTGATACGCAGGGTCATTCGCAACCTCGGAAATAGAGACGCCGGCGCGACGGAGGCATCGAGCCGGCGATGGAAATGGTCAAGCAGGCCCGCACGTGGCGGGCCGTGATTCAGCCCAGCAGCGCCAGGGCGTCGGCACTGGCCTGGCGCACGGCGTCCCAGCCTTTGCTGCTGTCGAGCATCCAGCTGCCGCCCACGCACATCACGTTGGGCAGCGCCATGTAGCGCTGCAGGTTGGCCGGGCCGACACCGCCGGTCGGGCAGAAACGGATATCGCCGAACGGCCCGCCCAGCGCCTTGAGCGCCGCGGTGCCGCCGCAGACTTCCGCCGGGAACAGCTTGAAGCGGCGGTAACCGAGGGCGTAGCCGACCATGATCTCCGAGGCACTAGCCACGCCCGGCAGCATCGGCACCGGGCTCTGCAACGCGGCGCGCAGCAGCTCGTCGGTCGAGCCCGGGCTGACGATGAACTGCGCACCCGCCTCCTCCACCGCCTCGAGCATATGACGGTCGAGCACCGTGCCGGCGCCGACGCACAGGTGCGGGCGCTCTTCGCGCAGACGGCGGATGGCGGTCAGGCCATGGGGCGAGCGCAGGGTGATTTCCAGCACCTGCAGGCCGCCGGCATCCAGGGCATCGGCCAGCGGCAGAATGTCTTCCTCGCGGGCAATGGTGATCACCGGCATGATCCGCGCACGGGCACAGAGCGCGTCGATGGCCTCGATTTTTTCCGCCATGGTCGGGGCTGGGCGGCTGATGGCTTGTGTCATGGTTTGTGTTCCTTTCGGGCCTAAGGGCACCAGTAGATTTCGAGCGGCGCGCGAAGAAACGCGCTGATCGGCATGTTCTTGTGATTGTCCTGCTGCAGGGCCTGCTCCAGCACGGCGAGCTTGCCCGGGCCTTCGATCGACAGCAGCGGCAGGCGCGCCGCCCGGAGCAGCGGCAGGGTCAGGGTCAGGCGCTGGTGCGGCACGCTCGGCGCCAGCATCGGCAGGCAGCGACGCGAACAGTCTTCGCTGAGTGCCTCGTCCAGGTTCGGGCTATCGGGAAATAGCGACGCAGTATGACCGTCGGTGCCCATGCCCAGAATCAGCACGTCGATACCCGGCAGATCGCGCAGCGCCTGCTCGGCAAGCTCGGCTGCCTGCTCCAGGCTGGCGGCGCTTTGATAGAGCCCTAACAGCTGCGCTTCGGCAGCCGGCCCCTGCAGCAGGTGACGGCGCACCAGCGCTTCGTTGCTGTCCTCGTGGCTGGTCGGCACCCAGCGCTCGTCGGCCAGGCTTACCAGCACCTTGTTCCAAGGTAACGTTTGCTGCGACAGCGCCTTGAAGAACGCAATCGGGCTGCGCCCGCCGGACACCACCAGGGTCGCCTGGCCGCGGCTGTCGATGGCATCGCGCAGCACGCCGGCGACGTTTTCAGCCAGAGCGCGCGCAAGATGCTGGGCATCGCTGTGGCTGCGGGCGACCACACCCACGGGCAATTCGAGGTCAGAGATCGCCATACCAGGCCCTCCCGTCGCGAGTGATCAGGGCGATGGAGCTCATCGGCCCCCAGGTACCGGCGACGTACGGCTTGGGCGGGTCGCCGAGTTTCTTCCAGCCGGCGATCAGCTGATCGCACCACTGCCAGGCGTGCTCGATCTCGTCCTTGCGCACGAACAGATTCTGGTTGCCGCGCATCACTTCCAGCAGCAGTCGCTCGTAGGCATCGGGAATCCGCGCGCTCTTGTAGGCGGTGGAGAAATTCAGCTGCAGCGGGCCGCTGCGCAGCTGCATGCCCTTGTCCAGGCCCTGATCCTTGGTCATCACCTGCAGGGAAATGCTCTCGTCCGGCTGCAGGCGGATGATCAGCTTGTTGCCGATCAACTGGCGCTGCTCCGGCGCGAAGATGTAGTGCGGCGGTTCCTTGAAATGGATGACGATCTGCGACAGCTTCTGCGCCATGCGCTTGCCGGTACGCAGGTAGAACGGCACGCCGGCCCAGCGCCAATTGCGGATGTCGGCGCGCAGGGCGACGAAGGTTTCGGTGTCACTCTGGGCGTTGGAATTCTCTTCTTCCAGATAACCGGGCACCGGCTTGCCATCGCTGGTGCCGGCCACGTACTGGCCACGCACCACATGACGCGACAGCTGCTCGGCGGTCATCGGCTCCAGAGCCTTGAGCACCTTGACCTTCTCGTCACGGATGGCATCGGCCGACAGGTCGCCCGGCGGGTCCATGGCGATCAGGCAAAGCAGCTGCAGCAGGTGATTCTGGATCATGTCACGCAGCTGGCCGGCCTTGTCGAAGTAGCCCCAGCGGCCTTCGATACCAACCTTCTCGGCCACGGTGATTTCCACGTGGGTGATGTGGTTCTGGTTCCACTGGGTCTCGAACAGGCTGTTGGCGAAGCGCAGGGCAATGAGGTTTTGCACCGTTTCCTTGCCGAGGTAATGGTCGATCCGATACACCTGGCTTTCCGGGAAATAGGCCGCCACCGCATCGTTGACCGCCCGCGAGGACTCCAGATCGTGGCCGATGGGTTTTTCCAGCACCACCCGGGTATTTTCGGCCAGGCCGACCGCTGCCAGGTTGGCGCAGATGCCGCCGTACACCGAGGCTGGGGTGGCGAAATAGGCGATCAGCTGACGACCGCTGCCGACCATTTCGGCCAGTTGCGGGTAGCTGTCGGCGGGCAGAAATTCCATGCTCAGGTAGCGCATGCGCCCCTGGAAACGCTGCATCACCGCTTCGTCCAGCTCGGTGGCCGGCAGGTAGCGGCGCAGGTGCGCATCGATGGTGCTCAGGTGCTTGTCGGGGTCGCCGCCGTCGCGCGCCAGGGCGAGCAACTGGGTATCCTCGTGCAGCAGCCCGGCACGGTCGAGCTGATAGAGGGCGGGAAACAGCTTGCGCAATGCCAGGTCGCCCAGGGCGCCGAACAGTGCGAGGGTACAAGGCTCAACGGGAATCATCGACATGATCTTTGTTCTTCTATCAAGTTGCCCTATTGATAGCGAGTAAATCGCCATTTCGCAACAGCAAATGTAGTAATAACCACAACATATTCGTAGAGTGCACCGGGGCAGGTAGCCAGTAGACCAGCCCCGGCTTAGGATTAACCCGGCATTTCATCGGACAAGGACAACAATGGATCGCGTGCGCAACCTTCTCGAACAGATCCAGGGCCGCCTCGAGAGCCTGAACAAGGCTGAACGCAAGGTCGCCGAAGTGATACTGCTCAATCCGCAGCAGGCCACCCGCCTGAGCATTGCCGCCCTCGCCCAGGCCGCCCAGGTCAGCGAGCCGACGGTCAACCGTTTCTGCCGCTCGTTCGGCGTCAACGGCTACCCGGAACTGAAGATGCAGTTGGCCCAGAGCCTGGCCAGCGGCGCCGCCTACGTGAGCCGCGCGGTGGAAGCCGAAGACGGCCCAGAGGCCTATACCCGCAAGATCTTCGGCAGCGCCATCGCCTCGTTGGACAGCGCCTGCCAGAGTCTGGACCCGAACCTGATCAGCCGCGCCGTCGACCTGCTGATCCAGGCCCGGCAGATCCACTTCTTCGGCCTCGGTGCCTCGGCGCCGGTGGCCCTGGATGCCCAGCACAAGTTCTTCCGCTTCAACCTGGCAGTGTCCGCCCACGCCGACGTACTGATGCAGCGCATGCTCGCCTCGGTGGCGCATACCGGTGACCTGTTCGTGATCATTTCCTATACGGGCCGCACCCGCGAGCTGGTCGAGGTAGCGCGCCTGGCGCGAGAGAATGGCGCCTCGGTGCTCGGCTTGACTGCCGAAGGCTCGCCGCTGGCCCAGGCCTGCAGCCTGAGCGTGCATATCCCGCTGCCCGAAGACACCGACATCTACATGCCTATGACCTCGCGCATCATTCAATTGACAGTATTGGACGTGCTGGCAACCGGCATGACCCTGCGCCGCGGCGCGGACTTCCAGCCGCACCTGCGCAAGATCAAGGAAAGCCTCAACGCCAGCCGTTACCCGGCCAGCGAAGAGCCGGGTTGAGATCGGCGTCCATACCGATGCCAGTGGTGGGGAATCCGTAGGGTGGGTGAAGCAGCGCACAACGCCAATCTCGACTCACCACGCTCCTGGAGCGCTGCGTAACCCACCAAGCGGGCAACGCCGATATCCATGGTGGGTTACGGCGCCCATAAACCGAGCCAAGCCCAACGATAGCAGTCAGCGCCTCCACCCACCCTACGGGATGGGGACCGTAGGGTGGGTGAAGCGGCGCCGGAACGCTAACGGCGACTCATCACGATCCCGCAGCGCTGCGTAACCCACCGCGCGGGCGACGCCGATCTCCATGGTCAGTTACGGTGCACGAAGACCAAGCCAAGGCCAGCACCAGCAATCAGCGCTTCCACCCACCCCACGGGATGGGGACCGTAGGGTGGGTGGAGCGGCGCCGGAACGCTAACGGCGGTTCAGCACGACCCCGCAGCGCCGCGTAACCCACCACTGGGGCTACGCAAGCGCCAAGGCATCAGCGCCCTACTTCCACCAGTACTCGACCTGCACGCCGAAGTTCGAGCCGTTGCGCGAGCTGCCGAAGGCGCCGGTGTCGGACAATGCGGAGCCTTCAGCCAGCAGATTCGCCGCTTCCTGCGCCGCCTTGTTCCAGGTGGCGTAGGTGTAATACAGGCGAATTTCCGGGCGCTCGAAGAAGCCGGGGCCGTTCGGCGACCAGGTCGGGGCGATGGTGAATTTGCTCAGTTTGCGGGTACCGCCGGAGGCGTCCACCTGGTCATGGCCGATTTCGCCGACCAGTTTGAACTGCTGGGTGAAGGCATAGCTGGTACGTCCGCCCACCGACCACCAGTCCTGGCTGCCGCCGTCTTCACGCTTGTCCTTCTGGTATACGGCCTGCACCTGACCGCCCAGACGCGGGGTCATCTGGAAGTCGAAGAACTCGACCACGCGCCAGCTCTTGGCGCTGCGATCCAGGGTCGGGTCGCCGGTGTAGCCCAGGCCGGTGCCCGGGCCCTCGCCGTATTGCAGGGCGAGCTTGTTGTCGCCGCTCAGACCGAGGAAGTTCTTCTGCACGTGCTGACCGGTGACGGCCCAGCCGCTGTGGGAATCATCCACCGAAGATGGCTTGTCGATGTAGCTGACGCCCACTTCGACCTCGCCGCCCGGGTTGGTAACGAAGCCGCCGACGTTGAAGTCGTGACGGTTGATGTATTCCTTCTGGTCGTAGCTGTCCTTGCGCGAGAACACGTAGCTGTACTTGTAATCACCGATCTTCATCTCGTCGATACCGAAACCGGTGGCGCTCTGGTTCCAGTAGTAGAAGTCGGAGATGTGGATGTCGTTACGTTTGTAGAAACGTCGCCCGGCCCACAGCGAGCCGCCGTTGAGCGCCGGCATCTTGCTCCACTCGGCGTACATCTGGTTCATCCGCGCAGTGCCGCGGTCGCCGGTGAATTTCGGCGTGTGGCCGTATTCGTTGAACAGCTGCGCCATGCCCTCGATGCTCAGCACCGAGCCGTCGTCGAGCGTGAACAGATCCTGACGCAGATCCAGCTCGGCGTAGTGCTCGCATTCGTTACCCAGACGGTACTTGGAGCGTGCGCCCGGCAGCTGGAAGCATGATTGCCGGCCGTTGCCGTCGGCCGTGCCGGCACCACTGCGCACGTAGCCGGAAAATTCCGTCGCCATGCCCGTAACCGGCAGTGTCAGGGAGCCCAGCGCCAAGGCCAGGCCGATACCTGCTGATCGTTTCATATCCTCTCCTGCAGTTTTTTATTGTTGTTACCGCTTTGCTTTACCAGCCTCAGGACTGCGAGGCCGGCTCCTTCTCAACGATTCGTTAGCGAGGTGACATTGCTCGGCTGCGCGGCGCGGGCCAGGGGCCGCACGCGCTCACCGCTCTTGGCGTCGAACAGCAGGGCGCGCGCCGCGTCGATGGACAGTTGCAGAGGCTGGCCGACCGCCGGCGCCTGATCCGGCGCCAGGCGACAGCACAACTTGCTGTCATTGACGGTGACGAAAACCAGGGTGTCCGGGCCGGTGGGCTCGGTGACTTCCACCTGAGCAGGCAGCCCATGGCCTTGCCCCGCGCCCGCCAGCTGCACCTGCTCGGGGCGCACGCCGAGCAGCATTTCACGCTGTTCGGCCCCTTCGGGCAGCTCGCCCATGGGCAGTTCGCAGCGTCCGGCCGAAGAGGTGAGCACGGCCCACGCCTGGCCGTCGCGGCGCTGCAGTTGCACCGGGATGAAGTTCATCGGTGGCGAACCGATAAAGCTCGCCACGAACTGGTTGGCCGGGTCGTTATAGATCTGTTGCGGCGTGCCGAACTGCTGGATCACGCCCTCCTTCATCACCGCCACCTTGTCGCCCAGGGTCATGGCCTCGATCTGGTCATGGGTGACGTACACCGTGGTGGTTTTCAGGCGCTGGTGCATCAGCTTGATTTCGGTACGCATCTCCACGCGCAGCTTGGCGTCGAGGTTGGACAACGGCTCGTCGAACAGGTAGATCTTCGGCCGCCGCGCCAGGGCTCGGCCCATGGCCACGCGCTGCTGCTGGCCACCGGAGAGTTGGCCGGGCTTGCGCGCCAGCAGGTGCTCGATCTGCAGAAGCTTGGCGACGCGCGCCACTTCCTCGTCGATGGCCGCCGGGGCCATCTTGCGCATCTTCAGCCCGAAGGCGATGTTGTCGCGCACGTTCATGGTCGGGTACAGCGCGTAGGACTGGAACACCATGGCGATGTCGCGATCCTTGGGGCTCATGCCGCTGATATCGGCATCGTCGACCAGAATGGCGCCGTTGCTGATGTTTTCCAGCCCCGCGATGCAGTTCATAAGGGTGGATTTGCCGCAGCCCGAGGGGCCGACCAGGATCAGGAATTCGCCATCGTCGATCTTCAGATCGATGCTTTTCAGGGTGTCCGCCAGGCCGCTGCCGTAGGACTTGTTGACGTTGCGCAGTTCGAGCGTTGCCATCTACTTCTCCACTCTGAAAGCAGGGCTTTCAGCCCTTTACCGCGCCAGCCGTAAGGCCGCGCAGGAAATACTTGCCCGCCAGGATGTACACCAGCAGGGTCGGCAGCCCGGCGATCATCGCCGCAGCCATGTCCACGTTGTATTCCTTGGCCCCGGTGCTGGTGTTGACCAGGTTGTTGAGGGCCACGGTGATCGGCTGGGCGTCGCCACTGGCGAACACCACGCCGAACAGGAAATCGTTCCAGATCTGGGTGAACTGCCAGATCAGACAGACCATGATGATCGGCACCGACATCGGCAGCAGGATGCGCCCGAAGATGGTGAAGAACCCCGCGCCATCCAGGCGCGCGGCCTTGACCAGAGCATCCGGCACGCTGACGTAGAAGTTGCGGAAGAACAGCGTGGTGAAGGCGATGCCATAGACCACATGCACCAGCACCAGGCCGACGGTGGTGTTGGCCAGGCCGAACTTGCCGAGGGTGAACGAGGCCGGCAGCAGGATGGTCTGGAACGGCAGGAAGCAGCCGAACAGCAGCAGGCCGAAGAACAGCTGCGAGCCGCGGAAGCGCCACATCGACAGCACGTAGCCATTGAGCGCGCCGATGGCCGTGGAGATCAGCACCGCCGGAATGGCCATCTTCGCCGAGTTCCAGAAATGCCCGCCGACCACATCCCAGGCCTTGACCCAGCCGATCAGGGTGAAGGCGTCGGGCAGCGACAGCAGGTTGCCGGCGCGCACGTCCTCGGGAGTCTTGAAGCTGGTCAGCAGCATCACCACCAGCGGCACCAGGTACAGCGCGGCGGCGAACAACAGGGTGGCGTGAATCGCCAGGCGGCTTGGACTGAAGGCTTTAGTCATGGCGCTTGCCTCGCAATTCCGAGTAGAGGTACGGCACCAGGATCGCCAGGATCGCGCCGAGCATCAGCATCGCACTGGCCGAGCCGATGCCCATCTGGCCGCGGCTGAAGGTGAAGTTGTACATGAACATCGCCGGCAGATCGGAGGCGTAGCCGGGCCCGCCTGCAGTCATCGCCGCCACCAGGTCGAAGCTCTTGATGGCAATGTGGGCGAGGATCATCACCGCGCTGAAGAACACCGGGCGCAGGCTCGGCAGCACGATGCGCAGGTAGATGGTTGGCAAGCTCGCGCCATCGACCTGGGCGGCGCGGATGATCGACTGATCGACGCCGCGCAACCCGGCCAGGAACAACGCCATGACGAAGCCCGAGGCCTGCCACACCGCGGCGATCACCAGGCAGTAGACGACCCGGTCGGGGTCGACCAGCCAGTCCAGTCGAAAGCCTTCCCAGCCCCAGTCACGCAACAGCTTGTCCAGGCCCAGGCCGGGGTTTAGCAGCCATTTCCAGGCGGTGCCGGTGACGATCATCGACAGCGCCATGGGGTACAGGTAGATGGTGCGGATCACGCCTTCGCGACGGATGCGCTGATCGAGCAGCACCGCCAACAGCACGCCGATGACCAAGCTGATGCCGATGAACAGGCCGCCGAAGACCATCAGGTTCTTGCTGGCGACCCACCAGCGGTCGTTGTCCATCAGCCGCATGTATTGCTGCAGGCCCACCCACTTGTAGCTGGGCATGAAGCTTGAGTTGGTGAACGACAACACCGCCGTCCACAGGATGTAGCCGTAGAACCCCACCAGCACCACCAGCATGGTGGGCGCCAGCACCAGCTTGGGCAGCCAGCGCTGCAGCGCATCGAAGGGTGAAGCCTTGCCGATTACCGTCGTGACACTCATCGGGCCTACCGTGATTGCAGAAACTCGGGACGAACTCCACCACGGGCGGGCCAAATGCCCGTCACGCAGTGGAAGGTGAAATCAGGCGGGCCGCCGGACGGCGGCCCGCTTCAGGTTACTGAGCGGATTTGATCGCCGCGGCCATTTGCGCGCCGGCCTTGCTCGGGTCGGCGTTCTTGTCGGCCATGAAGTTGGTGACCACATCGAAGATCGCGCCCTGCACCGCCAGGTTGGTAGCCATGCTGTGGGCCATGCTCGGCTCCAGCTTGCCGGCCTTGTCGGCCGCCTGAAAATCCTTCATGGAGGCCTGAGCGCAGCTGTCGAACTTGCTCATGTCCAGGTCCGAGCGCACCGGGATCGAGCCCTTGTTCTGGTTGAACACGTACTGGAACTCGGGCTCCAGAGCGATGCGCGCCAGGTCGTGCTGAGCGGCGATGTCGCCCTCGTTCTTGAGCTTGAACATGGCCATGGAGTCGATGTTGTAGGTGTAGCTGCCGGCGGTGCCCGGCATCGGCACGCACTGATAGTCCTTGCCCGCGACCTTGCCGGCGGCGGTCCATTCGCTCTTGGCCCAGTCGCCCATGATCTGCATGCCGGCCTTGCCGTCGATGACTTCGGCGGTGGCCAGGTTCCAGTCGCGGCCGGCGCGGTTGTCGTCCATGTAGGTGGAGAGCTTTTTCAGCGCGGTGAACACTTCGGTCATCTTCGGGCTGGTCAGGGTCGCCTCGTCGTTCTCGACGAACGCCTTGTGGTAGCCCTCGGCGCCCATGATGCCGAGCACCAGGCCTTCGAACACGGTGCTGTCCTGCCACGGCTGACCACCGTGGGCGAGCGGCGTGAAGCCGGCAGCCTTGAGCTTGTCGCCGGCAGCGTAGAGTTCGTCCAGGGTGGTCGGCGCTTTGTCGATTCCGGCCTTCTTGAACACCGCCGGGTTGATCCACAGCCAGTTGACGCGGTGGATGTTCACCGGCACGGCGACGTAGTGGCCGTCGTACTTCATGGTGTTGGCGACGGTTTTCGACAGCAGGCCATCCCAGTTGTTGGCCTTGGCCACGTCGTCCAGCGGCGCGAGCAGATCCAGCGCGCCCCACTCCTGCAGGTCCGGGCCCTTGATCTGCGCGGCGCCCGGTGGGTTGCCGGAGACCACGCGGGTCTTGAGTACGGTCATGGCGGCCGAGCCGGCGCCACCGGCTACGGCGCTGTCCTTCCAGGTGTAGCCGTCCTTCTCGACCAGCTCACGCAGGACCTTGACGGCTGCCGCTTCGCCACCGGACGTCCACCAATGCACGACCTCGACCGTACCTTTGGAGTCGGCCGCCAGCGCGGTGAGGGGGAACAGGGAAGCGAGAGAAACGGCAGTAGCGAGACGGGTGATCGCGTTCATCGAAGTACCTTTCTTTATTGTTAGCGGCAAGTCATGGTGCTTGCGTTGCAGGGAGTTTAATCAGGGTTTCCAGGGAGCCAGGTAACGAAGGGATGCGTGAATGTCACCACCTCGTTACACGGCAGAAAGTGCCGTGGCCAGGCTCGGTGCCAGCGGCAGACGCGGCAGCAGCACGGCCTGGTAGGCGTGGTAGAGGTCGGGTTTGCCGGGCCAGATAGTCGCCGCCGGGCGGTTCTCGGTATCGAGCTCGTGATGCCAGCTGCCCTGGCACAGGTCGATGAAATGCCGGCCGGTGAATTCCCAGAAGCATCGGTACCACTGCTCGTAATCCGACTCCCCGGTGCGGCGCAGCAGCGCCGCGGCCGCTGCACTGGCTTCGGCCTGCACCCAGTGCAGGCGCGCCCGCACCACCGGCTGGGCGTGCCAGTCCAGGGTGTAGACCAGCCCTGGCGAGCCATCGGCGTGCCAGGCGTCGCGGCAGGCGCTATCGAACAGGCCACGGGCATCGTCCAGCAGCCAACCGGGCGCCTCCAGCCCCGCGCGCAGCAGGGCGGCTTCCAGGTGCAGCAGCAGGCGCGCCCACTCGAAGCTGTGGCCGGGCGTGCTGCCGTAAGGGCGAAACGGATCGGCACGGTTGTCTGCGTTGTACTCGGGCAACGCCTGCCACTGGCGGTCGAAATGCTCGACCACCGCATGGCCGCGGGCGGCGGCATGCCCGTGAATCAGCCGCTCGGCAATGCGCAGCGCACGCTGCAGCCAGACGCTGTCGCCAGTGACATCGGCCAGGGCGAGAAAGGCTTCCACGCCGTGCATGTTGCTGTTGGCGCCGCGGTAGGCTTCTTCCTCGGACCAGTCGCGACTGAAGCTCTCGCGTAGCGCGCCCTCTTCCTCGCTCCAGAAATGCCGTTCGAGGATGCCGATCGCCTCCTCCAATAGCAGATCAGCACCGGGTCGCGCAGCCGCCTGGGCGGAACCGGCCGCCAGCGCCACGAAGGCATGCAGATAGGCTGTCTTGTCGCTCTTGCGGGTGGCATCGGCGAACCAGCCGCCGGCCACCTCGTCACGCAGCCGGCCTTGCAGCGCAGCAACGCCATGATCGACCAGTGCGCCATAGCCGGGAATGCCCTGCAGATGAGCCAGGGCGAAGCAATGGGTCATGCGCGTGGTGTGGATCAATTCGGCGATGGCATCGGGCGGCAGCGCGCCCCTTTCATCGAGGGCCGCGAAGCCATCTTCGACCCTGGATGCGCGCGCGAACGGCAGCAAGCGCAGGCCTTCGGCATTCAGCCAGGCCTGATGAGCAGGCTTCACCAGCCAGCTGTCGGCGGGTAATGGGGGTGCGATCATTGTTGTTATTCCATGCAAGCGAACCGGCGCTTCAGGGGCAAGTTGCCCGCCCGGCTCGTGGGCTGTGGTCGCCCGAGTCTACTGGCGCGCCGGGGCTGCTCAGGTAACGAAGGCCGGCGGCTTTGTCACAGGGCGGTGACATTCAATCGGGCATCCGCGGCAGGCGCAGGGTCACCCGCAGGCCGCCTTCACGCAGGTTTTGCAGGCTCACCTCGCCACCATGGCTGTGGGCGATGTTCCGTGCGATGCCGAGTCCCAGACCATAACCCTGCTGCTGCCCGGCCAGGCGAAAGTGCGGCTCGAACACCTGCTCCAGGCGCTGCTCGGGCACGCCCGGCCCTTCGTCATCGACGTGCAGTACATAGGCCTCGTCGTCATCCTCGACATGCAGATGGGCGCGGTGACCGTACTTCAGGGCATTGTCGATCAGGTTGCCGATGCAGCGGCGCAGCGCCAGGGGCTTGCCAAGATAGGCCGCGCCCGCCTCGCCATGCAGGGTTACCCGGCCATTGCCGGTCGGCGCCAGGTAAGGCTCGACCAGGCAATGCAGCAGCTGGTTGAGGTCCACCGATTCGATGTTCTCGTGGATGTCGGTGTCCTTGACGCACTGCAGCGCGCCCTTGACCAGCAGCTCCAGCTCGTCGAGATCGCGGCCGAACTTGGTCTGCAGGGTTTCGTCGTCGAGCAGCTCGACGCGCAGGCGCAGGCGGGTGATCGGCGTGCGCAGGTCATGGGAAATGGCGCTGAACAGCTGGGCGCGCTCGGTCAGGTAACGGCTGATGCGCTCGCGCATGGCGTTGAAGGCGCGCGCCACCTCGACCACTTCGCGCCCACCGGCCTCCTCCACCGGCTGGATATCGGCGCCCAGCGACAGGTGCCGGGCGGCGCGGGCCAGACGCTTGAGCGGCCGGCTCTGCCAGCGCACCAGAATGCCGATGAACAGCAGCAGAAAACCGCTGCTCAGCAGGATGAACCACAGCTGCTGGGTCGGCAGCACCGGCTCTTCAAGGCTGGTGTAGGGCTCGGGCAACAGCGAGGCGATATACAGCCATTCGCCGGGCGCCAGCTGAATCTGGGTGACCAGTACCGGCGGATTGACCGGCTCCAGGGTCAGGGCGTAATGGGCCCAGGAGCGCGGCAGCTCGTCGAGCTTCACACCACCGTTGAAGATGCGCAGGTCATCGGGGCTGACGAAGCTCACGGAGATGTCCGCATTCTTGCCCAAGGACGCATGCAGCACATCGCTCACCGCCTCGGTCACCGCCAGCTTGCGCGGCGTGGCGGGCAGCAGCTGCATGGCCAGCGGCCGGTCGTTGAGGCTGACCACGAAACGGGTGCCGCCCATGCTGCGCAGCTGATCGAGCACCATGGGCCGGTAGGCCACCGGCAGCGAGCGGAAGTAGCGCACACTGGCCGACATCGAATGGGCCAGGCTGCGCGCCGAGGTCACCAGGCCTTCGAGCTGAGTGGCACGCAGTTGCGACAGCCAGATGGCGCTGGACAGCGTCTGCGCCACCAGCACCGAGAGCAGCGTCAGCAGCAGCATGCGGCCCAGCAGCGAGCGTGGAATCGGCAGCAGCCGACGCCAGTCAGCGCGCATTGCCGGCCTGGGCGCTGACGCTGGCGGCCAGTTGGTAACCGCTACCGCGCACGGTGCGGATCAGTCGCGGCGGCTTGCTGGTATCGCGCAGGCGCTGGCGCAGGCGGCTCACTGCCATGTCGACGATGCGCTCGAGGGGCATCATCTCGCGGCCACGGGTGGCGTTGCCGATGGTGTCGCGGTCGAGAATCTGCTGCGGGTGATCGAGAAACAGCTTGAGCAACGCAAAGTCGGCGCCGGACAAGAGCACCTCCTCACCGTCACGGTGAAACAGCCGGTGGCTGACCATATCCAGGCGCCAGTCATCGAAAGCCAGCACATCGGTGTCACGCTCCTGGGCGAAATTCACCCGACGCAGCAGTGCCTTGATGCGCGCCAGTAGTTCACGGGGGCTGAAGGGTTTGCCGATGTAATCGTCGGCGCCCAGTTCCAGGCCGACGACGCGGTCGGCCTCGTCGGAGCTGGCGGTCAGCATGATGATCGGCACCTGGGCGAAGTGCTGGTGCTCGCGGGTCCAGCGGCACAGGCTGAAGCCGTCCTCGTCGGGCAGCATCACGTCGAGGATGACCAGGTCGGCGCCACCCTCGCACAAGGTCTCACGAAACCCCGCACCGTCGGCCACGGTGCGTACCTGCAGGCCGGCGCGGCCGAGGTAGGTTTGCAGCAGTTCACGAATATCCTGGTCGTCATCGACCAGCAGGATCGATTTTCCGGTTGGGCTCACATCGATAATCCTTGTTGTTATTGGCGATGCTAGACAGAGCGTTGTGGGTGCTAGTTCCTCTGCAGGTGCTGCTCCACCGCCACGCCCGCGCCGACCAGCCCCGGGTAAGGCGCGGTCACCAGCCAAACCGGCAGGCCGTCGAAGTAATCGCTCATGCAGCCCTTGTCGCGCAGGCTACGGGAGAAACCGCTGGCCAGGAAGAAATCGGCGAAGCGCGGCACCATACCGCCGGCGATATACACGCCGCCGCGGCCGCCGACGGTCAGCACGTTATTGCCGGCGACGCGGCCCAGCAGGCAGCAGAACTGTTCCAGCACGCCAACCGCCAGCGGCTCGCCTTCCAGCGCCGCGCGGGTTACCTGAGCGGCGCTTTGCAGCGAAGCCTGCTGACCATCCACTGCACAGGTCGCGCGATACAAGGCCAGCAGGCCATTGCCGCTGAGCGCACCAGCCTCGGCGCTGACGTGGCCGAGCTGGCGGTGCAGCGCCTGCCAGATCAACGCCTCGCGGTTACTGCCCACCGGCAGGTCGACGTGACCACCCTCGCCCGGCAAGGCGTGCCAGCTGCCATCGGGCAGGCTCAGCAAGGTGCCGACGCCCAGGCCGGTGCCGGCACCGATCACCACGGCCGGGCGACCTGGTTGCGCCTCGCCCGGGCAGACGGTGACGTACTCGTCTTCCTGCAGGCAGGTCATGCCCAGGGCCATGGCGGAAAAATCGTTGAGCAGCAGCAGCTCGCGCACCTGCAGCTCGGCGCAGAACGCCTGGCGGTCGATGCGCCAGGCGTTGTTGGTGAAACGAAACGGGTCGATCTCCACCGGCCCGGCGCAGGCCAGGCAGATGGTTTGCACTTCGCCGAGCGCCAGACCTTCCGCGGCCAGGTAGGCGACGATGGCCTGTTCGACGGTGGCGTGATCGGCAGTCGCCGATACCCGCACGCCATGCAGGCCGCCGTCACGCCACAGGGCGAAACGCGCATTGGTGCCGCCGATGTCGCCCACCAGCGCCAGGCTCATCGCAGCGAATCCAGTTCGGCGGTGAAGGCGCTGGCGCCCTCTTGCGCGGGGCTGAAGGCGGCACGCATGAAGGCGAACAGTTCGCGGCCACAGCCGACGCCGGTGCCTTGCGGGCGCGGGGCGGTTTCCCGTGCGTTCCAGGCGATGTCATCGACCAGCACCTGCAGGTGCCCGGTCACGCCGTCGACGCGAATCAGGTCGCCGTCGCGCACCCGCGCCAGCGGGCCGCCGTCCCAGGCTTCGGGGCTGACATGAATGGCCGCCGGCACCTTGCCCGACGCGCCGGACATCCGTCCATCGGTAACCAGCGCCACCTTGAAGCCGCGATCCTGGAGGATGCCCAGGTACGGCGTGAGCTTGTGCAGCTCGGGCATACCGTTGGCCTTCGGCCCCTGGAAGCGCACCACGGCGACGAAATCGCGCTCAAGCTCACCGGCCTTGAAGGCTTCGGCCAGCTCGACCTGGGTTTCGAACACCCGGGCCGGCGCTTCGACCACCTGATGCTCCGGCGCCACGGCCGACACCTTGGCTACGCCATTGCCGAGGTTGCCGGTCAGTACCCGCAGCCCGCCTTCGGGTGAGAAGGCTTCCGGCACGCTGCGCAGGATGTTGCGATCCAGGCTCTGCTCCGGCCCCTGGCGCCAGACCAGCCGCTCGCCATCGAGGAAGGGCTCCTGGGTGTAGCGCGACAGGCCAGGCCCGGCGACGGTGTAGACGTCTTCGTGCAGCAGGCCGGCTTCGAGCAGCGTGCGCACCATGAACGGCACGCCGCCGCAGGCATGGAAGTGGTTCACGTCGGCCTGGCCATTGGGGTAGACCTTGGCCAGCGTCGGGGTGACGGCGGACAGGTCGGCCATGTCCTGCCAGGTCAGCTGGATGCCGGCAGCACGGGCGAAGGCCGGAATGTGCAGCGTATGGTTGGTCGAGCCACCGGTGGCGTTGAGCGCCACCACCGAGTTGACGATGGCCTTCTCGTCGATGATCCGGCACAGCGGTGTGTACTCGCCGCCCTGGCGGGTCAGACGCACCACCTGGTGGGCCGCCTCTGCGGTCAGCGCATCGCGCAGCGGCGTGTACGGGTTGACGAAGGACGAACCCGGCAGGTGCAGGCCCATGATTTCCATCACCACCTGGTTGGTGTTGGCGGTGCCGTAGAAGGTGCAGGTGCCGGGGCTGTGGTAGGACTTCATCTCCGATTCGAGCAGTTGCTCGCGAGTCGCCTTGCCTTCGGCATAGAGCTGGCGAACCTCGGCCTTTTCCTTGTTGGGAATGCCCGAGGGCATCGGCCCGCCCGGCACGAAGATCATCGGCAGATGGCCGAAACGCAGGGCGCCGATCATCAGCCCCGGCACGATCTTGTCGCAGATGCCCAGCAGCATCGCCGCATCGAACATGTTGTGCGACAGCGCCACGGCGGTGGACATGGCGATCACTTCGCGGCTAGCCAGGCTCAGCTCCATGCCCGGCTCGCCCTGGGTCACGCCGTCGCACATCGCCGGCACGCCGCCAGCCACCTGGCCCACAGAGCCGACCTGGCGCAGGGCCTGCTTGATCAGCTCGGGATAGTGTTCGTAAGGCTGGTGGGCGGACAGCATGTCGTTGTAGGCGGTGACGATGCCGACGTTGGCCTCGTTCATCAGGCGCAGGCGCTGCTTGTCTTCGGCAGAACCACAACCGGCCACGCCGTGGGCGAAGTTGGCACATTGCAGTGCGCCGCGGTGCGGGCCCTGGCTGTCGGCGGCGGCCATCTGCGCCAGGTAGCGTTCGCGGGTGGCGCGGCTGCGGGCGATCAGGCGGTCGGTTACCTCGAGAATGCGGGGGTGCATGGTGTCGACTCCAGGCTAGCGGGTAGCACTTCGAATTGTATTTTTATCAAAATATTGACAGCTAAAACGCTTGATTTCTACTTTCATGAGAATAATCTTGTTTTTAAAACAACATATAAGGATCGACGCTCATGACATTGCGAATTGCCATCAATGGTTTCGGTCGTATCGGCCGTAACGTGCTCCGGGCACTCTATACCCAGAACTATCGCGAAAAGCTGCAAGTCGTCGCCATCAATGACCTGGGCGACAGCGCCATCAACGCTCATCTGCTCAAGTACGACAGCGTACACGGCATTTTCGACGCGTCCGTCGAAGTCGATGGACAAAACCTGCTCGTCAATGGTGACCGCATCGCCGTCAGCGCGATCCGTAATCCTGCCGAGCTGCCCTGGAAGGATCTGGACGTCGACGTGGTGTTCGAATGCACCGGCCTTTTCACCGATCGCGACAAGGCAGCCGCCCACCTGAGCGCCGGCGCCCGCAAGGTGATCATCTCCGCGCCAGCCAAGGGCGCCGATGCGACCATCGTCTACGGCGTCAACGAAGGCAGCCTGCGCGCCGACCAGCCGATCATCTCCAATGCCTCCTGCACCACCAACTGCCTGGCGCCGGTCGCCCAGGTGCTGCAGCGCGAGCTGGGCATCGAAAGTGGGCTGATGACGACCATCCACGCCTACACCAACGACCAGAACCTCTCCGACGTGTATCACAGCGACCTGTTCCGGGCGCGCTCGGCCACCCAATCGATGATCCCCACCAAGACCGGCGCTGCCGAAGCGGTGGGCCTGGTGCTGCCGGAACTGGCCGGGCGCCTGACCGGCATGGCGGTGCGCGTGCCGGTGATCAACGTGTCGCTGGTCGACCTGACCATTCAGGTGCAACGCGACACCAGCGCCGAGGAAATCAACGCACTGATGAAGGCTGCTGCCGAGAAATCCCCTGTACTGGGTTACAACACCCTGCCGCTGGTGTCGTGCGACTTCAACCACAATCCGCTGTCGTCGATCTTCGACGCTAACCACACCAAGGTGAATGGCCGCCTGGTGAAAGTGCTGGCCTGGTACGACAACGAATGGGGCTTCTCCAACCGCATGCTCGACACCTGCCTGGCAGCTAACGCCGCCAAATGAACCTGCACTGACAGACGCGGCGATGCACCGAGTGGCATAAAGGCTCGGTAAATCGCTGCGAGCGGATTACAATTACTGCCCGCCTCGCCCACTGGGCCGAGCTTGATGCCGCGGCAAACACGCCGACGTTGGCGCCAGGCAGCCGCTAATCGATATCCGCAAACCACTGGAAGCCGCATGGACTCTAGCCGCAACACCCTCGAACAGCACTACACCGCCATCCTCGGCCAACTCGGCGAAGACGTTTCCCGGGAAGGCCTGCTCGACACGCCCAAGCGCGCCGCCAAGGCCATGCAGTACCTGTGCAATGGCTATCAGAAAACGCTGGAAGAAGTCACCAACGGTGCGCTGTTCAGCTCCGACGCCAGCGAAATGGTGGTGGTCAAGGATATCGAGCTGTATTCGCTGTGCGAGCACCACCTGCTGCCCTTTATCGGCAAGGCCCACGTCGCCTACATTCCCAACGGCAAGGTGCTGGGCCTGTCCAAGGTGGCGCGCATCGTCGACATGTATGCCCGCCGCCTGCAGATCCAGGAAAGCCTGAGCCGGCAGATCGCCGAGGCCGTCCAGCAGGTCACCGGCGCCTTGGGCGTGGCGGTGGTCATCGAGGCCAAGCACATGTGCATGATGATGCGCGGCGTGGAGAAGCAGAACTCCTCCATGGTCACCTCGGTGATGCTCGGTGAATTCCGCGAAAATGCGGCGACCCGTAGCGAGTTTTTGAGTTTGGTTAGCGGCTGAGATGTATTTGCTCGCGGTGTAACACAAACATCACGAGCTGATCGCAGGCTTGCATGTGGGAACGGGCGGGGACGCCCAGTCCATGCCCGTGAATCGCGCGCATGGCGCGCTCCCACAGAACCACCGCACGCCGGCAGCCCGTAGGGTGGGTCACGCTTCACCGGCCCACCACATACTCAACGCCGAGACCGGCGCCCTACCCCTTAGCTCTTCTCCACGAACTGCAACTCGGCCAGCCGCGCATACAGCGGGTTGCTGGCGACCAGTTCGGCATGCTTGCCCAACGCCACCAACTGCCCCTGATCGAAGACCGCGATACGGTCGGCGCTTTTTACCGTGGCCAGGCGGTGGGCGATCACCAGGGTGGTGCGGCCACGCATCAGCTCGGGCAGCGCCTGCTGGATCAGGTGTTCGCTCTCGGCATCCAAGGCGCTGGTGGCTTCGTCGAGTAGCAGGATCGGTGCGTCAACCAGCAAGGCGCGGGCAATCGCCAGGCGCTGCCGTTGGCCGCCGGAAAGCCCCAGGCCGGCATCGCCGAGATGGGTCTGATAACCCTGGGGCAAGCGCGCGATAAATTCATGGGCATGGGCCGCGCGAGCGGCGGCCTCCACCTCGGCATCGCTGGCGTCCGGGTGCCCGTAGCGGATGTTGTCAGCCACGCTGCCGAAGAACAGCGCCGGGTGCTGGGAAACCAGCGCGAAGTTCTCGCGCAGGGCGTGTGGATCGAGGCGCTCGATGGGCAGGCCGTCGACCAGGATGCGCCCCTGCAGCGGATCGTAGAAGCGCAGCAGCAGGTCGAACAGCGTCGACTTTCCCGCGCCGGACGGGCCGACGATGGCCAGGGTTTCGCCCGGTTCCACCGCCAGCGTGATGTCTTGCAGCGCCAGGCTGTCGGGGCGCGTCGGGTAGGCGAAGGACAAATCCTGCACCTCGATACGGCCCTCCGCGGGCCGGGCCGCAACCAGCGCGCCGTCGAGCGGCGCATGGATCTCGTTGCGTGCACTGAGCAGTTCGCTGATGCGCTCGGCGGCGCCGGCGGCGCGCTGCAACTCGCCGATCACCTCGCTGAGGGTGCCGAACGACGAGCCGACGATCAGGCTGTAGAACACGAATGCCGCCAGCTCACCGCCGCTGATGCGCCCGGCGATCACATCCATGCCGCCGACCCAGAGCATCACGCCCACGGCGCCGAGCACCAGCACGATCACCACGGTGATCAGCCAGGCGCGCTGGGCGACGCGCTTGCGAGCCGTGTCGAACGCAGCCTCGGCGGACAGGCCGAATCGCCGGCGGTCTTCGGCCTGATGGTTGTAGGCCTGCACCGTCTTGATCTGCCCGAGCACTTCGCTGACGTAGCTGCCGACATCGGCGATGCGATCCTGGCTCTGCCGCGATAGCTCACGCACACGGCGGCCGAACAGCAGGATCGGCGCCACCACCAGCGGCAGCGCGGCCAGCACGATGGCGCTGAGCTTGGGATTGGTGACCACCAGCAGGATCATGCCGCCGACCAGCATGATCAAGTTGCGCAGCGCCATCGACAGCGACGAGCCGATCACCGACTGCAGCAAGGTGGTATCGGCGGTTAGCCGCGACTGGATCTCCGAGGCGCGGTTGTGGGCGTAAAAGCCGGGGTGCAGGCCGACCAGGTGATCGAACACGCGCTTGCGGATGTCCGCCACCACCCGCTCGCCCAGCCAGGAAACCAGGTAGAAACGCGTGTAGGTCCCCACCGCCAGGGCCAGCACCAGCACGAAGAACAGCAGGATCGAATGGCGCAGCGCTTCCGGCGACTGAGTGGCCAGGCCCTGATCGACCAGCAGCTTGATGCCCTGCCCCATGGACAAGGTAATGGCGGCAGTGAACAGCAGCGCCAGCAATGCACCTGCCACGCGCCCGCGGTATGGCGCGATGAACATCCAGGAGGTGCGCAGGGCTTCTCGCTGTCGAGAAGACATAAAGAGATTCATGGTGGGCTCTAAAGAGGATGGGAAGTGCTCCTGCCCTTCAGATGGGGTCAGCCGTGGTGAACATCAAGCACCGACGCCCCGCGATCACCACAGCGGCAATCATTCAGCCCCAGCAATGGCACGCCCAGACAAAGATGGCCCGCCGACATAAGAATGCTGCGCGAGCACGTCGTAAATTGCAGGCGTGCAACACAGATTGCATTCAGCTCACAACACCAACAATAAGAGCCTCCAGACATGAAGACCTCGCTTGCCATCACACTGGGATTGTTCACCCTCGCAGCACTCGACACCGCCATGGCCGCCGATGGCCCGCCGCCGCCCTCCGTCAATCAGCCGGCTGGCATCAACCTGGGCGGAACCAGCTTCTATGACGGTTTCGCAGGCCCTCCCGGACTCAACTACCTCGCCTACCTGAAATACCAGAGCGCCAGCTCGTTCAGGAACAACAATGGCAAGGAAAACACCGCGTTCGACAATCCCAAGCTGAATGTCGTGACGCTGATCAACCAGTTCAGCTATTACTCGCCCGAAACCATCGGCGGCGGCGCACACCTGGGCTGGAGCCTGCTGGTGCCGCTGGTGTCTCTGGATGGCGATTTCGGCGACGCTGGAGCCAAGCTCAAGGACAATGCATTCGGGCTGGGCGACATTACCGCCGGTCCACAGATTCAATTCGACCCGATCGTCGACTCGACTGGCCGCCCGGTTTTCGTCCAGCGCGTGGCCTTCGACGTGATTATGCCGACCGGTAAATACGACGAAGACAAGGACCTCAACCAGGGCTCCAATACTTACTCGCTCAACCCTTACTGGGCCGCGACCTGGATGCCAGCCCCCCGCTGGGAACTGAGCTGGCGCCTGCATTACCTCTACAACTTCAAGAACGACGATCCGGCGAGCAGCTCACCTGTGCCCTTCGAAGGGCAGCCCGTGCGTGATACCCAGGCAGGCAAATCGGCCTGGATCAACTTCGCCGCCTCCTACGAAGTCATTCCCAACCTCTCGGTGGGCATCAACGGCTACTACTTCAAGCAGCTCAGCGATGACCAGGTAAACGGCCAGCGTCTCGAAGACTCGCGCGAAAAAGTGCTCGGTATCGGCCCGGGTCTTTTCTGGAAAATCAGTGAAGGCGACGGCTTCTGGCTCAATACCTACCACGAGACTCAGGTAGAGAACCGTGCCAAGAACGACTTCGCGGTCCAGTTGCGCTTTGCGCATGCGTTCTGATCATCCAGAGGCAAAGCAATCATGAATGCACTCGACGTTGTGAACAGCAAAAGGACCCTCCTGGCCATCTGCATGATGATGGTCATTTCCCTTGGCACCCTGCAGGTCCAGCCAATTCTGGGCGGTGCTTTCGTTGATCGGCTGGGTATTCCACTGAACGCCATCGGCGCCATCTTTGCCGCCGAGCTGATCGCCATGGCCGTGGCATGCGGCGTCAGCGCCTTGCTGATGCCCAAAGTCAATCGTCGCCGCTTCGCACTCGCAGGCTTACTGGCCCTGGTGATCGGCAATCTGCTGAGCACCCAGGCCAGCAGTGGGTTGGCATTATGCGCCAGCCGGGTGCTCTGCGGGCTCAGCGGTGGCGTGGTGATGGCCGTGGTTTATGCGACGGCTGCTCTGCGCGAATCGAAGGACTCGACCTTCGCCGTCATCAACATCGGCAACCTGCTGTGGGGGATATTGATCGTCTCTTCGACCCCGTTGATCCTCCAGGCAGCAGGCATTCCAGCCGTGTTCATGGCGCTCGCCGTAGCCAGTGCCATCGCCCTGCTCGGTTTCAACCGTATACCGCCACGCTACGATGAGGCGGCAGCGCACGTCGAAGCTGGCGAGCCGCCGATGACGGTCACTGCGCTGTTACTGGTGTCGTTGTTCGCGCTGCTGTTCTTCGGCCACTCGGCGCTTTGGGTGTATCAGGAGCGCATTGGCAAAAGTATCGGCCTGGAACCTCAGCAAATTGGCGCCATTCTCGGTGCCAGCATCCTTGCCGGGGCCATCGGCGCCGGGCTGGCCGGCATCATCAAACGGCGTATCGGCCTGCTGATGCCGCAGCTGATCGGCTTCGGCCTGGCGCTGGTAGCCACCTTGATCATGGTCCATGGCACCAGCGCGCTGGCCTTTGCGACCACTGCTGCACTGATCCACCTGGCCTGGTTCTTCAGCCTGCCGTACCTGTTCTCCATGACTGCCGAGCTCGACCCCAGTGGGCGACTCGCCGGCCTGGGCAACGCGGCCATTTTCATCGGTCAGGGCGCAGGCCCGCTGGGCGCGGCACTGGTGGTCGGCGGTGGCAACCTGCGCGCAGTCGGCTGGCTGGCCGCTGCCACCTACATCCTGGGTCTGTTTATTGCGTTTCTGGTGGTCGCCCGCTTCCGCCAGCGCTCGCGTGCCCAACAGGCAGAGCTGATGGTCCAGGCGGCCTGATTCACAGTCTTTCAATGCAAGGAAAATCATCATGACGGCCCTATTTCCCGAAACGCCCGAATTCTCCGGCGCCCTTTACCGCCCGAGTCGCGTGGAAGCCGATGTCATGGATCTCGAAATCGAGGGCGAACTGCCAGCGGCTATCCGTGGTGCCTTCTATCAGGTGTCGCCCGACCACCAGTATCCACCCCTGCTCGGCAACGACATCTTCTTCAACGGCGACGGCATGGTCAGTGCGTTCTTCTTTGCCGATGGCAAGGTTTCGCTGCGCCGTCGCTACGTGCAGACCGACCGTCTGCTCGCCCAGCGCCACGAAGGTCGATCGCTCAACGGCATCTATCGCAACGTCTACAGCAACGACGAACTGGCGGCCGCCAACAACACCACGGCCAACACCACCGTGCTCAAGTACGGCGATGTGCTACTGGCCATGAAGGAAGACGCCCTGCCCTACGCCATGGACCCGCAAACCCTGGAGACGCTGGGCGTTTACGACTGGAATGGGCAGATCAAGTCGGCGACCTTCACCGCCCACCCGAAAATCGACCCCGTCAGCGGCAACTTGCTCGCCTTCAGCTACGAGGCAAAGGGCGACGGCACGCCGGACATGGCCTATTTCGAGATCAGCCCGGACGGCAAACTGCTGAAGGAAATCTGGTTCCAGGCGCCGTACGCGGCGATGGTGCACGACTGCGCCATCACCCCGAACTACATCGTGTTCCCGTTCATTCCCCTGACCGTGGACGTGGAGCGCATGAAGCGCGGCGGGCAGCACTTCCAGTGGCAGCCTGACCTGCCGCAACTGTTCGCCGTGCTGCCGCGCCACGGAACGGCCAGCGACGTGCGCTGGTTCAAGGGCCCTGCCAACGGGTTCCAGGGGCATACCCTCAATGCCTTCGAGCAAGACGGACAGATCCATGTCGACATGCCGGTCACCGACGGCAACGTCTTCTACTTCTTCCCTCAGCAGGACGGCTTTGTCCCCAACCCGGAAACCCTCTCTTCCACGCTGCAGCGCTGGACCTTCGACCTCAGCGCCAAGAGCGATCTGGTCGAACCCAGACCGCTGACCGATTACCGCTGCGAGTTTCCGCGTGTCGATGAGCGCTACACCGGCCTGCCCTATGAGCATGGCTTCATGCTGTCTTTCGATCCGACGCGCCCCTATCGCGAAGAGAACGGGCCCATGCCCTTCCAGTTCTTCAACCTGCTGACGCACTTCAACCTGCGTACAGGTGTGAGCGATAGCTGGTTCCCGGGCGAAAGCGGGTGCTTCCAGGAGCCGATCTTCGTGCCCCGTTCTGCGGATGCCCCAGAAGGCGACGGCTATGTCATTGCCCTGCTCAATAACCTCTTCGACTTCAGCAGCGAGCTGGTGGTACTCGACTCACGCGATATGGCCACCGGCCCTGTGGCACGAATCCGGATTCCGTTTCGCATGCGCATGTCCCTGCACGGCTCCTGGTCTGCCGCCGAGTAAGCGATGCCACGACCCAGCCAGCAACGCCGCTCGCCATGAGCGGCGTACTTTTACAACGCACGCGTCAAGCCCTGGCCGAAGCGCGCGCCCCTCTCCTGTTCAGCCTGCACAGCACCGCAGCGGCTCTGCTCGCTCTGGCGCTGGCCAACGCGGCCGGCATTCATCATCCCTGGTGGGCCGCGATGACGGTATGGCTGGTCGCCCAGCCCACCCGCGGCCTGTTTATCGAACGCTCTATTGCACGCCTCACAGGCAGCCTTGTAGGCGCGCTGGTGGGTGGCGTGCTGCTGTACTTTTTCTTCGGCTGGCCCAACCTGTTGCTATGCCTGCTGGCACTCTGGCTGGCGCTGTGCGCCGCCGTCGGCAACTTCTTTCGGCACTTTCGCAACTACGCCTGGGTACTGGCCGGCTATACCGCTGCGATCGTGGCCCTGTTCGGCCTGGCCGACCCGGTGTTCGACCCAGAACTCGCCAGCGGGCGCGTGATCTGCACACTGCTCGGCATACTCTGTTGCTCCTGCATATCCTGGCTGTTTACCGCCAAGGCCGAGCCGAGCGTGCTGCTCGAAGAGCGCCTCGACGCACTGGTCAACGACTGCCTGCGCTGGTGCATGAGCGGCCCCGTGCAGACAGAGAATGCCACTGACCTCAATCGCATACTGGGCGCCATCAAGACCCTCGATGGCGTGCTCGATTTCGCTGCCGCCGGCTCACGCAAGGGGCGCCAGCGGGTCCGCCACGCCCATGAGGTGATCGATGCGCTGCTCGTCAGCGTCGCCCTGGTGCACAGCTTGCACGAGACGCACAGCACGTTTTTGTGCGACGCGCGCTTTGCCGATGAGCGAAGCGAGCAGGAAAACCTCGAAGCCTTCATCGGCGCACTGCAACTGCACCCCAGCAAATACCCGCAACTGCTGCTGGCACTCGAACGCTTGCAGCAACTCTTCGCAAACCCGAGCAGCCGAGCCAACTGGCGCGAACGGGTGCTTAACCATGATTGGCGCGCCGCCAGCACCTCTGCGGCACGGCCACTGTCAGCCCTGATCATCGCGGCACTGGCCTGGCGCCTGAGCGGCTGGAGCGAAGGCGCCATCATGACCATGACCGCGGTGCTGTTCGCCTCGCTGTTCTCCAGCCACAACGATGCCAGGATGGCGCTCAAGGATGTATTCATCGGCTCCCTGCTGGGCGCCAGCGCAGGCATGGTCGCCCGCCTCTGGCTGCTGCCCCAGGTGCACAGCGACTGGCAGTTGCTGGCGTGCATCGCCCCCTTCCTGCTGACTGGCGCAGCGCTGATGGCCCGCGCCCGAACCGCCAAGCTGGCCATTGACCTGAACATGACCTTCCTGCTCACGGCGCAGCCCGGCGTACAGCTGCCGAGCGATCTGCCACTAGTCGCCCAGCAGACGCTGGCGATTGTGCTGGGAGTACTGGCTGCGGCCGCAAGCCTGCTGCTGTGGTATCCCGCACTTGCGGCAGGTAGGCGCCTGGCTCTGGCTCGGCGCATCGCCAGGCAAACCCGGCGCGCCACAGCGCCGAGCCAATTCGCCGCGGCTCATGGGCGCGCGCGTGCCCTGCTGCGCTCACTGGTGGTGAGCGACGGCTATGCGAGCGTGCTGGTCAGTGCCGCACTGCGCTGCATCGCCGCGACAGCGCCCTTTGTAACCGATGACTCCTCACCCGTGCCGGACTCGGCACAGGCCGCATACAACGCCGAACAGGCCGCGCGAACCCTTGCCCGCCTCACGTCCAAAGACTGATTCCTTTCCCCCACCCCAGGAGCTTGAACATGAGCCTGATCGCCAACCCATGGCATGACTTCACCGGACAATTCATCGCAGGCCGCTGGTGCGCTGGCAGCTCTGGCAAGGTACTGGACGATCACAACCCCTATGACGGCGCCCTGTTGACCCGCATCAGCCTGGCCAACCAGACCGATCTCGACCTGGCCTATCGCAGCGCAGCCAGTGCCCAGCGCGACTGGGCCGCCCTGCTTCCAGCCGATCGGGCAGCGGTGTTCCTGCGCGCCGTGACCATCTTGGATGCACGACAGGGCGAGATCATCGACTGGCTGATCCGTGAATCGGGCAGCACCCGCACCAAGGCGCAAATCGAATGGGGCGCCGTACGCGCAACCATGCTGGCCGCCGCCAGCATGCCCGCCCGCGTGCAGGGGCGCATCCTGCCGGTGGACATTCCCGGCAAGGAAAGCCGCGTGTATCGCAAGCCACTCGGCGTGGTCGGCGTTATCAGCCCGTGGAACTGGCCAATGCACCTGTCCAACCGCTCAATCGCACCGGCTCTGGCATTGGGTAATGCCGTGGTGGTCAAGCCCGCCGACGATACTCCGGTCACCGGAGGCCTGCTGCTCGGCAAGCTTTACGAGGAAGCCGGGCTGCCACCTGGTGTGCTCAACGTGGTGGTCGGCGATGTGGCCGATATCGGCGATGCCTTTACTCTGCATCCGATCCCCAAGTTCATTTCCTTCACCGGCTCCACCCGAGTCGGCCGGCATATCGGCGGTCTGGCCATGAGCGGCCCGACGCTCAAGCGCGTGGGTCTGGAGCTGGGCGGCAATGCTCCGTGCGTGGTGCTCGATGACGCGGACCTGGAGCGCGCGGTACAGGGTGCCACGGTAGGCCGCTTCCTGCATCAGGGGCAAATCTGCATGAGCAGCAACCGTATCATCGTCGACACCAGCATTCATGATCGTTTCGTCGAAGCCTTTGTCGAGCGGGCGCGCCAGCTCAAGGTGGGCGACCCCAACGACAGTGACACGGTGATCGGCCCGCTGATCAACTCACGTCAACTCGAAGGCGCTCTGTCACGTATCGAGGCCGCCAAACAATCCGCGGCGCAGCTGGTACTGGATGGCCGCGTCGATGGCCGACTACTGCCACCGCACATCTTCATCGACGTCGCCAATGAATCGCCTCTGGCTCAAAGCGAGCACTTCAGCCCTATCGCACCGGTGATCCGTGCCCGCGATGAAGCACATGCGCTGGAGCTGGCCAACGCGACCGAGTTCGGTCTGTCCAGCTCGGTGTTCACCCGCGACGAAGCGCGCGGCGTGCGCTTCGCCCAGCAAATCGAGGCAGGGATG
This sequence comes from Pseudomonas fulva 12-X, assembly GCF_000213805.1. Classification (NCBI taxonomy): domain Bacteria; kingdom Pseudomonadati; phylum Pseudomonadota; class Gammaproteobacteria; order Pseudomonadales; family Pseudomonadaceae; genus Pseudomonas; species Pseudomonas fulva. The sequence continues at coordinate 2,187,259 of NC_015556.1, read as the reverse complement.
ACGCATGTCAACGACATCTCGGTGAACGACGACCCCAGCAACCTGTTCGGCGGTGAGAAAAACAGCGGCCTGGGACGGTTCAACAGCGACTGGATCATCGCCGAACTCACCACAGACCATTGGGTCTCGATCCAGCACGCGCCACGCCCCTACCCGTTCTGAGCCCCGGCACAGTGCCAGGCCAGGGACTGTTGCCATGTCGAGCACAGCGCCTCGAAATGCCAACAGTCCCTGGAAACACACCGCGACCGGCCGTACCTCTGCCGCTGCCGTGGCTCTACGCCAGTGCGGCCAATGCGCCGGGGTGACTCCGCGCCGCACATATCCAAGCCATAAAACAAATAATTTTCATATTGTGGGATTTTTATTAAATCCCACTTTACAGGATTTAATTTGAAGCCTAGATTGAGCCCATCGCGGATCCTTACGCGAATGCCTGTGCATCACGATAAGAACAAGAGGCTCAAGCCGTGCATCAATCCAACGCGACGAGCGCCCTGGGTGGCGTGATCGACAACCGCCAGATCGGCGCCAGACAATACGAAGTGTTGGGCCTTTGCCTGCTCATCGCAGTGCTCGATGGCTTCGACACGCAAGTGGTGGGCTTTCTGGTCAAACCCATGGCCGATAGCCTGGCCATCGCCCCCTCGGCCTTCGGTCCGGTGTTCGCGGCGGCTCTGTTCGGCCTGATGGTCGGTGCCTTGCTGCTGGCCCCGCTGGCCGACTGCATCGGGCGCAAGAAGGTACTGATCGCCTCGGTATTGGCCTTCGGCTTCTTCGCCCTGTTGACGGCGTTCGTCAAACACTACGACGAGTTGCTGCTGGTCCGTTTTCTGACTGGCCTTGGTCTTGGCGGCGCGATTCCCAATCTGGTGGCCCTGGCCGCCGAGTACATGCCACGGCGTAGCTCGCGATCGGCGGTGACTCTGGTGTTCTGCGGCATGCCACTGGGCGCCATGCTCGCCGGGCTGACCTCGCAGTACATGCTCAGTCACTGGGGCTGGCATGCCATTTTCATCGTTGGCGGCACCCTGCCCATCGTCGTGGCGCTGGTGATCGCCATCCGCCTGCCCGAGTCGATGGAATACCTGGCGCGCTCGCCGCTGCGCCGCCAGCAGTTCGAGCGCGTGCTCAAAAGTCTGTTCCCAACGGTCAGCCCTCGCGGTGCAGGCACGCCTGATGCGTCGTCGACCAAGGCCGAACGCATTCCGGTGAGCCGTCTGTTCAGTGAAGGCATGTGGCGCCGCACCCTGCTGCTGTGGCTGCCGTACGCCATGAACCTGCTGATTCTCTACTCGATCATGAGCTGGATCCCCACCGTGCTCGCGACAGCCAACGCACCGCTGTCGGCCGGTATCGTCGCGATCATCCTGTTCAGCCTCGGAGGCGTGATCGGCTCGGTGGTCCAGGGCCACGCGATGAACCGCTTCGGCACCTACCAGGTGCTGCTCGGTGAATTCATCTGCTACCTGGTACTGGTGCTTGCGCTGAGCCTGCTTCCGGTGGTGCTGGATCGCTTCCTGCTGGCGATGTTCATCCTCGGCATCACCGTGCAGGGCGCACAGGCGGGTCTCAATGCAGTGGCCGCGGAAATCTATCCACAGAGCATTCGTTCCACCGGCATCGGCTGGGCGCTGGGCGTCGGTCGCATCGGCTCGATCATCGGCCCGATCTTCGGTGGCCTGATGCTCGGCCTGGGCTGGTCACTGCAGCAGATCTTCATGGCGGCGCTGCTGCCAGGCGCCCTGGCTCTGGGCGCCGTGTTGACCATCCTCTTCAGCCAGCTACGGGCCACGCCCGGACATGCAGCCTGAACCCGACAACTACACCCACAAGGGAAAATCACATGAAAATTGCCAGTTTCACCCATCAGGGTCGCGACTCCTACGGCATCGTCAGCGGTGACGAAATCATCGATCTGCATGAGCTCAAGGCCAGCATCGGCCAGGATCTCAAGCAAGCCATCGCCGGCAATCGCCTGGTCGAACTGAGTGCCGACAGCCTTGCCGAGCTGCCGCGCTTGAACCTTGCCGACATCCAGTTCCTGCCGGTCATCACACACCCGGGCAAGATCCTCTGCATCGGCATCAACTACGCCACGCACATGCGTGAAACCGGCCGCGAAACGCCGGTGTACCCGATGATTTTCACCCGCTTCGCCGACAGCCAGACCGCGCACGAGCAACCCATTCTGCGCCCCAAGGCCTCGCACAAGCTGGATTTCGAGGGTGAGCTGGCCGTGGTCATCGGCAAGACCGCACGCCATGTCAAGGAAGCCGACGCCCTCGACTACGTGGCCGGCTACAGCTGCTACAACGACGGCAGCGTGCGTGACTGGCAGAAACACACCATTCAGTTCGTACCGGGCAAGAACTTCCCGCAAACCGGCGGTTTCGGCCCATGGCTGGTGACCGCCGACGAGATCCCCGACCCGCAGACCCTGGAGCTGACCACCCGCCTCAATGGCGAAATCATGCAGCACACCAGTACGGCGGACATGATCTTCGACGTGCGCAAGCTGATCGAATACTGCACCGCCTTCACCGAGCTGGCACCCGGCGACGTGATCGTCTCGGGCACCACCGGCGGCGTCGGCGCCTTCCGCGAACCGCAGGTATGGATGAAGCCCGGTGATGTTGTCGAGGTCGAGATCGCTTCCATTGGTATCCTGCGCAACACCATCGCTGACGAGTAACGAGAAATGGACGGCCTGTCTAAACACAACCAGACCAGCCCCGGCCTGTCGCCAAGCACGGCAAAGGCCTCCAGCCTGGAACGCATGCTGCGGGTTCTGGATATCTTCACCGAGGCCAACCCGGTCTGGGCGGTGGACGATATGGGGGCGGCCCTGGGCTACACCCGCTCCACGGTCTATCGCTACGTGCGTGAGCTGGCCGATGCCGAACTGCTGTTCCAGGTCGAGGCGGGGCGCTACACCCTGGGCTCGCGCATCATCACCTGGGATCGCCAGTTGCGCGTCAGCGATCCCCTCGTGCGGGCTGCCAGCCAGCTCGAAGCCGACTTGCCGAGCTGGAGCGAGCACCAAGCGTGGCTGGTCTGCCGGTTGTTCAAGGACCAGGTCGTCTGCATCCACCAGAGCGGCGCCCTTACCGATGAGCTCAGCTACGCCCGTGGTACGCCGCGCCCGCTGTTCATGGGCGCGACTTCGAAAGCCATTCTCGCGCACCTGGGTACGCGTCAGCACAGCCAGCTGTTTCTGGAAAACCCGGAGCTGATCCGGCAAAGCAACCTGGGCCAGACCTGGGATGAATTTCGCCGCTCGCTGCAGGGCATTCGCCGAAAGGGTTTCGTGATCAGCATTGCCGAAGTCGATAGCGGGGTCTTTGGCCTCGCGGCACCGATCTTCGACGGTGACGGTCGCGTGGTCGGCAGCATTTCCTGCGTAAGGCCGCTGCAGGAGCGTAACCCCGATCTGGATGAACAACATGGGCTACAGATCATGACCCTGGCGGAGAACCTGACCCAACTGGCCACGACCCTCTCACACAGGCCCCATCAGTTGGACTGAGCCGCCCCTACTCAAAAAGGGAACAACAATGACAACCCTATACATGCAGTCTGGCGTCCTTATCGTGGGTGCCGGACCGACCGGTCTCACCCTAGCGAATCTGCTCGGCCAGGCCGACATCACCACCATCATCCTCGACCGCAAGGCCAGCACTGTCGCCGAGCCCCGTGCGGTATCGATCGATGACGAGTCACTGAGGACTATGCAGGCCATCGGCCTGGCAGATGAAGTGCTGCGCGACGTAGTGCCCGGCTACGGCGTGCATTACTTCGATCGCCCGGGCGGCCATTGCTTCGGCAAGGTGGAACCGACCTCGACCGCCTATGGTTTTCCCAAGCGCAACGCCTTCCGCCAGCCGCTGTTCGAAGCCACGCTGCGCAAAGGCATGGATCGTTTCGCCTCGCTGACCCAATGCTTCAACCACGAGCTGCTGAGCTTCACCCAGGATGAGCAGCGCGTGGTCGCCCAGGTGAGAAATGCCGCAGGTGAGCAAATCACCATCAGCGCCGATTATCTGATCGCCTGCGACGGCGGCCGCAGCCCGGTGCGCAAGCAGCTTGGCGTGGCCATGGTCGGCTCCAGCTTCCAGTCGCGCTGGCTGGTGGTCGACACCGACCAGGATGACGATCCGTTCTGGCAGACCCGGGTGTACTGCGATGCCCGTCGCCCAATCGTCGAAGTGCCAGGCCCGCACAAGACCAGGCGTTTCGAGCTGATGCTGCGCCCCGATGAAAGCGACGAGCAGATGCTCGATGACGCCAAACTGCGTGAACTGCTGCGCCCCTTCCGCGATGACAAGCCCACCTCGGTGGTGCGCAAGACGGTCTACACCTTCCACGCCCGGGTTGCCGAACGCTGGAACGTCGGCCGGGTATTTCTGGCAGGCGACGCGGCCCACCTGACCCCGCCCTATGCGGGCCAGGGTATGAACAGTGGCATTCGCGATGCGCACAACCTGGGCTGGAAGCTGATTCAGGTACTGCGCTCAGGCATGCATCCGTCGGTGCTAGACACTTACGAGCAGGAACGCCGCGGTCATGCCTGGGCACTGATTCAGCTGGCATTGAACCTGGGCGTGGTGATGGCCCCTGCAAGCGCGCTGCGGGCCAGGCTGATCAGCGGACTGTTCCGCGTCATCGGTCACATCCCGCCGCTGCGCGACTATTTCCTGCAGATGCGCTTCAAACCCAAGCCGCGCTTCACCCAGGGCCTGGTGGTCAGCAGCAGCATCACCGCGCCCTTTCGAACCGGCGAGATGTTTCCACAACCGACCCTTGAGGACAGTGAAGGGCGCGATTGCAAACTCGATGACCTGATTGGCGATGGCTTCGCGCTGATCCAGTGCGGGCGCGCGCAAAGCAACGCACTCGACCAGTTGCAGCACCCGCTCTGGGCCGCACTCGGCGCGCGGCAGATCATCGTCGAGCCTGGCGACGCCCCAGCCAGCGTGGCGCAACAAGGCGGCCCGAGCATTCTGCGCGACCGCCACAACGCCCTGCCTGCAGCCTTCTTCGAGTCACGCGCGATCATCGTGCTGCGCCCGGATCGCTATATCGCCGCCCTCTTCGACTGCCATGACGAGATGCATGTCGCCGATTCACTGCAAGCCCTGTTCAACCCGCAGCCCGTTGCCTCGGCCACCCCATTCGCCCTGGCCGCCGAAGCGCTTCGCTGACCTTCGAGGAGCATTCCGATGAGCACATTGCAAACCACCACACCTGCCCGCCTGCTCTACCTGCACATGGGCAGCAAGGAACCGCAGCGCCAGATCGACTTTTACAAACGCATGATGGACCTGCAAGGCGAGCGGCAGGCCGATGGCAGTGCCGTGCTGCTGGGGCCCAATCGGGCCGTCCATATCAGCCCGGCGGATCAGTCCGGCTTGCTGGCCGCTGCCTACCGCCTGGCCAGCGCACAGCACCTGGGCGAGCTGCGCCAACGCCTTGAGCAGAAGTGCTGCCCGGTCGCTGACATCGATTCCCCGCTGCTCGATGCAGGCGCCTTCAGCATTCGCGATCCCCAGGGTCGGGAAACCATCTTCGGCACCTCCAGCACGCTGCAGCACGCCGACCTGCCAGGCATGCCGGGGCGCCTGCAGCACGTGGTGTTCCAGACCACCGAACTGGAGGCCGTCGTCGATTTCTACGTCAACACCGTGGGCTTCACCATTTCCGACAACGTGGTCGATGCACAAAGCGGCCAGTTGATGGTCTGCTTCCTGCGCTCGGACGATGAGCACCATTCGCTGGCGTTTTTCCGCGGCTCACGCAACGAATGGGATCATCACTGCTACGAAACCAACGAGTGGAACGACATTCGCGACTGGGGTGATCGCTTCGCCAAGGAACACATCAACATCTTCTTCGGCCCAGGCCGCCACGGCCCCGGCAACAACCTGTTCTTCATGGTGGTCGATGCCGACCGTAACCGTCTGGAGTTCTCCGCAGAATTGCAGACCACCACGTCCGACACGCCGCCCGGCCAGTGGCCGCAGTGCGAGCACACCCTCAATTCCTGGGGCCGCGCCTGGATTCGCACCTGACGCCCATACCCCATCTCGAACAAAAATCAGATCAATCGGAGAACTGCCATGACTCACCAGACACCTGCCCTCTATGCCCTTTCCGGCCGCCAGTACATCGACGGCGGTTGGACCAGCGGACGATCCAGCCGCCAGCTCGATGACCGTGATCCGTTCACCGGCGCCCAGCTGCTGGCGATGCCGATGGCCTCGCGTGACGATCTCGACCAGGCCTACCTGGCTGCACAACGTGCCCAGCAGGAGTGGGCTGCCACCACGCCGGCGCAAAAGACCGAGCTGCTCAACCGTCTGGCGCAGGTCATCGAGTCGCGCGCTGAAGAAATTACCGGCTGGCTGATTCGTGAATCCGGCAGTACACGTATCAAGGCCGGCTTCGAATGCCACGCCACGCTCAATCTGGTGCGCGAATGCGCGAGCATGCCGTTCCAGGTCGAGGGGCGCATTCTCACCAGCCACAAACCGGGCGAGCAGAGCTTCGTGTTCCGCGAGCCGCTGGGCGTGGTGGGTGTCATCAGCCCCTGGAACTTCCCGCTGTACCTGAGCATGCGCTCGGTCATCCCGGCTGTGGCGCTGGGCAACACCGTGGTGCTCAAGCCCGCCAGCGACACGGCCGTGACCGGCGGCTTGCTGATCGCCCATCTGTTCGAAGAGGCAGGCTTTCCGGCTGGCGTACTCAACGTCATCGTCGGTGCCGGCTCGGAAATCGGTGATGCGTTCGTGGAGCATCAGGTACCCAGCTTCATTTCCTTTACCGGCTCGACCGATGTTGGCCGCAACGTCGGGCGTATCGCCACCGGCGGTCAGTACATCAAGCGCGTCGCCCTCGAACTCGGTGGCAACAGCCCGCTGGTGGTATTGGATGATGCCGACATCGAGGTGGCCGCTCACGCCGCCGTGGTCGGTCGCTTCCTGCATCAGGGGCAGATCTGCATGAGCGTCAACCGCGTCATCGTCGATCGCAAGGTCTACGGCGACTTCGCCGCACTGGTGGCCGAGCGGGTCAAGGCACTGAAGATCGGCGACCCGAACCTGGCCGATACGGTGATCGGCCCGGTCATCAACCAGGCCCAGCTCGATGGCCTGCTGCGCAAGATCGACAACGCCCACGCCGCCGGCCTCACTCAGATGGCAGGCGGTCAGCCCAGCGGCCTGGTATTGCCGCCGCATGTCTTCGGCGATGTGCCGGCCGGCCAGGAACTGGCGATGGAAGAGACCTTCGGCCCCTTGCTGCCGCTGGTGGTGGCCGACGATGAACAGCATGCCCTGGCACTGGCCAACGCCGGCGACTACGGGCTCTCCAGCGCCGTGTTCACCCGTGACATGGCACGTGGCCTGGCCTTCTCCCGAAAACTTGTAGCGGGCATGACACATATCAACGATATTACCGTTGACGACCAGCCAAACGCGCCTTTCGGTGGCGAGAAAAACTCCGGACTGGGTCGCTTCAATGGTCATTACGCGCTGGATGAGTTCACCCGTGCACACTGGGTCACCTGGCAGGCCGGGGGGCATCGTTACCCCTTCTGATCAGCCTAAGTTCGAGCGACAGTCGTCCGCAGGAACCTGCGGACGATCACCACAAGGGTATTCCCGATGAGTACACTCGCCTCCGTCAGTACCGACCCGTACGCGCAAAGCGACCGCCTGCTCAAGTGGCGCGAATTCATGAGTAACCACCTAGGCCAGACGCCGGAACATGTGCGCCGCCTGGAAACCAGTTACTTCGAAGCCCTGCATGACCAGCCTTTTACCGGCAGGCTGGAATACGGCGCGCTGGGCGAATTGCACTTTTGCCATATGGTCTGCAGCCCGCATCGTTTCACCCGCAGCCTGAGCAAGACCTTGGCGCCGGCTGAGACGCCCTGGCTGGTGATACTGCAGATGAGCGAGATCAGCCATTTCGAGCAAGGCAACAAGCGCCACGTCCTCACGCCTGGCGAAATACTGCTGCTCGACTGCGGCCAACCCTTCAATGTCACCAGCATGAAAGGTTGCGAATACCTGATGCTGCTGTGCCATGGCCTCGGCAGCCGAGTCGGTACAGTGCCCGAGCCACACCTCAATAGCCGCAATGGTCTGGTGCGCATGCTCCAGCACATGATCAGCGACACCTATCACCAGTTCCCGCTGATGAACGCGACTACTGCCAGCCTGCTCGGCCAGAGCATCACTTCGCTCTTGCAAAACACCCTGGAAAACCAGCGTCAGCAGACCCACCTGGAACGTGACTTCCACTTCTTCAAGAAAAGCCGGATCAGATCGTTTATCGAGCAGAACCTGACCGATCGCGAACTGACCATCGAGCGTATTGCCGAGGCCCTGGAGTGCTCGGTGCGCACTCTGCATCGTGCGTTCAAGGATGAAACCACCAGCGGGCTCAATGAATACATCTGGCAACGACGGCTGGCCCGCTGTGCCGAAGAGCTGCGCAAGCCGGAAAACCTCCCGCGCTCGATCACCGATATCGCCTACGCCTGGGGCTTCAGCAGCAGCTCGCATTTCAGCAAGGCATTCCGGGCGATGTACGGGATGCCGCCGCGGTTATTCCGCGAATCCGCCATGGCCGGCAAGCCGCACTGAGCGATGCCGCACAGCGGGTGCGGCAAAGCACAGCGCATGACCAGGCTCAAAGCTGGAACTGGCCCATTTTGTCCTGCAGCACCTGGCTCTGACTCTTGAGGCGTTGCCCGCCGTCGGTGAGGCTGTGGATGCTCATGAAGATACTTTCACTGAGTTCATGGATACGACTCACCGACTCGGTGACGCCATTGGCCACCCGGCACTGCTCCTGGCTGGCCTGGGAAATCAGCTGGTTCATCGCGTTGATGCTGACGATGCCGGTGCGCACCTGCTCTAGGTAATCGCTGACTTCTCCAGACCTCAGCACGGTTTCCTGCAACGTGGCCTGACAGCCGGTCATGGCCTGCTTGGCCTGCTCGGCAGCACTTTGCAGCTGGGAAACGATGCGCTCGATTTCCTCCGTCGACTGCCGGGTTTTGGATGCCAGGGCACGCACTTCGTCGGCCACCACCGCAAAACCGCGCCCCTGCTCTCCAGCTCTCGCCGCCTCGATGGCCGCATTGAGGGCCAGCAGATTGGTCTGCTCGGCGATGGAGCGGATCGTCACCACCATCGTACTGATGCCCTCGCTATCGGCGGCAAGGCTGCTGATCTTTTGCGCCGTGCTGCCGACCTGCTCACTCAGGCGGATAACGGTGGCATGGTTATTTTCCATCTTGCTGCGGCCCACCTGCACCTGCTCCGTCGCCGTACAGGTCTGCTCGAAGGTACGCTGAGCATGCCCGGCCACTTCACTGGCCGACTGCGACAACTGGGTCAGCGCCGAGGCGACCATTTCTACTTGCACCACCTGTTGATTGGCTGCATTGGCGGTGGCCTCTGTCGACTGCCCCATACCATCCAGAGAGCGATCGAGTGACGAGGCGACACCATTTACACCGCCCATCAGCCCTGCCAACTGCTCGAGCACACTGTTGAAGGTGCTCGCCAGGTGGCCGATCTCGTCACGGCTCCTGACCTTCAGCCGGGCACGCAGATCGCCATTGCCCTGGGCGATCTGGGCCAGCGATTCACTGACCTCCCGAACCGGCCGGGTGACCAGGCGGCGTGTCAGCAGAAAGACGGTCAGCAACACGGCCAACAACATAACGCCATTGACGAACACGCTCTGTAGCATGACGGTGACCAACGTGGACTCCACGCCATCACGATTGAACACGATCTCCAGGGTGCCCAATGCCCGGCCCCCCTCAACCAGCGGTACCTTGCGCACCACGGCCGATTGCGCACGGGTATGCCTGGGCTCGATGGCATAAATAGACTGGCCGTCACCGCCCACCACCCGCATCGAGGAGATCAGCGGATTGTTGGCAAGATCGCCCATCAACCGCTCGACATCAGTTTTCTGGGTCATTGCCAGTGCCAGCGACAGTGCCCGAGCGGCAACCGTTTCTATCCGCTCGATTTCAGCGAGGTGCTGGCGGTCGAGCTCGCTAGCGGTGAAGAAGAAGTTGGTCACACCCACGGTCACGGCTACCAGGGTCATGACGACAGTGACTACCAGCATTATTTTTCGAATAAGCGAATGCATAGCCAGCTTCCTCGGCGGTCAGGTCAAAGCGCAACACGTCAATCAATCGGGTAGCGTGCGGGTCAACAGAGCGTTGGCGTGAGTCTCTGATGAGTCGCACCACCAGGAAAGGCGCGAAGAATAACGCCTGCTTTGATTACGGATGTGGGCACGGCATCAGGCATGGGAGGCATCGGCAGGTACGCTCTATTGTTGGAGTTGTGCGCAGGAAGGCGGGAGTTCCGGCAACCCGAACTTATGTCGCAGCGCCACTCATGTCTTGCCCCGCTGCGCCACATTGAACTGAGCGCGCCACGCCTCCAGCCAGGGCGCACTGTCAAGAATCCACTCATCTGAAACTCAGGGTTGTCCTGGCGAGGCATTTTTCGCAGGCAAAAAAAACCGCCGCTCGGTTCAGAACCGGCGGCGGCCGAGGAAATAGATTCAGTCCTTCAGCGACTCGACGCCGACTTCGTCCCACAGCTCTTCGGCCAGGTGGAAGGTGGCGTTGGCAGCCGGAATACCGCAGTAGATCGCGCTCTGCATGATCACTTCCTTGATTTCCTCGCGGGTCACGCCGTTGTTCTTGGCGGCCTTGAGGTGCAGCTTCAATTCACCTTCGCGGTTCATGCCGATCAGCATGGCGATGGTGATCAGGCTGCGGGTGTGGCGCGGCAGCCCCGGGCGCGTCCAGATATCGCCCCAGGCGTGGCGGGTGATCATCTCCTGGAATTCTTCGTTGAACGGCGTCAGTTTTTCCAGGCTGCGGTCGACGTGGGCATCGCCCAGCACCGCACGGCGAACCTGCATGCCAGCGTCATAGCGTTGTTTCTCGTCCATCGGTGGCTCCATTTCTCTTCACGGCGCGGGCGTGCGACGACGCCCACGCACTGCAGCTCAATTGGTTTGCAGAAAGCTCAGCACACGCCCGGTGAACAGCTCACCAGCCTGCACGTTGGACAGGTGCGCGGCGTCGAACTCGACCAGCTCGGCGCCCGGAATACGCGCCTGCATGAAGCGACCGTGCTCGGGGGTGGTCACCGAATCACCGGTGCCGCACACGATCAGGGTCGGCACGTCGATCGTGGCGATCTGCTCGCGGTAGTCGGCGTCGCGCACCGCTGCACAGTTACCGGCGTAGCCCTGGGGCGAGGTCTGCGCCAGCATGGTGACGATGGGCTCGACCTTGCCCGGTTCGGCCTTGGCGAACGCCGGGGTGAACCAGCGCTCGATGGAGGCATCACGCAGATCGCGCATGGCCTTCTCGCCGCCCTTGAGCACCGTGTCGATACGGGTGTTCCACACCTCATCATTGCCGATTTTGGCGGCTGTATTGCACAGCACCAGGCGATCCACGCGAGAAGGCGCGTTGATCGCCAGCCACTGGCCGATCAGGCCGCCCATGGACAGGCCGCAGAAATGCACCTTGTCGATGTTCAGGGCATCGAGCAGCGCCAGTACGTCGCGGCCGTTCTGCTCGATGCTGTAGAAGCCGGGCGTGACCAGCGACTGGCCGTGGCCACGGGTGTCATAACGCAGCACGCGGAAGTGCTCGGTGAACGCCGGAATCTGCGCATCCCACATGTGCAGGTTGGTGCCCAGGGAGTTGGACAACACCAGCACCGGTGCGTCGGCTGGGCCTTCGAGCAGGTAATTCAGGTCGCCATCGGCGAGGGAAACGACAGGCATGACAATCTCCTAACGGGAAAACGGTTCAGTGATTCGCGGCGCGGTGCAGGGATACGGCGCGTTCGACCCAGCGCCGCGCCTGGCCCAGGTAATGGGCAGGGTCGAGCAGACGATCCAGTTCTTCGGCCGACAGCTGTGCGCTGACCTCGGTATTGGCGCCGAGCACGTCGCGCAGGTGCGCACCCTCCTTCACCGCCTGCTTGCAGCATTGCTCGACCAGGTGGTGGGCAGCGTCGCGACCGATGCGTTGCGCCAGGGCGATGCTCACCGCCTCGGCGAGCACCAGGCCGCGGGTCAGTTCGAGGTTGGCGGCCATGCGCTCGGCGTCCACTTCCAGGCCCGGCACCAGAATCAGCGCCTGCTGCAGGGCGCCGGAAACCAGGCAGCACAACTCGGGCAGCGTCTCCCATTCGGCGTGCCACAGGCCCAGGCTGCGCTCGTGCTCCTGAGGCATCGCCGCGAACATGATGGCGACCAACCCAGGCGCGCGGGTCGCGGCGCCGATCAGCACCGCGGCGCCCACCGGGTTGCGCTTGTGCGGCATGGTCGAGGAGCCACCCTTGCCGGGCGCCGAGGGCTCGAACAGCTCGCCGACTTCGGTCTGCATCAAGAGACTCAGGTCGCGGCCCAGCTTGCCGAGGCTGCCGGCGATGAGGCCGAGCAGGCTGGCGAACTCGACCAGGCGATCACGCTGGGTGTGCCAGGGCTGCTCGGGCAGTTGCAGGTCCAGTTCGGCGGCCAACGCACCGGCCACCGCCCAGGCCTTGTCGCCCAATGCGGCCAGGCTGCCCGAGGCGCCGCCGAACTGCAGGCATAGCAGGCGCGGTTTGATTTCGTCGAGGCGCTGACGATGACGATCGATGGCGCCCAGCCAGCCGGCGATCTTCATGCCCAGGGTCACCGGCGTGGCATGCTGCAGCCAGGTGCGGCCGGCCATCGGCGTTGCCGCATGGCGCTGGGCCTGCTCGGCCAGTTGCCGGCTCAAGGTCTCGAGGTCACGCTCCAACAGTTCGATGGCGGTGCGCAGCTGCAGCACCAGGCCGCTGTCCATGGCGTCCTGACTGGTGGCGCCCAGATGCACGTAGCGCTCGGCCTCGGGGTTGCCCGCCGCGATGCGTTTGCCGAGGGCCTTGACCAGCGGAATCGCCGAGTTGCCGGCGCTGCCGATGGCCACCGCCAGCGCGTCGAAGTCGTAGAGTTCGGCGCGGCAGGCGGCCTGAATATCGGCCACAACTGCATGCGGGATCACACCAGCCGCCGCTTCGGCCCGGGCCAGCGCTGCCTCGAAGTCGAGCATGCCCTGCACACGACCCTGGTCGCTGAACACCTGGCGCATCGGCGCACCCGTGAAGTAGGCATCGAACAGCTGGCTAGCGGGCCTGGAACTCATACAGCGAACACTCCGTGGTCAATGATCATGGTGCAGGTAACTGGCCTGGCGCGGCAGGCGCAGGCTGACCAGAAAGGCCAGCACCATCATGCCTGATACGTACCAGTAGAAGGTCTGTTCCATGCCGATGGATTTCAGCCCCAGGGCAACATATTCCGCAGATCCGCCGAACAATGCGTTGGCCACCGCGTAAGCCAGGCCGACGCCCAGGGCGCGCACCTCCGGCGGGAACATCTCGGCCTTCACCAGGCCGCTGATGGAGGTATACAGGCTGACGATGGCCAGTGCCGCGATGATCAGCAGAAAGGCCATCACCGGGCTCTGCACCGTATGCAGCAAGGCCAGGATCGGCCAGGTGCAGATCGCCCCAAGGGCGCCGAACCAGAGCATCGAGGCGCGGCGACCGATACGGTCGGACAGCGCACCGAACAGCGGCTGCATGAGCATGAACAGGAACAGCGCGCCGGTCATGATGCCGCTGGCGGTCTTGGCGCTCATGCCGGCCGAGTTGACCAGGTACTTCTGCATGTAGGTGGTAAAGGTGTAGAAGATCAGCGAGCCACCGGCGGTGTAGCCCAGCACGGTGAAGAAAGCGGCCTTGTGGTGCTTGAACAGGTAGGCGACGCTGCCTGATTCCTTGTTGCCGATCTGATCCTGTTTGGCGGTTTCGTCCAGCGAGCGACGCAGATAGAACGCCACCACGGCGGCCATGGCGCCGATCACGAACGGGATGCGCCAGCCCCAGGCCCGCAATTCGTCTTCACTGAGCGCTTGCTGCAGGATCACCACCACAAGCACCGCCAGCAACTGGCCGCCGATCAGGGTGACGTACTGGAACGAGGCGTAGAAGCCGCGCTGGCCCTTGAGCGCCACTTCGCTCATGTAGGTGGCGGTGGTGCCGTACTCGCCGCCCACCGACAGGCCCTGGAACAGGCGCGCCAGCAACAGCAGCGCAGGCGCCAGAGTGCCGATGCTGCTGTACGTGGGCATGCAGGCGATGGCCAGCGAGCCCAGGCACATCATCAGCACCGAGATCATCATCGAGACCTTGCGGCCGTATTTGTCCGCAACGCGGCCAAACACCCAGCCACCAATCGGTCGCATCAGAAAGCCGGCAGCGAAAACGCCAGCAGTATTGAGCAACTGCACGGTGGGGTCGTCGGAAGGAAAAAAGGCCGGCGCGAAGTAGATCGCGCAGAAGGCATACACGTAAAAGTCGAACCATTCGACCAGGTTGCCCGACGAGGCACCAACGATGGCGAAGATGCGCTTGCGGCGCTCTTCCGGGCTGTAGTTGGGGGCTTCGTACGCCGTGCTGGTATCAGTAGTCATTGTGGATACTCACTGGTAGGAAACGGAACGATCCCTACTCCGACCCCATCTGTAACCAAATGATTCGTCATTTTAGGTCGCTCATCCCCACCGGGGCACGGGGTCGTGGACCGTGACCTGGTGAGGACAAACGAAACTTCGAAAATCGCCTTAGCAATAGAGCTGATAGCTTGGTCATGATCCTGGGAGCGGGCCATGCCCGCGAATCGGGCGCATGGCGCCCCTCACAGGATATGCGGCCGACCTCGAAACGTAGCCGTAGGGTGGACGACGCTTCACCTACGCGGCCCGCCCCGTCCACCGCCGCAATCGCAATGGTGGATGAAAAAGCACCATCCACCCTACGAGGCTACCAAGACAAACGGCCGATTCCGCGATCAAACCCGCTCGATAGCCAATGCCAGCCCCTGCCCCACGCCCACGCACATGGTCGCCAGGCCGAGCTTGCCGCCGGTCTTTTCCAGATGGTGCACCGCGGTCAGCACCAGGCGGTTGCCGCTCATGCCCAGCGGGTGGCCGAGGGCGATGGCGCCGCCATTCGGGTTGACCTTGGGACTGTCGTCCGGCAGACCGAGGTCGCGGGTGACCGCCAGGCCCTGGGCCGCGAAGGCTTCGTTCAGCTCGATAACGTCGAAGGCATCGATATCCAGATTCAGGCGCGTCAGCAGCTTGCGTACCGCCGGCACCGGGCCGACGCCCATGATGCGTGGCGCGACGCCGCCGCTGGCCATGCCCAGCACCTTGGCACGGGGCTTGAGGCCGTACTGTTCAACGGCTTCGGCCGATGCCAGGATCATCGCCGAGGCGCCATCGTTGAGGCCCGAGGCGTTGCCGGCGGTGACGGTTTTGTCCGGGCCGTTGACCGGCTTGAGCTTGGCCAGGCCTTCGGCGGTGGTGTCGGCACGCGGGTGCTCGTCAGTATCGACGACGATCTCGCCCTTCTTGGTCTTGATCACCACCGGGACGATCTCCTCGGCGTAGTAACCAGCTTCCTGGGCCGCTGCTGCACGCTGCTGGCTGCGCAGACCGAAGGCGTCTTGGTCGGCGCGGCTGACGCCATAGTCCTCAGCGACGTTGTCACCGGTGACCGGCATCGGATCGACGCCGTACTGCTCTTTCATCGCCGGGTTGACGAAGCGCCAACCCAGGGTGGTGTCTTCCAGCTTCTGGCCGCGGCCAAAGGCGCTGTCGGCCTTGCCCATCACGTAGGGCGCGCGGGTCATCGACTCGACGCCTGCGGCGATGGCCAGCTCCATCTCGCCCGAGGCGATGGCGCGGAACGCAGCACCGACCGCTTCCATGCCTGAGGCGCACAGGCGATTGAGGGTCACACCTGGCACCGTTTCCGGCAGGCCGGCGAGCAGCAGCGCCATCCGCGCCACGTTGCGGTTGTCCTCGCCGGACTGGTTGGCGCAGCCCATGAATACCTCGTCGACCGCTGACCAATCGACCTGCGGGTTACGCTCGACCAGGGCCTTGAGCGGAATCGCCGCCAGGTCGTCGGCACGTACCGCGGACAAAGCGCCGTTGAGGCGGCCAATCGGCGTACGCACGGCGTCGCAAATGAAAACGTCGCGGCTCATTCGTCACCTCCTTTCTGGCCATGGGCTTCAGCAGTACGGGCTTCCAGGTCGCGCAGCGCGGCCAGTTCCTCGGCAGTCGGTGCCTTGGTGGTGGCCACCTGGTCGGCGAAACGGATCTGCCAGCCGGTGTTCTCGATCACCTGCTCGCGGGTCACGCCCGGGTGCAGCGAGGTGACGATGAACTCATTGGTGCCGGCTTCCGGCTCCATGATGCAAAGGTCGGTGATGATCGCCACCGGGCCGTCGCCCGGCAGGCCCAGGCGCTTGCGATGGTCACCGCCCTCACCGTGGCCGACCGAGGTGATGAACGCCAGCTTGTCGACGAAGGTGCGATGGCCCTGCTTGAGGATGATCAGCACTTTCTTGGCGCTACCGGCAATCTCCGGCGCGCCGCCGGCACCCGGCAGGCGCACTTTCGGCGCGTGGTAATCGCCGATCACTGTGGTGTTGATATTGCCGTACTTGTCGACCTGGGCGGCGCCGAGGAAGCCGACGTCGATGCGCCCGCCCTGCAGCCAGTAGCGGAAGATCTCGCCGGTCGGCACCACGGTGTCGGCGGTTTCCGCCAGTTCGCCGTCACCGATGGACAGCGGCAGCACGCTCGGCTTGGCGCCGATCGGGCCTGATTCATAGATCAGCACCACTTCCGGCGCATGGGTCAGGCGCGCCAGGTTGGCGGCCTTGGATGGCAGGCCGATGCCGACGAAGCACACGCTGCCGTTACCGAGACGGCGCGCAGCGGCCACCGTCATCATTTCGTTGGTGTTGAAATCGCTCATCACTTGGCCTCCCCGTTCACTTTCGCCTGGTACTGCGCAAAATCCTCGGTGCCGCGGATGTACTCATCGATCCAGGCAGTGAAGGTTTCGCGGTCGCGGGCAATCGGGTCCCAGTCCTGATAGAAGCGGTTGTCGCGCTCGTAGTAACCGTGAGCGTACGACGGATGGGCGCCGCCGGGCACCACGCAGACCGCGGTGATGGCCCAGGTCGGCAGCACGCAGGCGTTCATCGGTGCCTGGAGATCGTCGACGATTTCCTCGACGGTGACGATGCAACGCTTGGCCGCCAGTGCGGCTTCCTTCTGCACGCCCAGGATGCCCTGGATCAGCACGTTGCCCTTGCGGTCGGCCTTCTGGGCGTGGATCACGGTGACGTCCGGACGCACGCTGGGAACCGCGGCCAGCTTCTCGCCGGTGAACGGGCATTCGATGAACTTGATGTCCGGGTTGACCTTGACCAGGTCCGAGCCCTGGTAGCCGCGCAGCACCGCGAACGGCAGGTTGGAGGCGCCGGAGACGTAGGCGTTGGCCATGGCGGCGTGGCTGTGCTCGCTGATTTCCAGCTTGTGCGGCCAGTGCTTCTCGACCGCGTCGCGCAGGCGGTGCAGCGAACCGACACCCGGGTTGCCGCCCCAGGAGAACACCAGCTTCTTGGCGCAACCGGCACCGATCAGCAGGTCGTAGACCAGATCGGGGGTCATGCGCACCAGGGTCAGATCCTTCTTGTTCTGACGGATCAGCTCGTGGGACGCAGCGGTCGGAATCAGGTGGGTGAAGCCTTCGAGGGCAACGGTGTCGCCATCGTGAACGAAGCGTTCGACCGCTTCGCGCAGGGAGAGAATCTCAGCCATGATCGTTCTCGTCTTGTTGCTCTAGGTGCTGGGCGGCGGGTGTGCCGTATGGTCACAAGGTACTCACCCAATAGCCTGCTAACAATCCGATAATCGACTATCCGTTCGATAATCGAACGAGACTTGTGATCGCCTTTCAACGATTACGCTTGAAGGTCTCCGACGGCAACTCGCCGAAACGCCGCCGGTAGGCTTCGGCAAAGCGCCCCAGGTGCAGAAAGCCGTGATCCAGAGCGATTTCGGTGACGCTGCGCACCGCGCTGGCCGGGTCGAGCAGTTGCGCGTGAATGCGATCGAGCTTGCGTTGGCGCACGTAATCCCTGGGGCTTATGCCGGCGTGGCGCTCGAACAGCGCATACAGCGAGCGCTCGCTGACCCGGGCCACGGCCAGCAGCTGCTCGATGCCGATGTCCTGGGTGAGGTTCTGCTCGATGTAATCGACAACCTGCTCGAACGAATTAGCCTGGGTATGGGGCTGCAGGCGCTGGACGTTGTTGCCGAGCAGGCCAAGCAGCTTGCTGGCGATGATGCGCACGTAATGCTCCTGCACCTGAGGCATGCTGGAGGCCGCTTCGGCTTCCTGACAGATCAGCATCAGCAGGTTGGAAAAACCCTCCAGCTCGCGCATGTCGTGGCGCGCGGCGGTAAAGCGAATACCGCTTTGCGGCAACATCCAGCGGTTTTCCAGGCAGGTGTTCTCGAACAGGCTGACCGGCAGCTTGACGATGAATTTCTCGCAGTCGGCCGAATAGGTCAGGTCCACCGGATCATCCGGGTTGATCAGCAACAGCTCGCCGGGCACGAAGAAGTGCTCCTGGCCGCGACACTGCGAACGGCAGTTGCCCTTGAGCAGCACCTGCAGGTGATAGATGGTTTCCAGCGCTGGCGAGGTGACGCGCACGCTGCCGCCATAGCTGATGCGGCACAGGTCGAGACTGGCGAACTTGCGGTGATTGAGGCTCGCTTCGGGAAACCCCGTGGTCGGCAGGCGAATGCAGTGAGCGCCGACGTGCTGATTGACGTAGTCGGACACCGCGTAAGGGTCGGCGCGCTCGAACACCTGGCTGCGCGCGCTCAGCAGGAAATCGCTCATCATCAGGCCTCGTTGTTTTTCTTATAAGGCTGAATCGCCGCCATCGGGCAATCCGCTAATCGTCCGGCGATTCTAACCATCCCCCTGGCAGGCGATACGCCAGCGTGACAAAGGGTTACATCTCTCTCGCCGCAATTCAGTGTGACCGTTCAATGCAGGATGCCGCGCGGCCCCTCGCCTGCCCGGTAAGGCAGACGAACGGCAGCGCGGCACTGTGCCCTGCGGGGGCGACGCGGGTTTACACCTCTAGCGCGCGAACCCGCTCGTGGCGTTTCTGCGCCTTGGGCTCGGTGGTGGACTGCAGGGTGAAATCGAACTCGATTTCGGCAAAGCGACCTTCAACACCATGGGCTTTGGCGCGTTCGGCGTCGTCGAAGAAGTCGATCCTGGCGATCAACTCGTCGCGGGTGGCGTAGGCGAAGTCGTCGTGCAGGTACTTGTCGCCATCCAGGTTGATCTGGGTGGTCAGGTGGCGATGCCCAGGCGCGGAGATGAAGAAGTGCACGTGGGCCGGCCGCTGGCCATGGCGGCCGAGCTGGTCGAGCAATTGCTGGGTCGGGCCATCGGGCGGGCAGCCGTAGCCAGACGGTACGATGCTGCGCAAGCGATAGCGGCCGTCGGCGTCGGTCTCGATACGGCGGCGCAGGTTGAATTCCGATTGCGCCGGGTCGAAATACGAATAGGTGCCACGGGTGTTGGCGTGCCATACGTCGACGATGGCGCCAGCCAGCGGCTTGCCGTTGGTGTCGAACACTCGGCCCTGCATGAACAGCGGCGTGCCGGCATCAGTGCCGTCATCCAGGCGCGCCTCGCCCTTGCTCAGTGGTGCGCCGGCCACGTACAGCGGGCCTTCGATGGTGCGCGGGGTGCCGCCGGTGCGGCCGGCCTCTTCGTCCTCGGCGTCCATCAGCATGTCCAGATAGTGCTCGACACCGAGGCCGGCGACCACCAGCCCCGCTTCCTGGCGTGCGCCGAGCTCGTTCAGGTAGTTGACCGCTTTCCAGAATTCTTCCGGGGTGATCTGCAGGTCTTCGATGATCTTGGCCGTGTCGTTGAGTACACGGTGGATCACCGTTTTCATGCGGGCGTTGCCCTTGTCATTGGTGAAGCCGGCGGCGTCTTCGAAGAACTTCTGCACTTCGACGGTCTGAGCGATACGTACGGTCATGGCGTGTTTCCTCATCTTGTTGTTGTGGTGATCGGATCAGGCGAGGGATGGCGCCGATCAGCGATCGTCAGCGTGGATCGAGGACGGATGGCGACACAGCGCCATGACCTCGATGTCCATGTACGGGTACAGCGGCAGCTGCATAAGGGTGTCGTGCAGGGCCTGGGCGTCGGCCACGTCGAAGATGCTGACATTGGCGTAAAGCCCGGCGATGCGCCACAGGTGACGCCAGGTGCCTTCGCGCTGCAGGCGCTGGGCCAGCTCCTTTTCGTCAGCCTTGAGGCGGGCGGCCTGCTCGGCCGGCATGTCGGTGGGCAGTTTGACGGTCATGCGCACGTGAAACAGCATGGCTTGCTCCTTGTGGGTTCGGTTCAGCGCCGGCTAAAGCGCTGCAGGCGTTCTTCGTCCAGAGTCACGCCGAGGCCCGGCGTGGTCGGAATCTTCAGTTCGAAATCGCGGTACACCGGCACATCGACGAGGATGTCCTCGGTCAGCAGCAGCGGGCCGAACAATTCGGTGTGCCATTCCAGCTTGCTCAGGGTGGCGAAGGCATGGGCCGAGGCCAGGGTGCCGATGCTGCCTTCGAGCATGGTGCCGCCGTACAGGCCAATGCCCGCCGCTTCGGCGATGTAGGCGCTACGCAGCACCGCACGCGGGCCGCCGTTCTTGGCGATCTTCAGGGCGAACACCGGCGCGGCGCCGCCGCGGGCCAGATTGAAGCTGTCCTCGACGCTCTCGATGGCTTCGTCGGCCATGATCGGCGCCGGGCTGCGGGCGCTGACGCGGGCCTGGGCGAGCACGTCCTGGCGCGGAATAGGTTGTTCGATCAAGTCGACACCGGCATCGCCGAGGGCCTGGCAGGCGCGAATGGCCACCGCCTCGCTCCACGCCTGATTGACATCGACCCGCACGCTGGCACGGTCGCCCAGGGCACGCTTGATCGCCGCCACGTGGGCAATGTCCAGCGCCGCCTCGCGGCTACCGATCTTCAGTTTGAAAACCCGGTGGCGACGCAGGTCGAGCATGCGCTCGGCTTCGTCGATGTCCTTGGCGGTATCGCCGCTGGCCAGCGTCCAGGCCACTTCCAGGCCATCGCGTACACGGCCACCGAGCAATTCGGCGACTGGTAGGCCGAGGCGCTTGCCCTGGGCATCGAGCAGCGCGGTTTCCACCGCCGAACGGGCGAAGGTGTTGGCGCGTACGCTGCGGTCGATGCGCAGCATGGCAGCGTTGATGTTGCCGGCCGGCTGGCCGATCAGCAGCGGCGCAAAATAGGTATCGATGTTGGTCTTGATGCTTTCCGGGCTTTCCCCGGCATAGGCCAGGCCGCCGATGGTGGTGGCTTCGCCGACCCCTTCGATACCGTCGCTGCAACGCAGGCGCAGAATCACCAGGGTCTGCTGCTGCATGGTGTGCATGGCCAGCTTGTGCGGGCGAATGGTGGGCAGGTCGACGATCAGGGTGTCGAGGCTTTCGATAAGCGGAAGGCTCATGGGCGATGATCCGTGTGCAGGTCAGTGCCACGGGCCGATGCCGGGGAAGCGGCGCGCTGTGGCGCCTCGTTCACGGGGCCGGCCAGCAGCGGGAGAGAAGAACAAAGGATGCGAGTGAGCACGAGCATATCCTTCAGGTTTTATTTTTGTCTGGGCACAGATTGACCTCAGCAAATAGGCCAGTCCAATATTGAATCGGTCTGGTTTCATACCCTGGAGGTATCATGGAGCTGCGCCACCTGCGCTACTTCCGCGTGCTCGCGGAAACCCTGAATTTCACCCGCGCAGCCGAACGCCTGCATATCGCCCAGCCGCCGCTGAGCCGGCAGATTCAGCAACTGGAAGACGAGTTGGGGGTGGCGCTGATCGAGCGCGGCAGGCCGCTGCGCCTGACCGAAGCCGGGCGTTTCTTCTATGAGCATTCCGTGCAGTTGCTCGAGCAACTGGGCCGCGTCAGCGATGACACCCGGCGCATCGCCGAAGGCCAGCGCCGCTGGTTCGGCATCGGCTTCGCGCCTTCGACCTTGTATGGCGCGCTGCCGGAGCTGATCCGTCAGCTACGCGGCGAGGCCGCCATCGAACTGGGCTTGTCCGAGCTGACCACCCTGCCCCAGGTCGAAGCGCTGAAACGCGGCCGTATCGATATCGGCTTCGGGCGCATCCATATCGAAGACCCGGCCATCGTTCAGGAAGTGATCCGCCAGGACCCGCTGGTCGCCGCCCTGCCCGCCGGCCACCGACTGCTGGCCGCTCCGGCTTCGCTGGAGGAATTGGCCCGCGAACCCTTCGTGCTCTACCCGGCGTCGCCACGGCCCAGCTACGCCGACCATGTGCTGGCGCTGTTCGCCCGTAACGGCCTGAAGATTCGCGTTGCGCAGATGACCAACGAACTGCAGACCGCCATTGGCCTGGTCGCCGCCGGCATCGGGATCAGCCTGGTACCCGCCTCCGTGCAGCGACTGCACCGCGACGATATCGGCTACACGCCGCTGCTCGACGCCAGCGCCACCTCGCCCATCGTGATCAGCTACCGCAAGGACGATGACTCACCGTTGCTCAGGCGCTGCCTGAAGCTGGTGAAGAATCTGGATCCTGAGTCAGGCCCGTAGGATGGGTGAAACCCATCAAATTGCGATGGGTTTCACCTACGCGGCCCGACCCATCCTACGACGGAAGCATTAGCCATTACCGATTGGCAGGATTAACAACGGCCATCCACGATCCCTGTGGGAGCGCGCCATGCGCGCGAAAAATCGCGCCAGCACCTCAGAGCAGCGTCCAGGTGTACGAAAGGATCACCCGGTTCTCGTCGATGTCGCTGCGATAGTTCGACCGCGCCTCGACGTTACGCAGGCGCACGCCCAGGCCCTTGAGCGTGCCGCTTTGCACCACGTAGCCGATATCCAGGTCACGCTCACGGTCCTTGCCTTCGAAACCGCGGCCGGTGTCGACATTGTTGCCGCGGATATAGCGCACCGTGGTGGTCAGGCCCGGTATGCCGAGCGCGGCGAAGTCGTAGTCGTAGCGAGCCTGCCAGGAGCGTTCATCGGTGTAGGCGAACTCGTAGGTCGGCACCTCGTTGCCCAGCGGGGTGACGTTGGCGAACACACGTGGAAACGGATTGTCGCCGAACATCGCCTGGTAGCCGACATAGAAGGTATGGCCGCCATGCTTGGCCGAAATCAGTGAGTAGAAGGCCTGGTTGTCGATATCGCCAAGCAGCTTGTCGCCATCTTCCTGGCTGTCGAAGTAGCCGAGGTTGGCGCCCAGGGTCCAGGCGCCCAGTGGCTCGCTGTGCTTGAGGCCGGCGAAACGCTGGTTGTAGATGTCCTCCAGCTGCGCGTACCACAGGCTGGCAGTGGTGCGCTTGTCATTGAAGGCGTAGTCGGCGCCCAGGTAGTTGAACGCATCACTGCTGACCTGGCGCTGCGGCACATGGCCGAGCATGGCCTGCAGTTTGTCGTCGCCGGCTTCGTTGCGCAGGCTGGTGGAACGCAGGTGGCCGCCCTGCAAGGCCAAACCCTCGATCTCCCGCGACACCAGCGAGGCGCCCTGGTAGCTCGGCGGCAGCAGGCGGATGTCGCTGAAGGTCAGCACCGGCAGGTTGGGCTGCAGCTCGCCGACACGCAGCTCGGTCTGCGAGTAACGGGCCTTCAGCGCCACCCCGAGGCGGCTGTATTCATCGGCGGCTTCGCCGTTGTCGCGCACCGGCAGCAGTCCGGTATTGACCCGATCCCGGCTGCTGTCGAGCTTGATACCGAGCAGCCCCTGGGCGTCCAGGCCGAAGCCGACCACACCCGGCGTGTAGCCGGATTTGAAATCGAGGATAAAGCCTTGGGCCCACTCCTCGGCCTTGGACTGCCGGTTGGCGCCGACGATATCGGAGAAGTCCCGGCTGAAGTAGTAATTGCGTGCCTGCAAGGTGGCGCTAGCGCCGTCGACGAAGCCATCGTTGGCGCCCTGCACGGCAACCGGCAGGCTCAGCACGCCCAGGGAAAATACGCACAAGGTAGTCGGATGTTTACTCATGGTTGCTCTGCTCTTGTTGTTATTGCATGGGTACAGCGGCGCCCACGCCAAACAGCGCGGAGAGCCGGATCAGGAAAATCGGGGTTCAGCGAGTCTCTTGGGCGGGCCTGGAACGCACTGCCTGCTCGGTGGCAGGCGCGGTTTTATGAGTCAGCAGCCAATGGGCGAACAGCCCGAAGATCAGCCCCCAGAACGCCGCCGACAGGCCGAGAAAGGACATGCCCGAGGCGGTGACCAGAAAGGCCACCAGCGCCGCTTCACGCTCCCGGGGAACCGCCATGGCACCGGCCAGCGAAGCCGATATCGCACCGAACAGCGCGAGCCCCGCCAACGCCGCCACCAGCGCCTGGGGAAAAGCGGTGAACAGGCTGACCAGGGTTGCGCCGAACAAGCCGAACAGCAGGTAGAAAACACCGCCGACCACCCCGGCCACATAGCGCCGCTCGGCCCGCTCATGGGCCTCACGGCCAGTACAGATCGCCGCGGTAATCGCCCCCAGCGCCAGGCCATGGCAGGCAAAGGGCGCCAGCAGCAAGCTGCCCAGGCCACAGCCCGCCAGCAACGGCCGCGCCGGCACCTCGCCGTAACCGCTGCTGCGCAGCAAAGCCACGCCGGGTATGAATTGCCCGGTCAGCGCCACCACGGCCAGCGGTACGCCGATGTTGAGCATCGCCGTCAGAGAGAACTCCGGGGTGATCCACACCGGTGTTGCCAGGCCGATCACCCAGGCATCGGCGCTCAGCTCGCCGCGGCCGACCACCAGCCCAACGCCGACCAGCAACACCGCCAGCACCGCGTAGCGCGGCGACAGGCGCTTGCACACCAGGTAGGTGACGAACATCGCCAGCACCAGCAGCGGCTGTTCCTGCAGCGAGGTGAACAGCGCGCTGCCGAAGCTGAACAGAATGCCCGCCAGCATCGCCGCGCACACCGATAACGGCAGTCGGGCGACGAGCTTGTCGAAGGCGCCGCTGAGGCCCACCACCAGCACGATCAGGTTGGCCACTAGGTAAGCGCCCACCGCTTCGCCGAGGCTCACCTGCGGCAACAGGCTGACCAACAGCGCCGAGCCCGGCGCCGACCAGGCGATCACCACCGGCGCCCGGTAGCGCAGGCTGAGCGCGATCCCCAGCACACCACTGCCGATGCTGATCGCCCAGATCCACGACGACAGCACCTCGGCCGGCAGACCGGCCGTGCGCGCCGCCTGGAAGATGATCACCAGCGGCCCGGCATAGGAAATCACCGTGGCGATAAAGCCGGCGACGGGCGCCGACAGCGACATGTCCTTGAACAGCGTCATTGCTTCGCTCCATCAAGCGGGCGGCCACAGCCGCTCCCCGTTCACCGACAAGGTGAACGGGGATGGATCAGAGTGCGGATGGCAGGTGGCGATCAGGCCTTGCTAGGTTGCAGGCTGAGCCTTTCGGACCGGGCGCTGTTCAGGGCGAACACCAGCATAGCCAGGGCGGCGATGGCACCGGGAATGGCGAAGGCCATGAAGTTGAGCTGCAGCGGCAGCTCGATGCCCATCAGCGCGCCACCGAGCAGCGGGCCGACGATGGCGCCGTTGCGGCCGATGCCCGAGGCCCAGCCAAGCCCGGTGGAGCGGATCGACAGGCCATACAGCTGGGCGGTGCCGGCGTACAGCAGGATCTGCGTGCCGATGGTGGTCGCCCCGGCGATGAAGATCAGCAGGTACAGCACCAGTGTCGGGCTCTTGAAGCCAAGCAGGCTGATCGACACCGCAGCAGCGATGAAGAAACCGACCTTGACCTTGGTCAGGTTGAAACGATCGCCCAGCCAGCCGCCGAGAATCGCCCCGGCCATGCCGCCAAAGTTCAGGGCCAGCAGGAACGACAGGCTCGAGCCCAGGCTGTAGCCAGCGTTGGCCATCAGTTTCGGTAGCCAGGAACTCAGCGCGTAGACCATCAGCAGGCAGCAGAAGAAAGCCACCCAGATCGACAGGGTGCGTACCGCCAGGCCGTTGCGAAACAACTCCAGCACGGAAACGCCGCCGCCCTTGCGCTCGTTGATGGTCAGTTGCACGTCGGCATCCAGCGCTAGATTCGGGTCGAGCCGGCCGAGCAAGGCGCGGGCCTTGTCATGCTCGCCGCGGCGCACCAGAAAACCGATGGATTCGGGCAGGTAGTAGAGAATCACCGGCAACAACAGCAACGGCAGCGCAGCGGCAAAGAACATCGACTCCCAGCCAAAACGCGGCAACATGAAGATGCCCACGCCGGCCGACAGCATGCCGCCGAGCGAATAGCCGCTGAACATCACCGCCACCAGGGTGCTGCGTAGTTTCTTCGGCGCATATTCGTTCATCAGCGCCACTGCGTTGGGCATCAGGCCGCCGCAGCCCAAGCCGGCGATAAAGCGACAGATGCCGAACTCGGTGGGGCTCGTGGCAAAGCCGTTGACGATGGTCGCCACGCTGAACAGCGCGAAGCAGATGGCGATGCCCTTCTTGCGGCCGATCTTGTCCGCCAGGCTGCCGAACAGCAGCGCGCCGAACATCATGCCGAACAGCGCGTAGCTGCCCAGGGCGCCGGCCTGCAGGGGCGTGAGCCCCCACTCCTTCATGATCACCGGCAACACCACGCCATAAATGAACAGGTCGTAGCCGTCGAAGATCAGCAGCAAGGCGCACAGGCACATCACCAGCCAGTGGAAGGCGTTGAAACGGGCATTGTCGATCACGTCGTTGACGTCGAGGTTACGCATGGCATGGGTCTCTTATTGTTGTTGTGAAGCCTTGGCAGGCGTTGCCGCCTGGTCTACTCGTGTTACGTGAGGAGCTAGCCCAGATCACCGCCCCCCACCGGCAAGGTCACGCCGGTGATGTACGACGCCTCGTCGGAAGCCAGAAACAGAATCGCCCCGACCTGCTCGTCGAGCGTGCCGTAGCGTTTCATCAGGCTGCTGTCGAGGGTCTGGTCGACGATCTGCTGGTACCAGATCTTTTCTTGTTCACTCTGTTCGGCGGCGTTGCGTGGGATACGCCGCGGCGGCGCCTCGGTGCCGCCCGGTGCGGTGGCGTTGACGCGAATCCCCCGCTGCGCGTTCTCGAACGCCAGGCAGGCGGTCAGCGCATTGACGCCGCCCTTGGCCGCGCCATAAGGCACGCGGTTGAGGCTACGGGTGGCGATGGACGACACGTTAACGATGGCGCCACTGCCCTGCTCCAGCATCACCGGCAAGGCGGCGTGACAGCACCACAGCGTCGGGAACAACGAGCGGCGCACCTCGGCTTCGATTTCCGCCTCGCGGTAATGCTCGAAGGGTTTCGCCCAGATGGTGCCGCCCACGTTGTTGATCAGGATGTCCAGGCGGCCGAAGCGCGCCACGGCCTGCCTCATCACCTGCTGGCAGTCGTCGTAGCGTTCGAGATCAGCGGTCAGGGTCAGCAGCTCGGCCCCCTGCCCCAGCTCGCCGTCGAGTTCATGAACCAGCTCGGCCCGGTCCACCGCCACAACGCGTGCGCCCTCGCTCGCCAGGCGCTCGACGACCCGCCGACCGATGCCCTGCGCTGCGCCGGTGACCAGTGCCACCTTGTTGTCGAATCGCTTGTGCATGGCGCTCTCCTCAGGCCGTCAGGGCTTGCCGATCGGTGCTGAGCACCTGGGTCGGGGTGAATTTCTCGTAATGGAAACTGGCTGGCGTGACGCCCTGCTCGCTGAAGTGCTGGCGTACCGCGTCGACCATCGGCGGCGGCCCGCACAGGTAGACGTCGACGTCACCGTCGTTGAGCATCGCCGCGCTCATGTGCTGAGTGACGTAGCCCTTGCGCGGATGCTGGGACTGCGCCTCGGCCACGCAGGTGATGAACACCAGGGTCGGCAGGCGCTCGGCCAGTTGCTGGAGGCGTTCGACCAAGACCAGGTCGAGATCGCGGGTCACCCCGTAGATCAGGCTGATCGGCTGCTCGCAGCCGCGCTCGGCGAGCACTTCGAGCATCGACAGAAAAGGCGCCAGGCCGGTGCCGCCGGCCAGCAGCAACAGTGGCCGGCGCACATCGCGCAGGTAGAAGGTGCCCAGCGGCCCGGTGAACTGCAGACGCTCGCCCGGCTGCGCCCGATCCAGATAGGCGCTCATCAGACCGCCGGGCACGCGCTTGATCAGGAAGCCGAAACGCGACTCGCCCGGCTTGTTGCTGAACGAGTAGGCGCGGGTCTGGCCTGCGCCCGGCACGGCGATGTTCACGTACTGGCCCGGCAAAAAGCTCGGCGCAGCAGCGCCACCGGCGATATCGAAGGTCACTTCCAGCGCCGCATCAGCGTGGGGCGTGATCGACACCAGCTCGCCTTGGAAGCTACCCGTGCCGGTCTTGCAGGCGGTGGACGGCACCGGAACGGCGATCACGCAGTCCGAGGCCGGCACCATCTGGCAGGTCAGCACCAGGCCCTGGGCGGCTTCGTCTTCACTGAGGGCATCCTCGATGTAGTCCTCGCCCTGGTCGTAGTCGCCGTCTTCGCAGCGGCACTTGCAGGTGCCGCACACGCCGTCGGAACAGTCCATGGGCAGGTTGATGCGGTTGCGGTAGGCGGCATCCAGCACCTTTTCGTTGACCTTGCAGTCGATGAAGCGGGTGACCCCGTCTTCGAAATTCAGGGCGATGGTGTACGTCATGGCAATACCTCGGCCCAGCCGCCAGGCGCTGTGCTGGCGGCCGCGTGCGAATTCAGATGTGGTAGATGTCGAGCACCTGGTGCACGTAGTCGTTCTTGAGCACCACCTTCTTGGCGGTGATCAGTGGCTGATCGCCGCGCATGTCCAGGTGGTAGAACGAGGTGCCGAAGTAGACATCGGTGCTCTTGTAGCGGTGGCTCAGGGTCTGCCAGTTGAAGCGCACCTGAACCTGCCCGGCGCTCTCCTCGAGCACCTCCAGGTTGGCGATGAAGTGCGCGGTGCGCGGCTCCGGCGTGCTGGCGCTGGAGCGCTCGGTCTTGATGCGGAACACCCGGTCCTCCAGCCCTTCGCGGTTGGGGTAGTAGATCAGCGAGATTTCCCGCTGCGGGTCCTCGGTCAACCCGTCGTCATCGTCCCAGGACGGCATCCAGAACACCGCCTTGCTCGAATAGCACTCCAACCACTCGTCCCACTGACGGTCGTCGAGCAGGCGTGCTTCGCGGTAGATGAAATCGAGGATCAGCTGTCGATTGGCGCTCATGCTACGTGCTCCCCGTCGGTGGCGATCAGCTTCGCCCGCTCGCTGTCGATGGCCCTGCTCATCACCTGCGCCCAGTGGGCGTGCTGACGCACGAACAGCCCCTCGTCCTCGGACTTCACACCGCTGAGCAAGGGCTGCATGCCCATGGCCCTGGCGTTGTCGTCAGCCCCTTCGATCCAGTGGCTGGCGCCACGGCTGAGGTCGTTCCACTGTGCGGCCTGGCCGGCATAGCCGCTCTGGCAGGCGCGAAACTCTTCCAGGTCATCCGGCGTGCCCATGCCGGTGACGTTGAAGAAATCCTCGTACTGACGAATACGCAGCGCCCGGGCCTGGTCACTCTCGCCCTTGGGCGCGAAGCAGTAGATGGTCACTTCGGTCTTGTCGACGGCGATCGGGCGCACCACGCGGATCTGCGTGGAGAACTGATCCATCAGGTACACGTTGGGGTACAGGCACAGGTTGCGGGTCTGGCCGACGATAATGTCGGCGCGGGTTTCACCGAACTTGGCCACCAGTTCGTCGCGGTGCTCGAATACCGGGCGCACTTCGGGGTTGATCAGCCGCGTCCACAACAGGATGTGGCCGTGGTCGTAGGCATAGAAGCCGCCGACGCTCTTCGACCAGCCATTGGCATCCACGGTGCGGGTGCCTTCGGCTTCGTAGTTGCGGCGCTGCATGGTCGCCGAGTAGTTCCAATGCACGGAGCTGACGTGATAACCGTCGGCGCCGTTCTCGATCTGCAGCTTCCAATTGCCGTCGTAGAAGTACGAGGAGTTGCCGCGCAGCACTTCGATGCCTTCGGGCGCCTGGTCGACGATCTGGTCGATGATCACTCGGGTTTCGCCCAGGTAATCTTCCAGCGCCGGCACGGCCTCGCTGAGGCTGCCGAACAGAAAACCCCGGTAGCTCTGGAAACGCGCCAGGCGCGTGAGATCGTGGGAGCCGTCGCAGTCGAAGCTCTCGGGGTAGCCGCCGGTCTTGGCGTCCTTCACCTTGAGCAACTTGCCGACGTTGCTGAAAGTCCAGCCGTGGAATGGGCAGGTGAACGAGCCCTTGTTGCCCTGCTTGCGGCGGCACAGCACGGCGCCACGGTGGGCGCAGGCGTTGATCAGACCATGCAGCTCACCGCCCTTGTCGCGGGTGATGACCACGGGCTGGCGGCCGATGTGGGTGGTGAAGTAATCGTTGATCTCGGGTATCTGGCTTTCGTGGGCGAGGTAAACCCAGCCGCTTTCGAAGATGTGCTTCATCTCCAGCTCGAACAGATCCGGATCGGTAAAAACGTCGCGGCGGCAGCGGAAAATACCCTTGGCAGGATCCTCCTGAACGGATTCAGTGAGCTGCCGGGCAAGGCGATCGAGTGTGCCGGTCATGGGGTCGTACCCTCCGTTGTTCTTATCAGGCAACGCCACAGCGGGCGTATCAGCTAACGCCAGATGGGGCGTATCAGGCAGGGCCAGATTAAGAGCGGGTACGAAGGGGCAATAGCCGTTTACTGCAGATCGCTATCCGGATTCTGCACGGCCTGTTCGGCGGGCGGATCAAGAGCCTGAGGCATTTCCTGCAGACATGAAAAAGGGCGACCGAAGTCGCCCTTTTTGTGGATTACCCGAACTTAGTTCTGGTTTTCCATCTGCGCACGAATCAGATCACCGATGGTGGTCGGACCGGAAGTTTCAACTTCCTGCTTACGCATTTCCTTGATGGCTTCTTTTTCGTCTTCAACGTCTTTCGACTTGACGGACAGGCTGATCACGCGGCTCTTGCGATCGACGCTGATGATCTTGGCCTCTACTTCTTCGCCTTCTTTCAGAACGTTGCGCGCGTCTTCAACGCGGTCACGGCTGATTTCGGAGGCTTTCAGAGTGGCTTCGATGCCGTCGGCCAGAGTGATGATGGCGCCCTTGGCGTCAACTTCCTTCACGGTACCGCGAACGATGGTGCCTTTGTCGTTGACAGCAACGTAGTCGGAGAACGGATCTTCTTCCAGTTGCTTGATGCCCAGGGAGATGCGCTCACGCTCCGGGTCGACCGACAGAATGACGGTTTCCAGCTCGTCGCCCTTCTTGAAGCGACGTACGGCTTCTTCACCGACTTCGTTCCAGGAGATGTCGGACAGGTGAACCAGGCCGTCGATGCCGCCGTCCAGACCAATGAAGATACCGAAATCGGTGATCGACTTGATGGTGCCGGAGATCTTGTCACCCTTGTTGAACTGACCGGAGAAGTCTTCCCACGGGTTGGTCTTGCACTGCTTGATACCCAGGGAGATACGACGACGCTCTTCGTCGATGTCCAGAACCATGACTTCCACTTCGTCGCCAACCTGAACGACTTTCGACGGGTGGATGTTCTTGTTGGTCCAGTCCATTTCGGAAACGTGTACCAGGCCTTCCACGCCTTCTTCCAGCTCTGCGAAGCAGCCGTAGTCGGTCAGGTTGGTCACGCGCGCCATGACGCGGGTGCTTTCCGGGTAACGAGCCTTGATGGCAACCCATGGGTCTTCGCCCAGTTGCTTCAGGCCCAGGGAAACACGGTTACGCTCGCGATCGTACTTCAGAACCTTGACGTCGATCTCGTCGCCAACGTTGACGATCTCGGACGGGTGCTTGATACGCTTCCAGGCCATGTCGGTGATGTGCAGCAGGCCGTCGACGCCACCCAGATCCACGAATGCGCCGTAGTCGGTGAGGTTCTTGACGATACCCTTGACCTGTTGGCCTTCCTGCAGCGATTCCAGCAGCGCTTCGCGCTCGGCACTGTTTTCGGCTTCCAGGACGCTGCGACGGGAAACGACAACGTTGTTGCGCTTCTGATCCAGCTTGATGACCTTGAACTCGAGCTCTTTGCCTTCCAGGTGAGTGGTATCACGCACCGGACGGACATCGACCAGGGAACCTGGCAGGAACGCACGGATGCCGTTAACGTCGACAGTGAAGCCGCCTTTAACCTTACCGTTGATAACGCCCTTGACCACTTCCTCAGCGGCGAAAGCTGCTTCCAGAACGATCCAGCACTCGGCGCGCTTGGCTTTTTCGCGGGACAGCTTGGTTTCACCGAAGCCGTCTTCGACCGCGTCCAGCGCTACGTGTACTTCGTCACCGACCTTGATGGTCAGCTCGCCTTGTTCGTTGAAGAACTGCTCCAGAGGGATGACGCCCTCGGACTTCAGGCCAGCGTGAACGGTAACCCAGTCGCCGTCGATGTCGACCACGATGCCGGTGATGATGGCACCCGGCTGCATGTCGAGGGACTTCAGGCTTTCTTCAAAAAGTTCTGCAAAGCTTTCGCTCATGTTGATTCCTGTTGGGTCGGGCGGGGATTCGCCCTGCTCCGCATTCCAGACTATGCGGGTTTATTCATATAAAAAGAGGCCTACGGGACTGGGACTGGTCTCCCGTATGCCTCCCTTGCGAGCCGAAAGTGGCTCTTTTCAACCGGCGAGGTCGCGATTGGCGACTTCGCTCAGGATTCTTTCCAGCACCTGCTCGATGGACAACTCGGTGGAATCCAGCTGGATCGCATCGGCTGCCGGCTTGAGCGGAGCCACTGCGCGCTGGGTATCGCGCTCGTCGCGCGCCCGAATCTCATCGAGAAGACTCGCGAGATTAACATCATCGCCCTTGGCCTTCAACTGCAGGTAACGCCGATTGGCCCGCTCCTCGGCGCTGGCGGTCAGGAAAACCTTGAGCGGCGCATCGCTGAACACCACCGTGCCCATGTCGCGGCCATCGGCCACCAAGCCCGGCGCCTCGCGAAACGCACGCTGGCGCTGCAGCAGGGCTTCACGCACCGCCGGCAGTGCGGCGACCTGGGACGCCCCGGCGCCGACCTGCTCGTTGCGAATGGCATCGGTCACCTCCTCGCCTTCGAGGATGATGCGCTGCGGCTTGCCGTCACCGGCGGCGAGGAACTGCACATCCAGATGCGCAGCCAGAAGCTTCAGCGACGCTTCGTTGGCCAGATCGACACCGTGGTTGCCGGCACAGAACGCCAGCAGGCGGTACAGCGCACCGGAGTCCAGCAGGTTCCAGCCCAGTTGCTTGGCCAGCAGGCCGGCAACGGTGCCCTTGCCCGAGCCGCTTGGCCCG
This sequence comes from Pseudomonas fulva 12-X, assembly GCF_000213805.1. Lineage (NCBI taxonomy): Bacteria > Pseudomonadati > Pseudomonadota > Gammaproteobacteria > Pseudomonadales > Pseudomonadaceae > Pseudomonas > Pseudomonas fulva. Next base: position 2,153,924 of record NC_015556.1, on the reverse strand, counting down.
TCGATGGTGATGACCGGTGCATTCAGGCTCATTGCTTGCCCTCCACGGCGACACGAATACCCACCTGCTCAGCCAGGGCCAGGAAGTTGGGGAACGAGGTGGCGACGTTGGCGCAGTCGTGGATGCGGATCGGAGCGGTGGCGCGCAGCGAGGCGACGCTGAAGGCCATGGCGATGCGGTGATCGCCGTGGCTGTGCACTTCGCCGCCGCCGATGCTTTGGCCGCCGTCGATGATGATGCCATCAGCAGTTGGCTCGACTTTCACGCCCAGGCTGGTGAGGCCGTCGGCCATGACCTGAATACGGTCGGATTCCTTGACCCGCAACTCTTCGGCACCGCGTAGCACGGTACGCCCTTCGGCGCAGACCGCGGCGACGAACAGCACCGGGAATTCGTCGATGGCCAGCGGCACCAGCTCCTCGGGGATTTCGATGCCCTTGAGCTTCGCACCGCGCACGCGCAGGTCAGCCACCGGCTCACCGCCGACTTCACGCTGGTTTTCCAGGGTAATGTCGCCGCCCATCAGACGCAGGATCTCGATCACGCCGATACGGGTCGGGTTGATGCCGACGTGCTCGAGCAGCAGGTCGGAACCTTCGGCGATGGACGCCGCGACCAGGAAGAAGGCCGCCGAGGAAATGTCCGCCGGCACTTCGATGCGCGTGGCGGTCAGCTTGCCGCCGGCCTGCAGGGAGGCCACCGGGCCGTTGGACTGAACCGCGTAACCGAAGCCGCGCAGCATGCGCTCGGTGTGGTCGCGGGTCGGCGCCGGCTCGGTCACGGTGGTCACGCCTTCGGCGTACAGGCCGGCCAGCAGCAGGCAGGATTTCACCTGGGCGCTGGCCATCGGCAGGGTGTAGGTCAGCGCCTTGAGCTTGCTGCCGCCACGGATGGTCAGCGGCGGACGGCCGTCCGGGCCGGTCTCGACCACGGCGCCCATTTCCCGCAGCGGATTGGCCACGCGGTTCATCGGCCGCTTGGACAGCGAGGCGTCGCCCGTCATGGTCACGTCGAACGGCTGGCCAGCCAGCAGGCCGGAGAGCAGGCGCATCGAGGTGCCGGAGTTGCCGACGTAGATCGGACCAGGTGGCGGCTTCAAGCCGTGCAGACCCACGCCATGGATGGTCACGCGGCCATGGTGCGGGCCTTCGATGACCACGCCCATGTCGCGAAAGGCCTGCAGGGTCGCCAGGGCGTCTTCGCCCTCCAGAAAACCTTCGACCTCGGTGGTGCCCTCGGCCAGCGAGCCGAGCATGATCGAGCGGTGCGAGATGGACTTGTCGCCCGGTACGCGGATGCGGCCGGCGACCTTGCCGCCAGGATTTGCCAGGAAAATCAAATCGTTCGAGTGCATAGCGTCCACATAGGCCCGGCGGGCCAGTATTTTGCTGAAATGTTCGCGGGCCACGCGGGCGCGGGTGAATACGCCCAAGAGGTGATGCCCGTCCCCTGCGTCGACCGCGTCGCGCAAGGCGTCGAGGTCGTCGCGAAATACATCCAAGGTGCGCAGCACGGCCTCGCGGTTGGCGAGAAAGATGTCGTGCCACATGACCGGGTCGCTGCCGGCGATTCTCGTGAAATCGCGGAAGCCGCCGGCGGCGTAGCGGAAAATCTCCAGGTTTTCGTTGCGCTTGGCCAGCGAGTCGACCAGGCCGAAGGCCAGCAGATGGGGCAAGTGGCTGGTGGCAGCGAGGACCTGGTCGTGGTGCTCGACCTGCATGTGCTCGACATCGGCACCCAGCTCGCGCCACAACTGGTCGACGCGCTGCAGGGCCAGGGCGTCGGTCTGCGCCAGCGGCGTGAGGATCACCTTATGGCGCTTGAACAGCTCGCCATTGGCCGCCTCTACCCCGCTCTGCTCGGAGCCGGCGATCGGGTGGCCCGGTACGAACCGCGCCGGCACGCCGCCGAACACCGCATCGGCAGCGCGCACCACGTTGCCCTTGGCGCTGCCGGCATCGGTCAGGATGGCATCGCCCAGATCCAGCTTGGCCAATTCGCCGAGTACGCGCTCCATGGCCAGGATAGGGACGGCCAGCATGATCACGTCGGCGCCCTGACAGGCGGTGGCCAGTGCCTCTTCGCAGCGGTCGACGACGCCAAGCTCGACGGCCAGACGCCGCGACTGCGCATCCAGGTCGACGCCCACCACTTCACGGCACACGCCGCGGGCGCGCAGACCCTTGGCGAAGGAACCACCGATCAACCCGAGACCGACAACGACCAGACGCTCGACCAGCGGTTTCACAGGTGCATGGCGTTCGATCACGCGTTCAGCACCTTGCGCAGCGCTTCCAGGAAGCGGGCGTTCTCGGCCGGCAGGCCAATGGAAACGCGCAGGTGGTTGGGCATGCCGTATCCGGCGACCGGGCGCACGATCACGCCTTCGCGCAGCAGGCCCTGGTTGATCGCAGCGGTATCACGGCCGAAGTCGATGGCCAGGAAGTTGGCTTTCGACGGAATCCAGCTCAGGCCCAGCTCACGGCACCCTTCCTGCAACTGCAGCATGCCGGCGGTGTTGATCTCGCGGCTGCGCGCCAGGTACTCGGTATCGTCGAACGCTGCGCAGGCCGCCGCCAGCGCGAAACTGTTGACGTTGAACGGCTGGCGGACGCGGTTCAGCACATCGGCCACGTCCGGTCGGCTCAGGCCGTAGCCGACACGCAGGGAGGCCAGACCGTAGGCCTTGGAGAAGGTACGCGATACCAGCAGGTTGGGGTGAGCGGCCAGGTAATCCAGGCCGTCCGGCAACTCGTCGCCGTCAGCGTATTCGATGTAGGCCTCGTCCAGCACCACCAGCACGCTTTCCGGCACGGCGGCGAGGAAATCGCCCAGTGCCTGCTTGCCGAACCAGGTGCCGGTCGGGTTGTTGGGGTTGGCGATGAACACCACGCGGGTATTGGCATCGATGGCCGCCAGCATGGCCGGCAGGTCATGGCCGAAGTTGACGGCTGGGACGACCTTGGCCTGGGCGCCGACGGCCTGGGTGGCGATCGGGTAGACGGCAAACGCGTGTGCGCTGAATACGGCGTTCAGGCCAGGCGCCAGGTAAGCGCGGGCGACCAGCTCGAGGATGTCGTTGGAGCCGTTGCCCAGGGTGACCTGGGCAGTGGTCACGCCGCAGCGCTCGGCCAGCAGGGTCTTCAGGGCGAAGCCATTGCCGTCCGGGTAGCGCGTCAGTTCGTCCAGCTCGGCGCGGATCGCCGCCAGCGCCTTGGGGCTCGGGCCGAGCGGGTTTTCGTTGCTGGCCAGTTTGACGATGCTGGCCGGATCCATGTTCAGCTCACGGGCCAACTCGTCGACCGGCTTGCCTGGCACGTAAGGGGACAGCTTCTGTACGCCTGGCTGGGCCAGGGCGATGAAATCACAACTCATAGTCAGGCCTCAGGCTGCAGGCCCGGGCAGCGAGCACAAGCCTGTCGCCTGTCGCCCGCAACCCGCGGCCTGGAGCCGCAGTTAAAGTACTGCCTTGGGATAGGAACCCAGCACCTTGAGCGCCACGGCTTCCTGATTGATTTTTTCCAGCACGTCCTTGATCAGCGGGTCGCGGTGATGGCCGACGAAATCGATGAAGAAGGCGTAGGTCCACTTGCCGCTGCGCGACGGGCGCGTTTCGATGCGGGTCAGGTCGATGCCGTTCTGGTGGAACGGCACCAGCAGCTCGTGCAGGGCACCGGGCTTGTTGCGCATCGAGACGATCACCGAGGTCTTGTCGTCGCCGGTCGGCGGCACCTGCTGGTTGCCGATGATCAAAAAGCGCGTGGAGTTGTCCGGGCGATCCTCGATCTTCTCCGCCAGGCGGGTCAGGTCATACAGGTTGGCCGCCATGTCGCCGGCAATCGCCGCCGAGTTCCACTCGCTCTTCACCCGGCGCGCCGCATCGGCGTTGCTGGAAACAGCCACGCGCTCGACGTTCGGGTAATGGGCGTCCAGCCACTTGCGGCACTGGGCCAGGGACTGGGCGTGGGAATAGATGCGGGTGATACGGTCGGTCTTGGTGGCATCACCAACCAGCAGGTGATGGTGGATGCGCAGCTCCACTTCGCCGCAGATCACCAGGTCGTGCTCGAGGAAGCTGTCGAGGGTGTGGTTGACCGCGCCCTCGGTGGAGTTCTCCACCGGCACCACGCCGAAATTGACGGCACCGGCCACCACTTCGCGGAACACTTCGTCGATCGCCGCCATGGGCTGGCTGATCACCGCGTGACCGAAATGCTTCATCGCCGCGGCTTGGGAGAAAGTCCCCTCCGGGCCCAGGTAGGCGACCTTGAGCGGGTTCTCCAGGGCCAGGCAGGAGGACATGATCTCGCGGAACAGCCGCGCCATTTCCTCGTTGCCCAGTGGGCCGCGGTTGCGCTCCATCACCCGCTTGAGCACCTGCGCCTCACGCTCGGGACGGTAGAACACCGGCACCTCGCCCTCGGGTAGCGACGCCATCTTCACCCGCGCCACTTCTTCGGCACAGCGCGCACGGTCGCTGATCAGCTCGAGAATCTTCTCGTCCAGACTGTCGATGCGCAGACGCAGGGCCTGCAGCGCCTGATCGGCATTGGTTTCGTTGCTCATCAGGCGTGCTCCTTTTCGAACTCCGCCATATAGGCGACCAGCGCCTCGACTGCATCCAGGCCCACGGCGTTATAGATGGAGGCACGCATACCGCCCACCGAACGGTGGCCCTTGAGGTTGAGCAGTCCGCGGGCATCGGCGCCAGCCAGGAACGGCTTGTCGAGACGCTCGTCAGCCAGGCGGAACGGCACGTTCATCCACGAGCGGGCGTTCTTGGCGATCGGGTTGCTGTAGAACTCGCTGGCGTCGATGGCCTTGTACAGCAGCTCCTTCTTGGCCTTGTTGCGCAGCTCCATGGCGGCAACCCCGCCCTGCTCCTTCAGCCACTCGAAGACCAGGCCGGACAGGTACCAGCTGAAGGTCGCCGGAGTGTTGTACATCGAACCGTTATCGGCGGCGATCTTGTAATTGAGCATGGTTGGGCAACTGCTGCGCGCACGACCGAGCAGGTCTTCGCGAATGATCGCCACGACCAGGCCACTGGGGCCGATGTTCTTCTGGGCGCCAGCGTAGATCAGGCCGAACTTGGAGATGTCCACTTCACGGGACAGGATGTCCGAGGACATGTCGACCACCAGCGGTACGTCGCCGGTTTCCGGAATCCAGTCGAACTGCAGGCCACCGATGGTTTCGTTGCTGGCGTAATGCAGGTAGGCGGCGTTCTTGGACAGTTGCCACTCGTTCTGCCCAGGGATGGCGAAGTAATCGTAGGGTTTTGCGCTGGCGGCGACATTGACGTTGCCGTAGCGGCGTGCCTCTTCGATGCTCTTCTTCGACCAGATGCCGGTGTCGATGTAATCGGCAGTGCCGTCTTCGGGCAGCAGGTTGAGCGGAATCTCGGCGAACTGCTGGCTCGCCCCGCCCTGCAGGAACAGCACCTTGTAGTCGGAGGGAATGCTCAGCAGGTCGCGCAGATCCTGCTCGGCCTTTTCGGCGATGGCCACATAGTCGTCGCTGCGGTGGCTCATTTCCATGACGGAAAGGCCCTTGCCCTGCCAGTCGAGCAACTCGGCCTGGGCACGCTGCAGAACGGCTTCGGGAAGCGCGGCAGGGCCGGCGCAGAAGTTAAAGGCTCGCTTGCTCACAATTCACTCTCGCTTGACTGTCTGGTTACCGCACTACTTCTACCTGGCCAAATGCCTGCCGCATCACTGCGGCAGGCAGAGCGGCGCGATCACGCGTCGCGATCTTCCTCTGCGGGCTCATCACCTTCTGCTGTCGGCTCTTCGCCTGCAACAGCTTCATCGGCTTCGGCGACAACGATCGGGTTGCCCTCTTCGTCCAGCTCCACCTCGATGTCTTCCTCGGACGGCTCCTGCACACGCTCCAGGCCGACGAGTTTCTCGTCCTTGGCCAGCTTGATCAGGGTCACACCCTGGGTGTTGCGGCCAGAACTGGACACTTCGTCGACACGGGTACGCACCAGGGTGCCCTGGTCGGAAATCAGCATGATTTCCTCGCCGTCCTGCACCTGAATGGCGCCGATCAGCGGGCCGTTACGCTCCTTGGTGATCATGCCGATCACGCCCTGGCCGCCACGGCCGCGACGCGGGAACTTGGACAGCGCGGTGCGCTTGCCGAAGCCACGCTCGGAAGCGGTGAGGATCTGCGCGCCGGATTCCGGGATCAGCATGGAGATCAGGCGCTGGTCCTTGCCCAGACGCATGCCGCGGATACCACGGGCGCCACGGCCCATGACGCGCACCACGCTCTCGGCGAAACGGATCACCTTGCCGGCGCTGGAGAACAGCATGACTTCCTTGGCGCCGTCGGTGATGGCGGCGGCAATCAGGGTGTCGCCTTCCTTCAGCTTCAGGGCGATCAAGCCGTTGGAACGCGGACGACTGAATTGCACCAGCGGGGTCTTCTTCACAGTGCCGGATGCGGTGGCCATGAAGATGTAGGCGCCAGTCGGCTCGGCCACCAGCTCGGCGGTCTCACCTTCGACTTCCTCGACCTCGGCAACTTCAGCCACTTCTTCGGCCTCGACCACCTCGCCTTCGAGCACGGCGTCGTCGCTGTCGTCCACGTCATCGGCGCCGGCCTGCTGCTGCAGGGCCTCGAGGTCGATCTGCAGCATGGTGGTGATGTATTCACCCTCTTCAAGCGGCAGCAAGTTGACCAGCGGGCGGCCGCGGGCAGCGCGGGACGCTTCGGGAATTTCGTAGGTTTTCAGCCAGTACACCTTGCCCTTGCTGGAAAACAGCAGCAGCGTGGCGTGGCTGTTGGCGACCAGCAGGTGGGCGATGTAATCCTCGTCCTTGATGCCGGTGGCCGACTTGCCCTTGCCGCCGCGGCGCTGGGCCTGGTAGGCGGTCAGTGGCTGGGTCTTGGCGTAGCCGCCGTGGGAAATGGTCACCACGCGCTCTTCTTCCGGGATCATGTCACCCAGGGTCAGGTCCAGACGCGAATCGAGAATCTCGGTGCGGCGCTTGTCGCCGAACTCGGCCTTGACCGCTTCCAGCTCCTCGCGAATCACTTCCATCAGGCGCACGGCGCTGGTAAGGATGCGGATCAGCTCGCCGATCTGGTTGAGGATTTCCTGATACTCGGCCAGCAGCTTCTCGTGCTCCAGGCCGGTCAGGCGATGCAGGCGCAGGTCGAGAATCGCCTGGGCCTGTTCCGGCGACAGGTAGTACTTGCCGTCACGCAGGCCATATTGCGGATCGAGGCCTTCCGGGCGGCAGGAGTCGGCGCCGGCGCGCTCGACCATGGCTTCCACGGCGGTGGACTCCCAGGCCGTGGAAATCAGCGCTTCCTTGGCTTCGGACGGCGTCGGCGAGGCCTTGATCAGGGCGATGACCGGATCGATGTTGGACAGTGCGACCGCCTGACCTTCGAGGATGTGACCACGCTCGCGGGCCTTGCGCAGTTCGAACACGGTGCGGCGGGTAACCACCTCACGACGGTGCAGGATGAAGGCATCGAGCATGTCCTTGAGGTTGAGGATCTTCGGCTGGCCGTCGATCAGCGCCACCACGTTGATGCCGAACACGCTCTGCATCTGGGTCTGGGCGTAGAGGTTGTTGAGGATCACCTCGGGCACTTCGCCACGACGCAGCTCGATGACAACGCGCATGCCGTCCTTGTCGGACTCGTCGCGCAGTTCGGTGATGCCTTCGATCTTCTTCTCTTTGACCAGCTCGGCGATCTTCTCGATCAGACGGGCCTTATTCAGCTGGTACGGCAGTTCGGTGACGACGATCTGTTGGCGACCGCCGACCTTGTCGATGTCCTCGACTTCGGCGCGGGCGCGGATGTAGATGCGGCCACGGCCGGTGCGGTAGGCCTCGATGATGCCGGCGCGACCGTTGATGATGCCTGCAGTCGGGAAGTCCGGACCGGGGATGTACTGCATCAGCTCATCGACGGTCAGTTCCGGGTTGTCGATCAGCGCCAGGCAGCCGTCGATCACTTCGCCCAGGTTGTGCGGCGGAATGTTGGTGGCCATGCCCACGGCGATACCGCTGGAACCGTTGACCAGCAGGTTGGGGATCTTGGTCGGCATGACCGCCGGAATCTGCTCGGTGCCGTCGTAGTTGGGCACCCAGTCGACGGTTTCCTTGTGCAGGTCGGCCAACAGCTCGTGAGCCAGCTTGGTCATGCGCACTTCGGTGTATCGCATGGCCGCGGCGTTGTCGCCGTCCACCGAACCGAAGTTGCCCTGGCCGTCGACCAACAGGTAGCGCAGCGAGAACGGCTGCGCCATCCGCACGATGGTGTCGTAAACGGCGGTGTCACCGTGGGGGTGATATTTACCGATCACGTCACCGACCACACGGGCGGACTTCTTGTAGGGCTTGTTCCAGTCGTTGCCCAGCTCGCTCATGGCGAACAGCACCCGGCGATGCACGGGCTTCAGGCCATCGCGCGCATCCGGCAAGGCACGCCCGACGATCACGCTCATCGCGTAGTCGAGGTACGACTGTTTCAGTTCATCTTCGATGTTGACCGGGAGGATTTCTTTGGCCAGTTCGCCCATGAGTAGCCTGATTCCTTTTTTCTGATGAAACTCCGCCCGGCTCATATGCAGCCGGGCGAAGCGCGTCGCGATGGCATCAGGCCAGCGACGACTCACGACAAATCAATACGTTATGTCATGCATTCGAGCAGTGACGGCAACCGCAGGCGGCGCCCCTGAAAACTGCCGGAGCTTATCACAAAGCATGCCCGGCACCTATCCCTGCAGGCGGATGAAACCGGCTGTTCAATGCAGACGCTTGCGACACATCAACTGGGTGAGTTTGGCGGCATCCGGTCGCTCGATCACCCCGCGCTCGGTGACCAGGAAATCCACCAGGTCGGCGGGCGTCACGTCGTAACGCGGCGTCACTTCATCGACGCCCTCGATGCGTTCATTGGCCGCGTAAGCCAACGGCGCGTGGCCCAGATCATGAAAGTCGTCCTCGCCACTCTCCAGTTGCAGGTCGATGAGCGCACTCGGCGCCACCACCATCAGCCGCACGCCATGGTGCATGGCTGCTACGGCCAGCTGATAGGTGCCGATCACGCCCAGCACATCGCCATTGGCGGCGATCCGCTCGGCACCGACGATGGCCCAGGTGATGCCACGCTCCTTCATGACATGGGCGAGCGCCGCATCGGCGCTCAACGCCACGGCGATACCTTCCTGATGCAGCTCCCAGGCGGCCAGGCGCGCGCCTTGCAGAAACGGCCTGCTTTCACCCAGGTAGCAACGCTCCAGCAGCCCTTCGAGCTGCGCCGCGCGCACCACGCCAAGGGCGGTACCGATGCCGCCACCAGCCAGCGCGCCGGCACTGCCGATGCTCAAGAGATTCTGCAGGTTGCCCTGGAAGCCGCGGATCAGCTCCACGCCCAGCTGGGCCATGGCCAGATTGGCTTCGCGGTCGCGCTGATGGGCGCCGCCGGCTTCGTCCTCCAGCACGGCCAGGGGCTGCGCGCCGGGCTTGAGGATCGCCAGGCGCTGCTGCATCCGCGCCAACAGGCGTTCGCCTTCTTCAGACGGCAGGCCGGCCACGCACAAGGCGTCGATATCGACCTGCAGCCCGGCGCGCCAATCGGCGCCCTCGTCTGCACGCTGGCGGGCGCCCAGCACCAGCCCATAGCCGCTGCAGATCACCTGCGCGGCAGCGCCCCGCAGCGCACCCTCGTCCAGCATGGCGGCCACCGCCGACACCGAGTGACAGGCCTGCCAGACCTGCTCGCCGGGCAGGCGGCGCTGATCGAGCACGTGCAGCGCCCCCTCGCGCCAGACGAACCCCACGACCTGTTCGGCAGCCAGCAAACGCTCGCGCATCACCTACTCCATCCTAGAAAGCCGGCCAGTATACGCCCGCCAGGCAGCCGGCCGCACGCCGCGCACCTTCAAGACCGCGGCATTCCTCTATAGACTCAGCGCTTTCGCCCACGGAAACCCGCCCATGGCAGATGCTGCGCTCGACCTCTTATTGCTGCCCACCTGGCTGGTACCGGTCGAGCCTGCCGGCGTGGTGCTCCACGAGCATGGCCTGGGCATCCGCGATGGCCGCATCGCGCTGATCGCACCACGCGCCGAGGCCCTGCGCCAGGGTGCGACGGAAATTCGCGAACTGCCCGGCCGCTTGCTGACCCCCGGCTTGGTCAACGCCCACGGCCACGCCGCCATGACCCTGTTCCGCGGCCTGGCCGATGACCTGCCGCTGATGACATGGCTGGAGAAACACATCTGGCCGGCGGAAGCCAAATGGGTCGATGAGCAGTTCGTGCAGGACGGCACCGAACTGGCCATCGCCGAACAGATAAAGAGCGGCATCAGCTGCTTCGCCGACATGTACTTCTTTCCCGAGATGGCCTGCGAACGGGTGCACGCCAGCGGCATGCGCGCGCAGATCAGCATCCCGGTGCTGGATTTCGCCATCCCCGGCGCGCGGGATGCCGACGAGGCGCTGCGCAAGGGCGTGACGCTGTTCGACGACATGAAGCACCACCCGCGCATCAGCGTCGCCTTCGGCCCCCATGCGCCCTACACGGTCAGCGATGCGAACCTGGAAAAACTGCGCATCCTCGCCGAGGAAGTGGACGCCGGCATCCACATGCACGCCCATGAAACCGCCTTCGAAGTGCAGCAGAGCCTGGAGCACCACGGCGAGCGCCCTCTGGCGCGGCTGAACCGCCTGGGCCTGCTGGGCCCGCGCTTCCAGGCCGTGCACATGACGCAGATCGATGACGAAGACATCGCCCTGCTGGTGGCCACCAACAGCAGCGTGATCCACTGCCCCGAATCCAACCTTAAGCTGGCCAGCGGCTTCTGCCCGGTCGAGAAGCTCTGGCAGGCCGGCGTCAACGTGGCCATCGGCACCGACGGCGCAGCCAGCAACAATGATCTCGACCTGCTCGGCGAAACCCGCACCGCCGCCCTGCTGGCCAAGGCCGTGGCCGGCTCGGCCAGCGCGCTGGATGCCCACCGCGCGCTGCGCATGGCGACCCTCAACGGCGCCCGCGCCTTGGGCCTGGAAAGCGAAATCGGCTCGCTGGAGCTCGGCAAGGCCGCCGACATCGTCGCCTTCGACCTGCGCGGCCTCGCCCAGCAGCCGGTGTACGATCCGGTTTCGCAGCTGATCTACGCCACCTCGCGGCACTGCGTCGAGCACCTCTGGGTGGCCGGCAAGCCGCTGCTCGACGAAGGCCGCCTGACGCGCCTGGACGAAGAACGCATCATTGCCACCACGCAGCAATGGGGCGCAAAGATAGCCGGGCGTCCGGCACATTGATCGCAAACTACGGCAAACTGTCACACATCACAGGTCAGCAGCGCGCCGCGCAGAGCTGGCAACATGGACGCCCTGCGCGTCCTGTCATACGCATTCGCTTTATTCAGGGAAAACCATGAGCAACGTCGACCACGCTGAAATCGCCAAATTCGAAGCCCTCGCCCATCGCTGGTGGGACAAGGAAAGCGAGTTCAAGCCGCTGCACGAGATCAACCCGCTGCGCGTCAACTGGATCGACGAGCGTGCCGGTCTTGCCGGCAAGAAGGTGCTCGACGTCGGCTGTGGCGGCGGCATTCTCAGTGAAGCCATGGCCCAGCGCGGCGCCAGCGTGACCGGTATCGACATGGGCGAGGCGCCGCTGGCCGTGGCCCGCCTGCACCAGCTCGAGTCGGGTGTGGAAGTGGATTACCGGCAGATCACCGCCGAAGCCATGGCCGAAGAAATGCCCGGCCAGTTCGACGTGGTCACCTGCCTGGAAATGCTCGAGCACGTGCCGGATCCGTCCTCGGTGATTCGCGCCTGCCACAAGCTGGTCAAACCCGGCGGCCAGGTGTTCTTCTCCACCATCAACCGCAACCCCAAGGCCTACCTGTTCGCAGTGATCGGCGCCGAGTACATCCTGCGCCTGCTGCCGCGCGGCACCCACGATTTCAAGAAATTCATCCGCCCTTCCGAGCTGGGTGCCTGGAGCCGTCAGGCGGGTCTGGAAACCAAGGACATCATCGGCCTGACCTACAACCCGCTGACCAAGCACTACAAGCTGGCCAACGACGTCGACGTCAACTACATGATGCACACCCGCAAGGCCGACTGAACGCCGGCCCTCCCCTCAGGCCGCCGACGTCGGCGGCCGTTCGCACCTCAGATGGACTCGCCGTAGTAATCCCACGCGGCCTGCATGGCCACACCCTGGGTGGTACGCACACCGAGGCGATTGAGCACCGCCTCCAGGGCGCTGAGGGTCTGCATCACGCAATCCTTGCGGGCGTTGTAGCCCATGGTGCCGATGCGCCAGATCTTGCCGGCCAGTGGCCCGAAGGAGGTGCCGATCTCGATGCCGAAGTCCTGCAGCAGAATCTGGCGTACCTGCTCGCCGTGCACACCTTCGGGAATCACCACACCCAGCACGTTGTTCATCTTGTGTTCGAGATTGCCGAAAGTCTCCAGGCCCATGCCCTGAATGCCCTTGAGCAGCGCGTCGCCATGCAGCTTGTGGCGGGCGATGGCAGCGTCCAGGCCTTCTTCGAGCAGCACACGAGCGCACTCGCGGGCGCCGAACAGCGCCGAGGTGGCTTCGGTGTGGTGGTTGAGGCGCTCGGGGCCCCAGTAGTCGAGGATCATGCCGAGGTCGAAATAGTTGGAGTAGATCATCTCGTCCTCACCGTCGCGATGGGCGTCGGTGCGGATGCCGGCCTCCACGTGGGCGCGGCGGCGGACCACATCGACCATCGCCGCACTCAGGGTGATCGGCGCGGTGCCGGATGGCCCACCGAGGCACTTCTGCAGGCCGGCGGAGACCGCATCCAGCCCCCAGGCGTCGGTTTCCAGGGCATTACCGCCTAGGGAGGCGGTGGCGTCGGTGTAGAACAGCACGCCGTGGCGGCGGCAAATTTCGCCCAGCTCGGCCAGCGGCTGCAGCATGGTGGTCGAGGTGTCGCCCTGCACGGTCAGCAGCAGGCGCGGCTTGACCTGCTTGATCGCATCCTCGATCTGCTGCGCACTGAACACTTCGCCCCACGGCACGTCGATGCTGTGCACCTCGGCGCGGCAGCGTCGGGCGATTTCGCAAAGCAGATGGCCGAAACGACCGAATACCGGCACCAGCACCTTGTCACCCGGGCGAATCGCCGACACCAGGATGGCCTCGATGCCGGCGCGCGAAGTGCCGTCGACCAGCAAGGTGGCGGCATTGGCGCTGCGGAACACGCCGCGATACAGGGCCATCACTTCGTTCATGTAGCCGGTCATGGCCGGGTCGTACTGGCCGATCAACTGGCTGGACATGGCGCGCAGCACCCGCGGGTCGGCATTGATCGGGCCGGGGCCCATGAGTAGGCGTTGGGGAGGATTGATTGGCAAGAAAGTAGCTTTCATCACGATGCTCGAAGTTGAGACGCTTGGTCCGCGCCTGGACTGATGCCCCGGCTTCGCTGGGTGGCGGTCCAGCATCATAGCGCCCAGGCGGCCGGCACGGGCGAGTCGGCAAAAAGAGTGATGTCAAAGCCCTTGCGCGCCACAGTCAGCCTCCAGGCTCGTGATGCATAGCCCAGCCGGACGCGCCCAATGGATCGTTCAGCTGCACACTGCGACAAAGTGACATACAGTGAGTGAATCTGTGTACCCCCACCCGGCGACGGAAACTGGCAACATGCGTCCCACGCCCGCTGCTCATGCCAATGCGGGCACACGCCAACGCTACGACTCGAATCCCCAAGGAGGCCTGATGCGCTTGCGCGCGGTTCTTTTCGACATGGATGGCACGCTGCTCGACAGCGCGCCGGACTTCATCGCCATCTGCCAGGCCATGCGTGCCGAGCGCGGGCTGCCGCCGGTGGCGGAAAAGCTGATTCGCGACCACGTCTCCGGCGGCGCGCGGGCGATGATCCTCAACGCTTTCGACATCGACCCGATGAGCCCGGAGTTCGAAGCCTTGCGCCTGGAATTCCTGGAGCGCTACCAGGATCACTGTGCCGTGCTGACCCGTCCCTACGAGGGCATCGAGCCGCTGCTTGAAGACATCGAGCGGGCCAAGCTGATCTGGGGCGTGGTCACCAACAAGCCGCTGCGTTTCGCCGAGCCGATCATGCAGCGCCTGGGCCTGGCCGAGCGCTCCTCGATCCTGATCTGCCCGGATCACGTGACGCGCAGCAAACCCGATCCGGAGCCGATGATCCTGGCCTGCTCGACCCTCAAGCTGGATCCTGCCAGCGTGCTGTTTGTCGGCGACGACCTGCGCGACATCGAGTCCGGTCGCGACGCCGGTACCAAGACCGCGGCGGTCACCTACGGCTACATTCACCCCGACGATAACCCCCGCCACTGGGGCGCCGACGTGGTCATCGACCATCCGCTGGAACTGCGCAAGGTGCTCGATCAGGCGCTGTGCAGCTGCTGAGGACGCCTGATGTTCAGCTACCTCAGCCTTGGCTGCAGTGATCTGCAACGCGCCGCGCGATTCTACGATGCAGCCCTGGCGCCGCTTGGGCTGCAGCGCTGCACGCCAGGCGGCGACGGCTGGGACGACTGGATCGGCTGGGGCACCTACCTGGACGATGGCCGTGAAGAACTGGCCCTGTGGCTCTGCAAGCCGTTCAACGGTGAGCCACCGAGCATCGGCAATGGCAGCATGATCGCCCTGCGCGCCCACAGCTGGCAGGCGGTACGCGACTTTCATCAGGCTGCCCTGGCCCACGGAGGCCGTTGCGACGGCCCGCCCGGCTTGCGCCTGCATTATGGCGCCGACTTCTTCAGTGCTTACGTCCGCGACCCGGACGGGCACAAACTGGCGGCGGTCTGCCGGGGCTTCACAGCCGACCCCGCTCTTTCCCATACTCCTGATTAAAGAGAAATCCCATGTTCGATTACAGCGCCCGCCCCGACCTGCTCAAGGATCGCGTGATCCTGGTGACCGGCGCCGGCCGCGGCATCGGCGCCGCTGCGGCGCGTACCTACGCCGCCCATGGCGCCACCGTGCTGCTGCTGGGCAGGAGCGAAGAAAACCTGGCGCGCACCTATGACGCCATCGAGCAGGCGGGCCACCCACAGCCGGTGGTGATTCCGTTCGATCTGGAAACGGCGCTGCCGCACCAGTACGACGAGCTGGCGGCGATGGTCGAAAAGGAATTTGGCAAGCTCGACGGCCTGCTGCACAACGCCTCGATCATTGGCCCACGTACGCCCCTGGAGCAGCTGTCCGGCGATAATTTCATGCGCGTCATGCAGGTCAACGTCAACGCGATGTTCATGCTGACCAGCACGCTGTTGCCGCTGCTCAAGCTGTCCGCCGATGCTTCGGTGGTATTCACCTCCAGCAGCGTCGGCCGCAAGGGCCGTGCCTACTGGGGCGCCTATGCGGTGTCCAAGTTCGCCACCGAAGGGCTGATGCAGGTAATGGCCGACGAGATCGAAGGCATCACCGCGATCCGCGCCAACAGCGTCAACCCGGGCGGTACCCGCACCGACATGCGTGCCCAGGCCTATCCTGGCGAAGATCCGCAGACCCGGCCTGCGCCGGAGGACATCATGCCGGTCTACCTGTACCTGATGGGGCCGGACAGCCAGGGCATCAATGGCCAGGCATTCGACGCTCAGTAACCGCTTTTGCCCCATCCCTGCCGTTTATCGGCTGCCAGCACCGCCGCGACGTTAAATTGTCGCGGAATCTTTCCGAGCGGCAATACCTTGCCGTCATTCTGACGGCGGATTGCCATCAATGGCCCTCTGCCGCTATCTAACCGTTGCAACCTGTTGAACCGCAAGGCTTTTAAAACGGCTTTGAAGACTGGCACGAAATTAGCTCTGTAGCCTGCAAGCTGCAACGAAGCGCCAGAGGTTCACAAAAATGGTCCCACCCAGCCAGAAAAACACCATCGATTTCGACGCCGCCAAAGTGCAGCGCCTCGGCGCTTCGTCGCGCAAGGAGCAGACCCGCCCGGTCAGCCTGGCGCAGCTGCGCCAGCGCCTCGGCCTGCAACTGCAGACCAGCCTGGACGCCGAGCGTATCCTGGCCACATTCTTCCGCGAGCTGCAGCACCTGGTCCCGGTGGACTCGCTGGGCTATCAGCACTCGAGCAGCGACCTGCGCCTAGACTTCGGCCAACAGGCCAATCACTCGGCCACCTACCGCCTCAGCCACGAGAGCGAGTACCTGGGCGAGCTGACCTTCCGTCGCCGTCAGCGCTTTTCCGATCATGAACTGGCGCAGCTCGAATCCCTGCTGGCCAGCCTTATGTATCCGCTGCGCAACGCCCTGCTCTACCGCGTGGCGATCCAGAGCGCGCTGCGCGATCCACTGACCAACACCGGCAACCGCATCGCCATGGACCAGGTGCTGGGCCGTGAGATCGAGCTGGCACGCCGCAACGGCCAGCCGATGTCGCTGCTGATGCTGGACATCGACCACTTCAAGGGCATCAACGACGAGCACGGCCATAGCGCCGGCGACGAAGTGCTCAAGGCCGTGGCCACCACCATCAAGGATCAGCTGCGCAACATCGACATGGTGTTCCGCTATGGTGGCGAGGAGTTTCTGGTACTGCTCTCCGCCACGCCGCGCGAGGGTGCGCAACTGGTCGGCGAGCGCCTGCGCGAATCGGTATTGGGCCTACAGTGCGTGGCCCAGGGCCGGCCAGTGCAGATTTCCATCAGCCTGGGTTGCGCCACCCTGGAGCTCGGCGAGTCGGTGGATGGCCTGCTCAATCGCGCCGACAAGGCGCTATACAGCGCCAAGCGTAGCGGCCGCAACTGCCTGGCCATGGCGGTCTAAGCCACCTGATCGCCATCCATTGAAAAGGGCCCCGTTCGTGAGGATCGGGGCCCTTTTTTTGTCGGCTGTCAGCTTGTCACTGCGGCTTGCGGCTGCCGCGACCGAAGCCCGGACGCTGGCCATCGCCCGCCGGGCGGCTGCGGCGATTATCGCCACCAACCGGCTTGCGCGGCGCACGTTCAGCGGATTCGCCACGCGGCTTGCCCGGCTTCTTGCCGACATCCCGCGGGCGCTCGGCAACCGGCGTACCGCGAGCCGAATCGGCACGTGGCGTGCGCGGGGCGCGGCTTGGGCGCTCGCCTTTCTCCTCACGAGTACCGCGACCGGAGCCCTGGGCAGGACTACCGTTGGCGGGACGCAAGGTGCGCCCCGGGCGCTCACCACGGCCAACCGGCTTGGCGGCCTTGCGCTGCATGCGGTCTAGTTTTTCGCGGGTCTTTTCCTTCATCTCCGGCAAAGCGACCGGCTTGAGGCCGACCTCTTCACTGAGGATGTCGACTTCGCGCTGACCCATTTCGCGCCAGCGGCCCATGGGCAGATCGGAAGTCATGAACACCGGGCCGAAGCGCACGCGCTTCAGACGGCTGACCACCAGCCCCTGGGATTCCCACAAACGGCGTACTTCGCGGTTGCGACCTTCCATGACCACGCAGTGGTACCAGTGGTTGAAACCTTCGCCGCCTGGCGCTTCCTGGATATCGGTGAACTTGGCCGGGCCGTCCTCAAGCATCACGCCCGCCTTGAGGCGCTCGATCATCTCCTCGTCGACTTCACCACGTACGCGCACGGCGTACTCGCGGTCCATCTGGTAAGACGGGTGCATCAGGCGGTTGGCCAATTCGCCGTCGGTGGTGAACATCAGCAGACCGGTGGTGTTGATGTCCAGGCGACCGATATTGATCCAGCGGCCGTCTTTCGGGCGTGGCAGACGGTCGAATACCGTGGGGCGGCCTTCCGGGTCGTCACGGGTGCAGATCTCGCCATCGGGCTTGTTGTATATCAGCACGCGGCGCACGGTTTCCGTCGCTTCTTCGCGGCGCAACAAACGACCGTCGACAGAGATGGCGTCATGCAGATCGACACGCTGGCCGAGGCTGGCGTCGTTGCCATTGACCTTGACGCGGCCGGCGGTGATCCAGGATTCGATTTCGCGGCGCGAGGCCAGGCCCATGCGTGCCAGGACCTTCTGCAGTTTTTCGCCAGCGGGGCTGTATTCTTCAGTTTCACTCATCTGGGCACCTCCCGGTGTTTTCTGGTGATGGGACGATCAAGTCGTCGAAGGGGCGCGCATCATACGCGGATCAGGCGCTGGAAGCACCTGGCAGCAGAGCATAGCCTGCGAGCGGTCTAGCGCCTGACCGCTGGTCGGCGCCTAGCGTTTGCGGCGCGCCTTCGATCCCATGGCCAGCAGGCGCATGTCGGCCTCGGCGGCGACCAGGCGCCGCTCGGCCTTGTCGAGTTTCTTCCAGGCCTTGATTTCCGCCTTGCTGCGCCCGCAGCCCAGGCAGATGCCGTCATCGAATTTGCAGACGCTGATGCAGGGGTCTTTCATGAAGTCTCTTCACGCTCGCTGGTGGACGGATCGTCCACAGCGCTAGAGACCGTTTCCGGCGCATCCGGGTTCGACTCATCGCCCTCCCGCGCCAAGTCATCGAAGTCGGTTTTCAGGCCCTGCTCCATGGCGTCCAGCTCAGCGAGCAGCGAACCGAAGCTGGTTTCAGCCTTGGCCTGGGCATCGATTTCCTGCTCGGAATCTTCGTCCGCCAGGGCCAGATCGGCGCGCGCCTGCAGGCTGTGTGGCACCGCCGGGTCATCGTCGCCCTGAGCCAGCACCGGTTCGGGCTCCAGCTCACGCAGCGCAGCCAGCGGCGGCAGCTCGTCGAGGTTTTTCAGGTTGAAGTGGTCGAGAAAGCCCTTGGTGGTGGCGAACATGGCGGGCCGGCCGGGCACGTCACGGTAGCCGACCACGCGGATCCACTCGCGCTCCTGCAGCGTCTTGACGATCTGGCTGTTCACCGCCACGCCACGGATTTCCTCGATCTCGCCACGGGTGATGGGTTGGCGGTAGGCGATCAGCGCCAGGGTTTCCAGCATGGCGCGGGAATAACGCTGCGGGCGCTCTTCCCAGAGGCGGCCAACCCAGGGCGAGAAGGTGTCGCGAATCTGCAGGCGATAGCCGGAAGCCACTTCCTTGAGCTCGAAGGCGCGGCCCTTGCAACTGCCCCCGAGAATCGCCAGCGCCTTGCGAAACACATCGGCTTCGGGGCGCTCGGCTTCCTCGAACAGCTCCATGATCCGCTCGAGCGACAGCGGCTTGCCGGAAGCCAGCAGCAGGCCTTCGAGCAAGGTGGAGAGTTGCTTGGGATCGGACAGGTTCATAAGCAGGAAACACCGCGTACAGCCACGAAAGCGGCGAGTCTAGCAGTTCATTCGAACTCGCTGTCGCCCTCTTCCACGCCCGCTACGCGCAGGCGCACGTGCACGGCGGCGAAGGCTTCGTTCTGCACCAGCTCGACCAGGGATTCCTTGACCAGTTCGAGAATCGCCATGAAGGTCACCACCACGCCAAGGCGCCCTTCTTCGGCGCTGAACAGCTGCACGAACGGCACGAATGCGCCGTCCTTTAGGCGGTCGAGCACTTCGCCCATGCGCTCGCGGGTGGACAGCGCCTCGCGACTGACCTGGTGGCTTTCGAACATGTCGGCGCGGCGCAGCACTTCGGCCATCGACACCAACAGTTCCTGGAGGTCCACAGTCGGCAAGAGTTTGCGCGCCCGCGCTTCGGGCGCCTCGACTCGCGGCACGATCAGGTCGCGGCCCACCCGCGGCAGCGCATCGATGCCTTCGGCGGCGGCCTTGAAACGCTCGTATTCGAGCAGGCGGCGAATCAGCTCGGCGCGCGGGTCGTCTTCCTCTTCTTCGGCCTCGGCCGAGCGCGGCAAGAGCATGCGCGACTTGATCTCAGCGAGCATGGCCGCCATGACCAGGTACTCGGCGGCCAGCTCCAGGCGCACGGTGTGCATCAGCTCGACGTAGCCCATGTACTGGCGGGTGATCTCCGCCACCGGGATGTCCAGCACGTCGATGTTCTGCTTGCGGATCAGATAGAGCAGCAGATCCAAAGGGCCCTCGAAAGCTTCGAGAAACACCTCCAGGGCGTCCGGCGGGATGTACAGGTCGACTGGCAGCTCGGTGAGCGCCTCGCCATAGACCATGGCGAACGGCAGTTCCTGCTGGGCGCCGGCCTGGCTGTCGACGGTTTCGGTCGCGGTCGACATCGAATCAGTGCGACTCGAAAGGCGATGGGTCGCCGCAACCGACGCGGATGACCTCAGGCTCGTCGTCCACCAGACCGATAACCGTGGAGGCCTCGAGGCCGCCAAAACCGCCGTCGATGATCAGATCCACCTGATGCTCGAGCATCTGACGCATCTCGTAAGGGTCGCTCATCGGCAGGTCTTCGCCAGGCAGGATCAGGCTGACGCTCATCATCGGCTCGCCGAGTTCTTCGAGCAGCGCCGCGGCGATGGGGTGGCTGGGCACGCGCAGGCCAATGGTACGGCGCTTGGGATGCAGCAGCATGCGCGGCACTTCGCGGGTGGCGTTGAGAATGAAGGTGTAGGGCCCGGGCGTGTGGTTCTTCAGCAGCCGGAAGGCGGCGGTGTCGACCTTGGCGAAGGTGCTGAGCTGCGACAGGTCGCGGCACACCAGGGTGAAGTTGTGCTTGTCATCGAGCTGACGCAGACGGCGAATGCGCTCCATGGCGCTCTTGGCGCCCATCTGGCAGCCCACCGCGTAGGACGAGTCGGTCGGATAGACCACCACGCCGCCGTTGCGGATGATATCGACCGCCTGCTTGATCAGACGGGCCTGGGGACTTTCCGGGTGGATCTGAAAAAACTGGCTCATGGCTAGCAACTCTCAAACGGCTTCGGTCGAGGGCGCGCAGCCGAAGCGCGTCCATAACGGGGAAAGGTCATCGGGCAGCGGCCGGTACAAACCCAGCTCCGACCAGTCGCCCGGGGCGTGAAAGTCGCTGCCGGCACTGGCCATTAGACCGAATTCACGCGCCAGGATCGCCAGGCCACCGACCTGCTCGGCCGGCTGCATGCCGTTGACGACTTCCAGCGCATGGCCGCCTGCTGCGGCGAAGGCTGCCACCAGCTTGCGGCGCTTGCTGCGCGTGAAGTCGTATTGCCAGGGGTGCGCGAGGCTGATCCATGCGTTGGACTGGCGCAGCGTCTCGAGCGTTTCATCTAACGCCGGCCAGTGCTGCTTGACGTCGCCGAGCTTGCCGGTGCCCAGCCATTTGCGAAAGGCGTCGGCGCGATCCTTGACGAAACCGGCACGTACCATGAACTCCGCGAAATGCGGGCGCGCCGGCGCATTGTCGCTTTCGCCCAGCGCCTGCTGAATCGCCCGCGCGCCTTCCAGCGCGCCTGCCATGCCCTTGAGCGCCAGGCGTCGGGAAATCTCTTCGGCGCGTAGCCAGCGGCCCTGGTGCAAGTCGGCGATGGCCTGACGCAGCGCCGGCGCTTCTCTGTCGAAGGCATAGCCCAGCACGTGGATGGTCGCGCCCCCCCAGGTGCAGGACAGTTCGATGCCATTGACCAGCTGCATACCCAGCTCGCTTGCCGTGGCACGCGCCTCATCGAGTCCTTCGAGGGTGTCGTGGTCGGTCAGCGCCAGCGTCGTGACGCCACGCTCGTGCGCCCGCGCAACGACCTCGGCAGGCGGCAAGGCGCCGTCCGAGGCGGTGCTGTGACAATGAAGATCAACCTGCATAAGGGGCGCTTTCCCGACGATTCATGTTTGTTATTATGCCGCGGCCGGCAGATTCCTGCCCCGCTATCGCCCCGTTCTCTCGCCTTTTTCTCGCGGCTCACCCACAAGGATCGACATGCTCTACGCCATCATCGCCACCGACGTAGAAAACTCCCTCGAGCTTCGCCTCTCCGTTCGCCCTGCTCACCTGGCCCGGCTGGAGCAGCTGAAAAGCGAAGGCCGTCTGGTGCTGGCCGGCCCCAACCCGGCCATCGACAGCAATGATCCGGGCCCGGCGGGTTTCACCGGCAGCCTGATCGTCGCCGAGTTCGAGTCGCTGGAAGCCGCCAAAACCTGGGCCAACGCCGACCCGTTCCGCACCGCCGGCGTCTACGCCAGCATCGTGGTCAAACCCTTCAAGCACGTCCTGCCGTAATAGGGATTCGTCATCACCGCCATGAGTGAGCTGCTGCTGATCGACGACGACGTCGAACTCTGTGACCTGCTGGCCAGTTGGCTGATCCAGGAAGGCTTCCAGGTCACTGCCTGTCACGACGGCCAGGCTGCACGTCAAGCGCTAGCGCAGCAAGCGCCCGACGCGGTAGTACTGGACGTGATGCTGCCCGATGGCAGCGGCCTGGAATTGCTCAAGCAGCTACGCAGCGAGCACCCGGAGCTGCCCGTGCTGATGCTCTCGGCGCGTGGCGAGCCGCTGGACCGCATTCTCGGCCTTGAGCTGGGCGCCGACGATTACCTGGCCAAGCCGTGCGACCCGCGCGAGCTGACCGCTCGCCTGCGCGCGGTACTGCGCCGCAGCCTACCGCCGGCCACCTCCAGCCAGATCGAGATTGGCGACCTGCGTTTCAGCCCGGCACGTGGCGTGGCCGCACTGGGCGCCGAGGGTCAGGAAATCGTGCTGACGCTTTCCGAGAGCCGGGTGCTCGAAGCGCTGCTCAAGCAACCGGGCGAGCCGGTCGACAAGCAGGCGCTTGCTCAACTGGCCCTGGGCCGCAAGCTGACCCTCTACGACCGCAGCCTGGACATGCACGTCAGCAATCTGCGCAAGAAGATCGGCCCACACCCCGATGGCCGCCCCCGTGTGGTCGCCCTGCGCGGCCGCGGTTATTACTACGCGCCCTGATGCACGGCGGCCCGCTTTACAAAGCACGGCCGACCTTTACCCTGCCTTTACCTTGGCTGACTGCGCCTTACCTTGAAAGCCCTAATCTGGGCACATCCGGCAACTGGCCGGTTTCGAGACAAGGAGATACACCATGCGCAAGACCATGACCGCTCTGCTCCTCGCCATGACCCTGCCGACCCTGGCCATGGCTGCTCCCGGTGACGACCACCGCCCAGGCGGTCCGGGCCCAGGCCCACGTATGTTCCATGAGCTGGATCTGAACAAGGATCAACAACGCCAGGTTCACAAACTGATGATGGATCAGCGCAAGAACGACCGCGAGATGATCCAGCGTTACCTGGACAAGCTGCCCGAGGCCGACAAGCAGGCCCTGAAAAACGAACGCGAGGCTTCCCATGACAAGCAGCAAAAAGCCATTCGCGGTCTGCTGACTCCCGAGCAACAGAAGACCTTCGACGAACATGTCGCCAAGATGAAAGAACGCAAGGCCGACCGCGAAGAATTCGAAGCCTGGAAAGCCGAGCACAAGAAAGCTGGCTGACCCTGTCGCTGGCCGTGATCACGACCAGCCCACTTGCCGCCTGCACCACTCAAGTGGTGCAGGCGTTTGCCGTTTGAAGGAGCTCCTGTGCGTTCATTGTTCTGGCGGATTTTTGGCAGTTTTTGGCTGGCGATTGCCCTGGTCGCAGGCCTGTCAATGCTGCTCGGCCGCGCCCTGAATCAGGACGCCTGGATTCTCAATCAGCACCCAGGCCTGGAAAACCTGCCGGCCGAATGGGTACAAGCCTTCGAGAATAACGGGCCCAAGGCGGCGCAGGATCTGCTCGAGCAGCGCAAAAGGCGGTTTCGTATCGACACCCAGGTACTGGCGGACACCGGCCAGCCGGCTATTCGCGGCACCTTCCCGCCCCGCGCGGCGGCCATGGAAGAGCGCAACAAAGGCGACAAGCGGCTGCCGTGGCGGCGCCTGACCACCGAGTACACCAGCCCAGTAAGCGGCGAAACCTACCTGTTCATCTACCGTATTCCCCACCCGGAACTGGATGCCTGGCACCGTGGCAGCCTGCTGTGGCCACTCAGCGCACTGGGTATCGCCCTGGTGGTATTGACCGGGCTCAGCCTGTTGCTGACCCTGTCCATCACCCGCCCGCTCAATCGCCTGCGCGGCGCGGTACACGACCTGGGACAGACAGCCTACCAGCAGAACAGCCTGGCACGTTTGGCCAGCCGGCGTGACGAGCTTGGCGTGCTGGCCAACGATTTCAACCGCATGGGCGCGCGCCTGCAGGACCTGATCGGCAGCCAGCGCCAGCTGTTGCGTGACGTGTCCCATGAACTGCGCTCGCCGCTGGCCCGCCTGCGCATCGCCCTGGCCCTGGCCGAGCGCGCCGAGCCGGCCGAGCGCGAGAAGCTGTGGCCAAGGCTGATCCGCGAATGCGACCGCCTTGAAGACCTTATCAGCGAGATCCTCATTCTCGCCCGTCTGGATGCCGAGCCTAGCGCTACCCAGCCCATCGACCTGGCACAACTGGCCGCCAAGCTGCGCGAGGACATGGCCCTCAGCCATCCAACCCAGCAGCTCGACGTCTGCCTGCAACCAGGCATACACCTGCGCGGCTGGCCGGCGATGATCGAACGCGCCCTGGACAACCTGCTGCGCAACGCCCTGCGCTTCAATCCAGATGGCCAGCCCATCGAGCTGAATGTCGTGCGCCGCGGTAACGAGGCTCACTTGGAAGTACGCGACCATGGCCCCGGCGTGGCTGCCGAATACCTGCACCAGTTGGGCGAACCGTTCTTTCGCGCTCCCGGACAATCGACAGCCGGTCATGGCCTGGGGCTGGCTATCACAAGGCGCGCCGCCGAACGCCATGGCGGTCGGCTGGAACTGACGAATCACCCGCAAGGCGGGTTTAGCGCCAAGCTGGTGCTGCCGCTGGAGACGGCCCTGTAGTCTTTTCTTTTACAGCCTACTGGCAAGGGTGGCCGGCTCGACGCCGTGTGGCAGCGGGCGGGGACGCCCCAGCCCACGCCCGCGAATTCGCGCGCATGGCGCGCTCCCACAAAAGCAGGGCATACCGACCCTTGACTGACCTCGCGCTTATCCGACCGATGAATAGCTCGAATGGTAGAAGCGGTCAGCCCTACGCTTTGCCCGTCCAGCCACTGACATACTCATCGACATTTACCGTCGGCGCCTCACGCAGCTCGCGCTGTGGCGTGCCCAGATACAGGTAGCCGATCACCTGCTCATTGGCCGCCAACCCCAGACCGGCGCTCACCACCGCATCGTAGGACAGCTCCCCCGTACGCCAGACCGCGCCGATGCCCTGAGCGTAGGCCGCAAGCAGAATGCCGTGGGCCGCGCAGCCGGCAGCCAATACCTGCTCCTGGGCCGGCACCTTGGGGTGCTCCTGGGTACGCGCGATGACCACAACCATCAGCGGCGCGCGCAGCGGCATATTGCGCGCCTTGGTCAGCGCCTCCTCGTCGGCCTGCGGGTTCTTGCTGGCGATCGCTTCGGCATATAGCTCGCCAAGCGCATGGCGCGCATCACCTTCAACGGTGAGGAACCGCCATGGGCGTAGCTGGCCATGATCAGGCGCGCGCAGTGCAGCCTGGAACAGCCGCTCGCGCTGCTCGGCGGTCGGCGCTGGCTCGATCAGGCGCGGCGCGGAAACACGGTTGATCAACGCATCGAGGGCATCCATCGGCTCACCTCCAGAGAAAAGAGCCGGGATTCTACCAGCCAAGGCTGCCAAGCATGAGCCTCGCTGGCCACAGTACGCCTGTAGCCTGGTGTTGAGCGAAGCGATACCCAGGGTAATTTCCCGGGCGTCGCTGCGCTCTACCCGGGCTACACGTCACGGCGATCAAGCAGCTGAAGCTCCCCTACGCCACCCGATCCGGCGACAGCTCCGGCTGCAGCGGCGGCGTCAGTGGCGGCAGGCCATAGGCCTTGCGGGCATCGTCACAGCGCGGGTTGTGCTCACCGTTGGCCCAGGAGGCCTGGAAATCGCGGCAAGGGCTGGAACGCTGCTCGTACATCGTGCAGCGGGTGCCCTGGCCGACATCGCCAAGCAGCGCATTGCAGCGCGCGGGCTTGTATTCGGTACCGCGCATGGCAACCAGGTGCGGAGAGATCTGGATGACCTGCTCATCCGGCACACTGCCACCGGCCGATTGGCACTCACCCCAGAAGAAGGACACACGAAAATACGCGCAGCAGGCGCCGCACGTGAGACAAGGATTGCTTTCGGACATGATGAGAAGGCTCAGAAACCGGCAAGGGCCGGCACCTGGCGGCGTATTCTATGCACCGCAAACAACTTGTAAAGAGGCCCGCAAGCGCCTGACGACGGGCCGTATGGGCAGGTTTACAGCAATGCCGGCACAGGTAGAATGGCGCCACTTTTTCGCGGATAAAACCGATGGCCTGGCCGACCCTACGACTCATCGCGTTCATCAATGGCATTTTCCTGATCACCCTGGCCATTGGCATGATCGGCCCGATGTTCACCCTGTTCGTTTTCGACCGCGCCGCAGAGGTGAGCCCCTTCGCCTGGTCGAGCCTGATCACCTTTATCGCCGGGCTGTCGATGATCGCCCGTGGCAAGCCCCAGGACGTGCACCTGCGCCCCCGCGACATGTACATGCTCACGGTGTCGAGCTGGCTGATGGTGTGCATCTTCGCCGCCCTGCCGTTCATGTTCACCCAACACATGAGCTACACCGACGCCTTCTTCGAGAGCATGTCGGGCATCACCGCCACCGGCGCCACGGTGCTGATCGGCCTGGACAACATGTCGCCTGGCATTCTGATCTGGCGCTCGATGCTGCATTGGCTCGGCGGTATCGGCTTCATCGCCATGGCGGTGGCGATTCTGCCCATGCTACGCATCGGTGGCATGCGCCTGTTCCAGACCGAATCCTCGGACCGCTCCGACAAGGTCATGCCGCGCTCGCACATGGTCGCCAAGTACATGGCGGTGGCCTACTTCGGCATCAGCCTGCTCGGCTGCCTGGCCTTCTGGCTGGCTGGCATGAGTTTCTTCGACGCAATCAACCACAGCATGTCGGCGATCTCCACGGGCGGCTTCTCCACTTCGGACCTGTCGCTGGCCAAATGGACGCAGCCGGCCGTGCACTGGGTCGCCGTGGTACTGATGATTCTCGGCAGCCTGCCGTTCGTGCTCTACGTGTCCACGCTGCGCGGCAACTTCGGCGCCGTGCTGGCCGATCAGCAGGTGCGCGGCTTTCTCGGCATTCTCTTGGGCGTGTGGCTGACCATGGGCACCTGGTACTACTTCACCACCGACCTGCACTGGCTCGATGCCCTGCGCCACGTGGCGGTGAACGCCACCTCGGTGATGACCACCACCGGCTTCGCTCTGGGCGACTACTCGCTGTGGGGCGGCTTCGCCGGCATGCTGTTCTTCTACCTGGGCTTTATCGGCGGCTGTTCGGGCTCCACCGCCGGCGGCCTGAAGATCTTTCGTTTCCAGGTCGCCTACATCCTGCTCAAGGCCAACCTGATGCAGCTGGTGCACCCGCGCGCGGTGATCAAGCAGCAATACAACCGCCACCGCCTGGACGAAGACATCGTCCGCTCGATCCTGACGTTCTCGTTCTTCTTCACCATCATCATCGCCGTGCTGGCGCTAGCGCTGACCCTCTGCGGCCTGGACTGGATCACCGCGCTGAGCGGCGCCGCCAGCACGGTCGCCGGCGTTGGCCCGGGCATGGGCCCGATCATCGGTCCGGCCGGCACCTACGCCAGCCTGCCGGACATGGCCAAATGGCTGCTGACCCTGGGCATGCTGATGGGCCGCCTGGAAATCCTTACCGTGCTGGTACTGTTCATGCCAGCGTTCTGGCGGCATTGATCGCTGTTGGGCACCTCTAAAAACTACCTGCGTTGTCATCGCCGCGTTGAAAGCAGACTCGGATGCGAGCCCAGGCTGGGCGCCCCCATCAAAATGCTCATTTACAACTCGTAAAGTCGAGCGCGACCCCGGTCGCTTTTTCGTATGCTTTCGCCTTGCGCTGACTGCCTCGCCTACGTTTTTAGAGGCGCGCTGTTGCGACAGGCAATCTCGGCCTAGACTCAGCGGACATAACAACAACAGGTAGCCGCCGATGAGCAGCCAGCCCCGAGAGCGCTTCAACTCCTTCGCCGAGTTCTATCCTTACTACCTGGAAGAACACCGCCACCCGACCTGCCGGCGTCTGCATTATGTCGGCAGCCTACTGGTGCTGGTGACGCTCGGCTATGTCCTGCTCAGCGGGCAATGGTTGTGGCTGCTGGCCCTGCCGGTGATCGGCTATGGCTTCGCCTGGGTCGGCCACTTCGCCTTCGAACGCAATCGCCCCGCCACCTTCCAGTACCCGCTGTATTCGCTGATGGGCGACTGGGTGATGCTCAAGGACATGCTCACCGGACGCATTCGTTTCTGAACGAACGGTCAAATGCAATTGCCCACGCCGGGATTCGCACCGTCATGGCATTGCGCCTTTGCCGGCCAGCGTTGCAGCGTATATGATCCGCACTTTCCGCTGACCCCGTCCGCACACCGCCACCACCTGGCGCTCGGTCATGCAGTCGGACTTTCAGCAGGGGTCGCCGTTAGCGCATGAACACCAGTATTGCCGCCGTACCGAACAATCTGCCGTCGCTGCTCACCCGCGAATATTACTCGCGCGTGCTGGCCTATCTCGCCGTAGCGGCGAGTGTCGCGGCCGGCACCTATGAACAGGTGTTCAGCCACGGTCTGATCTGGATCGTGCCCTACGCCCTGCTCTATCCCCATCTGGTTCACTGGGCGAGCAAGCGTTTTCGCACCGAACACCGCCACCGTACCCTGCTGGTCCTGCTGTTCCTAGATGCTCTGCATTGTGGCGCTGCGGCGGCCTTGCTGAGTTTCTCTGTGGTGCCCAGCCTGATGTGCCTGCTGACCCTGAGCTTCAGCACCCTGATCGTCGGTGGCCTGCGCGACATGGGCCTGGCGCTGCTGGTGGCCTTCAGCGGCACGCTGCTAACCGCCGCACTCACCGAACTGCATGTGGCGCCTGAAACACCGGCACTGGTGGCACTGGTGAGCATCGGTTTCACGATCATGTACATCTGCATCACCGCCTATTTCGTCCACCAGCAGGGCATCCGCCTCGCCCAGGTACGCAACCAGATCAAGGGCGAGCAGGAAAAGGCCGCGCGCCTGGCCCGCAACCTGGCCAAGTACCTGTCGCCCCAGGTGTGGGAATCGATCTTCAGCGGCAAGAAGCACGTGCGCCTGGAAACCCAGCGCAAGAAGCTCACGGTGTTCTTCTCCGACATCCGCGGCTTCACCGAGCTGTCCGAGGAGCTGGAAGCCGAGGCCCTGACCGACCTGCTCAACACCTATCTCAACGAGATGTCGAAGATCTGCATGAAGTTCGGCGGCACCATCGACAAGTTCATCGGCGACAGCGTGATGGTGTTCTTCGGCGACCCCAGCAGCCAGGGCGCCAAGAAGGACGCCATGGCCGCGGTGTCGATGGCCATCGCCATGCGCAAGCACATGAAGGTGCTGCGCCAGCACTGGCGCGCCCAGGGCATCACCAAGCCGCTGGAAATCCGCATGGGCCTCAACACCGGCTACTGCACGGTGGGCAACTTCGGCGCCGACACGCGTATGGACTACACCATCATCGGCCGCGACGTGAACCTCGCCAGCCGCCTGGAAAGCGCTGCCGAAGCCGGTGAGATTCTGATCTCCCACGAGACCTATTCGCTGATCAAGGACGTGATCATGTGCCGCGACAAGGGCCAGATCAGCGTGAAGGGCTTCAGCCGCCCGGTGCAGATCTACCAAGTGGTGGATTTCCGCCGCGACCTCGGCGCCAGCTCCAGCTACATGGAGCACGAGCTGCCCGGCTTCTCCATGTACCTGGACACCAACGGCATCCAGAACTTCGACAAGGATCGCGTCATCGAGGCCCTGGAGCAGGCCGCCGAAAAGCTGCGCGACAAGATCATCTAACGCCGGCGGCTCAGCAGCTGCGCACCACGACCGTATTCAACTCACCACTCACCGGCCTGCCACTGAGCAGCGGCTGGCTGGCGAGAAACTCCAGGGCCGATGCCCGCCACGACTGACGCCCCGCCTCTTCGACGCAGCGCACGCGATCCAGTTCCAGTGCGGCCAGGCAGGCATCGCGCAGATTGGCTGCCAGCACGCCGGTCACGCCCGGCACCACCACATCCAGCGGCCCCGGCACGGCAAAGGCCGCCACCGGCGTGCCGCAGGCCTGAGCCTCGAGCATCACCAGCCCGTAGGTGTCGGTAAGCGACGGAAACACCAGCACACTGGCGCGCCGATAAAAATCGGCAAGTGCCTCGCCGTGCCGATAGCCGAAAAACTTCACGCCCGGATATGCCGCTTCCAGCGTCGGCCGCTGCGGGCCATCACCGACCACCCACTTCTCGCCCGGCAGCTGCAGGTCGAGAAACGCCTGCAGGTTCTTCTCCGCGGCGATACGCCCGACGTACAGGAAGATCGCGCTCATCGGCGCCGCCAATTCGGGTCTTGGCGTGAAAAGGCGCATGTCCACGCCCTTGCGCCAAAGCATCAGACGCTTGAGCCCACGCTCAGCCAGCCCCTGGCGCAGGCGCTCGGTGCTGACCAGCACCGCCTGGCTATGCCGGTGAAAGTCCCGCAGGCAGGCATAACCCACGCCCAACCCGATCCAGCGGCAGCGCGCCGTCAGGTATTCGGGAAAGCGCGTATGCACCGCGCTGGAAAACGCCAGGCCGCGGCGCAAGAGCCAGCGCCGGGCGGCCCACCCCAGCGGCCCTTCGGTGGCTAGGTGCACGCAGTCGGGCGTGAAGGCCTCGATGGCCGGGCCGACTCGCCACAGGTTCCAGGCCAGAGGGATTTCCGGATAGCTGGGGCAAGGCACGCAGCGAAAGCTCTGCGCGACAGCACCTCGACCTCATGGCCCATAGCACGCAGCTCGCCCACCAGCGCCTGCAGGCTGGTGACCACACCGTTGACCTGGGGCGCCCAGGCGTCGCTGACGATCAGCAGCCTCATGCCGCCGGCTCGATGACCGCCACCTTCTCAGCCTGCAGTTGCGCCAGGCGCTGCTGCTCCTCAGCCAGCCGATAGAGCTCGATGCGGCCGTCCGGATGCTCGATCAGCGCCGTGCAGGACTCCACCCAGTCGCCGCAATTGAGGTACTCGACCTCTCCGAGCTTGCGGATCTCGGCATGGTGAATGTGCCCACAGATCACGCCGTCGAAGCCCCGGCGCGCGCACTCGTGGGTGATGGCCTCCTCGAAATCGCTGATGAAGTTCACCGCCGTCTTCACCTTGTGCTTGAGGTAGGCCGACAGTGACCAGTAGCCATAGCCGTAGCGCCGCCGCCAGTGGTTGAGCCAGCGGTTGAGCACCAGGGTTACGGTGTAGGCCGAGTCGCCGAGAAAGGCCAGCCAGCGGTGGTAACGGGTGATCACGTCGAACTGGTCGCCATGGATCACCAGCAGCTTGCGGCCATCGGCCGTCACATGTTCGGCCTCGTCGACCAGCTGGATATTACCCAACAAAAGCCTGGAGTAACGGCGCAGGAATTCATCGTGGTTACCGGTGACATAGATGACCTGGGTGCCGCGCTTGCT
Organism: Pseudomonas fulva 12-X; assembly: GCF_000213805.1. Classification (NCBI taxonomy): domain Bacteria; kingdom Pseudomonadati; phylum Pseudomonadota; class Gammaproteobacteria; order Pseudomonadales; family Pseudomonadaceae; genus Pseudomonas; species Pseudomonas fulva. The sequence continues at coordinate 2,122,578 of NC_015556.1, read as the reverse complement.
CATGGTCAGCAGACGACGGATCACGTTGGTGTGTGCCTGGGGCCAGTAGATGCCGCTGCGCAGCTTCCAGCCGTCGATGATGTCACCCACCAGGTAGATCCGCTCAGCCTGGTAGCGCTTGAGAAACGCCGCCAGGTGTTCGGCCTGGCTGTCGCGGGTGCCGAGGTGCACGTCGGAGATCCACAACGTACGTACGCGTTGCTTGCGGCTCGGCCTTACCAGGGGTTCGATGCTCATCGGGCAGTCTCCGGCAGATTTTGGCCGAGCTTGCGCGAACGCGGTGAAACGATTGTGAACGCCTCATGGCAATTCGATGACGACGGCGCGCTTCGCCTGTGAGCACGCCGATGCATCCAAGCAGCGAGCTACGGCGTAAACTGGCGCGACCGTTCGAGGAACTCGCCATGTCAGCGCTCTTGTCAGTTCGCCATTACCATCAGGACATCGTCTGCCACGAGCACGATCACGCCCAGCTGGTGTTCGGCCTGAGTGGCCATCTGCAGTTCGAAGTGGCGGGCCTGGGCAGCCGCGTCAGCCGACAAACCCTGGCCGTGGTGCCGGCCGGTGCACGGCACGCCTGCGAAAGCCGTAACGGCAGCGAATGCCTGGTGCTCGACGTTCCGGCTGGCGACTGGCTGCAGCGCAACCTGGGTGATCATGCCGACGCCAGCCGCCGCCTGCTGGAGGCGCCGCTCAAGATCGAGCTGTCGGCCAACCAGAGCGGGCTGGTCAACTGGCTGGCCGCCAGCGCGGTCGACGATCCACTGATCGCCCGCCAGGGCGCCATCCTGCTGCTGGCCAGCCTCAACGCACCAGTGGCGCCCCTTCCCGCTCCGAGCCTGCCGATGAGCGCACTGAATGCTTATATCGAGCGGCATGCGGCCCATCCCATTCAGGTGGCAGACCTGGCCGGTATTGCCGGGCTTTCCGCAGCGCGCTTTCACCATCGTTTTGTCGAAGAAACCGGGCTTACGCCCATGGCCTACGTACGCGACAAACGCCTGCGCCTGGGCCGTCAGCTGCTGCACAACAGCCGTCTGAACGTCGGCGAAATCGCCGCCCGGGTTGGCTACAGCTCACAAAGCGCCTTCACCGCCGCCCTCTCACGGCACTTTGGCGAAACGCCTAGAGCGCTGCGCGAGCGCCAGCCTGGCGACAAATAACGCAAGCCCTGCGACAGCCTGTTCTTTGCTGGGCCGCTAGAGTGCGCCCAGCACAGAACAGGAGAGCATCATGCAAATCATCGAATGGCAGGACTTCGAGCGCGTCGAGCTACGCGTCGGCACCCTTATCAGCGCAGCACCTAACGAGAAAGCGACCAAGCCTGCCTATGTGCTGCAGGTCGATCTCGGCGAACTGGGCATCCGCACCTCCAGCGCTCAGGTCACCGCCCATTACCGTGCCGACGAACTGGTTGGGCGCCAAGTACTGTGCGTGTGCAATTTCGCGCCCAAGCGCATCGCCGGCGTACGCTCCGAGGTGTTGGTCACCGGCGTCTACGACAGCGACGGCAAGGTCGTGCTGGCAGGCTTCGACAAGCCGCTGCCCAATGGCGCTCGTCTGGCCTGAGCTGCGGACACCTAAGGCGGACTGTGGCGCTGGCCGCTCAGGAGCGCCAGCGAACAGCCCGTCATGGCGGAGCACGGCGTACTGCTACGCGAGTACGCCCTACCTTTTGGCTTCGCGGACAGGCAGCGGCAGCGAAGTCGTCGCCAGGCCTCCCCAACGCCTCGCCCGGCCTGAATCGCAGCGCCGAGCTGTTCGGTCAGCTAACGGCCGGGCGGTCGTTATGGCCCAGGTCGCGGGCCGGATCGATCTGGTCGCGCACTCGCTGCTTGAGCACCTTGGCTTCCGGAAAGCCGCCGTCGGCCTTGCGCTCCCAGATCTCCACGCCATTGCACTGGATGCGAAAGGTGCCGCCGGTGGCCGGCTCGAGGCTGACCCTGGCCAGGTCGTCGGCGAAGGTGGTCAGCAACTCCTGAGCCAGCCAGGCCGCGCGCAGCAGCCATTGGCACTGGGTGCAATAGGTGATGGTCACTTCGGCTTTGCTGGTGCTCATGGACTCACTCCAGTACAGAGGGCATTAAAGAACGCCCATGAAAAAGCGCGGCATGGCCGCGCTCGGGTGCAGACAGGCAGAACTCAGGCGATACGCGCAAGCAGCTCGCGGGCTTCCTGCTTCTCCTCCTCGTCCCCCTCGTTGATCACCTCGTTGAGGATGTCGCACGCGGCTTCCAGGTCGTCCTGCTCGATATAGGCCATGGCCAGGTTGAGCTTGGTGAGGTTTTCGTGATTGGTGACGAAACGCTCGGCCTCGTCCGCGGCATCCGCCGGCAGCTCGTCCAGCTCCAGCCACTCCTCCTGCGGAGCCTCCTCCTCGACCAGCATGGTGCCGGCGAACGGGCTGTTCACGTCATGGCCGAAGATATCGCTCGAGGCGTCCTCGGGCGCAGCCGGCGTATCGACCTCGGCACCAGGGCGCCTCTTGCGCGAGGCGTTCTCGAAGGGGTTCACCAGATCCCAGTCGGCATCCAGCGACAGGTCATCAAGGTTGAGCTGAAAGTCGTCATCCTGAGGCTTCTGTTGCGGCGCAGGCGCGGGCATGTCGTCCAGATCGAGAGTCAGATCCTCCAGCGGGCCCAGAGACTCCAGCTCATCGGCCGGCTGCGCGAACAGCACAGGGTAACTAGCCTTGAGGGCATCGATACGCTCAGGGTCGAAGCCGGCTTCGCGCAGGCGCATTTCCTCTTCGGCGAAGGCCAGGGTGTTGCCCTGCTGCGCCAGCACTTCGAGCAGGCGGAAGCCGATATCCAGACGCTGTGGGTTGGCCTGAGACGCCTGACGCAGCACCGATACCGCCTCACCCAGGCGGCCGTAAGCCAGGTAGATGTTGGCAGCGTCCAGCGGATCGGTGGCGCTGGTTTCGGTGCGCGGCGTGACCGGGGCACGAACCGGCGGGGGTACGTCTGCCTCGGCAGCGCGCGGCGCGATGATCGGCTCGACCGGCGCGGCAACCGGTGCCTGCACCACGGGCGGCACGAACACTACCGGCTCGGCGATGGCCTCAGGGTCGGGTTTGCGATTGCGTTTGAACAGCACCAGCAGCAACGCCAGTGCGCCGAGCAAACCGGCCAAAAGGATGTTCCACAGATTCCAGAAACCCTCCGCCTGGGCCGGCTGCGCCGCGGCGGCGGCCGGCGCTTGAGCAGGCTGCGTGGCGGCGCCTGGAGCGACAGCCTGAGGTGCGGGTTCGGCAGGCGCTGCGGGCGCAGCGACAGGACGCTGGGCCAGTTGCTCGAGCAACTGGGCGATCTGCTGATCGCGCGTTTCCATGCGCACCATCATGTCCTTCAACTGGTTCTGCACGGTCAGCAGATCCTGTTGCAGCTGCAAGTTCTCCGCGGTACGGCTGGCAACCTCCTCTTCCACGCGGCGGATCTGCGCCAGCACTTCCACCTGCGGTTCGGCAGGCTGCTGGGGCGCGGTGTCGGGAATGATCTGCGCCGGCGCGGCCGGCTGCGCAGGTGCCGCGGAGTCCGCTGGCTGGGCCGGTGCGGCCTCGGCCACCCGTGCGTGGTCAGGCAGCAACAGCGAGGCACCGGCACGCAGGCGATGGATATCGCCGTTGGTGAAGGCTTCGGGGTTGAGCGCGTGGATGTCGAGCATCAGGTCCTGCAGCGACGACTTGTCGCCATCGACCCGCAGCTTGGAGGCGATCGTCCACAGGCTCTCGCCACTGGCCACGCGATAACGCTCACCACGGCTGGCAATCGGCGTACGGCGCGGCGGCGCGTAGGAAGTGAATTGCTGGTCGCCAACTTGTGCTGCCTGGCTGGTGTAGGCGGAAGAAGACGGAGGATCGAGCAATACCGTGTATTCGCGCAGCAGCTGCCCACCGGGGCGCTTGAGCTCGACGATGAAATTCAGATAGGGCTCGCGCACCGGCTGGTTGGACACCACGCGCACGACACTCTTGCCACCGCGCAGCAGCGGGCTGAAACGCAGGTCATTGAGGAAATAGACACGGTCCACGCCAGCCTGGTTGAAGGCCTCGGCCGGCGCCAGGGCGACCTTGATGTCCGAGGCGGTCATGTCATCACCTACCGCCAGCAACTCGATTTCGGCGTTCAAAGGCTGGTTGAGCGCCGAATGCAGGGTGATCTCACCCAGCCCCAGCGCAGGCGCCAGCCCAGAATAAAACGCCGAGCTCGATGCCAGGCCGATCAATAGATGACGAACACGAGTCATAAAAGCTCCCGATAACTCCGCTCGAAAAACAGTTGCAGTGGCTCCAACCGGGCCGAAGGTTCTGCAAGGTACGGCGTAGCATAGCGCTGCCTCGGCAAACGCTCCCTGTCTAACCGAGTATGAGTATGGCCAAAATTCAACGACTTGCGACTTTCAGACGTGCCTGCCCCAATAGGGTTCAGCAATTCGCCATCATACGCATAAAGCCAGAAAAGCGGCTAGTTATGTAAATAACGTCAACGTTGTGACGGGCGCAAGTTCCAGGCCGCCAATATCGTCACCGCGAACAGTGCTCCCATGAGCCAGAAACTCTGCTGGAAGGCCGCGACCTCACCCGCGAAATCCCCGCCTTCCTGGCGGTGACGCCACTCCAGAAAGAAGGTCAGCAGGTTCACGCCAAAGGCCCCACCCAATTGCCGCACGAAGGTAATAGCACCGGCACCGTGGGGCACCTGCTCCCGGTCCAGCGCATCCAGCGCGCCGGTGGTCAGCGCAGGCAGCAGTATGCCCAGGCCGATCCGTCCGATACAGGCCCAGAAGCACAGCACCAGAAACGAAGCCCCCGGCTCCAGCCAACCGAGTCCTGCTGAGGATACGACCAGAGCCAGCAGCCCGAAGACCAGCAGCAAGGCGGTAGAAAGACGGTCGCTCAGCCGCCCGCCCATAAAGGATGCAACGCCCATCACGATTCCCGTGGGCAGCAGAAGCAGGCCAGCCTGGCCAGCGCTATAGCCTTCTACCGCCTGTACGTGCAGCGGAATGATATAGGTGGTGCCATAAAGCCCCATGCCGAGCGCCAGCGCCACCCAGCTCGCCTTGCGAAAACCCGCGTGTCGCCAAAGCGCCAGCGGCAACAAAGGTTGGCGGCTAGAGCGGCTGCGCCACAGAAAACCGGCGACGGCCAGCAGGCCAACCAGACCTGGCCCCCATACCCGCGGCTCACCCCAAGGGAAACGCTGGGCTTCGGCGAGAGCCCCCAGGGTCGCGAATAACCCCACGTTAAGAAGCAAGAAGGCCCAAAGATCGAGAAGCGGCGTACGCCGCTCACGCTCACTGGGCATCAGAAAAAGTCCGGCCAGCATGGCGAGCACACACATGGGCAGCGGCAGCCAGAACACCGCATACCAGCCAAATCCGTCGACCAGATAGCCGCCTACGGTCGGCCCCAGCGTCGGTGCGATCATCACGCCGAGCCCGTAAGCGCCCAGCGCTGCACCTCTACCGCCGCCAGCGAATACGCGGAAAATCAGCACCATCGCCAGTGGCTGAACGATACCGGCACACAGGCCCTGGATGATACGCAGGGTGATCAGCTGCCAGGCCGCGTCGCAGACCAGCGCCAGCAGTGAAGTGACGATGAACAGCGCGAGACCGCCCTGCGCGGTGGCCCTGGCACCGAAACGTGCCTGGGCCCAGGCGGAAAGCAGCAGCCCGGAGGTCATCGATGCGAGAAAGCCGGTGGAAAGCCACTGAGCCAGCGGGCGGCCGATACGAAAATCGGCCATGATCGCCGGCAACGCGACGTTGACACTGGTCGAGGCCAGGATCATCGCCATGCTGCCGAGCATCAGCACGATCAGCAGGTAACTGGGATAACGCGGTCCGTAACGTCTCTGCAGCAGAGACAGATCCTGCATCAACGCCGCTCCAGATTGCCCAGAATGCGCGCGTGCACCTGCTGGCAACGGCGCAGGTCTTCCTGGTCGATGCCGGCGAACAGCTCTTCCCGCAGTTGCGTGGAGATCGCTTCGATCTTCTCGATCAAAGGCTTGGCAGCCGGACACAGGGCGATCTTCTTGGCGCGGCGGTCTTCAGGGACTGCATGGCGAACCACCAGCCCCTGAGCTTCGAGGCTGTCGAGCAGCCGCGCCAATGTCGGCCCTTCGACCCCAACGCTCTGCGCCAGCTCGCGCTGGGTTGGCAGTTCGGCGAAGCGGCCGATATGCAGCAACACCAGCCAGCGTGCCTGGGAGAGGCCCAGGCCGGCGAGTCGGCGATCGAGTTCTGCGCGCCACGCGCGGGACAATTGCGCCACCTGCATGGCGAAACGATGGGGTTCGGCTGGAGACATGAAGGTCACTCTTGGAATTATCAAAAACTAATTATTAGTGAGCTAACCATAGCTTTTGACGGAGAGCAAGATTTCAGTCGCAACGAGACAAGCTTGCGTCGCCGCGTCGTCAGGCTTCGAACTCGGCCTGCAATGCGGCGCGCACGCAGTGCAGCACGCCCTCTTCTATGCGCCCGGCGAACAGCGGGCTGACCTCCGCTACTGACGGCAGCTCGCCCTCACCATCGAGAAAGGCGTCCTGAATCTCGCCCAAGAGCTCCTCGGGCAGATCGAGGGCCTGCTGCAGTGAAATCTGCTGCTCGGCGATGGCTTCGGCGAGCATCGCATAGGCACTTTTCGGGCTGCAGTTCAGCTGGCTGGCAATCTGAGTCGGCGTCATGCCGGCACGGGCCAGGCTGACCAGCTCGTGACGCAGGTCGACCACCGGCGCTGGCGTGTCGCCGCCGGCCAGCACCTCGAGGAAGGCTTCGCCGTAGCGCTCCAGCTTGCGCGCACCGACGCCGCTGACCCGGGCCATCTCGGCCATGGTGGTCGGTTTGCTGCGCAGCATTTCCAGCAGCGTGGCATCGGGGAAGATCACATAAGGCGGCACCGCGTGCTCTTCGGCCAGGCGCTTGCGCAGGGCGCGCAGCGCCTCCCACTGCTCGCGCTCATCGCCACGTACCAATTGCCGTGCGGCACTGCCGGAGGCCTTGGCGCTCTGCTGGGGTTTGAGATCGCGGCGCAGCTGCAGGCTCACCTCGCCACGCAGCAGCGGGCGGCAGCTGTCGGACAACCGCAAGCCGCCAAAGCCTTCGAGGTCGACATCCGCCAAGCCGCGGGCGACCAACTGGCGGAACAGCGAGCGCCATTCGCCTTCACTGAGCGCACTGCCCACGCCGAAGACCGAGAGATGCTGATGACCGAGACTGCGCATCTTTTCGTTGTCGCGGCCCAGCAGGATGTCCACCAGATGGCCGACGCCATAACGCTGGCCACTGCGATAGATCGCCGACAGCGCCTGGCGGGCCGGCTCGGTGGCATCCCAGGTCTGCACGCCGTCGGTGCAGTTGTCGCAATGCCCACAGGGCTGCGGCAGTTCTTCGTCGAAATAGGCCAGCAGCACCTGGCGACGGCAGCGGGTTTCTTCGCACAGCGCCAGCATCGCGTCGAGCTTATGCTGCTCCACACGCTTGTGGCGCTCGTCGCCTTCGGAATTGGCGAGCATCTGCTTGAGGAAGATCATGTCCTGCAGGCCGTAGGCCATCCAGGCATCGGCCGGCAATCCGTCGCGCCCGGCGCGGCCGGTTTCCTGGTAGTAGGCCTCCAGCGACTTGGGCAGATCCAGGTGTGCGACGAAGCGCACGTTGGGCTTGTCGATGCCCATGCCGAAGGCGATGGTCGCCACCATGATCAGGCCTTCCTCATTGAGAAAGCGCTTCTGATTGAAGGCGCGCAGCTCGGCCGGCAGGCCAGCGTGATACGGCAACGCCGGAAAGCCCTGCTCGGTGAGGAAGCTCGCCACCTCCTCGACCTTCTTGCGTGACAGGCAATAGACGATGCCAGCATCGCCCTTGCGCGCCGCCAGGAACGCCAGCAGCTGTTTGCGCGGCTGCTCCTTGGGCACGATGCGGTAAAAGATGTTGGGTCGGTCGAAACTGGACAGAAAGCGCTCGGCGTTCTGCAGGTGCAGGCGATTGACGATTTCCTCGCGGGTGCGCATGTCCGCAGTCGCGGTCAGGGCGATACGCGGCACCTGGGGGAACAGCTCCGCCAGTTGACCCAGCTGCAGGTACTCGGGGCGGAAATCATGGCCCCATTGCGACACGCAGTGGGCTTCGTCGATGGCGAACAGGGCGATCTGCAACTGGCTCAGAAAATCCAGCATGCGCGGCTGTACCAGGCGTTCCGGTGCGAGATAGAGCATCTTGATCTCGCCGCGGCGGATGCGCGCAGCGATGTCGCGCTGCTGCTCGGCTTCCAGGGTCGAGTTCAGCGCCACCGCAGCCACGCCCAGCTCTTCCAGGGTGGCCACCTGATCGTCCATCAGCGCGATCAGCGGCGAGACCACCACCGCCAGGCCGTCACGCAACAGCGCCGGAACCTGGAAACACAGCGACTTGCCACCGCCGGTGGGCATCAGCACCAGCGCATCGCCGCCGCTGGCCACACGCTCGATGATCGCGCCCTGGCGACCCCGGAAGCTGTCATAGCCGAATACGTCTTTGAGGATGCGTTGCGCCTGCTCGAGCATGTAGGGTCTCCGAATCAAGCGGCGCATTATACGCACCTGGGCCGCGAGGTGCGGCCTTGCAGGCAGTGTTTACCTGCAACTCTGACTGCCGGCGCCGGTCTGCACTTGCAGGCTTGCTGGAAAAAGCCGGGCCAGGCCGCCGCAGCCTGTTTCAGGCGTGGCAACGGCAACGCAGATAGTTTTTCAGCAGCCTGCTAGAATCCAGCCTCGTTTACTTCTTCCTCAAGGTAGCCACTGATGTCCTTCGCCGAGCAACTGTCCCGCCTGCAAGCCTTCCTCGATGCCGATGATCTGCATGAAGAGGCTCTGGACTATGTCGCCGCCCATGGCTACCTGACGGCCCTGTCCATCTGCCCGGAAAAGATCGAGCCGCGCGAGTGGATCGACGCCCTGTTCTCCGAGCCACCGCACTACCGCAGTGACGAAGAGCGCGACGAGATCGAAGCCACCCTGATCCAGCTGCAGGCCCATATCGCCCGCCAGTTGGCCAGCGACGACGAGCCGGAAGTGCCGTGCGACCTGGACCTGGGCGACGAGCCGGACGATTCCGACCTGCGCGGCTGGTGCATCGGCTTCATGGAAGGCGTGTTCCTGCGCGAAAGCGTATGGTTCGACGACGCCGAAGACGAAGTCAGCGAGCTGCTGCTGCCGATCATGGTCGGCTCGGGCCTGTTCGACGAACAGCCGGAGTTCGCCGAAATCGCCCGCGACCGCGACCTGGTCGACAGCATGGTCGATCAGATCCCCGAGTTGCTGACCGCCCTGTTCCTGCTGTGCAACGCCCCCGACGAGAAGCCGGCGCTGCTCAAGCCTCGCCACCACTAACAGCGCCGCCATCGTCATGGCGCGCGAACCCTTCGAGACCCGCAACCCGCTGCTGCGCTACTGCCTGCTGACCATCGGCTGGCTGAGCGTGGCGCTGGGCGTGCTCGGCATCTTCCTGCCGCTACTGCCCACCACGCCTTTCCTGCTGCTGGCTGCGGCGTGCTTCATGCGCAGCTCCAAGCGCTTCTACCTCTGGTTGGTCGAGCACCCGCGGCTAGGGCCTTGGATTCGCGACTACCTGGCCGGCGAAGGCATCCCACGCAAGGCCAAGATCTACGCCATCAGCCTGATGTGGTTGAGCATCGGCATTTCCTGCGCGCTGGTGCCGCTGATCTGGGCTCGCCTGTTCATGCTCACCAGCGCCGTACTGGTCAGCCTGTATATCCTCAAGCAGAAGACCCTGCCGGATCGCCGCTGAACCTCGGCAAGCGAGGTCGTCCGCCACGCGTGCGAAGCGCAGCTACACTGAATGAAGCTCGGCCCACCTGAGGCGCATTTCATGGCAAGCATCCAGCGCGCACAAGACACCCGCCAGACCACTTACTTTCGCAGCGAGCGGGTCAGCACCATCAATGGCCATTTCTTTTTCAGCACCCGCGAGGGCACGCTGGAAGGCCCCTACTTTTCCCGCGACGAGGCCGAGCGACAGGTGCCGCGCTATATCGCGCGCATGCTGCAATCCCAGGCGATTCTCGACAGCCGCAACCGCGAGAACGACCTGGGCGGGTAAGCGCTGCGCCTGCGAACATCGCCTCTAGAGATCAATGCCTCGCCTTTTCGAACGCCGCTTCCAGCGCATCATTGATGGTGCGCAGTACCTTGACTCGAGCGAACTGCTTGTCGTTGGCCTCGACCAGTGTCCAGGGCGCCAGACGGGTGCTGGTACGGTCGACCATGTCGCCAACCGCTTCGCGATACAGCGGCCACTTCTCGCGGTTGCGCCAATCTTCCTCGGTGATCTTGAAGCGCTTGACCGGATTGTTCTCGCGCTCACGAAAACGCAGCAGCTGGGTTTGCTCATCGATGGCCAGCCAGAACTTCACCAGCACCACGCCGGCGTTGCTCAGCTGTTCCTCGAAATCATTGATCTCGCCATAGGCGCGCAGCCAATCCTCGGGCGCGCAGAAGCCCTCCACCCGCTCCACCAGCACCCGGCCGTACCAGGAGCGATCGAACACCGTGAACTTGCCGCGCGCCGGGATATGCCGCCAGAACCGCCACAGATAGGGCTGCGCACGCTCCTCCTCGGTCGGCGCAGCGACCGGCACGATGCGGTATTGGCGCGGGTCCAGCGCCGCCGCCACACGGCGAATAGCCCCGCCCTTGCCCGCTGCGTCGTTGCCCTCGAACACCGCGACCAGTGCGTGGCGGCGCATGCGTTTATCGCGCATCAGCAGCGCCAGGCGCGCCTGCTCCTGCGCCAGCTGCTCGCGGTAGTCGGCCTTGGCCAGGCTCAGGCGCATATCCAGGCTGTCGAGCAGGCTGCGTTGGTCGGTGCGCGTCATCAGCGGCGTGGTATGCGGCAACGGCGCCCGTTCGGCGCTGTCGCGCAGCGCCGCCTGCAAACCTTCGAGCAGGATGCGCCCGACCGTCAGGCTGCGGTAATTGGCATCGGCGCCGGCAACGATGTACCAGGGCGCGTAATCACGGCTGGTGCGGCGCAGCACGTCTTCGCCGGCACGCACGAACTTGTCGTAGGTCTTCGATTGCTGCCAGTCCAGCGGGCTCAGGCGCCAGCTGTGCAGCGGGTCGTCCTTTAGAGTCTCAAGGCGCTTGAGCATCTGCTTCTTGGACAGGTGGAACCAGAACTTGAAGATCAGCGTGCCTTCGTTGCAGAGCATCTGCTCCAGACCCAGCGCGCCCTCGATGGCGCCGTTGAGCTGGTCCTTCTTCAGGTCGCCGTGCACCCGGCCCTGCAGCATCTGGCTGTACCAGTTGCCGAAGAAGATGCCGATGCGTCCCTTGGGCGGCAGTTGTCGCCAGTAGCGCCAAGCCGCCGGCCGGGCCAGCTCCTCGTCGGTCTGCTGGTCGAAGGTGCTGACCTGAATGAGCCGTGGATCCATCCACTCGTTGAGAAGCTTGACCGTCTCGCCCTTGCCAGCGCCCTCGATGCCATTGATCAGGATGATCACCGCATGCCGGCCCTGCTCGCGCAGCGCGTACTGAACTTCGAGCAAGGCCTCGCGCAGCACCTGCTCTTCGGCGGCGAAGGTGGCCTTGTCGATGACGTGGTCGATCTCGGCTGACTCGAACATAAGCACCTCTTGCTGGACGGTCCATGCAGACTAGGAGCGCTTTGCAACCCAGCGCAAGTGTCGGTGCTTCTCGTTGCAGCAAGCCGACGCGTCACGGCTCTGCCGTCTCCCTGCTAGAATCGCCGCCCTGCTCGCTACAGACACCCGACCATGGCCGACCAATACGCACAACTCGACTGGGACGAACAGGGCCTGCCCTCCTCGCGTCAGTACGACGACGTCTACTTTTCCCGGGAAAACGGACTGGAAGAGACGCGCTACGTATTTCTGGACAACAACGACCTGCCGCGACGCTTCGCCGCCCTGCAGCCGGGCGAGCAGTTGGTGGTCGGCGAAACCGGCTTTGGCACGGGAATGAATTTTCTCTGCGCCTGGCAACTGTTCGACGAGCAGGCACCCGCCGGAGCGCGCTTGCACTTCGTCAGCGTGGAAAAGCATCCGCTGAGCGAGGCGGATCTGCAGCGCGCCCTGGCGCTATGGCCATCGCTGCGGCGCTACAGCGCGCAGTTGCTGGCGGCCTATCGCTGCCTGAACCCGGGCTTCCAGCGCCTGGTATTCGATGAAGGCCGCGTGGTGCTGACCCTTATGATTGGCGATGCGCTGGCCATGCTGCCGCACCTAGATGCACGCATCGACGCCTGGTTTCTCGATGGCTTCGCGCCCTCGAAAAACCCCGAGATGTGGACGCCCGAGCTGTTCGCGCAACTGGCCCGATTGAGCGCGCCAGGCACCACCCTGGGCACCTTCACCGCCACCGGTTACGTGCGCCGCGGCCTGATCGAAGCAGGTTTCTCTATGAAGCGCGTGCCTGGGCTCGGCAAGAAATGGGAGGTGATGTGCGGCGCCTTCACCGGCCAGGCCTCCAACCAGGCCAAGCCATGGTTTGCGCGTCCCAATCAAGATCACCAGGAACGACGCGCCTTGGTGATCGGCGCCGGCCTGGCCGGCTGCGCCACCGCTGCCAGCCTGGCCAAACGCGGCTGGCAGGTCACCGTGCTAGAGCGCCATGGCGCTGCCGCCCAGGAAGCCTCGGGCAACCCCCAGGGCGTCTTGTACCTCAAGCTGTCCGCCCACGGCACTGCACTGTCGCGACTGATCGTCGATGGCTTCGGCTATACCCGCCGGCTGCTGGAACGCCTGCACAAAGGCCAGGACTGGGATGACTGCGGCGTGCTGCAACTGGCCTTCGACGAGCGCGAAACCCAGCGCCAGGCCAAGCTCGCAGCCGCCTTCCCGACCACACTGCTGCGCTCGCTGGATCGCCAGCAGGCAGAGGTGCAAGCCGGTATCGGCCTGACCAGTGGCGGCTTGTTCTATCCCGATGCCGGTTGGGTGCACCCGCCGGCGCTGTGCGCGCAATTGCTCGACCATCCTGCAATTCGTCTGCAGTGCCACCAAGAAGCCCTGGCGCTCGAGCATTTCGACGGGCAATGGCAGGCGCTGAGCGGCCGGGAGATATTGGCCGTAGCGCCAGTGGTGGTGATCTGCAGCGCGGCGGATACCCTGCGCTTCGAGCAAAGTGCGCATTTGCCGCTCAAACGCATCCGTGGGCAGATCAGTCGGTTGCCGGCGTCACCACGCAGCACCAGGCTGAGCACCGTGGTGTGCGCTGAAGGCTATGTCGCGCCGGTTCGCCAAGGCGAACACACCCTGGGCGCCAGCTTCAACTTCGACAGTGACGACCTCACCCCAAGCAGCGCCGAACACGCGAGCAACCTGGACCTACTGCGGGAAATCTCCAGCGACCTGGCCGAGGGCCTCGACGCCGATAACCTCGATCCGGCCACCTTGCAGGGCCGCGCCGCCTTTCGCTGCACCAGCCCGGATTACCTGCCGATCATCGGGCCGCTGGCCGACGCCGAGCAGTTCGCCACCGCCTACGCCGTGCTGGCCCGCGATGCCCGCCAGGTGCCGCCGATCCCCTGTCCGTGGCAGCAAGGCCTGTACATCAACAGCGGCCACGGCTCCCGCGGCCTGATCACCGCCCCGCTGTCCGGGGAATTGATCGCCGCCTGGCTGGAAAACGAACCCCTGCCAGTCCCCCGCGACGTCGCCGAAGGCTGCCATCCCAACCGCTTCATGTTGCGGCAGTTGATTCGTAAAGGCTGAGTTGGCTAAAGCACTATTGGCGCGCCCTACCCCATTCGTCGCGGGACGCGGCTCCTGCGCGATCGTATGCAACCCGCCACCCGCGTAGGAGCGCCGCCCCGGCGCGAAAGATTGTGGCCTTGCTGCGATACCACGGCCTTTAGCCATGATTCGCTGCAGCATCTAGACTGCCAAATGCACAGGTTCCAAGGATGGACTCACAAATGAATATCAAACATAGCGCCAGCCATCGGCTCCGCGCGGGACGATGGTCAGCGACTGGTCAGTACTACCTCGTGACCACAGTCACAGCCGGCAGAAAACCTATTTTCAGTGATTTCTACCTGGCAAGAATGCTGATTCAGACAATTCGGCAGGACGCACTCAAAGGGTTCCACAAAACCCTCTGCTATGTGGTGATGCCAGATCACCTGCACTGGCTTGTAGAGCTGCGGCAAGGGACGCTTTCACAACTGGTCGGCAGGATAAAATCGCTATCCGCGAAGCGCCATGGTGGGCGAACCTGGCAAAAGGGCTTTCATGAGCATGCTTTACGCAAGGAAGAAGATATGCTCGGCGTAGCACGGTATATCGTCGCGAACCCCATACGTGCCGGGTTGGTCACGCGTGCAAGCGATTATCCACATTGGGACGCAATCTGGCTTTGCAGCGAATGATTGCAGCCTTGCTGCGATACAGCATCCTGCCCACGATTCGCCGCGGGGCGCGGCTCCTACACATTCGCATGCAGTCCACCTCCCGAATAGGAACGCCGCCACGGCGCGAAAAATTGCGGCCTTGCTGCGATACAGCGTTGTGCCCACGATTCGCCGCCGGGCGCGTCTCCCACAAAATCGCATGCAGTCCACCCACCGCGTAGGAGCGCCGCCCCGGCGCGAAAGGTTGCAGCCTTGCTGCGATACAGCATCGTGCCCACGATTCGCCGCGGGGCGCGGCTCCTACACATTCGCATGCAGTCCACCACCCGCGTAGGAGCGCCGCCCCGGCGCGAAGCGATTGCGGCCTTGCCATACAGCTAGAACCAGCCGCCGCTGGCCATTTTATTGAACATTCCCTGCGCACAGTGACTCGAAAAAACTCGAGCCTGCTGCGCTGCCTACCCGCGCGCAGCAGCTTTTTCACTGCTCGATCGTCTCCGGCGCGCCCTGGAGCGCACTGGAACTCAGAACCGGTACACCACTGGTACGGACTGACGTTAAGGAGGAACAGAGCCCAGGAAATACGCGGGCTTTATAGACTATGTGCGGAATAGCAGGCGAACTTCGATTCGATAACCAGCCGGCCGACTTGGCTGCCGTTGAACGCATCACTCACCACCTCGCCCCTCGCGGCCCGGATGCCCATGGCTTCCACAGCCGCGGCCCCGTCGCCTTCGGCCACCGCCGGCTGAAGATCATGGATCTCGCCGAAGCTTCCGGCCAGCCGATGATCGATAACGATCTTGGCCTGTCGATGGTCTTCAATGGCGCCATCTACAACTACCCGGAACTGCGCACCGAGCTGGAACGGCTCGGCTACCGCTTCTTCTCCGGTGGCGACACCGAGGTGCTGCTCAAGGGCTATCACGCCTGGGGCGCCGACCTGCTGCCCAAACTCAATGGCATGTTCGCCTTCGCCATCTGGGAGCGCGACAGCGGGCAACTGTTCATCGCCCGCGACCGCCTGGGCGTCAAGCCGTTGTATCTGTCCAAGACCAAGGATCGCCTGCGCTTCGCCTCGAGCCTGCCAGCCCTCATGAAAGGCGGCGATATCGGCAAAACGCTCGACCCCATCGCGCTCAACCATTATCTGAACTTCCATGCCGTGGTGCCCGCCCCCCGCACCATCCTTGCCGGCGTGGAGAAGCTGCCGCCGGCAACCTGGATGCGTATCGACACCAACGGCAAGGTCGAGCAGAAGGTCTGGTGGACGCTGAACTTCGGCCCGAACGCCGACGAAGCCAACTTCACCTTCGAAGACTGGCGCGATGCGACCCTCGACAGCATGCGCGAAGCCGTCGAAATCCGTCAGCGCGCTGCCGTGGATGTCGGCGTGCTGCTTTCCGGCGGTGTCGACTCCAGCATGCTGGTTGGCCTGCTACGTGAGGCCGGTGTCGAGAACCTGCTGACCTTCTCCATCGGCTTCCAGGATGCCGGCGGCGAGCGTGGCGACGAATTCCAGTATTCGGACCTGATCGCCAAGCGCTTCGAAACCCAGCACCACCAGTTGCGCATCGGCGAGAACGAGATTCTTGACCAATTGCCAGCGGCCTTCCGCGCGATGAGCGAGCCGATGGTCAGCCACGACTGCATCGCCTTCTACCTGCTCTCGCGGGAAGTGGCCAAGCACTGCAAGGTGGTGCAAAGCGGCCAGGGCGCCGACGAGCTGTTCGCCGGCTATCACTGGTACCCGCTGGTCGATGGTGCGGACGACGCCTACAGCGCCTATCGCAAGGCCTTCTTCGACCGCGAGCATGACGAATACGCCGCCTGCGTACAGCCTGCCTGGCTGACCGACGACGTATCCGGCGAATTCGTTCGCCAGCATTTTGCCCAGCCAGGCGCTACCGCCGCCGTAGACAAGGCGCTGCGCCTGGACAGCACGGTGATGCTGGTCGACGACCCGGTCAAACGCGTCGATAACATGACCATGGCCTGGGGCCTCGAAGCGCGCACGCCGTTCCTAGACTACCGCGTGGCGGAATTGTCGGCGCGCATCCCCGGCCAGTTCAAACTGCCGGAAGGCGGCAAGTACGTGCTCAAGGAAGCGGCCCGCAAGGTCATTCCGTCCGAGGTCATCGACCGCAAGAAGGGTTACTTCCCAGTACCGGGCCTCAAGCACCTGGAAGGCGCCACGCTGGGCTGGGTACGCGACCTGCTGGTCGATCCGGCCCATGATCGCGGCATCTTCAACCCGCAGATGCTCGATCGCCTGCTTACCGACCCGCAGGGCCAG
The DNA here is from genome assembly GCF_000213805.1 of Pseudomonas fulva 12-X. Classification (NCBI taxonomy): domain Bacteria; kingdom Pseudomonadati; phylum Pseudomonadota; class Gammaproteobacteria; order Pseudomonadales; family Pseudomonadaceae; genus Pseudomonas; species Pseudomonas fulva. The sequence goes on along the minus strand of NC_015556.1, from coordinate 2,105,903 downwards.
CTGACGCCGCTACGAGGCTCCAAGCTGTGGCAGATGGCGGCCTTGAATCTGTGGCTGAGCGAACAGGGCCTGTAACGACGAATCGGGGGAGCTGCGGCTCCCCCGCTCCCAACTGCAATGGCCGTATCCGCCTCGCCGCAGGTTACCAGACAGGCCAACCGATAGCCGGCAATGCCGGCCATGCGTAAGCAAAGGAACATTCTTCAATGCGAGCCACTGCCCACAACCAACGCCTTCTCCGGGGCCAGTCCCCCTCCTACGAGCGCCTTCAGGCGCGATTTGCCGAAGAGCACGGTGACGGCATCAGCCAACCGCAAATCGTCCACTGTGGCTGGGGCCGACTACTGATCGGCCACACCTTCCCGGACGCAGCAATACTGGCCGAGGAGCTGCTAAGCGAGCAGCCCGGCGAACGTGATATCGCGCTCTACGTCGCGGCGCCCCAGCAGGTCCTCGCCCACGCCCCGCAGCAACTGTTTCTCGACCCCTCGGACACCCTGCGCCTGTGGTTCAGCGACTACCGGCAAGCACGCCGCGGGTTTCGCGGTTTTCGCGTACGTCGCGCGCACACCGAGGCCGACTGGCAAGCGATCAACTGCCTGTACCAGACCCGCGGCATGCTGCCGCTCGATCCCGAGAAGCTCACTCCGCGCCACCAGGGCGGCCCGGTCTACTGGCTCGCCGAGGATGAAGACAGCGGCGCAGTGATCGGCAGCGTGATGGGCCTCAATCACCAGAAGGCCTATCAGGACCCTGAGCTGGGCAGCAGCCTCTGGTGCCTGGCGGTCGATCCGGCCTGCAGCCGCCCTGGCGTCGGCGAAGTGCTGGTGCGTCACCTGGTCGAGCATTTCATGAGCCGCGGCCTTAGCCACCTGGACTTGTCAGTGCTGCACGACAACGGCCAGGCCAAGAAGCTGTATGCCAAGCTGGGTTTCCGCGAGCTACAGACCTTCAGCGTCAAACGCAAGAACGGCATCAACCAGCCCCTGTTCCTCGGCCCAGGGCCGGATGACAAGCTCAACCCTTACGCGCGCATCATCGTCGACGAGGCCCGTCGTCGTGGCATCGATGCGCAGATCGACGACGCCGAAGCCGGCCTGTTCACCCTCAGCCAGGGCGGCCGACGCATTCGTTGCCGCGAGTCGCTGACCGACCTGACCAGCGCCGTGACCATGACCCTATGCCAGGACAAGCGCCTGACTCATCGCACCCTCAGCCGCGCAGGCTTGAGCCTCCCCGCCCAGCGCCTGGCCAGTAGCGCCGAGGAAAACGCCGCGTTTCTGGCCGAGCATGGCAGTCTGGTGGTCAAGCCGGTGGACGGTGAGCAAGGCCAGGGTGTTGCCGTCGACTTGCGCACGCCTGCTGATGTGCAGGCCGCTATCGAACGCGCCCGCCCCTTCGATGAGCGCGTGCTGTTGGAGAGCTATCACGAAGGCTTCGACCTGCGCATCGTGGTCATCGGCTTCGAGGTGGTTGCAGCAGCAATCCGCCGCCCAGCGGAAATCCTCGGCGATGGCCGCCATACCATTGGCGAGCTGATCGACGCACAAAGCCGTCGCCGTCAGGCGGCAACCGGCGGTGAAAGCCGCATCCCCAAGGACGCCGAAACCCTGCGCACCCTGCACGCTGCTGGCTGTGACTACGACACGGTATTGCCCCAGGGCAAACGAATGGCCGTGCGCAAGACAGCCAACCTGCACACGGGCGGGATTCTCGAGGACGTCACCGGCATCCTTCACCCAACCCTCGCCGATGCCGCCGTCAAAGCCGCCCGTGCGCTGGATATCCCGGTGGTCGGCCTCGATCTGCTGGTGCCGGCGGCGGATCAACCCGAGTACGTGTTCATCGAAGCCAACGAGCGCGCGGGCCTGGCCAACCATGAACCGCAGCCGACCGCAGAACGCTTTATCGATCTGCTGTTCCCGCTGAGCCATGGTGTAGGCGAGTGAACTGAAGCGATAACCCGTCCCAGCCATGTCGCCCGACATGGCTGGGACAACACAAGCAGCTAGCCGGCCACTTCACTTCAGCACGAAACCCTCAGCGCCATAGCGGGTCAGCATGTAACACAGACCTGATTTTCCGTCCGTCGACAGGCGTCACCCAGTCACCGCAGACAGACGTCGCCCGGCGGCCCGCCCCGTCCCAGATGGAGAGCCCATGTCGCAAATTCCAGAACCCGATCTCGAATACATGCAGAAAGTCCTGCTGGAAATGCTCGCCATTCCCAGCCCCACCGGTTTTACCGACACCATCGTGCGCTATGTCGCCGAGCGGCTGACCGAAATCGGTATCCCCTTCGAAATGACCCGACGCGGCACTATTCGCGGCACCCTCAAAGGCCGCCGTGACAGCCCTGACCGCGCCGTTTCCGTGCACCTGGACACCATCGGCGCCATGGTGCGCGAGATCAAGGACAATGGTCGCCTGTGCCTGACCGCTGTTGGCTGCTGGTCAAGCCGCTTCGCCGAAGGCAGCCGCGTCAGCGTATTCAGCGACCACGGCGTGTATCGCGGCAGCGTGCTGCCGCTGCTGGCCTCCGGGCACGCCTTCAACACCGAAGTGGACCAGATGCCGATTTCCTGGGATCACGTCGAGTTGCGCCTCGATGCGCTGGTCGCCAGCCGCGCAGACTGCGAAAGCCTAGGCGTATCGGTAGGCGACTTCGTGGCCTTCGACCCGCTGCCGGAGTTCACCGAAAGTGGCCATATCAGCGCCCGCCACCTGGACGACAAGGCTGGCGTCGCCGCCCTGCTCGCCGCGCTCAAGGCAGTAGTGGAAAGCGGCCAGGAGCCGCCCATCGACTGCCACCCGCTGTTCACCATCACCGAAGAAGTCGGCTCCGGCGCCGCCGCAGCGCTGCCTTGGGACGTGAGCGAATTCGTAGGTATCGACATCGCTCCGGTCGCCGCCGGCCAGCGCTCTACCGAACACACCGTCAGCGTAGCCATGCACGACTCTGGCGGCCCCTACGACTATCACCTGTCCCGGCAACTGCTGCGCCTGGCCAGCGAAAACGAAATTCCGGTGCGTCGCGACCTGTTCCGCTACTACCACAGCGACGCTCAGTCCGCCGTCACCGCCGGGCATGATATCCGCACCGCGCTGATCGCCTTCGGCTGCGACGCCACCCACGGCTACGAACGCACCCATATTGACAGCCTCGCCGCCCTCTCCCGCCTACTCGGCGCCTACCTGCTCAGCCCACCGGTATTCGCCAGCGACGCCCAGCCGGAAAGTGGCTCGCTGGAGCGCTTCAGCCATCAGCTGGAACATGACGCGCAGATGGAGCCGGAGACACGGGTGCCGACGGTGGATAGTTTGGTGGGCAATCGGGAAAAAGAAGATAAATAAGGCGCCTACAAATCACTCTGTAGGCGCCTTATTATTTCGGCTTCATTACTGTGTCGTTGTTAGAAGGGCGTGTTCGATAACCTGTTCCAGTCGCTGACGGCGGGTGCTGCGGTCTTCGTGCAGGCGGTCGCCGTAAGTGCTTTCCAGTACCAGAATGTCGGCACGCTTCGGTGGCACGCAGGGCTTGAGGATCGGTGCGCCTGGTGCGCCAAGGTCGCCGGAGAAGACTACCCGCTTGCTGGTTTGGCCGGGGCTGTACTGCAAATCGATCTCTACATAAGCAGAGCCGGCGGGTATTCCATCAGTTAATCCTTTAACGTCTGATGGGCGATTTTTTGAGGGACGTAATGATGCGTCATGCAGTGGCTTGAGGAAAGCACCGGGACGCATGGTGTTTCGCTGATTTTGGCGCGGAGTGCCGGCGGGGCACCCATATGAAGCCCCGGGTATCGCTACGCTCAACCCAGGCTACGGAGGCTCATAAGGCCAAAGGCGAGGCCTGACCCTGGCCAGGTTCGGGAGCGTGGGAAAGCCGTTCACTCACGGCCAATCGCGGGCATGAACTAGTCGCCCCGTCCTCTCCCACATCGATGCGCAGGACGGCAGCCTGCGCTTGGCTGCCGCCTATTGGCTTGCAAAACCGCTATAGCGTTAAAGCTTGAAGGTGCTGACCAGATTGTTGAACGACACGGCCAGGCGCGACAGCTCCTGACTGGATGCGCTGGTCTGGTTGGCGCCGGCGGCGGTTTGGGTGGACAGGTCTTGGATGTTGATCAGGTTGCGGTCCACCTCCCGCGCGACGTTGGCCTGTTCTTCGGAGGCGGTGGCGATCAGCATGTTGCGATCGTTGATCTCGGCGATGTTCTGGGCGATGCGCTCCAGGGATTCGCCAGTGGCCTTGGCCAGTTCCTGGGTACTGTTGGCCAGGGTGCGGCTGTTGCCCATGGCCTTGACCGCGTCGTCGGCACGGGACTGCACACTGGCAATCATTGCTTCGATCTCACCGGTGGAGGCCTGAGTACGCGCTGCCAGTGCCCTGACTTCATCGGCCACCACGGCGAAGCCACGGCCCTGCTCCCCTGCCCGCGCCGCTTCGATGGCGGCGTTGAGCGCCAGCAGGTTGGTCTGTTCAGCGATGCCACGAATGACGTCGAGCACCTTGGCGATGTCGCGCACGCTGCCGGCCAGTTCATCGACGATCACAGTCGACTGGCCAATTTCGGCGTTGACGCTGGTGATTGCCTTGACCGCCTCACGGGCCTGATCACGGCCACTGGAGGCTTCCTTGCTGGTTTGTCGGGAAGCTTCAGAGGTGGAAGTGGCATTGCGCGCCACTTCTTCGACCGCGGCGGTCATCTCGGTAACCGCGGTAGCAGCCAACTGGATTTCATCGTTCTGACGGGTCAGGCCGCGGCTACTCTCTTCCGTCACGGCGTTGAGCTCTTCGGCTGCAGATGCCAGCTGGCCTGCCGCACTGGCGATCTGCTGGATGGTGCCCTTGAGGCCGTTCTGCATGGCGCCGAGCGCCGAAAGCAACTGCCCCGACTCGTCACGCTGGCTGCTTTCGATGGACTTGGTCAGGTCGCCACCGGCAATGCGCTGGGCGTTGCCAACGGCCAGTGCGATCGGCGCACTGATCACACGGCTGATGAACATACCGAGCACAATGGCTGCGACGAAGGCAACGCCAATACCGATATACAGGGTGAGTTTGGCGGCAGCCTCTCTTTCGCGGGCCTCTTGGGCACCCTCACCGATCTGCCGGTTGTTGGACTCGACCATAATGCCCATCTCGTCGATAACGGTGCGATAAGCGTCATGCATCTCACCGGACATCAACTGTTTGGCGGCGACCAAGTCGCCACGCTCGATGGTGGCCACAGCTCGATCGACGATGGCCTGATAAGCTGGCCAATCCTTCTCCATACGGTCACCGGCGGCTCTCTCGTCATCCGCCAGCGGCGTGGCGCGATAGGTGGCGAAAGCGCGCTCGCTATTCTGACGATTCTCCTTCATGGAGGTAAGAATGGCGTTTCGCTCGGCAGCATCCGCGCCGGCGGAAGCAGCAGCCAGCAGGCGATACAGATCGCGGCTTTGCGCGATGGCATTGGAGCGGGTTTCGGCCGTCTTGGCGACCGAGACGAGGTTGTTGGAAAACACTGACTGCAAGCTCGCCGACAACGAGCCGATGCCCTGGCTACCGAGAATCCCGACAATCAAGGTGATGGAAGCGCAGAGCGCGAATGCGAGGTACAACTTGGTCGATATTTTGGCGTTGTAGAACCAGTTCATATGCAGCCCTGCGGATGAGGATAGAGGCGCTGCGCTCACCAGAGCGGTGGCGGCATCACCATCGTATCGACCGGGCTAGAGCGGCCTTAAGGGCTCAGAAGAACTTTATTTCAATAAAAAACGGGAGATTGTACCGCCGCCTATTGCAGGCTGATGACGCGAACTGGCGCTCATTCGCGTAGTGTCGAGTAACGAGAGATCAACTGGCGTGAAAACTTCGAGAATCACTCCTCCTCGTCGTTCACCCGATCACGCAATTCCTTGCCCGGTTTGAAGTGCGGGACGAATTTGCCATCCAGACGTACCGACTGCCCGGTCTTGGGGTTACGACCGACCCGCGGCGCACGATAGTGGAGAGAAAAGCTGCCAAAGCCGCGGATCTCGATGCGGTCACCGGTGGCCAGCGCCTGGGACATCTGTTCCAGCATGGTCTTGATGGCCAGCTCGACATCTTTGTTTGAAAGCTGCCCTTGATGGGTGACGATTCTTTCGATCAACTCCGACTTGGTCATACTTTTCCCTTCGTTTTCAAGCGGCTATGTCACTCGATGGAAAAGGTTGTAGCACGCTGATCAGCTTTTGAACAGCCTAAAAAACCATCAACTTCGAAAATGTGGTTGACGTCGTGAATCAATTGTCGTCGTTTCCGGCATGTGAACCTAAGTCTTTGACTGAACAGCATTGTTGGCGGGCATGGCAATTCGCTCGCAATGTTGCTGAGCGGCCGCGCACCAACGTGATCAAATGCCGGCGAGCACCGTCCAACGAACCCCATGCATCCGATGGTTAAAAGCCACGCTGCGCCTCAGGAGAAAACCTTGCTGATCCCCGCCAATCTGCTCGAGGCAGATACCCTCACCCGCCTGATCGAAGATTTCGTGACTCGCGACGGCACTGACAATGGCGATGACACGCCACTGCAAACCCGCGTAGACCGGGTGCGGCGCGCGCTCGATAAGGGCGAGGCGGTGATCGTGTTCGACCCGGAGAGCCAGCAGTGCCAGTTGGCGCTGAAGCGCGACGTGCCCAAGGAGTGGCTGGAAGAGGATGAAGGTTAGTTAGCCAGCATATGGCATTGATTGCGCGCCATATCTACTGACTGTGCAGGTACGTCGCCTACGGCGGCGGACCGTTCGCTTCGCTACGAGCGGCCAGCGTCCCCGGTACGCCCTTCCCAGAAGGTGAGCCACCGCGGCGAATGAACGGTTCAACGCGTTATCCGCGTAATCCCCCTTCCCGCTCCCAGGCACACCGCACACGCAACGCGCCGTCCTGAGGGCTGTGCAGGCCGCTTTCAGATTCAGCTTCCCAGCGAAAGGTGTGGGTGCCGTTCAGTTCGGTTTCCAAGTGCACCACGGCGCTGGCCCAGTAGAGGCGTTTGAGCAGCGCCTCGAATTCGGCCACCCACAGCTTCCACTCGTATTCGATGGTCTGGTAACTGGCGCCGAAGTGAATCACCTGGGTCTGGTATAGGCCGCTGCCCGGCTGCTGGCAGCAGGAGAACATCTCGCGGCCGAGGAAAGGCCAGGCGTCGCCGCTGGGCAGTGTATCGAGCACCTGTCGGTTGAGCAGGCGCCGCAGACGACTCTCCGCAGCGCTGTCCGACGGCCAGTCACGAATGTTGCCGTAGACGATGGATTCCGATTCCACGGGGGCACTCCGCTAAAAACTGGCAGCCTTCTATCACAGCGCGCGGTGCAGGGGAATGCCGCGGGCCAGGCGGGCGGTCAGGACAGTGATGGGGATCATTCAATCGCTTACCGATGCGCCCAGACTCGCTGCGCACTATCCGAGCAACGAAACCACTCACACCGGAGGTCGGCGTGGGCCTTTGCGCATCAGCCAGGCCAGCAGCACCATCACCACCGCCATGCCCGTGAGCACCAAGAACGGCACCTGGTAAGTGCCTGACAGATCGCGCGCCAGGCCGCTGAGCACCGGACTCAGGCATGCCACGCTGTAGCCCGAGCCGAGCATCATGGCTGTCCAGCGACTGACCGCCATGGGAGAGCCAGCCTCGTAGATCGGCAGCAGCAGCGACAAGGCGAAGGAGCCGCTCATGCCGAAGCCCAGGGTCAGCGCCCAGAACTCCGGCATGAAGGTCGGCGCGAAAGTGATCATCACCAGGCTGACCAGGGTCAGGGAGCCGCAGCCGACCATCAGCAGGTAACGGTTGAAGCGCTGCACCAGCATGGGCAGCACGAAGGAGCTCGGCAGCCCCATCAGCATGGCCAGGCTGAACAGCGTATTGCTGTGCATCGCCGACAGGCCCGCCTCCTGGTAGCGCGCCACCGTCCAGGTCGCCACCGCATAGAACAGCCCGGCCTGTAGCGCGAAATAGGCGCTGATCAACCAGGCTCGCCCCTCGCGCCAAGGCAAACCGGCGGAGGCATCCTCCTGGCTCAGCGGCTCGGCATGCTGCTTGGGCAGACAGCACCAGATGACCACCGCCAGCACAGCGGGCACCGCCCAGATGGCCAGGCCGTAGCTCCAATCATCGCCAAACAGCTGGGTGACCGGCATGGTCAGCACCACACCAATGGCGCCACCGATGGCCATGCTCAACGAGTACCAGGCCAGCACCTGGCCCATGCGGCCCACGAAATGGCGTTTGATGAAGCCCGACAAAAGAGGCCCGGCAATGGCGATGGCGGCGCCGAGCAGCACCGCGCTGCCGACCAGAATGGTGCTGGAATGGCTGACCAGACGCAGCACCAATGCCAGGGCGATGGCGCCCAGACACAACGTGATGGTGCGTTCCAGGCCCAGGCGCACGGCAAGCCGCGGCGCAAGGGGCGCCAGCAGGCCCATGCACAGCACCGGTAGCGCCGTGGTGAGGCTGATAAAGCCGCGGCTCAGGGACAGTTCCTGAGCGATACGTTCGATAAGCGGCGCCAGCGAGGTGATGCCGGGGCGTAGATTCACGGCTGCGGCCACCAGAGCCAGCAGCAGTAAAGCGCGGGAGACGGGTTTCACACGAGTTCCTGATCAGACGGCCAGGTTCAGCCGAGCCGGCAACCCTACTCGTACGTTTCGATTAGGGCAAGCGTGAGCCAGTGCTCGCACTGTGCAATGGTCTGAGAAGCTGTTCACGATCATTCGTCGTAATTGCATCTGAAATGACTGCAACGTGGCGGGAGCTGACGTCCCCTATCCTGTGGGAACGGGCCATGGCCGTGATTTTTCGCGGGCATGGCCCGCTCCCACAGGTACTGCATCGATGTCCGCTTGTGCCTTATTGCAGCCGATTCACGGGGATACAAGCGCCCAGAAACCCAAAGGTCGTGTCAGGATTAAGACGTCTTCGCTTCACGCTGCCCGGCCGCCTTGGCGCGCATCTTCTCGCACATCAGGGTCATCTCGTCATACAGCAGTTGCGGGTTCTTCTGCTTCAGTGCCCAGGCCTGGCGGCCCTGCTCGTGGGGCAGGATCATGAATTCGCCAGCGGCGACGGCCTTGAAGATGTAGTCGGCGATGAACTCGGCGGTGATCGGCGAGCTTTCCAGCAGTTTGCCGACCTGTGCCTTCATGGCCGGCGTCGGCCCGCGGAACGAGTCGAGCAGGTTGGTCTGGAAGAACGATGGGCACACCACATGCACGCCGACATGCGCCGGCTTGAGCTCGGCCAGCAGGCTTTCCGACAGAGCAACCACGCCAGCCTTGGCGACGTTGTAGTTGCTCATGCCCGGGCCCTGCATCAGCGCTGCCATGGAGGCGATGTTGACGATGCGTCCGCGGCTGCGCTCGAGCAGCGGCAGGAACGCCTTGCAGCCCTTGACCACGCCCATCAGGTTGATCGCCAGCTGCCAGTCCCAGTCCTCCAGCGACAGCTCGGCGAAGAAGCCGCCCGAGGCGACCCCGGCGTTGTTGATGATGATATCGATGCCGCCGAACTTCTCTTCGCAGGCCTGCGCCAGTGCCGTCAGCTGGCTGTAATCACGCACGTCACAGCGCAGGGTAAAGCCATCGCCGCCGGCCTCGCGCACCAGGCGCAGGGTTTCTGCCAGCCCGGCGTCGTTGACGTCCGACAGCGCCAGCCGCCAGTCCTCGCGTGCCCAGCGCAATGCCAGCTCGCGCCCCAGACCGGATCCGGCCCCCGTGATCATCATGCGATTGCTCATGCTCAACCTGCCCTGCTGGCCAATGAAAGACAGCCCGAGTGTAGCGAAGGCGCAGGCGCCTCCCAGCCATCATCAGGTTGTTGAATGGGCGTACCGCGGGGTGGGTAAGGCGGATGTTTTTGCGTACCGGACGTCGCTGCGCTCAACCCGGGCTACGTTTGCGGGGCTATTGAAACAGACGGGTGCTCAGTTCGTGGCTGGCTTCCAGCAGGATGGGCAGGAAGCGGCTCTCCAACTCCTGGCGCGACACACGGCCCACGTGGGTGCCGACGTTGAGGGCTGCCAGCACCTGGCCGGCGGAGTCCTTGAGCGGCACGGCAATGGAGCGCAGGCTGACTTCCAGCTCCTGGTCGATGATCACCCAGCCCTGGCGGCGGATTTCCTCGATATTGGCGCGCAGGTCTTCGGGCGTGTGCAGGGTTCGGCTGGTCTTCACCTGCAGGTCGGCGTGGCTGAGGTAGTCGTCCAGCGCGGCATCATCCAGCGCCGCCAGAAGGATGCGGCCCATCGAGGTGCAATAGGCCGGCAGGCGGCTGCCCACACTCAGGTCCACGGAGATCAGCCGCTGCGGCGTCGCCGAACGCGCGATGTAGAGAATCTCGTCACCCTCCAGCGTGGCCATCGAACAGGCTTCGTGCAATTGCTCGCTGAGGCGGTCGAGAATCGGCTGTGCGGTGACGGCCATTGGCGTGGACGACAGATAGGCGTGGCCCAAGGTCAGCACCTTGGGCAGCAGCGAGTAGACGCGCCCGTCGGTGGTCACGTAGCCGAGCTTCATCAGCGTATGCAGGCACCGGCGAACCGCTGCGCGAGGAATTTCGGTGCGATGGCTGATCTGCGCGATGGTTAGGTGGCGCTTGCGCTCCTGAAAGGCGTGAATAACCGCCAGGCCTCGCGCCAGCGAGGTCATGAAGTTGGGGTCGCCGGTAAAGGCGTCGATACGCTTGGCCGGCGAAGCGATGATCGGCGGCGCCATCGAACTGGGCACGGAACGGGATTCGGGCATGGCACTGTCACTCGTCCAGACGGTTTGCGCGATTATCGAACCGCAGTTCGATAATCGCAAGACGCGAGGCCGGCTACAGGCGGCCGCAAACCGAGACGCCTGAAAACGGTCCGGACATGCGAGCGGATGAGTAATGGGGAGCCCTAACGAACGAGCCGCCCTTTGTCAGGACGGCTCAGTCTGGCGAAACAGTACCCGTGCGGGCGTCACGTCGCGTCACTGCGCGTGATGGCGATATAACTGCGGAGGCACCCCGGTGCTGTCCACCGGCTCCCACGGGCCTTGCAGGGTACCGGCCCAACTCCAACCATCCTGCCAGCGGTAGAAGGTGCGCTCGCGATAGTAGGTGTTGCGCTCCGAATCGATCTCGTACACGCCAAGTGCGCCATTCCAGTGACTGGACACGCCCGGCGGCGGCGCGAAACGCGGGTGGGATTTGGTGACCGGCGGCGAGCCGGTAGGCGCCGAAGGGCCGCCGTCGGGCTTGCCGGGGGCCGGGCTATGCAGGGTACAGCCGGCCAGGCTCAAAACGGTGGCTGCCACGGCAGCGGAGATCAATCTGTTCATGGTGGTGTGCCGTCAGGGCTATCGATGACAAGGCGCTGCACGTCCTGGGTGCTGCTGGCCACTGGTTGCCCCTGGCCGATCCACTCGCCGTTTTTCGCATCGCCGGCGCGCGAAATGCGCGCTACCAGTTGAACCTGCTCGAACGCGGAAAGTTTCAGTTGCGGCATCATCGCATCGCTGTCCGAGAGGCTGACTTCGGCCGGCAGGTTGGCGACGGTCAGGCGCTTGGCTGCCAATGGCATTGGCGGCCCGGAAGCGGCGCGGGCGAACACGAACACCGCATCACCGGGCTGCACTTTGTCACGCAGCGCCGGCGCCAGTTCGACACGTACATGCAGACCGGCCGATGCTTGCGATTGCGCGGCAGCATTATCTTCAGCCTGGGAGCCCATCTCCTGGCGGGCACGCTCGATACCGCCGGCAATCGCCTGGCGTGAGGGATCGCCCTCGGGCAGCACGGCCACCAGTCGCTGCCAATAGCCGATGGCATCGGCGAAGCGCTGCTCCTCATAGGCGGCGATACCCAGCAGGCCGAGGCTGGTCACCTCCTGCGGATCGGCTTTCAGGGCTTCGTCGGTCAGGGCCTGCAGTTGCGCGGTCCACTGTTTGTCGCCGGCAAAGTACAGGGCCTGGGCCCATTGGCCGAGCAGCTCCGGCTCGCGCCCCGCCACCTTCACCGCCTGCCCGAACGCCCGCGCAGCGTCGGCCGCGCGCTGTTGGGCCATGTAGCTGCGGCCGAGGAAGTACCAACCTTCTGCCGAATCCGGATTGTTCTGCACGGCCTGCTCCAGGCGCGCAGTCATTTCCTCGATGCTGTGCGGCTCACCGGCGAAGGCACGCGCCTGCTCGACCCTATCGATGGCGCCCCACTGCATATACAGCAGCACGGCAAGAACGGGCACCAGCACCACCGCCAGCAGCGGCACGGCGCGGCCAAGGCGACGAGCCTGGCGAACGCCACTGCCCTCGGTGTCGGCCAGCAGCTCGCGTGCCGCTTCGTCACGGGCAGCCTGCAGCTGCGCCGCATCCAGGGTACCGGCCTGATGCTGCTGCTCCAGCTCGCGCAAACGCTCCTGATAGAGGGTAACGTTCAGGGCGGTACGATCTTCCTCGGCCTGCACCTTGCGCCCGCGCAGCAGCGGGATGAGCAGGAAACTCACCGCGACCAGACACAGCAGGCCGGCGGACAACCAGAATTCGATCATGGGGCTTTCTTATCCTCAGGCGCCTGCTCGAGCAGCTGCGCCAGACGTTGCTGTTCTTCGCTGGAAAGGCCAGTGGCAGCGGGCCCGTCACTCTTGCGACGACGGCGAACGATCACCGCGAGCACGATGAAACCGCCGACCAGCAGCGCCGCAGGGCCATACCAGAGCAGCAGCGTGCGGCCACTGACCGGTGGCTTGTAGAGCACGAAATCGCCATAGCGCGCGACCAGGTAATCGATGATCTGCGCGTTGCTGTCACCGGCCTCGAGCATACGGTAGATCTCGGCGCGCAGGTCCATGGCGATCGGCGCATCGGAATCGGCGATGTTCTGGTTCTGGCATTTCGGGCAACGCAGCTCTTCGGTGAGCTGGCGATAGCGATCACGTTCGGCCTCGCTGGCGAACTCGTAGGTATCGATGGCCGCCTGGGCGGCGCCGCCCAGCGCCAGCAGCAGAACCAGGCCGCTCAACAGGCGCATCATTGTCCGGCCTCGTCGACCATTTGCTGGTACAGCGGCGCCAGCTTCTCGCGCCAGATCGCCTCGTCGATCACGCCGACGAACTTGTGGCGAATGATGCCCTTGGCATCGACGAAGAAGGTCTCCGGCGCGCCGTATACGCCGAGATCCAGGCCCAGCGTACCCTTGGGATCGCTGATATTGAGCTGGTACGGGTCATGGAATTCGCTCAGCCATTTCTGCGCGGCCGCGTTGTCGTCCTTGTAATTGACGCCATGGATGTTCACGCCCATGGACGCCAGCTTGTTGAGCACCGGGTGCTCGACCTTGCAGGCCACGCACCAGGTGGCCCAGACGTTGACCAGCGACGGTTTGCCGAGCAGGTTCTGCTGGGTGATCAGCTGATCGCCCTCCACCGCCGGCAGCGAAAACGCCGGGAAAGGTTTGTCGATCAGCGCCGACGGCAGCTCGGACGGGTCGAGAAACAGCCCACGGTAGAGAAATACCGCCACGCCGAGAAAGATCACCAGCGGTAGCAACAAGATCAGGCGTCTCATGCGCGTGCCTCCTGCAGGCCCAGCGCGTCACGCACGCGGGTTTTGACTTTCATCCGGTAGCGCTTGTCGGCGGCGGCGAGAAAGCCACCGAAGCCCATCATCAAGGCGCCCAGCCAGATCCAGCGAACGAAGGGTTTGATATGGATGCGCACCGCCCAGGCGCCCTGCTCCAGCGGCTCGCCGAGGGCGACGAACAGGTCGCGGGTCAGCCCGGCGTCGATGCCGGCTTCGGTCATCACCGATTGCTGCACGGTGTACAGGCGCTTTTCCGGGTGCAGCACGGCGATCTGCTTCTCGCCATCGAAGATGCGCACCGTGCCGCGGTCGGAAATGAAGTTCGGCCCTTCATGGTGCGCTGCCCCTTCGAACACGAAGCGATAGCCACCCAGTTCCACCGCCTCGCCCGGCGCCATGCGCATGTCACGCTCGAAGCTGCCGAGGCTGGTGAGGATCACCCCCAGCGCGCACACGGCCAGGCCCAGGTGCGCCAGCTGCATGCCCCAGTAGCTGCGGCCCAGGCTGGCCATGCCCTTGAACAGGCCCTTGTGGCGGGTCTTGTCCTGGATGTCGCGCAGCCCGGCCAGAGTTACCCAGGCAGCCAGCAGGCAGACGCCGAGCACCGCCCAGTGAAAATCGCCCCACAAGAGGCTGGCCAGCAGTGCCAGCGCCACGCTGGCGACCAACACCGGGGTGAGCATGCCGATCAGCCAGCGCAGCGGCGTGTCCTTCCAGCGCACCAGCACGCCGACCGCGAGCACGGCCATCAGCAGGCCCATCAACGGCACGAACAGCGCATTGAAGTATGGCGGGCCGACCGACAGCTTGGCGCCGCTCAGGGCATCGAGCACCAGCGGATAAAGGGTGCCGAGCAGGATCATCGAGGCGGCCACCACCAGAATCAGGTTGTTGGCCAGTAGCAGGGTTTCTCGCGACCACAGGCCGAAGCCGACCTGGCTGCGCACCACCGGCGCACGCAAGGCGAACAGGGTCAGCGAGCCACCGACCACCAGCAGCAGGAAGGCGAGAATGAACACGCCGCGCTCCGGGTCGCTGGCAAAGGCATGCACCGAAGTCAGCACACCCGAGCGAACCAGGAAGGTGCCAAGCAGGCTGAGGGAGAACGCGGCGATGGCCAGCAGCACCGTCCAGCTCTTGAACACGCCGCGCTTCTCGGTAACCGCCAGCGAATGAATCAGCGCCGTGCCGACCAGCCAGGGCATGAACGAGGCGTTTTCCACCGGGTCCCAGAACCACCAGCCGCCCCAGCCCAGCTCGTAATAGGCCCACCAGGAGCCCAGGGCGATGCCGATGCCGAGAAAAGCCCAGGCGATGATGGTCCATGGCCGCGACCACCGCGCCCAGGCGGCGTCCAGCTTGCCGCCGAGCAGCGCGGCGATGGCGAAGGCGAAGGCCACCGAGAAACCCACGTAGCCCATGTACAGCATCGGCGGGTGAATGATCAGGCCGAAGTCCTGCAGCAGCGGGTTGAGGTCGCGGCCATCGGCCGGCACGTTCGGCAGCAGGCGGGTAAACGGGTTGGAGGTGACGATCAGGAACAGCAGGAAGCCGACGCTGATGATGCCCATCACGCCCAGCACACGGGCGAGCATTTCCTCGGGCAGCTGCCGCGAGAAGATCGCCACGGCAAAGGTCCAGCCGCCAAGAATCAAGGCCCAGAGCAGCAGCGAGCCTTCGTGGGCGCCCCACACGGCGCTGAACTTGTAGTACCAGGGAAGCGCCGTGTTGGAGTTCTGCGCCACGTAGGCCACGGAGAAGTCGTCAATCATGAAGGCGTAGGTTAGGCAGGCGAAGGCGAACGCCAGGAAGGCGAACTGCCCCCAGGCGGCCGGTTGTGCCAGGCTCATCCACTGGCGGTCACCACGCCAGGCGCCGATCAGCGGCAGGGTGGCCTGCACCAGGGCCAGGCACAGGGCCAGAATCATCGCCAGGTGGCCGAGTTCGGGAATCATCGCTTGGCCTCCCCGGTTTTCTCGTAATGCTTGTTCATGCCGCTCTGCTCCAGGGCCTGTTTGACCTCCGGCGGCATGTAGTTCTCGTCGTGCTTGGCCAGGACTTCGTCGGCAAGCAACATGCCGCTGTCGTCGATCTTGCCCATGGCGACGATGCCCTGCCCCTCGCGAAACAGATCCGGCAGGATGCCATGGAAGCGAATGGTCACCCGCGCCGCGCCATCGGTGACCACGAAGTCGGTCTGCAGCGAATCACTGGAGCGTTTCACCGAGCCCTCTTCCACTAGCCCGCCGGCGCGGATGCGGATATCGACCGGCGCCTCGCCATTGGTGATCTGCGTGGGGGTGTAGAACAGGTTGATGTTCTGCTGCAGGGCGCTCAGGGCCAGCGCCACGGCGATACCGACGCCGGCGACGATCGCCAGTACGATAAAAAGACGCTTCTTGCGAACGGCGTTCAACGCGACTCCTCCCGGCGCATACGGCGCGCCTCATCCTGCAAGTACCGGCGCCTGGCCTGCAGCGGCAGAATCACATTGAGTACCAGCACCACCAGGCAGATACCGTAGGCCGACCATACATAGGCGCCGTGATTGCCCATGGCGAGAAAGTCGGCGAATGACGCGAAGCTCATCGTTTGCCCTCCACCAGTGCGCGGATTTCGGTTTTCACCCAGCTGCTGCGTGCTTCACGGCGCAGCACTTCGAGGCGCATGCGCATCAGCAGCACCGCCGCGAAGAAGCAATAGAAACCCAGCACCATGATCAGCAGCGGCAGCCACATCTGCACCGGCATCGCCGGCTTGTCGATGACGCTGAAGGTGGCCGGCTGGTGCAGGGTGTTCCACCACTCCACCGAGTACTTGATGATCGGGATGTTGATCACCCCGACCACTGCCAGCACTGCGGTGGCCTTGGCGGCGCTGTCGCGGTTGCTGATCGCCTGGCCGAGGGCGATGACGCCGAAGTACAGGAACAGCAGGATCAGCATCGAGGTCAGGCGCGCATCCCAGATCCAGTAGGTGCCCCAGGTCGGCTTGCCCCACACGGCGCCGGTGATCAGCGCGATGGCGGTCATCCAGGCGCCCACGGGGGCAGCCTGCTGCAGGGCGACGTCGGCCAGCTTCATCTTCCACACCAGGCCGACCACCCCGGCCACCGCCAGCATCACGTAGATCGACTGGGCCAGGAACGCCGCCGGCACATGGATGTAGATGATCCGGAAACTGTTGCCCTGCTGGTAATCCGGCGGCGCGAAGGCCAAGCCCCAGACGGTGCCCACGGCCAGCAGCACGGCCGCGGCGACGGTCAGCCAAGGCAACCAGCGGCCACTGATTTCGTAGAACCATTTGGGCGAACCCAGCTTGTGAAACCATGTCCAGTTCATCAGGTCACTCATCATTCTCCGAGGTACGGGCCGGCGGCCATCCCCGGTAGCACGTTCAATCATTCGCTGACGCTGATTTTCAGGCCGGCGGCTATGGCGAAGGGTGTCAGGGTTACCGTCAACGCGGTGAGGCTGGCCAGCCAGAGCAGATGCCCGGCGACCGGCAACCCTTGCAGACTCGCCTGCAAGGCCCCGCTGCCGAGAATCAGCACCGGGATGTACAAAGGCAAAATGAGCAGCGCCAGCAGCAGCCCGCCACGCTTGAGGCCAACCGTAAGCGCGGCGCCGATAGCGCCCAGCAAACTAAGGACGGGCGTGCCAAGCAACAGAGAGGCCAACAGCACTGGCAGGCAACGGCCCGGCAGGCCCAGCATCAAAGCCAGCAGGGGCGACAGCAGCACCAGAGCCAGGCCGGAAAACAACCAGTGCGCCGCGACCTTGGCCAGCACCAGCACCGGCAAGGGGTGCGAGCAAAGCAGCCATTGTTCCAGGGAGCCGTCTTCGAAGTCGCTGCGAAACAGGCCATCGAGCGAGAGCAGGACCGCCAGCAGCGCCGCGACCCACACC
This sequence comes from Pseudomonas fulva 12-X, assembly GCF_000213805.1. Classification (NCBI taxonomy): domain Bacteria; kingdom Pseudomonadati; phylum Pseudomonadota; class Gammaproteobacteria; order Pseudomonadales; family Pseudomonadaceae; genus Pseudomonas; species Pseudomonas fulva. The sequence goes on along the minus strand of NC_015556.1, from coordinate 2,088,420 downwards.
AACCCGGGCGACAGGCTCTGCAGCAGTTGCGTTTGCGGCCCGACGGCCAGCGGGAACAGGGCGATGACGATAGCGAAGAACACCAGTGGATTGGCCAGCTCTGCGGGGCGGCGACATAGCAACCGCGCCTCGCGCACGACCAGCAGCATAAACACGCTATTCATGGGCCATGCTGTCCCAGATCAAGTTCCCGGTAGCCATCCGGCACACAGCTCAGAGAATGGTGGGTGGTGAGGATCACCAGGCCGCCGTTACGGCAATGGGCCGCCAGGTGCGCCTCGAGTTGGTTCACAGCCTGTTTGTCGAGGGCGGTAAAGGGCTCGTCGAGAATCCACAGCGATGGGCTGTCCAGATACAGCCGCGCCAGCGCCACGCGACGTTGCTGGCCGGCGGACAGCGTATGACAGGCCACGTCTTCGAACCCACGCAGCCCGACGGCCGCCAGGGCCTGCCAGATCTGCTCGCGGCTCGCGGGACGGTGCAGCGCGCACAGCCAGGCGAGGTTTTCTTCGGCGCTGAGCAAGCCCTTGATGCCGGCAGCATGGCCGATCCACAAGAGCTCACCGGCCAAGTCGCCACCACGCTCGGCGAGCGGCTGCCCGTTCAGGCGCACGGTGCCGCTGGTGGGTGCCCTGAGGCCGGCAAGTACCCGCAACAGGCTGGTCTTGCCGCTGCCGTTGGGCCCTGAGACTTGCAGCATCTGCCCGGCATCCAGCCTAATGTCGAGGTTCTCGAACAGCAGGCGCCAGTCCCGTTCGCAGGACAGTGCCGTAGCTTCGAGAAAGGGACTGCTCACAACGCGGGCACCTGGTTCAAGTCGAGACGATTGCGGCCGCTATACTCTTGCGGACGTTCGGATTGGCCGCGAGTATACATGCCCGCCCTGCTCACCCGCAGCGTGGGTCGGCCCAGAGTATGAGACTTAATGACCGAGATCAGTGGATCGCGCCCTATTGCACCGCCACCCGCCACCAATAGGCCGGCCGTGAGCGCCGCCGACCTGGCTGTGAAGCTGCTCAAGCCCCTCGATGGCTTGATGGTGCCCGGAGAAACCGCCAAGGCAGAGGTGGTCGCCTCCAAGGAAGTGGCGCAGAGCTTCCAGCTGATGCTGCGCCTGAATCTGGATGGCGGCCGCCAGACCACGGTACAGGCCAGCAGCCCGCAGCCGCTGGGCCAGGGTACGGCGCTGGCGGTCACCGCGCTGTCCGATACACGTCTGGCGCTGACCTTGTTGACCGGTGGTAACAAGCCGCTGACCAGCATCGACCTCGAGCAATTACCGGTTGGCACCCTGCTGCAGGGCAAGGTGATTTCCCGGGAAATGCTGCCTGTTCAGATCGCCCAGGCCACCGTCTTCAAGGTGCTGGTCAACCTGCTCAACACCGGGTTGGCCGGCAAAACCCTGAGTCTGGAAACTACCCTTAACCTACCACCTGGCAGCCTACTCAGCGCCCGGGTTCAGGGTGATCAGTCCCTGGCCTTTCTGCCCCTTAGCGGTCGCCTCGACCAATTGGCGCTGCTCCAGCAACTCGGTAACCAGCAAAGCCGCCAGGGTTCGCTGGAAGGTCTGATGGCAGCACTCAAGGGCATGGGCGATCAAGGCGGTCTGCCCGACGGACTCAAAGGCAGTATCGACAAGTTACTGGCGGGCCTGCCCACAGGCGAGCAACTGAGCAATGGCAAGAGCCTGATGAAGGCGCTGGAAAACAGTGGGCTGTTTCTCGAAAGCAAGTTGTTGGCCGGACAGACAGCTGGCCTTGGCACCGATACGAAGGCCAACCTGCTGCGCCTGGTCAGCCAGCTGCTGCCGTTGCTACCCGGCGCCGCCCCGCTGGCCGCGGCGACCGCCTCGGCTACTGCCATGACCCAGGCGCTGCCGGCATTCGCCCGCAACGTGCTGGGCAACATTGGCCAGAGCAGCGGCCGCCAGCAGGCCATGAGCTTTCCCCTGCCCAGCCGCCTGCTGCAATCGATGGACGACGAAGCCGACCTGGAAGCGCTGCTCAAGCTCGCAGCGGCCGCCATTTCGCGCCTGCAGACGCACCAGTTATCCAGCCTTTCACAGAGCCAGGTCGGTCCCGAAGGCCAGCTGCTAACCACCTGGCAGATGGAAGTGCCAATGCGTAATCAGCATGAACTGGTGCCGCTGCAAGTGAAGATTCAATACGAAGAGCCGGCGCCCTCCGCCAAGCAGGATCCCAAGGAAGCGCTATGGCGAATTGATCTGGCGTTCGATCTCGATCCACTGGGGCCGCTGCAGGTGCAGGCACAGCTGGCCCATGGCAGCCTGTCCAGCCAACTATGGGCTGAGCGTGCCAGCACCGCCGGGCTGATCGACCGCGAACTGGGCAATCTGCGTGAGCGCCTGGTGGCCGCCGGTCTGACCGTGGGTGATCTGACCTGTAGCCAGGGCACTCCGCCGCAAGGCCCGAAAACCTCCCTGGAACAACGCTGGGTCGATGAAACCGCATGAGCAGTAAAGCCCCCCGCCAGGCCATCGCCCTCACCTACGACGGCCAGAATGCCCCCAACCTCAGCGCCAAGGGCGACGACGAGCTGGCCGAGGCCATACTCGCCATCGCCCGCGCCCACGATGTGCCGATCTACGAAAATGCCGAGCTGGTGCGTCTGCTCGCGCGCCTGGAACTGGGCGAGGCAATCCCCGAGCAGTTGTACCGCTGCATCGCGGAAATCATCGCGTTCGCCTGGTACCTGAAAGGCAAATTCCCGGCTGGCTTCGACCCGCGCGGCAAGCCGAAGCAAGGGCCGCTGATGCTTGAAGGCCCTGCTGGTAAAAACCGCAAGCGCTAGATCACCAACCGACCGCTGTTGTCCCGGCTATCGCTTCGCTCAAGGCCTGGCTACGGGTGAAGGACGCGGCCCGCAAGCAACTGCATTGGACAGGATATCGGGAGATTTGGAGATCTAACGTAGCCTGGGTCGAGCGAAGCGATACCCAGGTGCGAGATTCGAAGGGATAAAACGAATGCTTAGGAGCGGCGCGCCTGGTGCAGCTTGGCGACCAGTTCTGCTTCGGCCTTGCTGAGGCCACAGGATTGAGTCAGGTCGTCAGCACTGGCGCCCATACCGACCAGGCGTGCAGCCTGGGTGAACGACAGGCTGGTGGGGTCGCGCTGTTCGATCTGGGTCAGCTTGTCCGGCAGCGGCGCCACGGTGCGACGCAGCTCGTGAAGCTCCTCGCCCATGCGGATGCTGCCCGTCAGGTAGGTGTCCAGGCGTTTGCCCAGCTCGCGGATGCGCTGGTCACGCTGGGCATCGCGCTCGGCCTGCAGCTGGCTGGCCATGCGCAAACGTCCGGCAAGCCAGACGCAGGCGCCCACCAGCCCGGCACAGACCAGAGCGAGAACGATGAGTGCGGCTTCGAGCACCTCAGATGCTCTCCAGCTCCGACCACTCCTCCTCGGTCATCATCTTGTCCAGCTCGACCAGAATCAGCAGCTCGCCGTTCTTGTTGCACACGCCCTGGATGAACTTGGCCGATTCGTCATTACCGACGTTCGGAGCGGTTTCCACCTCGGACTGACGCAGGTAAACCACTTCAGCCACGCTGTCGACCAGAATGCCCACCACCTGCTTGTCCGCCTCGATGATCACGATGCGGGTGTTGTCGGTGACATCGGACGAATCCAGGCCGAAACGCTGGCGCGTGTCGATGACGGTAACCACGTTGCCGCGCAGGTTGATGATCCCCAGCACGTAGCTCGGCGCGCCCGGTACCGGGGCGATCTCGGTGTAACGCAGCACTTCCTGCACCTGCATCACGTTGATGCCGTAGGTCTCGTTGTCCAGACGGAACGTAACCCACTGCAGGATCGGATCTTCAGCGCCTTGTGCAGAGCTTTTCTTCATGGCCTAGCCTCGTCATTGACCGCGCGTTGCGGTGCGCGGGAGTCCCGCTATTCAAGTGACCGCACGCCCTTTTGCGCGTACGAACGTTATCAGTGTATCTGCCCGTTGTGCATGCGTTTGGTGGCGCCACTGGCGATCAGCTCGGCCAGGGCAGCGACATCCAGCAGCGCACACATGTGTTCGATCACGGTACCCGCCAGCCAGGGCCGCTGGGCACGCTGGCTGCGCCATTTGACTTCGTCCGGATTCAGGCGAATCGAGCGGCTGACCTGATGCACCGCCAGCCCCCACTCGTAGCCCTGCACGGAAATCACGTACTGCAGGCCCTGCTTGAAATCATCCCGGTAACGATCCGGCATGACCCAGCGCGCGGTATCGAGCACCTTCAGGTTACCGGACTGTGATGGCAGTATGCCCAAAAACCAGTCCGGTTGGCCAAATAAAGGCGTCAGTTCCTGGCCGGCGAGCGGATAGATCGAGCCCAGGCACACCAGCGGTACCGCCAGGGTCAGTCCGGCGACATCGAAAAGCAGACATTCGAACGGCTCTTCGGCCCAGTCGGGGCGGCCGTCGGGCTGGCTCGAGAAAATCTGTGGCGCCGGGCGGTTCACGTCGGCGACCGGCTCGACCACCGGCGGCATAGGAATCGGCTCGACGATAGCCGGTGCAGCGACCTCGGCAACCGGAGCAGCAACCTCAACGACCGGCTCGCTCACCACCTCGGCGACGGCTGGCTGCACCAGGGTCAGCGCAGGCGCTTCGGCGCGCGGCGCCAGTTGCGCGTCACGCACCTGTTCCTCGAGCACGGCGGCCTCGAAATCATCGAGGGTGCTGTGCTCGATCGTTTGTTCCAGTTCGATGGCCGCATCCTGCAGCAGCCCATCGAGATAAGACTGCAGCGCCAGTTGGGGCCGAGTTGCGGTAGCAGTGGTACGACTCATGAAGGCAACCTGCAGAAAAGTTCTGTATGAGCTATCGGCCGCAAGGGCCGCAGACTTGAGCTGTTTCGCGCAGAATATTCAGCCGCCATGACTCAGGCCACCTGGGAGGCCGGCTGCTGCGCCAGCAAATGCTTGAGCAGCGCCCGGTAAGCGATGGTGCCGCGGCTGTTGGCGTCGAACTGCGACGGCGTGAGTCCTGCCCGGCTGGCATCGCGAAGCCGGGTATCGACCGGGATATAAGCCTGCCAGAGCTGCTCGGGATAGGTGTGCTTGAGCAGGCGCAGGGTCGACAGCGACGCCTGGGTACGGCGGTCGAACAGCGTCGGCACGATGGTGTACGGAAGCGCCTGCTTGCGCGAGCGGTTGATCATCGTCAGCGTATTGACCATGCGCTCCAAGCCCTTGACCGCCAGGAACTCGGTTTGCACCGGAATCACCAGCTGCTGGCTGGCCGCCAGCGCATTGACCATCAATACGCCGAGCAGCGGCGGGCTGTCGATCACTGCGTAATCGAAATCCTGCCACAACTGCGCCAGGCTCTTGGCGATCACCAGGCCCAAGCCGCTCTGGCCTGGCGACTGACGCTCGAGCGTGGCCAGCGCGGTGCTCGACGGCAGCAGGGAAATTCGTTCATGGCTGGTGGGCAGCAGCAGTTGCTTGGGCAAGCCTTCCGGCACGTTGCCCTGATGCTGGAACAGGTCGAAATTGCTGTTTTCCAGAGTGTCCGGATCGTGGCCGAAATAGCTGGTCATCGAGCCGTGGGGGTCGAGATCGACCACCACCACACGCTTGCCGGCATCTGCCAACAGGCCCGCCAGGGCGATACTGGACGTGGTTTTGCCCACACCACCTTTCTGATTGGATACCGCCCACACTCTCATAATCTTCATCCTCCCGGGGACAGGCTTGGCCCGACCGAGACTAATTGCCCGCTTGACCAGCTGGCGACGGGGAATTGACGGTGCCGTTGCCGGGCGCCGTTGCTGCAGGGCCTGTAGCAGGTTGCGTGCCAGCGCGCTGCATAGCGCTATCAGGCTGGGCGTTGGCGCTTCCCGTACCCGTCACACTACGCCGTACATCCAGATTGCGCGAGACCACCAGTACCACCCTGCGGTTACGCGCCCTGCCCTCTGCGGTGGCGTTGTCGGCCACCGGTTGAAATTCACCATAGCCAACCGCCGCCAAACGCGACGGATCGACACCGTCCATGGCCAGCATGCGTACGATGCTCGCCGCTCGCGCCGCCGACAGCTCCCAGTTGGTCGGGTACTGCGGGGTCTTGATCGGCTGATTGTCGGTGAAGCCCTCGACATGTATCGGGTTGCCATAAGGCGCCAGGATCTTGGCGATCTTCTCGATGATCTCGAAGGCCTCGTCGTTGGGCAGTGCATCACCGCTGGGAAACAGCAGCCCGGAACTCAGCTCGATCTCGATCCACAGCTCATTGCCGCGTACCTTGAGCTGATCGCTCTGCAGCAGGCCGCCAAAGGCGTCGCGGATGCTGTCGGCGATGCTCTGCAGGGTCGAGGCGGCGATCTGTTGCTGCGACGACTCCTCGTCGACCATCGAACGATCCGGCTCGGTGGTGCGCGGGCGTTCGTCGCCCACCGGAATTGGCTTGATCGAGCGATCCGGCTGGTTGAAGACGCCGGTTAGGGTCTGCGAGAGAATCTTGTACTTGCCTTCGTTGATCGACGAAATCGAATACATGACCACGAAGAAGGCAAACAGCAGGGTGATGAAGTCGGCGTAGGAAACCAGCCAGCGCTCGTGGTTCTCGTGTTCTTCGTGGCGGCGTCTGCGGGCCATGATCAGCTCATGAAGCCTTGCAGCTTCAGCTCGATGGACCGTGGATTTTCGCCTTCGCCGATGGACAGGATGCCTTCGAGCAGCATTTCCCGATACGCCGACTGGCGCATGGCGACCGATTTCAGCTTGTTGCCGATCGGCAGCAACAAGAGGTTGGCGATGGCCACACCGTAGATGGTGGCAACGAACGCCACCGCAATGCCGCTGCCCAGCAGGCTGGGATCGGCCAGGTTGCCCATCACATGGATCAGCCCCATGACCGCACCGATGATGCCAATGGTCGGCGCATAGCCGCCCATGCACTCGTAGAACTTGGCGGCCTGGATATCACGGCTTTCCTGGGTGTAAAGATCGACTTCGAGGATGCTGCGAATGGCTTCCGGCTCGGCGCCGTCGACCAGCAGTTGCAGGCCCTTGCGCGCATAGGGATCGGGCTCGCCATCGGCGATCGCCTCCAGGCCCAACAGGCCCTCCTTGCGCGCCGTCATACTCCAGTTCACCACCCGGTCGATGCCGCCCGCCAGGTCGATCTTGGGCGGTACGAAAATCCAGCGCAGGATGCTCACCGCACGCTTGAACACCGCCACCGGCGTCTGCAGCAGCGCTGCGCCCAAAGTTCCGCCGATCACGATCAAGGCCGCCGGGCCGTTGAGCAGTGCCGAGGCATGACCGCCTTCCAGAAAGTTGCCGCCGAGAATCGCGACGAACGCCAGAATGACGCCGATCAGGCTCAGCACATCCATCAGAGGCAGGCCTCGACCAGATGGCGACCGATATCATCAAGGGGATACACCGCGTCGGCCAGGTTGGCTTTCACGATGGCCATGGGCATGCCGTAGATCACGCAGCTCGCTTCATCCTGAGCCCATACCTGGCTGCCGCCCTGCTTGAGCAGGCGCGCGCCTTCACGGCCGTCGGCGCCCATGCCGGTCAGCACCACGGCCAGCACCTTGTCGTTGTAGGACTTGGCCGCAGAGCCGAAGGTGATGTCCACGCACGGCTTGTAGTTCAACCGCTCGTCACCGGGCAGGATGCGGATGGTGCCGCGGCCGTCGATCATCATCTGCTTGCCGCCGGGAGCCAGGATGGCCAGGCCGGGGCGCAGGATATCGCCGTCCTCGGCTTCCTTGACGTTGATCTTGCAGAGCTTGTCCAGACGCTCGGCGAAAGCCTTGGTGAAAGCGGCCGGCATATGCTGGATCAGCACGATGGGCGTCGGGAAGTTGGCCGGCAATTGGGTCAGCACACGCTGCAGGGCCACCGGACCACCGGTCGAGGTGCCGATAGCCACCAGCTTGTAGGCCTTGCGCTTGGGCGCCGCGCTGGAAGGCGAAGCATGCCGCTCGGCCGGCGGATGGCTGACGCTCGGCTGCGGGCGCGCAGCGGGAGCTGGCGTGCTCGGCGTGCTGGCAGGTCGGCTCAGGCCACCGCCGGCAGGCGGCGTCAGGGACGCCGTGCCGATCCCCCGGCGGTTGCTGCGCGAGATGCTATGCACCTTCTCGCACAGCAGTTGCTTGACCTTCTCGGGGTTGCGCGAGATGTCTTCGAAGTTTTTCGGCAGAAAGTCCACCGCACCGGCATCCAGCGCGTCCAGGGTGACGCGGGCGCCTTCGTGGGTGAGCGAGGAAAACATCAGAACCGGCGTGGGGCAGCGCTGCATGATGTTGCGCACGGAGGTGATGCCGTCCATGAGCGGCATCTCGTAATCCATGGTGATCACGTCCGGCTTCAATGCCAGGGCCTGATCGATCGCCTCACGTCCATTGGTGGCCGTACCGACCACGGTGATGTTGGGGTCCGACGAGAGAATTTCCGAAACCCTGCGACGGAAAAAACCGGAGTCATCGACTACCAGTACCTTGACAACCATAAACACTCCTAAGCGGTACGGCCGTCGCCGTGCCGCGGACGATCAGAGACGCCGTGCGTAGCGCTTGAGCATGCTGGGCACATCGAGAATCAGCGCGATGCGGCCATCACCGGTGATGGTCGCACCGGACATGCCGGGGGTACCCTGAAGCATCTTGCCCAGCGGCTTGATCACCACCTCTTCCTGGCCCACCAGCTGGTCGACCACGAAGCCGATGCGCTGGTTGCCCACGGTGAGAATAACCACATGCCCTTCGCCCTGCTCTTCGTGCGCAGCACTGCTCACCAGCCAGCGCTTGAGGTAGAACAGCGGCAGCGCCTTGTCGCGAACGATCACCACTTCCTGGCCGTCGACCACGTTGGTGCGCGACAGATCGAGGTGGAATATCTCGTTGACGTTGACCAGCGGGAAGGCGAACGCCTGGTTGCCGAGCATCACCATCAGCGTCGGCATGATCGCCAGGGTCAGCGGCACCTTGATGACGATCTTCGAGCCTTGGCCCTTCTGGGAGAACACGTTGACCGTGCCGTTGAGCTGGGAAATCTTGGTTTTCACCACGTCCATGCCAACGCCGCGGCCCGACACGTCGGAAATCTCGGTCTTGGTCGAGAAGCCCGGCGCGAAGATCAGGTTGTAGCACTCCAGATCGCTCAGGCGATCAGCGGCGTCCTTGTCCAGCAGGCCTTTTTCCACGGCCTTGCTGCGCAGGATCTCGGCGTCCATCCCCTTGCCGTCATCGGTGATCATCAGCAGGATGTGGTCGCCTTCCTGCTCGGCGGACAGCACGACGCGCCCGGTGCGGGACTTCCCAGCCGCCTCGCGCTCCTCTGGGCTTTCCACGCCATGATCGACGGCGTTGCGCACCAAGTGCACCAGCGGGTCGGCCAATGCCTCGACGAGGTTCTTGTCCAGGTCGGTCTCTTCACCGACCAGCTCCAGGTTGATCTCTTTCTTGAGCTGACGTGCCAGGTCACGAACCAGGCGCGGGAAGCGCCCGAAGACCTTTTTGATCGGCTGCATGCGGGTCTTCATGACCGAGGTCTGCAGATCCGCCGTGACCACGTCGAGGTTCGACACCGCCTTGGACATGGCCTCGTCACCGCTGTTGAGCCCCAGGCGCACCAGGCGATTACGCACCAGCACAAGTTCGCCGACCATGTTCATGATCTCGTCCAGGCGTGCGGTGTCGACGCGAACGGTGGTCTCCGCTTCGCTGGCCGGCGCGGCAGCCGCAGCCGGTGCAGGCGCCGGTTTGCCGGCTTCGGCCTTGACGGCGGCGGGGGCTGGCTTGCTTGGTTCCGGCTTGGCGGCAGGCGCAGGTGCGGCCTTGGCCGGCTCGGGCTTGGCGGCAGGCGCAGCGGCTTTGGCAGGTTCCGGGGAAGGAGCCGGTTTTGCAGCAGGCGCAACGGCGGCGGCCGGCGCTACGGCAGGCGCGACGAATTGACCCTTGCCATGCAGTTGATCGAGCAGCGCTTCGAACTCGTCATCGGTGATTTCATCGCCCGGCGCTGCCGCGGCCGGTTCGCTGGAAGCGGCTACCGGTGCGGCCGCCGGCGCAACGGCAGGCGCAGCGAACTGGCCCTTGCCGTGCAACTGGTCGAGCAGCGCTTCGAATTCATCATCGGTGATTTCATCGCCAGGCGTTGCGGCAGCAACTGGCTCAGCAGGCGCGGTGGCGACAGGCTTAGCGGCAGGCGCACTGAACTGGCCCTTGCCGTGCAACTGATCGAGCAACGACTCGAACTCGTCATCAGTGATTTCGTCAGCCGCTGCTGCGGGCTGCGCTGGCGCTTCGTCGCCCAGCGCATCGAGCAATTGCTCGAATTCGCTGTCAGAGATATCTGCTGAAGGCTCGACTGCCGCCACCTCGGGCTCTGCAGGCGCGGCAGCAACCGGTTCTGGCTCAGCCGCGACCTCAACAGCTGCAGGTGCAGGCTCGGCGCCACCGGGCTCAGCCAGGCGTGCCAGCGCGGCCAACAGCTCTGGCGACGCAGGCGTCAGCTCCACGCGTTCGCGCACTTCGGCGAACATGCCGTTGACGGCGTCCAGCGCTTCGAGCACCACGTCCATCAACTCGGCGTCCACGCGACGCTCGCCCTTGCGCAGGATGTCGAACACGTTTTCGGCGATGTGGCAGCACTCCACCAGCTCATTGAGCTGCAAGAAGCCGGCACCACCTTTTACCGTGTGAAACCCTCGAAAGATCGCATTGAGCAGGTTCATATCGTCCGGGCGGCTTTCCAGCTCCACCAACTGCTCGGACAATTGCTCGAGAATTTCGCCGGCCTCTACCAGGAAATCCTGGAGGATTTCTTCATCGGCGCCGAAGCTCATATGACGTGCTCCTAAAAACCCAGACTGGACAGCAGATCGTCGACGTCGTCTTGGTTGGAGGCGACATCATCACGCTTATCGGCATGAATCTGCGGACCTTCACCGCGGGACGGATTTTTTTCTTTGTTTTGCTCGGCACGCAACACTTCGTGGTTGTGATCGATACCGGCAAAGCGATCAACCTGACTGGCCATGAGCACCAGTTTCAGCAGATTACTCTCGACCTCGGTCACCAGTTGCGTGACACGCTTGATCACCTGACCGGTCAGGTCCTGGAAATCCTGCGCCAGCAGAATGTCGTTGAGATGCTCAGACAGTTTGCTGGTGTCGCGCTGGCTGCGCGACAGAAACAGCTCGATGCGCTTGGCGAGTTCACGGAACGCCTCGGCGCTCATCTCGCGGCGCATGAAACGGCCCCAGTCCTCGGCAAGCGAATCGGCTTCGCTGCTCAGATCATTGACCAGCGGCGCGCTCTGCTCGACCAGATCCATGGTGCGGTTGGCCGCACGCTCGGTCATGGTCACCACGTAGTTAAGGCGCTCGGTGGCGTCGGAAATCTGCGAGATTTCCTTGGCGTGGGGCACCCGGGGATCGAGCTGAAAATTGACGATGGCGTTATGCAGCTCACGGGTGAGCTTGCCAACTTCGAGGTAAAGCCCCCGGTCGCGCGCCTTGTTCAGTTCGTTGATCAGCTGTACGGCTTCGCCAAAGTTTCCTTGCTCGAGGCTGTCGACCAGTTGGCGGGCATTGCTTTTCAGGGTCGACTCGAGGTCAACCTCGTTGGTGTCATCGTGTTCCATAACAACCTCGCGGCAGACATCAGCCGTTAACTCGCTCGAAGATTTTTTCGATCTTTTCCTTGAGCACCTGAGCGGTGAAGGGCTTGACTACGTAGCCATTCACACCGGCTTGTGCGGCCTCGATGATCTGATCGCGCTTGGCTTCCGCCGTCACCATGAGCACCGGCAGCTGCTTGAGTCGCTCGTCGGCACGCACGGCGCGCAGCAGATCGATGCCGGTCATGCCCGGCATGTTCCAGTCGGTTACCAGAAAATCGAAATTGCCGCTCTGCAGCATGGGCAGCGCGGTTACCCCGTCATCAGCCTCTGCCGTGTTGGTGAACCCCAGATCACGCAAGAGGTTCTTGATGATCCGTCGCATCGTCGAGAAATCATCGACGATGAGGATTTTCATGTTCTTGTCCAAGTCGACCTCCGTACAGTCCTAAAACGCCTACAACCTTGTGCAGCGCTTATTAATCGTGAAACCGGCCTGGCTGAACGCCGCAAACCATTGCGCTCGGCTTTGCTGCGTTCACTGTGTGCCCCGCCCTGCTGTCCTGCATTTACCACAAGGACTGACTCGACCAACTCCAGCCCCTGCACAAATTCCTATGCGCGCCACTCCCCCAACCGCGCCCGTAAGCGCGCGGCACACTGACTATGCAGTTGGCTGACCCGCGACTCACTCACCCCCAACACCTCGCCGATTTCCTTGAGGTTCAATTCCTCGTCGTAGTACAGCGACAACACCAGCCGCTCACGTTCCGGCAGATTACTGATGGCATCGGCCAGTGCTGCCTGGAAACGATTGTCTTCCAGTTCATGCGAAGGTCCGTGATGCAGGGAACTCGTGTCTTCCTGCAGACCGCCATTCTCGCCTTCCTGCAAGAGGTCGTCGAAACTGAACAGGCGGCTGCCCAAAGTGTCGCCAAGAATGCCGTAGTAATCTTCGAGACTCAATTGGAGTTCGGCAGCAACCTCGTGATCTTTAGCGTCACGACCGGTTCTGGCCTCAATTTTTCGTATTGCGTCACTGACCATGCGGCTGTTGCGGTGCACCGAACGCGGCGCCCAGTCGCCCTTGCGTACCTCGTCGAGCATGGCCCCGCGGATGCGGATACCGGCAAAGGTCTCGAAACTGGCGCCCTTGCCGGCATCGTACTTACGCGACGCCTCGAGCAGACCGATCATGCCGGCCTGGATCAGGTCGTCGACCTGCACGTTGGCGGGCAGACGGGCCAGCAGGTGGTAGGCGATGCGTTTTACCAGCGGCGCGTGGCGCTCGATCAACTGATGCTGTGAATCTCGTGCTTGTGCCTTGCTGTACATTCGGAGTCCAGAGGCTGTCGTCATACAGCCGTGTCTGCAGTCGGTTGTTGCACCAGGCGCTCCACGAAAAACTCCAGATGGCCACGCGGGTTGGCCGGCAAGGGCCATGCATCGACCTTCTGGGCAATCGCCTTGAACGCCAGCGCGCACTTCGAACGAGGGAACGCCTCATACACCGCACGCTGTTTCTGTACGGCCTTGCGAACCGATTCGTCGTACGGCACCGCGCCCACGTACTGCAGCGCGACATCCAGAAAACGGTCGGTCACTTTGGTCAGCTTAGCAAAGAGATTGCGACCTTCCTGGGGGCTGTGCGCCATGTTGGCGAGCACCCGGAAACGATTCATGCCGTGATCGCGATTGAGCAGTTTGATCAGGGCGTAGGCATCGGTGATGGACGTCGGTTCGTCGCACACCACCACCAGCACTTCCTGGGCTGCGCGCACGAAGCTGACCACCGAATCGCCGATGCCGGCAGCGGTATCGACGATAAGCACATCGAGGTTGTCGCTGATGTCGCTGAAGGCCTGGATCAGGCCGGCGTGCTGCATGGGCGTGAGCTGCACCATGGCTTGAGTACCGGAAGCGGCCGGCACGATACGAATGCCGCCGGGCCCCTGCAGCACTACGTCGCGCAGATCGCACTCACCGTCGATCACGTCGGCGAGGGTGCGCTTGGCGGTCAGGCCGAGCAGCACGTCGACGTTGGCCAGACCCAAGTCGGCATCCATGAGCATGACGCGCCGACCAAGATCGGCCAGTGCCAGCGACAAGTTCACCGACACATTGGTCTTGCCAACGCCGCCTTTGCCGCCGGTCACCGCGATCACCTGTACGGGATGCATACCCATGTTATCTACACACCTTATTCTGACTTCACTGTGGGCCCTGGGGCCATTGTGCGCTGTCGCGGCGAGCACGACCAGCGCGTCACCGCATTCAATCCGTTCAACCGGCCTGTCTGGCCGGGTTCTGATAGAGCCCTGCGAACATATCGGCCATGGTGTCTTCGCTCGGCTCGTCCGGAGCCTGTAGACCGACGGCGCGGCTAACCAGTTGATGGCTGCGCGGCACGTGCACGTCATCCGGGATGCGCGGGCCATCTGCCAGGTAGGCTACCGGCAGACGGTGGCCGATAGCCAGCCCCAAAACCTCGCCCATGCTGGTGGCTTCATCCAGTTTACTCAGAATGCAGCCGGCCAGCCCACAGCGCTTGTAGCTGTGATAGGCCGCCTTGAGCACCTGCGCCTGGCTAGTAGCGGCCAGCACCAGGTAATTGCGTGCGTTGACGCCGCGGCTGGCCAGCGCTTCGAGCTGCATGCGCAGCGCCGGATCATTGGCGGGCAGGCCGGCGGTGTCGATCAGTACCACGCGCTTGCGCGCCAATGGCGCGATCGCCTGGGTCAGCGATTGGCCCGGGTCGACCTGAGTCACCGAAACGCCAAGAATCCGGCCCAGAGTCTTGAGCTGCTCCTGGGCGCCGATCCGGTAGCTGTCCATGCTCACCAGGGCGATGCTGGCAGCGCCGTACTTGAGTACGTAGCGCGCAGCCAGCTTGGCCAGGGTCGTGGTCTTGCCCATGCCGGCGGGGCCGACCAGGGCGATCACGCCACCCTCTTCCATCGGCTCCTGCTTGGGCGTCTGGATCGAATGGGCGAGATGCGCCAGCACCATGCGCCAGGCTTTGCGCTGATCGGCAATCGAGGCCACACGCTCGAGCAGCACCCGCGATAGCTCCGCCGGCACCCCCATGCGCTGCAGACGGCGCCAAAGGGTGGCCTGCTGCGGGCGACGAGCCTGCAGCTGCCCCCAGGCCATCGAGCCCATCTGCATTTCGATCAATTCACGCAAGCCATGCAATTCAGAGCGCATGGAATCCAGCGCCGACTGGTCAACCGCGGCCGAAGCAGGCTTCTGCTGCTGACGCTTGAGCACAGCTTCCAGGCTGTCGGCCGGCGGCGTGGCAGCTGCCGCGCCAAACAGCTGACGATCCTTGCCGGCATCAAGCTGGCTACGCGTGCTCAGCTCGGCGTGGGCCGAAGCGATCTTCGACTGGGTCTTGCGCAGCTCGGCTTCCAGCGCCGGATTGGCCTGGCGCGCCGGAACCGGCGGAGCCTGATAATCGAGCGCAGCCGTCAATTCCACACCACCGGCCACACGGCGGTTGGCAATGATGGTCGCATCGGCGCCCAGCTCATCGCGAACCAGCTTCATGGCTTGGCGCATATCGGCAGCGAAAAAGCGTTTGACCTGCATGGCCCGTACCCTCGATTAGTTCTGCCCCACCGTCGCAACGATGGTGACCTGCTTGTTGTCCGGAATTTCCTGGTACGCCAGAACATGCATGCTCGGGACGGCCAACCGGGCGAAACGCGAGAGCATTCCCCGAACCGGCCCGGCTGCCAGCAGAATCACCGGCTTGCCAAGCATCTCCTGACGCTGCGCTGCTTCCACCAGGGAACGCTGCAGCTTCTCGGCCATGCCAGGTTCGAGGAGGATGCCATCCTCGGAGCCCTGACCGGCCTTCTGAAGACTGTTTAGCAATATCTGTTCCAACCTTGGTTCAAGGGTGATCACAGGCAGCTCCGGCTCTAGTCCCACGATGTTTTGCACGATTGCTCGCGACAGCGCCACTCGGACTGCCGCGACCATGGCGGCGGGATCTTGACTCCTCGGCGCAACGTTGGCGATGGCTTCGGCAATGGTGCGGATGTCGCGTACCGGCACCTGCTCCTGCAGCAGCGCCTGCAGCACCTTGAGCAGGGTCGACAGGGAAATCAGCCCGGGCACCAGCTCTTCGGCGAGCTTGGGCGAGCTTTTCGCCAGCAATTGCATCAATTGCTGGACTTCCTCATGGCCCAGCAGCTCATGGGCGTGCTTGTGCAGGATCTGATTGAGATGGGTGGCCACCACGGTGCTGGCATCCACCACGGTATAGCCAAGCGATTGCGCCTGGTCGCGCTGGCCCGGATCGATCCACACGGCCTCCAGACCGAACGCCGGATCTCTGGCGGCCACACCGTTGAGCGTGCCGAAGACCTGGCCGGGGTTGATCGCCAGTTCGCGATCCGGGTAGACCTCGGCTTCGGCGACGCTGACACCCATCAGGGTCAGGCGGTAGGCGTTTGGCTGCAGATCCAGGTTGTCGCGGATATGTACCGACGGCATCAGGAAACCCATTTCCTGGGAAAGCTTCTTGCGTACGCCCTTGATACGCGCCAGCAACTGCCCACCTTGATTGCGGTCGACCAGCGGGATCAGTCGGTAACCGACTTCCAGGCCGACCATGTCCACCGGCACCACATCATCCCAGCCCAGTTCCTTGACCTCCTGGGCGCGCTGGGCCGGCAGCAGCTCCTGTTGGCGCTGCACTTCGATGACTTCGGCTTCCTTGACCTTGCGCTGCTTGTTGGCGATCCAGTAGGCCGCGCCAGCGGCGACCAGGCCCAGGCTGATGAACGACATGTGCGGCATGCCGGGCACCAGGCCCATGGCGATCATGATGGCGGCGGATACGGCCAGAGCCCGCGGCGAGGCGAACATCTGGCGGTTGACCTGGGCGCCCATGTCCTCGGCGCTGGATACGCGTGTCACCATGATGGCGGCGGCGGTGGACAGCAGCAGCGAAGGAATCTGTGCGACCAGGCCGTCACCGATGGTCAGCAAGGTGTAGATACGGCCAGCATCGGCGAAACTCAGGCCGTGCTGCAGCATGCCGATGGCCATGCCGCCGATCAGGTTGATGAACAGGATCAGCAGGCCGGCAACGGCGTCACCACGCACGAACTTGCTGGCACCGTCCATGGAACCGTAGAAGTCGGCTTCCTGGGCCACTTCGCTACGGCGTTTCTTGGCCTCGACCTGATCGATCAGGCCGGCGTTGAGGTCGGCGTCGATGGCCATCTGCTTGCCGGGCATGGCGTCGAGGGTGAAGCGCGCGCTCACCTCGGAAATACGCCCGGCACCCTTGGTGACGACCACGAAGTTGATGATCATCAGGATCGCGAACACCACGATACCGACCACGTAGTTGCCGCCGATCACCACTTCACCGAAGGCCTGGATCACCTTGCCCGCGGCGTCGTGACCGTCCTGACCGTGCAGCAGCACCACGCGCGTCGACGCCACGTTGAGTGCCAGGCGCAGCAGCGTCGCGGCCAGCAGAATCGTCGGGAACACGGCGAAATCCAGCGGCCGCAACGCATAGATCGCCACCAGCAAGACGACGATGGACAGCGCGATGCTGAAGGTGAACAGCACGTCGAGCAGAAACGGCGGGATCGGCAGCATGACCATGGCGAGCATGACCAGCAGCAGCAGCGGAATGCCGAGATTGCCGTGACGCAGCCCCGCGAGGTTGCTGCGAACATCGCCAATCATCTGTGCTCGATTTAGTGCCACGTGGGTACCCCGACTGATTCAATCTTTTGACGTCCAGGACGCCTTTGCAGCCGGTATTGCAAGAACCCTTCCAACTCTCGGAAATGCCCACCACAGAGCAGGCAAGCGAGGCTTACGACGGTTTTGACAACGAAAACACGAACCCCTGCGGCGAAGCCCAGTCACAGCCTGTGAACACTGGATTCACCCATCAAGGAGAACACCATGAAACGCTGGATGATGGCCGCACTGGCCAGTTGCTGCGCGGCCAGCCTGCAGGCTGCCGACAAGACGGTCGAACTCAACGCAGTGGACGCAAACGGCGTCGGCAGCTCGGTGGGCAAGGTGGTGATCAGCCAAAGCCCTTACGGCGTGGTGTTCACGCCCGAGCTGCATGACCTGGAACCGGGGATTCACGGCTTCCACGTACACAGCAAACCCAGCTGCGAGCCGGCGCCCAAGGATGGCAAGCCCTCTGCGGCCGAAGCCGCCGGCGGCCACTGGGATCCGAAAAAAACCGGCAAGCACGACCTGCCCTGGAGCGATGGCCACCTGGGCGACCTCCCTGCTCTGCTGGTGACCGCTGACGGCAAGGCCAGCCAGCCGGTACTGGCACCACGCATCAAGAGCGTGGACGAACTCAAGGGCCTTTCGCTGATGGTGCATGCCGGCGGCGACAACCATGCCGATCATCCCAAGCCTCTGGGCGGCGGTGGCGCACGCGTCGCCTGCGGTGTGATCGAGTAATCAGCCGAGCGCAGCCTGCACCTGGCAGGCTGCGCTCAATCACTCGTCGCGGCGCAGATCGGGCGGGATCGGCAGATCCTTCAGCGGCGCTGGACGCTTGCCCTTGCCGGCCTGGAACTGGCGAATCTGATAGACGTACGCCAGTACCTGAGCAACCGCGAGGTACAAACCGGCAGGAATTTCCTGATCCAACTCGGTGGTGTGGTAGATCGAGCGCGCCAACGCCGGCGACTCCAGGATCAGCACACTGTGCTCGGTGGCGATCTCGCGGATCTTCAGCGCGACAAAATCGCCACCCTTGGCCAAGAGCATGGGCGCCTGACCCGTTTGCGGGTCGTACTTCAGGGCCACAGCGAAGTGGGTCGGGTTGGTGATCACCACGTCGGCCTGGGGCACGGCCTGCATCATGCGCTGCTGGGTCATCTGATGCTGCAACTGGCGGATGCGCTGCTTGACCTCGGGTTTGCCCTCGCTGTCCTTGTACTCGTCCTTTACCTCCTGCTTGGTCATCATCAGCTTCTGCTTGTTGTCCCAGAGCTGGAACGGCACGTCCACGGCGGCGATCAGGATCAGCCCGAACGACATCCACAACGCGCTCCAGCCGACGACCTGAGCCGAGTGCATGATGGCCGACTCGATCGGTTCATTGGCAATCGCGAGTAGATCGTCGCGGTCCATCGACAGCACCACCAGGGCCACCATCAAAATGACGATGAATTTGGCCAACGCCTTGAGCAGCTCGATCAGTGCCTTCATCG
The DNA here is from genome assembly GCF_000213805.1 of Pseudomonas fulva 12-X. NCBI lineage: Bacteria > Pseudomonadati > Pseudomonadota > Gammaproteobacteria > Pseudomonadales > Pseudomonadaceae > Pseudomonas > Pseudomonas fulva. Next base: position 2,069,600 of record NC_015556.1, on the reverse strand, counting down.
AAAACATGCGCTTGAGCCCGGCCAGCGGATTCATGCGACTGAACTTGGGCGCCATGGCCTTGGCCGAGAACAGCCAGCCCCCCAGGGCGATGGGCCCGACGATGGACATCACCAATAGCACCACGAGCAGCGGTAACAGCGCGTCCAGCGCCAGCTTTCCGGAGGCCGCCAGCCACAGCGCCATATTGCGCTCGTCCATCAGAATCTCGCGCGGCAGTTCGAAGTTGCCACGCATGATTTCCAGCATGGCATTGCCGATCGAGCCGCCGGTGGCTAGCAGCCCACCAGTGCCGGCCAGCATGATGGCGAAGGTATTGAGCTCCTTGGAGCGGGCGATCTGCCCTTTTTCACGAGATTCCCGGCGGCGTTTCTCCGTGGGTTCCTCGCTCTTGTCGGCACCGCTTTCCGACTCGGCCATCAGCGGGCCCTCGCCAGTTCACGCAACATGATCAACGCCTCGCTCGCGATGGCCTGATAATGCGCCAGGATGTCAGCCAGAGAAATCCATACGATCACCATGCCCAGCACCAGGGTGAGCGGAAAACCGATGGAGAAGATGTTCAGTTGTGGCGCCGCCCGGGTCATCACCCCGAAGGCGATATTCACCACCAGAAGCGCGGTAACGGCCGGCAGCACCAGAATCAGCGCAGCGCCCATCACCCAGCCGAGCTTGGTCGCCAACTCCCAGTAATGCTCGACCTGCAGGCCACTACCCGGCGGCAGCGTCACGAAACTCTCGGCAAGCACCTCGAACACCACCAGATGCCCGTTCATGGCCAGGAACAGCAGGGTCACCAGCATGGTGAAATACTGACCGATCACCGGCACCGAAATGCCGTTGGCCGGGTCGACCATGGAAGCGAAGCCCAGGCCCATCTGCATGGCAAGGATCTGCCCCGCCACCACGAAGACGTGAAACAGCAGCTGCAACACGAAGCCAAGCATCACGCCGATGAGGATTTCCTGGGCGATCAGCATGAAGGCCTGCAGGCTGATCGAATCGACCTGCGGCATGGGCGGCAAGGTGGGCACGATGACCACACTGATGGCCAGCGCCAGGTATAGGCGCACCCGTGTCGGCACCAGCTGCGTGCCGATGATCGGCATCACCATCAGCAAGGCGGCGATACGAAACAGCGGCAGCAGAAAGCTGCTGACCCAGCTGCCGATCTGCGCATCGCTCAGCTCGAACATCGGATCAGCCGATCAGCTGCGGAATGTTCATGATCAGGTTCTGCGTGTATTCCATCAGCTGCTGCACCATCCACGGCCCGGCGACGATCAGCGTCAGCAGCATCACCAGCAGGCGCGGCAGAAAGCTCAGGGTCTGTTCGTTGATCTGGGTAGCAGCCTGGAACATCGCCACCAAAAGGCCTACCAGCAAGCTGGGCATGACCAGCAACCCGACCATCAGGGAAATCAGCCAGAGCCCTTCGCGAAACAGATCGACAGCAACTTCAGGAGTCATGTGAGCCTCGCTATAACGTGCCGAAACTGCTGGCCAGGGTGCCCATGATCAGCGCCCAGCCGTCGATCAGCACGAACAGCATGATCTTGAACGGCAGGGAAATGATCAGTGGCGACAGCATCATCATGCCCATGGCCATGAGGATACTGGCCACCACCATGTCGATGATCAGAAACGGAATGAAGATCATGAAGCCGATCTGGAATGCGGTCTTGAGCTCCGAGGTCACGAAGGCCGGCACCAGGATGGTCAGCGGCGCCGCTTCCGGCGTGGCGATGTCGGTGCGCTTGGACAGGCGCACGAACAGCTCCAGATCGCTCTCACGGGTTTGCGCCAGCATGAAGTTCTTGATCGGCACCTCGGCGCGCTCGATGGCCTGCTGCGCCGGCAGCTGCTGATTCAGATAAGGCTGCAGGGCTTCGCGGTTAATCTGGTCGAACACCGGCGCCATGATGAACATGGTCAGAAACAGCGCCAGGCCGATGAGGATCTGGTTGGACGGTGTCTGCTGCAAACCGAGAGCCTGACGCAGAATCGAAAACACGATGATGATCCGCGTGAAGCTGGTCATCAGCATGAGGAACGCCGGAATGAAGCTCAGCGCCGTCATGATCAGCAGGATCTGCAGACTGACCGAGTATTCCTGCTGCCCTTCGGCGTCGGTGCTCAAGGTGATCGCCGGAATAGACAGCGGATTGCTGCCCTGCTGGATCAATGGGCTGGGCGATGGCGGTTCCTGAGCGAAGGCCAGCGAAGCCCCTAGCGCGAACACCAGCACAAGCAGAAGTCGCAACATCAGGACTTGTCCTTCTGGTCCTTGCCCAGCAGTTCCATGAGGCGCTGGGAGAATTCGGTGGATGCCGGCTCGGCATCGGGCAGGTGAACCGGCTCGCCCATCACGTGCAGCGAGTTGATGCGCCCAGGTGTGAGGCCTAGCAAGACCTGCTCGTTGCCGACCTGCACCAGCACCAGCCGATCGCGGGGGCTCAGCGCCTGAGTGGCAACGATCTTGATCACCTTGCCATTGTTGGGGCCCAGACGCTGCACGCGGCGCATCATCCAGGCGAGCAGGAAGATCAAGCCGATCACCAGTAACAGGCCAATCACCAGCTGCGCCAGCTGTCCGGCGATACCGCCGCTGGCGGCAGGCGCCTGGGCAGCCGGCTCGGCGGCGAAGGCGAAGCACGGCAGCGCAAGGAGTGCGAGCAGGAGTCTGTTCATGGCGTCAGCGCAGCTTCTTGATGCGTTCGCTGGGACTGATCACGTCGGTCAGGCGAATGCCGAACTTCTCGTTGACCACCACCACTTCGCCATGGGCGATCAGCGTGCCGTTGACCAGCACGTCGAGCGGCTCGCCGGCCAGGCGGTCGAGCTCGATCACCGAGCCCTGGTTGAGCTGCAGCAGGTTGCGAATGGTGATGTCGGCATTGCCCACTTCCATGGAAATGGACACCGGAATATCGAGGATCACATCGAGATTCGGGCCTTCCAGATTAACCGGGTTATTGGTCTTGGGCATGCTGCCGAACTCTTCCATCGGCGCACGCGGCGCCGACGGCTGGCTGGCCGCACTGGCGGCCAACATCGCATCGATATCGTCCTGCCCGCCCGCGTCACCGGATTCGGACAGCGCAGCCGCCCACTCATCGGCGAGCGCTTGTTCTTCGGGGCTGGTTTGTTCGTTCTCATCTGCCATCGTTGGACCTCGGCTGGCGTTTATCGGCTTGGCTGCGCACGCGGCGCAGCGAAAAATAGTGGGCTAGCGGTGACGATCAACCGGATCGAGCACCTGCAGCGACAGGTTGCCCTTGTGCGAGCCGAGCTTGACCTTGAAGGACGGCACACCGTTGGCGCGCAGGATCATGTGCTCGGGCAGCTCCACGGGAATCACGTCACCAGGCTGCATGTGCAGGATGTCGCGCACCTTGAGCTGGCGCCGTGCAACGGTGGCGCTCAAAGGCACGCTGACGTCGAGGATATCTTCACGCAGGGCCTTGACCCAGCGCTCGTCCTGGTCGTCCACGTCGGACTGGAAGCCGGCGTCAAGCATTTCGCGGATTGGCTCGATCATCGAATACGGCATGGTCACGTGCAGGTCGCCGCCACCACCGTCTAGCTCAATGTGAAAAGTCGACACCACGATGACTTCGCTGGGGCTGACGATGTTGGCCAGGGCCGGGTTGACCTCGGAGCCCACGTACTCGAAGTTGATGTCCATCACCGCTGCCCAGGCTTCGCGCAGGTCGATGAACGCCTGATCGAGCACCATGCGCACCACGCGCAGTTCGGTGGGGGTGAATTCGCGGCCTTCGATCTTGGCGTGACGACCGTCGCCGCCGAAGAAGTTGTCGACCAGCTTGAACACCAGCTTGGCATCGAGGATGAACAGGCCGGTGCCGCGCAACGGCTTCATTTTCACCAGGTTCAGACTGGTAGGCACGTATAGGGAATGCACGTACTCGCCGAATTTCATCACCTGCACGCCGCCGACTGCTACATCGGCCGAGCGGCGCAGCAGGTTGAACATGCTGATGCGGGTATAACGGGCGAAACGCTCGTTGATCATCTCCAGGGTCGGCATGCGTCCGCGCACGATCCGATCCTGGCTGGTCAGGTCATATTGCTTGACGCTGCCGGGCTCGACGAATTCCTCGGTTTCCACCAGGCCATCGTCGACGCCGTGCAGCAGCGCATCGATCTCGTCCTGGGACAGCAGGTCTTGTACAGCCATTAGCGAACTCCCGCCCTATTGCAACACGAGGTTGGTGAACAGCACCTGCTCGACAGCCACCTTGCCGGTTTCCTTCTCGGCCACTTGCTGCACGCTGGCGGTCGCCTGCTGGCGCAGCATTTCCTTGCCGACTGGAGTGATCAGGCTGGCAAAATCCTGGCTGGAAAACAGCATCACCAGGTTGTTGCGCAGCACCGGCATATTCACCTTGAGGGCATCCATGGCCGCCTGGTCACGCCCCATCAGAGCCACGCTAACCTGCATATAACGAGGCTTGCCATTCTGGGTGAAGTTGACCACGAAGGCCGGCGTCAGCTCTTCATAGATCGCGGGCTGTTTGACCGGCGCGGCGTTTTCCGCCTGCGCATGCTCGTCCTTGGGCTTGGCGCTGTCCTTGCTGAGGAAGAACCAGGTGCCGCCGATCGACGCGCCAATTGCCAGCAACAGGGCCAGCACGATGGCGATGATGAGCTTGAGCTTGCCTGGCGGCTTGCTGCCTGCTTCGGCAGCAGCGGCGGGAGGCGCGTTCTTCTTTGCCATGCCAAAAATCCGTCACGGAGCGGAGAACCCTCCGCTTTCAATGGGTTAAGAGCAAGTGTTATGCCAGCTCACAGATGCGGCTGCAATCACCGAGCGCGCCATGTTACGCGAAAGCATGATGCCTGACCCGACTCTCAGCGCGCCCTGAAACGCAAATCACCCTGCCCGATATATCGAGCAGGGTGATTCGAAGTCTAGAACAGCCGCCGCAAAGCGGCGCCGTCAGGCGTAATAGTCGACCATGCCGCGACCAGAGCCCAGAGCCGGCTCACGGATCTCGACGCTGCCGATAACCCGCTCCTCATTCTCGCCACCGACTCCGCCTTCGTCCGCCATGCGGCTGCCGCGACCACGCCCTTCGCCTTCCTGACCTTGCCAGGCACGACCCTGGGACTGATCGGAAACGTTGACGTCCGCCAGGTTCATGCCCTGCTGGGTGAACATTTCGCGCAAGCGGTGCACCTGGCCTTCCAGCGCCTCACGCACGCTTGGGTGTGCGCTGGCAAAGGTAATCTGGGTCTGATCCTGATTCACGCTGATACGCACATCGAGGCGCCCCAGCTCGGCGGGGTCGAGCTGAATCTCCGCGGACTTGAGGTTCTGGCTGGACATCCACATCACCTTGTCCACCACTCCTTCGCTAAAGCCAGCGTTCTGCATGGCCAGCGGCTGGCCCGGCACCACCGGCGCCCGAGCGACCTGAGCGGTCTGCTGACCAATCGCCTGACTCAGCGCGCTGAGCTTGCTGACGAACTGCTCGGGCGGAGTGTCGGCCGAACTTTCCTTGAGCGCCTCCAGCCCTTCGGTGCTGAGCTCGAAAGACGGCAAGGGCGTTGCCTCGCTGGATTCACCCTCCATGGAGCTCGCTTTCACGCCCATGGCGGCCATGGCGCTGGTGAATGCCTGGCCGCTGCTGGCCGATGAAGAGGCCGCCGCGCCGCCCGCTGTAGCGGTCGACTGGGCAGCGGCTTTCTCCTGAGCGCCGACCTCGAGCGCCAATTGCACCGCAGGCTGCTGGTTGAGCGCGTCGATCTCCGGATCGAAGCTCGCCTCGGTCATGGTCGCCGGGGCCGAGCCGATCAGACTGGGGGATACGTCAACAGCAGGCGCGGTGTCGGGCTGTTCTTCGACCACCTCGGTTTGCGGTTCAGGCTGGAACAGGCCCAGCAGCATCAAAGGATCGACGGCGCCCTCTTCCAGCGTAGGCTCTTCGGGCAAATCCTTGCCGCTATCGGCAACCACCGGCTCGGCGGCAACGGCCGCTGTCGGGTCGCTGGCGTTCGCCTGGGGATCGGCCTTGCTGTCACGCGCCGACTTGGCGGCTGCGTCCTGACGCTCGGCGGCCTTGGCCTGACGCTCCTTGGCGTAGACCTGGGAGAAGCTGGAACCCTCCTGCTTGCGCGGCTGTGCGGCGCTCTGTGAGGTATTGGCCGGCGCAGCCTTCGGCTTGGGGGCAGCCGCAGGGGTCAGCAACAGATCAGGGGCAACGGGCATGAACGCTCTCCGCTTGAATAATGGCGTATGCCTTGAGAAAGCAAGGGTCGGGCCAAGTATTCGCAATAACGATCAGGCGGCGGGGAAACGCTGGCGTTCGGACTTCAGCAAAATGCGCAGGATGGCGAATTCGCGCTCGATACGCGCGACCAGTTGTGCCGAATCCCCCATCTCGCCGCGCCGGGCCAGCTCTTCGAGCTCCCGACAGGATTCGGCCAACGCCCTGGCGCCCATATTGCTGCAGCTGCCCTTGAAACTGTGGGCGGCGCGGCGCATCTCGCCGGCGTCCTGATGCTCCTCGGCGAGGTGCAGCAAGCGCAGGCGCTCCTCGGAGTCGGTCATAAAGGTATCCAGCAACACCGGATACTCGTCCTCCATGATCTCCTGCAGGGAATTGAGCACATCACGATCAAGATGATTGTCGGACACCCTAGACTCCAAGCCGGCCGTCTTATGACGGTTCGTCACTACGCGAGCCCGCTGGGCCGCGCACGAAAGCCGGATTATGCCTGCGTGGTCCAGGAAAACTCCACACTGACCCGACGTCCGTCAGGTGACCACTCGCAACGCTCGCTGACCTGCCGGATCAGTGCCATACCGCGCCCGCTGAAGCCTCCAGCAGTGCGTTCGCGTGCCAGGACGGCCACCGGATCGAAGCCCATGCCGCTGTCCTCAACGATCACTGTCAGGTGCCCACCGCCAGGCCGCTGACGCACATCGAAGGCCACGCTGACGCAGCCATCCTGCAACGTATCGAGCCGTTCGGCACGCAGCCGATAGTATTCGGCGAACCCGGCCGCATCGCGCTTGAGCGAGGAGTCCAGCCCCAGCACACCATGTTCGAGCGCGTTGGTGTAAAGCTCGCACAGCACGCTGTAGAGGTTTCCGCCGTTACCGCGCAGCCCCGGCACTTCGAGCAGCAACTGCAACAGATGGGGCAAGGGGTAATAGTCGCGCAGCGTGGGCCCGCGGAAATCGTAGCGGGCCGACCAACTCTCCGGGCCAGTCTGTGATTCGCTGGCCGGCAGCGGCGGCCGACTGACCGCGCCCTCCTCGACCATGGTCACTTCGACCAGACTGACATCGTCGCGCGCCTCGCCGTGAAAGGCCTGCAGGGCCTGCTGAATATCGGCGAACAGCCGCGACGGATCGCGACTGGCATCCAGTACATCGAGCAGGCGCTCTTCGCCGAACAGTTCGTCGTGCTCGTTCTGCGCCTCGAGCACGCCGTCAGAAAGCAGAAAGACCCGGTCCCCCAACTCCAGCGAATAGGACTCGTAGTCATCGCGAAAGCTGTCCGGATCGAGCACACCCAGCGGCAGATGGCGCGAGACCAGCGGCACCCGCTCGCCGTCCCCCTTGCGCAGCACATAACCAGCGGGCAAGCCGCCGCCCCAGAAATCGACCATGCGCCGCCGGAAGCTGATGTTCAAAAGCGTCGCGCAGCAGAACACGCCACGGGGCAGAATGCGGCGCAGCTTGGCGTTGCCCTCATGGAGAATCTCCACCAGCGAATGGCCCTTGCCGGTCATGCGGTAGAAGACTTCCGCCAGCGGCATGGCGCCAATCGCCGCCGGCAAGCCGTGACCGGTGAAGTCACCGAGCAGCACGTGCATATCGCCACTGGGATGGAAGGCCGCCAGCAGCAGGTCGCCATTGAATAGCGCATACGGCGACTGCAGGTAGCGCACGTTACCGGCGCCCAGGCAGCCGGAGTGAGCCACCTTGTCGAACACCGCCTTGGCGACCAACTGCTCGTTCTGCAGGTGTTCATTGTGCCGGGCGATCTGATCACGCTGGCGCAACACTTCCTGATGCAGGCGCCGCAAGCGATCCATGGCGTTGATCTTGGCTTCGAGAATCACCCGGCTGTAGGGCTTGGCGAGAAAATCATCGCCGCCCGCTTCCAGGCAACTGGCCAGCGCCTCTTCCTCGCTCAGGGAGGTGAGGAAGATGATCGGCACCATGGCTTCGCCGGCCATGGCCTTGATCCGCCGAGCAGCTTCGAAGCCATCCATCACCGGCATCAGCGCGTCCATCAGCACCAACTGTGGGCGCTGCGATTCGAATAGCGCCACCGCCTCCAGGCCATTGGCGGCAGCCAGCACCCGATGCCCCTGGCGACCGACGATGGTCGACAGCAGCATGCGGTCGGTGGCGCTGTCTTCGGCGATCAGGATGGTAAGCGGTGAGGCCTTCATCGCGCCTCAGTCGATCTGGAAGAGCTGTTCGAAATTGGAGATGGAGAGAATCTTGCGCACGTCAGCGTTGCAGTTGAGCAACCGGATCTGCGCACGGTCGCCACCAGCATGGTCACGCAGCAGCAACAACATGCCCAGCGCGGAACTGTCGAGGTAGGTGGTTCCCTTGAGATCGACCGTGTAACGCTTGGGGCGGATATCGACACGCTCATAGGCGCGGCGAAATTCCTGGTGGGCGCCGAAATCGAAGCGACCTTGAATGGTGATGGTCAACTCTTGCCCGTCTTCCGAGGGCAGCGAGGTGATGGGCATGAAACACTCCTTGATATCCGGGATACCCGCAGCCCGCTAAGGCGAGCCAACCTGGCCGAAGCTGCTCTGGCGAGCAGCCGATAGCTTGTTGACCCGTATGGTGACGCGGTGTCTCACCTGTTTTTCCTGGCCCTGCCCAGCCCGCGCTCCGGCGCGCTGAATGTCGGCACTAGAAGATTTAGCACTAGCCTGCGTCAGCGGCAACCATCATTCCAGGGAATCACGCCGTGGTATGCGTTGGGACAGCTCATCGAGCAGCTTCTGCTCACGTTTGTCCTCGGCCAGGCGCGCCTCGTCCAGGTAGCGCTGCACCAGTTTGCGCAACCCTTCGAGTCGCGCATAGCGCTGCTGCCAGACGTCACGAACCTTGTCCACGTTGTTGCGGTGCCAGTTCACCGCCTGCTGTTGCTGGGCGATGGCCACATCGAGTTGGGACAGGAAACGCTGATAGTTCATCAGCCACTGGCCGGAAACTCCGCGCTGGCCCTCACCCATCCATTGCTGCTGATAGCCCTGCAGGTATCTGTCCAGCTCGGCCAACTTGCTCTGCGCCTGCCCCAACAGGCCCTGGGCGCGGCCTAGCTGCAGCGCCGCCTCGCGCTCGGCCTTCTCGGCCATGTCGACCACTGGCGCCAGACGCGCCGCTCGGCTATTGGCCATGACTTAGGACGCCGCTGAGGGGTTGAGCACCGCTTCGAGCAACTCGCGGCTGCTGTCCAGGCTCTCGCTCTCGCCCAGGGCCTGGCGCAGGTAGCGCACCATCACGGGCTGGCGGACGATGGCCAGGTCGGTGTCCGCATCGCCACCCGGCACATAGGCACCGACGCTGATCAGGTCGCGGCTCTGCTGGTAGCGCGACCACAACTGCTTGAAGCGCTGGGCGTTGCGCATATGTTCGGGGCTGACCACCTGGGGCATCACCCGGCTGATCGAGGCCTCGATATCGATGGCGGGGTAATGCCCCTCTTCGGCTAGGCGCCGGGACAATACGAAGTGACCGTCGAGCACACCGCGGGCGGCATCGGCGATGGGATCCTGCTGATCATCGCCCTCGGAGAGCACGGTGTAGAACGCGGTGATCGAGCCACCACCCGCCTCGGCGTTACCGGCCCGCTCGACCAGGCGCGGCAGCTTGGCGAACACCGAAGGCGGATAACCCTTGGTAGCCGGCGGCTCGCCAATGGCCAGGGCGATTTCCCGCTGGGCCTGGGCGAAACGGGTCAGCGAATCCATCAAGAGCAGGACGTTCTTGCCCTTGTCGCGGAAATATTCGGCGATGCGCGTGCAGTACATGGCGGCGCGTAGGCGCATCAACGGCGCATCATCGGCTGGCGAGGCGACGACCACCGAGCGTTTGATGCCCTCCTCGCCAAGAATCTCGTCGATGAACTCCTTCACCTCGCGGCCCCGCTCGCCGATCAGACCGACCACGATGATCTCGGCCTCGGTAAAGCGGGTCATCATGCCCAGCAGCACCGACTTACCCACCCCGGTACCGGCGAACAGGCCCAGGCGCTGACCTCGACCAACGGTGAGCAGCCCATTGATGCTGCGGATGCCGACATCCAGCGGCTCGCTGATCGGGTGGCGCTTGAGCGGGTTGATGGTCGGGCCGTCCATCGGTACCCAGTCCTCGGCCTTCATGCCGCCCTTGCCGTCCAGGGCGCGCCCGGCGCCATCGAGCACCCGGCCGAGCATCGACATGCCCATGGGCAAGCGCCCGGTATCTGGCAGCGGCACCACCCGAGCGCCCGGCGCGATACCGGCCAGACTGCCGACCGGCATCAGGTAGATCTTGCCGGAAGAAAAGCCCATCACCTCGGCCTCGACCTGCACCGGGTGATAGCTGTCGTCGTTGATCACCAGGCAGCGACTGCCTAGCGCGGCGCGCAGGCCCTCGGCCTCCAGAGTCAGGCCGACCATGCGCAGCAGGCGCCCTTCGACGATAGGTTGGGTGGGTAGCTTGACGGCCTCGCCGTAGCCTTCCAGGCGGCGGGCGAAGCTCAGGCGCTCAAGGCGCATCGCTGGCACCCAGGTCGATGACCATATCGGCAGCCCGTGGTGTGGTGGCATGCTCGCGCTGCTGCTCGAACAATTGCTTGATCGCCTGGCTCAAGCGGGTTTCGACGCTGGCGTCGATACGGCTGTGCTCGGTCTCCACCCGGCAGCCGCCCGGCAGCAGCGAATCGTCTTCGAGAATCCGCCAGCTTTCCTCATGGCGGTCGCGCAGTGCCTTGACCAGCTCGAAGTCCTGAGGGTTGAGGTGGATGCGGATGTTTTCCGCGCCCATCGGCAGCAGCTTGAGGGCCTCACGCAACACCTGACGGATCTGGCTGGAATCGCTGCTCAGTTCACGCTGGATGACTTCACGGGTGATCTGGCCGACCAGCGTGACCAGGGCGAATTCCAGCTGCTTGTCCTGCTCGGCGATCGGTTCGAGCAGATGCTGCATGACCTGCTCGAGTGCCTGCACGCGCCCCGCCAGAGCGGTGTCCGCTTCCTGCTTGGCCTTGAGCTGGCCGGCGCGAAAGCCATCCTTCTCGCCGGTGGCGAAGCCTTCGTTGTAGGCGTCCTGGCGGATGGCTTCGAGCTCGTCGAGCGTCAAGGGTTTGACATCCTCGAGCGCGACTTCCTCGCTTTCCTGAAGCGGCGGCGGTGGCGCCTCGGCAGCTACCGGTTCAGGTTCCGGCGTCTGTTCCTGAGACTCATCGTGTTCATCGAAGCTGGGCAGTGACCAGCGATCAACGCTGCGCACATCCTTGGCACGAATCAGCTCGCTGATAGGTTCCTTGCCGGCCATCAGGGTCTGTTCCCGTTTTGACACGAGCCGCGTTGCTGCGCCAAATGGCGCGAGGCAAGGCGCGGAACGCAGGGAATGGTTGCCCCCTTGCCAAGTTCCGCAACGCCGCCTGGCGCCATTTGCCGCGCAACCCGGAGGGCCGGGCCAGTTTTTGCGCGCAGCTGCGTTACTCGTCGTTCATTTGGAATAACCAAACTTCTCTCCTCATGCCTTGCCCCGCGCAAAAACTGGCTCCGGCGCGGCCGTGGCGAAACGGGAATAGACCCTGTTCAAACCATCTCCTCGCCGCCCTTGCCGCCCAGCACGATCTCGCCGGCCTCGGCCATACGCCGCGCGATGGTGAGGATTTCCTTTTGCGCCCCTTCCACGTCGCTGACCCGCACCGGCCCCTTGGCCTCCAGGTCGTCACGCAGCAGTTCGGCCGCCCGCTTGGACATGTTCTTGAAGACCTTCTCCTTGATCGCCTCGTCCGCGCCCTTGAGGGCCAGCACCAGCACATCGGAGGAAACCTCGCGCAGCAGCGCCTGGATGCCGCGGTCGTCGACGTCGGCCAGGTTGTCGAAGACGAACATCAGGTCCTCGATCTGCGACGACAGGTCCTCGTCGATCTCGCGAATCGAATCCATCAGCGGCCCTTCGACCGAGCTGTCGAGGTAGTTCATGATGTCCGCGGCGCGCTTCACGCCGCCCATGGTGGCGCGGGTGGTGTTGGAGCTGCCGGAGAACTGCTTCTCCAGAATCAGGTTGAGTTCCTTGAGCGCAGCGGGCTGAACGGTGTTCAGGGACGACACGCGCAGCACGATGTCCAGGCGCACCTTGTGATCGAAATGGCTGAGTACCTCGCCGGCCTGATCGGGGTCCAGGTAGGCGACCACGATGGCCTGGATCTGCGGGTGCTCGTAGCGGATCACGTCGGCGACCGCCCGCGGCTCCATCCACTTCAGGCTGTCCAGACCGCTGGTGCTGCCGCCGAGCAGAATGCGGTCGATCAGGTTGCCGGCCTTGTCCTCGCCCAACGCCTGGGTGAGCATCTTGCGGATATAGCCGTCGGCACCCACACCCAGGCTGGTCTGGTCGCCCACGGTTTCGACGAACTCGCCCATCACCTGCTCGACCTGCTCGCGGTGGATGTTGCGCATGGCGGCCATGGCCACACCCACCCGTTGAACCTCCTTGGGGCCCAGATGGCGCAGCACCTGGGCGGCGTCGGTCTCACCCAGCGAGAGCAGAAGAATCGCGGCCTTCTCGACCTTGCTCATCTTGGCGGGGGTGCGGTTCTCACTCATCGGCATTGATCCAATCTTTGACTACCTGGGCAACGCGGCCCGGATCTTCGGCGACCAGACTCTTGATCGCGTTCAGTTGTGCATCATACCCCTCGCTCGGGCTCGGCAACATAATGCTTTGCGGCCCGCCGAGGCTTACCCGATCGGAGGACAGACCGTCGAGTCCGCCCATTTCGCCGAGGTCGACGTCGCCATCGCGGCCGCCACCGGCCAGAGCCAGATCCTTGCCTTTGCCGCCGCCGGTAATGTTGTTCAGCACCGGGCGCAGCACGAACCACACCAAGAGGAAGATCAGCAGCGCCGGGAACAGCGACTTGAGGCCGCCCATGGCCATCAGGAACAGATCGCTCTGGTACCACGGCACGTCGATCACTTCCGCGGTTTCACTGCTGAACGGCGTGTTGATCACGCTGACGCTGTCGCCACGGCTGGCATCGAAGCCGACCGAGTCCTGCACCAGGCGGGTGAAGCGCGCCAGGTCGTCGGTGGTCCACGGCACCCGGGTGGTTTCGCCGGTGGCCGGGTCGACACGCATCTGGTCGTCCACCACCACGGCGACGGAAAGCCGGCGCAGACGGCCCTGCTGCTGCTTGGTGTAGCTGACCGAGCGATCGAGTTCGAAGTTGCGGGTCGACTGGTCACGCTTGTCGGCCGGATATGGCGCCAGCATCGGCTGGCCAGTGGCCGGATCCATGATCTGCTGGCCATTGGCATCGACCAGCGGCTGGCCAGGGGCGACCGGGCCGCCAGGTGCCGCTGCACCACCGGTCTGCTGCGGTGCGGTTGCCGGGCCAGGCGGCTGATTGCTCAGCGCGCCGGGTACGCCCTGAGGACCGCTGCCGCTGCTGCGCTGTTCGTTGACCTGCTGCTCGCTGCGCAGGGCCGGCTGATCCGGGTTGAAGGTTTCCGAAGTCGACTCGACCGCACTGAAATCCACGTCGGCGGACACTTCAGCCTTGTAGCGGCCGACGCCCAGCACCGGTTGCAGAATGTTGTGCACGCGCTGGGTGAACAGGCTTTCCATGCGGCGGCTGTAGTCGAATTGCTTGCCGGCCATGCTCAGCTCGGACATTTCCTGCTGATCGGACAGCAGATTGCCCTTCTGGTCGACCACGGTGACCTGGGCCTTGTCCATCTCAGGCACGCTGCTGGCGACCAGATTGACGATGGCCATCACCTGGCTCGGCTCCAGGCTGCGCCCGGCATACAGCTCGACCAGCACCGAGGCGCTGGGCTTGCGCTCGTCACGCACGAACACCGAGCTTTTCGGGATCGCCAGGTGCACGCGAGCGGCCTTGACGTTGTTCAGGCTCGACACGGTGCGCGCCAGTTCACCTTCCAGGCCACGGCGGTAACGGGTGGCTTCCATGAACTGGCTGGTGCCCAGGCCCTGCTCCTTGTCGAGGATTTCGAAACCGATGCTGGTATCGGTCGGCGCCACACCGGCCGACGCCAGGCGGATGCGTGCCTGGGCCAGGTCCGAGGACTTGACCAGCAATGCGCCGGAGTTCGGCTCCACGGTGTAATCGATATTGGCGGCAGCCAGGGTTTCCATTACCCCACGCGCATCCATGCCATCGAGGCTGCCGTACAGCGGCTTGTACTCAGGCTGCTGAGACCACAGCACCACGGCAAAACCGATCGCCACGCTGGCGGCCAGGCCGATCAGCAGGCCGGCCTGACGCAGCAACGGCATATCGGAGAGATTTTCCAGGAAGGTCAGCCCGAACAGCGGCTTCTTCGGCGCGTTGTCGGCGGCGGTAGCGGGTACGTTTGCAGCGAGCGTGTCGGCCATGATGGAAATCTACCCCTTAAACCGGCATCTGCATGATGTCTTGATACGCCTGAACAAGCTTGTTACGCACTTGGGTCATGGCCTGGAACGAGACACTGGATTTTTGCGAGGCGATCATCACGTCGGTCAGGTCGACGCCGCTCTGGCCCATCTCGAAGGCCGTGGCCAGTTGGCTGGCGGCCTGCTGGGTTTCGCTGACCTTGTTCACCGCCTGGCCGAGCATGTCCGAGAAACTCGGCGCGCCAACTTCCTGCGCCTGGGGCGCAGCCGGTTTGCGCGCCATGGCCTCGGCCTGCATCGAGCGCATTTCCAGCATTAGACGATTGAACGCGACACCCTGACTCATGACCTTTCCTCCACCTGACCGCGGTTTTTTGACGCCGCGAGTGCTTTGCTGAGGGTATTTGCAACAAGGGTGCCAACTGCCGCCCACGCCATAAATCCTTTGTGAGCCAAGGGGTTGAAGCAGGAAACAAGCCAGCCTTGATAGTGCTGGCGACAGAAAAATCATCGCCCATAAAAAAACCGCGCCCTCGAGGAGAAGCGCGGCAAGGATGGAAAGCTTACTGGCCGACGGTCAGCTTGGCGCGATTGCGTTCGAGCAAGGCTTCACCGATGCCTTTGACTTCGAGCAGCTCGTCCACCGAAGCGAATTCGCCGTGGGTATCGCGATAGGCAACGATGGCCTGCGCCTTCACCGCGCCCACACCGCTGAGTTCGCGCTGCAGGGTTTCAGCATCGGCAGTATTGAGGTTGACAGGATTGAGCTCTGCCACCTGTTGGGCAACCGGTTCGGTAGCCGGCGCCTTGGTCGACTCGTTGGCGCCGGCCAGCAACGCAGCGCTGGCGGCCAGGGAAAACAGCAAGGCTTGCAGGGTAGTTTTCAGCATGATGAGACATCCTTTTCGGGTTCGACTCGACTTGAGCGACGCGGGTACTCCATACGCCGCATGATCAAAACTAGTCCGCCCGAATCGAGTGTCAACGAATGGCTTTGTAACCACTCTTTCCGCGTCTATCTAAAGCCCCCTCTCGCCGCTAAGATGCGCGTCTCCATTTACCATGCGTGTTCGACCATGCCCGCCAACGCCCGCTTTCCTCTGCTCCCGTATCTCTGTGCCTGCATCGTCGGTTTTCTCGCGCTGGGCAGCCTCTGGCAAACCATCGGCAAGCCTGTGGTGCTGGCCGATGCCGCCACGCCGACCCACAAGCTGCAATGTGCGTCCTACACGCCGTTCGGCAAGGATCAATCGCCCTTCGATCTGCCCCTTCAGATCCACCCCGAGCAGATGGACACCGACCTGGCACTGCTGGCCGAGCGTTTCCAGTGCATTCGTACCTATTCGGTCACCGGCCTGGAAAAGCTGCCGGAGCTGGCCCGCAAGCATGGCCTGAAGCTGATCACCGGCGCCTGGGTGAGCCGCAACCCGCATGACACCGATATCGAGATCCAGGGCCTGATCAAGCTGGCCAAGGAAAACCCGGATGTGGTCGAGGCGGTCATCGTTGGTAACGAGGCCCTGCTGCGCAAGGAAGTCACCGGCGGGCAACTGGTCGAGCTGATCAACAAGGTCAAGGCGGAAATCACTCAGCCGGTCACCTATGCCGATGTCTGGGAGTTCTGGCTCAAGCACCCGGAAGTCGCGCCGGCGGTGGATTTCATCACCATCCACCTGCTGCCGTACTGGGAAGACAACCCGGCCGGTATCGACGCGGCCCTGCACGAAGTGACCGAAGTGCGCGAGCTGTTCGGCAAACAGTTCGCGCCCAAGGACATCATGATCGGCGAGACCGGCTGGCCCAGCGAAGGCCGTCAGCGGGAAACCGCCGTGCCGAGTCGCGTCAACCAGGCCACCTTCATTCGCGGTTTCGTCGCCCTGGCCGAACAGCACGGCTGGCGCTACAACCTGATCGAAGCCTTCGACCAACCATGGAAGCGCGTCAGCGAAGGCGCGGTGGGTGGTTTCTGGGGCTTGTACGACGCGGATCGCCAGGACAAGTCGGTCCTCGCCGGCCCGGTGTCCAACCTGCCGCACTGGCCGTTGTGGCTGGCCATCAGCGCGGGTGTTCTGGCCGTTGGCCTGCTGATCGGTGGTCGCCCGAGTTCGACGCGCAACGCCGTACTGCTGCCGCTGGTGGCGGCACTGGGCGCCGCCTGCATCGGCTTGTGGGCGGAGTTGGCCTGGGTGACCAGTCGCTATATCGGCGAATGGCTGTGGGCCGCCGCCCTGCTCGCCCTCAACCTGCTGGTGCTGGCCCATGCCACGCTTGCGCTATCCACCGCCCAGGGCTGGCGAGCACAGGCTTTCGGTTGGCTGGAGCGGCGTTCAGGCTGGTGGCTGGCGGCAGCCGGTTTCGCTGGTGCAGTGATGATGCTCGCGATGGTCACCGATGCGCGCTACCGCAGCTTCCCCAGCGCCGCACTGCTGCTGCCGGCAGTGGTTTATCTGCTGCGCCCGGTGGCGGGCCCGCGCCGGGAAATCGCCCTGCTGGCCGTGCTGATCGCCGCCGGCATCGTGCCGCAGCTCTATGAAGAAACCCTGGGTAACCTGCAGGCCATCGGCTGGGCGATTACCAGCGCACTGCTGGCTGCCGCGCTGTGGCGCAGCCTGCGCCTGTCGAAGAACCGCTAAAACGCGGGGGCGCTGTGCTTGCCGCACAGCGCCCGACGTGGCTAGCGCGCCGCGGCAGCCGGTGCGCGCACCAGACGCAGCAGCGCCAGCACCACCGCGAATACCGCCAGGCTCGCGGTGTACAGCGCCAGTGCCGGCACGCCGAGCAGCAGCCCCGGCACCGCCAGACGCCAACCCCATACGCCAGGCAGCACGAACGCTAGCAGCGCGCAGCCCAGCGCGGCCCAGGCGATGATCCGTAGGTGAATCATCCAACCCAGGGTGCCACGCACCTGGCAGGCCAGAAGGCCCGGATCGTCGACGCAGCGACCGACCCACTGATCGCCCTCCATGAGCAAGTAGCGCAACGCATAGCTGGCGACCACGCAGGCGAGCGATGCAATCACCAGGGCGACGATGGATGAACGACGAGGCATGCTGCACTCCAGAGGGTTTGAAAACGGCGCTCAGCATAATCTCCCGGCAGGCGGATGCAAGCGGCAAATAAGGCGCTATCAAAAGCGGCGCAAGCGCCCGAGTGCAAGGCCGTTGGCGGCTCAAGTGCGTTCTGGTATACCCATCGCCAGCGCGGTGAAATTTCCCATGGCACTTTGATACAACGGCGATTGTCCTAGTCATCGCGGCTGATGCCGAAAGCACCGGCTTGCCGGCCACCTCTGAAAAGAATGTTCTCTTCCAAAGGGACTTTGTATGTCTTTCATTCCCCGTCTTGCAGCCCTGCTCGGCACCCTGCTGCTCAGCGCGTCCATCTGGGCCGCCGACGTCGACCCGCAAACCTACGGCTATCCGCTGACCAATCCGTTCGAAGCCACCATCGCCACCACGCCGCCGGATCTGCGCCCCAAGCTGCCGGAAGACGCCGATATCAAGCAGGGCGATTACCAGGTGAGGCTGCGTCCGGAACGGGAGTTCCAGCTGCCGGACAACTTCTGGGCCGTCACCAAGATGCGCTACCGGCTGGCCGAACAGGATGGCCCGGCGCCGCTGATCTTCATCATCGCCGGCACCGGCGCCTATTACTCGAGCAGCACGCCCGAATACCTGAAGAGGCTGTTCTACGGCGCCGGCTACCATGTCGTGCAGCTGTCTTCGCCGACCAGCTACGACTTCATGACCTCGGCCTCGCGCTTCGCCACACCCGGCATCAGTCGCGACGACGCCGAGGATCTGTACCGCGCCATGCAGGCCGTACGTGCCCAGCATCCGCGCCTCAAGGTCACCGACTACTACCTGACCGGCTACAGCCTGGGCGCGCTGCACGCCGCTTTCGTCAGCCAGCTGGATGAAACGCGCCGCAGCTTCAACTTCAAGCGCGTGCTGATGCTCAACCCGCCGGTCAATCTGTACACCTCGATCACCAACCTGGACCGCCTGGTGCAGACTCAGGTGAAAGGCATCACCAACCGCACCACCTTCTACGAGCTGGTACTGGCCAAGCTGACCCGCTACTTCCAGCAAAAGGGCTATGTGGATATCAACGATGCCCTGCTCTACGACTTCCAGCAGTCCAAGGAACACCTGACCAACGAGCAGTTGGCCATGCTGATCGGCACCTCGTTCCGCTTCTCGGCCGCCGACATCGCCTTCACCTCGGACCTGATCAACCGCCGCGGCCTGATCACCCCGGTCGACTACCCGATTGGCGAAGGCACCAGCCTGACGCCGTTCTTCCGCCGGGCACTGCAGTGCGACTTCGACTGCTACATGACCGAACAACTGATCCCAATGTGGCGCGCCCGCTACGACGGCGGCAGCATGAGCCAGCTGATCAACGAGGTCAGCCTGTACGGTATCGAGGATTACCTGAAGAACAGCCCCAAGATCGGCGTGATGCACAACGCCGACGACGTGATCCTGGGCCCGGGCGACCTTGGCTTCCTGCGTCGCACCATGGGCGATCGCCTGACTGTGTACCCCTACGGCGGACACTGCGGCAACCTCAATTACCGCGTCAACAGCAACGACATGTTGGAGTTCTTCCGTGGCTAAGTCCTTCCCTACTCTCGCACTGTTCGCTGCCGTGTTGAGCTGCGGCACCGCTTCCGCCCAGACCACCGTCGAGGATGACGGCTTCAAGCAGCCACTCAAGGAGCTCAAGTTCAACCCAGGGCTCAACCAGCGCGAGTTCGAGCGCTCGACCCTTTCGGCGCTGGAGATTCAGGACCCGCTGGAGTCGTGGAACCGCCGGGTCTATCACTTCAACTACCGCTTCGACGAATGGGTGTTCCTGCCGGTGGTCGACGGCTACCGCTACGTCACGCCGACCTTCGTGCAAAAGGGCGTGACCAACTTCTTCAGCAACCTGGGTGACGTGTCCAACCTGGTCAACAGCGCACTGCAGCTCAAGGGTGAGCGCGCCCTGAACACCACCGCACGCCTGTTGTTCAACACCACCATCGGCGTGGTCGGCCTGTGGGACCCGGCTACCCTGATGGGGCTGCCCAAGCACCGCGAGGACTTCGGCCAGACCCTGGGCTTCTATGGCACCCCGGCCGGCCCCTACCTGATGCTGCCCATTCTCGGCCCGTCGAACCTGCGCGATACCACAGGCCTTGTGGTGGATTACGGCATCAATCAGGAGATCAACTACCTGAATGTCGCCGAGGTAAGCACCGATCACCCCGAGGTCTTCGTGCTCCGGGGCATCGATCAGCGTGCGACCACCAACTTCCGCTATGGCCAGCTGAACTCGCCGTTCGAGTACGAGAAGCTGCGCTTCTTCTACACCGAGTCGCGCAAGCTGCAGATCGCCGAGTGAGACACGGGTGGCGCTGCAAGGCGCCACCCGCCACATCGATATTCTCGATAGATGAGTTGATCTTTTCCCAACCATCTGACGGATCGGCCGGCCTACCATGGACGCATCGCTTTTCACGGGAGACAGCCCCATGACTCAACTACGCCGAGTCCTTGCCATTCAGCCAGGGCAGCCTGCATCCGACGGTGCCGGTGTGCGCCTGAACCGGGTGATCGGCGGTGCCGGCATCGAACGTTTCGATCCGTTTCTGATGCTCGACGAATTCAGCACCGACAATGCCGACGACTACATCGCTGGCTTTCCGCCCCATCCCCACCGCGGTTTCGAAACCATCACCTACATGCTCGAAGGGCGCATGCGCCATGAGGATCACCTTGGCAACGTGGGCCTGCTGCAGGGCGGTGACGTGCAATGGATGACCGCCGCGCGGGGCATCATCCACAGTGAAATGCCCGAGCAGGAACAGGGCGCCATGCGCGGTTTCCAGCTGTGGCTGAACCTGCCGGGCCGCGAGAAGATGGCCGACCCGCAGTATCGCGACATCCCCAGCGCGCAGATTCCGCGCCTGCACACCGAACAAGGCGTCGAGGTCGTGGTAATCGCCGGCAGCTTCGCCGAAGGCCAGCAGCGTCAAGCCGGCGCCGTGCAACGCCCGAATACCGAGCCGCAGGTTTTCGATCTGCGCCTGCCTGCCGGCAGTACTGTGCGCCCTGAGCTTCCCGCCGGCCACCGCGCCCTGCTGTACGTTTACCAGGGCAAAGCCAAGGTGCAGGACAGCCACGAGGCCAACGCGGGCCGCCTGGTGCGCCTGGATGATCAGGGCGAGCTGCTGATCAGCAGCGCTGATGGCGCCGGTATCCTGCTGATCGCCGGCAAGCCGCTGAACGAGCCGATCGTGCAGTACGGACCGTTCGTGATGAACAGCCGGGAAGAAATCGAACAGGCGCTACGCGATTTCCGTGACGGCACCTTTGGCTGAAATCCCCTTCAGCGCAGGTGATTGCGCCTGAAAGTCTCCTCGCCCATCGCGGCGATCTGCCCTTCGATCAGCGCATCGAAGGGCTTGAGCAGCGCCCGGTAATCGGCGGGCGCCTCGAGCACGTTCAGGGCTTCGACGATGGCTTCCAGTGTCGACAGCGAGCCCTCCATCGGCGCCTTGCGCAGGCGATAGCGTGATGGCGGCGCGTCGGCCAAGGTCACCCGTGGCAAGGCAGCCAACGCCGGGTTCAGGTAGAGAAGTTTGCGAGCCTTGCGCCAGGTGCCGTCAGGCACCACCAGCCGCACAGGCCGTGAATCAGCCTCACCTGGCAGCTCGCTGATCGCCCGTGCCTGCTCGCCCGGAAACAGCAGGCAGGTGCGATAGCCTGGCTCAGCCAGCCACTGCGGTAACGCCTCGAATACCTCACCTACCCACAACGTTGCATTGCGCAGCCCCAGTACGGCGAGATTCGCGGTATTGAGCGCGTGGTCGACTTCATCGGGGTGCTGCAGCACCAGCACCTCGGTGCGGCTGGGCAGATCGGGAATCAGGGCGCACAGGCAGTGGCTGGCCGGGCGCCTGCAGCGGGGACAACGGGGGCGTGGCATGGGCGGGTCTCCTCGGCCGCGCAGTGTGCCACAGCACGCCCGCGCAGCCGAGGGCGAAGGGTCAGCGGTTGAAGCGCTCGGCCAGGCTGTGCAGGTAATCGGCCATACTTTCCAACTCCTTGCCAATCGCGGCCCCTTGATGGGCCTGCTCGGCGCCCTGCTCGGACAGCTGGGCGATGCGGGTGATCTGCCGGCTGATATCGTCGGCCACCTGGCCCTGCTCCTCGGAGGCCGCGGCGATCTGCTGGCTCATGCCGCTGATGCGGCTGACCGACTCGCTGATGCCATCCAGCGCGATGCGCACCGCTTCCACGCTCTGCACGCTTTCCCGGGAGATCTCTTCGCCGCGCCCGGCCGTGGCGACGGCGCGCTCGGCACCGGCCCGCAGCGAGGCAATGATCTGGTGAATCTGCTGGGTCGACTCGCGGGTACGCGAGGCCAGCGAACGGACCTCGTCGGCCACCACGGCGAAACCACGCCCCTGCTCACCGGCACGGGCGGCTTCGATGGCGGCGTTGAGCGCCAGCAGGTTGGTCTGCTCAGCAATCGAGGTGATCACATCGGCCACGCTGCCGATCGATTGGGTGGAGTTGGCCAGATCGTTCACCGCTTGACCGATATCCACCACGGCCTTGGCCATGTGCTGCATGGACTCCAGGCTACCGCCCGCCAGCTGCCGCCCC
Organism: Pseudomonas fulva 12-X; assembly: GCF_000213805.1. Classification (NCBI taxonomy): domain Bacteria; kingdom Pseudomonadati; phylum Pseudomonadota; class Gammaproteobacteria; order Pseudomonadales; family Pseudomonadaceae; genus Pseudomonas; species Pseudomonas fulva. The sequence goes on along the minus strand of NC_015556.1, from coordinate 2,047,312 downwards.
TCCTTGGCCAGACGATCCGCTTCCTCGGCCGCATGGCTGGTGCTCTGTACGTTCTGGGTGACTTCCTGAATGGTCGCAGCCATCTGGTTGATGGCAGTGGCCGACTGGTCGGTCTCGCTGCGCTGCAGATCCAGCATCTCGGCGCCTGAACGCGAAAAACCCGCGGCCTGGGCCGCCTGCCGCTTGACGTTGACGCCGGCATCTTCGAGACGTGTCAGGGCCGTCTGCAGGCGTGCCTCCTCGCTGATCATCGCCATGTCGAGCAAGGCCTGGGCACCGCGACTGTCGCTATAGGTGAGCGCCACCAGGCTGCTGGTGAAGGCCTTGGGATGATCCGCCAGAGTTCGGCGAATCAGTGCGCGCTTGCTATACAGCTGATAGGAACCCAGCGCGGCCATCACCGCGACCACCAGCGCTGCCAGCCACACGCCGGAGAGCATGCTCTGGGCAGCGAGGATCACCAGCGCGGCGATGATCAGCGGCCAGGAGCGAATCAGGTCGTAGGTCAGGTGCTCGATTTTCGGCACCGGCGCCTTGCCGGCGCGCAGCCTTGCATACAGCGCCTCGGCACGGCGCTTCTGATCTTCCGTGGGCAAAGAACGAACGGACTCGTACCCGGCCACCTTGCCATTTTCATAAACCGGCGTGACATAGGCGCTGACCCAATAGAAATCGCCATTCTTGGAGCGATTCTTGACGATGCCCATCCAGGGCTTGCCCTGCTTGATGGTGTCCCACATGTGGCCGAACACGGCTGGCGGCATGTCGGGGTGGCGCACCAGGTTGTGGGGCTGGCCGATCAGCTCTTCGCGCGTAAATCCGCTGATCGCCACAAAGGCGTCGTTGCAGTAGGTGATCTTGCTGTTCAGATCGGTGGTGGAAATCAACCGCTCGTGGCCGGGAAAAGTCCTTTCCCGCTGAGTCACCGGAAGATTCTGACGCATGCTTGCAGTCCTTTAGTACGTGAAGGGTACGTCCTTTCCGCTCAACTATATCTAGCACAGCAAAATAGCCGCGCCAGCACAGGCAGGCGGTAACGCTTAAACGCTGAACAGAAGACACGCACGAAGCCGCCAGCCGGCTCCGTGCCATACCCTCCCGAACGGGTCTGCTTTTTTGTCGGCAAGTTTTTGAACGACTTGAGAATGCGTTGAACCAAGTTCACGGCCGCTTGTCGGCAACGCGTACGTATCACCACGCTGGGTACCAGCAACAATGGCTACTGGGATAGGCGAAGGGTGCTGCCGGATCGATAAGTGCCAGGGCGAACGCCCATGAAAACGGCTCGATGCTCACGCATCGAACCGATCAACATGTCATTCACCAATAGAAGACAGCCGCCAATCACCTCCACGGCGTTGACGACTCAAAACAAGCGCCGCGAAGGACGCTTGTGGGGGAATTTCGCGGGGTGGATCAGCGGCGGCGACGGCGCTCTTCGGCCAAGCGACGCTGCTCTTCGCTACGAATTGGAATGGGCTGCATGCGCGGGGCAAACAGGGCATTGAGCTGGGCAGTGATTTTTTCGAACCAGTTTTTCATAAGGGCATCCTCGAACTGCGCACGGCTTTGGTGACCGCTTGACTTGAGAGTAGCCCAAACCCCGACGCGAGTGGAGAGCCTGGCAGCCTCAAAGCGTTGCAAGTCGCTACCGACCGTCGCTTTGTTTATTCGCCAGCACTCCACGCTTCGCCTTAAAACTGATACTCGACGCCCGCACCCGCGTACCAGGACCGTCCCGGCGCGGCTTCGTAATAACGGTCGTTGCTATCGCCGACGATTACCGAACCGACGTATTGGCGATCCAGCAGGTTATCCAGGCGCAGGGTCTGGTGGGTTTTCCAGGGGCCGAAGTGCTGCTCGAAGCGCGTACGCCAGTTGAACACCGCATAGCTCGGCGCCGCTTTTTCGGTATTGGTGTCTTCGACGTAGACCTTGCTGCGGTAAAGCCCCTCGAGCGCCGTGCTGATACCGTCGACCGGCTTCCAGGCCAGCTCGCCGAATAGCGTGGTGCGGGGTACGCCGGGCAAATCGTTGCCTTTATCGACGGTATTGTTGCCGGCGACGAATCGCGAATCATAAGTCGCGGCCAGGTAGGTGTAGGCCAACGCAGCCGACCATTGTTCGGTGAACTGGCTTTCGACGCCCAGCTCGAAACCGCGCCGCAGGGTCTTGCCGGCGTTCTGGTAGCTGGTGCGGCCGCCATTACTGCCCGCCACGACGATCTCATCATCAGTGTTGATCTGAAAGATAGCGGCGTTGATTCGAGTCGTTTCAGCGATGCGCGCCTTCAACCCAATCTCGTATTGAGTACTTTCCGATGGTCTCAGCCCGTAATTCACGCCAACTCCAGCGGCATCTGGCGAGTAGGCCAATTCACCTTGAGTCGGCGTCTCAAACCCCTTACCCACACTCACATAGCCATTGATATTTGGGGTAAAAGCATAACCAACGCTCACCGACGGAGTGGCCTTGCTAAACCGCTTATTACCGCTGTCATCCAAGTTAGTAGGGGTGATGTATTTATCATCGATATCAACTTCTACTGTGCTGTAACGGAGCCCACCCTGCAGTGTCCAGTTACCAATTGTCCAGGTAGCCTGGGCATAGGGATCCAAGCTGGTCATCGTGTCGATCTCGTCGCGACGCAACTCCCCCTTTATCCCTAGCTGATCGCCCACATAGTTTTGATAACCACGTCGATCATCGCGGCTTTGGTCATAGTCCAGCCCGAATACCAAGCGTAAGTCCCCAGCGACACCATCCACTGGTTGGAGCCAACGCACACTGCCACCATGAAAATCTCTATCAAAATCCACAACTCCTCCGCCACGAAGAGTATTCGACGGAGCTACAGCGGGAATTGAAAGGTACTGAGTAACGCTTCGCTTGCCTGCATAAGCAGTCAGCTGCAGAGTCGCATCACCAAAATAGCGCTCGTAATTCATGCCAAGTTGCTGGTGATCGATGCTCTTTCGGGTGTTGTAAGTAAGAGCGTTGGCAGTAACTGATCTTGGATCCACCTTATAAGCCTCCCACGTCTGCCCCAGCGGATCCTGGGTACCATTCTGCTCCAGGCTGCTGTAGATCAGCGCCAGCTTGCTGTCTTCATCGGGCTTGAAGTTGAGCTTGGCGAAGGTCTGGTCACGGCGCGCCGCGCTGTGGTCGCGGTAGCCGTCGGTGTCCATGCGCGAGGCGTCGAGCACGAAGCCGACGCCGTCCGCTTCGCCTTCGGCCGTGAGGTGATTGCGGCTCAGGCCGTCGCTGCCAATCAGCGTCTCGGCGCCGATACGCGGGCGACCTACGCCGTCGCGGGAGAACACCTGGATCACACCGCCGGCATTGCTGCCATACAGCGTGGAAGCCGGCCCGCGCAGTACTTCGATGCGCTCGGCGGTGTCCAGATTGAAGGTCGCGGCCTGGCCCTGGCCGTCCGGGGTGCTGGCGGGAATGCCATCGGTGATCAGTTTCAGCCCGCGCACACCAAAGGCCGAGCGCGCGCCGAAGCCGCGGGAGGATATCTGCAGGTCCTGCGCGTAGTTCTGGCGATTCTGCACCACCAGCCCGGGCACCCGCATCAGGACTTCCGAGGCGTTGATGCCCAGCTGACCGTCGCTGATCTGTTCGCGGTCGATGCTGTCCACCGAAAACGGCAGGTCGAAGCTCTGCGCCTCGCTGCGCGAGCCGCTGACCACGCTGGGTTCGAGCACCAGCGTGTCGGTCGTCTCTTGCGCCTGAGCAGTGCCCGCCGCCGCGCAGCCACATAACAGGAGGGCGCGGCTCAGGCGGGAGAGTTCGGGCAGTTGCGCAGGCGAGTTACAGCTCATCAGGGTGTTCCTTAGTTCTTCGGCGAAGCGTATTTACGCAGCCATCCGAATTTGGATGGCTGGCGCAGAGCGGCGCAATTATGGTTCTTTCGGGTTTGTCGTGCGACCCACGCGCCAGAGCGCTTGTTCAAACAATAGTGCTCGCTGGTAGCAAGCCGCCGCGCTTTCGGTCTTGGTCAGATTGCCTACTGCTTGGCAGGTCTCGCCGCCACTGAAAATCAATTCCGAGCTTGCCTTGCTGGCGGCGGGCAGCAAAACTGCCGGCCTCTCAATCAGGACTGGAGCCCACCGTGCGCCCTGCCGACATGCTGCGCCTCTTGCTGCTCGCTGCGATCTGGGGCGCCAGCTTTCTGTTCATGCGGATCGTCGCGCCGGTCATCGGCAGCATGCCGACGGCGTTCTTTCGCGCCTCGATCGCCATGCTCGGCCTGCTGGCGATCCTGCTGTTGATGCGGGTGAAGTGGGATTTTCAAGGCAAGCTGGGCTTGTGCCTGGTACTCGGGATAATCAATGCCGGCATTCCATCCGCCATGTACAGCATGGCGGCGCTGGTGCTGCCGGCGGGTTACTCGGCGATCATCAATGCCACCACGCCGATGATGGGCGTGCTGATCGGCGCTCTGTTCTTCGCCGAAGCGATGACGATGAGTCGTGCAGCGGGTGTCGCCCTGGGCCTGTTCGGTGTCGCCGTGCTGACCCGCAGCGGGCCGGCAGAGCTGGACACCGGTCTGCTGCTGGGCGCCCTCGCCTGCTTGCTGGCGACTGCCTGCTATGGCGTGGCCGGTTTTCTGACTCGCCGCTGGATCGCAGGCCGCCTGGACAATCGCCTTACCGCGTTCGGCAGCCTACTGGGCGCCAGTCTATTCCTGCTGCCCCTATTCGCCGGCTCGCTGACTCTGAGCGCACCGGCCAGCTGGGGCGGCTGGCTGGAGTGGGCATCGCTGCTGGGCTTGGGCCTGGGCTGCACGGCATTCGCCTATGTGCTGTATTTCCGCCTGCTCAACGATATCGGGCCGATCAAGGCCTCGACCACCACCTTTCTGATCCCGATCTTCGGCGTGCTGTGGGGCGCGTTGCTGCTCGGCGAGCCGCTGTCGTGGGCGCACCTGTACGGAGGCGTGCTGATCGCTATCGCGTTGTGGCTGGTGGTTCGACCTACGAAGAGCCTAGCGGCTTAACTAAAGCTGCCCCGCTGCGGTGGGCGCTAGCTTGAACGATTAGCGGGTCTGAACGTGATGTCGAGCGCTAGCGTTGGTGGGGCTGAAGCCCATGGCTTGAGGTCGACTGCGTATTTTGTGGACGCGGGCGGGACGCCTGGTTCATGCCCGCGAATCGGGCGCATGGCGCCCTCCCACATCGGACAGAACCGGCGCGACCTTCATCAGCCCGTGGCCGGGCGGTAATTGCGGCGTTGGTCCATTACTCATTCGGCTTGATCGACTCGTCCCTAGCGGGCGCTGGAGGCGAGCTGATCAATAGAGCAGCCGAACTCCTACTGCTGCAGTTCCTGCTCGGTAAACAGGTCGCTGAATAGCATGCTGGTCAGGTAACGCTCGCCGGAATCAGGCAGGATCACCACCAGGGTCTTGCCCTGCATGTCCGGCTGTTCGGCCAGGCGTACCGCAGCGGCCATCGCCGCGCCGCAGGAAATCCCACAGAGAATGCCTTCCTCACGCATCAGGCGCAGGGCCATGGCCTTGGCGTCTTCGTCGGTAACCTGCTCGACGCGGTCGACCAGCGATAGATCGAGGTTCTTTGGCACGAAGCCGGCGCCGATACCCTGGATCTTGTGCGGACTGGGTTTGACTTCGTCACCGGCGATGGTCTGGCTGATCACCGGCGAGGAAACCGGCTCGACCGCCACGGAGAGGATCGCCTTGCCCTTGGCCTGCTTGATGTAGCGGGAAATACCGGTGATGGTGCCGCCGGTACCGACACCGGAAACCAGCACATCGATGGCGCCCTCGGTGTCGTTCCAGATTTCCGGCCCGGTCGTTTTCTCGTGGATCGCCGGGTTGGCCGGGTTCTCGAACTGCTGGGGCATGTAGTACAGCTCGGGATTGGAGGCGGCGATTTCGGCGGCCTTCTCGATGGCACCCTTCATGCCCTTGGCCGGCTCGGTCAGCACCAGCTCGGCGCCGAGGGCCTTCAAAACCTTGCGTCGCTCCAGGCTCATGGAGGCCGGCATCGTCAGCATCAGCTTGTAGCCCCGGGCCGCGGCGACGAACGCCAGGCCGATGCCGGTATTGCCGGAGGTCGGCTCGACCAGGGTCATGCCCGGCTTGAGCACCCCGCGGGCCTCGGCGTCCCAGACCATGTTGGCGCCGATCCGGCACTTCACCGAATAGGCCGGGTTGCGGCCTTCGATCTTGGCCAGGATGGTCACGCCCTTGGGCCCGAGGCGGTTGATCATCACCAGCGGAGTGTTGCCGATAGCCTGGGCGTTGTCTGCGTAAATGCGGCTCATGGTGTACCGGTTCCTTGTCATGACTGAGCCCGTCAGCCTATGCCTCAAGCCCAGGCGCGTCCAGCGTCTGGAAAGTCGAACTCAGGCCGATCGGCGGCAGTCCACTCCCACACACCGCGTAACCGGACGCCACCGATGAAACGTCGCTACAGCCTGCCCATGTGGATCTGCCTCGGCCTGCTTGCCCTGCTGCTGGTGGTGCACGTCGCCCTGCCCTACATGGTGCGCGACTACCTGAACGACAAGCTGGCCGAGATGGGCGACTACCGCGGCCATATCGACGATATCGACGTGGCGCTATGGCGCGGCGGCTACCGGATCAACGGCCTACGCATCGTCAAGGTCAACCAGAACTTGCCCGTGCCCTTCGTCGATGCCCCGCAGATCGACATCTCGGTGAGCTGGAACGAGCTGCTGGAAAAACGCGCCGTGGTCGCCCGGGTGGTATTCGAGCGGCCAGAAGTCAACTTCGTCGACGGCAAGAGCCGCGAGGATTCGCAGACCGGTGAAGGCACCGACTGGCGCGAGCAGCTCAACAAGCTGCTGCCCATCACCCTCAACGAAGCGCGCATCAACGACGGCACCCTGGGGTTCTACAACTTCAATACATCGCCGCGCGTGAAACTCAAGGCCAACGCCATCCAGGCCAGTTTCTACAACCTGACCAACGTGGCCGACGAACAGGGCAACCGCGTGGCGCGCTTCGAAGGCAAGGCCAAGCTGATGGACCAGGCGCCGCTGGAGGCCAGCGCCGTGTTCGACCCCTTCCACAACTTCCAGGATTTCGAGTTCCGCGTGCGCGCTACCGGCATCGAACTGACACGGCTGAATGACCTGGCCAACGCCTATGGCAAGTTCGACTTCAAATCGGGCACTGGCGATATCGTCGTCGAAGCCTTCGCCGAGGATTCCCAGCTCAGCGGCTACATCAAGCCGCTGCTGCGCAACGTCGAGGTGTTCGACTGGCAGCAGGACGTCGAGAACCAGAACAAGGGCTTCTTGCGCTCGATCTGGGAGGCCGTTGTGGCCGGTAGCGAGAAGGTACTGAAGAATCGCCCGCGCGATCAGATCGCCACCCGCGTAGAACTGCGCGGCAGCACCAAACAGCAAGACCTCAGCGCCTTCCAGGCGTTCATCGGCATCCTGCGCAACGGCTTCGTGCAGGCCTTCAACAGCGGTTTCGAACGCGACGCTGCTGAAGAACCCTGAGCGCGTCCATTCAATGACTGAATACCCCAGGCGCGTTCACACTCATGCGCCGGGCGCGCTATAGTCGCCCCTTTCGCATTCGCCTGCCGCGTGAGGATTCCCGATGAAGTTCGAAGGCACCGAGCACTATGTCGCCACCGATGACCTCAAGCTCGCGGTCAACGCCGCCATCACCCTGCAGCGCCCGCTGCTGGTCAAGGGCGAGCCCGGCACCGGCAAGACCCTGCTCGCCGAGCAACTGGCCGAATCCTTCGGCACGCGACTGATCACCTGGCACATCAAGTCGACCACCAAGGCGCACCAGGGCCTGTACGAATACGATGCGGTCAGCCGCCTGCGCGACTCGCAGCTCAGTTCCGACAAGGTTCACGACGTTCGCAACTACATCAAGAAGGGCAAGCTCTGGGAGGCCTTCGAGGCCGAGGAGCGCGTTGTCCTGCTGATCGACGAAATCGACAAGGCCGACATCGAGTTTCCCAACGACCTGCTGCAGGAACTCGACAAGATGGAGTTCTACGTTTACGAGACCGACGAGACGATCAAGGCCAGGCACCGGCCGATCATCATCATCACCTCGAACAACGAGAAGGAGCTGCCGGACGCCTTCCTGCGCCGCTGCTTCTTCCACTACATCGCCTTCCCGGATCGCCAGACCCTGCAGAAGATCGTCGACGTGCATTACCCCGGCATCAGCAACAGCCTGGTGGCCGAAGCGCTGGACGTGTTCTTCGATGTGCGCAAGGTACCGGGCCTGAAGAAAAAGCCATCGACCAGCGAGTTGGTCGACTGGCTCAAGCTGCTGATGGCCGACAACATCGGCGAAGCGGTGCTGCGCGAGCGCGACCCGACCAAGGCCATTCCACCGCTGGCCGGTGCGTTGGTGAAGAACGAGCAGGATGTGCAACTGCTTGAGCGCCTGGCCTTCATGGCTCGTCGCGGTAATCGCTGATGCATAGCGGCAGTTGCCTGTGCGGCACGGTGAAATACCAGATCGGCGCCCCCATCGAATCGGCGAGTCATTGCCATTGCAGCCAGTGCCGCAAAGCCCATGGCGCGGCGTTCGCCAGCTACGGCAATGTGCGCCGCGAGCATTTTCGCTTCACCGAAGGCGAGGCATCGGTCAGCACCTTCAGTTCTTCGCCAGGCGTGAGCCGTACCTTCTGCCAGCGCTGTGGCTCGAACCTGCAATGGTTTTCCGAGCAGCCTTACCCCAAGTGGGTGTCTGTGGCACTTGGCACGCTGGACACGCCCCTGCCAACTGTCGAGCAAAAGCACATCTACACCCGCTCGAAGGCCGACTGGTACTGCCTCAACGACGGCCTGCCCGTCGATGACCGCCACTGAGGACGCGCCATGCTGCTCAACCTGTTCAACGAAATGCGCGCGGCCAAGGTGCCGGTGTCTCTGCGCGAGTTGCTCGACCTGATCGGTGCGCTCGAGCACAAAGTCGTGTTCGCCGACATGGACGAGTTCTACTACCTAGCTCGCGCCATTCTGGTGAAGGACGAGCGCCATTTCGACAAGTTCGACCGAGCCTTCGCGGCCTATTTCGACGGTTTGCAAAACCTCGATCAGCACCTCGAAGCGCTGATCCCTGAGGAATGGCTGCGTAAGGAATTCGAGCGTTCACTGACCGACGAGGAACGCGCGCAGATTCAGTCCCTCGGCGGCCTCGACAAGCTGATCGAGGAGTTCAAGAAACGCCTGGAGGAACAGAAGGAGCGCCACGCCGGCGGCAACAAGTGGATCGGCACCGGCGGCACCAGCCCCTTCGGCTCGGGCGGCTACAACCCGGAAGGCATCCGCGTCGGTGATGCCGGCAAGCGCCAGGGCAAGGCGGTCAAGGTCTGGGACCAGCGCGAGTACAAGAACCTCGACGACTCGGTGGAAATCGGCACGCGCAACATCAAGGTCGCTCTGCGTCGCCTGCGCAAGTTCGCCCGCCAGGGCGCCCAGGACGAGCTGGACCTGGACGGCACCATCGACCACACCGCCCGTGACGGTGGCCTGCTGAACATTCAGATGCGCCCGGAGCGGCGCAACACCGTCAAGCTGCTCCTGCTCTTCGATATCGGCGGCTCGATGGATGCCCACGTGAAGGTCTGCGAGGAGCTGTTCTCAGCCTGCCGCACCGAGTTCAAGCACATGGAGTATTTCTACTTCCATAACTGCGTGTACGAGTCGGTGTGGAAGAACAACCTGCGCCGCACGTCCGAGCGGGTGTCCACCCACGACCTGCTCCACAAGTACGGCGCCGACTACAAGGTGGTATTCATTGGTGACGCGGCCATGGCGCCCTACGAGATCACCCAGCCGGGTGGTAGCGTCGAGCACTGGAACGAGGAAGCGGGTTACCTGTGGCTGCAGCGCTTCATGGAAACCTACAAGAAGCTCATCTGGATCAACCCCTACCCGCGCGAAGCCTGGGATTACACCAGTTCCACACGCATCATCCGTGATCTGATCAACGACCAGATGTTCCCACTGACCCTGCAAGGCCTGGAAGACGGCATGCGTTTTCTGGCCAAGTAGTTGCGCATCTGTAGCCCGGGTCGAGCGCAGCGACACCCGGGAAATGGGCAACCTGGGTATCGCTTCGCTCAACCCAGGCTATATGACTCAGCGCATGCGCGGTGTCTGCCGCTCGGGCAGGCTGCGGCGTTCGCGGCGACGAAACGGCAGAACCAGCAACAGCACAATGCTCTCCACCACCCAGGCCAGGAACAGCGCGCAGGCGATGCCCCAGGCGATTGCTTCAGGCGCCAGCAGCACCTGATAGCGATAGGCGGCGCGGGTTTCCGCTAGCAACTGCGCGTCGGCCGCGGTCGCCAGGTGCCAGACCTGCCGGTACCAGGCCCCCTGCATGGCCAGCGATTCCTGTTCCAGCAGTGCCGAACGCTCGACCAGCAGGCCGACGCTACGTGCATCGCTCTGCATCACCGGGTCGCTGCTGTTGCGGTAATGGCCGACCAGCCGCTGCAGGTCGCCATCGAAGAAGCGCTGGGCAGTATCGCGAAAGCCGCTCAGGCTCTGCTCGGATTCAAGGCGGTGGGCTTCGACGCGTTTGGCGTAGTCATCGATGAAACCGGGCACCTGAACGCCCAGGAGCAGCCCCAGGGCGAACAACGCCAGACGCAGATAGCTTCGAATCATCCTTCCCCCGCGGCCCCGCCACGCGGGACATCTGTCAGTTGCTCAGGCCCTGGGCGATGCACTCGCCCGCGCGCCACAAACGCCATTCACCCGGCTGGTAGACCGACCAGGCTTCGTTGTCGGTCAACGGCTCGGTGGCCAGCACCGAGACCACGTCATCGGGCGTGGTTTCGGCGTGAAAATCCACGCTCATGTCAGCGTCACGCAGGTGCGCAGGGCCGAAGGGTGCGCGCCGGGTGATGTGCGCCAGCTTGGTGGAGCAGAAGCTGAACAGCCAGTCGCCATCGCTGAGCAGGCAGTTGAAAACGCCATGCTGTCGATAGGCCGCGCAGGCCGCGACAAGTTCAGGCAACAACACCTCGACCGGCACGGCTTCCGGGAAGGCGGTACGAATGCGGTTGAGCAAGTCGCAGAAGGCCGACTCGCTGTCGGTGTCGCCCACCGCACGGTAGAAGCTCAGAGCCGGGCGGAAGTCGGCCAGTTGACCGTTATGGGCGAAGCACCAGTTGCGTCCCCACAGCTCACGCACGAAGGGATGGGTGTTGGCCAGGCACACCCGGCCGACGTTGGCCTGGCGGATATGGCCGATCACCACTTCGCTCTTGATCGGGTAACGCTGAACCAGCTGCGCCACCTCCGACTCGCTGCTCGCCCGCGGATCCTGGAACAGGCGCAGGCCACGCCCTTCATAGAAGCCGATACCCCAGCCATCGCGATGCGGCCCGGTACGCCCGCCCCGCTGCATCAGCCCGGTAAAGCTGAAAACGATATCGGTAGGGACGTTGGCGCTCATGCCGAGCAGTTCACACATGGTGGGGCTCCCGACTGATCAGGCTTACAAACGCGGCTCGACGCGTGCGCCGCGGCCGCCACGTGGCGCCGAATAGGTCGGCTCCTGCTCCTGCTGTAGGCGCTCGCGCAGGGTCAGATCGCTGTCTTCGCCCTGCTCCTCTTCACGCGCCGCCTTGCGCGCCTTGGCGCGGCTCAGGAACGGCCAGCGAATGGCCACGAACACCAGATAGACGGCGAAGGCGATCATCCCGTACATGGCCAGATCCGCCACCGCGCGCCAGGCATTGCTGCCGATCTTGAACAGCAGGTCGAGGGCAACGATGGCCACGGCCGGGGCGAACAGATCCTTGGCCGGGTCGACGATGGTCGGGCAGAACAGCAGGATCGCCACCAGCACGCGCAGCGGCTCGCGCAAGTAGCGCCACATCCAGCTGGTCAGCTTGAACCACACCAGCAGGCAGCCCAGTGCGGCAATCGTATAGGCACCCCAGGCGAGGAGATAGTCGTTTTCGATCATGAGGGCGATGTTTCCCTAGCTTGACTGGGCTCACGCGGGCGGCAGGGCAATTGCACGGCCGCCAGGCGATAAAGGCGCTTATGATAACGGCTTTTACCCGGTTCGGCGCCTTCGCGGCCTTTCTAAAAACCAGTCGCAGCAGTTTTTGGAAACGCCCCCGAAGTCGCCCCGCGCTCTGGAGACATTCATGATCACCGCCCCCATCGCCCGCAAGGCCTCTGGCGCCGACCCTTATAACTGGCTCGAGGCGCGTGACAGCGACGAGGTACTGGAACACCTGCGCGCCGAGAACGCCTACCTGGAAAGCCAGCTCGACGACCTGCCACTGCGCGAGCAGCTGTTCCAGGAAATCAAGGCACGCATCCGCGAAACCGACCTGTCGCTGCCCACCCCATGGGGCGACTACCTCTATTACCAGCGCACCACCGCAGGCGACGAGTACCCACGTCACTATCGCTGCCCTCGCCCGGCTAACGGCGGTTTGGCCATCGATGAAAACACCGAGCAATTGCTGCTGGACCCCAACGAGATTGCCGCGGGCGGTTTTCTTTCCCTCGGCGCCTTCAGCATCAGCCCGGACCAGCAGCGCCTGGCCTACAGCCTGGACACCAGCGGCGACGAGATCTATCGGCTGTTCGTCAAGGAGCTGGCTAGCGGCGCAATCACCGAGCTGCCGTTCGAGAACTGCGATGGCAGCATGACTTGGGCCAACGACAGCCAGACCCTGTTCTACGGCGAGCTGGACGACACTCATCGCCCCGCCACCCTGCATCGCTTCCGCTTTGGCGAGGCCCGTAACACCAAGGTTTTCCACGAAGCCGACGAGCGCTTCTTTCTCAGCTGTTATCGCAGCAGCTCGGAGCGCCAGCTGGTAATGCTGCTGGGCAGTAAGACCACAACGGAGTGCTGGATTGTCGACGCCGACACCCCCGAGCAACCTTTTCAGTGCCTGGCGCCGCGTGAAGAAGGCCACGAGTACTACGCCGACCACGGCAAGCTGGACGGCCAGTGGGCCTGGCTGATTCGCAGCAACCAGAGCGGCATCAACTTCGCGCTATACAGCGCAACGCCCGAGCAGCCCAGCCGGCCTCACTGGCAGGAACTGGTGGCGCATGACGAACAGGTCATGCTCGAAGGCGTCAGCCTGGCGGAGTCGGCGCTGGTACTCAGCCTACGCGAAGGCGGCTTGCCGGTGATCGAGGTACGTCCCAAGGGCATTACCGGCTACCGGGTCAGCCTGCCGGATGCGGCTTACAGCCTGTACGTACAGGACAACCTGGCGTTCACCAGCCCGGTAATTCGCCTGCGCTACGAGGCGCTCAATCGCCCGGCGCAGATCCGCGAGCTGAACCTGGCCGACGGCACCCAGAAGGTGCTCAAGGAAACACCGGTGCTTGGCGACTTCGATGCCGACGATTACCTGAGCCAGCGTCTATGGGCGACCGCACCGGACGGCACCCAGGTGCCGATCAGTCTGGTGGCGCGCCGTGACGCTCTGGGCCAGGCGGCGCCGCTCTATCTGTACGGTTACGGCGCCTACGGCGAAAGCCTCGACCCCTGGTTTTCCCATGCACGCCTGAGCCTGCTCGACCGAGGCGTGGTGTTCGCCATCGCCCATGTGCGCGGTGGCGGTGAACTGGGCGAAGCTTGGTATCGCGCTGGCAAACTCGCCCACAAGCAAAACAGCTTCAGCGATTTCATCGCCTGCGCCGAACACCTGATCGCCAAGGACTTCACCAGCGCCTCGCAGCTGGTGATCAGCGGCGGCAGCGCCGGCGGCCTGCTGATCGGCGCCACACTCAACCAGCGCCCGGAGCTGTTCGCCGCCGCCATCGCCGAAGTGCCCTTCGTCGACGTGCTCAATACCATGCTCAATCCGGAGCTGCCGCTGACCGTCACCGAGTACGATGAATGGGGCGACCCCAACGAGCCCGAGGTGCATGCGCGAATCAAGGGCTACGCGCCTTACGAGAACGTGCAGGTGCAGCGCTATCCGGCGATCCTCGCCGTGGCCGGCTACAACGACAGCCGCGTGCAGTACTGGGAAGCCGCCAAATGGGTGGCGCGGCTGCGCGAGCTGAAGACCGACGACAACCTGCTGCTGCTCAAGACCGACCTGGAAGCCGGCCACGGCGGCATGAGCGGCCGCTACCAGGCGATCCGCGATGTGGCCCTGGAATACGCCTTCATCTTCAAGGTGCTCGGCCTGCACGCGGCAGGCCGATAGGGGGCGTCGCCCCGTGCAGCATTAGTCCGGAACCTGCTCGCCCGGCTGCTCGGGGATCAGCTCCTGCTGATCCTCGGAAGCGTCATCGGCAGCTTCGGTTGAGTCGTCGTTGTCGCGCCCGTCACGAATCACCGGCGGGGTATCGGGGTCGACCTTGGAAGGCTCCGGAACCTGCGGCGTCTGAATGGCGCCAGCCGGCTCGGGCGGTGCCGACTGAGGCTGCTGCGCCTGGGCAATGCCGGCCATCGACAGCAAGCTGATCAGCACGAGTGACGGGGTGCGCATGGTCTGTACTCCAAAAAGTGGAACGTGCTGCGTTGGGCATTGGCCGCCGACGGAAAGTGCAGACTGATTGCACGGCCCTGGCTATATACTGCGGCAAACGCCAGCCAGGAACGATCATGAGCAGCCCGACCACACCGACCTCCAAGCTCGACCGCATTCTCGCCGAAGCCCAGCGCAACCGTGAAGAAGGCTACCGTGACAAGGCGCTGCGCATGTACCCCCACGTCTGTGGCCGCTGCGCCCGCGAATTCTCTGGCAAACGCCTGAGCGAGCTGACCGTGCACCACCGTGACCACAACCACGACAACAACCCTCAGGACGGTTCCAACTGGGAACTGCTTTGCCTGTTCTGTCACGACAACGAACACGCGCGCTACACCGACCAGCAGTATTTCAGTGAAGGCTCCACGGCCAGCCAGACCGGCCCGAAGACCACCCACAAGGCGTTCGCCAACCTGGCCGAGCTGCTGCAGAAAAAGTCCTGAGCAGCGCATAAAGCCCACAGACCGTATAATGCCGGCCCTTTTCTCGAGGCCTGATCTGTGGGCAACAAACGATACAGCTGCATCGGTCTCTACAATCCGAAATCGCCGGAAAACGTCGGCGCCGTGATGCGCGCCGCCGGCTGCTACGGCGTGGCGTCGGTCTTCTACACCGGCAAACGCTACGAGCGCGCCCGCGACTTCGTCACCGACACCAAGCGTGTGCACCTGGATATTCCGCTGATCGGCATCGATGACCTGCAGAAAGTCATTCCCCTGGGCTGCACGCCGGTCGCCGTGGAACTGGTCGACGGCGCACGGCCCCTGCCCACCTACACCCATCCGGATCGCGCCTTCTACATCTTCGGCCCCGAAGACGGCTCGCTCGACAAGAGCATCCGCGACTGGTGCGAGGAAGTGATATACATACCCACCGAGGGCTGCATGAACCTGGCGGCCACGGTCAACGTGGTGCTCTACGACCGCCTGGCAAAAGGTAATAACACCCGCACCGGCGCCAAGTACTGAATTGCAGACAAAATAAAGCCCGGACGATGCCGGGCTTTGTTTCGGGGCTGACCGATCAGGACATTTCGGCCTTGCCACCGGTGCGGCTGTAACCATCTTCGGCAACCAGTTTGCCGCCGACACGCTCGAAACCATTTTCAGCGATCTTGCCACCGGTACGCTCATAGCCGTCTTCAGCGACCAGTTTGCCGCCGACATGCTCGTAACCGCTTTCGGCAATCTTGCCGCCAGTGCGCTCGTAGCCATCTTCAGCGACCAGCTTGCCGCCAACACGCTCGTAACCGCTCTCGGCGATTTTGCCGCCAGTGCGGCTGTAGCCATCTTCAGCGACCAGCTTGCCGCCAACACGCTCGTAACCGCTCTCGGCGATTTTGCCGCCAGTGCGGCTGTAGCCATCTTCAGCGACCAGCTTGCCGCCAGCACGCTCGAAACCATTTTCAGCGATCTTGCCGCCGGTGCGCTTGTAACCATCTTCGGCCACTTTCTGAGTGCTGATCGAGTGCGAAGTGTTGGCGTCTACCGGGCCTTGGGGCAGTGCAAATGCAGCGCTGGCAAGGGTGGCGATGAACAGGCTGGCGATAAATTCAGTTTTCATGGTGAGCTCCTTGGGAGGAAGTAGGTGGGTATGGAGCTCATGTTACTCAAGAAAATTTGATCAAAAACTCGATCGCGCAAATAGTAAAGATCGACTTCATTGATATCTATATAAGCAACTGTAAATAAAAGTCTTTAACCGTTTAAACGTGTTTTAAACGACAGTATATCGGGCATTTCAGGCACGAAAATAAATATCAAAAAAATAGATACATTAAGAGATATGTGGGCTTTAACACAGGAACCGAAGCCACAGCTTCTCAGCGCGCTGAGATGCAGATCCAGGGAACACGACGTTTCAAGAGCAGAAGCGCCTATGCGTTCGGAGGTCATGCATAGGGCTGGGGAGGGATCGACCACCGTGCATCATCTGCGCGGTGGCCTAAAGGATCAGCGCAGCAGCCGGGTATCCAGCACCTTGGAGCTGCGACCCATGACGTTTTCGGTGATCTCGATAAAGTCCTTGGTGCTGGCCTTATCCAGGCGCATCAGGCCGCGCGCAACGTCGTCCAGAGAGCGCTGCTGGCCGTCCTTGGTGGCCTGGCGAATCTCGCGATCGAGTTCCTGCAGCAACAACACCGCACGGGCGGTGACCGGCCCGGTGGAGTTCTCGGTACGCAGCGACTTGACCGGCTTGCTCCACTTGATCAAATGCTCGCGAACCTTCTGGTAGCGGTCTTCGCTCAGGCCACCGGCGCGACGCATCACCTCGATGGCGTAGTACTCGGCGATGCCTTCGCTGATCCAGTCGCTCTTGTCGGTGTCACTGATGCGGCTGAACACATGCACCAGTTCGTGCACCAGGGAGCTTGTACCGTTCTCGCTGACCAACGGGCGGTCGGCATGCATGAAATACGAATTGGGCGCCGACAGGCCACCGCGCCACATCGGGTCACCGGCGCCAACCACCAGGAGCTTGGCGGGATCGCGCGGGAACACCGCCTGCATTTCCGGCCAAACGAAGGTCAGCAGGGTCAGCGCATCCATGCGGCGCATGCCCTCACCCACTGGTGCGGCGATGGTCACCTGAGTTTCGCCGAGCTTGGCGCGGCGGGTGCCGATCTTGCCAGCCAGGATCCAGCCAGTGGGCCGGTCGAACTTGCGCTGCGGGTTGTCGATGCGGAACTTGTTCTTGCCGACACGCGGCCAGCCGGTCTCGACGCTGCGCCAGCCCTTGGGCAGCTCGAACTCCAGGCGCGCGACCAGATCGGTACCGTCGACCTGATTGAGTACCGCGCTGGGAATCAAATCGTCACCGCGCAGCAGTGCCCAGTCCTCGGTCATGCGCGCGTCGAAACGGCCTTCCCCGCGCGGATGATCGACACGTACCTTGTAGCTCAGGGTGCTCTTGCCCTTGCCGGGCACCCACAGGCCGCGGTTATCACCTTCGGGCTTCCACTCGCCATCGGCCTTGAAGTCGCTGTAATAGCCTTCGTCGCCAAGGTTGAAATTCAGCCCGCGCACACGCTCACCCTTTTCCAGGGTGATGCTCACTTCTGCCTCGTCGCTCTGCGGCAGGAATTTGACCTTGTAATCCAGATCGACCTTTTCGGCGGCCCACAAGGGTGTGCCGGTACTCAACAGAACAACGGACAGCAGCAGGCAGCGAATCGACATACGGGAGACTCCAGAACGGACAAGCGATACGTCACGGGGATCAGTACACAAGACTATGCGTAACGGCGTCATCAAACACCAGCGCGCTTAAACGAGCCTTAACGGCTCATCACAGACACTCAGCCGGCGCGAAAGATCAGGTGATCTTCCCAGTCATCCTCGGCTACGGCGTTTTCACTGAGCATGCGCCCTGCCTGGGAAATGCGCTCGCGGTGCACGGCGTCGGGGTCGCCGCATACCAAGTGATGCCAGGCCGGCAGATCCTTGCCCTCGCTGACCAGCCGGTAGCCGCAGGTTGGCGGCAGCCACTGGAACTGATCGGCCTGGGCCGGAGTGAGCTGGATACAGTCGGGCACGAAGGCCTTGCGGTTCGGGTAGTCACTGCAGCGGCAGGTCTGCAGATCGAGCAGCTTGCAGGCGATGCGCGTGTAATACACCGCGCCGTCGTCCTCATCCTCCAGCTTCTGCAGGCAGCACAGCCCGCAGCCGTCGCACAGCGACTCCCACTCCTGGTGGTCGAGCTGATCGAGGGTCTTGTGTTGCCAGAACGGATGGGCAGGTGCGGCCATGGTCGAGCTTGTAGGGAGGAAACGAAAAGGCCGGCAGTCTAGGTCTGCCGGCCACACAGCACAAGCCGCGCGCGACGGCGCGCTCAGTAGCCGCGGGCGAAATCCACCAGACCGTGCAGTTCGGCGCCGGTCTGATAACGCTGCAGGTTGGCCAGGAACAACTCGACCAGCAGGTGCGGCAAGGTCGGCGCCGCGCTGTGCCCGGTCAGCGTGAGGTTGCGCGCGGTCCAGAATGGATGGCCGGGCGGCAACGGTTCCTCGCGGCAGACATCGATCACCGCGGCAGCCAGTCGGCCAGCAGCCAGCGCGGCGACCAGATCCTCGTCCACCACTGATGTGCCACGCCCGGCGTTGATCAGCACCGCCGTGGGCTTGAAGCAAGCCAGCAAGGCGGCGTCATAGATATCGCGGGTCGCAGGCGTATTGGGCAGCAAGTTGACGACGTAATCGGCCTGGGCCACCAGCCGTGGCAATTCCCCGAGCGCAACCACCTCAGTGAATGGCGCCAGGGTTCGCGGGCTGCTGGCCACACCGCTCAGCTCGACATTGAACGGCTGCAGGAAGCGGGCGACAGCCGCGCCGATTTCACCGGTGCCGACGATCAGCACCCGGCGGCCAGCCAGGCTCCCTGGCAGGCGGCCGTCCCAGCGCCGCTCACGCTGCGCCTGCTGGCGAGCGGCCAACTCGCGCTCGTGAGCGAGCATATGACACAGCACGTACTCGGCCATGATCTGCCCGAACACGCCAACCGCCCGAGTGAGCGAGTAGTCCTGGGGCAGGTCGTCCGCCAGCAGCGGTGTAATACCTGCCCAGCTCGACTGCAGCCACGCCGGTTTATGGCCGGCGCGCAGCAGATTGGCAAATTTATCGGGCTCGCCCAGCCAGATCGGGCAGTCAGTGGCCTGCTCGGCCAGTGCTGCGCCTTCGCCCACGACCAATTCGAGCTGCGGTGCAGCGGCTTGTAACAGTCGTTGGTACTCGACGTGATCCTGCTCGGCAATCAGTACGCGCATGGCAGCCCTCTCCCGTCAGACCGGATCGTTACGGCGCAGCAGCTCCTCGGGAAGATGCTGGATGTAATCCTCTTCCGGCGGCGGCATCTGCAGGTGATAGCCCTGATTATCGAGGTTCTCCAGCACCTTGCTGATGTCCTCGCGCGCCAGGGCGCGCTCGGGCGTGAGCACCATGTCGAAAGCATGCACCGGGGCTCCGAAGGCATTGAGCAGCGGCTCGGGCACCCGGTTCAGCGCGTCGGCACGCAGCACGTAGAGGTACATCTCGTGCTTGCGCGGGCTGCGGTAGATCGAACAGATACGTTTCACGCTGCTTCTCCTTCACCGGCCAGGCAATCGAGCAGCGCCTGGCCCATCAATTCACGACGCCAGCCGCGCAGGCTGTCGGGCAGGCGGTAGGGACCGTTCGGGTAACCGCTCTTGAGCAGCGCCTCGAGGGTCTTCTTGCGCAGCATCAGCTCGGGGACGATCTCCAGGCGCTCGCCTTCACGCAGGCCGATCGCGCGCAACTTCTTGAGCAGCCCCGAGGCCTCGATCGGCAAAGGCTCGGGCATTGCCGGCGGCCACTCGGCAGGCGGCAGTGCGGCAGCCTCACGGATCAGCTGCAGGATGGTCTCGCCGTCCTGGCGCACGGTTTTCGGATGCATTTCCTCGATGCGCGCCAGGCTGACCAGATCGCTCGGCTGATGACGTGCCAGCGGCCACAGCGAATGCTCACGAATGATCCGGTTACGTGGCTGATTGCGCGCCCGCGCCTGGCGCTCGCGCCAGGTGCAGAGTGCGCGCAGCACGGCCAGTTGCGCGCGGGACAGCTTCCAGGCCAGCTTGGCGTCTTTGTAGGCCTCCTCGGGTGGCGTCTCGCGGCGCAAACCTGCGGCAAGCTCGGCGCCGTCCTCGAGCACCCAGGCGTTCTTTTCGGCCGACAGCCTGGCCTGCAGGCGGCGATAAAGTTCGGCCAGGTGCACGACGTCTTCCGCGGCGTAGCTGACCTGGGTCTCGGACAACGGGCGCTGCAACCAGTCGGAGCGGGTCTCGCCCTTGGGCAGCTCGATATCCAGCACCGCCTGCACCAGGCGCGAATAGCCCATGGAGAAACCGAGGTTGAGGTAGCCGGCGGCCAGTTGCGAATCGAACAGCGGTGCCGGCAGGCTGCCGGTCAGGCGAAGGAATACCTCCAGGTCCTCGCTGCAGGCGTGCACTACCTTGACCACCTGCGGGTCTTCGAGCAGCGCGGCGAACGGTGCCCAGTCGCCGATCAGCAAAGGGTCGATGAGGTAGGCACGCTCGCCCTCGCTGACCTGCAGCAGACCGGCGATCGGGTAGAAGGTATCGACACGCATGAACTCGGTGTCCAGCGCCACGAAGGGCTGTTTGCGCCAGACAGCGCACTGCGCTGCCAGGCTGGCGTCGTCTCGAATCCAGACAATTTCGATGGTCACGCGGCTCTCCCGTAAAGATTGCCGCGCAGTATATCCCGTGAGCCCCTGCCGTGCGCTCATGGCAACTCATTGCGCAGCTGCGCCCGCAAGCCATCGGAAACGCACAGCATGGGCTCGCGCAGTTCATCGCCGATCATGCCCTGCAACGCCAACGCGGCCTTGACCGGCGCGGGGTTCGGCTCGCTGAAGGCCAGGCGTATCCACGGCAACAGCCCACGGAACAGTGCACGCCCGGCGAGCAGGTCGCCCTCGCGTAGCAGGCTGACCACCCTGGCGAAGTCGGCGGTACGCAGGTGCGCGGCTGCGGAAATGGCGCCGCTGCCGCCCAGGCACAGGGTGGCGAAGATCTGCTCGTCTTCACCGGTGAGCACATCGAGCTGGCCATCGGCGATCAGCGCCTGGGTCTTGCGCACGTCACCGCCGCAGTCCTTGATCGCCACGATGCGCGGGTGCCGGGCCAGTTGCCGCAGGGTCTGCAGTTCCAGGGTCACAGCGCTGCGATAAGGAATGTCGTAAAGAATGATGGGTAGCCGCGAGGCCTCGGCGAGAGCCAAGAAGAACGCCTGCAAACCGTCTTGCGACGGCCTTATGTAGTACGGCGCCGGTACCAGGATGCCGGCCAGCGGGCGACGCTGGATCCGCTGCAGGCGGGCCAGCACTGCCGCCTGGTTGTTGCCGGCAAGGCCCATCACCACGCGGCTGGCCGGCACCACCTCGAGCACGGCATCCAGCACCGCCAACTGCTCCTGCTCATCCAGAGCTGCCGCCTCGCCGCTGGTGCCGCAGACCACCAGCCCGGCCGCACCGCATTCGATCAAATGCGCCGCCAGGGATCGCAATGCCGGCAGATCCACCTGCCCGCCGCGAAACGGCGTTACCAGCGCAACCCAGATACCGGAAAATGTAGACATGCTTGCAACTCCTCGGTGTAGACCGTCTGGTCACCGTCGATGGAGTGCGGGAAGGTGGTGTAGCGAAGGGATGCTTCGACTCAGCGCCTGTCCTGTCAGCCCATCTGACGGGACAGCGCGCCCCGGTCAAATGAGCGACTGTTTCTTCGACTTGCCAGCGTCCAGGCACACGCACGCATCCATGGCGGCAGTGCCAGGATTGAAGCGCGTGGGCAGGGAAATGATGAACATGGACAGCTCGGCAGGACGATATGGACCTGATACTGCCGAAGCCCGCGCAGCGGTGTCAATCAGGTCGGCGCGAAGTTTCAATCATGGCTGCAGTTCCAATTTGATCTATTCAGATGGCCTCAAATCCTCAAACGATTTAAAAACAGTCCTTTACTGCATGAATATCCCACTACGCTTCAAGTTGAGCGGCTAAGGCACGCTCCCAGTGGGATTATCGGTCATCGCACCAGAGCATCGACGCATCAGGCAGCCTCGAATCTGCCACCAGCGCCCTCCCCCACCGGTCACCACCGTGTAGAGGCTTGTATGGGAATCGCTGCCAGTGACCTGAACCAGCACGTTATCCGCCCGACCTTGATGTACCTGAGCAGCCAGTGCGTAGCAGCCGAAGCTTTGCTGCTGGGCATAGCCGCCTGCCAGACTTCGCTGGGCGCAGAACTCGACAATCACAGCGGCTATGGCCTGTACCGGATTTCCGCCGCCCACCATCAGCACCTCTGGGATCACTACCTGGCCCTCGACCCCGAGCTGGCCAGCCGGGTCAGGGGCCTGGCCAGCCAGCACGCATTCCTGGGTGCGCCGCATTTCGAGCTGACGGTCAATCTGCGCTACGCTACAGCCATCGCCTGGCTGCTGATCGAGCAGCACCACAAGGCGCTGCCGGCAGCCGATGATCTCGGCGCTCAGGCTCTGATCTGGCAACAGATTTTCGCGCCCTGCCGCCAGCCGAACGAGTTCGTTCGCGCCTGGCAACGCTGCATCCAGCACAGCGCGACCGCAGCTTGAAAAACTGACTAACTGGTCACAGGTGCCAAGCGGCGAAAGGCTCTATATCCTGCGTTTCAGGGACAGCAGCACCTCGACGGATCGTGTTTACCCTGAACTTTCGAAAGTGGCCCCGAGTCAGCAGCGAGAGTTTCCCGACCCTGCCAAGGAGTACCCCGTGAGTAAAACAATGCTAAGAACCGGCCTGGCAATCGCCATCGCAACCACCTCCACCTACGGCATGGCGAGCGGCTTTGCCCTTAACGAGCAAAGCATCTCTGGCATGGGCCTGTCGTTTGCCGGCCGCTCCTCCGCCGCGGACGATGCCAGCACCGTGTTTGGCAACCCGGCTGGTATGGCCCGCTTGAAGCGTGATGAAGTCAGCCTGGGTGTCGCGGCTATTCATGCCAAAACCGATATCAGCAACGCCCGCGGCTCAGCTACAGGCACCAACGATGGCGACATGGTGCCCGACACCGGGGTACCGATGGGTTATTACGTCAAACCGCTCGATGACAAGGTCGCCTTCGGTATTGGCATCTATGTGCCCTTCGGTCTGGCTACCGACTACGAAAGCAGCTTCCAAGGCCGCTACGAAGCGAAGAAGAGCTTCGTACAAGTCGTCACCGTTCAGCCGACCTTGAGCTACCGCTTCAATGAGCACTTCTCCGTAGGCTTCGGCCCCACATTCAACCGCATCGATGGCGAGCTGACTTCTGCTCTCGACAACCCGCTGCCGGGTGTTGCTGACGGCAAGGTGAAGATCAAAGGGGATGATGTCGCCGTCGGATTTAACGTTGGCGCACTATATGAGTTCTCGCCGCAAACTCGGGTCGGCGTGACCTACCGCTCCCGCGTGAAATACGAGCTTGAGGGCAACACTCAGGTGAATGCAGGTGGTGTGCTGGCCGGATTAGCCGGGAAGTACGATGCTTCACTGGATATCACCACGCCAGAGTCGGTTGACATGTCCTTCACTCATGAAATTGATGACAGGTGGACCGTCTATGCTGGCAGTACCTGGACCCGCTGGAGCCGTCTGAAGGAAATTCGTGTAGAGAATGAGAATGCGCCTGGGCCTCTCAGCGCAATTACCGAAGAACAGAACTGGCATGATACCTGGGCTCATGCCGTTGGTCTGTCCTACAAGGTGAACCCGCAATGGGTACTGCGTACCGGCCTCGCCTTCGACCAGTCGCCCACTAACAACACCAACCGCTCTCCGCGTATCCCGTCGGGTGATCGGACGATCTTCAGTCTCGGCGCGGGCTGGAGCCCGACCGATGATATGACCATCGATGTGGCCTACTCCTACCTCAAGGAAGAAAAGGTCAACGTCAACCAGGACACCTACAGCGCTCGTTACGACAACAGCGCTCACGGTCTAGGAGCCTCTCTGACCTACCGCTTCTGATAGAAGTAAGACCGCTCCCCACAGGCACGGGCCACGCAGTTTCAGTGAGCTAAAAACATCGCGGCCATGGGTCGCTCCCACGATCAGGAAGGAGCGGCTCATGGCCGCGGTGCATTCCGATGGCGAGAAAAGCCTCAAGGCTTTGGAGCAATCGCCTGCTCGATAGCCGCGATCAGTTCGGGATCATCCGGTTTGGTCAGGCTGGAAAACCGCGCGATCACCTGCCCCTGGCGATCGACCACATACTTGAAGAAATTCCAGCGTGGCGCGGCCGTCTGCCTGGCCAGTTCCTTGAACAGCGGGATAGCCTTATCACCAGTCACAGGCTGAGTTTCGCTCATGGTAAAGGTCACGCCGTAGTTCACGAAGCAGACCTTGGCGGTTTCCGCGGCATCGTCGGACTCCTGCTTGAACGAGTCGGACGGCACACCCAGAATCTCCAGCCCCTGCTCGCGATAGCGCTTGTTGAGCGCTTCCAGCCCCTCGAACTGGGAGGTGAAGCCGCAGAAGCTGGCGGTATTGACCACCATCAACGGCTTGCCGGCGAACTGCTCGCACAGGTCGATCTTGTCCTTGGAGCGCAGCTTGGGCAGCTCGCCTTGGTCCGCCAGCAGCGCCGGACATTCGGCGGCTTGCAGCGGAGCGCTCAACGCCAGCATGGCCAGTGGTACGGCAAAGAGTGACAGTCGCATCGGATCGCTCCTTATCGGTAATCGCTCAGCACAGGCTCATGTTCAACTGCATGATTGCCAACCCACCTGCGCGCCAGGCCCAGAAGATCAGCGCCAACACGGCGAATGCGGCGAATGCGGCGAATCCGGCGAGTACTGCCAATGCGAAGGTGGGCTTGAAGGTCATGCCTGGGCTCCTTGCAGACGCGCTACGGGTTGCTCGCGCACCGGCCAGTTGAGCGCGGCGGCAAGCACGCTGAGCAGAATGGAGATCTGCCAGACCAGATCATAGCTGCCCGTGTGGTCGTAGAGGTAACCGCCGAGCCAGCCGCCCATGAACGAGCCCAGTTGGTGGAACAGAAAGACGATACCGCCGAGCATCGACAGGTTGCGCACCCCGAACAGCGTCGCCACCGTGCCATTGGTCAGCGGCACCGTGGACAGCCACAGCAGCCCCATGGCGATGCCGAACGCGTAGGCCGTCCATACGCTCAGCGGCACGCTGATGAATAGCGTGATGACCACACCGCGGGCCAGGTACAAGGCGCTGAGCAGCCTCGGCTTGGAACGGCGCCCACCGAGCCAGCCGGCAATGTAGGTGCCGAACACGTTGAACAGCCCCACCAGCGCCAGCACCGTGGTGCCGACGATGGCCGGCAGATGCTGGTCGACCAGGTACGCCGGCAGGTGCACGCCGATGAACACCACCTGGAAGCCGCAGACAAAAAAACCGAGCGCCAGCAACCAGAAACCGGAATGGCTGCACGCTTCGCGCAGCGCCTCGCCCAGGGTCTGCTGCGGGCCCTGGCTGACCTGCGGGCGATCCCTGACCATCAGCGCCAGCGGTACGATCAGCGCCACCATCATGCCCAGGGCAATCAGGGCAGCCGACCAGCCCAGCCAGCCGATCAACCCCAGAGTACCCGGCAACATGGCGAACTGGCCGAAGGAGCCGGCCGCCGCGGCGATACCCATGGCCATGCTGCGCTTTTCCACCGGCACGGCGCGACCAACCACACCGAGAATCACCGAGAACGAAGTGCCCGACAGGCCAATGCCGATCAGCAACCCGGCGCTCAGCGACAACGACAGCGGCGAGTCCGCCAGCCCCATCAGCACCAACCCCGCGGCATAGAGAACGCCGCCAATGATGATCGCCCGCTGCGCGCCGAAACGGTCGGCCAGAGCCCCGGTAAACGGCTGTGCGATACCCCAGATCAGGTTCTGCAGGGCGATGGCGAAAGCGAACACGCCACGCCCCCAGCCGAACTCTGTGCTCATCGGCGACAGGAACAGGCCGAAGCCGTGACGGATACCCAGGGACAGGGCAAGGATCAGCGAAGCCCCCAACATGATCCAGACGCTGGTACGCCAAACCGAATTCATTGCATGTCCTTTTGTTGTAGGTCGAAACGGGAAACGGCAGTGACGCCGCCCTGCCCGTCAATCCAGGCTGGCGAGCAATTCGTCCAGCGCTTGCAGATGATGCGGTTGTAGCCGTTGCTTGAGTTCGAGCTGCACACCCTGCCAGGCATCCAGCGCCTCGGCGAGCAGCTTCTCGCCTCTCATGGTCAGGCTAACCAGGCGATTGCGCTGATCGGCGCCGTCCGCGAGGGCCACCAGGCCGCGCCCTTCGAGCAGCCTGAGGTTGCGACCCAGCGTGCTGCGCTCCAGGCCCACCGCGTCGGCCAGATCAGTGATGCTCGGCTGATCGAGCCTTTGCAGGTGGCGCAGCAGAGAATACTGGGCAACGCTCAGCCCGACACCGCTCAAGGCGTCGTCGTAGAGCTTGCTGACGCCACGGCTGGCGCGACGCAAGCGAGTGCACAGGCATTCGGTCGGCAACATGGATATAGGTATATACCCGTAATTTGGCTTTAACAAGCTATTCGCTGCCGAATCGGGCGAAAGCCGAACACTGTGCCGTTCGGGCTTAAATCCTGTTCACGATCTTTATGCGCTGAAGCGGTAACTTCGAGGCAGAAGCGAACATCACTGATCCATTGTGGGAGCGGGCCATGCCCGCGAAAAATCACGGGCATGGTCCGTTCCCACAGGATAGGTGGACGGCCGCTCCCGCCACTTAGCTACCAAAATCGGCGGACCTGGGCCGGAAGATCATGCACAGGCTTTAACTGACCTGCAGCGCCGCAGCGAGCAGCACCGCGCACTCGATCACTTCCAGCAACGCACCCGCCGTATCGCCGGTCGTGCCGCCCAGGCGTTGTTGCATCATCCGGCGCAGCCACAGGAAGACGCCCGTTACCGCCACCATCACCCAGAAACCGCCGAGCAGCAGGCCGAGCAACGTGGTAACGGCCACCACGACCAAAGCGCTGGAGTGCGGCAAATGGGTTTTCAGCGCATCGCCCAGCCCGCCGGGTCGCACGTAAGGTGTGTAGAGAAACAGCGCCAGCAGCGCCCCTCGCCCCAGCACCGGCGCCAGCAGCAACGCGAGGTGATCACCCTGTTCGAGCAGTGCCAGCAAGGCGGTGAACTTGAGCAGCAGCAGCAATGCCAGCACCACCACGGCAATCGGGCCGCTGCGCGGATCCTTCATGATCGCCAGGGTGCGCTCGCGGTCACCGAAGCCGCCCATCCAGGCGTCGGCGCTATCGGCCAGGCCATCGAGGTGCAAGGCTCCGGTCAGCCCTACCCAGAGGGTCAGCAACAAAGCTGCCTGCAAAGGCACCGGGGCACCGTCGAGAAGATGAATGGCAACGAGCAAGAACCCACCGATCACCACGCCTACCACTGGATAGAACAGCAGCGAACGGCCCATCTGCTGCGGCGTGGGCATGCCCGCCAGGCGCACCGGCAAACGGGTGAGAAATTGCAGAGCGATCCACAATGGCGTCATGACAGTTCCTGTAACCCGTGCCCATCGAACTGCAGGTGCACGCGCTGGCCGTGGGCCACGCTGACCTGCAGCAGTTGCTCGCGCGGTAAACCCCGCGCCCTGGCCAGCAACAGGCGTATCACGCCGCCATGGGTGACCACCAGCAATTGCTGCTCGGGGTACTCGGCGTGCAATCGTTGCAGCGCATCCAATACCCGCGTTTCGAAAGCCGGCAGTGGCTCGCCGCCCGGTGGCGTGAACCCGTAGGGATCGGCCCAGAAGCGGCCAAGATCATCCGCATCGGTTTCCATCAGTTGCGCGGCCGTGCGCCCTTCCCACTCGCCGAAATGCAGTTCCTGCAGACCCGGTTCGAATTGCAGCGGCAGGTCGCGGGCAGCCGCCAGCTCCTCGGCAAACCGCGCACAGCGCTGCAGCGGCGAGCTGACCAGCGCATCCCAGTGTTCATAGGCCTCCACGGCCGCGCGCAGCTGCGCCCAGCCTGCCTCGGTCAGGGCATCGTCGAGGCTGCCACGCAGGCCACCGCCCTGCTCGGTCTCGCCGTGGCGCAGCAGATGCAGGATCACGCCGGGCGATCCGCAACCGCTGCTTCGGCGAAGGTGGCCATGCCGTTATGCAGCGCACAGGCCAGGCGCAGCATCGGCACCACCAGCGCCGCGCCACTGCCCTCGCCCAGACGTAGCCCGAGGCTGACGATGGGCGTGGCCTGCAACGCAGCGAGCACCCGCTGATGGCCAGGCTCGGCGCTCTGGTGGGAGAACAGCAGCCAGTCGCGGCAGGCCGGGTTCAGCCGCACCGCCAGCAAGGCCGCGACGCTGCAGATGAAACCATCGACCAGTGCCACCACGCCCTGCTGGGCGCAGGCCAGGTAGGCGCCGGTCAATGCGGCGATCTCGAAGCCGCCCAGGCAGCGCAACGCTTCCATGGGCTCACTGGCAGCCCCCTGGTGCAGTTTCAGGGCCGTTTCGATCACTTGCGCCTTGTGGGCAACACCGGCCGCTGCCAGGCCAGTGCCCGGCCCGACCAGCTCGCCGACCGGGCAGTCGAGCAGCAGGCAGGCCAGCGCCGTGGCGGCAGTGGTATTGCCGATCCCCATTTCGCCGCCAATGAACAGCTCATGCCCCTGCTCGGCTGCCCGGATCACGCTGTCGCGCCCGGCCTGCATGGCGATCAGCGCCTGGGCCGGGGTCATCGCCGCCTCGCGCATCAGGTTGGCGGTACCCGCGCCGACTTGCAGATGGCGCACGCCGGGCAACGGTTCGAGCGGCTCGGCAGTGCCCAGATCGGTCACTTCCAGGGCAGCGCCCAACTGACGGGCCAGCACGCTGATCGCCGCCCCGCCGGCAACGAAGTTGCGCAGCATCTGCCCGGTCACCGCCTGCGGATAGGCAGAGACGCCTTCGGCGACCACGCCGTGGTCACCGGCGAAAATGGCGATCCACACCTTGTCGATCAGCGGCCGCTCACGGCCCTGTAGCGCTGCCAGGTGCACCGCCAGGCGCTCCAGTTCACCAAGCGAGCCGGCCGGTTTGGTCAACTGGCCCTGGCGAGCTGCAGCCTTGTCGCGCGCCACCGGGTCAAGCGGCTGCGTGGGGTTGAGCCACCAGTCGAGGGTCATAACGGGTCTCCCTTGAGAATCATCGGCAAGCCGGCCACGGTAAACACCACGCGCTCGCAGCGTTCGGCCACGGCCTGGTGCAGCAAACCGGCGGTATCCACGTAACGGCGGGTCAGCTCGCCCATCGGCACCACGCCAAGTCCGGTTTCGTTGCTGACCAGAATCACCCGACCGGGCAAGGTTTGCAGACCCGCCAGCAGCGCGTCGCACTCGCGGTCGAGATGCGCCTCATCGTCCAGCATCAGCAGGTTGGTCAGCCACAGGGTCAGGCAGTCGACCAGCAGACAACGCCCTGGCAGAGCCTGGTCTTCGAGTACTCGCGCCAGCGCTAGAGGCTCCTCGACCAGCCCCCACTCGACCGGGCGGCGGTCACGGTGCGAACGGATGCGGCTGTTCATCTCGCCGTCGAGCGGTTGGCTGGTGGCGATATACACGACCTCCAGCCCGGACTCGGCAGCCAGGCGTTCGGCTAGGCGACTCTTGCCCGAGCGGGCGCCACCCAGAATCAGCTCACGCATCTAGTGCGCCTCCTTGGTCAGACCACAGAGCGCACGCAAGGCGGCCGTATCCAGATGATTTTCGACCAGATCGGCGAGGCGCTCGATGTCGCGCTCGCGCAGCGCATGGTAATCCACGGTCTGCACGTCACGCAGCCCGGCCCAACGCAGCAATGCGCTGCACGCCGCCGAGGACTCGAACAGCCCATGCAAATAGGTGCCCATGACCTGGCCATCTTCGCTCAGCGCGCCATCGCTGCGGCCATCGTCGAGCCTAACCGCGGCGCGCTGCAGGCCGGCGCCAGCAGTTACCCCGGCATGGATTTCGTAGCCGCTGATGGCGGCATCGTCCAGGCACAGCCGGCCACTGACGTTGCGCAGCTGTTTGTGCGGTTCCAGCACGGTATCGATCTGCAGCAGGCCGAAGCCGTCGCTGCCACCCGCCGGCCCTTCCAGCCCTTGCGGGTCCTCGACCCGGCGCCCGAGCATCTGCAAGCCGCCACAAATGCCCAGCAACTTGCCGCCGTAGCGCAGGTGCCGGTCGATGGCCGCCGCCCAGCCGCCGCTGCGCAGGAAGGCGAGGTCGGCGCGTACGCTCTTGGAGCCGGGCAGGATGATCAGGTCGGCCGGCGGAATGGCTTCGCCGGGGCCGACGAAGGTCAGCTCCACCTGTGGGTGCAGGCGCAGCGGATCGAAATCGGTGTGGTTGCTGATCCGCGGCAACACCGGCACTACCACCTTGAGCACCTGATCGGCCTTGCTCACCTGACGCCGGTCGATGGCGTCCTCGGCCTCCAGATGGAAATCCATCAGGTACGGCAGCACGCCCAACACCGGTTTGCCGGTGCGCTGCTCGAGCCAGTCCAGCCCCGGTTTGAGCAAGGCGATATCACCGCGAAACCGGTTGATCACGAAGCCCTTGAGGCGCGCCTGCTCGCTCGGCGACAGTAGCTCCAGAGTGCCGACCAGATGGGCGAAAACGCCGCCCTTGTCGATATCGGCGATCAGGATCACCGGGCAGTCGACCGACTCGGCGAACCCCATGTTGGCGATATCGTTGGCGCGCAGGTTGATTTCGGCCGGCGAGCCGGCACCCTCGACCATCACCACCTGGTGGTTCGCCCGCAGGCGAGCGTGAGACGCCAGCACCGCTTCACGGGCGACGCGCTTGTAGTCGTGATAGGCCACGGCATTCATGTTGCCGACGGCCTGGCCATGGATGATCACCTGGGCGCCGGTGTCGCTGTTGGGCTTGAGCAACACCGGGTTCATGTCGGTGTGCGCCGGCAGGCCACAGGCCTGGGCCTGCACCGCCTGGGCACGGCCGATCTCGCCACCGTCGGCGGTCACCGCGCTGTTGAGCGCCATGTTCTGGGGTTTGAACGGCGCCACGCTGACGCCCTGGCGCTGCAACCAGCGGCACAGGGCGGTCACCAGGGTGCTCTTGCCCGCGTCCGACGTGGTGCCCTGCACCATCAGCGTGGCGCCGACTTGCAAATGACTCATCGCGCCTCCTCGGCAAAGACCTGTAGCGCCGCGGCCAGGCGCTGCCAGCCGGCCTCGTCGGGCGGCAGGCCGAAACGAATGCTGGCCGGGCGCTCGAACAGCCGGGTGAGGATGCCGTTGCAGGCCAGGAACTCATGCAGCAGCGCGGCGTGCTCGCTGGCCAGCCACTGGAACATCGCGCAGCCGCCGGTGGGCGTCAGGCCCTGCTCACGGAGCAAGCCAGCCAGACGCTGGCCATCGCTGATCAGGCGCTGACGCTGAAACTGCTGAGCGCCTTTATCCTCAAGCATTCGAGTCGCCAACCAGCGGGTGGGGCCGCTGATCGTCCAGGGCCCGAGCATTTCTTCCAACTCATCGAGCAGCGTGCGTTCGGCCAGCACGAAGCCCAGGCGGGCACCAGCCATGCCGAAGAACTTGCCGAACGAGCGCAGCACGATCAGCCCTGGCAATTGTGCATGGGCCGCCAGGCTTTGCTCCGGGGTGCAGTCGACAAAGGCTTCATCGACGATCAGCCAGCCGCCCCGCTCGGCCAGACGCGCATGCCAGGCATACAGCTGCTCGGGGGAAAACCGCCGCCCGGTAGGGTTGTTGGGGTTGACCAGCAAGAGCACGTCGATCCGTTCCAGGGCGCGATTGACGCCGGCCTCGCTGATCTCCAGCACCCGATGCCCTTCACGCTGCCAGGCCGCCGCGTGCTCGGCGTAGGCCGGCGAGACGATGCCGACCCGTGCCTCGCGGCGCAGCCGCGGCAGGCACTGGATCGCCGCCTGGGAGCCGGCCACTGGCAGCAGGTCGGCAGCGCCGTAATAGGCGCAGGCGGCGGTTTCCAGGCCGTCGTCCTGCTCCGGCAGGCGGTTCCAGGCTTGCGCGGGAATTTCCGGAAGCGGCAGGCCGTATGGCGCCACGCCGGTCGAAAGGTCCAGCCAGTCGCCCAGCGCAATACCATAGCGAAGCGCCGCCTTGCGCAACCGCCCGCCGTGCTCAAGCAATGCACACCTCCACGATCAGCATCAGCAGCAACCAGAGCAGCACGCCGCCCCACACCAGGTTCATCGCCCGCTCGATATCCCGCGCCCGTGGCGGCGGGCCTTCGCCCAGCTCGGGGCGCTGGTGTAGCTCACCGTGATAGACCGCCGCGCCGCCGAGACTGACGCCCAGCGCACCCGCTCCCGCGGCCATCACCGGCCCGGCGTTGGGGCTGTCCCATCGTGGTGCCTGGCGCTGCCAGCAACGCATCGCCAGGGCGCTGTGACCCAGTACGGCGTAGGTCAGCGCCACCAGCCGGGCCGGCACGTAATTGAGCAGATCATCGATCTTCGCGGCGGCCCAGCCGAAGCGCTCGAAGCGCTCGTTGCGGTAGCCCCACATGGCGTCCAGGGTGTTGCTCAGGCGGTACAGCACCACGCCCGGCGCCCCGGCGACGAGAAACCAGAACAGCGCGGCGAACACCGCATCGCTGCCGTTCTCCAGCACCGACTCGGTACCCGCACGGGCCACGCCAGTGGCGTCCAGATCCTCGGTACGCCGGCTGACCATATAGCCCACTCGCTGGCGAGCCACCGGCAGATCACCCAGGCGCAGCGCCTGGGCCACCGGCTGGGCGTGCTGATCGAGGCTGCGCAGCCCCAGGGCGGCGTACAGGGCGACGATCTGCACCAGCCAGCCGATCCACGGCAGTTGCACCAGCAGCACGGTAAGCAGCGTCAACGGCAGCACCGCCAGGCACCAGGCGCTCACGCCATGGCTGCGCCAGCCGCCACCGGATGGGTTGAAGCGCTGCTCCAGGCGGTTGGCCAGCTTGCCGAAACCCACCAGCGGGTGCCAGCGCTTCGGCTCGCCGAGGGCGGCATCCATAGCCACGCCCGCGACAGCGCTGAGGATCAGGCTCATGGACGGTTCTCGTTATTCATGCTGATCCCAACGGTCCTCGAACAGCAGTTCGTGCAGCGGCCGCACTTGCGCCCAACCTTCCTGGGCCAGCATCGGCGCCGGGTAAAAGGCCTGCACCGGTCCCAGACAGAGCACCGCGACCGGCTTGCTGCCCGGCGGCATGCCCAGCAGCTCGGCCAGGGCGACGGGGTCGAACAGCGACACCCAGCCCATGCCCAGGCCTTCGGCACGGGCCGCCAGCCACAGGTTCTGGATCGCGCAGGACAGCGAGGCCATGTCCATTTCCGGCAAGGTGCGCCGGCCGAACACGTGGGCCTCGCGGCCTTCCATCAAGGCCGCCACCAGCACTTCGGCGCAGTCGCGAACGCCCTCGACCTTCAGCCGCATGAATTCGTCCGAGCGCTCGCCCAGAGCCTCGGCGGTCAGCTGGCGCTCGCGCTCGACCAACCGGTAAATGTCTTCACGCAGCGCCGGACGGGTGATGCGGATGAAACGCCACGGCTGCATCAGGCCAACGCTGGGCGCCTGGTGGGCGGCTTCGAGCAGGCGGGCGAGCAACTCGGGCGCGACCTCGCCACCGCTGAAATGACGCATGTCGCGGCGCTCGGCAATGGCGCGGTAGACCGCGGCGCGCTCCTCGGCGCTGAAGGCGTGCTCGCTCATGGACGAAACAACGCCGCAGCGGCTGGCGGATTGGAAGGCAGGTAGAAATGGATGTAGGAGGCGGTCAGGCGCTCGAGTCGGAACACTGCCTCGCTGACCGGCTTGTCGTTCGGGCAGTCGCCACGGGCCAACGGCAGCAACGCAGACTCCAGGCGCGAGTGGTGATAGCTGTGCCCGCGCAGCACGCCTTCCGGCAGCTCGACGCTTTGCAGGGCCAGGGCAACCAGGCGCTTCTGCATCTGCGCAGAGCCAGGCAGCAGGCCGGCCAGTTCGACGCGCTCGCCGGCGACATCGCTCAACGATTCGAGCAGATACAGCATGCCGCCGCACTCGGCGAGTAGCGGCTTGCCGGCCTGCTGATGGGCCTTGATCGCGTCGATCATCGGCCGATTGGCCGCCAGCGCCTGCAGATGCAGTTCCGGGTAACCGCCTGGCAGGTAAAGGCTGTCCACGTCGGGCAGCGCCTTGTCGGTCAGCGGGCTGAAGAATGTCAGCGTCGCGCCCATCTGCTCGAGCAGGTCGAGATTGGCCTGGTAGATGAACGCGAAGGAAGCATCAAAAGCCACACCGATGCTCACGCCAGCGAGCAGCGGCGCCAGCGGTTCGGTCGAGGGCGCGGCGAAGGTCACCGGCGGTGGCAGCGTGATCGTCGCCGTCTGCTCCAGGGCATCGGCCGCGGTATCCAGGCGCGTATCGAGGTCGGCGAGTTCACCAGCCTGCACCAGGCCGAGGTGCCGACTGGGCAGCTCGATGGCCGCACTGCGCGGCAGCGAGCCGTACCAGCGGATCGAAGCTGGCAGACTGTCACGGATCAGGTCGTTATGGCGACCCGAATTGACCCGGTTGCCGAGCACGCCGGAGAACGGCAGGTCAGGCTGGTAGCTGGCCAGGCCGATGGCCAGGGCGCCGAAGGTCTGGGCCATGGCAGAGCCATCGATCACCCCGAGCACCGGCACACCGAAACGGCGCGCCAGGTCAGCCGCCGACGGCGAGCCATCGAACAGCCCCATCACGCCCTCGATCAGAATCAGATCGGCTTCGCCCGCCGCTTCCCATAGAAGACGGCGGCTCTCGGCTTCGCCGACCATCCACAGGTCCAGCTGATAGACCGGGTTGCCGCTGGCACGGGACAGAATCATCGGATCGAGAAAGTCCGGCCCACACTTGAACACCCGCACCCGCTTGCCTTGCCGGGTATGCAGACGCGCCAGGGCAGCGGTGACGGTGGTCTTGCCCTGCCCCGAAGCGGGCGCGGCGATCACCAGAGCCGGGCACTGACGCGGCTCAAGCTCGAGGGCAAGGGATTCAGAGGGATTCAAAATTCCACGCCCTTCTGCGCCTTAACACCCGCCTTGAAGGCGTGTTTGACCAGAGTCATTTCGGTCACCGTATCGGCGGCCTCGAGCAACGCCGGCGGTGCACCACGACCGGTCACCACGACGTGCTGCAACTCCGGGCGCGATTCGATATCGCGCAGCACCACGTCCAGATCCAGATAACCGTGCTTGAGGGCGATGTTCAGTTCGTCCAGCACCACTAGGGCGATTTGCGGATCGTTCAGCAACTGCCTGGCAACATCCCAGGCCAGGCGTGCCTTCTCGATATCGCGCTGGCGATCCTGGGTATCCCAGGTGTAGCCCTCGCCCATCACGTGGTAGCTGACTTCATCGGGAAAACGCCGGAAGAAGTGCTCCTCGCCGGTGGCCATGCCGCCCTTGATGAACTGCACCACGCCCACCTTCAGGCCATGGCCGAGCGCGCGGGCAACCATGCCGAAAGCCGAACTGCTCTTGCCCTTGCCGTTGCCGCTGTGCACCAGCAGCAAGCCGTATTCATCCTGGGCCTGGGCGATCTTTTCGTCCATCAGCGCCTTTTTCCGCGCCATGCGGGCATTGTGGCGCGCATCGCGCTCGGCCGATTCGCGGCTTGGGGATGGGGTCGATTCGCTCATGGGATCTCCTCGGCGCCAGTACGCTTGCGTCGATACAGGCACAAGCAGGCATTCGATAAAAACGATCACGCAGGAACAGGCAGGGGCAGGCTCTGAGGCCGCGCACCGGCCGCGCCCACCGCGCAACCTAAGAAAAGCACCAGGCCGGTCTCCGGGCTCACGAGTTGCCGCGTTCAGGGAACACGACGAACCACGCCGCCTTCCCGTATCGGAGGATACAGTGGCCAGAAGCATGGTTGGGCTCGTTTACCGTTGCGGGGGCAGCGTCGGCATTGCTCGTTTTGCAGGCAGCGCACCGACTTCCCAGTTTCACCCCTGACCGAAGCCAGGGACACCTGAAGCAGGCCGCAAAGGGTAAGGACTGACGGCATAAGCGTCAATCGGAGAGTCGGCCATAGCGCGCTGCTCTGGGCGACGACGCCTCAGGGATGACTGGCGAGCTCCACCGGAAAAACGCGCTTGGCCTCGATATAGGTACGCTGCCAGTAACTGTTGCCGAGACTGTCCAGACGTACGGTGCCGCCCGAGGACGGCGCATGCACGAAACGCCCTTCACCGACGTAGATACCGGCATGGCTGACCTGGCGGCCGCCATTGGTAGCGAAGAACACCAGATCACCACTGCGCAGGGAATCGCGGCCGATGGTCGGCGCACGCATGCTGATCAGCTCGCGGGTCGAGCGTGGCAGCTTGATGCCGGCTGCATCGCGGTACACATAGCCGATCAGGCCGCTGCAATCGAAACCGCCATCAGGCGTGTTGCCACCGTAGCGGTATGGGGTGCCCACAAGCCCCAGAGCGCGAAACAGCACATCGTCCGCGCCCCCCTGATAGGCACCAGGCGCAGGCATGACGACAACGGGTTGCGGAGCAGGTGCGGGGGCTCGGCTGGAACAGGCACTGAGCAGTGCTGCAAGCAGGAGGAAGGCGATGCGGACGGTGGCAGTCATGGACGGACGATCCTGGAGCCTGAATGCGCCCTACTCTGCCGCGTTCGCAACTACAGTGCAAGCTTTAGCTTTGCACTGCATTCGCTTGAAAACATTCAAATTGTTGCCCAACCAACTTGGCTGGGCTGCAATCGATCAATGTTGCGAGGCCAGATGCTCGACCGGCGCCAGAGCGAGAACACGCTTGGCTTCGATGAAAGTACGCTTCCAGTAGCCGTCATCCAGGCTGTCGATGCGCACGCCACCGCTGCGGCGGCTGGAGGAATGGATGAACTGATCGTCACCCAGATAAATGCCGGCATGGCTGACGCGACCACGCCCAGCGGTGCTGAAGAACACCAGATCACCCGGCTTCAGCGCCTTGCGATCGACCAGCGGCGCATCGATGTTGATCATGTCGCGAGTCGAGCGCGGCAGCTCCATGCCCAACTCCTCGCGGAACAGGTAACCGATGAAACCGCTGCAATCGAAACCGGTTTTCACCGAGGTGCCACCAAAACGATAGCGCGTGCCGATCAGGGAAATGCCCTTCTCCAGAACGCTGTCCGCCAGTTGCGGCAACTCGTAGGGCGCATGGCTGGAAAAATCGGCAATGGCATCGTCTTCGCTGGCGTCATTTTGCTCGACGGCAGGCGCAACTACCACCGGCCTGGCAGGCAATGAAGCCTGGGCCTGAGGCGTGTCGATCTGAGATTGCGTTGTGTGGTTAGCGCAGGCGGCGAGAACCATTGTGAGTGCGAGAGGCACGAGGGGTGCGAAGCGTTTGCGCATGGGCACGACCGTGGCATGAAAATTGATCAGCCGCGACTATGCCCACTAACAGGATCATTTGCAAATATTATGATCAGTAATGTGACCTAGTAGTTCCGGAAAAACATCTAAGGCCCGTTGTTCCAGCCGGAAATCCACCAAATGGCTGATCTCGGTGCGCGATAAAGTCACCTCCACCGTCACCCCGCCAGAGCGCCGAGCCTGCACCACCGGCTCGGCTATATAGGGGAAACTGGCGCTGGTACCGACGCTGATCACCAGATCGAAACCCAGCCGCAACTGCCCATATAGACGCTCCACGGCCGCTGACGGCAGCCGCTCACCGAACAACACCACAGGCGGACGCAACACACCGCCGCACTCGGTACACAGTGGCGGCATAGGCTGGAGCAGATGCTCGCCCAACCGCTCGTCGGTTTGCCGGCAAACCTGGCAGTACAGCGGCGCCAGTTCACCGTGAATCTCGATCAGCCGATCATCCGGACTGCCGGCCAGGCGATGGTAGCCATCGATATTCTGGGTGAGCAACCAGCACTCAGATTTCAGCGCCTGCAGCTCGGCTATCGCCCGATGCGCCGCATTGGGCTGGGCACCCAGGCAGGCGCTGCCAAGTTGGGCCAGGTACTTCCAGCACAGCGCCGGATCGCGGCGCAGCATATCGCCGGACATTGCAATCTCGATCGGCACACCATCATCGGTGTGGTCGTTATAGAGACCGCCGATACCGCGGTAGGTCGGCAAGCCGGAGTCGGCAGAAATCCCCGCCCCGGTGATGATCAGGATTCGCTGCGCATCGATGACCGCCGACGCCAGACGCTGCAACTGCGCACTCATCAATGATTGACCGTGTGCGCCAGCATCACCGAAAGCTGGCACATCGGCCGGCCGCTTTCTGCATGCCACTGATTGAACGCCGCCTGCACGGCCGCACGGTCGCGCTGGCTGCTGGGTACCTTGTCGATGATCTTCTGGGCCTTGAGGGCGGCGACCATATCGTCGCTGGGGATGAAGGTGTCCTTGCCGACCATACGCAGAAAGCGCGGCGCGGAAAGCCCACCCAGCTGAGTACCCTGTTTGGCCAGCCAGTGCCAGAGACCGACGATATCGGTCACCGGCCAATCGGCGATCAGCGCGCCAAAGGCGAAACCAGGCTTCGGCGTGCCGGCCTTCACGGCAGCTGCAGGCCCGCTCAGCGCACCGCGCTCCACGTCGAGAATGAACTGCGCATT
The DNA here is from genome assembly GCF_000213805.1 of Pseudomonas fulva 12-X. Classification (NCBI taxonomy): domain Bacteria; kingdom Pseudomonadati; phylum Pseudomonadota; class Gammaproteobacteria; order Pseudomonadales; family Pseudomonadaceae; genus Pseudomonas; species Pseudomonas fulva. Next base: position 2,008,669 of record NC_015556.1, on the reverse strand, counting down.
GCGCGGCACGCTCTTGAGCTTACCCAAGTGGCGAATCAGCCGGGCATCCTGCATCAGCCGCTCCAGGCGCTCGCCGCCCATCAGCACGACCTTTTCCGGATCGAAGCCGAAGAACACTTCCTCGAAGGCCGGCCATTTGGCGTCGACCAGGCTGTGCTTGAGGCCGGCTCGGAAGATGCGCAGACTCATGATCGACAGGTAGCGATCATTGCCCAGCGCACGCAGCTTCTTGTCCGAGACCGGCTGCGGCAGGCGCGCCTCAAGCGCCTCGAGCGAGCCGAAGCGGTTCACGCAGTATTCATGCAGCCATCGATAATCGTGCATCGCTTGGAGTCAGCCCTCGAAATTACAGGTTCATCACGCTTAGAAAGCGCGGCGTGGCCTGCTCGTCGATTTTCAGGCTGGTGAAATCGAACAGGTTACGGTCAGCCAGTTGCGACGGCACCACGTTCTGCAGGGCGCGGAACATGATCTCGGTGCGTCCTGGCGACTTGCGCTCCCACTCCTGCAGCATGTCCTTGACCACCTGGCGCTGCAGGTTCTCCTGAGAACCGCACAGGTTGCAAGGAATGATCGGGAACTGCTTGAGGTTGCTGTAGGCCTCGATATCGGCCTCACTGCAGTAGGCCAGCGGGCGGATCACCACATTGCGGCCGTCGTCGGCGCGCAGCTTGGGCGGCATGGCCTTGAGGGTGCCGCCGTAGAACATGTTTAGGAAGAAGGTCTCGAGAATGTCGTCGCGGTGGTGCCCCAGGGCCATCTTGGTCGCACCAATCTCATCGGCGAAGGTGTACAGCGTGCCGCGGCGCAGGCGCGAGCACAGCGAGCAGGTGGTCTTGCCTTCCGGAATCTTTTCCTTGACCACCGAGTAGGTGTCCTTCTCGACGATGTGGTACGCCACGCCGATGGACTCCAGGTAGGCCGGCAGCACGTGCTCGGGAAAGCCCGGCTGCTTCTGGTCCATGTTCACGGCGACGATCTCGAAGTTGATCGGCGCGACCTTCTGCAGGTACAGCAGAATATCGAGCATGGTGTAGCTGTCCTTGCCACCGGACAGGCAGACCATGACCTTGTCGCCCTCCTCGATCATGTTGAAGTCGGCGATGGCCTCGCCGGCCTGACGACGCAGGCGTTTTTGCAGCTTGTTCTGATTGACCGAGAGGGTGCCCATGGCGCGCAAGAATCCGCTATAAGTACTGAAGCCGCGCATTTTACCCAGAAAACGAGGCGCACCCCAGCCACAAAACGGCTAACTGTCGGCGCGCCGCCAAAACCCGCCCGCCACGCGCCCAATCGTCGATCAAGGAACGCCGATGAATGAAGAAACCGTCCCCAGCGGCAGGTTGCTCGACTTGCTGGAGGCTGCACCCGAAGGGCTCTCCGAATACGAACTGCTGCTGCGCCTGAGCCGCTGGCAAGGCCGCGACGAGCGCCTGCCCACCGACACACTTGAGCTATTTCGCAGCCATTTTCTGCTGTTCCACACCCTGTACCGCCTGCGTGATCAGCTGCACGCCGAGCGCCGGGCATCGCTGGAGATCAGCCCGCTGTGCATCCGCCTGCTGTCTTATCAGGCTGCCGAGAGCGCCTTGAGCGAGCGCGAACCGCTGCGCGACTACTATCTGGATCTCGACCATCTGCGCGACACCGGCGCTGAAGACGTGGAGCAGATGCTCGGCGCCTTCTGGGTGCGCCTGCATGGCGCACAGGATCGGCAACAGGCGCTGGCCGCGCTGGAGTTCGACGAACTGGCTGGCGAACTGGATCTAGGCACCATTCGCCAACGTTACCGGCAGCTGGTCAGCCTTCATCACCCGGATCGCGGCGGCTGCACGCAGCGCCTGCAGCGGATCAATAGCGCCATGGAAACGCTACAGCGCTACTACCGCTGAAAGCCCGTTCATAATCTTTCAGCTCAGGCTCGCCTTTTTTTTTGTAGCTAAGTGGCGGGAGCGGTCATCAGCGCAGTATCTGTGGGAGCGGGCCATGCCCGCGATTTTTCGCGCGCATGGCGCACCCCCACAGTGGATCGGCGAACGGCTGAATCCGCCCTTTGTAGTTGCCGCTTCGAGCGCACAAGATCTTGAAAAGCCCCTGAAGCCACCGCTTGGCTGCTGGCCCTGCGGCGGGCACCGATCTGCGGCATAATCGCCGCCAGTCACCTGCTCCGAAGCCGTCATGTCCGATCAGATCCACGCCCGTGTCGAAGCCTGCTACCAGCAGGCGGAAACCTTCTTCAAGCGGCGCTTCCCGCGCCCACTGGTGAGTTTCAAGCTGCGCGGGCAGAAGGCTGGTGTGGCGCATCTCACCGAAAACAAGCTGCGTTTCAATCCGCAGTTGTACCGCGAGAACCAGGAAGACTTCCTGCGCCAGACCGTCGCCCACGAGGTGGCCCATCTAATCGCCCATCAGCTGTTCGGCCTGGGCATCCAGCCCCACGGCGAGGAATGGCAGCTGATCATGCGTGGCGTCTACGAACTGCCACCCCACCGCTGTCATACCTATGAAGTGAAACGCCGCCAGGTCAGCCGGTTCATCTACCGCTGCCAGTGCCCGCAGGGCGAATTTCCATTCTCCGCCCAGCGCCATGCCCTGGTGGCCAAGGGGCGGCGCTACTTCTGCCGGCGTTGCAAGATCACCCTGCAATTCACCGGCGAGCAGCGCGTCGAATAGCCTCAGCCCTGCAGGCGCTGAAAGGCGCGCAGCAGCGCCTGGCTAAGGTCGACACTGGAGAACTTGGTGAGCACGTCGTTGGCCCCTACCGAACGGGCCTTCTCGGTGTTCATGGTGCTGTCCAGCGAGGTGTGCAGCAGCACGTAGGTGTCGGCCAGCACGTTGTCTTTACGGATTTGCTGAACCAGGGCGTAGCCGTCCATTTCCGGCATTTCGATATCCGAGACCAGCACTTCGACGGGCCGCCCCTCCTCACGGGCGGTTTTGAGTACCTCCAGGGCACTGGCCGCGCTACGCACGGCCTCGCAATCGAGATCCAGCTTGCGCAGGGTCATCAGGGTCTGCTGAATCGCCACCTGAGAGTCGTCGACCACCAGCACGCGCCGCCCCTGCAAAAGCTGCCGCTCGGCTGGAGTGAGCAATTCTTCACTGACTTCCTCCAGCGGTGCCGGGGCGATTTCATGCAACACCTTCTCGATATCGAGAATCTGCACGATGGTGCCGTCGATCTGTGTCACCCCGGTGATGAAGGCACGGGCACCGGCACCCGAGGGTGGCGGACGCACATCGCGGGTCGAGCACTGCACGATGCGCTCGACGCTGTGCACGTGCAGGCCCTGACGCGAGCGGCTCAGCTCGGTGACGATCAGGCAACCGTCGCCATCGTCGCTACCGCCGCGCTCGCCAATCGCCCGGGCCAGGTCGATGACCGTCAGCGCCGAGCCGCGCAAGGTGGCTACGCCACGCACATGGGGATGGCGGCTGGGCATCTTGGTCAGGGCGGGACAGGGAATGATCTCGTTGACCTTGAGCAGGTTGATGCCCAACAGACGACCGTTGTGCAAACGAAACAGCAGCAGCGACAGCGCGTCGCCGAGCACCATGTTCATACCCGTAATTCCCCATGCGAAAAACTGAAAAAGTGGCCTGACTGCCAAGCGTCGGACTCATTGCTCTATAAATGGCAGCTGTCACCGAAGGAGCGCGGCGACCTGTGACGCCTCGAACGGCCAGTGCAACTCGGCGCCCGTGTCCGTGCGCCGCAGCACTGGAATGAGCAGCGCATAGCGTTCCATCAAGCCGGGCTCCTCGGCGATATCCAGCAACTCGACCAACAGGCCGCTTTCCACGAACGGCATTAAGACCGCCTCGGCGTAGTCACACAGGTGACAGCCGAGGGTGCCGAGCAGCTGGCATTCGGGAAGCATGATCGAGGCAACCTGCGAGGTGACAAGAACCGCAGTTTAGCACTTTGCCATGCCAGCTCAGGCCTTCTCGTTGCCCTCACCCGCTTGCGGCGTCAGCGTCGAACTCAGTAGACCCTGCAAGCCATCGAGCAGACGACCATTGACCTGCTCGGCCTTCTCCAGCCGGCCGCTATCGAAGCGCTCGTCCAGCGAGAAGCCGCCCTTGAGAAGATCCTGCAGCAATCCCTTGCCATCGCTGACCCAGGCATCGGCCGTACGCAACGCATCGAGCAGGCCCTGAGCGTAATCGGTCAACGCACCGTTTGTTGCACTGGCTGGCTGTCCGCCCTGATTAGAGACCGAGCCGTACGTGTCGGTCGCCTGGCGCACGCTGGTCTGGGTCAGGCGCAGCGACATGGAGGCCAACTGAGAGCTGTCCATATCCAGCGCCATGGCACGGTCGAAGGCCCCGGCCATGTCGCCGGAATAGAAGGAGTTCGACAGATCCTGCACCTGGCTGAAGAGTTTGCCGAGCGCGGCCTTTTCCTCATCGTCCAACTCGCCCTCTACCTCCACCTGCCAACCGCCGATCTGCAGACTGCCAGACTGGCTATTCGTGCCCTCGCTACGCGACCAGGCCGCCGATGCCTGGGCCACCGATACGCGCAGGCGATCACCATCGCGGGTGGTGATATTGAGTTCGAAACTTTCCGCCACCGCGGCGAAGCGGTCGCTGGACGTGGGCGTCACACCGCTGTTTCCACCAGTGCTCGGCGCAGAACCGTACAGTTTGTCGAGGCCGGCGAAGCCCTGCTGGATGCGCTTGAAGGTGTCGTCGATATCGCTGGCGATCTTGTCCTTGAGCACGCCCATGCCGTCGAGAATCTTGCGCGCCTCGTCGAAGCCCTTCTGCACACCGGAGCGGGCCTGATCGAGCAGTTGCTGCAGCTTCTCGGGGCTGGCGCCGGATGCCGCCTCGCTCTTGAGCCGTTGCTCGACGAAACCCATGACGCGATCGGCGACCTTCTCCGGCGAGAAGTCGTCCTGCTTGGCCGTCAGCGAACCGGGCGGCAGGCCGAGGCGCTCGGCAAGGCGATTGGACAACGCAGCCTGAGCATCGGCCGCATTGCGAATGGTGGTGGGCTGACCGCCGAGCTGTGGCGAGCGGCCTGTCGTGTTGGTCGACAGCGGGATTGAGATAGCCATGGCAAGTCACCGAAACGAAGCATGTCCAAGGTTGACGGCAGCCCCCGGCAAAAGTTTAGGGTTAGCCGCCAGCCAATCGACCAAGCGGCTCGCGCGTCAATCCAGGCTCACCGAACCGATCTTGTGGATCGACAGGTCGGCGCCGTAATACTCTTGCTCCTGGCTCAGGCGAATACCAACCGCCGACTTGAGCAACCCGTACACCGCGAAGCCGCCCAAAAGCGCCACGACGACACCAGCCAGGCTGCCAAGCAGCTGGCTGGCAATGCTCACACCACCCAGGCCGCCCCACAGCGGCTGGCCGAAGATGCCGCAGGCGATGCCACCCCATACGCCACACAAGCCATGCAGCGGCCAGACGCCAAGCACATCATCAATCTTCCATTTCACCTGCGTGGCCGTGAAAGCCCAGACGAATAGCGCACCGGCGATGGCACCGGTGACCAGAGCGCCCACTGGATGCATCAGGTCGGAGCCGGCGCAGATAGCGACTAGGCCCGCCAGCGGCCCGTTGTGCAAGAAGCCCGGGTCGTTACGCCCGACGATCAGTGCGGCCAAGGTGCCGCCGACCATCGCCATCAGCGTATTGACGGCTACCAAACCGCTGATGCTGCCCAGGGTCTGCGCGCTCATCACGTTGAAGCCGAACCAGCCGATGATCAGCACCCAGGAGCCCAGCGCCAGAAAGGGGATGCTCGATGGAGCCATGGCCACCAGCCGACCATCGCGGTAACGCCCATCACGCCGACCCAGCAGCACCACTGCGGCAAAGGCCAGCCAGCCGCCGACGCCGTGCACGACCACCGAGCCGGCGAAGTCGTGGAAAGGCGCGCCGAAGCGTTCCTGCAGCCAGGCCTGGAAACCGAAGTTACCGTTCCAGATCATCCCTTCGAAGAAGGGATAGACGAACGCGACGATCAGCGCTGTGGCGCACAGCTGCGGACCGAAACGTGCCCGCTCGGCAATGCCGCCGGAAATGATCGCCGGGATCGCCGCCGCGAAGGTCAATAGAAAGAAGAACTTCACCAGCCCATAGCCATTGCCGTCGACCAGCACGCTGGCCGGATGCAGAAAGCTCACGCCGTAGGCGATCCAGTAGCCGACGAAGAAATAGGCAACGGCGGAGATGGCGAAATCCGAAAGGATCTTCGAAAGCGCGTTGACCTGGTTCTTCTGCCGCACGGTGCCGACTTCGAGGAAGGCGAAACCGGCATGCATGGCCAGAACCATGATCGCGCCAATAAGGATGAATAGGGTGTTCGAGCCATGAATCAGGGTTTGCACAGCACTGTCGAGGTTTTCCATCGAAGCACAGACTCCGCAGCGAAAAGCACCAAAAAGGAACACCGACCTGACAAGAAGCACCATTTGCAGGCATTAATTCTCATCACATCACGCACCCATTGGGAGCGTGCCAGCATCATGGCGCTCCATCGCCCGATCCTTTCAGAACTTATTCTTTGTTTATCAACCAGTTGTCCAAGCACCAGCGAGATGCCTCACAGGCAGCCGAGCACCATAACCATGCATTTCGGCCATCCTCGCGATTCGCCAATGCAATGGCTGTGCCCGCGTCCTGTCATCGATACACATCCCGGCAGATAGACTGAACCTGGCGTAGGTGCGCCACTCGAACCCCTTACACCGCCTCATACCTACAGGAGATTGATCAATGGCCCGCCCACTTCCCCCGCGCCCTGCAGCTCCCGCCAACAAGGAAGAGCTGCTGGAAGAATTCCAGGCCCTGGTACGCGACACCGAGACCCTGCTGCAGCATTCCGCCAGCCTGGTAGGCGACCAGGCCGAAGAGCTGCGTGCGCAGATCCGCGACAGCCTGGGCCGCGCCCGCACGACGCTCAAGAACACCGAGGAAACCGTGGTCCAGCGTGGCCGCGCAGTGGCGGGTGCGACCGAGGACTATGTGCAGACCCACCCGTGGCAGACCATCGGCATCGCCGCCGGCATTGGTATACTGATCGGCATGCTCATTAGCCGACGTTGATCAGGACACCCCATGGATGACAGCCAGACAGCAGCACCTCCCAGCCGCGGCCCCTCGCCGAGGCGCCTGGCCGGTGCGCTGCTCGGGCTGGCTCATGGTCATGTGGCGCTGTTCAGCGAAGAAATTCGCGAGCAACAGGCGCGCACCGTCAGCCTGCTGATACTCACCGGTCTTTGTGTCCTGTTCGGCCTGCTGCTGATCATCGGCCTCTCCGCCGCCCTGCTGATCGGCTTCTGGGAAACCCATCGCATGCTAGTCATCACCCTGCTCTGCCTGTTGTATGGGCTGGGCCTGCTGGCCTGTGGCTGGAATCTGGTGCAGCGCATGCGCAACGCTCCGGCACCGTTCAGCGCCAGCCTCGAAGAACTGGCCCGCGACCGCGAGCAACTGCTGCCATGACCGACAAAAATACCCGCGAGCTGCGCAAGACCATGCTGCGCCTGCGCCTGGAAATGCATCGCCAGGAAATTCGACACGAAACCCTGGTCATTCTGCAGCCCCTGCAAAAGGCCAAGGATCTGGGCACGTATTGGCGCGACGAACTCAAAGGCAGCAACGCACCAATCTGGATCACCGGCGGTGTATTCGCCCTGACGGTACTGGGTATGCGCGGCGGGAAATGGCGCCGATGGCTGCGTATGGCGCTGGCCGCCTTTCCTGATCTGCGCAAACGCCCGCCCGAGCATGAAGGCGAAAAGCCAGCCGAGAAAGCCGATCAAGCCTGAAACTGGCCATCTTCTTGCTAGTAAAGAGCACCTAAAAGCCAGAGTCGCCTCTGGTTAACCGACCTTTAACTAAGGATGTGCCCGGTGCTCGACGGTCAACCTACCGCCGTCTTCCAACCTTTCATCGATACCGCTACCGGACAGATCGCCGGCATCGAAGCCCTGGCTCGACTGCGCGACGCCGCTGGCCATCTGCATTCTGCAGGGCCGCTGTTCGCCGATCCGAAAACACCCGCCGCGGCCTTGCGCAGGCTGGACCGAGCAATCCGTGAGCAGGCGTTCATGCGCTTTCATGACGCGCCGCCCGACTGGTTCCTGAGCGTGAACATCTCGCCACGCTGGATTGGTCGTCTGCGCCCACAGCAGGCGCTGCCGAGCCTCAAGCAGCTGGCGAGCAGTGGTGTCGATCCCACTCGCGTGGTCTTCGAGATCACCGAACTGGGCGGCGCCAGTCAGCGCCTGGCCGCTGTGGCCGCACGCTATCGTGAAGCCGGAGTGCGAATCGCCATCGACGACTTCGGAGCCGGCTATTCACAGCTCGACCGCGTACTGGCATTGCAACCCGACATCCTCAAGCTAGACATGCGCCTGTTTCAGGATGCCGCCCGCGGCGGGCCCAGCGGCGAAGTAGTCAAGGCGCTGGCGATGATGGCTGAAAAGACCGGTTGCTGGATCATCGCCGAAGGGGTGGAGACCGAATCGGAGCTGGATTTCGCCCTGGAATGTGGCGCCCGTTACGTACAGGGCTACCTGTTCGCCAGGCCGGAGCTGGAATTCTTCGACAGTGGCGCATTCACCGAGTGCTTCGCCCGCCTGCGTGATGCCTATGTGCACAGGAAACTCGCCGACCGCATGCGAGTGATGACCCTGCGTCGCCAGCTCGCCGAGCTGTTCACCCAGATCAAGAACAGCCCCGACGAACTCGTACCAAAGGTGACGCCTGGCGCCTTCCCCTGGCTGATTCGCCTGTACCAGTGCGACCGCCACGGCACGCAGATCACCCCCAACTTGGAGTGGCGCGACGGCGCCTGGCAGGCCGACGATCGCTACCTGGGCCACAACTGGTCATGGCGCCCGTACTTCTATCAATTGCTTGCCGAAGGCTGGGAAGAGCGCCGCTTGATCCTCTCCAACACCTACCGCGACGCCACCACCAACCAGTATTGCCTGACTGCCGGGCAGTTCATCGACAACGGCAGCCGCCTGCTGCTGGTCGATATCGACGCCAGTGGACTTTAGTGGATGCGGCCTTGCAGTTGCCCTGATGAACAGTGAAGCTAATGGGCACTCGCGCATGCGGCTAATAAAGCCGCGTACGCCCACCCGTCGTATCCGGTAAAGGAAGCACGCTTGGACTGGCAAACCCTGCTCACCCGTGAACGTCTTGGCAAACCGGCGCCCAGCGCCGATGAACTGGGCCGCAGCCCCTTCCACAAGGATCACGACCGCATCATCTTCTCCGGTGCCTTTCGCCGGCTGGGCCGCAAGACCCAGGTGCATCCGGTGTCCAGCAACGATCACATCCATACCCGCCTGACCCACTCGCTGGAGGTCAGCTGCGTGGGTCGCTCCCTGGGCATGCGTGTCGGCGAGATGCTGCGCGGCGAACTGCCGGACTGGTGCGAGCCCAGCGATCTGGGCATGGTGGTGCAGTCTTCCTGCCTGGCCCACGACATCGGCAACCCACCGTTCGGCCACTCCGGCGAGGACGCCATCCGCCACTGGTTCCAGCAGGCCGCCGGGCGCGGCTGGCTGGATGCCATGAGCGATGCCGAGCGCGGCGACTTTCTCAGCTTCGAAGGCAATGCCCAGGGCTTTCGCGTACTCACCCAGCTGGAGTACCACCAGTTCGATGGCGGCACGCGGCTGACCTACGCGACCCTCGGCGCCTACCTCAAATACCCCTGGACGTCGCGGCACGCCGAGGCCCTGGGCTACAAAAAGCACAAGTTCGGCTGCTACCAGAGCGAGCTGCCGCTGCTCGAGCAGATCGCCGGCAAGCTCGGCCTGCCGCAGCTCGAAGAACAACGCTGGGCACGTCACCCACTGGTCTACCTGATGGAGGCCGCGGACGACATCTGCTACGGCCTGATCGACCTGGAAGACGGGCTGGAAATGGAGCTGCTCGACTACGCCGAAGTGGAATCGCTGCTGCTCGATCTGGTCGGCGACGATCTGCCGGAAACCTACCGCCAGCTCGGCCCGCAGGATTCGCGGCGGCGCAAGCTAGCGATCCTGCGCGGCAAGGCCATCGAGCACCTGACCAACTCGGCCGCCCAGGCCTTCGTCGAGCAGCAGCCCAGCCTGCTGGCCGGCCGCCTGGAGGGCGATCTGGTCGAGCACATGCACGGCTCCGCCAAGCGCTGCGTGCAGGCCGCCAAGGCCATGGCCCGCGAGAAGATCTTCCAGGACAAACGCAAGACGCTGCACGAGATCGGCGCCTATACCACTCTGGAAATTCTCCTTAATGCCTTCTGCGGCGCGGCGCTGGAACAGCACGGCGGTCGCACGCCGTCGTTCAAGAACCGGCGCATTCTCGATCTGCTGGGTCATAACGCACCCGATCCGCACTGGCCGCTGTACCGCTCGTTCCTGCGCATGATCGACTTCATCGCCGGCATGACCGACAGCTACGCCACCGAGATGGCGCGGGAAATGACCGGTCGCTCGAGTCCGGTCTGAGATGCGCCAGGTGTTCAGGCAGCTGTTCAGCTGGCACGCCGGGCCACCCGCTTGGGGGCCGGCAGTGGTCGCCGGGCTGGGCTGCGCACTGCCGTTGTTGCTCGGCCTGTTCAGCGCCCACCCGGGCTTTCTGTGGGCCTCGGTCGGCGCCTTCCAGGCCGCCCAGGCCAACCCGCTGCACCGCTTCGGCATGCTGCGCATGTTGCTGCTCACCGGCCTGGGGGCCTGCAGCGCCGGCCTGGGCTTCTGGTCGGCGACCCACCCGCTGATCAGCCTGTCGCTGTTCGCCGCCTTCGGCCTGTTGCTGGCCTGGCTGCAGCGTTACGGCAACGAGGCCGGCAAGCTGGGCATCGGCCTGACCGTCTGCCTGTGCCTCGGGCAAGGCCAGTACGGCAGCAGCATGCTCAACAACCCCAATGCCATCGCCATGCTGTTCATGCTAGGTGGGCTGTGGGTGATGCTCCTGGCCTTCGGTCTGCGCGGCCTGCATGGCCTGCGCATGTGGCCATACATGCCGCGGCTGATCAGCCTGCTCAAGGTGCTGCGTCGCCATGCGCAGCGCCAGTCCCGCCAGCAATGGGGGCTGTACACCCTGGGCTGCACGGTGGCGGTGTCGATGGCTGGTCTAATCGTCAATCTGGCCCACCTGCAGCGCGGTTACTGGCTGACCCTGGCAGTGGTCACCACCTTGCAACTGGAATTCAGGGGCAGCCTGGTGCGCGCACTGCAGGCGAGCATGGCCAGCCTGACCGCCGCCGGCCTGCTGATCCTGTTCGGCCATAGCCTGCAGAGCCCGCCGCTGATGGTCGCCATCATGCTACCGCTGATCATGCTCAGCCGCGCGCTGCAGGCCAATCACTACGGCCTGTTCGTGCTGCAGACCACGGTGTGCTTCGTGCTACTCGCCGAAAGCCTGGCCCAGGACTGGCACCTGCCGCAGGTGCGCCTGTTCAATGTCACCCTGGGCGTGGTGCTGACGCTGTTCATCGCCCTGCTGATGCACGGCCTGCGCCAGTGGCTGGATAACCGTATTGCCATCAAGCGAAACGCCAAGACTGCAGCAACGGATGAGGAACCGCCGACGCAGTCATCGCAAGGCAGGGTGGTAAACGAGGAGTGATACGTGCCGCGCTGCACAAAAGAAAAGGGCCTCGAGCGAGGCCCTTTGCGGTATATCAGGAAGCCGAGTTGATCTCTTTTTCCGGGTACCACACGTCCAGCAGCGGGCTGACGCTGAAATCGACCAGCTCGGAACGACCCTTGAGCCAAGCTTCTACAGCAGCGCGCTGTTCTTCGCTGACCGAACCACGCTTGGCCAGGCACACCAAGCCGTAGTCGTCGCCGCCAACATAGCCCAGGCCGTTGGCGTTCATCGCGTCGCTCAGGAAGGCATCGAGGAAGGCGTCGACCGCTTCGTCGCTCAGGTCTTCCTTGAAATTCAGGTTCAGTTCGAAACCCAGCTCCTGAAATTCGTCCACACAGAGTTTCTTGCGCAGACGACGGGAACGATTGGTAGCCATGGGTATAAATCCTTGCAGAGTGATAACGCGCGGCACTCTAACAGTTTCGTGACGGCGATGCCCGCCGACCGGCGAAAAATCGACCGCTGCCGTCGCCAAAATCCTTCATGGCAAACCGCAACTGATCATTGGCCATAAAATCCCGCAATCGCGGCCCTTGGCGGCCTGGTCATGGGGCATAATGCGCGCCATTGTCCCAAACCGCTGTGGGAGCTCGTAATGCGATTTTCCGTTGTACCTGCCGTTCGGAGGCTGCGCATCCTCCGCCCTCTGGCCCTCGCCTGCCTCGTTCTGCCCACTACCCTGCCCGCCTACGCGGCGACCAACGCCACACTCCCCGAGGGCGTAGCCAAAAGTCTGAAAACCAACAAGATCGGCCAGCAGTCGCTGTCCGTGGTGACCCTGCCACTCAACGGCCCGGGCAACGGCACCATTTTCAACGCCGACGTGTCGGTGAACCCGGCCTCGACCATGAAGCTGGTCACTACCTTCGCCGCTCTGGAACTGCTCGGCCCGACCTACCAGTGGAAGACCGAGTTCTACACCGACGGTCAGCTCAAGAACGGCGTGCTCAACGGCAACCTGTACCTCAAGGGCGGCGGCGATCCCAAGCTGAACATGGAAAAGCTCTGGCTGATGCTGCGCGACCTGCGCGCCAACGGCGTGCGCCAGGTGACCGGCGATCTGGTGCTGGACCGCGGCTACTTCGTGCAACCGGATCTGCCCGCCTTCAACGACGATGGCGGCGATGCCAACAAGCCCTACCTAGTCACCCCGGATTCGCTGCTGGTCAACCTCAAGGCCCTGCGCTTCATCGCCCGCGCCGAGGACGGCAAGGTCAGCGTGGCCGCCGAGCCGCCCCTGGCCGGTCTGAAGCTGGACAATCAGGTCAAAGTGCTCAAGGCTGGCAAATGCCCGGCCTGGCCGGACGTGCGCTACAACCCGGTGAAGGAATTCGATGGCACCCGGGTGATCGTCACCGGTCAGCTGACCGATGGCTGCAGCGCCCAGACTTACCTGTCGCTGCTCGACCATCCGTCTTACGCCGCCGGCGCGGTACGGGCGATCTTCAGCGAGCTGGGCGGCAGCATTCTCGGCAAGGACCGTCAGGCGGAAGTGCCGAAGAGCGCCACCCTGCTGGCCCGCGCCTTCTCGCCGGACCTGGTGGAGATCATCCGCGACATCAACAAGTACAGTAACAACACCATGGCCCGCCAGCTGTTCCTCAGCATCGGCGCCCAGAACCGCAACGAGGCAGATGTCGATGACGCCCACGCCGCGCAGCGGGTGATCCGCGCCTGGCTGGCGCGCAAGGGCATCACCGCGCCGCAGCTGGTCATGGAAAACGGTTCCGGGCTGTCCCGTGCCGAGCGCATCAGCGCCCGGGAAATGGGACGGATTCTGGAAGCGGCCTGGAAGAGCCCTTACGCACCCGAGTTCATCAGCTCGATGCCGATCGTCGCGCTGGACGGCACCATGCGCAAACGCCTGCGCAACACGCCGCTGGCCGGCCAGGCGCACATCAAGACCGGCACGCTTAACAATGTGCGCGCCATCGCCGGCTTCAGCCGCGACAACAGCGGTAATGCCTGGGCTGTGGTGGCCATCCTCAACGACCCCAAACCCTGGGGCGCGTCGGTGATTCTCGACCAGGTGCTGCTCGACCTTTACAAGCAGCCGAAACGCTAAAGACAGGCCGAATGCAGCGAGATCCAGAGCATAACCTGGGTGTCGCTGCGCTCGACCCAGGCTACCGACGGTGAGCCTGATTACTTGGCCATCACCTTCCAGGCGCGGTGGATCTTGGCGTTGCGGGCGAAGTCCGGGTCGATGGTTTCGGCGGTGATTTCCTCGACCCGATAACGCAGCGGCAACTGTTCGTCGAGCAGGAACTTGCGGAAGTTGTTGGAGAAGTACAGCACGCCGCCCGGCGCCAGGCGCGCCATGGCCATGTCCAGCAACTGGACGTGGTCACGCTGCACGTCGAACACCCCTTCCATGCGTTTGGAATTGGAGAAGGTCGGCGGATCGATGAAGATCAGATCGTACTCGCCACGATCATCGCCCAGCCAGCTCATCACATCGCCCTGCTCCAGACGGTTCTTGTCCGAGAAGCCGTTGAGCGACAGGTTGCGCCGTGCCCAGTCCAGGTAAGTCTTCGACAGGTCGACGCTGGTGGTGCTGCGCGCGCCACCCTTGGCCGCATGCACACTGGCCGTGGCGGTGTAGCAAAACAGATTGAGGAAGCGCTTGCCGGCTGCTTCTCTCTGGATGCGCAGGCGCAGCGGGCGGTGATCGAGGAACAGGCCGGTATCCAGATAGTCGGTGAGGTTGACCAGCAGCTTGATGCCGCCCTCCTTCACTTCCATGAACTGACCCTGAGCCGCCTGGCGCTCGTACTGCTTGGTGCCGCTCTGCCGCTCGCGACGCTTGATCACCACCTTGCTCTTGTCGATGCCAAGCGCCTGGGGAATCGCCGCCAGGGCATCGAACAGACGCGCCTGGGCCTTTTCCGGGTCAATCGAACGCGGTGCGGCATATTCCTGCACATGCACCCAATCGTGGTACAGGTCGACGGCCAAGGCGTACTCGGGCATGTCGGCATCGTACAGGCGGTAGCAATCGACGCCTTCGCGGCGCGCCCACTTGCCGAGCTGCTTGAGGTTCTTCTGCAGGCGGTTGGCGAACATCTGCCCGCCCTCGCTCAGGCGTGCCTGCTCGACGGGCGCCGGCGCCGGCTTGATCGGGTTGCCATTGCGATTGAGCTTCGGCGCCTCGGCCTGCAGTTCGTTCTGCTCGCGTTCGCGCTCACGCTGCTCGGGGGTGCGGCGCTCGCCGGTAACGAACTGCTCGGGCTGCACCTTGATCAGCAGCAGCTTGCACGGCAATGCGCCGTTCCAGAACGAATACTGCTTGTGGCTGCGGATACCCATGCGCTTGCCGAGATCCGGCGCGCCGGTGAATACCGCCGCTTCCCAGCCCATGCATGCCTGGCGCAGGCGCTCACCGAGGTTCTGGTAGAGATAAAGCAGGCTCGCTTCGTCGCCCAGGCGCTCACCATAAGGCGGGTTGCTGATCACCAGGCCTTTCTGATTCTGATCCGGGCGCGGCTCGAAGGTCGCCACTTCGCCCTGGTAGACCTTGATCCAGTCACTCAGGCCAGCGCGGTCGATATTGTTACGCGCCGGCTGGATCAGCCGCGGGTCGGCTTCGTAACCGCGAATCCACAGTGGTGGCTTGGCCAATCCCGCTGCGGCGCGCTCTTCGGCCTCGGCACGCAGGCGGTTCCAGGTGGCCGGCACATGGCCGAGCCAGTTGCTGAAGCCCCATTGTTCGCGTGTCAGGTTCGGCGCGATATCGGCGGCGATCATCGCCGCCTCGACCAGAAAGGTGCCCACACCGCACATTGGGTCAGCCAGGGCGCCGCCCTCGGCAGCGATGCGCGGCCAGCCGGCGCGAATCAGCACGGCAGCCGCCAGGTTTTCCTTCAAAGGCGCCGCACCCTGCTGCAGGCGGTAGCCGCGCTGGTGCAGGCTGTGGCCGGATAGATCCAGCGACAGGATCGCCTCACCGCGATCCAGACGCAGGTGAACGCGCAAATCCGGATTGAGCTTGTCCACTGACGGGCGAGTACCGTCGGCCTGGCGCAGCTTGTCGACGATGGCGTCCTTGACCTTCAAGGCGCCGAAATGGGTGTTGTCGATGCCAGAGCCATGGCCGCTGAACTCCACCGCCAGGCTGCCACTGGGCTCCAGGTGCTCGAACCAGTCGACGTCGAGCACGCCCTGGTAGAGGGACTCGGCATCACGCACCGGAAAACGCGCCAACACCAGCAACACCCGGTTGGCCAGGCGCGACCACAGGCATAGCCGATAGGCAGTTTCCATGCTGGCCATGCCACGGATGGCCGAAGTGTGCTCGCGGGCCTCAATCAGGCCCAGCGCCTTGGCTTCCTCGAGCAGCAGGCCTTCGAGCCCCTTGGGGCAAGTGAGGAAGAGTTCATGTTGGTCCGACATCTATACATCCAGTGCCCGAAGGCGGTAATGGGCTGCCCCAACGGTGGGCGCAACCAAAAATAAGTGACAAGAAGTCGCAATGCGACCCTTCGTCCGAATAAATATCAGCTGCAATCGATAGCCATTCACGATGGCCAATTACCAGCAGAGCTCACGAGAGCCAGTAAACGCGCGGGTTTGCGCGACCACGGCGACCACAGTTAATTCACCTTATGGCCTCACCCTCAAAAGCGTTACGTCCTTATGACAAATCGGTCATTCACAGCGCCCCGTGCATTCGATAGAAATCTACCCAGGCCGTCGTTGCAACGACGATGGCACATGGAGGCTCGCGACGCCGGCAGCGGACTCCAACGGCAGACCTTCTGCCTGACCTTCTTAAGGTCAACGGGACATAAAACAGTCAACAAGTGAGGGCAACACCCTATGAGAAGACTTAAGCGTGATCCGTTAGAAAAAGCATTTTTGCGCGGCTATCAGTACGGTATCAGTGGTAAATCCCGCGAGCTGTGTCCTTTCACTCTTCCGTCCGTGCGTCAAGCCTGGCTCAATGGCTGGCGTGAAGGCCGCGGTGACAACTGGGACGGTTTGACCGGCGCTGCCGGTATTCATCGACTCAACGAACTTCGCGCAGTCGGCTAACGCCAAGGACCTACCGACTTCACCAAGCACGCTCCATCCGAGCGGCGGGCGCAAGCCCAGGGGCTCCCCAAGGGAGCCCTTTTTATTGCGCGGGATTCAACGCCGCGCCGCGGCGATGGCGTCCACCGCCTCGCGAATCAGCGCCGGCCCCTTGTAGATGAAGCCCGAATAGATCTGCACCAGGCTCGCCCCTGCCGCGATCTTCTCGGCCGCATGGCGACCCTCGGTGATACCGCCTGCTGCGATGATCGGCAAACGCCCGCCCAGCTCGCCTGCCAGCACGCTGACCGTGTGGGTGCTCTTGTCGCGCACCGGCGCGCCGGAAAGACCGCCCGCTTCGTTGGCGAATGCCAGGCTCTCGACGCCCTCGCGGCTCAGCGTGGTGTTGGTGGCGATCACCGCATCCATGCCGGTTTCCAGCAGCGCCGTAGCGACCTGCACAGTTTCTTCGTCGGTCATGTCCGGGGCGATCTTGATCGCCAGCGGCACACGACGGCCGTGGCTCAGGGCCAGTTCATTCTGGCGCTTGTGCAGGGCATCGAGCAGTTGCTTGAGCGAATCGCCGAACTGCAGGCTGCGCAGGCCCGGCGTGTTCGGCGAGCTGACGTTGACGGTCACGTAGCTGGCGTGGGCGTAGACCTTGTCCAGACAGATCAGGTAGTCGTCCACCGCCCGCTCGACTGGCGTGTCGAAATTCTTGCCGATATTGATGCCCAGCACGCCTCGGTACTTGGCCGCCTGCACGCGGGCCAGCAGGTGATCGACGCCATGATTGTTGAAACCCATGCGATTGATGATCGCCTCCGCCTCCGGCAGACGGAACAGGCGTGGCTTGGGGTTACCCGGCTGCGGGCGCGGGGTGACGGTGCCGATCTCGACGAAGCCGAAACCCAGCTGCGCGAAGCCATCGATGGCATCGCCGTTCTTGTCCAGGCCGGCGGCCAGCCCCACCGGGTTGGCGAACTGCAGACCCATGACCGTCACTGGCAGGCTGCTCGGCGCCTTGGTCAGGCGGCCAGCCAGGCCAAGGCGGCCAGCGGCACCGATCAGATCGATGGACAGCTCGTGGGAAGTTTCCGGGGACAGTTTGAACAGCAGCTCGCGGGCCAGGTTGTACATGGGCAGGCTCAGCTCGGCAGTGGCGAAATCGAAGGGCGCGAATTATAGCCGGCCAAGGCCTCACGTAGCGAGGATTAGAGCCTTTTCACGATCTAGCGAGCTAGAGCAATGCAAGGCCTGGGCGGCCCCGCAAAAACAGGCGAGGACCGGTCGGAGTCGCGCTCGACTTTACGAGCTGTAAATGAGCATTCCGACTGGGCTGGCAATCCAGCTTGTTTTTAACGCTGTAGCGCCGAAGCGCAGCAGATAGTGAGCAGGCTCTTAGGCTAGGCGCCGCAGACACAGCAGCTCACCAGCATCATTGAACTCAAGTTCGAAGGAACCATGGATACCGGCGTGGGTCAGAAACGTCCGGAAATGGTGGGCCGGAATGCTGACCCGACGCCCGTCGCGGCTCAACGCCTGAATACGGTTGGCCCGCCCCTGATAGATCGCCTGCACGCGGTCTGCGGGTAATGCGATATCCAGAACCAGGCTTGCCATGGAGGCTCCTTGCAGATGAATGAACGGATTGTGCCATATTCGAACCTGTCGCATCGATCAGGTCCGGGCATTTCGGCCATGACCTGGACATTGTGCTGCGAGGGTCGTGCAACTCCTGGCAGGCTCTGCCACACTGCGCCTGGCACACTGACGTACGCGAGCTGCCATGAGCCTGCCTGAACAGCCCAGCCCTCTAGCCTCACGCCTGGCCGCCCTGGCCCAGCGCGTCGGTCTGCTTGGCCGTGGCTGCAAGCCCATCTTCGAGCGCGCCAGTCAGCTGCAACTGCCCTTCTCCGAAATTCCCACCTTTGGCGATAACATCTGCTGGCTGGGCGGTCCGCCCCTGCAGCGCCTCAAGGATCTCCCGCGCAGTGCACTGTCCGGTCCGGTACAGGAAGACAAGGCCGAAGCCCACGCTGCGTTGGTCCAGTTGATCGAGGTCGAACACCGCCATCTGGAGCAATTCGACCTGCGCCTGGTCGACAGCCTGGTGCACTGCGACGGCAGTTACGGCAGCCTCGAGGACTACGCGGCCAGCGAAGCCTGCCGGCAGATCCGCATCATCAGCTACCGCGATTTTCTCAAGCACCTGAGCAAGGCGCTGCCCGAGTACCCGCACCAGAGCCTCGAACTGTTCCACGCCCAGTGGCGCGGCGAGCGGTTGTTCTGGGCCGGCGAGTCGCACCCTGAAGCCTTTGCCAGCGCCGTGGCCTATGCGCGCTTGCGCGGCCTGGAAATCACCCTGCCGGCGCACATCACCTACTACCGCATCAGCCCCGACGGCCTGCACGATCTGCAGCAGCGCTATCACGCTCTGGCGATGCCCTGCGCGGCTTGGAGCGACGCCAGTTTCATGCAGTTGCTGATGGAGCACGAGGTGCCCTATGCACGCCTGAGCCTATTGCGCACGCCGGGCGCGCCCGAGTTTCTTTTGCTGCCCAAGCACTCGCCACAGGCCTGCGCCCTGGGCGAAGGCCTGCTGCAGGCCGGCGCACCGGACATGCTGGGTTACGTACGCGAACTGAGCGACAGGTTTTCGTAACCACGCCGCGAAGCGCTTGGCGATGCCGCTCAGAACCTGTTCATGATCTTTCAGCCCAGGCTCGTCGATTTTGGCAGCTGAGTAGCGAGAGCGGCCTTTCGCCGATCCACTGTGGGAGCGCGCCATGCGCGCGAAAAATCGCGGGCATGAACTGGGCGTCCCCGCCCGTTCCCACAGATACTGCGCCGATGTCCGCCCCTTATAGCTACCGCTTCATGCGCATAAGGATCGTGAACAGGCTCTCAGGACAACCAGCGCTTCACGCAATTTTTATTGTTTTTTGACGCCTGTATGACGCAGCCCCCAGCACAGTGGCCCCATGTCCGAATCCCTCGGACCGAGCGAGGCCGCTATGAACAAGCTCCCACAAATCACCCTGGCATTCTGGGTCATGAAGATTTGCGCCACGACCCTTGGCGAGACGGCAGGCGACCTGCTGTCCATGACGCTCAACATTGGCTATGCGCTGAGCTCCCTGCTGCTCATCAGCCTGTTCATCCTCTCCCTGCTCGGCCAGCTGAGCACCCGCCGCTACACGCCTGCGCTCTACTGGACCGTCATCCTGATGACCAGCACGGCCGGCACTACCATGTCGGACTTCATGGACCGCACCCTCGGCCTCGGCTACGCCAGTGGCTCGCTGATTCTCGTCGCCCTGCTGGTCAGCGTCTTGCTGACCTGGCGACTTAGCGAGAAATCGCTGTCGGTCGAACATATCGTTTCGCGGCGTGCCGAGCTGTTCTACTGGGCGGCGATTCTGGTTTCCAACACCCTGGGCACGGCACTGGGCGACTATCTGGCCGACGATTCGGGCCTGGGTTTCGCCGGCGGCGCTCTGTTGATCGGCACCCTGCTGGCCTTGGTAGCAGCGGCCTACTACCGCACGCAACTGTCGCGTGTGGCCCTGTTCTGGATAGCCTTCGTGCTGACGCGGCCGTTTGGCGCAACGCTGGGTGACGTACTGACCAAGAGCACCGACAAGGGTGGGCTGGACCTTGGCACCGTGGGGTCCTCGGCCGTGCTGTTCGCGACCCTGGCCGTACTGGTCTGCTTTGCCATCTGGGCGCAGCAGCAGCGCTCTGCGTCCATGGCGATTCGTACCGAGCAGCGATAAACGCCACACAAAGAAAAACGCCCCGAACCAGTCGGGGCGTTTTCATTTCAGCGCTTACTCAGCTCAGTTTGGCAGCACCGGCGGCTGGCTTTGCGCCAGGTCGCCCAGCTCGCGATTGGCCACGGCGTACATGGCGTAATCGCTGCCGGATGCCGCGTGCAGCTCGGCGAGCATGGCCTTCCAACGGTCGACCAGACGACGGTTCTGCTCGATCCACAGCTCGACCCGCGCCTCGATGGACTCCGGCCCGTTGGCCAGCTGCAGAACCGAGACGGTGATGGCGCGCTGCTGCGCGTCCAGGTCGTCGCGGAAGGCTTCGCGGGCCAGGGCCTGCCAGTTGCTTTCCACGCTCAGGCTGCTGATCTGCTGCAGGTACCACGACAGGTCCAGGGCATCGGACACCGCGAAGTAGGCCGAGGCCACCTCGGTCGGCTCGTGGCCGGTGAGGTCCGCCGACTCGATGATCGGCAGCAGCGTGTACAGATGACCGGTGCCGGCCACCACGCGGGACAGCAGCTCCGGCACGCCGGCTTCGACGTAGGTCTGGTAGCGCGCCATCCACTCGTCGCGGGCCGGGCCTTCCAGCAGCTCGTCCAGACGCATGGCCAGTGCCTTGACCCGCGGGCCGAGGTGGGCCACGTCACGGGCGGCATCCAGATCGTTGCGGCGGCTGCGCAGGTACCAGCGCGTGGCGCGGCGGCCCAGGCGCATCAGCTCGTCCATCATGGTCAACTGCAGATCGGCCGGCACCTGGTTGTCCAGAGCCTCGATCTGGCGCCACCAGAACGGCATGTGGAAGACGTCACGCACCACCACATACGCCGCGGCGACTTGCGCCGAGCCGACCCCGGTGGACTCCTTCAGGCGCTGCACGAAGGTGATGCCCATGTGGTTGACCAGATCGTTGGCGATCTGCGTGCTGACGATCTCGCGCTTGAGGCGGTGACGGCGCATGGCCTCGCCGTATTCCTGCGCAAGACGCGCCGGGAAGGCGGTTTCCATTTCGCGCGACAGGTACTCGTCATCGACGATATCGGATTTGATCAGCGCTTCCTGCAGCTCGATCTTGCTGTAGGAAATCAGCACCGACAGCTCGGGACGGGTCAGGCCCTGGCCCTTGGTCGCGCGCTCGTTGAGCTCTTCCTCGCTAGGCAGAAATTCCAGAGCGCGATCCAGCTTGCCGGAGGCTTCCAGCGCGGCCATCAGGCGCTTGTATTCACCCTGACGTTCGCGGGCGCGGCGCTCGGCCAGCGACAGCGCCTGGGTCTGCTTGTAGTTGTTGCCGAGCACCAGATTGCCCACGTCCTCGGTCATCTCGGCCAGCAGCGTGTTGCGCTGCTTACCGGTCATGTCGCCGGCGGTGACGATCTCGTTGAGCAGGATCTTGATGTTCACCTCGTGGTCGGAACAGTCCACACCACCGGCGTTGTCGATGAAGTCGGTGTTGCTGGCACCGCCATTGAGACCGTACTCGACGCGACCGAGCTGGGTCATGCCCAGGTTGCCGCCCTCGCCCACCACCTTGGCGCGCAGTTCGCGGCCGTCGACGCGCAGCAGGTCGTTGGCCTTGTCGCCGACGTCGGCATGGGTTTCACGGCTGGACTTGACGTAGGTGCCGATACCGCCGTTCCAGATCAGATCCACCGGTGCCTTGAGCAATGCGTTGAGCAGCTCGGTCGGCGCCAGCTTGTCAGCCTGGATATCGAAGCGTGCCTTCATCTCCGGGCTGATGGCGATGCTCTTGGCGCTACGCAGGAAGATGCCGCCGCCTTGAGAAATCAGCGAGGCGTCGTAATCGGCCCAGCTCGAACGCGGCAGGTCGAACAGACGCTTGCGCTCGACGAAGCTGCGCGCGGCATCCGGGTTCGGGTCGATGAAGATGTGCAGGTGGTTGAACGCCGCCACCAGTTGCAGCGATTCGGACAGCAGCAGGCCGTTGCCGAACACGTCACCGGCCATGTCGCCGATGCCGATCACGGTGGTCAGGTCCTTCTGTACGTCGATGCCGCGCTCGCGGAAGTGACGCTGCACCGACACCCAGCCGCCCTTGGCGGTGATGCCCATGCCCTTGTGGTCATAACCGGCCGAACCGCCAGAGGCGAATGCATCGCCCAGCCAGAAGCCGTATTCGTTGGCAATGCCGTTGGCGATGTCGGAGAAGGTCGCGGTGCCCTTGTCGGCAGCGACGACCAGGTACGGATCATCGCCGTCATGGCGAACCACGTTGGCCGGCGGCGCGACTTCGCCTTCCTTGAGGTTGTCGGTGATGTCCAGCAGGCCGCTGATGAAAATGCGGTAGCAGGCGATGGCCTCGGCCTGGATCTCGTCACGGCCACCACCCAGCGGCAGGCGACGCGGCACGAAACCGCCCTTGGCGCCGACCGGCACGATCACCGCGTTCTTGACCTGCTGGGCCTTGACCAGGCCGAGCACTTCGGTACGGAAGTCCTCTTCGCGGTCCGACCAGCGCAGGCCACCACGGGCCACGTTGCCGAAGCGCAGGTGCACGCCTTCGACACGCGGCGAGTAGACGAAGATCTCGAACTTCGGCACCGGGCGTGGCAGCTCGGGAATCGCGCTGGGGTTGAACTTGAAGCTGAAGTAGCTCTTCACCTCACCCAGGGCGTCCGGCTGGTAGAAGTTGGTGCGCAGGGTGGCCTTGATCAGGTCCAGGTAGCGACGCAGGATGCGGTCTTCGTTGAGCACCGCGACGTTGTCCAGAGCGCCGAGAATGGCCTGCTCGAGCTTGTGCTGCTTGTCGTTAAGGTCATTGGCGCTGAGCTTGCGGGCCAGATAGAAGCGCGTGCGGAACAAACGCACCAGCTCGCGGGCGATGTCGGCATGGTTGAGCAGCGTGTTGGCGATGTAGCCCAGGTCGAAGCCCAGACGAATCTGCTTGAGGTAGCGGGCGTAGGCACGCAGCAGCGCCACGTCACGCCAGGCCAGGCCGGCGGTCAGCACCAGACGGTTGAAGGAATCGTTCTCGGCGTCGCCGCGCACGATGTGCACGAAGGCGTCCTGCAGGGTGTCGTTGAGCTGCTGGATGTCGAGATTGACGCCTTCGGCATAGGTAAAGGCGAAATCGTGAATCCAGAACTCACGGCCGCTCTGGTGCTGCAGGCGATACGGGAACTCGCCCAGCACGCGCAGACCGAGGTTCTCCAGCACCGGCAGCACGTCAGACAGCGCCAGCGGCGTGTCGGCGTGGTACAGCTTGCAGTGCAGCTGACGCTCACCGGGCACCAGTGGCTGGTAGAAACTCATGACCAGCGGGCGCTCCTCGGAGAGGCTGCGCAGATGCTGCATGTCGACCACTGCCGAGTGCGGTGCGAAGCGCTCGCGGTAGCCGGCCGGGAAGCTTTTCGGGAAGTCGGTGAGCACGCGGGTGCCCTTGGCTTCGCCGAAGTTCTCCACGGCCAGGGCGGCGTAGTCATCGGTCCAGGAACGGCAGGCCTGAACGACTTCGCGCTCGAGCTGCTGCGGGTCGATGTCCAGCTTGTTCTTCGGATCGACGCGCAGGATGAACTGAACGCGGGCCAGCACGGATTCGGAGAAGTAGGTCCAGAACTCGCAATCGCTGGCCTGCAGGCGATCGACCAGCACCTGCTGGATACGCAGGCGGGTTTCGGTGGAATAGATGTCGCGCGGCACGTAAGCCAACGCATAGACGAAACGGCCGTAGGGGTCGAAGCGCAGGAACAGGCGGACCTTGTTGCGCTCCTGAATCTGCACGATCGACAGCGCAGTGCTGGCCAGCTCGTCGACCGGCGTCTGGAACAGGTCGTCGCGCGGCAGCACTTCGAGAACCTTGACCAGCTCCTTGCTCAGGTGGCCTTGGGCGATGAAGCCGGAGCGCTTCTCGACCTCGGCGACCTTGCGGCGGATATAGGGGATCTCGCGCACGCTCTCGCTGTAGGCGGTCGAGGTGTAGATGCCGAGGAAGCGGCACTCCTTGACCACCTTGCCCGTGGCATCGATTTCGCGGATGGAGACGAAATCCGGGTAAGCCGGGCGATGCACGCGGCTCGGCTGCGCGGCCTTGGCGAACGACAGCAGGGTCGGCTCGCGCAGGTAGGCCAGCGCATAGGGTTCGATGTGCAGCTCGTCCTGGCTCAGGCCGCTGCGCAGACGCTTGGACAGGCCCAGCAGCGAGCTTTCGTCGTACTGCAGGTGACCGCCGTCGGCCGCGTCATGAACGGTGAATTCTTCGTAGCCAAGGAAGGTGAAGTGGTTGTCCTGCAGCCAGGAGAGAAACACCTTGATCTCTTCCACTTCGGCCGGGTCGGTGGTGCCGTGGCCGAAGCTGCCGTCGCCGAGCTTGCCCAGCAGTTCCTGGGCCTTGGCCTTCATCGGCTGGAAGTCGGCGACGCTCAGGCGCACTTCCTCGAGCACGTCGAGCAGGGTCTTCTGCAGCGACTTGATCTCGGCGTTGCTGGCGCAGCGGTTGATCTCCAGGAACATCAGCGATTCGAGGCTGACGCCCTCGCCCGTGCTGCCCTTGGGCAGTAGTTCGAGCAGCGCGCCCTGGGCATCGCGGCGCACGCTGAGCACGCTGTTCTGCAGGGTGTGAATGCTGTAGCCGCGGCGCTTGAGTTCGATACGTACGGAATCGACCAGGAACGGAATGTCCGGGTGCAGCACCTCGATGCCGGTGTGGGTGCTCTGCCAGCCGTGCTTTTCATAATCGGGGTTGAAGACGCGGACCTGCGGTTGGCTCGGGTCGAACTGGGCCAGCAGGCGCCAGGCCGAGAGGGTGCAACCAACGAGGTCGGACAGTCGCCGCTGCGTCAGCTCTTCGAGTGCGATGATGCCAAAGAACTGTTCAGCGAACAGGGCCACTTGTGGCAGGTCCTGCTCGCTGACGTGCTGCGCCAGGGCCGCTTGCAGTTGATGCTGGAAGTCGGCTTTGCTGGCCGCGGTGAAGAACGCCATGCTTGTACTCCGTCTGTAGGCTTGGTAGGTGCGATTGTTGTTTCCGTACGTAGTTCAACCTTAGACCGGCTACCTGCAAACGCTACCCGTTGTACAAATGACGCGCCGGTCACAGGCGCCGCACGAGCTTAACGAGGCCGTGGCAGTGCACGCTTGCGGTGCAGCGACATTTTCGTTCACGCTGCCCGCTCCATGGCAGACATCGTACAACCCTCTTGCACTGTACTGGCACAACGCCTAAAGTCTGGCGTCAATAAAAATAAAGCCAACCTGGACATCCGCCATGTCACTGTTCCTTTCCTGGAAGCAGAAGTTTCGTCTTCTTATCCTCATCACCTTGTCCAGCCTGGCGCTGATGACGGCGGCCTCGTTCTGGGCCAGCCAGACCCTCGACAACGCCCTGCAGGCACGCGAGCGCGCCACGGCTTACGCCGGCGACTCGGCCACGCTGATGAACCAGTGGCTGAAGCTGAACGCCGAACGCCGCCAGCTCAGCCCCGATGGCGAGGCCGAATTCCAGACCGGGTTGACCGCGCTGGGCGAGCTGTCCCGTCAATATGTTCAACGCGCCGAACTGCTCGACGATGCCACGTTGCTCGACAGTTCCCGGCGCCTGGACGAGTTGCTGCAGCAGGACATCGCCGTGCAGCAGAACTGGCTCAAGCAATCCCAGGCACTGGGCCTGACACCCTTCAACGGCCTGCGCGCCAAGCTGGCGGAAAGCGGCAAGGAGCTGGAGCGGGTCAGCATCAGCCTGATCCAGGCAGCGATTGCCGAGGCGCTGAGCAACCAGCGTGATTACCTGTCCACCTTCGATGCCAGGTACGCCGACGGCGTACGCGCGGCACTGGGCAAATTGCAGGCCCAGATCGTCGATCTGGAATGGCAGGAAAGCCGGGTGGGCAAGGCAGCCAGCGCCTTCACCGACAATTTCACCGCGGCCGATACGCTGATCCAGCAGATCGTGACCAGCGAGAAACAGCTGCAGCAGCAGGGCCAGCAGATCGAGGCCAGCATCGAGGCGCAGAACCATCACCTGCAGGACACCGTACTGACGGGCGCTACCCGCCAGGCCGAGCAGGCGCGCAGCACCGCGCGCTGGATGATGGGCCTGACCTTCGTGCTGGTCTCGGCCTTCATGCTGCTGACCCTGGGCCGCGCCTCGCGCCTGCTGATGGCGCAGTTGGACCGGGTCAACCGCCTGCTCGCCCAGGTCGCGGCGGGCAACCTGACGGCGCGGATCGACGTTGGCGCGAACCACCGCGACGAATTCAACCAGCTCGGCAGCGCGTCCAACCAGATGACCCAGGGCATCGCCGGGGTGATTCGCCAGGTTCTGGATGGCAACAAGGAACTCAACCAGCTGCACCACTACCTCAACGACGCCATGCGCCGCCTTGAGGAAAACAGCACCCAGGTGGAAATGCAGACCGAACAGGCCGCCTCGGCCTCCCAGCAGATCTCCGCCACGGTCCATGAAATGGCCCAGCGCACCACCGATGTCGGCAACGCCACCCAGGCGGCCTACCAGTCGGCGCGCGACGGCGCTTCGGTGATCAACGCCAGCGCCGACAACATGCGCCGCCTCTCGCAGCTGATCCAGGACACCCACGCCCAGGTCAGCGCCCTCACCCAGTCGAGCACCAAGGTCACCAGCATCATCGACGTGATCAACGGCCTGGCCGACCAGACCAACCTGCTGGCACTGAACGCCGCCATCGAAGCAGCCCGTGCTGGCGAGGCCGGCCGCGGCTTCTCGGTGGTCGCCGATGAAGTGCGCTCCCTGGCCCAGAAAACCGTGGCGGCCACCACTGATATCGCGGTGATCGTCAACGAGCTGCGCGAGCAGACCCAGCAGATGGACCAACTGATGACCAGCGGCCTGAACCTCGCCACCCAGGGCGAGCGCAGCTCCGGCGAAGTGGCCCAGGCCATCGACGGCATCACCGGTTCCATGGAGCATCTCAGCGCCGAGATGAGCCAGGTGGTGGTGGCCATCGAGCAGATTTCCTGCACCACCGAGGAAATCGCCGCCAAGGTCGAGGACATCAACCTGCACACCGGCAAGACCAAGACCCTGCGCCTGAGCCTGGACGAACACACCCAGGGCCTGTCGCGCCAGGTCGAGGCGCTCAACCACAGCGCCGGCCAGTTCCGTATCGTCTGAGGCGGTGCCAGCCGCGCGCGGCGCTGGCTGGCTGGCAACCCGGTCACAGGGCGGGCAGGCCCGCATGGCTTACGCCCCTGCCTTCGATTATCATGGGCGGCCCTGACGAGCGGGGTTCGTCGCTCGCGATTCGCATCTGGACAGCCCCATGGAACACAGAGACGCGCTGCTCGCTCTTCGCCACTTTCTCGCCAGCCAGATCCTCGGTCAGGAAAAGCTCATCGATCGCCTGCTGATCGCCCTGCTCGCCGACGGCCACATGCTGGTCGAAGGTGCTCCCGGCCTGGCCAAGACCAAGGCGATCAAGGAACTGGCCGAAGGCATCGAGGCCGAGTTCCACCGCATCCAGTTCACCCCCGACCTGCTGCCGGCCGACATCACCGGTACCGAAATCTATCGCCCGGAAACCGGCAGTTTCGTGTTCCAGCAGGGGCCAATCTTCCATAACCTGGTGCTCGCCGACGAAATCAACCGCGCGCCGGCCAAGGTGCAGTCGGCACTGCTCGAAGCCATGGCCGAACGCCAGGTATCGGTGGGCCGCAGCACCTACGACCTGTCGCCACTGTTTCTGGTCATGGCCACCCAGAACCCCATCGAGCAGGAAGGCACCTACCCGCTGCCCGAAGCCCAGCTCGACCGTTTCCTGATGCACGTGAAGATCGGCTTCCCCGACGCCAGCGTGGAGCGCAAGATCCTCGCCCAGGCCCGCGGCGAAGCGCTGCACGGCGAAACCAAGCCCGACCACCGCCTCAGCCAGCAGGCGATCTTCTCCGCGCGCAAGGAAATCCTCGGCCTGTATATGGCCGATGCGGTGGAGGAATACCTGGTGCAGTTGGTAATGGCCTCGCGCACCCCCGGCAAGTTCGACGCCGAGCTGGCCGAGTGGATCGCCCACGGCTCCAGCCCGCGCGGCTCCATCGCTCTGGACCGCTGCGCGCGGGCACACGCCTGGCTGGCTGGCCGCGACTTCGTCAGCCCCGAGGACATCCAAGCGGTGCTGTTCGACGTGCTGCGCCACCGCATCATCCTGTCGTTCGAGGCCGAGGCCTCGGGCATCGACCAGGACCGCGTGGTCCAGCGCATTCTCGACGTAGTCGCGGTGGCCTGATGCTTTCGCACGCGGATAACCCTGAGCTGCAGGCGGGCATCCGTACCGATCTCAAGCAACTGATCGACATGCGCCACCGGGTGCGCGAGGTGCAGCTGTTCTCCACGCCGGGCCGGCGCAGCCCGCTGATCGGCCTGCACCATTCCAAGCTTCGCGGGCGCGGCGTGGACTTCGACCAGGTGCGTGTCTACCAGCCGGGCGACGACGTGCGCACCATCGACTGGCGCGTCACCGCACGCACCCAGGAGCCGCACACCAAGCTGTTCCACGAAGAACGCGAGCGGCCCATCTACCTGCTCGTCGAGCAGAGCCGGCAGCTGTTCTTTGGCACCGGGCTGATGTTCAAGTCGGTACTCGCCGCCCGCGCCGCCGGGCTGATCGGCTGGGCTGCCCTGGGCCACAACGACCGCATCGGCGGGCTGGTGTTCGGCGGCCAGGACAATCACGAAATCAAACCGCGGCGCAGCAAGCAGAGCCTGCTGCAGCTGCTCAGCCGCCTGGCCCGCGCCAACCAGGCGCTGTCCGCCGACACGCCGCTGGTGCGCGACAGCTTCGGCCAGGCCCTACGCCGTGCCCGGGAAGTGCTGCGCCCCGGCAGCCTGGTGGTGATCCTCTGCGACGAACGCACCCTGGGCGACAGCAGCGAGCAGCAACTGATGCTGCTCGCCCGGCATACCGACCTGTTGTTGCTGCCGGTCTCCGACCCCCTCGATCACGCCCTGCCCGCCTCCGGCCTGCTGCGCTTTGGCGAAGGCGATGCCCAGCTGGACGTGGATACCGAGGACGCCAACCTTCAGCACAGCTACCGCGACCAGGCCCAGGCGCGCCGCGCCCGCTGGCAGCGTCTGGCCAACAAGCTCGGCGTGCCGCTGCTGTCGCTGTCCACCGGCCAGGAGCTGGTCGAGCAGTTGCACGAGCACCTCAACAACCTGCGCCCCGGCAGGTCCGCATGAACCCGCTGGATCAGCTCGAACCGCTGATCGAACCGGCTGCCATCAGCTGGTGGCCGCCGGCGCCCGGCTGGTGGCTGCTCGCCGCCCTGCTCCCGGTGCTGCTGTGGGGCGCCTGGCGCCTGGCGCCGCGCTTGCCGCGGCCACGCCGTAAGCAGGCTGCCGAACAGCCTCTGGACCCGATGCGCGAGGCCGCCTTGCAGGAACTGCAACGCCTGAGCAAACCCTATGACGGCGCCCCGGCCGGCCCCTGGCTGCAGCAGCTCAACGGGCTGCTCAAGCGCCTGTGCCGCGAGCGTTACCCGGACAGCCACAGCCATACCCTGAGCAGCCGCGCCTGGCTGGCGTTTCTCGATAACCGCTGCCCGGCCGCCGGCCTGACGCGCTGGATGATCCTCGTCGAAGGCGCCTACAAGCCGCATTGCGCCCTGGATGACAAGGCCATCGAAGGCCTGCACCAGGCTGTCGCCACCTGGATCCGCAAGCATGTTTGAGTTCGCCTGGCCGTGGATCTTCCTGCTCGCGCCGCTGCCCTGGCTGCTGCGCCTGTGGCTGCCGGCCGCCGACAGCGGTGAAGCGGCGCTGCAGGTGAGTTTTCTCGGCGAGCTTGAAAATCTCTCCGGCCGCCGCGCCCGCCTGCAGTTGCCGCCCTGGAAGAAACAGGTGCACTTCGCCCTGCTCTGGTTGCTGCTGCTGATCGCTGCGGCGCGTCCGGAATGGGTCGGCGAGCCACTGCCACTGCCGGCCAGTGGCCGCGACCTGCTGATCGCCGTGGACGTGTCCGGCTCCATGGATTACGCCGACATGCGCCTGGGCGAAGAGGACGTCAGCCGCCTGACGCTGGTCAAGCAGCTGATCGGCGAGTTCATCGATGGCCGCACCGGCGACCGCGTCGGCTTGATCCTGTTCGGCAGCCAGGCCTACCTACAGGCGCCGCTGACCTTCGACCGGCAGACCGTACGCACCTGGCTTGACGAGGCGGTGATCGGCATCGCCGGGCAGAACACCGCTCTCGGCGATGCCATCGGCCTGGCGGTCAAACGCCTGCGTCAGCGCCCCGCCGACAGCCGCGTACTGGTGCTGATCACCGACGGCGCCAACAACGGCGGGCAGATCGAACCGATAACCGCCGCCCGCCTGGCCGCCGAGGAAGGCGTGACCATCTACCCCATCGGTATCGGTTCCGACCCGCAGCAGGCCGGCAACTTCGCCGCCTTCGGCATGAATCCCAGCCTGGATCTGGACGAGCCGAGCCTGCGCGCCATCGCCGAGCTGACCGGCGGCGAATACTTCCGCGCCCGTGATCAGCGCGAGCTGCAGCACATCGAAGCGACCCTCGACCGCCTGGAGCCGGTAGCCCAGCAACCGACCCTGGCGCGCCCGGCCCAGGCGCTGTACGCCTGGCCGCTGACCGCCGCGTTGCTGCTGAGCCTGCTGCTGGTGGTTCGCAGCCTATGGCCGCAACTGCGCCAGCAGGCCTTGAGCGCTGCGCAACGTGTGGGGCGCAAGGCACCATGAGCGACTATCTGCCCCACCTGTTGCGCCCCTGGTGGCTGCTGGCGTTGCCCGTGCTGGCCTGGCTGCTGTGGTTGCTGGCGCACCGGGAAACCCGCAGCGGCCGCTGGCAAACCCTGCTGCCGCCGGCCTTTCACGCTGCCCTGCTGCGCGGCGGCCGCGGCCGGCGCAGCCGCCTGCCGCTGATCATTCTGGCCCTGGCCTGGCTGCTGACCACCCTAGCGCTGGTCGGCCCCAGCTGGCAGCGCATCGAACAGAATGACGCCAAGCCGGCCGACCCGCTGGTGGTGATGCTCGAACTGACCCCGCAGATGCTGGCCGGCGACGCCTCGCCCAATCGCCTGGCCCAGGCCCGTCGCAAATTGCTCGACCTGCTGAAGGCGCGCGGCGACGCGCAGACCGCCATCGTGGTGTACGCCGGCAGCGCTCACACCCTGGTGCCGCTATCCGATGACCTGAGCACCAGCCGCAACCTGCTCGAAGCCCTCAAGCCGTCGATCATGCCCGAACCCGGCAAGCGCGCCGACCTGGCGGTAGCCAGAGCGCTGGAGCTGCTCAAGAACGGCGCCCAAGGCCAGGGCCGCCTGCTGCTGATCACCAGCAGCCTGGACGAAGGCGAACGCAGCGCCATCGCCAAACTGCTCGGCAGCCGCGGCACGCGCCTGCGCATCCTCGGCGTGGGCAGCAGCGAAGGCGCGCCGATCGTGCAGGAAGACGGCACCTTCATGAAAGACGAGCAAGGCGCCATCCTCATCCCGCGCCTGGATGTCAGCGGGTTGCGGCAGTTCGCGGCGAGCGTCAAAGGCCAGTACCGCAGCATCAGCCTCGATGACCGCGACCTGCGCAGCCTGGGCCTGCTCAATGGCCCCAAAGCGCTGCGCGACAACGGCCACAAGACCCAGCTGCGCAGCTGGGCCGACCAGGGTTACTGGCTGCTATTGCCGCTGTTGCTGCTGGCCGCCTGCGCCGGCCGCCGCGGCTGGCTGCTGTGCCTGCCACTGCTGTTGCTCGGTACTCCGCAAACCGGCATGGCGATGAGCTTCGACGACCTCTGGCTGCGCGCCGACCAGCAGGGCCAGCGCCTGCTCGAAGCCGGCCGCCCCAAGGAAGCCGCCGAGCGCTTCGAGGACCCGCACTGGCGCGGCATGGCGCTCTACCAGGCCGGCGATTACGCGGCGGCCGCCGAACAGTTCGGCAAAGACGACAGCGCACCGTCGCTCTACAACCGCGGCAATGCTCTGGCGCGCAGCAACGAGCTGGAAGCGGCCATCGATGCCTACGACCGCGCCCTGGAAATCGATCCGCAGCTGCAGCAGGCCGCGAAGAACAAGGCCCTGGTCGAGGAACTGCTGCGCCAGCGCCAAGAGCAGGCCGAGCAACCGGACGAAGGCGAAGACCAGCAACCCGACGACAAGCCCGACGAGCAACAACCGCCCGGCCAATCCTCGGCGTCCGGCGAAGACCAACCGCCCAAAGGCCAGGGCCAGCCAGCGACCGCCCAGGAGCAGCAGCCGCCTACCCAGGAACAGCCGCAGCCGAACCCGACCGGCGAAGGTGAACCTGCGGACAAGGCCGAGCCGACGCAGAACGCACCGTCTGAAAAAGCAGCCCCCGAAGCCGATACGCCCCTCGATGGCGAGCGGCGCCAGGCTCTGGAACAATGGCTGCGGCAGATTCCCGATGACCCGGGCGAATTGCTGCGCCGCAAATTCTGGTACGAACAGCAACAGCGTCAGGAACAAGCCCGATGACCCGCCTGCTCTGCACCCTGCTCTTCTGTTTGCTGGCATGGCAGGCCAGCGCGCAAGACTTTACCGCCAGCGTCGACCGCAGCCGGCTGAACCTGGGCGAAAGCCTCGACCTGACCCTCGAATCCACGGACGCCACCGAATTCGGCAAACCCGACCTCACGCCACTCAACGAGCTGTTCGATGTGCTCGGTACACGCCAGGTCAACCGCCTGACCAGCCTGGAAGGCCAGGCGCGCGCCAGCACCCGCTGGATCGTCACCCTCAAACCGCGCCACAGCGGCTTCGTGGTGATTCCGCCGCTGCGCCTGGGCGACGCCCAGAGCCAACCGGTCAGCCTGCATGTGGTAGAGGCCACCAGCCAGAACAGCGACGAGCAGATGGCGCCGATCTTCATCGACGCCAGCCTGGATCACGAGAGCGTCTACGTGCAGGCGCAGAGCGTGCTGACCCTGCGCATCTACCACTCGGTGTCGCTGTACGACGACAGCAGCCTCACCCAGCTGGAAATCCCCGATGCGCGGGTCGAATCCCTCGGCGAGCCACGCACTTACGAGCAGGACATCGGCGGCGTGCGCCACGGCGTGATCGAGCTGCGCTACGCCATCTTCCCGCAGAAGAGCGGCCAGCTGACCATCCCCAGCCAGGTGTTCAGCGCCACCCTGGCCGACCGCAGCAGCCGCAACGGCTACACGCCGTTCGGCCCGCGCCCGGGCAAGGTCACCCGCGTGCGCTCCCCGGAGATCCCGCTGACGGTCAAGGCCAAGCCCGCCGACTACCCGGCCGATGCGCCCTGGCTGCCGGCCCGCGCCCTGAGCCTGGCCGAAGCCTGGAGCCCGGAGCCGGGCGAAATCAAGGTCGGTGATTCGCTGACCCGCAGCCTGATGCTCAAGGCCGACGGGCTGTCCAGCGCCCAGCTGCCGCCATTGCCGGCCACCGAGGTGGAAGGTCTGCGCCGCTACCCCGATCAGCCGCAGCTGACCAACGAGAGCAGCGACCGCGGTGTGATCGGTAGCCGTGAAGAGCGCGAGGCGCTGGTCGCCAGCAAGGCCGGCAATCTGGAGCTGCCGGCGGTGGACCTGGTGTGGTGGAACACCCACGAGGATCGCCTGGAGCACAGCAGTTTGCCGGCGCGCACTCTGAAAGTGGCCGCCGACCCGGCACTGAGCGTCGAGCAACCGGTGGAAAC
Source organism: Pseudomonas fulva 12-X (assembly GCF_000213805.1). Taxonomy (NCBI): domain Bacteria; kingdom Pseudomonadati; phylum Pseudomonadota; class Gammaproteobacteria; order Pseudomonadales; family Pseudomonadaceae; genus Pseudomonas; species Pseudomonas fulva. The sequence continues at coordinate 1,974,649 of NC_015556.1, read as the reverse complement.
CCGCCCGCGCGAGAGCGACGCCAGCGACGTATTGCTGTGGCCCTGGCAGCTGAGCACCGTGCTGCTGGCGCTGACCACCCTGCTCGGCTTCGGCCTCTGGTGGCACGCGCGCAGCCAGCCGGCCGTGCAGCGCAGCGCACAAGTCGGGCCCAGCCCGCGCACCCTGCTCGACGACCTCAAGCGCGCCTGCCTGGCCAACGACAGCCAGGCCACCCGCCAGGCCCTCGACGCCTGGGCGCGCCAGCAACCGGAAACCCTTGCCGACATGGCCGCGCGCTTCGCGCCGCTGTCCGACGCGCTGGACGGCCTCAACGGCGCGCTGTACAGCGAAGCCGGCCAGCATTGGCAAGGCAAGCAGTTGTGGCAGGCTATCGGCGAACTGCCGGCGGCGGAGAAAACCCAGGACAACGGCCAGGACGGCGGCCAGCTGCCGCCGCTCTACCCGCGCTGAACGGAGACTGCATGGACGCTCGCCCCGCTTGCCCCCAGTTCTGGCGCGACGCCGCCCTGCCCTTTATCGAGCTGCGCTCCATCGAGGATGGCCGCCAGGTCTGCTACGGACGGCACAGCCACGCGTTCTTTTCCATCGGCGCGATCACCAGCGGCCAAAGCACCTACAGCAACCGCGAGGTGGATCGTCAGGTGAGCCAGGGCACTGTGGTGCTGATGAACCCCGGCGATGTGCACGCCTGCAACCCCATCGACGGCGAGCCCTGGTCATATCTGATGTGCTACGTCGACCCGCAGTGGCTGGGCGAGCTGCAGCATGCCCGGGGCTTTACCGACACACCCGCTTTCCAGCGCTTCGCCTCCATCGCCAGCGACGATGCCGAGCTGTACCAGGGCCTGCTGGCATTGCGGCGCAGCCTGCTCGATCCATCGGCCAGCACCGCCGAGAAGCGCACCCAAGCCGAAGCATTCTTCAGCCTGGCGTTGCAGCGGCTGGTACTTGAAGGCGAGCGTGACGACAGCCTGAACCCGCGCCTGGAACTGGCCGCCGAGCTGATCGAGCAGCACTGCGGCGAGCCGCTACGTCTCGATACCCTGTGCGAAGCGGCGCAACTGTCTCCGTCGCAATTGATCCGCGGCTTCAAACAACGCTATGGCCTGACGCCCCACGCCTACCTGCTCAACCGCCGCATCCAGTTCGCCCACGCGCGCCTGAAAAGCGGCGCAGCCCTGGCCGAAGTCGCCCAAGAAGCCGGCTTCGCCGACCAGGCACACTTCCAGCGCACCTTCAAACAACTCCTCGCCGCCACCCCCGGCCAATACCGCGGCTAACGACGACCACCCGTAGCCTGACCCAGGCCGGTAGCCTGGCGTTAAGCGCAGCGATACCCAGGAATCACTCGCGCGAAGGTGCCCCGGGTATCGCTACGCTCAACCACGGGCTACGGCTCTGTGGCGCTTTAGGGTCCGCCTAATAATCTTTCAGCTCAGGTTCGTCGATCTTGGCCGCCGTTAAGTGGTCGCAGCGGACGCGCGCGCTCTCACTGTGGGAGCGGGCCATGCCCGCGAAAAATCACGGTCATGGGCTGGGGCCCACAATGACTCCACCAGAATTACCGAGTTGTTTGCGCGCTCAGCTCGTAGGGCGGACTCAGGAGCGAAGCGAACAGTCCGCCAATTCATGTCGATCCTGACACCGCCGCAACGGCGTACTGCTTCGCGAGTACGCCCTACCGTACTGTTCGCGATCTCGTGGGAGGGGCTTTAGCCCCGAGCTCTTTGTTTGCCTGAATAAAAAACTCGAGGCTAAAGCCTCTCCCACGGGTGAAAGTCCGTTTCCGCCTTGTAGTTGCAGCTTCACGAACATAGAGATCGTGAACAGTCTTTAACTGGCTTACGCCAACACCAAATACCCCGCACTAACCACCAGCAACCCCGCCAGCACCCGATTGAAAACCCTCACCCGCTGCGGCGCCTGCAGGTAAGGCTGCAAACAAGTCCCGGCGATAGCCCAGCAAGCCAGCGACAAATAACAGACCACGCAGTAGATTGCCGCAAACAACCAAACCCGCCCCGCATCACCATCGGCGGCAAAGGCACCCGTGCCGGCAATCGCTGCCAACCACGCCTTGGGGTTAAGCCACTGCATCAGCGCACCGCCAGCAAAGGACGCAACCGCCCCACCTTCAGTGCTGTGCAACGCGCCGTTATCGATAGCCAAGCGCCAGGCCAGATACAGCAGAAAGGCCACGCCAGCCCACTGGATCGCCGCCGTCAACCAGGGCAACAGCACCAGCAACTGATGCAGCCCCAGGCCGATCAGCACCAGCAGCAACGTAAAGCCCAGGGTCGCCCCAGCAACATGCCGCATCGCCACCCGCAAGCCATGGCGAGCCCCCGCGCTCAGCGACACCAGATTGACCGGCCCGGGAGAAATGGAAGCGGCCAGCGCGAACGCTGCCATGGACAAATACAAACTCATCATCACGCCTACCTCACTGCTGATCGAGTGAGGCACGTTACGCAGCACCAGTTCGGGCGTATTGAAGAAAATTTGCATGCTCTGAAACGGAAACCGCGGCTAGGCCGCGGTTTTCCATTTACCGATCATCTCAATGGGTCCACATAACGTTTGGTTAAAAGGCGGGCTTTAGCCCGTCCCAGCGAGGGAAGCGAACGATTTGGAGCCAATTGCTCGCTTTGCGCCATAGCTAGAACCAATGTTTCTTCATGGCAGAAAGAAATTCGCGGTTAATCTGAAAGCCAGAAACAGACCCAATTACCGAATCAATTCCGCAACTGGGGCATAAAGCAGTATCTCCATCACCGATCCAGTCTTCGATGTTTTTGTAGTCAAAAATATCAAGACAATAAAAGCAGCCACAGGTCTCGCTATTTTTGAGCTCGCCGCGGTGCCGAATGGAATATTTGTGGGTTTCTTTTATGTCAGCTGAGTCAAATATGTTTGGCATGACTTCGTTGAATTTAATCGAGAACAGGACTTGGACGAATTGTTAGATGGGGTGTTAGCTCTGCAACCAGACATTCTCTAAGACTCTCGTATATTCGGTCAGGTCATCGGAGTAGTACTTCCGCCCAAGATCTTTGAGAATACCGGCACCGACCAACTCAGCTACTACTCGATCGGTAACGTCCACATAGGACGCAACATCAGACGAGCTTCCGCCGGGAAATGGCCATTCTCCGTAAGTGTCCGACACAAATGCCATCTGATCGCCTGCATATTCCAGCATGAACCAGGTGCTCATCGCTGCTGCTACAGCATTGCCTGCAAGCTCTAATTTCGTGGACGCCGGTATGTGCGTGAATGTGAGCACCTCGCGACGAGTGAAATTTACGAGTTCGTATCCGACAGCCATTTATCATTTCACCTAATGTTTGATTACAAGGCGGGCTTTAGTCCGTCTCAGCGAACGAAGTGAGCGACTTGTTAGAGGTAAAGCGCTACTTGTTATTGTGGCTCCAGTTCAGACCAAAGAGGCTTTAGCCCCTTTGATTCCATTACTGTTCCGTAGTCCTCAAAACTATTTTTACTAATGGCGTTTTGACTTACCCAGCTTGCTTCGCATTCTTCACAAACCCAAATTAATTCTTGCGTACTTATGATGCGCATTGGCCTTATGTGTCCTTGCTGACACCTTGGGCAATCAAGGGTCATGAGCATTACCCTAACGTTTGGTTAAAGGGCGGGATTTAGCCCGTCCCTTGAAAGAAGCGAACGATTTGAACCACTTGTCAGGCTATATAGTTATAGTTGGCTGTTAGCTTTTTGTATTCCAATTCAACGCCATCTTCTGAATCATTGTGCCAATGAATAAACGCGGGTGGCGTTTGCTGCGCTTGGAAAAAATGCAGTGCGCGCTCAATTACATCAACAGGGTAAGCCCACGATGCTGGGTACTCGTCGTGCTGACCATTATTAAGCCGATATTCAATAGTTGATTCTGTCGGCCCTTTATAATTAGTGCTGCGTGAGCTAAAGCCCGCGTCCCCGTTATACCTTAGGTACATCAACCATCCCCACTCACCGTTGATAAGTGCGCACATGGACTGGCCGTCCGGGATCTCGATCCACACTTCCCGGAATGGTGATTCTTCCATTATGAATGCCTAACGTTTGGTTAAAAGACGGTAAGGGACAAGACGATAAAGGGACCGACGATAAGGGGACAGATTTATTTTAGACCAACAGCACTGTGCCATAAATAAATCTATCGCCTTTTCCGATTTGAACCACTTGTTAGGCATTTATATGTTCCTTGCCAACCCCTCTCAAAGTGACCGACATCCAGCCTTGATAAGGGCCTTGTATGCTATGAACTTTGAAATAGCCTTTTGTATGAATACTGTCCCAAAAACGAGTATTCCAGTGGATTTCAGGGTCGTCTTTGAAAAAGCCAAACTCAGTTCCAGATTCGTCATGAGCGACGCCAAACCAAATAGTCTGCTCTGAATTATTTTCCTGTATCCAATTCGCTAGCTCCCTGCTTTTCTCTTCATCAAGGAACGCCTCAAGAAGAAACACAGAGCTTTCATTTTTGTAGACGAATTTGGCAAAATTCTCATCAAGAGCCCCGCTGTAAGCCGGAATTCTTTTCTTGCTTGCTCTTATTTTTATAAACTCATATATCCCAAACAGCGACGCAATCAGGCCAATAGCTTCGAGCCAATAATTCTCTAAAAATATTAATGCGTTTTCCATTTCTCTGCTTGCCTAACGTTTGGTTAAGGGGCGGGCTTTAGCCCGTCCCTGTGAGCGAAGCGAACGTTTTGATCCGCTAGTTAGGCAGTCTGCAAACCATCACTATTTCTCCAATACAACGTTGATTCGTACTGGAATGAAACCACAAAATTAGCATCGGTTTTGGCTGTAAGGAGTTTTACAAAACGCTCTAAATCACCAAGTGCAGAAAAACCTTCTGGCTCCGGCCCTTTTATTCGCATGTAACAGCGAATGGCCACAGGGAAGTTCATGTCTTTAGTGTCTTCTGCGTATAGCGTATGGTCATTTAGTTCGCATGCGGCGCTCACTGATAATCCGGACTCGAAAATTCCTTCCACCGTATGGTCGTCATTGTCTGTATCCAGTGCGCTGAGTTCGCTCAATGTCGTAGAGACAGTGGTTATTAAAAGTCGCTCATCGGCTTCAAGGTTAATCTCGAGACTCATTTTTAGCCTAACAGTGATTAGACAGAACTCTGCGTTAACGCAATAGTAAAGCGTTCTGTATAAGCGTGCCCCACACACGTGTCCGCAAAATTTAAATTCCATATCAATCAGCAGTTTATCAAGCTACAGCGAGATGCCCACCGTATTCGCCTGAATTCCGCACCTTCACAACCATCACTGCCCTATAAAAATCAGTCCTACTTTGCGCGCAGTAGCAAAACGCCCTCTACGGCATGTAAATGCCGTAGAGGGCGCGCCTTTACCGAGCCAACCCGTCAGTGCGCCAGCAGCGAACCACCTTTCTTGCCCGCCAGTTTCTCGGGCTTGATCAAGTAGTGGGCCAGGGCCGGTAGCAGCCACAGTGCGCCGAACATGTTGACGATGAACATGAAGGTCAGCATCAGGCCCATATCGGCCTGGAATTTGATCGCCGAGAACATCCAGGTCGCCACGCCGATGGCCAGGCACAGGCCGGTGAACAGCACGGCTTTACCGGTCGAGCGCAGGGTCTGGTAGTAGGCTTCCTGCAGCGGCAGGCCGGCGCGCAGGAAGGTTTCCAGGCGGCTGTAGATGTAGATGCCGTAGTCCACGCCGATGCCGACGCCCAGGGCGATCACCGGCAGGGTCGCGACCTTCACGCCGATGCCCAGGAAGGCCATCAGGGCGTTGCCGAGGATCGAGGTAAGGATCAGCGGCAGCACGATGCACACGGTGGCGGCGAAGGAGCGGAAGGTGATCATGCACATGATGCCAACGCACAGGTAGACCAGCACCAGAATCAGCAGCTCCGATGTGCTGATCACTTCGTTGGTGGCCGCCTCGATGCCGGCGTTACCGGCGGCCAGCAGGAACTGCACGTTCTCGGACTGATGCTCGGCGACGAAACCTTCGACCGCCCTCACCGCACGCTTGAGCGTTTCCGCTTTGTGGTCTTCGAGGAACACCAGCACCGGCGCTACCGAGCAGTCGCCGTTATACAGGCCATCGGCACGGGCGATAGAGTTGTTGAGTACATCCGGGTTGCGCGACAGGGTTTCCCACTTCAGGTTGCCCTCGTTCATGCCCTTGATCACCTGGCGCGACACGCTGACCATGGAGATCGCCGACTGCACGCCCGGCGTGTTGTCCATGGTCCACATCAGCTCGTCCATGGCCGCCATGGCCTCGTAGGTCGAGCAGCCTTCGGGCGCGGTCTTGACCATCACCACCAGCACGTCGGAGCTGGTGGAGTAGTTGCGGATCACGAAGTCGTTATCCAGGTTGTAGCGCGAGTCCGGGCGCAGCTCCGGCGCGCCCTGGTCGAGGTCGCCGACCTGCAGGTGCTGGTGCTGGTACCAGAAGCCGCCGACCGCGGCGATCAGCGCCAGGCTCACGGAGATTGGTGCCACACGGCCACTGGCGAAGTTTGACAGGCGGCGCCAGAACGGATGTTCGCTGACCGCATCGCGCTTGCTGCGCTCCACCGCCTTCTTGCTGATGCCGATATAGGAAATCGCCACCGGCAGCAGGATCAGGTTGGTGAACACGATGACCGCCACACCGATGGAGGCGCCGATGGCCAGCTCGCGGATCACGCCGATATCGATCAGCAGCAGGGTGATGAAGCCCACGGCGTCGGCGAGGATGGCGATCATCCCCGGCAGGAACAGTTGGCGGAAGGTCAGCCGCGCGGCGGTCAGCGAGTTGTCGCAGCCACCGGATTGCAGGGCGATGCCGTTGATCTTCTGCACGCCATGGGAAATGCCGATGGCAAAGATCAAAAACGGCACCAGCATCGAATACGGATCGAGCCCGAAGCCCACCGTGTGCATCAGGCCCAGCTGCCAGCCCACCGCCACCAGGGTGGTGATCAGCACGGCGATGGTGCTGCGGATGCACCAGGTGAACCAGTACAGCAGCACGAAGGTGACCAGCAGCGCCACGCCGAAGAACAGCGCGACCATCACCAGGCCGTCGATCAGGTCACCGACCTTCTTGGCGAAACCGATGATGTGGATCTGCACGTCCGGGTTCTGCACCTGGTACTTGTTGCGGATCTTCTCTTCGAGCTGGTGGGAGAACTGCTGGTAGTCGAGCTTGATCAGGCGGCCCTGGTCCTCTGGGTCCGGGTAGGACTCGAGCAGCGGCACGTCGATGATGCTGGACTTGAAGTTGTTGGCCACCAGGCGGCCGATCTGCCCGGACTTGAGCACATTGCCGCGCAGCTCTTCGAGGCTCTGCGCGCTGCCGTCGTAGGTTTGCGGAATCACCTCGCCACCGGCGAAGCCTTCCTCGGTCACCTCGGTCCAGCGCACGCTGGGGCTCCACAACGACTTCAGCCCGGAGCGCTCGACGCCCGGGATGTAGAACACCTCGTCGTGGATCTGGCGCAGGGTTTCCATGTAGGACTTGCTGAAGATGTCGCCGTCCTTGGCCTCCACGGAAATACGCACGGTATTGCCGAGGTTCGCCAGGTCGTTGCGGTGCTCCATCATGTTCTGGATGAACGGATGGCTCAGCGGGATCATCTTCTCGAAGCTGGTCGAGGGGCGCACCTGGGTGGCCTGGAAGAACAGGAAGAGGCTGACCAGCAGGCAGATCAGGATCACTGCCGGTCGGTTGTTGAAGATCAGGCGCTCCAGCAGGCTGGCCTTGTCTTGATCAAGGTTACTCATCGAACACTACCCCAGCTTGTTATTGTTGGCCTGGATTGGCACCGGTCTCGGTGGTCAGGCGTACGCCGCCCTGCCCGACCAGTACCAATTTGCCGTCTGCACCGGCGGTGACGCCCGCCACGGACAAACGATCCGGGCGGTTGAACACGCTGAAGCTGTTGCCGTGGTCGGTGCTGCGCAGCACGCTGCCGCCATGGCCGACCACCACGATGCTGCCGTCTTCCAGGGTCGCCGCACTGGCCAGCCCGAACTCCAGGTCGCCGCCACCGGCTGTGGTCAGCGCAACCTGCTGCCAGGTTTCACCGGCGTCCTTGGAATGGAACAGGTGGCCGCGCAGGCCGAACATCACCAGGCCATTGGCCTCGCCGCTGGCGATCACGCCGAACAGCGAGCCCTGATAGGGGCTTTCCAGGGTTTCCCAGCTTTGCCCGCCGTCGGTGGAGCGAAATACGCTACCCGCCTCGCCGACGATGAACAGACCGGCGCCCGGTACATCGGCGATGGCGTTGAGGTGATAGGTGTCTTCGTTGTCGAGGCGGTCGCTGACGTCGTCCCAGGTGGCGCCGCCATCGCTGGTTTCCAGCAGCGCACCGTAGGCGCCGATGGCGAAGCCGTGCTGGGCGTCCTTGAACCACACGTCGAGCAGCGGCGCTTCGCGCTGCAGGTCCTCGAACTGCTTGGTCCAGGTGGCGCCGCCGTCGCTGCTGGCCAGAATCAGCGCATCGTGGCCGACCGCCCAGCCGTGCTGGTCGTCGACGAAATACACGGCGGTGAGCATCTGGCGGGTCGGCACCTTGGCCTGGGTCCAGTTGGCGCCGCCGTCGTCGGAGTACAGTACGTGGCCGCGCTCGCCGACCGCCACCAGGCGCTTGCCGGCATGGGCTACATCGAGCAGGAGACTGGAGACGGCCCGCGTCGACGGCACCGAGAAGGTCGCTGCGTCGGCAGCCTGGGCCTGCAGCACCGGCACGCCCGCCACCAGCAACGAGCACAGTGCCAGGGCCTGCAGCACGGGCCGCGGTTTCTTACCGCTTCGGGTGCGCCGCACCATGGGCTCACTCATACACAACTCCCCCTTGTTCTTGTTATATCCAGCGCCTTGAAAGCGCTGCCTATGCTATCGGCCTTTGCGGAACATGGTAGCCGCCACGATCCGCTGTTTTGTAAGAAAAAGCCCGCGTTATCGACCGCGCGAATGCCTGTGGCACAACAGGCGGGCCTTCTCCTCTATCGGGTGCCACGACGACGCAATGCTGCCGGTGTGAAGTAACTGTCTTCGGCCATCGGCTGGCTGAAGTCGATGGTGTTGGCTTCCTCGTTGTCCAGGTTCTGCACGTGGTAGCGACGCGCCTGCAGATCATGGAACACGTCCAGCGCAGACCAGGTGGTCGGCAGCTCGTAGTAGTTCTTCAGGTAGGCCATGGACACGCGCCACAGCTCGCCGCGACCATCGTACTGATCGACCACGGCGGCCTGCCAGCTGTCTTCATCGAGATACAGGGTGCGCTTGGAATAGATGTGTCGCTGGCCCGGCTTGAGCGTGCCCTCCACCACCCACACGCGGTGCAGCTCATAGCGCGTGTAGGCCGGGTTGAGGTGGCCGACCTGCAGCAGGTCCTTGTATTTCACCTCTGGGCTGGTGAGCTTGTAGCTGTTGTAGGGGATGTAGATCTCGCGCTTGCCGAGCAGCTTCCAGTCGTAGCGATCCGGCGCGCCGTTGAACATGTCGGTGTCGTCGGCGGTACGCAGGCCATCGGCCGTGGAAATCGGCGTGTCGTAGGCCAGGTTCGGCGCACGACGCACCCGGCGCTGGCCGGCGTTGTAACCCCAGGCCTGGCGGGGCTCCTTGACCTGATCCAGGGTCTCGTGGACCAGCACCGCGCCGCCGGCCAGACGCGCCGGGCTGCGGGTGAACGACAGGTAATAGAACAGGATGTTGTTCAGGTTGGCGTAGCTGCCCTTGGGGTCATAGAACTTGAACAGCGCTTCCTGCTGCGAGGTGACCAGCGAGAAGGAGCCGTTGCGCTGCACCGCCACTTCCGAGGCGCGGCGCACCACGTAGGTGCCGCGGTAGCGGGCGATGTGGTTCCACAGCGCTTCCACGCCGTTCTGCGGAATCGGGAACGGGATGCCGCCGTAGGCATCGGCAAAACCATTGCCGCCGTCGAGCAGCTTGGCGCTGACCGCGTTCTCGGCGGTATTGGCATACACCCACTGCGGTGCCGAGCCCGAACGACGGCTGGGGTAGACCGGCATCTGGAAGCTGTCCGGGTAGGTCTCGAACAACGCCACCTGCCCAGGTGTCAGTTGGTCACGGTACTGAGCCAGGTTGGCCTTGGTGATGGTGAACAGCGGCTTGTCGGCGGCGAACGGGTCGATATGGTGAGTACCCGAGCCCTTGTAACCGGCCGGCGCCTGGGTGATGCCACCGGTCCAGGCCGGGATGGTGCCGGCAGCGTTGCCGGCCTTCTCGGCGCCCAGCGGCGTGAGGCTGGTGCCCAGCTTGGCGGCGTCCTGCGGCGATACGGCCGCCATGCTGTTGCCGGCCAGCAGTACCAGCGCGACGGCGACACCCTTGATGTTCAGCATGCTCTATCCCCGTGATCAGAAGGAGTATTTGACGTTGACGCCGATGTTGTCGCGGTCGCGCACGGCGTTGTTATTGCCACCGCCGGAAAACTCGGTGTATTGCAGTTCGGCTTCCAGGCTGTTCATGTACGCCGCCTTCATGCCGAGGGTGTAGGCCTTGCGGCCCTCGACGAAACGCCCGGTCTGGTAGGAGTTGCCTTCGAAATCGTCACGATAGACGACGTAGGGCGACAGGTTCACGCCGGCGAACACGTCGTTCCAGGTGCCGGACAGCACCAGGGTGTAGCCATAGGCATTGCGGTTGACCTGGTAGCTGCGCCCGTAGCCGAAGGTGTAGGACGAGTCGCCGCGGCCCGAGTAATAGCGGGTCGAGCCATCGAAGGCGGTGTATTTCAGGTCGCTGCCGCGCAGGTGCTCGGAGGCCAGCTCGGCCACCCCGGTTAGCGCATCGAAACCCAGGGACGGGCCGAAGTTGTAAATGGTGCCTAGCGACGCGTCGTAAGCCTCGACGCGCTCGTAGTTATGGATTTGATCACCGAGCTGTAGCGGCTGGCCGCCAATGTTCACCTGCTGGCCCTGCACCACTTGCGGCGCCTGACGCAGCAGATCGCCGAGCAGATCGTTGGTGGCGGCAACGCCGATCGGCAGGTTCGGCCGGTAGGTCAGCTCACCGAACAGCGAGGCATCGCCCAGGGTGGTGTTGAAGCTGAAGCCGTACATGCGGATGTCTTCGACATACTGGCGGCGGGCGTTGACGCTGTTGGCCACATCCATGGTGGCTAGGCCGCCTGCAGCAAGTGCAGGGTTTGGGCATGCCGGCCCCTGGGCCGCGCACGCCGCCGCAATGGCATTCAGATCCAGACCGGAATAATCGCCCAGATCCGCCGCCAGCGTCGGCTCTTTGGAGTGGTAATTGACGAAATAGAAGCCGAATTCGGTGGAATTCAACTGCTCGGCGATATACCGGAAGGCCACGCCGAACTGCCCGTCATTGCGCGCATTGATGTCGCTGCCGATGGACGCCACCTTGATGTAGCCGTTCGCATCCACATTGCGCCCGCCCTGCAGGCCGCCGGTTGAGCCAAGGTTGCTGTAGAGCCCTGCCAGCGGGATCAGATCCGGTTGCCGCGAGTAAGCGGTGCTGCCACCCTCGGCGAACAGATCGGTCTCGGAGAAATAGCTGCCCACCGGATCGATGGCGGTTTCCTTCCATTTGAACTGGTAGAAGGTTTCCATCGACAGGTTGTCGGTCAGGCCGATATTGAAGCTGACCGCCTCAACGGGAATCAGCACTTCCTTGAGTTCCGCGCCCGGCAGACGGAAGCGCGCGCCGTCCACGGGGTTGCTGGTGTTCACGCCACCGCGGTAGAACAGGCCCTCGCCCCAGTTGAATACCTGGCGGCCCAGGCGCGCAGTGACCGGGCGCTCGGCAACGTCCCAGTTGCCATAAACGTAGGCGTCGAGAATCTGCGCATCGCGGCCGGCAGTGTGCCGCGTGTCGCGGGTGAACCGATCGTCGTTGGGGGTGTTCTGGCTGGGCTGGGCGGCACGGTCGCCGCTGTAGAAGTCATTGCGCTTGTCCATGATCTGCGTGTCGTAGAACGCGGTGCCGCGCACGAACAGGCCGTAGTTCTGGTAGTTCATCTCGAGGTCCGAGGTGATCTTGAACACTTCGGAGGCCAGGCCGGTGTCGAAATTGCGGTTGCCGTCGTTGACGTTGACGTCGTCGTTGTCCCTGCTCTGCCCCTGCACGCGCCACAGCTGCCCGTAGGACAGGGTGGTGTCCAGCGAGCCGCTGATCTCGTTATCGGCGAAGCTGAACTCCGCGGCCTGGGCAGGCGCCGCCGCCAGCAGCGGCAACATGCCGGCCAGGGCGAAGCCGGCTCTTGCCCGCGGGGCCTGCTCGAGGGACTTGATACGCATTGAATACTTACTCCGCAGACAGACAGTCATTGTTCGTGCGGCCCATTTTTGTAGCGGGCCTTACGGGTACCCGACTTGGTACCCGGCGATGACCTTGGACTGGCTGGCGTCACTGCTCACTGCAGTGCAACCTTGGTGCCAATTCAAACGGTCGTATTAGCTGAAAGCGCTTTTCTAGAGCAGCTCCGTAGCGTCTCTTTGTGACTGGTCGGCCACTGACCAGTAGCAGCCGATTAGCGACCCAGAATGGCTCAGAAACACTTTCAGCAGGCTGTCGAAACGCATCAGTGACGGAAAAAAATCACGGCTAAATGCCAGCATCGCGACAGCGGCGGCGATAGTAAGGGCGTCGCCAAGCGTGGCGGTAGCTTTTCATTCCCCGAAGTAACAAAAAATTGTTACCACCAGGGCCGCTGGTAACAGCGAACAGGCGATTTGGCAGGAATAAAAACGGCGTCCAGAACGGACGCCGTAGGGAAACATCAGCCTTGTTGCCTGAGGCGGTGACCACCGCCTCAGGCATGGGCTCAGGCCAGGCTCTTGCTGACTACTTCGTACACGTCGGGCGACAGCTCACCGGAGGCGAGAATGCGCTCCAGCTCGGCCTTCATCAGCGCCTGGCGTTCGGCGCCGTATTTGCGCCAGCGGGTCAGCGGCGCCAGTAGGCGCGAGGCGATTTGCGGGTTGAGCGCGTTGAGCGCGATCACCTGGTCGGCCAGGAAGCGGTAGCCGCTGCCGTCGATGGCATGGAAGTTCACCAGGTTCTGGCTGGCGAAGGCGCTGATCAATGCGCGCACCTTGTTGGGGTTCTTCAGGGTGAACGCCGGGTGCTGCATCAATGCCTGCACACGGGCCAGACCGCCCGGCAAGGTGCTGGCGGCCTGCACGCTGAACCACTGATCCATGACCAGGGCATTGTCCTTGAAGTGCTCGGCGAAGGCGTCGAGGGCCTTGCTGCGCTCGGCCTCGAACGGTGAGTTGACCAGTACCGCCAGGGCCGTCAGGCGCTCGGTCATGTTGTCGCTGGTCTCGAACTGGTCCAGCGCCGCGGCCAGTACCTCGGGCTTGTCGCTGAGCATCAGGTAGGACAGCGCGATGTTCTGCAGCGCGCGGCGGGCGAAGTGCTCGGCTTCGGCTACGTACGGCGTGGCGCGCGACACCTCGCGGTTGGCCTGGTAACGCTGCCACAGCGGCTCGAAAAGCGCGTCGGCTAACTGCTGACGGGCGAACTCGCGGGCACTGTGGATGGCGTCGACATCGGCCACTGCGCTGATTTCGGTGAGGTAGGCCTCGCCCGGCAGCGACAGCATCTCCGCCACCATAGCCTGATCCAGCGAATCATCCTGCAGCAAGGTGCGCAGTGCAGCGACCAGGCGCTGGTCGAGCACCAGCTTCTCGCCGCGCTGGTACTGGCCGATCAGCTCCTGCAGCACCTGCACGCTGAGCTGCTGGCCGGCTTCCCAGCGGTTGAAACCGTCGCTGTCGTGCTGCATCAGGAACATCAGCTGGTCGCGGTCGTAGGCGAAGCTGAGCTTCACCGGCGCACTGAAGCCGCGCAGCAGCGACGGCAGCGGCTTCTCGGCAACGTTGACGAAGGTGAACGACTGCTGCGCCTCGGTCACCGACAACACGCGGTTGCTGCCCACCGCAGCGGCCTCGCCCTGCAGGCGCAGCGGCAGGTCATTGCCCTGCCCGTCCAGCAGGCCCAGCTCCACCGGAATCACGAACGGCAGCTTGCTGCTCTCGCTCTGCCCCGGCGTGGCCGGGCAGCTCTGGGTGAAGGTCAGGGTGTAGGTCTTGGCGGCGGCATCGTACTGCTCGGTCACCGCCAGGCGCGGCGTGCCGGCCTGGGTGTACCAGCGCTTGAACTGGGTCAGGTCGACGCCGCTGGCATCCTCCATGGCCTTGACGAAGTCGTCGCAGGTCACGGCCTGGCCGTCGTGGCGCTCGAAGTAAAGGTCCGAGCCCTTGCGGAACGCTTCGGCGCCCAGCAGGGTGTGGATCATGCGCAGCACCTCGGCACCCTTCTCGTAGATGGTCAGGGTGTAGAAGTTGGAGATTTCCATGTACGCATCCGGGCGCACCGGGTGGGCCATGGGGCCGGCGTCCTCGGCGAACTGGTGGGTGCGCAGGTAGGCGACATCCTGGATGCGCTTGACCGTCGCCGAGTTCATGTCCGCCGAGAAGGCGGCGTCACGAAATACCGTGAAGCCTTCCTTGAGCGACAGCTGGAACCAGTCGCGGCAGGTCACTCGGTTGCCCGACCAGTTGTGGAAGTACTCGTGGGCGACGATCGCCTCGACGCGCTGGTGGGCGGCATCGGTGGCGGTTTCGGCGCGGGCCAGCACGGCGCTGGAGTTGAAGATGTTGAGGCCCTTGTTCTCCATGGCGCCCATGTTGAAGTCGTTGACCGCGACGATCATGAAGATGTCCAGATCGTACTCGCGGCCATACACCTCTTCGTCCCACTTCATGGACTTCTTCAGGCTGTCCATGGCGTGCTGCACCTTGTCGATGTTTTCCGGCTCGACATAGATACGCAGCGTCACTTCGCGGGCACTCATGGTGGTGAACTTGTCTTCCACGCACCACAGGTCACCGGCCACCAGGGCGAACAGGTAGGCCGGTTTCTTGAACGGGTCTTCCCAGGTTGCCCAGTGGCGGCCGTCGTCTTCCTCGCCACTGGCGATCGGGTTGCCGTTGGACAGCAGGATCGGGTACTTCTGCTTGTCGCCGCTGAGCGTGGTGGTGAAGCCGCTCATCACGTCCGGGCGGTCGAGGTAATAGGTGATCTTGCGAAAACCCTCGGCCTCGCACTGGGTGCAGAACATGCCGCTGGACTTGTACAGGCCTTCCAGCGCGGTGTTGCTTTCCGGGTGGATGCGCACGGTGCTGTCGATGACGAAACTGGCCTGGGTTGGCTGCAGGGTCAGGTGACTGTCGGTCAGCTGATAATCGCCGGTGCTCAGCTCGCGGTCGTCGAGCTTGAGGTGCAACAGCTCGAGCTGCTGGCCGTCCAGCACCAGCGCCGGCAGTTCGGCGGACAACGCCGGGTTGCGGCGCATCACCAGTTGGGCGTGCACCAGGGTGTGATCCTCGAACAGCTCGAAGGTCAGGTGGGTTTCGTCGATCAGGTAATCCGGCGCCTGATAGTCCTTGAGGTAGATGGTCTTCGATTGCTCAGTGCGCATGGGGACCTCTTCGATGCCACGCCAGCGGGCGCGGCAAACAGGTGAATGGTGTCGGCCGCGCCTGCCGGTCAGGCGGCGCAGCTGGCGGCGATCTGGTACGCGGTGTACTTGCGAATATTGATGACGCCCGTGTCGAACATCAGGTACTGGCCCTTGATGCCGAGCAGCGTGCCTTCGGCGATGGGGTTCTTGTCCAGGTTGAAGCTGGTGATCTTCGCCGGATACGCCTCGATCGGATAGCGGATTTCCACCACGCTCTGTTCGTTGAGCGGCTGCACGGCCTGCAGGCCGAAACGCTCCTGCAGCGCGGTGATGCCACTGGCGCAGGCATCGAAGATCTGCTCGCGCACGTGCAGCAGGTCGACCGGCGCCGCGTCGCCCTTGAGCAAGGCACGCCAATTGGTCTTGTCCGCCACCTGGCTGCGCAGCAGGTCTTCGACGAAGCCCGACTGCTGACGGGTGGCCACGCGCATGATCGGCAACGCCTGGGTGGCGCCCTGGTCGATCCAGCGGGTGGGAATCTGCGTGGCGCGGGTGATACCGACCTTGATGCCTGACGAATTGGCCAGATAGACCACGTGATCGGTCATGCAGAACTGCTCGCCCCAGCTGGGTTCGCGGCAGGTGCCGGCGTCATAGTGGCAGCGCTCGGGGCTCATGATGCACAGGTCGCACTGGGCGAGCTTCTGCATGCAGGGGTAGCAATAGCCCTGGCTGTAGCTGGACTTGGTCTTGCGGCCGCAATGGCTGCAATGAATGGCGCCGAGAAACTCCAGGCGCACGGTCTTGCCGATCATCGGGTTGACGGCGACCTGCTCGTCACCCAGGCGAAACGCGTACTGCACCGGCGCATCGAGCTGGGTGGCCATCTTGCTCAGGGCGCCGCGGGCTACTTCGAACATCAGTGCAGGGTTTCCGAAGACTTGAACAGGATGTTGGGAATGGGCGCGGACTTGGAGGCACATTCGGAAGTGCCCATGTAGCCGGTGCGCTGATCCTCGGGCAGGTTCTCGATCTCCCAGGCGATCATCGCCTGCAGGCTCAGCTCCTTCTGCTCCTGGGTGAGCTTGCGGCCGTCCGGCCACTTGCCGATCTCCACGGCCAGCTTGAGGCTTTCATACACGTCCGGGGTGATGTTGCGGATCAGTTCGACGAAGGAGGACATGGCTGACTCCGGGGCTGGAAAAGCCCCGATTCTACCCTATCTGCCGCGCCAAGCCGAGGCGCTGGCGACGCTCAGCACCGCGCCAGCTGGCGAGCCAGCAGCCCACCGATGGCGCCGGTGAGGCAGCCGGCGATTAGCCCTCCGACGTGGGCGGCGTTGGCGATGGCGCCGAACTGCAGCAGCTCGAAGACGCCGGTCATGCAGATCAGCAGCCAGATCAACATGCTCACCAGCACGCCACGCGGCAGCCGGTACGCTGCATTCGGCGCCAGCCACTGGAACAGCCAGCAATGGCCGAGCAGCCCGTAGAGCACGCCGGACAAACCGCCGAACAGCGCCGGCCCGCCGTAGACGTATTGCGCCACGTTGGCGGCAAGCCCGAACCAAAGCGTCAGCAGCAACAGCATCAGCGCGCCCTGGCGGGCCTCGATACGCCGCCCCAGTTCCCAGTACCACAGGCTGTTCATCGCCAGGTGCAGAATGCCGAAGTGCAACAGCATGGGCGTCAGCAGGCGCCACCACTGGCCGCTGTCCATGGCCTGGGCGAAGGTCGCGAAATAGATGTACTGCCCGTCGATATGGAAGTCGACGAAACTCAGCCAGCGCACCACCTCGTAGTCTTCGCCGCCCCAGGTCAACACCGCGACCAGCAGGGTCAGTGCCAGCACGACTAGGGTCAGCGGGCTGCGCCTGGCCTGGGCGGCGATGCCCGGACGCGAGCTGGCAACCGTTGCGCGCAGCGGCTGCAGGTTGGGATCACCTTCCGGCGCCCGTGCATACAACTCGCGCACCTGGGCGGCGATTTCCTCATTCGGCACCCAGAGCACCTGCTCGTTGCCCTGCTCGGCCACCCGGTGCGGCACGCCCAGCCTGCCAAGCAGGGTGATGAATGCCGCGAGGTCTTTGTCGAGCGGCGCACGCAGGGCGATTTCCGGGCTCATCGGGCCGGCCCCGGTCGTTCCACTTCCACCCAAACGAATTTGGCGGGGTCCAGACGCTTTTCCTGATCCAGCCGGTAGGCCACCAGCTTGCCGTACATCACCGCGCTGTAGTCCAGGCAGGCAATGTTCGGGCAGATCGGCGCCGGCGTGCCGCTGCGCCAGTAGTGGCCGACGAACAGCGGCGGCTGCTCGGGGCCGTAGGTCAGCAGCTGCGCCTTGTCCTCTTCGCTGAGGGGCAGGCAGGCCACCTGCTCGGGCAGCGGGTCGGGCTGGAACTGCACATCGCCGTAGGTCAGCGGGTTGCCGGCCCAGAACTTGGTGCGGAAGAACGAGCGGGTGAAGCCATCGCTGCTGGTCATGGTCAGCCCGCCTGGCAGGCGCATGTCGGTACCGCGCAGCAGGCGGTCGAGCACGTTGCAGGCGAAGCTGCCGGGTATCGCGGAAGCCTGCAGGAAGTGCTCGTCGATGCAGCCGCTGGGGAACTGCCCGCGCAGAGCGGCGATCATGGCCTCGTCCCAGCAGGCGTGCACCACGCGGAAATGGCCGGCATCGAGAAACAGCGGCATCTCGTAGAACCACGCCAGCATGTCGCGCCATTCGTGCGGATAGGCCTCGAACTGCCGCAGCGTGTCGCCGATCAGCCGCTCGTGGCGCGCGGTGTGCTCACGCACGAAGGCGCGCCCGCTGCCTGGCGGTGCCGGGGTCATCCAGCCCAGGGCGTTGAATTCGTGGTTGCCCATGATGCACAGCGCCTCGCCGGCGCGAACCATGTCGTGCACCAGGTGCACGGCCTCACGAATGCGCGGACCACGGTCGATCAGGTCGCCGAGGAAGATCGCCATGCGCTGCGGATGCCGCCACACGCCGTCCTGGCGGCGATAACCCATGAGTTCGAGCAGGCGCACCAGGGTGTTGGCGCATCCGTGCACATCACCGATCAGGTCGTAACCGCGGGACGGATCGAGCAGCATCAGTCGCCTCCGCCGAGTCGGCTACCCCAACCCAGTTTGGTACGGCAGACCTCGTAGTAGTTGTGATCCAGGGGATGGATCAGGCACAGCTTCTGGGATTTCTTACGCACCGTGATGGTATCGCCGGGCGCGCAGGTGAAATGGTTCTGGCCGTCGCACGACACCTGCGGATAGAGCTGCAGGTCCTTGGAGACGACGATCTTCAGCTCGCTGTTGCCGTCCACAACGATGGGCCGGCTGGACAGCGTATGCGGGTACATGGGTACCACGACTATGGCATCGAGCTTGGGGTGCATGATCGGCCCGCCGGCGGACAGCGCGTAGGCCGTGGAGCCGGTTGGCGTGGCGACGATCAGGCCGTCGGCCTTCTGGCTGCAGACGAACTGGCCATCGATATACAGCTCGAACTCGATCATCCGGTTCGACTTGCCCGGGTGCAGCACCACGTCGTTGAGCGCATCGCCCTGGCCGATCGCCTCGGAGTGGCGGCGCACTTCGGCTTCCAGCAGAAAGCGGTGCTCGGTCAGGTAGTTGCCTTCCAGCACCTCGGCGACCTTGGATTCCAGCTCGTCGGGGCGGATGTCGGTGAGAAAGCCCAGGTTGCCACGGTTGATGCCCAGCACCGGCACCTTGTGGCGCGCCAGGGCGCGGCCGGCGCCAAGCATGCTGCCGTCACCGCCGACCACGATCACCAGATCGCAGAACTCGCCCAGGTGCTTGCGCGCCGAGGTCTGCAGGCCGTGGCCCGGCAGTACTTCGGCGATGGTGTCGTCGAGAATCACGTGCAGCTGGCGGTCGAGCAAGAACTTCTTCAGGCGGCGGATGGTGTCGAGCACCTGGGTGCTGCCCAGGCGGCCGATGATGCCGATGTTACGAAACTGCTCCATGGGGCTCCCGCGAGGCTCTGGCTCTAGTGGCCTGGATTATGGGCGAAGGTACCCTGCGCCAGCAAACCCTGACGCTAGTCGGCCTAAAGGCCTATGCTGCAGCGATGAGCCCCTTCGCCTCGTTTGTCGACCTGCCTCACCATCTCAGCGAACCTGCCGTGCGCGACCTGGCCTGGACGCTGCTTTCGCCGCCCCTGCTCGCCCATACGCCCTGGCCGCAACGCCACCCACTGATCGACAGCGCCTGGGCGGCCGAGCCGGAGCTGCTGGCCGACTGGTTGAAGCGCCAGGATCAAGACTCGCATGCGCTGCACGAATGGCTGTCGCGCAGTTCGGTAAGGCGCCTGGGCCTCTATTACGAGCGCCTGTGGCAGTTCGCCCTGCAGGCGGCGCCCGGTATCGAAGTGCTGGCGGCCAATCTGCCGATTCGTCAGGGCGGCCACACCCTGGGCGAGCTGGATCTGCTACTGCGCGATGCCAGCGGCGTACACCACGTCGAGCTGGCGATCAAGCTGTACCTGGGCCAGCCGCCGGGCGCAGCCGAGCGCTGGATCGGCCCGGGTGGCCGGGATCGTCTGGATCTCAAGCTCGATCATCTGGCCACTCACCAATTGCCCCTGTCGGCTTCGCCCGAAGCGCGGCAAACCCTGCAGGCGCTGACCGACGCGCCGATCCAGGCCTCGATGTGGCTGGGTGGCTATCTATTCTATCCCCACGGTCTGGATCATCCGCCGCCGCCCGGCGCCGAGACCACGCATCTGCGCGGGCGCTGGCTGCATCGTCGGCAATGGGCGGCGCTGCAGGCCGAGCATGATGATGCCCACTGGCAACCGCTGCCGCGCAGTGAATGGCTGGCGCAGGCCAAACTGCCGGAGGCGCAGGGCTGGTCCGACCTTCAGTTGCAGAACTGGCTGCAAGCGCTGCCCCCTGATGCCGGTGCGCAGTTGCTGGTCGATCTGCAGCCTGATGGCAATGGCGCGCTTGCCGAGCGCCAGCGCATTTTTCTGGTCGCCGATGAATGGCCGGCCAGCGGCACCGAACCCAGTGGCGCGCCGCCTTCAGCGCGCTGAATCTGTCACAAGAGCGGCGCGACGGCCCTGCAGGCCGCCGGTGTGCACGAAAATCAACCGCCTACCCGCCTCGACCTCGCCTCGCCCGATGGCGTCACGCAGAGCCAGCAGCGCCTTGGCGGTATACAGCGGTTCCAGCGGCAAACCGCTCTGCACCTCGCACTGCGCCATAAAGGCCAGCAACTCGGCATTCTGACGCGCGAAGCCGCCGCGGCAAGCGTCCATCAACTGGTATCCGTCATCGTCGCGCCCCGCCTCGGCCAGCAGCCTACGCACCTGTTCAGGCACGCCATGGTCCAGCGGCACGGCCAAGGTACCGTGCACGGTACGCCGCCCGCTTTCGCCGATCACCAGCCCGGCCAGGGTGGTGCCGGTCCCCGCCGCCAGCCACCAACCGTGATAGTCGTCCCAACCCAGCGCAAGCAATTGCGCAGCCGCCATGCTGGGCAAATCCGCGCAGCCCAGCGCCCCTGCTAACCCGCCGCCACCCTCGGGCACCGGCATAAAACCGAGATAATGCGCCTGCCAGGGTTCCCAGAAATCGGCCCGATGCCGCTCGCGGTAGCCGCCATAGCCCAGCCAGTGCAGCTGCATGCCGAAGCGCTTCAGATCCTGAACAGTGGGTGTGTCCTGAGGGTGGCCGCGCAGCAGACCGACCGTGGCGAAGGAAAACCGCTGCCCAGCGGCCGCCAGTGCATGCAGGTGATTGGAGTGGGCACCGCCGAGACTGATGATGCCGTAGGCGCCCTGCTCAGCGGCAAGGTGCAGATAGGGCGCGAGCTTGAACCACTTGTTGCCGCTGATCAGCGGATCGATCAGATCCAGACGCAGCACCGCCAGCTCGACGCCTGCCAGCCAGTCGAAATGCAGGCGCTGCAGCGGCGCCTGGGGATGCCAGGCGCTGATGGCGGAGAGTGGAATCGAGGTCATAGAGCAGCGGCCCGGAAAAGGCCGCGAGTTTACCCCACGGTGCGCAGCAGCGCGCTCTTATGCAGCGTGCAGCAGTTGGAGTCACCGGCCACGAAACGCCCGGGTGTCTCGACCCGTTCGAGGGCCACGCCGCAACGCTCACCATTGGCTTGCAAACCTTCGCAGCGCGGGCGCTGGTAGTGCTCCAGCCACTGGCGGTACTGGCTCTCCGGCACGAAGCATTTGCTCGCGGCGTAAGCCAGCGGGCTGGCCAGGTAGCGGTCGACATCCTGCAGCGGCACGGTCAGGTGCCCGGCGCCTGGATGGAACACCACGAACACCACGCCCTGGGCGGCCAGGCGCTCGAGCACCTGACTGGCGCCGCGCTGGGCGGCTTCGCTCTCACGGCGGCGCGCCTGTTCCTCAGCAACGGCCTGGGTGGACAGAATGCGGGCGCGCAGTTCCTCGTCGAACTGCTCGCGCAGAATCTCCCGCTCGGTGCGGGCGTGACGCTCGGCGGCGCGCACCCGCACCGCCATCTCCTCGCGCTCGCTCTGCTGCACTTCCAGCTGCTCGGCCAGCTGAGCTTTGAGGTTCTGATTGAGCCCTTCCTGCTGGCGCAACGCCTGACGCAGTGCCTGCATCTGCCCCTGCAGCTCGACCAGTTGCGCCTCGCTGCGGGCGGTGGCGCGGGCCAGCTCGGCCTGGTGTTCGGTAGCCAGGGCCGCTAGCCGCTCACGCTGTTGGCGAACCAGCTGCGCGGCCTTCTGCCGGTAATCGTGGGAGAGGCGCTCGGCCAGTTTTTCGGCCATGTCGCGGGCGGGGTCGACGGCGTACCACTGATCCTCGGACGCCACCTGCAGGCGTTCCGGCGTGACCGCGGGAGCTTCCTCTTCCTGCATGAGGATGCCGAGGCTGTTGGCGCGTACCGTGTCGCGCAGGGTGGCCAGGTCGTTATTGCCAGGCACCAGGCTCGGGTCCCAAAGGTGCATCTGGTGCCAGGACACCGGGCACTGGCTGCGGCAGGCCAGGCGAATCGGTCCGCCGCCCAGGTCGGGGCCACGGCCGGCACGCTCGGCCATCTGCTGCAGGGGAATGTTCCAGCCACTGTCCGGGGCGCCGTGTTCGTCGAAATCCAGGTAGAAGAACACCGCCGAGCGAATCTGCAGGCGGCCGCTGATCACCACGTAGACCGCACGCACCTGCTCGTCGGCCAGGGTCGGCATCTTCACCAGGCCATCGAGCAGGGTCTCGAATTCGGTGTAGAACATCTGCTTGCCGATGCTGCCGTCCGGGGCGAAGAACATCACGGCCTCGATCAGTTGCGGCTTGCTCATCGATGTTCTCCACAGCTAATGACGGTTCTCGGTGGCTGCCACAACGCAGCGGCAGCCAGGCAAGTCTAGGTGAGAACCTGTGACAGGCTATGTGACCCGGTTGGCAGTCATTCGGCCACAGGACGAACGGTACGACCGAACTGTGACCGGTTCGGTAGAGATCAGCCGAAAATGCGAACTAGAGCCTGCTCACCATCTTCGGCTCGGCTGCAGCGCTTTGACTGCAAAGTGGCGAAAGCGGCCGTTCCCCCTATCCTGTGGGAACGGGCCATGCCCGTGTTTTTTCGCGGGCATGGCCCGCTCCCACAGGTACTGCATCAATGGCCGCTTCTGCCTTGTAGCAGACCGTAGGATGGGTGAAACCCATCGCAATTGATGGGTTTCATCCATCCTACGGTCACTGACCTCTTTTGCCTTGTAGTTACCGCTTCATGCGCATAGAGGTAATGAACAGATTCTTAAAGCTCTGCCGCCAACCTCGATCCCTGGTTGATGGCGCGCTTGGCATCGAGCTCGGCGGCTACGTCCGCGCCGCCGATCAGATGCACGCTCTGGCCGGCCGCGACCAGCGCGTCCTGCAGTTCACGCAGCGGCTCCTGGCCGGCGCAGAGAATCACCGTGTCCACCGGCAGCACCTGGGGCTCACCTTCGCCCACACGGATATGCAGCCCCTGATCGTCGATCTGCAGGTACTCGACGGCGTTGATCATCTGCACCTGCTTGTTCTTCAGGCCCGCGCGGTGAATCCAGCCGGTGGTCTTGCCCAGGCCGTCGCCGACCTTGCTCTTCTTGCGTTGCAGCAGAAACACCTGGCGCGCTGCCGGCTCGACCTGGGGCTGCACGCCGGCGATGCCGCCGCGGGCTTCCAGGGCCAGGTCGATGCCCCACTCCTTCCAGAACGCCTCACGATCCAGGCTGGTGTCCGGGCCGGCGTGGGTGATGAATTCGCTGACGTCGAAGCCGATACCGCCGGCGCCGATCACCGCCACGCGTGGGCCTACCGGCTTGCGCTGCAGGATGGCGTCCAGATAGCTGATCACCTTGGCATGCTCGACACCCGGGATTGCCGGAGTGCGCGGCACGATGCCGGTGGCCAGGAGAATCTCGTCGAAGCCGCCGTCGATCAGCTCGCTGGCGCTCACCCGGGTATTGAGGCGCACGTCGACGCCGGTGGTTTCCAGCTTGCGCTTGAAGTAGCGCAGGGTTTCGAAGAACTCTTCCTTGCCCGGAATGCGCTTGGCGACATTGAACTGGCCGCCGATTTCACTGGCAGCATCGAACAGGGTCACGCTGTGCCCACGCTCGGCGGCCACGGTGGCAGCGGCCAGGCCGGCCGGCCCGGCGCCGACCACGGCGATCTTTTTCACCGCGGTGGTGGGGATGTAGTTGAGCTCGGTTTCGTAGCAGGCGCGCGGGTTGACCAGGCAGGTGGTCAACTTGCCGCCGAAGGTGTGGTCCAGGCACGCCTGGTTGCAGCCGATGCAGGTGTTGATCTCGTCGGCGCGGCCTGCAGCGGCCTTGTTGACGAACTCGGGGTCAGCCAGGAACGGCCGCGCCATGGACACCATGTCGGCATCGCCTTCGGCCAGCACCTGCTCGGCCACCTCCGGGGTGTTGATGCGGTTGGTGGTGCACAGCGGGATGCTCACTTCACCCTTGAGCTTGGCGGTGACCTTGGTGAACGCCGCGCGCGGCACCTTGGTGGCGATGGTCGGGATGCGCGCCTCGTGCCAGCCGATGCCGGTGTTGATGATGGTGGCGCCGGCTGCCTCGATGGCTTTGGCCAGGGTCACGATCTCGTCCCAGGTGCTGCCGCCCTCGACCAGATCGAGCATCGACAGGCGGTAAATGATGATGAAGTCGCTACCCACCGCTTCGCGCACGCGGCGCACGATTTCCACCGGCAGGCGCATGCGGTTGGCGAAGCTGCCGCCCCAGCGGTCGGTGCGCTGGTTGGTGTGGGTCACCAGGAACTGATTGATGAAGTAGCCTTCGGAGCCCATGATCTCGACGCCGTCATAGCCGGCCTGCTGGGCCAGCGACGAGCAATTGACGAAGTCGGCGATCTGCTTCTCGATGCCCGCCTCGTCCAGCTCCTGGGGCTTGAACGGGTTGATCGGCGCCTGGATAGCGCTCGGCGCCACCTGCTTGGGACTGTAGGCGTAGCGGCCGGCGTGCAGGATCTGCATGCAGATCACCCCGCCTTCGGCGTGCACCGCCTCGGTGACGATACGGTGCTTGTCCGCCTCTTCGGTGGTGCTCAGCTTGGCCGCGCCGGCGTAAACGCCGCCCTCCTCGTTCGGCGCAATGCCGCCGGTGACCATCAGGCCGACGCCGCCGCGGGCGCGCTCGGCGAAATACGCCGCCATGCGCTCGAAGCCACCCGGTTTCTCTTCCAGGCCCGTGTGCATGGAGCCCATCAGGGTGCGATTCTTCAAGGTCACGAAGCCCAGATCCAAGGGCGCGAGCAGGTGCGGGTAGGCGGTCATGGTTTCAGTCCATCGGCGTCGGTCACGGAGTTGCCGCCACCTGCGCGGGCAGCGGTCGTATGGCTTAGAACCTGTTCAAAGTCTGCTGCGCGTCGGCACTGCAGCGTTAAAAACAGGCTCGGACTGCTCATTTACAGCTCGTAAACTCCGCGTCCTCGCCTGTTTTCGCATTGCATTGCTCTAGCTCGCGAGACTTTGAACAGGTTCTTAGACGATAGTGAAGCAGATGCACCTGCTCAATGATCGTAAATAACAAATCAATGATCATAAGTGACAGCGCATCTGGCGCACCGACAGTGGCCGAGCTAGGCTGGCGTATCTCTTCCAACGACGCACTCGATGAAACCTGCTGCCATCCGCCTGGGCGATCTCTCCGTCGGTTATCTGCACAGTCTGGCCGATGCCGTCGCGCATCTCGGCCACGCCGCGCAGCCGCTGCTCGAGCACTACGGTTTCGACGCCGCGCGGCTGGCCGAACCGCGGGCGCGGTTGTCGATTCCGCGCTACATGCACCTGGGCCACGCCGCCATCGTGCAGACCGGCGAGCCAGCCCTGGGCCTGGTGATGGGCCGCTTCGCCTACCTGCATCGCCTGGGGCTGGCCGGTATCACCGCGAGCCAGGCGCCGACGGTACGCGAAGCGGCGCGCACGCTGATCCGCTTCGAGGCGCTGTACGCCGCCAACTACCGGGGCCGCTCCAGCCTGGCCGAGGACAGTGGCGGCGCCTGGCTACGATTTCACTCCATCGGCCCTTACAACGCCTACAACCGCTTCGTGGTCGACACCGTGCTGGCCGCCTGGCTGCAGCAGCTGGGCGCCCTGGTGCGCACGCCACTGACCGCCCAGGCGCTGCAGCTGGAATTCAGCGCACCGGATTACGCCGAACGCTACCCGCTGGAGTTTGGCTGCCCTCCTCTCTTCGAAGCCGACTTCAACGGCCTGCGCCTCGATCAGCAGACCCTCAATCTGCGCAATCCCCTGCATTGCTCCGGCACCTGGCATGAATTGTTACAACTTTGCGAGCAGGCGCTCGAGGGTCTGACGCAGCCAAAAAGCATGCGTGATCGGGTAATTCAATTGATCGGTCCGCGCCTGCACGGCCGCGAGCCGGACATGGACGATATCGCCCGCCAATTGCAGCTGCCGAACTGGACCTTGCGGCGCCGATTGGCCGAAGAAGGCACGCGTTTCAGCGTGATCGTCAATGAAACCCGGCGTGATCTGGCCGTCGCCTACGTGCGCGACACCGAGCTGTGGTTCGGAGAAATCGCCTACCTGCTCGGCTTCGCGTCCGCCGAAGCCTTCCAACGCGCCTTTAAACGTTGGCTCCAGCGAACGCCAGGGGAAATGCGTCGCGCCTATCGGCAAACCGGCAGCAGCACATCTGAATCTATTAAATAACTATTTTCATTTGCAGCTGCGGGTTTTAGGCTTCTCATCCGTCTTAACCAAGTAGCTGATCGTCAGGTGCGTGCCATTGGCCGTGGCCTGACGGTTTACGCGCCTCGCTGCCGTACGGCTGGCGAGGCGTCGTTCGTACCAAAATCGCCCTGCCGCGCTACTGCCGGCGGCGCTCAGACAAGACTGATATTCATGTCCAAGAAGTCGCGTTCAAAAATCTGGTTCCTGGTGCACAGCTGGCTCGCCCTGCCGATCTGGTTCTTCGTGCTGATCGTCTGCGTCACCGGCACCCTGGCGGTGGTAAGCCAGGAAATCGTCTGGCTCGCCAACCCCGACGTACGCGCCAGCAAGCCCTCCGACGATGCCGAGCTGCTGACCTTCGGTCAGGTGCTGGCCGAGATCAAGAAGGCCGAGCCGGATCTGGTGGTGCAATCCATCACCCGCCCGGACGAATCGCACTTCGCCCTCACCGCGCGGGTCAGCTACCCGGACGGCAGCAACCCGACCATCTACGTCAACCCGTATACCGGCGCCATTCAGGGCGTGAGCCCCGAGTTCGACTTCCGCCAGTTCACCCGTGCCCTGCACGGCTGGTGGCTGGTGCCCTTCACCAACGGCTTCAGCTGGGGCTGGTACCTGGTGTCGATGATGGGCATCCCGATGCTGCTGTCGTTGATCACCGGCCTCGTGGTCTACAAGAAATTCTGGAAGGGCTTCTTCAAACCGCGCCTGCGTTTCAACCAGGGCGCACGGATCTTCTGGGGCGACTTCCACCGCCTGAGCGGCATCTGGTCGATCTGGTTCATCGCCGTGGTGTCGATCACCGGCATCTGGTTCCTGATCCAGGCGATCCTGTTCGACAACCAGATTTCCATCTCCACCGAAGGCGTGCCCGCCGTGGTCGCCCGCGAAGACGTGCCCATCGTGCGGCCTGGCGAGCCGATCCCGATGCTCGACGTCGACGAAGCGGCGCGCATCGCCATCGGCAAGGTGCCGAGCCTGGATGTCAGCTTCACCCGCCTGCCCAGCAACGCCTACGACCATATCTCCGTGGGCGGCCGCGGCTGGTACCCACTGATGATGCAGAGCGCCTCGATCAACCCCTACACCGGCGAAGTGGCTCAGCAGCGCCTGCTCGAGGACCGCTCCAAGCTGGAGTTCGTCACCGAATCCATGCGCCCGCTGCACACCGGCGACTTCGGCGGGCTGTGGGTGAAGATGATCTGGTTCTTCTTCGGCCTGGTGCTGAGCATGATGGTGCTCAGTGGCCTGCTGATCTGGACCAAGCGCACCGCCCAGGCCACCGCCAAGGTGATCAAGCGCCCGGCGCGGGTGCGTGAGCAGCAAACCGCAAGCGACAACGGGGAGGTTCAGGCATGAGCAAGGCCATGGCAGCACAACCCGCCTCGCCGCTGAGCCGCTTCTGGCACAAGTGGCGCTTCCACATCAACATTCTGCTGGTGCTGATTCCGCTGGGCTTCATGCCCCGCTATTTCCACGACGTGGCACTGTTTCGCGGCACCAGCGGCCTGGGCGAGCGTACGGTCGGCGAAGTGCCGGTCGGGCCCTGGTCGATCACCCTGGCCGAATTTCGCGCCGCGCCACCTGAGCTCGACGGCCCGGCCGGCTACATGAAGACCTTCACCGGCGCGCTGTGCAAAGAATGCATCAGCCAGGTCAAGGCCACCTACCTGCGCATCGGCAAGCCCCGCAGCCTGCGCGCCGCCGGTGGCATCTTCTTCGGCAGCGCCTACCGCATGGGAGCCACCGTGCCGCTGCCGCCGCGCACCAAAGCCGACGCCGAACTGTGGATCACCATGGAGGGCTGGGACGGCTCCGTGCACCAGGCCGCCGTACCGCTCGAACAGGCATCCCCGGCCACCGTCGCGTGGCTGCAGAAACAACAAGGAGGCAAACCATGATCAAGCCCACCATCCTGCGCGGCGCCGCAGGCATCGCCCTGCTGTCGCTCAGCGGCCTGGCGATGGCCCACAACCCGATGTGCCAGTGCGAGGAAGTCGACGCCGAGAACATCCGCTGCACCGGCGGTTTCTCCGATGGCAGCGGCGCCGCAGGCGTGACCCTGGATGTTATCGGCTACGACGAAAGCATTCTGGTGCCCGGCAAGCTGGCTGAAGACTCGACCCTGACCTTCAAGAAGCCCGAAGGTGAGTTCTACGTGCTGTTCGATGCCGGCCCTGGCCATATCGTCGAAATCGACCACACGGAAATCGAATGACAGTTCAGGTCGTACGGCCGGCCGGCGCCGGCCATGAAACCCTCTATGTGCTCGTCCTGTGCCTGGTCATCGTGCTGGTGGCCGGCTCGGTGGTCGCCTGGCACGGCGAGACCGACAGCGAAACCGCCATTGCCAGCCATCAGATCGATGCCCGCCGCGATCTGACCGCCGCCGAACAGGGCATCTACGCCGACCTGCGGGTGGCCGCCGACGAAATCCGCATCCGCCGCGACGAAGAGCAGACCCTGCTGAGTCCCGCCGAGCTGGCCGACGAAGGCTTCCCGCCGTTCGTGAACGATGCCAGCGCCACCAGCCGTGGCGGCCACCAGTGGCAATTGCTGCCTGGCGACGAGGCCGCCTACTTCGGTGCCAGCCAGGCGCTGGACGTCGCCGGTTCCCTGCTCATGCGCCTCGACGCCGAGGGTGAGCAGGCCGATGTGTGGCTCAACCGCAGCACCGCCAGCGCGCCCGCCAGCCTGGACGAGCAAAGCCTGATCGCTGCCGGCTGGCAGCAGATCGCCTCCCAGTACGACGCAGGTGTCACCCGGCAACATCGCCACTGACACCTTTGACTCACCCGACAGAAGACCGCCCGCCCATGCCCATTTCCCGCCTTTTCCGCGCACGCCACCTGCTGTCACGCCTGAGCATCGGCGCCCTGCTGTTGCTCGGCCTGGCCGGCGCGGCCGATGCCAAGCTGCGCATCGGCATCACCCTGCACCCCTATTACAGCTACGTGGCCAACATCGTTGGCGACAAGGCCGAGGTGGTGCCGCTGATTCCGGCCGGCTTCAACCCCCACGCCTACGAGCCGCGGGCCGAGGACATCAAGCGCATCGGCTCGCTGGACGTGGTGGTGCTCAACGGCGTGGGCCATGATGATTTCGCCGACCGCATGATCGCCGCCAGCGAGAAGCCGGATATCGAAGTGATCGAGGCCAATGCCAACGTGCCGCTGCTGGCCGCAACCGGCATTGCTGCCCGTGGCGCCGGCAAGGTGGTCAACCCACACACCTTCCTGTCGATCAGCGCCTCCATCGCCCAGGTCAACAACATCGCCCGCGAACTCGGCAAGCTCGACCCGGACAACGCCAAGACCTACACCCAGAATGCCCGTGCGTACGGCAAGCGCCTGCGCAAGCTGCGCGCCGACGCCCTCGCCCAGCTCACCGAAGCGCCAGACGCCGACCTGCGCGTGGCCACCGTGCATGCGGCCTACGATTACCTGCTGCGCGAATTCGGCCTGGAAGTCACCGCGGTGGTAGAGCCAGCCCACGGCATCGAGCCGAGCCCGAGCCAGTTGAAGAAAACCATCGACCAGTTGCGCGAGCTGGACGTCAAGGTGATCTTCTCCGAGCTGGACTTCCCGTCCACCTACGTCGACACCATCCAGCGCGAGTCGGGCGTCAAGCTCTACCCGCTGTCGCACATTTCCTACGGCGAATACAGCGCCGAGAAGTACGAGAAGGAAATGGCGGACAACATGAACACCGTGGTGCGCGCCATCCAGGACGCCGGCCAATGACCGCAGCCGAAAACCTGAGCGTGGCGGCCATCGGCCCGACCCTCGATTTCCAGCAGGTCAGCCTGGTGCTGGGGCGCACGCAGATCCTCGACAACGTCAGCTTCCAGGTGCGCCCGGGCAGCGTGCATGCGCTGGTCGGCCCCAACGGTGGCGGCAAGAGCTCGCTGATCAAGACCCTGCTTGGCCAGATGCCCCATCAGGGCACGCTCAGCCTGGCCTGGCAGGGCGAAGTCGGCACTATCGGCTACGCGCCTCAGGCGCTGGAGTTCGACCGCGGCCTGCCGATGACCGTGGACGACTTCATGGCTGCCATGTGCCAGCGCCGACCAGCCTTTCTTGGCCTGTCGAAGCATTACGCCAAGGCCATCGACGAGGCCCTGGCCCGCGTCGGCATGCTGGAGAAGCGCAAACGGCGCATGGGCGCGCTGTCCGGCGGTGAGCGCCAGCGTGTGCTGCTGGCCCAGGGGCTGATTCCCGCGCCGCAATTGCTGGTGCTCGACGAGCCGATGTCGGCCCTCGACGAAGCCGGCATCCAGGTGTTCGAACGCCTGCTCGGCGACTGGCGGCGTGCCGGCATGACCGTGCTGTGGATCGAGCACGACCTGGAAGCGGTCAAGCGCCTGGCCGATCGCGTCACCGGCCTGAGCCGTCGCGTGCTGTTCGATGCGCCGCCAGGTGAAGCCCTGACCCCGGAGCGCCTGCTCAGCCTGTTCTCCACCCATGCCCGCACCGTGGAGGCCGCCCAGCCATGATCGACTATGAACAGTTCCGTCTGTTGATCCAGGGCTGGGCCTCGGCTGGCTACCTGCCCGCCGCGCTGGCCTACGGCTTCGTGGTCAACGCCCTGCTCGCCGGCCTGCTGATCGGCCCGGTACTGGGCGGCCTGGGTACTCTGGTGGTGGTCAAGCGCTTCGCCTTCTTCTCCGAGGCGGTAGGCCACGCCGCGCTGACCGGCGTGGCCATCGGCATCCTGCTCGGCGAGCCCTACACCGGCCCCTACGGCGCGTTGTTCGGCTACGCGCTGTTGTTCGGCATTCTGCTCAACTACCTGCGCAACCGCACGGGCCTGGCGCCGGACACGCTGATCGGCGTGTTCCTGTCGGTGTCCCTGGCCATGGGCGCCAGCCTGCTGCTGGTGCTGGCCGGGCGCATCAACGTGCACATTCTGGAAAACGTGCTGTTCGGCTCGGTGCTCACCGTCAACGGCACCGACCTGCTGGTGCTGCTGGTGGTCGGTGGCCTGGTCATGGGCCTGGCGCTGCCGCTCTACAACCGCATCATGCTGGCCAGCTTTAACCCGCAGCTGGCCGCCGTGCGCGGCGTTGCCGTGAAGACCCTGGATTATCTGTTCGTTATCTTGGTGACGTTGATCACCGTGGCCGCGGTCAAGGTCATCGGCGCGATTCTGGTCGGCGCCCTGCTGGTAATTCCAGCCGCCGCCGCGCGTCTGCTCAGCCAGTCGCTGAAAGGCTTCTTCTGGCTTTCGGTGCTGATCGCCACCGTCAGCACGCTGCTCGGCATCCTGTTGCCCATCGTGCTGGATCTGCCGATCCCCTCCGGCGCCGCGATCATCATGATCGCTGGTATCGCCTTCGCCCTCGCCGCCATCGCGCGCGGCGTCGTACCAAGCTTGAAAGGGAACCTGGGATGACCCATCGACTCCACCAACTGGGCCTTGCCCTGCTCCTCAGCCTGCCGGGCCTGGCCCTCGCCAAGGACGTCAGCGTGCTGGTTTCGCAGCCGATCACCTTTGGCCTGGCCAGTGACCTGCTCGACGGCACCCAGGTGCACATCGAGCGCGCCGCGCCGGCCAACCTGCCGGCCAGCCGCCAGGTATCGTATTTCGCCGGGCGTGGCGCCGCCGCGCTGCAGAAGGTCGCCGTCGAGGCCGACGCGGCCATCGCCCTGCGCTCGCTATGGTCGGAAGACCCGCTGTACCCCATGGCCCGGCGCAGCAACATCCGCATCGTCGAGATCGATGCCGCCCGCCCGGTGGATGGCGCCCTGCCGGGTATCGCCATCCAGGCCGAAAGTGCCGGTGACAACGACCTGGCCAGCCACCCGTGGCTGGCGATCAACAACATGGGGCGCATGGCCGACGTGATGGCTGCCGACCTGGTGCGCCTGGCGCCGGACGCCAAGGGCAAGGTCGAGCAGAATCTGGCTGCCCTCAAGCAGCGCCTGCTCAAGCTCAACGCCCACAGCGAGCGCGAGCTGGCCAAGGCCGACAACCTGTCGGTGTACAGCCTAAGCGACCGCCTGGACTACCTGATCAGCGGCCTCAACCTGGATCTGGTGAGCAGCGACAGCCGCGATGACCGCGACTGGGACGCCGACGCCCTGAAGTCCCTGACCGGCGCTCTGCAAGCCGATGACGTGGCCCTGGTGCTGGCCCATCGCACCCCGCCCAAACCGGTAGCTGATGCCGTGCAGGCCGCCGGCGTGTCGCTGCTGGTGCTGACCACCGACAGCGACGACCCGGTGGCTGAGCTGGAAGGCAACGTCGATGCGCTGGTCAAGGCGCTGAGCCAGTAAGCATTTCAGCCGTCGTAACGAAAAAGGCCCGATGCATGTGCATCGGGCCTTTTGTTTTGATCGTGGCCAGGGTTCGCCCCCAGCCTTTCAGCGAGCCTAGAGCTCGGTGGCGTCTTCGGCGAACTCGGGCACGTCCTGTTCCAGGGCACGGGACTCGAGCAGCTCTTCCTGATAATCGTCCATCGCTTTCTCCTTTCTTTCTCTTCGGTCTCGTACCGAGTCTAATGAATCCCCGTGACCTTCCTATGACAGGGATCAGCAACCGCTGCGTTCAGCGCTCGCCTGGGACACATTACTCCCCGGCTCGACGCTGCGCGTCAACCAGACGTTACCGCCGATGACAGAGCCCTTGCCGATGGTGATGCGCCCCAGGATGGTCGCGCCGGCATAGATCACCACATCGTCCTCGACGATCGGGTGGCGCGGCTGGCCCTTGTGCAACTGGCCGCTCTCGTCGCTGGTGAAACGCTTGGCGCCCAGGGTGACGGCCTGGTAGATGCGCACGTGGTTGCCGATGATCGCCGTCTCGCCAATCACCACGCCGGTGCCGTGATCGATGAAGAAGCTGTGGCCGATCTGCGCACCGGGGTGAATATCGATACCGGTGGCGCCATGGGCGGTCTCTGCCGCGATGCGCGCCAGCAGCGGTAGCCCTGCGCGGTACAGATGATGGGCCAGGCGGTGATAGATCACCGCCAACACGCCAGGGTAGCAGAGCAGCACTTCATCCATGCTGCGCGCCGCCGGGTCGCCGTTGTAGGCGGCCACCACATCCTGGTCGAGCAGGCGGCGCAAGCCTGGCAGCGCGGCGGCGAAGTCACGCACGATGGCCACCGCCTGGCCGTCGACGTCATCACACGACTCACCGCGCTGGCGCGCTGCATAGCGCAGCTCCATGCGCACCTGGGCCACCAGGGCGTTCAGCGCGCGGTCCAGGGTATGGCCGACGTAGTAATCCTCGCTTTCCTCGCGAAGCTCGGCAGGCCCCAGGCGCATGGGAAACAGCGCCCCGCACAGGCCCGTGAGAATCGCTGCCATGGCCTGACGCGAAGGCAGCTCGCGGCCACCCAGCTCCGGGTGACGGTTCGAACGGTTGCGCCATTCTGCGCGTGCCGCACGCAGACCGGCCACGGTTTGCTCCAGCTCCCAGTTGATGGGGCGGGAGCAGTAATCAGTTTCGGCGCCATCCTCGCTGCGGATAACAAACTCGCCGTTCATCGACACCTCGACTCGAAAAAAACAGCCGGCGCCACTGGCCGGCCTGGATGGGGACAATACGGCGCGCCCGAGGGCGCGCTCAACTACTCGACAGTTATAAGCTTAGGCTCTGTACGAGAAGTACCTGCGCTCGGTGATGCTTCGTTAAAAATCGGTTCGGAATGCTCATTTACAACTTGTAAACTCCGCTTCCTCACCGCTTTTTGCCTCGCCTGACCTTCGCTCGGAAACTTCTCGTACAGACCCTAGTGCGCAAAAGGCATAACGCTCAGCCCTCCAGCGGCGCGATGCCGGGCGCCATGCTAGCGATACGCAGCGCCAGCCCTTCATAGGGTTCGAGCTGGATGTGCAACTCGCCATCGGCGGACAGATCGCCCATCAGCCGCTCGTGGATGATATCCACCACCGGCCCCGGCTCGACGTGCTCCAGGGTGATCACCTCGCTAAGCGGCTCGGCGCCGAAATTCAGGGCCGTGACCTGAATACCGCGCCCGGCCGGCAACTCGTGGACCATGACCAGCAGCGCCGGATGCTCGGTGACCGGCACGGCGATCTGCCGGCTGGAGGCCACACCGTGGGAGCGCCGCGCCGCGAACAGCCGGCGCGCCTGGGAGGCGAAGGAGTGCGGATCCTGCAACTGCTCGGTGAGGCTGCCGTACAGCTGCCGGGAACGCGGCAGGCCTTCGGCGGATAACAACGCGTCGGGGTCGAGATCCACCAGGTCGTAGCCGCCACGGTTGATCCAGCGCGTGTCGCCGTCGGCGATCAGCTCGGCCACCTGCTCGGCGTCCAGCGGCAAAGCGCCGACCAGATCCCAGCCCGACAACGCCACCACGCC
Source organism: Pseudomonas fulva 12-X (assembly GCF_000213805.1). Taxonomy (NCBI): domain Bacteria; kingdom Pseudomonadati; phylum Pseudomonadota; class Gammaproteobacteria; order Pseudomonadales; family Pseudomonadaceae; genus Pseudomonas; species Pseudomonas fulva. The sequence continues at coordinate 1,939,628 of NC_015556.1, read as the reverse complement.
GGGCTGCATGGCGTTGAACATCAGCAGTAGCAGGTGCGCACGGCGAATCTGCTCGATATCGGCATCGGTGATGGCGCTCAGATCACGGATGCCCAATGCCGCGGTGATGATGCTCACCGTGGTGCAGGCCACGCCGTTGGTGACGAACTTGAGGTTGTACGGCGCGTGCTCGCCGGTCAGGCGCTCGTACATCTCGCCGCGAATGTGCTCGCGAAGAATGCTGCCCGGCAGGCTCTGGCCGCGGAACACGTAGGTGTCGTTGGCATGCAGGGTCCAGAAGTGCACCAGTTCCAGGGTCAGCTCGTCGTGGTTCTGCAGGGCGTGGATCAGCGACGCCGGGTCGATGCCGAAATCGTGCATCTGCTGCAGCATCAGGCGCAGGAACTCCACCTCGCCAGTCAGCAGCGCATGCTGGTAGGCCGGGCGGGTGATGAAGTCGTAGGACAGATCCGCACCGCCTTGGGACATCGAGGCGATATCGTCCAGCGTCAGGTTCAGTTCCTGGAAGCTGAAGGCGCCGGCCTTGCGGATCATCCCGGCGAGCAACTGGTTGCCGGTCAGCGACAGCGGGTGGCTCTCCGACCAGGCATTGCCCTGGCTGCGTCGCTCGACACCGAGGAACCCGTTGGCATCCAGGCGCAGCACCCGCGAGCCGATCACGTCGATGGCGTGCAGCGACTCACCGGTGACCAGTTGCTGGGCGGCAAAGGTCGGATCCAGCCAGTTCAGCGACGGCTGGCCTTCCTTGAAGTAATGCAGGTACACCCAGCGCCGCACCTTGCCGTCGACGCCGGTGATCTCGCCGGTGGCGCTCCAGTCGGTTTCCTTGACGCCAGGCTCGAAGAAGATCACCCGCTGCAGCTGGCCGACGATGTAGTGCTTGTCGCGCAGCGCATCGACGGTGGCCGGCGACAGGTTCACCGAATCGCGCCCCTCGGGCAGCGGCGGCAGCAACTCCCAGTCGGCCTCGGCGATTTCCACCATGTGGTAAAGGCCGGGATAGTCGCCATAAGCCATTTCCGCCAGGCGGAAATCCGCACCCTTGCCGGTGTGCGACGGGATCGAGTCGTCGATGGTCACCGCGTTATGGGCGGCCGCCACGCGGCTCAGGTGCACCAGCTCTTCCTCGCTGCCGAAGCGCGGGTCGATCTCCAGGCTGATGCGGTCGAAGTTGCCGTCTACGGTGGGCGTGTACTCACGTCCCTGCAGGCCGCCGGCGCGGCGCAGCGGCCCGGTGTGGATGCCCTGCACGCCCAGCTCGGAAAGCGCCGCCCAAAGGCGCTCATCACCGAGCGCCTGCAGCACCGAACCATCGGGCGAGGTGATGATCGAGGCGGGATACACCGCCAGCCACACCGAAGCTACCGCGGTGACGCTGCGCGGCCGGGCCAGTGCGTAGGGTTGCTGCCAGAGTCGGGCCTGGCCCGAATACAGGCGCATGCGCTGACGGGCCGTGTGCAGCATGGACTGCTCGACCAGCCAGTTGATCTGTTGTTCATCTGCCATAGCGATCCCGGGGTGCTGAGAAAAGGATCGCGAACGGGCAAGCCGTCCGCTGGTTCAATTTCAGAGCCAGCTGCTGGGCCTTCGTTCAGATTGATTGCTGGCGCTCAGTGATCCTGCTGAGCCTTCAGATACAGCAGCAGGCCATCGATCTTGTCCTGATCGCCAATGCCCCAGAAGCGCATCTTGTTGCCCGGCACCACGCTGTCGGAATCCTTGATGAAGGCGCTCAGGGTGTCGTGATCCCAGACCACCTCCGCCTGCTGCATGGCGGGCGAATACTTGTAGTCCCGGGTGGCGCCGGCATGGCGCCCGAAGATGCCGTTGAGCTGCGGCCCGAAAGCCGCCCGCGCGCCCGGCCCAACGTTGTGGCAGTTGCCACAGACGCGCTTGAACAATGCCTCGCCGGCAGCGATGTCGGCTTCGGCCAGGGCCGTTTGAGTGAACAGCGCGCTCGCCACGATGAGCAAGCCGTGACGCAGGAGACGCCGGCTAGGCAGATGAATCAGTACAGAAACGGTCATTGGCACGCAGAGGGTCGATGCAAAGGGGCCGCCAGTATGCCCCAGCACCCGTACCGATTCATTGATCTGCGCGTGGGTCTGTACGAGAAGTCTCCGAGCGAAGGTCAGGCGAGGCAAAAATCGGTGAGGATGCGGAGTTTACGAGTTGTAAATGAGCATTCCGAACCGATTTTTAACGAAGCATCACCGAGCGCAGGCACTTTTCGTACAGAGCCTAGCGGAAGATCAGCGACTGATGCACCCCCGCCCCTGCCCTCGCCCCCGTGCCGACAGCGAGCGCTACGGAACCGGCAGCCAGTGCCGCGTCGCCGCAGGCGAACACGCCCGGCACGCTGGTTTCCTGGGTTTCCGAGGTTTGCAGATACAGTCCCATCGGCCCTTCCAGCAGCGCGCAACCCAGCTGGGTAGCCAGCGGATTGTTCTGGTGCGTACGCGGCATCACGAACAACCCGTCCAGTGCCACGCGGCGGCCGTCGGCCAGATTGACGTCCACGCACTCGCCACTGATCGACTGTACGCGATCCGGCTCGACCACCACGCCGCGGCGCGCCAGCTGCTGCAGTTGCTCGGCATCAGGCACGAAGACGCCGTTGAGAAAGAAGGTGGTACTGCCCCAGTCCGGCAGCATCAACGCGTGGTGAATCGACATGGGCGAGACGGCCAGCACGCCGATGCGTCCCTGATCCAGCTCGTAGCCATGGCAATACGGGCAGTGGAACACCTGACGGCCCCAGCGCTCGGCCAGCCCATCGATGGCCGGCAGTTCGTCACGTACGCCGCCGGCCAGGATCAGGCGACGGGCGGCCACACGCTGACCGCCGCACAGCGTCACGACGAAACCCTCGCCGTCACGCTGCACCTCGCCAGCCTCGCCTACCTGCCAGGTAACGGTCGGATAGTCCATCAGTTCGGCACGGCCATCGGCAGCGATCTCGTCGGGGGCACGCCCGTCTTGGCCGAGAAAGCCGTGGGAATGGCTGGCGAAGCGATTGCGCCGCACGCCGGCGTCGATCACCAGCACCCGGCGTCGGGCGCGGGCCAGCTGCAGGCCGGCGGACAAGCCGGCGTAGCTGCCACCGACGATGATTACGTCATAACTCATGGCGTCATTCCTCTTCTTTACGGCTCGGGGGAATGCCAAGCCATCACGAAACACCATAAGTTACGAATAAGAAAAACGTCAACCTCTCGTAACTCTATTCATTACGAATCATACTCGGCGCGACTACCTTCAGCCTGAGACACCCATGAGAAACGACACCCGCCTATCGCGCATGCTGCACGTGCTGATCCACATGGATCGCCACGAAGAGCGCGCCACCTCGGAAACCATCGCCCGCATGCTGGAAACCAACCCGGTGGTAGTGCGGCGCACTATGGGCCTCTTGCGCGACAAGGGCTACGTGACCTCCGACAAGGGCCACAATGGTGGCTGGTCGCTGGCACGACCGCTGGCCGAGATCACCCTGCTGGACATTCACGAGGCGCTGGGCTCGCAATCGATCTTCAGCATCGGCCTGGCGACCGATAATCCCACCTGCCTGGTCGAGCAGGCCGTCAACCAGGCCCTTGGCCAGGCGTTCGACGAGGCCCAGGCCCTGCTGCTAAAGCGGCTGGCGTCGATCAGCGTGGCCTCGCTGGCGGAAGATTTCGATGCGCGTTACCGGGCCCTCGAAGTGCCGTGCAACAAGCACTGAGTGCGTTAGCGCGCTAGGGTCTGTTCCCGTTTCAGCGCGAGCCGCGTTGCCGCGAGAAATGGCCTCCGGTTAGGCGCAGGACGCAGGGAATGGACTAGCCGTCCGCGTTTTCCCTTGCCAAGTCCTGCAACGACAGCGGAGGTCATTTCCCGCGCAATCCGGAGGGCCGGGCCAGTTTTTGCGCGATGCGGCGTTACTCGATGGCTCATTTGGCCTGCCAAACTTCGCATCTCGTGCCTTGCCTCGCGCAAAAACTGGCTCCGGCGCGGCCGTGCGTGAAACGGGAACAGACCCTAAAGATCGCGGAACAGGTCGTGGGCGTTGAGCAGCGCGTAGGCGATTTCCGGGCGTCGCTCCAGGCCGCGGCGGATGGCAGCGGGGATCGCCTGGCGGGTCTTGCGGCACAGGCCGGGAAAGTTGCGCACCTCGATGGCGATGCCGCGCATGCTGCGCACTTCGTTGAAGCCCGGTGCCACGTCGACGCGAATGCCCAGTTGCTCGAACATGCGCTGCTGCATGCGTTCGAGGTCTTGCAAGCTGGCGAGGTTTTCCAGGCGCTCGAGCAGGCGCTTTTCCTCGGCCTTGGTCAGCAGCAGGATGCGCCGATCCGCCTCGGGTTGCTCCAGCAGCTGCTCGCGCTCGCAGTCGCAAGCGCCCGGTGGGCAGGGATGACGGATTGGCAGGGAGGAATTCATGGCCTGCATCATAGCCACGCCGGCGGCGCGTTGACCATGGTCAACGCGCCGCCGATCAGTGCGTACTCGATCAGGCGCTGAGCTTGAAGCGACCCACCAGGGTATTCAGGCCCTGGGCCAGGTGCGCCAACTCGCTGCACGCCGAAGCGGTCTGGTTGGCGCCCGACGCGCTCTGCATCGACAGGTCGCGGATGCTCACCAGGTTGCGGTCCACCTCGCGGGCCACATGGGCCTGCTGCTCCGAAGCCGTGGCGATCTGCAGGTTGCGCTCGTTGATCATGCCGATGGAGTCGACGATCTGCCCCAGGGCGACGCGCGCCTCGTCGGCCACCTGCAGGGTGTTGGTCGCCTCCTGACTGCTGCCGCGCATGGCCTGCACGGCCTTCTCGGTGCCGGCCTGGATCGCCGCGATCATCTGCTCGATTTCCTGGGTCGAGGCCGAGGTGCGATGGGCCAGCCCGCGTACTTCGTCGGCCACCACGGCGAAACCGCGGCCATGGTCACCGGCACGAGCGGCCTCGATGGCGGCGTTGAGCGCCAGCAGGTTGGTCTGCTCGGCGACGTTGCGGATCACGTCGAGCACCTTGCTGATGTCCCGCGCCTGGTCGGCAAGGCCTTGCACCTGATCGGAGGCCTCCATCACGTTACCGGACAGATTGCGGATTGCCGCTACGGTGCGGGCCACATGCTGGTTGCCGGCATTGGCCGACACCGTCGACTCGCGGGACGCATCGGAGGCGCCGCTGGCGTTGCGCGACACTTCATCGACCGCCGAACTCATCTGCGTCACTGCCGTGGCGGCCTGGTCGATTTCGGCATTCTGGCTCTGCAGGTTGCGAGTGCTTTCCTCGGTGACCGAAGCCATTTCCTCGGCAGCAGCGGCCAGCTGAGTGGACGACTCGCTGATCTGCCGGATCGCATCGTTGAGGTTCTTCTGCATGGTCGCCTGGGCGGCCAGCAGGCGCGAGGCTTCGTCGTTACCGCTGACCAGCACGGCGCGGGTCAGGTCGCCGGACGCGATGGTCTCGGCGCTCTGCAGCGCTTCCTTGATGGGCGCGGCGATGGAGCGGGTCAGCAGGGTCGCCAGCAGCACGGTCAGCAGCACCGCGATACCGATGGTGATCAGTACGCCGTTACGGCCATGGTCGAAGATGGCGCTGGCATTGAGGCCCGCCTGCTTGGCGCCCTGCATGTTATAGGCGGTCAGTTGGTCGAGCTGCTGCTGCAGCGAATTGCCGTCGTCCCGCACCTTGCCGTTGGCCAGCTCCAGCGCCTGGGGCAGCTGCTTCTGATGCAGGAACTGGACGATCTGCTGTTGGCCGTCGAGGTAGGACTGAGCACTGGCGTCGATTCGATTGAACATCGCGCGCTCGGCTTCGGTGGACACCATGTGGCGATCATACTGACCGAGCACTTCCTTCAATGCGCTGCGGTATTGCTGGGCAACGCTTTCGTCGATGGCCTGCCCGCTGTTTTCCACCACGGCGAGCATACGCAGGGTTTCCAGGCGGATATTGAGCAGGTCCTTCTGCATTTCGCCGGAGGCCTGGATGCTGGCCATCCAGTTGGTTTCGATGTCCTGCTCGGCGTCGTAGAGATCGGCGAGCTTGAACAGTGAGAAGACGCCCAGTGCCATCACCAGCAGGGTGATGAGCGCAAAGCACAGAGCGGCACGGGGGGCAATATTGAGACTGCGGAGGTTCATGGCGGCACCCTATAGAGAACGTTTTACCAACCACTCCCTGTTGGCCCAGCACACACTTTTCATGTTCTGGCAGACACAGCCACACAATATCAAAACGCCACCAACTCACGCGTTAAAAAAATCTATCGCCGACCAGCAAAATCTCGAACATTTGCAATCGATCCTGACCAAATGGCCAATAACGGGGTACTGGCGCTTTGCCGTGCAATCTTTATCATCCGCGAGCGCGAGTATGGGGAACTCCAGCCCACCGCCCTGATGTCGAACCCGAGTCCGATGTCAGGCGTGCCACCACAGCCGCCCGGCCCTTCTACCCCGTCAAAGGAACGATTGATGAGCATCCACAGCACCGCGGGCCAACTTCCCGACGAGCACAGCCTGGTCAACCTGCCACGCCTGGTGGCGCGCTACTACAGCGAACGCCCGGATCCGAGCGATCCCGCTCAGCAGGTCGCCTTCGGCACCTCGGGCCACCGCGGTTCGTCGCTGAAGAACAGCTTCAACGAATGGCACATCCTCGCCGTGACCCAGGCGATCTGCGATTACCGCCGCGGCCAGGGCATCGACGGCCCGCTGTACATCGGCATGGACACCCACGCGCTGTCCGAACCCGCTTTCGTTTCCGCCCTGGAAGTGCTGGCCGCCAACCGCATCGAAACCCGTATCGATGCCGGCTGCAGCGAAACCGCCGGTGAGCCGGGCTACACCCCGACGCCGGCGATCTCCAAGGCGATCCTCGACTACAACAAGGGCCGCAGCAGCGGCCTGGCCGATGGCATCGTCATCACCCCGTCGCACAATCCGCCGGCCGATGGCGGCTTCAAGTACAACGCCACCAATGGCGGCCCGGCCGACACCGGCGTCACCAAGTGGATTCAGGAGCGCGCCAACGAACTGCTGGTGGCCGGCCTCAAGGGCGTGCAGCGCATCGACTACGCCAGCGCCCTGAAAGCCCCGACCACCCAGCGCCATGACTTCATCGAGCAGTACGTCGGCGATCTGGAGCAGGTGCTCGACATGCAGGCGATTCGCGGCTCGGGCCTGAAATTCGCGGTCGACCCGCTGGGCGGCGCGGGTGTGCACTACTGGACGCGCATCGCCGAGCGCTTCGGCCTGCCGCTGGAGGTGCTGTCGACCCGTATCGACCCGACCTTCCGCTTCATGCGCGTCGACTGGGACGGCAAGATCCGCATGGATTGCAGCTCGCCCCACGCCATGGCCGGGCTGATCGAGAACAAGGACCGCTTCGACGTGTCCTTCGCCTGCGATACCGACCACGACCGTCACGGCATCGTCGCCCGCTCCGTGGGCCTGCTCAACCCCAACCATTACCTGGCCGTGGCCATCGAGTACCTGTTCACCCACCGTCCCCAGTGGGCGGCCCAGGCTGCCATCGGCAAGACCCTGGTGTCCTCCTCGATGATCGATCGCGTGGCCAAGGGCATCGGCCGCGACGTGGTGGAAGTGCCGGTGGGCTTCAAGTGGTTCGTCGACGGCCTGATCGAAGGCCGCTTCGGTTTTGGCGGTGAAGAGTCCGCCGGCGCCTCGTTCCTGCGCAAGGACGGCAGCGCCTGGTCCACCGATAAGGACGGCATCATCCTCGGCCTGCTGGCTGCCGAAATCACTGCCGTTACTGGCAAGGACCCAGGCGAGCGCTACCAGGCGCTGACCGAGCGTTTCGGTGCGCCGGTCTATCAGCGTATCGACGCCCCGGCGGACCGCGAACAGAAAGCGCGCCTGAGCAAGCTGTCGGCGTCCCAGGTCACCGCCAGCGAGCTGGCCGGCCAGCCGATCACCGCGATTCTCACCGAGGCGCCGGGTAACGGCGCGGCCATCGGCGGGCTCAAGGTGGTCACCGACAACGGCTGGTTCGCCGCCCGCCCATCCGGCACCGAAGACGTCTACAAGATCTACGCGGAAAGCTTCGAGGGTGATGCGCACCTCAAGCGTATCCAGAGTGAGGCCAAGGCGCTGGTCGACAGCGTGCTGGCTGGCTGAGCACTAGACCAAACAAAACGCCCGGCTGATGCCGGGCGTTTTGTTTAAGAGCCTGTTCATGATCTTTCAGCCCAGGCTCGTCGATTTTGGCAGCGAAGTGGCGGGAGCGGCCGTTCCCCTATCCCGTGGGAACGGGCGGGGACGCCCAGTCCATGCCCGTGATTTTTTCGCGGGCATGGCCCGCTCCCACAATATATCAGTGACGGCTGCTTCTCCCTTGCAGTTGCCGCTTCATGCGCATAAGGATCGTGAGCAGGTTCTAAGTCGCTTCAGCGGGCCTGGACTCAGGATGAATACACCTGCCCCACCTTGACCCGGCGCACGGCCTGCTGCCGGCTCATCTGCCGCTGCACCTGCGCCACCGCGCCCAGCACCTGCTGCGCCCACTGCTGGTCATCGGGGCGCACCACCACCACGCGAAAACCATGATGCTGGCCCTCTATCTGCACGCCTTCGGAGTCATCGACATGCAGGTCGATATCGAAGGCCGACGGCAGTTTCGAGGGCGCGTGGGACAACCCGCGCGCCGTCAACGCATGCTTGTGACGCACGCTATTCACCACGCCATCGACGTGGATGCCATGCAGCATCAGCCAGCGCCGGATGTAAGCAGGTGTGCGCCCTGAGGAAGTGTAGATCCACACGCTGCAGTTCTGCCGACGCAGCTCGCGAATCAGAGAACGGGTGCCGATGCGCAGCGGCTCGCCGAGCCAGCGGTGAATGAATGCCGGCAGCCTGCTCGGCTCTGCTTCGCTGTGCAGGGCCTGGCAGGCCAGGGTGTCGTCGATGTCGAAGGAAATGCGCAGGCGCTGGCGTTTGAGCGAAGCCAGCGGCACCAGCGCTTTGAAGCTTTGCAAGGTCGGCAGATCAGTGAGGTGAGACAGGCGAGCTGCAAAACGCTTGTTCATTACGCTTCCCACCGCTGCTCGGCAGCGAGCTTCTTCTCGCTGAGGAAGAACTTCTTGCGCTCGGGCGACTGGTCTTCCAGAAAGGCTGCGTATTTCTTCTTGATCTTGGGCAGCTCGTACAAGGCTTTGACCCCATGCTTGGCGGAATTGCGGATCACCGAAGAAGGGTTGAAGTAGCCCTCGGCATTTTTCAGGGTCAGCACGAAAGGCGGCTGGCCATCGCGCATCAGCAGGTAGCTGACGATCAGCGAACCGGTGCGGTTGTTGCCCTCGATGAAAAGCTGCGGCTTGCTGAGAATCCGCACATAGACGCCCGCGGCACGCTTCCAGACCGATTCGCTGCGGTGTGCGCAATACCAGTTGAACACGTCTTTGATCCCGCCTTCGATGTTGTTGAAGAAGTGCGCTTCAGTCGCCGCCAAGTGCTGGGCGAACTCCTGCCGATGTGCCGCGTTCTGGCCGCAGAGCACGGTGGCATTGAGCTCCAGCATCAGGTTCAGATTCTGCAACTCGAACAGATCGATACCGCGGGCGACATAATCGTCAATCAGCGCGTAGCCCTCAAGCACGTTTTCCAGCACTTCGTCGGTCAGCGGATCACGGGGCTCGGTGAAGTGCCGGCTGAGCTCGGCGAAGCGGCTCTGCACCTCGCGCAGGGCGTGCTCCACAGCAGGTAAATCAAGGCGACGCTTGGCAGGCATTGGCATTCCTGAAAGAAAGTCTTGAAACGGTAAAACGGCCGGATACCCGTTCGAGCCTTTCGGGCTCGTGCAGGCATTCGGCCTGCAACGATTGGCGGCGCTTAGCTGAACTTGCCGCTGATGTAATCCTCGGTCATCTTCTGTTTCGGGCTGCCGAAGATCTGCTCCGTCGCGCCCATCTCCACCAGGTAACCGGTGCGGGTGCCTTGGGAGATATCCACCGAGAAGAACGCCGTGGTGTCGGCCACCCGGATGGCCTGCTGCATGTTGTGGGTCACCAGGGCGATGGTGTAGTCCTTCTTCAGCTCGACCATCAGCTCCTCGACCCGGCGCGTGGCGATCGGGTCGAGCGCCGAGCAGGGTTCGTCGAGCAGCAGTACCTCCGGCTCGGTGGCGATGGCGCGGGCGATGCACAGACGCTGCTGCTGGCCGCCGGACAGCGACAGGCCGCTGACCTTGAGTTTGTCCTTGACCTCATCCCACAGCGCGGCGCCTTGCAGGGCGTGTTTGACGCGATCGCCCAGGTCGCCCTTGTAGCGGTTGAGGCGCAGGCCGAAGGCGACGTTGTCGAAGATGCTCATCGAGAACGGGTTGGGCTGCTGGAACACCATGCCGATGTAGCGGCGCACCACCACCGGATCGACGCCCTTGCCGTAGACGTCCTGACCGAGGAAGTGCACGTGGCCCTCGAAACGGAAGCCCTTGACCAAGTCGTTCATGCGGTTGAGGCTGCGCAGCACGGTGCTCTTGCCGCAGCCGGACGGGCCGATGAAACCGGTGATCTTGTTCTTCTCGATTGGCACATGGCTGTCGCGCACGGCCAGGAAGTTGCCGTAGAAAATCTTGTCCAGCTTGCAGTCCATGACCACGGGGGCATGGGCTTCGGACGGAGCAGCGATTGGTGCGGATAACTGGTTCACTATCAGAGTGCTCCCATTCTCAATACTTGGGCTTGCCGAAAATACGGCTGATGACATTCACCATGAGCACGATCAGCACCAGGACCAGCGAGGCGGCCCAGGCGAGCTCAAGCTGGTTGTCGAACGGCATGCCGGAGAAGTTGTAGATGAGCACGGCGAGCGAGGCCGTGGGATTCATCACGGCCAGTTCGCCGTCGTGATAGATCCAGTAGTTGCTGAACAGCGCGGTGAACAGCAGCGGTGCGGTTTCACCGGCGGCGCGGGCCACGGCCAGCATCACACCGGTCAGGATCGCCGGCAGGCCGGTCGGCAGGATGATCTTCCAGATCACCTGGGAGCGGGTGCAGCCCATGCCGTAGGCGGCGTCCTTCATGACCTTGGGCACCATCTTCATCGCCTCTTCGGCGGTCAGCACGACGATGGGCAGCATCAGCACCGCCAGAGCCACACCGCCGGCCGGCGCCGAGTAGGTGCCGGTGGTGACCACCACCAGCGCGTAGGCGAATACCCCGGCGAGAATCGACGGCAGGCCGGTGAGCATCTTGGCAGCAAAACGTGCGGCATTGGCGAGCTTGCTGTGCGGGCCCAGTTCGGCCAGGAAGATCGCCGCTAGGATGCCGACCGGCACGGCGATGGCCGCCGCGATGCCGACCATCACGAAAGTACCGGCCATGGCGTTACCAAAGCCGCCACCGGTCTCGAAACCGGTGGGTGGCAGTTCGGTGAACACTTCCAGGCTCAGGCGCGCGCCGCCGCGGGTGATCAGCATGTAGAGCACGGAGAGCAGCGGCACACTGGCCAGCAGCGCGACGACCCAGACCACGCTGGTCAGCATCAGGCTGCGCAGCGCGCGGCCCTCGAAGCGGCGCTGCAGGCTCGGCATTTCAACGGGAGGAGCAGTCAGGTTGGTCATTGTTTATTGCCCCGTTGGGCGTAGACCATCAGCATCGAGCCGATGATATTGACGATCAGGGTGATCAACATCAGCACCAGGGCGGCGTACATCAGTACCTCGACCTCGCGCGGCCCGGCTTCCGGGAAGTTCAGGGCCAGCAGCGCGGCCAGGGTATTGGCCGGGGCGAACAGCGACAGGGAGATGCTGTTGGCATTACCGACCAGCATGGCCAGCGCCATGGTTTCACCCAGCGCACGGCCAAGGCCGAGCACCAGGGAGCCGAAGATGCCGGTCGCGGCGGACGGCACCATCACCTTGAGAATCGCTTCCCAGTGGGTGGTGCCCATGCCGTAGGCGGCCTGCTTGGTCTTCATCGGCACGCTGGAAAGCGCGTCCTGAGACACCGCCGCGATGGTCGGCAGAATCATGATCGCCAGCACCAGTGCGGCAGGCAGCAGGCCCGGGCCGCTCAGCGAGGTGCCGAAAAAGGGGATCCAGCTGAGTTCGGCGTGCAGCCAGGTGGTCAGCGGGCGGATGGCCGGGATCACCACATAGATGCCCCACAGGCCGTAAACGACGCTGGGGATGGCCGCCAGCAACTCGACGATGGTGCGAAATACCGCCGCGAGCTTGGGAGGCAGAAAATCCTGGGTCAGGAAAATGGCCATGCTGATGCCGAAAAAACCGGCGATCAACAAGGCGATAAAGGCGCTGTAAAGCGTGCCCCAAATGGCCGGAAGAATGCCGTACTTGTTCTGATTGACATCCCATACGGTGCCGAACAGTACGTCGAAACCATATTCCTGCATGCCGGGCAGTGCCTTGCGCCCGACCTCGAACACCAGGGCGAAGACCACGGCCAGAATCAGAACCACGCCCACTCGGGAGAGCGCGCGGAAGGTGCGATCAACCAGGAAGTCCTTCGTGGAAGGCGGCTGACAGGCAGAGTCGGGGTTGTCTGGAACAACGAAAGGTCTGGTCATTGGCTAATTCCAACGCAATTGCAGGCCCCTTGCGGCTTGCACCGCAAGGGGCCTGGCGAGCATTACTTGATGTTGGCAGACGCTTTGCGAACCTGATCGACGACCGATTGCGGCAGCGGGATGTAGCCCATCGAGTCGGCGATTTTCTGACCTTCGGTCAGGCTGTACTCGACCATGTCACGCAGGGCCTTGGCCTTGGCCGGGTTGCCGTTGTCCTTGCGGAAGATCATCCAGGTGTAGGTGGTGATCGGGTAGGACTTGGCACCGTCCGGATCCGGCAGCCAGGCCACCAGGTTTTCCGGCATCTTCACGGCGGCGAGCGCTTCGGCACCGCTTTCGGCGTTCGGCACCACATACTGACCGGCCTTGTTCTGCAGCACGGCGAAGTCGACCTTGGCCAGTTTGGCGAAGCCGTATTCGATGTAGCCGATGGAGCCCGGGGTCTGGCGAACGGTGGCGGTCACGCCATCGTTTTTCGGCGACTTGATGAACTTGTCGCTGCCTGGCCAGTTGACGGTGTTGCCCTCGCCCAGCTCTTTCTTGAAGTCGGCGTTGATGGCCGACAGGTGCTTGGTGAATACGGCGGTGGTACCGCTGGAGTCAGCGCGCACAACGACGGTGATCGGCAGGTCGGGCAGTTTCAGCTCAGGGTTGGCCGCGGCGATCTGCGGATCGTTCCACTTGGTGATCTTGCCCAGGAAGATGTTCGAGTAAACGTCGCGCGGCAGCTTAACGCCCTTCGGATTGCCAGGCAGATTGTAGGCCAGCACGATTTCGCCCGCCGTCATCGGCAGCAGCTGCACGCCTTCGGCGACCTTGGCGATATCGGCGTCCGACATCGCCGAATCGCTGGCAGCGAAGTCGACGGTCTTGTTCAGGAAGTCCTGTACGCCGGCACCGCTACCCTTGGATTGGTAGTCGACGGTGACGCCGGGAGTGTTCTTGCTGAAGTCCTTGAACCAGCTCAGGTAGATCGGGGCCGGGAAGCTGGCACCGGAGCCGGTCAGGCGCACGTTCTCGGCGGCGAAGGAGACGGAACTGGCACAAAGAGAAACCGTGACGGCGATGGCGGCAGACTTGAATAGCTTTTTCATTAGGGACTCCTTGTGAGCGGGAGTCCGCACTTTGCATCAATCCTGTGACGCTTTTGTGACAGGTACTGGCTGATTGCCCGCGCATTGCTTTTTGAACATTGAGACGCCTGCCACGCCGATACGAAAAAGCCCCGCCCAGGTTACCTGGGCGGGGCTTTTCTTGAGCCGCTGGATCAGAGTCAGGCGGTGGCGCGGTAACTGCCATCACGGCCACGACGGGCCCACATCATCTTGGCGGCAGTCGGGTTGATCGGCGCGCCGGTGAAGGTCGGCAGGCTGCGATCGATCCACTGAGCGCCCTGCCCCTTCCAGTTGATTTCGCCGCTGATCAGCTTGCTGTCGCGCATGATCTCATGCAGCAGTGCCTGCACGCGGGTTTCACAGAAAACGGTCTGGCGGTCGATGGCTTTGACGAAAGCCACTTCACCATCCTTGCGCAACGTCATCAGCAACATCCCGTCGGGGCGCTTCTTGAAATCGATGGCGTAGTCCGGGAGGCTTTCGATCAGGTGCTGGATGGCGTATTGCATGGCTCGTACCCTCTGAGTGGTGTTCCTTGTACGAGGGATATTGCAGAGTGCATGCCAGCTATTAAGAAAAGCTAAGAGACTGATTTAAAAGGACTATTTAGATAAAAAAAAGAAATGAACTTTGCAACCTGCACGATAGCCAGATTCTGGTCGTGCAAGATGCAATGTCGAATGGGAGAGGGATTACTGTATAGATAGGCAATTGACGCAGAAGTGCCTGCCTCCCGACACAAGGTAATCCATGACTCAGCCCACCCTGATCATCATCGACATGCAAAGCGGCATGCTCGAGCGGGCCGCCGGCGAGCGCAACAACCCCGACGCGCCGGCGCGCATCGCCGAACTGCTCCAGGCCTGGCGTCTGGCCGGCGCACCGCTGGTGCATGTGCGGCACATATCCCGTTCGCCAGGCTCGCCGTTCGCGCCTGGCCAGCCAGGCGTGGAATTTCAGCCTGCGCTGCAACCGCTGCCCCATGAACATGTGGTCGAGAAGAACGTGCCCGATGCCTTCATCCATTCCGGGCTGGAGCGCTGGCTGCGGGTGCGGGACATCCAGTCGCTGGTGATCGTTGGCGTCAGCACCAACAACTCTGTGGAGGCGACCGCGCGTTCGGCAGGCAACCTGGGGTTCACCACCCACGTGGTCGCCGATGGCTGCTTCACCTTCGCCAAGACCGACTACCACGGCGTGCGGCGCAGCGCCGACGAGGTACATGCCATGGCCCTGGCCAATCTGCAGGATGAGTACGCGCAGGTGATAGAAAGCCAGGCAGCGCTGGCATTGCTGGAACAGGCGTAATAAAGGACTGAGGCGGCCATGAACGGCCGCCTCGGCAGGAGAATCAGAACCGCGGCTTCAGCGCCTTCCAGCTCGGATCGTACTTCTGCATCTGGGTCACATCGTTGCGCGAGCGGATGCCGCAGGTCAGGTACTGATCGTTGAGCTTGGCCAGCTGGTCGTAATCCAGTTCGACGCCCAGACCCGGCGTACGGGTCAGTGCTACGCAGCCGTCGACGATAGGCAGCTTGCCGCCCTTGATCACTTCCTCGTCCGGTTCCTGCCACGGATAGTGGGTGTCGCAGGCGTAGGACAGGTTCGGCACCGCCGCCGCCACGTGGGTCATGGCCATCAGGCTGATGCCCAGGTGCGAGTTGGAGTGCATCGACACGCCCAGGCCAAAGGTGTCGCACATGCGCGCCAGGATCTGCGTGTCGCGCAGGCCGCCCCAGTAATGATGGTCGGCCAGCACGATCTGCACGCTACCCAGCGCCACGCTGCGACGGAACTCGTCGAAGTCGGTCACCACCATATTGGTCGCCAGCGGGATGCCGGTGCGCTTGTGCACCTCGGCCATGCCTTCCAGTCCGGGGCAAGGGTCCTCGTAATACTCCAGGTCATCACCGAGCAGCTCGGCCATGCGCAGGGAAGTTTCCACCGACCAGTTGCCGTTGGGGTCGATACGCAGCGGCGCCTCCGGGAAGGCCTGGCGCAGCGCCTTGATGCACGCCACTTCATGCTCAGGGCCAAGCAAGGTGCCGGCCTTGAGTTTGATGCTCTTGAAACCGTTCTCCTCGATCATGGTGCGCGCCTGGGCGACCATCTGCTCGGGGCTGATGCCCTCGCCCCAGCGGTCCGGCTTGTAGGGCGAGCCCACGTGCTCGGCGTACTTGAGAAACAGGTAGGCGCTGAACGGCACGCGGTCGCGCACCGCACCACCGAGCAGATCCACCAGCGGCATGCCTAGGGAACGCGCCTGCAGATCGAGAAAGGCCACCTCGAAAGCCGAATAGGCATTGGCCACCTGTTTGCTGGGGTGCGAGCCCGGCGCCAGTTCGGCGCCGGCGGTGCCCGGCTTGAGCGCCGCCACGGTCTTCACCACACGGGCGCGCAAGCCGTTCAGGTCGAAGGGGTCCAGGCCGACCAGCGACTCCTGCATGGCCTGCAGCACGCTGAGCACCGGCGCATCGCCGTAGCTCTCACCCAGGCCGATATAACCGTTGTCGCTTTCCACCTCGATGATCGAACGCAGTGCGTAGGGTTCGTGGATGCCGCTGGCGTTGAGCAGCGGTGCATCACGGAACGCAATCGGCGTCACGCGTACCTGTTTGATCCTCATCATTCAAATTCCTTGTATTGGTAATAACGGCGCTGGCCCGGCCAGCGCCCATGCATGTCAGGCCGGCGATACGGCCGGCTTGGGGCTCACCCCGTTGCCGCTGCCCTTGGCGCTTTTGCTGGTCTTGGTCATGAACACCAGGATGCCGGCGACCAGCGAGACCACGGCCAGGCCGATCAGCCCGCCTTCGATGGAGCCGGTGTGCTCTTCCAGATAGCCGAAGGTGGCCGGCGCCACGAAGCCGCCCAGGCTGCCCACCGAGTTGATCAGGGCGATCACCGCCGCGGCGATGCGCGCATCCAGGTAGGCCTGGGGAATCGGCCAGAACAGCGAGGACGCCGCCTTGAAGCCGATCGCCGCGAAGCAGATGGCGATAAAGGAGAACACCGGCCCGCCGGTGGTGGACATGAACAGCCCGAACGCGGCAATGATGAACGCCGCCGAGGCCCAGGCCTGCTGCCACTTGTAGCGCGCCGCCAGGGCCGCGAAGGCGTACATGGCCAACACCGAGATGATCCAGGGAATGGAGTTGAACAGGCCGATCTCGAAATCGCCCAGCCCGCCCATGGAGCGGATGATGCTCGGCAGCCAGAAGGTGCAGCCGTAGATGGTCAGCGAGATGGAGAAGTACAGGAAGCAGAACAGCATGATCTGCGGGTCACGCAAGAGCTTGAAGGCCGAGTGCTTGACCGCGCCGGTCTCCCCCGCCGCCAGTTGCCGCTGACGCTGCTCTTCGTCGATGCACTCGGTCAGTGCCTGACTTTCCTCGCGGCTCAGCCACTTGGCGTCCTTGGGCAGCGAGTCCAGCCAGAACCACACGAAGCCGCACAGCACCACCGAGAACATGCCCTCGATGAAGAACATCCACTGCCAGCCCTTCATCCCCAGGCCATCGATCTGCAGCAACGCCCCCGAGAGCGGGCCGGAGATGATCGAGGCGATCGCCGAGCCACTGAGGAAGATCGCCATGGCCTTGCCGCGCTCGCCAGCCGGCAGCCACTTGGTGAAGTAATACACCACGCCCGGGAAGAACCCGGCCTCGGCGACGCCGAGCAAGAAGCGCAGGATGTAGAACCAGGTTTCGTTGGGCACAAAGGCCATGGCGGTGGCGACGATGCCCCAGGTGAACATGATGCGGGTCAGCCACACCTTGGCGCCGTAGCGCTGAAGCAGCATGTTCGAGGGCACCTCGAACAGCGCGTAGCCGATGAAGAACAGGCCTGCGCCCAAACCATAAGCAGCGGCGCCGATACCCAGGTCGGTTTCCAGGTGGCTACGGACGAAGCCGATGTTCACCCGGTCGATGTAGTTGACGATGAACATGACCACGAACAGCGGCAGGACGTGGCGTTTCACTTTCGAGACCGCGCGGGCGACAACCTGCGGGTCGGCTGAACCTTGGACGTTATTCAATTGGGGCGACTCCCGATCATTGTTTTTGTGGGATGCGCCGATCATGTACGCGGGCATTGATCCCGTCTAATCTAGTTTGGCATTCGATTGATACCCGGATTAGATCAATGTTCGAGCTCGCCCAGTTACGCTGCTTCACTACCGTCGCCACCGAACTCAACTTTCGCCGCGCCGCCGAACGGCTGAACATGACCCAGCCACCCCTGAGCCGGCAGATCCAGCTGCTCGAACACAGCCTGGGCGTCGAGCTGTTTACCCGCAGCACACGCAGCGTGGCGCTCACCGCCGCCGGCCGGGCGTTCTTCATCGAAGCGCAGAACCTGCTGGAGCGCGCCCATCAGGCCGCCGCCTCGGCACGGCGCTTCGCCGCCGGCGATATCGGCTCGGTGAGCATCAGCTTCGTAGGCAGTGCGGTGTATGAATTCCTGCCCCGGGTGATCGCCGAGGCGCGCCTCAATCAGCCCCAGGTGAAGATTTCCCTGAGCGAGATGAACACCCACCAGCAACACGAAGCGCTGCGCACCCGGCGCATCGACCTGGGCATCGTGCGCCAGCCACTGCTGCAGACCGGCTACGAAAACGAATGCCTGGTACGCGAACCCTTCGTGCTGGCCATCCCACGCCAGCACCCGCTGGCCGCGGTCGACCAGGTGAGCGTCCGGGATCTGGATGGCGCGCCCTTCCTGATGTACTCCCACGCCGCCTACCCGCCGTTCAACGAGCTGTTGACCGGCATGTTCCGTTCGGCCGGTGTGGCCCCGGAATACGTGCAGTGGCTAGGGTCGTCACTGACCATCCTGGCGCTGGTCAACGCCGGCATGGGCCTGGCGCTGGTGCCGCGCTGCGCCACCAACGTGGTGTTCAAGGACGTGACATTTCGGGAGATCGATCTGGGCGAAGGTATCCAGAGCGAGCTGCACCTGACCTGGCGCAGCAACAACGACAACCCCGCCTGCCTGATGTTGCTCGAAGCGATCAGGGCGGCGGTGGCGGCTGAGATGCATTGAAGGTCGGGATTTGCTCAGTTGCAGTGGTCAGTGAAGCGTCCACCGGATGTGAAAGAGCAGAGACTGTGGAGTATGCGAAGAATGTGGGAGCGCGCCATGCGCGCGAACTCCCAGCTATAAATTGACCCCATTCTCGGGCATGAGCAGGAACGCTCAGTCGATAGCACCAATTTTCGCGGGCATGGCCCGCTCCCACAGAATCCCACAGAAAGAGATGGCAATTGCCAATTCGACCCTGCAAAGCAAGGGCAAGGCGCAAGGTCTGAAAGCCTACCGACTCAAATCCACTGATCGTTACGCTTGCGGCGTACACGCAGCATGGTCGGCAGGATAAGGCCCAGCAGCAGGCCGGCGCCGGCGATGCTGCCGCCGTAGACCATGTAGCGCATCAGCACCTGCTTTTGCTCGCTGCCCAGCTGGGCCTGGGCTTCGCGCAGCTCCGAACGGGCCTGGTTGAGTTCGATATCCAGGGCGCTGCGGCTGGCTTCCAGTTCGTCGATCAGTTTCTTGCGCGAATCGAGGGTCTCCTGCATGCCCTGCACGCGGGTTTCCCAGGTTTCGTTGATGTTCTTGAGCTCGGTGCTCAGTTCGGTGACCTTCTGCTCCAGCGCCGGCAGTCGCTCGGCCTGGCCGGGCACTTCCTGCAGGTCGCTATTGGGAATCCACACCGCGTCGCCGTTCTCGCCACGCACCTGGCTGAAGTCGCCCTGGGTGCGCAGCAGCTGCACGCGGGTACCGGAGCTCAGGGTGCCGACGATGCGGTAGCCCTCGGTCGGGCCGCTGCGTACGTAGGTGTTCAATTTGTCGCTGACCCAGCGCACGTTGTCGCTGGCCTGTTGGGCATGGGCTGGCGCTGCGATCAGCAGCAGACCGGATAGAACGCAGGTCCCCAGCGCGCGAACGGTCGGCAGGGAAAAGGATGCAGAAAAAGGGCGGGCTAGGGACATAAAAACCATCTTCACTCGGCGGTGGAACACAATGCGACGCAGCGCGCGAATGCCGGCCAGGCGAATTGTTGTACCGGAGCGAACGGCGCGAAAGTGGCGCAACGCCATGTCCTGCCACCGGTTTGGCCGACTGCAGAAAGACCGCAGCAGATCGGTCGGGTTCCTCAGGGGCCGGCAGATTGGCGGCGTACGGCCGGGTGATCCGTACGCCGCCATTGCTCACCTAGCGAGCGACGCTCAGCGGCTTTTCGCTCGCCGCACGCCGACCGTTCCACAGGGCGAGCAGCAGCGCCAACGCCGGAAACGCCGCACCGGCCAGTGCCGCACCCTGCCAGCCGAAGCTCTCGTAGATCGGGCTGGCGATGGCCGAGCCGCTGGCGCCGCCAATAAAGATGCTGGTCATGTACAGCGCATTCAGACGCGCCCGGCTGTTCTGCTCCAGGGCATAGACCTCGCGCTGGCCGAGCACCATGTTCAGCTGCACGGCAAAATCCAGCAGCACGGCGCACAGCACCAGGCCGATCCCCCCGCCCAACGGGCCAGCCAACGTCAGCCCGAAGGCCAGCGGCGCCAGCACCAGGGCTACCAGCGTGGCACGGCGGGTGTGACCGGCATCGGCCAGGCGCCCGGCAATCGGCGCGGCGATGGCCCCGATGGCGCCGACCAGGGCGAACAGCGCCACGTGGGTCTGGCTGAAGCCATAATGGCGCACCAGCTCCACCGGCGCCACGGTCCAGAACAGGCTGAACGAGGCGAACATCAGGCCCTGATACAGCGCCCGCTGACGCAGCGTGGCGTAGCGGCGCAGAAGGCCGAACAGCGACAGCAGCAGGTGCCCATAATGACCGCGGTTGTCCGGTGCATGGCGAGGAATGGTCGTGGCGATCACCGCCACGATGCCCAGCATCAGCGCCGCCGCCATGAAGTACACCGCGCGCCAGCCAAAATACTCGGCGATCAGGCTGGCCACCGGCCGCGCCAGCAGAATGCCCAGCAGCAGCCCGGCCATGATGTTGCCCACCACCCTGCCCCGGCTAGCCTCTGGCGCCAGGTGCGCGGCCAGGGGAATCAGCATCTGCACCGATACCGAGCTCAGGCCGATCAGCAACGACAGCGCGAGAAACACACCCGGCGTGCTCGAAAAGCCCGCCAGCAGCAGGCAGACCATCGCTGCCAGGGTGGTCAGCAACATCAGTCGGCGGCTTTCCAGCAGGTCGGCCAGGGGCACCAGAAACAGCAGGCCGACGGCGTAGCCGATCTGGGTCAGCGAGACGATCAGGCTGGCCTGGTGCATCGACAGGCCGACCGCAGGCGCGATCAGCTCGATGATCGGTTGCGCGTAATAGAGGTTGGCGACGATGGCGCCGCAGCAGAAGGCGAACAGCAGCACCAGCGCCGGCGAAAGGCTGTGGGGCTGGCTGGAGGATGATGTGCTCATGATGACCTCGCGATGAGACGGCCCTGACCGGGCGCGGATCGCTCAAACAGATGAAGAATCAGTGGAGCCCGGGCGCTGCGCATCGCGATTGCCCAGGATTGATAAAAGGTTATGACGCCTGCCGCCTCGGCAGAATCCACCAGCGGCGCAACGCTGCGTTGCGCCAGGTCGAACACTGCCGCCCCTGCTCAACCTGCCAGCACCTCGCGCAGGAACTCGACGAAAGCAGCCACCCGCCGCGAGCCACGCTGATTGGGCAGATACAGCACGCTGATCGCGCCACTGGCCGAGCCCGGGCTGACAGCGTAGGACTCCAGCACGCGCAGCAGCCGGCCACTGGCAACATCCTCGCGAACCAGCCAGTCGGCCAGCAGCGCCACCCCCTGCCCGGCCAGCGCCGCCTCACGCAGCACGTCGGCGTTGTTGCTGTGCAGGCGACCACGCACCGCCACCTGCTGTATCTCCCCGCCGGCGCTGAACTGCCAGCTCCGGCCGGCAGCGCCGTAGTCGAAGCGCAGGCAGTCGTGCGCCATCAGGTCCTGTGGCGCGCTAAGCGGCTCACGGCACGCCAGATACTTCGGGCTGGCCACCAGCCAGCGCTGGAACTGGCCAACGCCGAGGCTGACCACATCGTCGCTGACCAGCGTGCTGCCCAGGCGCACCGCCACATCCACGCGCTCGCCGAGCAGGTCGACCACCTCATCATTCAGGCGCAGGTTCAGCTCGAGCTGTGGATGCCGTTCGAGCAAGCGCCCGAGGCGCGGCGCGATGATGCGCCGCCCGAACTCCACCGGCACGCTGACATTCAGCCGGCCACGCGCCTGGTTGCCACGGTCGGTGATGGCCGCATCGGCCTCTTCGAGGGCTTCGAGAATCGCCACCGCCCTGACGAAGTACGCCTGCCCGGCCTCGGTCACGCTGACCTGCCGCGGGCTGCGGTTGACCAATACGCTCTGCAGCTCGGCCTCCAGGCTGCTGACCAGTCGAGTCACCGACGAAGTTGCCACGCCAAGAGACCGCCCTGCCGCGGAAAAGCCACCGCAGCGCACGGTTTCCACAAAGGCCTTCAGGGCCAGCAGTTTATCCATCTCAAGATGCTCCGCGCTCGACTGGCGGTGACTCTAGCGCAAGTCCGTCAGCCAGCATTGCATATGCGTCGTCTGCCATACGGGATCGCTTTCCACATCGGTAACCGTGAAACCCTGCCGTTCCCAGAAGCGCACGGCGCCCGAGAGAAACGGATGGGTGTGCAGGTAGAGCACCTCCACGCCCTGGGCGATGGCATATTCGCGCAACTCGCTGCACAGCCGGGCAGCCAGGCCGGAGCGTCTGAAAGCCGGCGCCACGAACAGCCGAACGATCTCCACGGTACGCACACCCCGATAGTCGAGCTGGGCGAAGCGGTGGTCGTACGGCAGGTAGCCGACGGCCGCGACGATCTCGCCCGAGCAGCGCGCCAGCCAGAAGGCGCCCGCCTCGCCCAGGTAAGTCTCGGCGAAACGCTGCAAGTCATCCGGCAGCACGCTGCTATCTAGCATCGGAAAGATCTCGGCGCGGGCCGCCATCACGAAGCGGATCGCTTCGTCGCTGTCCGCCATGGTGGCTCGGGCTATCTCTACACGGGGAGTCGTCATCGCTGAACCTGAAGCAGCAAAAAAGGCCTGCCTTGAACGGCTGCGCAACATAGCGCGCGTGCCTGGCGGCGCACAACCGCGCCACGCGTTGAGGCAGCCGGGGCACCAATGGCCCGCCAGCTTGTCACTGCAAGCCTGGCGACTGAAATCGGCGCGACATTTATCCTTGAGCCCCGCCGCCGTTCTCGTTATAAGTCCCGCTAATTTTCCAAGGCCCATCAGGCAGACCATGAGCCAAGCTGATCTCCTCGACCAAGACCCCGTGTTCCAGCTCAAAGGCAGCATGCTGGCCATCACAGTGATGGAGCTGGCACACAACGACCTGGACCGCCTCGACTCGCAACTCGCCGAGAAGGTCGCCCAGGCCCCCGCCTTCTTCAGCAACACGCCGCTGGTTCTGGCCCTGGACAAACTGCCGCGCGAGGAAGGTGATCTCGACCTGGGCGCGCTCATGGCCCTGTGCCGCAAGCACGGTCTGCGCACCCTGGCCGTGCGTGCCAGCCGCGAGGAGGACATCGCCGCCGCCAATGCCCTGGACCTGCCGGTGCTGCCACCGTCCGGTGCCCGCGAACGGGTCATCGAGCCGGCGCCAAAACCGGTCGAGCCACCCAAGCCGGTAGAGCCCGAGGTCAAGCCGACCCGCGTAATCACCACCCCGGTGCGCGGCGGCCAGCAGATCTACGCCCAGGGCTGCGACCTGGTGGTGCTGGCGCCAGTGAGTGCCGGCGCGGAACTTCTCGCCGACGGCAACATCCATGTCTACGCCCCAATGCGTGGCCGGGCGTTGGCCGGTGTGAAGGGCAACCAGCAGGCACGGATTTTCTGCCAGCAGATGGGCGCCGAACTGCTCTCCATCGCCGGCCAATACAAGGTTGCCGAAGACCTGCGCCGCGACCCGAACTGGGGCCGCGCGGTGCAAGTCAGCCTAGTGGGCGACGTGTTGAACATCACCCGTCTTTAACGGATACTGCCCGGCACTTTTAACTGTCACGCAGGGCCTTCGAGCGCCTTCGGGCGGGCTGTCAAAACAATCATCGGCCACACCTGGCGAGCACCGCGCGCCGCAGCCGAGCGATTCTTTCGACAGACCGCCACTGGCGGCAGGTTCCTGCTTTTATTCATATTTAGGGTGAATCACCTTGGCCAAGATCCTCGTAGTCACTTCCGGCAAAGGTGGCGTCGGTAAAACCACCACCAGCGCTGCCATCGGTACCGGTCTCGCCTTGCGCGGCCACAAGACCGTCATCGTCGACTTCGACGTCGGTCTGCGTAACCTCGACCTGATCATGGGCTGCGAACGCCGCGTGGTGTACGACTTCGTCAACGTCGTCAACGGCGAAGCCACCCTCACCCAGGCCCTGATCAAGGACAAGCGTCTCGAGAACCTCTACGTGCTGGCCGCCAGCCAGACCCGTGACAAGGACGCCCTGACCCAGGAAGGCGTCGAGAAGGTCATCGCCGAGCTGTCGCAGAACTTCGAATACGTGGTCTGCGACTCGCCGGCCGGTATCGAGAAAGGCGCTCACCTGGCCATGTACTTCGCCGACGAAGCCATCGTGGTCACCAACCCGGAAGTTTCCTCGGTCCGTGACTCGGACCGCATGCTGGGCCTGTTGGCCAGCAAGTCGCGCCGCGCCGAACAGGGTGGCGAGCCGATCAAGGAACACCTGCTGCTGACCCGCTACAACCCGGAGCGCGTCACCAAGGGCGAAATGCTCGGTGTGGAAGACGTCGAGGAAATCCTCGCCATCCGCCTGCTCGGCGTGATCCCCGAATCCCAGGCGGTGCTCAAGGCTTCCAACCAGGGCGTGCCGGTGATCCTCGATGACCAGAGCGATGCCGGCCAGGCGTACAGCGACGCCGTGGATCGCCTGCTCGGCAAGGAAGTGGCGCACCGTTTCCTTGATGTGAAGAAGCAGGGCTTCCTGCAACGCCTATTCGGAGGTCGCGAATGAATATTTTCGACTTCTTGCGTTCGCGCAAGAAGGAAACCACAGCCTCCATCGCCAAAGAGCGCCTGCAGATCATCGTTGCCCACGAACGTGGCCAGCGCACCCAGCCCGACTACCTGCCTGCCCTGCAGCAGGAGCTGGTCGAGGTGATCCGCAAGTACGTCGCCATCGACTCGGACCAGGTGCAGGTCGCCCTGGAAAACCAGGGTAGCTGCTCGATTCTGGAGTTGAACATCACCCTGCCGGACCGTTGATCCGCATACCGTAGGATGGGTGAGTAGCGCCTGGTAGTGATCATCAGGTCACCAACAGACTCAGCGCTGCGTAACCCATCGGGCGATGCCACAAACGACATCGACCTCTGCGTCAATCAGCTCCACGAATGGCGGCCCCGGTGGCCGCCATTCGCTTTTATCGCCCAACCCAAAGAACGCCCCATGCCGCTCAGCCAAATCGAAATCGTCCACCAGGATGCCGCCCTGCTGGTGATCAACAAGCCCACCCTGCTGCTCTCGGTGCCCGGCCGCGCCGAGGACAACAAGGATTGCCTGGTCACCCGCCTGCAGGAAAACGGCTACCCGGAAGCGCGCATCGTGCATCGCCTGGACTGGGAAACCTCGGGGCTGATCGTGCTGGCGCGTGATGCCGACAGCCACCGCGAGCTGTCGCGCCAGTTCCATGACCGGGAAACCGAAAAGGCCTACACCGCGCTGTGCTGGGGCTCACCGGAAGGCGACAGCGGCAGCATCGACCTGCCGCTGCGCTACGACCCGCCGACCAAGCCGCGCCATGTGGTCTGCCACGAACACGGCAAACACGCCCTGACCTTCTGGCGCGTACTGGAACGCCACGCCGAGCATGCCCGCGTCGAGCTGACACCGATCACCGGCCGCTCCCATCAGTTGCGCGTGCACATGCTGTCCATCGGCCACCCGCTGCTCGGCGACGGCCTGTATGCCCACGAACAGGCCCTGGCCGCCTACCCGCGCCTGTGCCTGCACGCCAGCATGCTCACCCTCACCCACCCGCAAAGCGGCGAACGCCTGCGCTTCGAGTGCGCGGCGCCATTCTGATGAACACCTGCTAGTCAGGGCGACTCAATTCACTGTGGGAGCGGGCCATGCCCGCGAAAGATCACGGGCATGGCCCGTTCCCACAGGTGCGATGGCCTTACATCGAGCGACCAACGGTCACACCGTAGCGCTTAAATAGAGCACATAAGCCGTGATGGCACATTGACCAGAAAGTTCAGTAAATAATCCCATATCTTGTGTTTGTGCACGCTTGCGCAACCACCCGGCAAAAGGCCTAAAAAAATCTGCCTGCGACATAACTACCCAGCCTCTCGCGAGCCCCAGCAACCATGGGCATTTGCGCCACTTACCCCGGCATAACCCACAGATTTATCCACAAGCCGAAGGGCTTGCCTTGCTGCCCACACCGCACTATCTTGTATCCCCAGTTCGCCAGACCCCTATATGTTGGGTTTCTGGCCCAAACGGACCCAAGCACAAATGTGCCGATGAAGTCCATGGCCCAAGCCCCTTTTTGCCAAGGCGGCGGCAACCCGGATACAGCGGCAGCGAATGAGCCAATCGTTCGCGCCATACGCAACACCAGAGGCTGTGCCCACACTACATCTAGTGGCCATGCGCAGCAGGAAGCACCAGTTAACGCCAGGGATGAAGCGTTCCGGCAATCGAACAGTACCGACCGCCGCTGAGCCGCACGCCAGCCGGTCCATCACCGCCTTTTTGCAACACCCTGCTGCCCGCCTCGTGCAGGCGCAGGCTTTGTCGATTGGAATGAAAGCCAGGTACCACGTCGATCAGCGACGGAATGCTACAACCCGAAAATTTCATTGATCATGGAGACCTTCATGCACACCGACACCACTCGTGAGAACCCTCAGGCCAATGTGCCTCAGGGCGACGCCCCTCAGGATCTGGCCGCTACCGCACCGGGCCAGCTGCGTGTGATCAAGCGTAACGGCACCGTGGTGCCTTACACCGGTGACAAGATCACCGTGGCCATCACCAAGGCGTTCCTCGCAGTGGAAGGCGGCAACGCCGCCGCTTCGTCGCGCATCCATGACACCGTCGCGCGCCTGACCGAGCAGGTCACCGCGACCTTCAAGCGTCGCATGCCGTCCGGCGGCACCATCCATATCGAAGAGATCCAGGACCAGGTCGAACTGGCCCTGATGCGCGCCGGCGAGCAGAAAGTCGCCCGTGACTACGTGATCTACCGCGAAGCCCAGGCCAACAAGCGCAAGAGCGCCGACGCCGGCAGCGCGATTGCCGAGCCGCACCCGAGCATCCGCGTGACCCTCGCTGACGGCAGCCTGGAGCCGTTGGACATGGGCCGCCTGAACACCATCATTTCCGAAGCCTGCGAAGGCCTGCTGGAAGTCGACGGCGCGCTGATCCAGAAAGAAACCCTGAAGAACCTGTACGACGGCGTGAACCAGAAGGACGTCAACACCGCCTTGGTGATGACCGCCCGTACCCTGGTCGAGCGTGAGCCGAACTACAGCTACGTCACCGCCCGCCTGCTGATGGACAACATCCGCGCCGAGGCCCTGAGCTTCCTCAACATCGCCGCCAGCGCCACTCACCACGAGATGGCCGAGCTGTACGCCAAGGCCCTGCCGGCCTACGTCGAAGCCGGCGCGCAATTCGAGCTGCTCGACCCGAAACTCAAGGAATACGACCTGGAGAAGCTGGGCAAGGCGCTGAACCACGAGCGCGACCAGCAGTTCACCTACCTGGGCCTGCAAACCCTGTTCGACCGCTACTTCATCCACAAGGATGGCGTGCGCTTCGAGCTGCCCCAGGTGTTCTTCATGCGCGTGGCCATGGGCCTGGCCATCGAAGAGCCGAAGAACCGTGAAGAGCGTGCCATCGAGTTCTACAACCTGCTCTCCTCGTTCGACTACATGGCGTCGACCCCGACCCTGTTCAACGCCGGCACCCTGCGTCCGCAGCTGTCGTCGTGCTACCTGACCACCGTGCCGGACGACCTGTCGGGCATCTATGGCGCCATCCACGACAACGCCATGCTGAGCAAATTCGCCGGCGGCCTGGGCAACGATTGGACCCCGGTGCGCGCGCTGGGCTCCTACATCAAGGGCACCAACGGCAAATCCCAGGGTGTGGTGCCGTTCCTCAAAGTGGTCAACGACACCGCCGTGGCGGTCAACCAGGGCGGCAAGCGCAAGGGCGCCGTGTGCGCCTACCTGGAAACCTGGCACATGGACATCGAGGAATTCCTCGAGCTGCGCAAGAACACCGGTGACGACCGTCGTCGTACCCACGATATGAACACCGCCAACTGGATTCCGGACCTGTTCATGAAGCGCGTCTTCGAAGACGGCAAGTGGACCCTGTTCAGCCCGAGCGAAGTGCCGGACCTGCACGACCTGACCGGCAAGGCCTTCGAAGAGCGCTACGAGTACTACGAAGCCCTGATCGAGTACGGCAAGATCAAGCTCTACAAGACCATCCAGGCCAAAGATCTGTGGCGCAAGATGCTCTCGATGCTGTTCGAGACCGGCCACCCGTGGCTGACCTTCAAGGACCCATGCAACCTGCGCAGCCCCCAGCAGCACGTGGGCGTGGTCCACAGCTCCAACCTGTGCACCGAGATCACCCTCAACACCAACAAGGACGAGATCGCGGTCTGCAACCTGGGCTCGATCAACATGGTCAACCACATCGTCGACGGCAAGCTGGACACCGCCAAGCTCGGCCGCACCGTGAAGACCGCCGTGCGCATGCTCGACAACGTCATCGACATCAACTACTACAGCGTGCCGCAGGCCCGTAACTCCAACCTCAAGCACCGTCCGGTCGGCCTCGGCCTGATGGGCTTCCAGGATGCCCTGTACCTGCAGCACATCCCCTACGGCTCCGACGCCGCGGTGGAGTTCGCCGACCGCTCCATGGAAGCGATCAGCTACTACGCCATCCAGGCTTCCTGTGACCTGGCCGACGAGCGCGGCGCCTACGAAACCTTCGACGGCTCGCTGTGGAGCAAGGGCATCCTGCCGTTGGACTCCCAGCAGATCCTCATCGAAGCCCGTGGCGCCAAGTACATCGACGTCAACCTGGACGAAACCCTGGACTGGGCACCGGTGCGCGAGCGCGTCAAGAAAGGCGTGCGCAACTCCAACATCATGGCCATCGCGCCGACCGCGACCATCTCCAACATCATTGGCGTGTCGCAGTCCATCGAGCCGACGTACCAGAACCTCTACGTGAAGTCGAACCTCTCCGGCGAATTCACCGTGATCAACCCCTACCTGGTTCGCGACCTCAAGAACCGCGGCCTGTGGGACCCGGTCATGGTCAACGACCTGAAGTACTACGACGGCTCCGTGCAGCAGATCGAGCGCATCCCGCAAGACCTGAAAGACCTGTACGCCACCGCCTTCGAAGTCGACACCAAGTGGATCGTCGATGCTGCCAGCCGTCGCCAGAAGTGGATCGACCAGGCGCAATCGCTCAACCTGTACATCGCTGGTGCTTCGGGCAAGAAGCTCGACGTGACCTACCGCATGGCCTGGTACCGTGGCCTGAAAACCACCTACTACCTCCGTGCCCTGGCCGCCACCAGCACCGAGAAGTCCACCATCAACACCGGCAAGCTCAACGCCGTGTCCAGTGGTGGCGACCAAGGCCTCAGTGCAGCCCCGGCTGCCGCGCCGGCCACCCAGGCCTCCCCTGGCCCGGCTCCGGTTCCGAAGGCTTGCGCCATCGACGAGCCGGACTGCGAAGCCTGCCAGTAATGGCCTAGCCGGCTGCAGCCACTGCAGCCGGCACCGATAACCCAAGAGCCGGGGTACAGCCCCGGCCTCTGATAATCAGCCGTAGCGCTCTGCGTGCACCGCAAGCTACCGACCGATTAGCCACAATCCACACAGGCCGGCCATTCGCCGGCCTCTCGAGCAGGAGCCCCACCATGCTGAGCTGGGATGAATTCGACAAGGAAGACGGCGCCGAAGCCGCCTCCCCCGCCAAGAACAACGCCGCACAGGCCGGCGCCGACATGAGCCTGGAAAAACTCAACCAGGTCGGCGGCAATGCCGCCCTCGAAGCCCGCGCCGTCGACGCCAGCGACTCCGCTGCCGTAGCCCGCGCCAAACAAGCCCTCAACGACCTCGACATCCAGGAAGGCCTGGACGAGCTCGAGGGCAGCTCCGCGCGCGTGGAAGTCGGCGACAAGCAGATGATCAACGCCCGCGCCGACCTCAACCAGCTCGTACCCTTCAAGTACGACTGGGCCTGGCAGAAGTATCTGGATGGTTGCGCCAACCACTGGATGCCCCAGGAAGTGAACATGACCGCGGACATCGCCCTGTGGAAGTCCGCCGACGGCCTGACCGAAGACGAGCGCCGCATCGTCAAGCGCAACCTGGGCTTCTTCTCCACCGCCGACAGCCTGGTCGCCAACAACTTGGTACTGGCCGTGTACCGCCTGATCACCAACCCCGAGTGCCGCCAGTACATCCTGCGCCAGGCCTTCGAGGAAGCGATCCACACCCACGCCTACCAGTACTGCATCGAATCGCTGGGCATGGATGAAGGCGAAATCTTCAACATGTACCACGAGATCCCGAGCGTCGCGAAGAAAGCCTCCTGGGGCCTGAAGTACACCCGCTCGATCTCCGACCCCAAGTTCGAAACCGGCACCCCGGAAACCGATCGCCAGTTCCTCAAGAACCTGATCGCCTACTACTGCGTACTCGAAGGCATCTTCTTCTACTGCGGCTTCACCCAGATCCTCTCCATGGGCCGCCGCAACAAGATGACCGGCACCGCCGAGCAGTTCCAGTACATCCTGCGTGACGAGTCCATGCACCTGAACTTCGGCATCGACATGATCAACCAGATCAAGATCGAAAATCCGCACCTGTGGGACGCCACCATGAAGGACGAAGCGACCCAGATGATCCTGCAGGGCGCCCAGCTGGAAATCGAATACGCACGCGACACCATGCCGCGCGGCGTACTGGGCATGAACGCCGCGATGATGGAGGACTACCTCAAATTCATCGCCAACCGCCGCCTGACCCAAATCGGCCTGAAGGAAGAATACCCGGGCACCACCAACCCGTTCCCGTGGATGAGCGAGATCATGGACCTCAAGAAGGAGAAGAACTTCTTCGAGACCCGCGTGATCGAGTATCAGACTGGCGGGGCGTTGAGCTGGGATTGATGTCAGTTTGAAATCACGCTAGATTCACCCAACACCTGCCATGGATGTTGGGGTTGAAGCTTCGATAAAGAGCCCCGCCTAGTGCGGGGTTTTTTTGCACATAAATTAGAGCACGAAGCGTCCATGAGTATTCGGCTGGCCTACGAATTCAAGAAAAAACTATTAAAAGAAAAAATACTAAGAGCCGTTAAATATAGGACCATAATAACCAAGGAAGTCTTCTCAAAAATAACGTTTGGAAGTTTTATAACAATAACAAGCACAACACTGTCGCTGGCCGTAGCTGCACTACTCTACCTAAATCTCTCAGACACATTCGTATCATTCAAAATACCTAACGAGGATAGACTTCAATACTGGGGACAGATAGGTGACTACATTGGAGGAATTCTAAACCCCTTACTCAGCTTTCTAGCGCTAATGGCTGTACTACATACAATAAAAATACAAAGAAACGAACTAAAAGACGCACGAGAAGAGGCGAAACTCTCCAACACCATCCAATTCAAACAAACAGAAATATTTGAAAGGCAAAATTTTGAGTCAGCATTATTTCGACTCTTTGAAGTCCACAACCGATTAATTGATAGATTCCTGAGCGATAGAACAGGAGAAAACATACTAAAGCTGATACTCGAACAAATAAGATTTGAACTTTTGTCATTAGACAAAGCTGATGACGAACTACAAAAAACAAGTAAAAGCCAAAAATACTATCTACTGAGGCAGAAAGAGATAGAAAAACTTTCCAAAGCGGCCACATCAACGCTAGAAATAAAATATCCAGAATCACTATCACACTACTTCAGAAACATATATCAAATATTAAAAACCATTGACGAATACAACCACACTAGCGATCCCAACTCAAAAATCCCACCAGAAAGACAAGCTTATTTTTTCAGACGCCGATACAGCAGCATGTTCAGGGCCTTACTAACTGGCGATGAACTAAAAATATTGACCATGAACTGCCTTACAAGTAACGGTTCGGGCATGAAGAGATACATAGAAAAGTACTCTATTCTTAAACATCTAGATGCGAATGACTTCCTAAAAGATAGAAGCCACGCCCTAGACATCTTCAGCGAAGTAGCTTTTATGGACTCTGAAAAAATATCGGACTCCCATATCGCAAGATTTGATTTTTCACAACAAATTGATCGTAAAAAGAGATAGCGAGTAGCCCGGACAACTGCAAGCGGTGGATGAAAAGAGCGTCATCCACCCTACGCCGCAATACCCACCGCGTAGGGTGGACAACGCGAAGCTTGTCCACCATGGTTCAGGCAACACCACAGCTCAAGGACGAGCCAACATGCCCAACTACCGCCGCGCTCGCATTGCCGGCGCTACTTACTTCTTCACCGTCAACCTGCGTGATCGCCGCAGCGATCTGCTGATCCGCGAGATTGATCTGCTACGCGAGACGGTACGAGCTACGCGGGCCCGTCATCCCTTTCAAATCGATGCCTGGGTGGTGTTGCCCGACCACATGCACTGCCTGTGGACGCTACCGCCGGGCGATGCCGACTTTGCCCTGCGCTGGAAGATCATCAAGTTCGCTTTCTCCAAACGCCTGCCCGTCACCGAGACACGCACAGATAACCAGCAGCGCCGCGGCGAGCGCGGTATATGGCAACGACGTTACTGTATGGCAACGACGTTACTGGGAGCATCTGATCCGCAATGAGCGGGATTACCGGCACCACTTCGATTACATCCACATCAACCCACTGAAACACGGTTATGTAGAACACCTTGAAGATTGGCCGTATTGATCGTTCCCACGCTCCGCGTGGTAACGCAGCCTTAGACGCTCTGCGTCGATCACCACCAGGTGCGACGCTACATCTGATCTTTGTCTCTGACCAAAAGCAGGACGCAGAGCGTCCCCAAAGGCGTTACCACGCAGAGCGTGGGAACGATCAAGGAAGTACCCCATATCAGCGCATTGCGCTTCAGGCCAACAAACGATCAATCAACGCCTGCTCATACTCATTGAGAGGCTGATCCTCATAGAGCTTGTCAGAGGCCGCGACCAGCGCCTGGCCCTCGACTTCCCGCCCACTGTGGCCATACACATGCCCAAGGTTCTCCAGCGACTGCAGATTGCCGTGCTGCGAGAAGGAAATCAGGTACCAACGCTCGGCCGCCTCCAGCTCGCCCAGGCGGTGATAGGCCACCGCCAGATTGTGCTGGGCGTAGACGTGGTCGGATTGCAGGGCCTGCAACAACGCCTGCTTGGCCTGCTGATAATCCTCGAGCTGCAGGTACAACAGACCAAGGTTGTTGTAGCCGTCGACATTGCCCAGCTCAGTGGCGCGCCGGTAGGCCTGCTCGGCCTGCGAGTAACGCTCGGCGTGCAGGTGAATATCACCGAGCAGATTCAACGCTTCCGCATGATCGTGGCGCACGGCGTTGTCGAGGTGCTCGACAGCGGCATCGTGATCGCCGTCCTGGTAGGCCATGCTGCCAAGGTAGAAGTGGCTGCGGGGGCAATCGTACTTGGCGGCCTGCTGGAAATAATGGCGGGCAGCATCATGATCGCCTTCCTGGAAGGCCATGGTGCCAAGGTTGTAATGGCTGCCCGGATAATCGTGCTCGGCAGCCCTCAGGAAGTGCCGGTGGGCGGCGTCCAGGTCATCTTCCTGATAGGCCATGATGCCAAGGTTGTAGTGGCTGCCGGGATAATCGTGCTCGGCAGCCATCTGAAAGTGTCGACGGGCGCCGGCGCGATCTTCACGGGCCAGGCTCACCGCGCCAACGCCGTTCATCCAGCGCGGGTCGGCAGGACACGCCTTGGCAAGGGTCTGGAAATGCTCCAGCGCGACATCCAGGTTCTGCTCGCGAAACGCGGTCCATGCTTGCTCGTTGAGCGCGGTCGCCTGCTCGTCACTGAGCGTGTTTTTCTTGGTGAACCACATAATGTTTCCTGCCTTGCAAGGGCCGGCCATCTTAAGGCGCGGGTAGACGGCAAACAAGGCAATGGCTCTAGCGTGCAGGTTGTAGCCAAAGCAGAGGCGCCCATATTCATGATCGTTCCCACGCTCCGCGTGGGAATGCCGCCCCGGACGCTCCAGCGTCCAATCTGCAAACTGCACAGTTGCGCAACCTGTGAGCAACATAGAGCAGGAGCCACCGGTGTGCTGGAGCCAGAACTATTGGCCACCTACACTCCTTACCCACAACACGATCAGTCCACCACCAGTCGATTCAAGGAAGAATCCAATGGGCCGCAGCCGCTACGTCATTACCGAACCCGACAAGCCACACTTCCTTACTTGCACAGTGCTGGAATGGCTGCCGCTATTCACTCGACCTGCCCTGGTCGACACCCTGCTGGACTGCTGGCGTTATCAGCAGGCCAATCAGGGGTTACGTCTCTACGGTTACGTCATTCTGGAAAACCATCTGCACTTCGTCGCACAAGCGCCTGACCTGGGTAGATGCCTCAGCAGCTTCAAGTCATTTACCGCTCGCAAGATCATCGATCATCTGCAAGCGCGAGGGACGGAACTTTTGCTGGAACGGCTGCGCTTTAGCAAACGGGCGCATAAAACCGATCGCCAATTCCAGCTCTGGCAGGAAGGCACTCATGCAGAGTTGGTGTATAGCGAAGCAGTAATGCGGCAGAAGCTCGACTATATCCACCAGAACCCGATCAAGCGTGGCTACGTGGATAACGCGGAGCATTGGCGTTACTCCAGCGCCAGAAACTACGCGGGTTTGCCGGGGCTGATCGAGATAGATCGCTGGTACTCGTGACGCGGAGCGTCACAGGCTGCATTCCCACGCGGAGCGTGGGAACGATCAACGTCGGCTACGTGCCCTGATCCACCTTACGTGACTACGCCCATACGGCTAATCGGACTTCTGCCCCTTGCCCTTCTTCTTGGCAATCGCCTTCATCCGCGCCGCGGCCTTTTGCACCGTGGCCATCTTCTCCGGCCGCTTCATGCCCCGCCATTTGCGGATTTCCTCCCGCGTGCGCCCACAGCTGACGCACATTTCGCTGTTGAGCTGACACAGCGACACGCAGGGATTTTCAATGTCCTTGGCCACGTTTGCCCCTTGCCGGCTGCTCGACCGAAAACGCCACGTGCTCATTGATACGGGCCACGCTGATGCCCACTGCCTCGAATGCGGCATGGGTCAGTGCCAGCATCCTGGCCTGGTCCGCGCTGGCCAGCGCCCTCGCCTTGCTGGCTTCGCTGTCGAACACCCAGGTGACGAGCAGGCTCTCGGGAAAGCGCTCGTAGTTCACCTCATGGGTGAGCCACTGGAAGCCGACGATTTCGCTCTTTGCCGTTTCGCAGGCGTCGGTCAGGGTGCGAATCAGCTCGCGTTCGATGCCTGCATACTTTCGTTTCGACGCTGCCATAAGGCCCATCCGGATCAATGCTCGATGCGGCGCCATGTTACCCGAGACGGCAACCTCATAGACCCTCGGCGCCAACGCTCGTCGGCACCACGGGTTACAATACCGCCCGCCGTTTTTATCAAGAGCCCGCCCGATGTTCACCCTCACCCATCTCGACGCCCCGCCACCCGAGTCCCTCAAAGCCCAGGTGCTGCAGATGGTGGTGGACTACTTCAGCGATATCAGCCCGGTGCCGCTGACGCCCAGCAACCCGCTGTTCCAGCTGTACCAGTACGTGATCGGCTTTGAGGTGCACCTGTACCTGCAGGCCATGAATGGCGAAGCCGATAGCCCAACGCACCTGCTGATGGCCCTGGACGATCAGGACCCTGCCGTGGTGCTGGGTTTCGCCCTGTACCTGCCCAGCCAGGACGACGCCGAGGCCTGCACCCTCGCCTACATGGCCGTGGCCGCCAGTCACCGCCGTCGCGGTATCGCTCGCGCCATGCTGCAGCGCATCACCGAGCGGCATCCCCATCTGGAGCTGGCTTGCGTCGCCGGCAAGGTGCCGACCTTCGAGGCCATGGGCCTGCAGGTGCTCGCCGCCCAAGGGCCGCAGGTGCTGATGAACACCCGCGACCAGCGCTCCGATGGCCTGGTGGCCGTGCAGGACCTGGCGCCGGTGTTTCAGTCCACCGAGGTGCGGCAGATCCACGCCTACCTGCTCAAGCAGCATGGCAAGAAGGCCATGAGCGAGGCCGAGAAACAGCGCGACTATCACCTGGACCAACTGGCCCACCAGGCTCGCCAACTGGTTGCCGAGCGGCTTACGCCGACGCTGCACTGATCAAGCACCCTGCCGATTTGCGTGACGGATCACGCAGCATGCCGGGCAGATGCCATAACCTGCCGTGATTGCCGCGCACTCACGGGCAGGAGGTCGCCATGGAGGTAGCACTATGCGCCTCCAGCAACGCCTTTAGTCAGACCTCTGGACGAGATTGACGCTATGGACATCCGCTTTCTGACCTTCCCCGATTTTCACAGCGTGTATTTCTATCGCTCGATCACCCTGGCAATTCTGGTGGCGATGGGTGGCCTGGTGCTGTTCAAGGCATCGGCCATGCGGCTGCCCGAACTGCTGCTGGTTGGCGGCTGTTTGTTGCTGATGGGCTGGCGGTTCGCCTTGGAATGGCACCGGCTGAGCAAGGCCGGGCCGGCCTCTATTCACAACGATGAACTGATCATTGCCAGCGAAAGCAATCACCGGCAGATACCGCTGAGCAGCGTGCGTGCGGTGACCTCGAAGCACAGCCTATTCACGGTACGGCGCTATCGCTCGTGGACCGAGCATCTGGCCTTCGTGGAATTCACCCTGCACAACGGCGAGTGCGTTTACACGCTGGCCGAAAGTGCGGTGTTCGAGAAGCCGGCGGCCAAGCGCAGCCTGGCGGCGATCCAGGCTGCTGTGATGGCAGCCAAGGTGAAAAGTGTAGCGGCTGACAGCTCTGCAGCGCTGGCGAGATAGATCTGCGCAGCGCGGGTTGCAAGGCAGTCATCCCGCCAGTCGTTTCAGCCGCGGATCAGGTTTGAGGCCGGTGAAAGATCGCGGCTGAAGCCGCTCCCACGGATCAGTGGGCGCCCCAGCGCTATTCGCTAGCGTTTCACACAAACGAACAGCGCATTCCCCGCTCCATCACCGAGCGGCAGGATGCGCTGGTAGTCGTGTTCCAGCACATGCACCTCGAAGTGCGGTTCGAGAAGCGCCTCAAGCTCGGCGAAGCTCACTGCGACCATGGGGTGTTCGTCATGCCAGGTCAGGGTTTCGTCGCCTGCGGTCTTTTCGATGTGCAGGCGCAGGGCCTGGCGCTCGCCCGCGCCGCTGTAGTGCCAACCGGAGCTGAAGGTGAAGCGCCCGGCCTCGATCTGCACGGTGTGCGAGGCGAACAGGCGGTTGTCGATGCGGGTGCGGTCGACCGCGTTGAAGCAGAACAGCCCACCGGGCTGCAGGGCGCGGTGCACGCTGGCGATGCAGGCTTTGAGCCGTGCGACGGTGGCGCTGTAATGCAGCGAGTAGAGAAAGCAGGTGATCAGGTCGAACGGCTCGGCGACGCTGAACGTGCACATGTCCTGCACGGCGAAGTGCGCTTCGGGGCAGCGGATGGCGGCCTTGTCGAGCATCGGCTGGTTGATGTCCAGCCCGCCGCTCTGAAAGCCCGCATCGAGAAAATGCCGCACGTGGGGCCCGGTGCCGCAGGCCAGGTCCAGGTGGCGCGTGCCACCATTACCGAACAGCTGTTGCAGCCGTTGTACGGCGCTGCTCTGCGCGGCGTAGTCGATGTCGGCGCACATCAGGTCGTAGTAATCGGACAGGTCCGTGTAGAGGGCGTTGGCGGGCATCGGAACCTGACCATGACGGGGTGTTTGCGAAGGCGCGGATCATAGCGGAAATCCCGCGCGAAGCCGCGACTATTCGCCGTGTGCTCAGGCTGCGCATAAGCCCGAGTGATGAGCGGCGAATGGCAGCTTACGCCGCGCTGATGATCCAGTAGACTGCGCCGCGCCATCTCCCCTCGCCCGGTCGACTTCGATGCCCAAGGCCCACATCTATCTGCTCCGCTACCCGTCCGCCAGCCTGCTGTTCGTGCAGTTGCTGGGCATCCTGCTCTACCCGTTCATGGAGCGGCTGTCCGAGGGGCGGGCCATCGTCGGCGCGTTCGGTATCGTGGTGCTGGCCATGTCGCTGCGCATGGTGCGCAGTAGCCCGACCATTCATTGGATCGCCTTCACCCAGGCGGCATGCATTCTGGCGCTGACCGTGGCGGTGGAGTTCGAGAGCAACACAGCGCTGTCGATCCTGCTGGCGGGTCTGGAATCGAGCTTCTATTTCTACGCCGCGGGCGGCCTGATCGCCTACATGATGGAAGACGAGCGCGCGAGCACCGACGAGCTGTTCGCGGTCGGCGCCACCTTCACCCTGCTGGCCTGGGCCTTTGCCCATGCTTTTTCGGTGTGTCAGCTGGTCAGCCCCGGCAGTTTCAGCGCGGCGATCAATCCCGAGGCGCAGCGCACCTGGGTGGAATTGCTGTTCCTGAGCTTCACCACCCTGTCCGGCGTCGGCCTGAGCGACATCATTCCGCTGCGCCCCTTCGCCCGCGCCCTGGTGATGCTCGAACAGTTCGCCGGCGTGATGTACATCGGCCTGGTGGTCACGCGGATGATCAGCCTGACCGTCAGGCCGAAACGCAGCTGACCCGTTCAGCGGCATTTTCATAAAGCATGGCTATGCTCGAAGCCATGCCTCTTAACTGCCGATAAACCGGTAGACCGTAACGCAACACTGCACCGAAAGGCCGATACCCCGTGGCGCTCGATCCCCTGACTCTGTTGACGATGACCATTGCTCTGGCGCTGGCGGCAGCGCTGTATCTGGCGGTGGAGTGGCGCACCGTGCGTGAGCCGGCGCTGCTGTCGTGGAGCGCCGGCTTCGCGTTGATCAGCGTCGGCTCGACCCTGGCGCTGCTACGCAGCAGTGGTCTGCTGGTGATCGGGATCTGGTTCGCCAACGGCCTGCTGATCATCTCGCACGGGCTGTTCTACGCCGGGGTGGCGCGCTTTACCGAAACGAAACTGTCGCGTGCCTGGCTGCTGGTCGTTGCCATCTGGCTGGCGATGCTGCTGTTGCCGGAAGGCCCGCAATGGTCGAAGACCATGCTGCTGGTCAATTCGCTGCTGATCGCGCTGATCACCATCAGAGCCAGTTTCCTGCTGCGGCCCGAAGGCAAGTCGTTCGGCGCCGGCGCCGCGCAGCTGCGTTTCGTGCTGCTGGGCCATGGGCTGTTCTACATCGCCAAGGCCATCCCGGTACTGGTGCCCGGCACGCTGATCGACCTGGCCTCGTTCCACGGCCTGATCATTCAGATTTCTCTGGTCGAGGGCGTGATGGCGCTGATGCTGATCGCCCTGTCGATGACCGGCACCGTGCGCATCCGCCGCGAGCAACGCATCGAACGCCTGGCCGCCCGCGATCCGCTGACCGCCATGTACAACCGCCGCGCCCTGGAGGCACGGGCGCCGCATCTGCTCAATGCCGCCACGCCTGCACGGCCGGGCGCGCTGCTGCTGATCGATATCGACAACTTCAAGCTGGTCAATGACCTGCACGGCCACGCGGCCGGCGACCGTCTGCTGGTGGCGCTGAGTGAAATGATTCGTGTGGCGCTGCCCGAAGGCGCGCTGGCGGCGCGCCTGGGCGGTGACGAGTTCGTGATTCTGCTCAAGAACGCCTCGACCGCGCAGATCGTCGAGCTGGGCGAAACGCTGCGCGAGCGCTTTCGGGTGATTGCCGCCGAGGGTTTCGCAACACCGGAAGCGGTCACCCTGAGCGTCGGCGCCAGCCTGTTCGATCAGCCACCGGCCAGCCTGGCGGCGCTGATCGAACAGGGTGACGTGGCGTTGTACGCATCCAAACGCGGCGGGCGTGACAGCATTCGGTTGGTGGATCGCACCGCCAGCGCTCAAGCGCTGGCGGGCTGAGCGCCGTCAGCACCTGGTTCAGCTGAACATGCTGTCGTCGTCGAAGAAGTCCGAGCTGTCGAAGGCATCGGTGTCGATGTCGTTGCTGTTGGAATACGAGGTGTCGGCGAAGTTGTCGCGCATGGGCGTGTCGTCCAGTCCGTTGCCGAAGCTGTCCTGCATGGGCGCGTCCTCGCGGATCACCTCGACGATTTCCTGGGGCTGATTGTGGTGGAACATGTTGGTGAGCAGGTCCGCCACCATCACCCCGCCGGCCACGCCGGCCGCGGTTTGCAGGGCACCACGCATAAAGCCACCACCCTGGGCGGCTGGTGCAGCGCCCAGGGTGGCCGCGGGCGCAACCGACGCCGCTGGTGCCGCAGGCGCATTCTGGGAAAAGCGCGTTTCGCCCCAGCCGGCCGGGCGCTGGCTCTGCTGCGCTGCGCTGGCCGGCTGGCCTCCGCCGAACAGGCCGGAAAGGAAACCACCACTGCCGGAACGCTGGCGCTGGGCGTCGGCAGCCTGAGCTTCCAGCTCACGCACGCGCTGGTCCAAGCGCTTGATGGCCGCTTCCTGAATCAGCAGCGCCTGAGCCATGTAATACGGCGCGGCAGGCTGTCGGGCCAGATGGCTCTTGATCTGCGCTTCGGCTTCGCTATCGCGCAGCCCGCCCTCGTGCTCGGCCTCTTGCAGGCGAGTGAACAGGCCATCGATCAGGGTTTGCTCTTCGGAATTCATGGAGTGCCTCACTTGAGCCATGGAGAAATGCACGTCCCTGTTCAAAAGGTGCCGCGCGGCACCCCGCGCCGCTGACAGGCACCTCTAAAAACTACCTGCGTTGTCATCGCCGCGTTGAAAGCAGACTCAAAATGCTCATTTACAACTCGTAAACTCCGCTTTTTCGCCTGCTTTCGCCTTGCGCTGACCGCCTCGCCTACGTTTTTAGAGGTGCCTTGAAACGAAATATTGGAGTGGATCGCAAAATTACAAGTTCCGGGCTGGCCGCAGAAACGTGGCGCCCGTTCTTTCGTGCCTTGAGCGGCTCGTAGCGAGGTCGTAAACACCCTCTCAGGTGGCGCGTCTGGGCAGGCCAACGCCCAAAAGTGGGGCGATCATTCAGGCAACGGTTAAATAACGACAAGGAAAGCCGGGAATGAAAGACTCAGCGCGCGGCCTGCTGCTGGTCACCAGCGGTATCGTGCTGCTCAGCTTCGATGGCCTGTTGGTGCGCCTGGTGCAGGCCGATGGCTGGAGCATCGTGTTTTGGCGCGGACTGCTGATGTTCATCGCCCTGGGCGCCTTTTCACTGTCCGCCGGCAGCCGCGCGAGCCTGCGGGCCAAGCCGCTGCCCAGTGCCGTGTCGGCGGTGCTGCTGGCGCTGATCTCGCTGTTCTTCGTGCTGGCGATCATCCACACCACGGTGGCGAACGTGGTGGTCATCCTCAGTACAGCGCCGTTGTTTGCCGCGCTGTTCACGCGCTTTTTCCTTCAGGAAGCCGTGGCGGTGCGCACCTGGCTGGCCATCGGCGTGGCGACGCTGGGCATCGTGCTGGTGTTCGCCGGCTCCTTCAGCGCCAGCGATCTGCTGGGCAACGGCTATGCATTACTGTCGTCAGCCGCCCTGGGTGCCAACCTGACCCTGCTGCGCCGCCATTCCAGCCTCGCACGCATGCCGCTGATTGCCCTGGGCGGGCTGGTCGCCGCGCTGATCGCCTTGCCCAAGGCTCAGCCCTTCGGCCTGGATCAGACGAGCTATCTGGCGCTGGGCATCATGGGCCTGCTGCAGATGCCGCTGGCCACCCTGCTGATCAACAGCGCGACGCGCTACCTGCCGTCCGCCGAGGTGGCGCTTTTCTATCTCCTTGAAAGCGTGCTGGGCACCCTGTGGGTCTGGTACTTCCTGAACGAGGTGCCGGCCCAGGCCACCCTGTACGGCGGCGTACTGGTGATCGTCACGCTGATGGTGCATGCCGGTTTCACCCTGCGCGCCCGCCCCGCTCTGCCGGCTTGAGCGTGAATACACACGCCCATGTCGACCCCAGACAACCGGGCCACCCACTCGCCCCCTAAGGTGAACCACTTTCGTCCAACATCAGGAGCCGTTCATGGCCAACACACCGATTACCGTTCTGCGCGACACCCAGCCCATGCCCGTGGTCGATGCCTGTAAATGGGAGCGCATCGAGGGCGATCCGCACACCGTCAATCTCAACGCCTATACCAGCGATGACGGTAGCAAGATCATGGGCACCTGGATCTGCACACCGGGTAAATGGCGGGTCGAGTACGTGAAGTGGGAGTACTGCCACTTCCAGGAAGGCTACTGCATCATCACACCGGACGGCATGGCGCCGATCCACCTCAAGGCCGGCGACATCTTCGTCGTCGAGCCGGGCATGAAAGGCACCTGGGAAGTGGTCGAGACGGTGCGCAAGTATTTCGTATTCGCCTGACTTTCAGTAATCGGCCATCGCTGGCGCGGTGGCCGATTATCACGTCATCAGACGACCAATCTCGATCCCGCGATGCGACCGCAAAACACCTTCAAATAAAACAACTAAATATCAATCAGATATAAAGCATTCCAGATAGCGCCGTTATTCCGGCACGATAAATCTTTCGCAGTCATCGTACATCTTGTAGGTTGTGTAGGCCGTTTCGGCCCGACAATGACAAGAAGGGACATGACATGAACGACACCCAGCCAACTGGCAGCTCGCGCCGCCGCTTCCTCAAGCATTCGCTGATCTGCTCCGCTGCTGCCGCCGGCGCCGGCTCACTGCTGCCGCAATTGGCGGGCGCCGCCCAGCCGCTCGGCCTGCGCTACCCCGACAGCGCTGTGCAGGTGCTCGATGACAGCTTCCTGCAACTGCGCCTGTTCAACGCCAGCGTGGAAAAACTCGCTGATGGCCTGCGCTGGGCAGAAGGCCCGGTATGGTTCGGTGATAGCCGCTACCTGCTGGTCAGCGATATCCCCAACAACCGCATCATGCGTTGGGACGAGATCAGCCAGTCGCTCGCCGTCTACCGCCAACCCTCCAACTATGCCAACGGCCTGGTGCGCGACACCCAGGGCCGGCTGATCGCCTGTGAAGGCTCCACCACCCAGGAGCTGGGGCGACGCATCACCCGCACCGAGCACGACGGGCGCATCACCGTGCTGGCCGACACATTCGAGGGCAAGCGCTTCAACTCGCCGAACGACGTGGTGGTCAAGCGCGACGGCTCGGTGTGGTTCACCGACCCACCCTTCCAGACCGGCAATTTCTACGAGGGCTACAAGATCGAGCCCGAGTTGCCCCATGGCGTCTACCGCATCGATGGCGAAACCGGCCAGGTCACCCGCGTGGCCGACGACCTGGGCGGCCCCAACGGCCTGTGCTTCTCACCGGACGAGAAGACGCTGTACATCGTCGAAGGGCGCGCCAAACCCAACCGCCTGGTCTGGGCCTATGCAGTGAACGACGACGGTACCCTCGGCCAGCGCCGCAAGCACATCGAAGCCACCGACACCGGCGCGCTGGACGGCATCAAATGCGATGAGTTCGGCAACCTGTGGTGCGGCTGGGGCAGCAACGGCACACCAGAAA
Organism: Pseudomonas fulva 12-X; assembly: GCF_000213805.1. NCBI lineage: Bacteria > Pseudomonadati > Pseudomonadota > Gammaproteobacteria > Pseudomonadales > Pseudomonadaceae > Pseudomonas > Pseudomonas fulva. Next base: position 1,896,280 of record NC_015556.1, on the reverse strand, counting down.
GCGAGCCGGAAAAGCTCGACGGCGTGCGGGTGTTCAACACCGAAGGCAAGGCCATCGGCCATATCACCCTGCCCGAGCGCTGCGCCAACCTATGCTTCGGCGGCGAGAAAGGCAACCGCCTGTTCATGGCCAGCAGCCACGCGATCTATTCGATCTTCGTCAACGCCCGGGGCGCGACGCTGGTTTGAACAACGCCGATCCTGCCTGGCCAGGCAGGATCGGCAGCCCCGTGCAGATGTAACGCCAGGCGCAAGGCTCTATCTCATGGTCTCGCCCCGTTTTCCTCGAGCCAGAACCTCAAGCTGCCGGCGATTGATCCTGGCGCTAAAGCGAAACGGCACGTCTGTAACGAAATATCACTAGTAGCAGGTGGCCATCTTCGGGCAGAATTGCCCGCAAATCCATCTCTCAACCAGACGGCGCAATCACCAGGACGCGCCGGTGATACGCGTGTGCCATGGCGGCCCGAAGGACGTTTCGATGCTGGCCCCAGTCGATCACACCGATCAGTCCCGGCGCAGGATGTTCAAGACCCTGCTGTGGGTCACCATATGCTTCGGTGTGCTGTTCTCGGTCTTCAACGCGACCCGAGGTCTATGGCTGCTGGTAGGCATCGAGGTGGTTTACACGGCGCTGGCGTTCTACATGCTGGTGGTCGTGGAGCGCACCCGGCACCTGAAGGCCCTGACCATCATCTACCTGATCCCTTTTCTGGGCGTGATGATGGCCACCCTGGCCAACCCGGACACCTCGGTGGGCATCTTCGCCTGGATCCAGACCATCCCGATCATCCTCTATCTGCTGCTTGGCTTGCGCCTGGGGCTGATCGGCTCGCTGATCTTCGTCAGCCTGGGCCTGTACCTGTATACCCAGCACTACACCGAGAAGAACCCCAGTGACAGCATCGGTTTTCTGCTCGATATCGGCATGGCGACCCTGGCCATCACCATCTTCTCGCACACCTATGAATACACCCGCGCACAGACCGAAAAGCGCCTGATCGAGCTGATCAGCACCGACTACCTCACGGGCCTTGCGAACCGTTCCAAGCTGACCGAGATCTTCTGCCGCGAGCGTGCCCACGCCCAGCGCAACCAGTCGCCCCTGGCTTTGGTGTACCTGGACATCGACCATTTCAAGCAGATCAACGACCGCTTCGGCCACGAGGCGGGTGACATGGCCCTGCGCCATTTCGCCAGCGTGCTGTCGCAGCGCCTGCGCGCCACCGATCTGCTATGCCGGCTCGGCGGCGAAGAGTTCGCCGCCCTGCTGCCCAACACCAGCGCAGCCCAGGCGGCCGCGATTGCCGAAGCGTTGCGCGAGCGCCTGGCCAGCACACCCATGATGGTGGATGGCACTCCCCTGCAGATGACCCTCAGCGCCGGCGTTGCCATCTTCGGTCAGGACGGCGAACGCCTGGACGAGCTGATGAACGCTGCCGACAAACGCACTTATGCGGCCAAGCGCGCCGGCCGCAATCAGGTGGTCAGCGCCGAGGCATCCGTTCCCGCCTGAGGGCGCTCGGACGGCGCGACCACGGCCTCGTCAGGCCCGTTGAAAAACCTGCGCAAGGCCTGGCAAGCGCCATCAGCACGACTATGCTGAAGCTCCATAGGGTCCCCGGATTTCAATCAGGAGCTTCATATGGATATAGCCAGTCTGTTTGCCGAATTGCACACCCTGCCCACCGTCCCCAAGGTCGCCCAGGACCTGATCCAGCAGTTCGATAATCCCTCCACCAGCCTGGAAAGCGTGGCGCGCAATATCGAGCGTGACCCGGTGATCGCGGCCAAGGTGCTGCGCCTGGCCAACTCGGCGCGCTTTCGCGGCTCGCGAGATGCCAGCAGCGTAGAAGATGCGGCCATGCGCCTGGGCTTCAACACCCTGCGCACCCTGGTGCTGGCTTCTGCCATGACCGGCGCCTTCAAGGTCGATACCGGCTTCAACCTGAAAAAATTCTGGCTGCGCAGTTTCCGCGTGGCGAGCATCGCCCGCACTCTGGCCAAACAGTCGAAGCTCGATGCGGATGCCGCCTTTACCTGCGGCATGATGCACAACATCGGTGAGTTGCTGATCCAGACTGGCGCCCCGGATTTCGCCCGGCGCCTCAACCGCCACCCGCAACGTGAAGCTGCGGCCCAGGCCGCCGAGGAAACCCTGCAACTGGGCTTCGGCTATCCGGAAGTCGGCGCCGAGCTGGCGCGCCGCTGGCAATTGCCGGCACTGATCCAGAACGCCATCGCCTACCAGAACAAACCGACCCAGGCGCCGGGCGACGGCCAGTATGCGCGCCTGGTGGCGCAAGCCATCCATGCCGAGGAAAGCCTCGAGGCCCATGGCCTGAGCGATGCAGCCAAACAGGATCTGGAAGGCCCGCTGTTCGAAGGCGTGGACCTGAACAAACTGTTCGAGGCACTGCCCGCCGTGCTGGAAGCGGACAAGGCCTTCGGCGACCTGCTGAACTGACCTGACGCCACGGCGGGTCGCACTAGAGCGGCCCGCCTTGCTGCTTTCTCTTCCCGGGTATCGCTGCGCTCAACCCGGGCTACGACTCAGCAGCAGCTTACTTGTTCATACAGCACTGCTTGTACTTCTTGCCACTGCCGCATGTGCAGGGGTCGTTACGGCCGACCTTGGCCTCGTCGCGGCGAACCGGCAGCACAGGCTCCAGATGTTCTTGCCAGTACTGATAGAGCGCCACAGCGGCCGGCTCGACCGTAGCGACCGAGGCGTCGTACTCCTCATCGGACATGGCATTGAGCGCTTCCACACCCTCTTCGCTGCCGTGCAGCGTGATGCTCGCCAGCGCAGCCTCCAGCTTCTCTGGCAGCTCGGCATCGATCCAGCCCGCCACCTGAGCGCCACGCAGATAACCGGCGCACCACTGCGAGACGATGAGTTTCTCGCCCTTGCCATTGTCGTCGGCCAGGAAGATGGCCTCGTAGTCGTCCGGCTCCTCACCGAGCATATAGGCGGCTTCGCTCATCAGCTCGACAGCCAGCTTGGTGAAGCGCTCGCCTTCCTTGTCGTTGGCCCATTTGGGCAACTGCTCGGCCCAGATGTGCGGATACCAGATGCCGGGATCGATCTGCCGAGGCCCGGACACGATGGCCGCGAAATAACCGTCCAGTTCGCTGGCGGAAAGAATCGAGTCGTCGTTGCCATACTTGAGCAACAACTGATCGAGCTTTTCGAGCCCTCTGTTATCCATCGCAAACACCCCCTGAAAAAAAGGCCGCTACTTTCCCACAGATGGCCGGCCGCCGACAGCCTCGCCAGCCGTCCGGCACATCACGGATGCCGACGCGACGATGGCCCGGTACAATGCGCGCCAAACCGTGCCCCAGAGGAACGCTGCAGCGCCTGCAGTTCCTCGCTGCCTATAAAGAAAAACCATGTCCTTGCCCAAGAACCACCTGGAACTGCTCAGCCCTGCCCGCGACGTCGAGATCGCCCGCGAGGCCATCCTGCATGGCGCCGACGCCGTCTATATCGGCGGCCCGAGCTTCGGTGCCCGGCACAACGCCTGCAACGAGGTGGCCGATATCGCCAGGCTGGTGGAGTTCGCCCGTCGCTATCACGCGCGCATCTTCACCACCATCAACACCATCCTGCATGACGACGAGCTGGAGCCGGCGCGCGCGCTGATCCACCAGCTCTACGACGCGGGCGTGGACGCGCTGATCGTGCAGGACCTCGGCGTGCTGGACCTGGACATTCCGCCCATCGAGCTGCATGCCAGCACCCAGACCGACATCCGCACCCTGGGCCGCGCGAAATTCCTCGACCAGGCCGGCTTCTCCCAGCTGGTACTGGCCCGTGAGCTGAACCTGCAGGAAATCCGCGCTATCGCCAATGAAACCGATGCTGCCATCGAGTTCTTCATTCATGGCGCGCTGTGCGTGGCGTTCTCCGGCCAGTGCAACATCTCCCATGCCCAGACCGGGCGCAGCGCCAACCGCGGCGACTGCTCCCAGGCGTGCCGCCTGCCCTACACCCTCAAGGATGAAAAAGGCGGCGTGATCGCCTACGAGAAACACCTGCTGTCCATGAAGGACAACAATCAGAGTGCCAACCTGCGCGCCCTGGTCGAAGCCGGCGTGCGCTCGTTCAAGATCGAGGGCCGCTACAAGGACGCGGCCTACGTGAAGAACATCACCGCCCACTACCGCCGCGAGCTCGACGCGATTCTCGAAGACCGCCCGGACCTGGCCCGCGCTTCCAGCGGCCACACCGCACACTTCTTCGTGCCCGACCCGGACAAGACCTTCCACCGCGGCAGCACCGATTACTTCGTCACCGAGCGCAAGGTGGATATCGGCGCCTTCGACTCGCCGACTTTCACCGGGCTTTCCGTCGGCCATGTCGAGAAGGTGAACAAGCGCGACCTGATCGCCGTCACCTTCGAACCGCTGTCCAACGGCGACGGTCTCAACGTACTGGTCAAGCGCGAGGTGGTGGGTTTCCGCGCCAACATCTGCGAGCTCAAGGGTGAGTTCGAGGAGGACGGCGAGAAGCGCTACCGCTACCGCGTCGAGCCCAACGAGATGCCCGAAGGGATGCTGCGTCTGCGCCCCAATCATCCGCTGTCGCGCAACCTCGACCATAACTGGCAGCAGGCGCTGCAACGCACCAGTGCCGAACGCCGTATTGGCGTGAGCTGGAAGGCCGAGCTGCGCGAGGATGCCCTCAAACTCACCGCCACCAGCGAGGAAGGCATCAGCGTCGACGTCGCCCTGCCCGGCCCGTTTGGCGTGGCCAACAAGCCGGAACAGGCGCTCGACGGCCTGCGCGATCTGCTCACTCAACTGGGCACCACCATCTATCACGCCCAGGGCGTACAGCTGGATGCACAGCAGGCGTTCTTCGTGCCCAACTCGCAGCTGAAAAGCCTGCGCCGTGAGGCCATCGAGGCGCTGACCGCAGCCCGCGTCGCCGCCCACCCGCGCGGCAGCCGCAAGGCCGAGAGCAACCCGCCGCCGGTGTACCCCGAGTCGCACCTGTCGTTCCTGGCCAACGTCTACAACCACAAGGCCCGCGAGTTCTATCACCGCCACGGCGTACAACTGATCGACGCCGCCTACGAGGCCCACGAAGAAGAAGGCGAAGTGCCGGTGATGATCACCAAGCACTGCCTGCGCTTCTCCTTCAACCTGTGCCCGAAGCAGGCCAAGGGCGTCACCGGCGTGAAGACCAAGGTCGCGCCGATGCAGCTGGTACACGGCGATGAAGTGCTGACCCTGAAGTTCGATTGCAAGCCGTGCGAGATGCACGTGATCGGCAAGATGAAAGGCCACATCCTCGACCTGCCCCAACCGGGCAGCGCGGCAGCCCAGGTGGTCGGCCATATCAGCCCGGAAGACCTGCTGAAAACGGCGCGGCGCCAGGCGCCGCACTGAGGCGGCTGAAACAAGCGTCGGCCTTCAATGGCTGACGCTTCGCCACCCTCCAATGCGCAAGCTCCAGCCCTGCTGCATCCCCGCCGCCGCCAGCAGGATGGCCGCAACGCCCAGCCACTGCAACGCACTGAGCTGGTGATCGAAGGCGATCCAGTCCACGGCAATCGCCGCGATCGGGTAGATGAACGACAGCGCGCCGGTCAGGGCCGTGGGCAGCTTCTGGATGGCGCCGTAGAGCAGCACGTACATGCCGCCGGTATGCACCACGCCCAGAGTGAGCAGGATCGACCAGGTCTGCTGGCTCTGGGGCAACGCGGTAAAGTCGGCCAGCGGCGCCAGCATCAGCACACCAACGCTCACCTGGATCAGCGCGATCAGGTGCGGTGGTATGCCCTTGAGCTTCTTGATGATCAGTGCAGCCACGGCGTACAGAAAGGCCGCGCCCAGGGCGAAGGCGATGCCCGTCAGGTAGTCACTGCCGCCCTGCCCGGCGCTGCCGTGGGCGCTGACGATGGCGAGCATGCCGAGAAACGAGATCGACAGCCAGGCGAGCTTTTGCAGGGTGAGTTTCTCGCCGAGAAACAGCGCCGCCAGAATCACCAGCATGAACGGCTGGACGTTGTAGACCGCGGTACCGATGGCAATCGATGCGCGGGAGTAGGAGGCGAACAGCAGCAGCCAGTTGCCTACGATGGCCACCCCGCTGACCACCGCCAGCATCGCCGTATAGCGGCTGAGCAGGCCCGGGCGCAGAAAACCGAGCATGGCGCAGACCACCAGAAGCGTCAGCGCACCGAACAGGCAGCGCCAGAACACCACCTCCAGTACCGGTAGGCCAGAAAGCAGTACGAACCAGCCGATGGTGCCGGAAATCAGCATGGCGGCGACCATTTCCAGCGTGCCTTTTTGTATGTGCTTGTCCATCGGTGTGCTCCTTCAGTGAGGCGCTCAGTATGGCAAGCAGACAGCACTGCACTCCATGGCAAAAAAAAGGTTAAAAAACAATCTAGGCTTTACTATCAAAGCCAAAATCGGAAAACGCCTTTGGAGCCAACATGACTGATGAAATTGACCAGCAATTGATCGTCGCCCTGACCGAAGACTCGCGCCGTTCCCTCAAGGCCTTAGCGCAGATCAGCGGCCTGTCCTCGCCCAGCGTGGCAGAGCGCCTGCGCAAGCTCGAAGATAAAGGGGTGTTGAAAGGCTACGGCGTGGACATCGACCCACGCGCATTCGGCTACCAGTTGCAAGCCATCGTGCGCATTCGCCCGCTACCAGGCCAGCTGCATGAAGTGGAACGGCAGATCCAAGCCACGCCGCAATTCACCGAATGCGACAAGGTCACCGGCGAGGACTGCTTCATCGCCCGCCTGCATGTGCGTTCGATGGAGCAACTGGACGAGATCCTTGACCACATCAACGTCTACGCCCTGACCAACACTGCCATCGTCAAGAAGACCACGGTCAAGCGCCGGCTGCCGCCGATGGAATGATCACGATGGCGAGACGACTCGCCATCGTGCCTGGACTCACTTCAACTGGCTGGCAAAGCGCTCCACCGCACCGAGCACCTGCTTGGCGCCCTGGCGGATTTCGACGATCACGTCACCGGCCTGGTTGGCCAGCTCCAGCCCCGCTTCGGCCTGCTGGCGGCTGCTGGCCATATCGCGCACGGCGGCGTCGACCAGCTTCTGGTTTTCCTGCACCACGCCGACGATCTCCTCGGTGGCCTTGCTGGTACGGCTGGCCAGCTGGCGTACTTCATCAGCGACCACCGCGAAACCTCGCCCCTGCTCGCCAGCCCGCGCTGCCTCGATAGCGGCGTTGAGCGCCAGCAGGTTGGTCTGCTGGGCGATGCTGCCGATGGTCTGCACCATGGTGCTGATCAGCACCGACTGCTTGCCCAACGCCTCGATACCCTCGGAGGCCGAGCCCATCTGCTCGGAGATGCGCTGCATGGTCTGCACCGTGTCGGTCACCACCTGGGCACCGCGCTGGGCGGTGGTGTCGGTCTGCTGGGAAATGCCGTAGGCGATCCCCGCCGCGTCGTTGACCTCTTCCTCTCGGCTGACCTGGTCGGTAATCACGGTGGCGAACTTCACCACCTTGTAGAGCTTGTCCTGGGTGTCGTGCACCGGGTTGTAGGTCGCCTCCAGCCATACCACGCGGCCGTGGCTGTCGATGCGCTTGAAGCGCCCGGCCACGAATTCACCGCGGTTCAGGCGCTCCCAGAACTGCTTGTATTCGATCGAATGGGTTTCCTGGGAGTCGCAGAACATGCTGTGGTGCTTGCCCTTGATGCGATCCAGGCTATAGCCCATGCCGTGCAGAAACTGATCGTTGGCGGTCAGTACATTGCCGGCCAAATCGAACTCGATCACCGCCGTGGAACGCAGCAGAGCGTTGATGAAGTCTTCGTTTTCCCGTGCCCGGTCGATGGTCGCGGTGATTTCGCTGCCGAAGCACTGGATCCGCTGCACCGCACCGCGCTCATCCACCACGGGCGTCCAGCAGGCCTGAATCCACACCAACGCACCGTCGGCCCGCAGGAAGCGGTAGCGATCACTCACCGGCGTTCCGCTTCGTGCGGATTCGGTCAGATTCTTGAAGCACGGCAGGTTTTTCACGTAGGCCGGCACGATCTCGATCAGCGGCCGATTGCTCAGGTGCTCCCGGCTGTAACCGACGAAACGGCTGAAATTCGCATTGCAGTCGATGATCCGGAAATTCGGATCGACCGTCAGCGTGATCATCTCGTTGTCGATGCCTTTATACAGCTGTCGGAGCAACGACAGTTCGGCATCCTTGGCCTGCAATTCTTTTTTCCACTGGTTACCGAACATGCTCTCTCTCCGGGAAGCAATCACGTTGACATGCCATCGGCTGCGCTGCCGATTTATTGAGGACCATCCAGCGCATGCTGATCGGCTTTGATCAGCATAGAAGGCGGGCAAACAGCCATCAGGGGATTTGGTCTTAAAATTTTCGCTAACGCCCATGAGAGCAGCGCCCAATGTAAGAACGGCCACGTCAATGACCGCGAAGTCGGCCGAAAGGCAGACGGGACCGGCGCTGCCTCACAAAAGCGCCCAACCAGGGCTGGCCTTGTCTTGCAACGGCCCCTAACATGACGCCCCGCTCATGAAGGTAGCCGCACGCGAGTCGCCTTCAGTTGTTCAACTCGTTGTATTTCAAGGAAGAAGCATGAAAAAGCTGCTTTATTTCGGCATCCTTTCCCTGTTGCTGACACTCACCGGCTGCGTCTCCATGGTGCCGTCCGGCCCAATTGGCGACCCCGCGCAGAAAGCCACATCCACTCAGCCACGCGCGGCGATGGTCGACGATGTGGTGATTACCGACCCCAAGGTGCGTGACGCGCTGCGCAAGACGCTCAGTGCCCAATTCACCGCACAACTGGCTCGCCGTGTGGAACGTGGCGAGTACTTCGAGGAAGTGATCAGTTTCCCCGCCACCCTCGGCAAGGACGACGTCGCCCTCAAGTTCACCTTCACCTCGCTCAAAGCCAAACGTACGCCACACCCGGCCTACTTCCCCGGCGCGCTGCTGACGCTGACCGTATGGATCTGGGTCAACGGCCCGATCTATGTCGACAAGTACGACCTGGCCGGCAACCTTCAGATCACCGATGCCCAGGGCAAGCTGCTCAGCAGCAGTGAGCAGGCCGTCAAGCTCAACCAGAACACCGGCCTGTGGGACAACGATTACTTCAACCCTTCGCTCGGCGCCGATCAGTTGAACCAGTTGGTCGAGCAGCTGATGCAGGACGCCACCGGCAAACTCGCCAAACCCTGACAAGGACGTAGCCCATGAAAAAGTTGTTTACCGCCATTCTCGCCACCGCCCTGCTCACGCTGACCGGTTGTGCGTCTTACTCGAATCACAGCCTGCCGGAGGTTGGCCAGTGGCCGTTGGCAGCCCACTCCGAAGCCAAGCCCAGCGCGCAGTTGAAGGTCGAGAGCAGCTATCTGTTCAACGACCAGAACCGGGCTGGTGGCTTCAATCAGGACAACCTGGAAAAGCTGCTGGTGAAGGAGTTCAAAGACAGCGGGCGTTTCAGCGCAGTGACCACCGCCAAGGAGCGCTCGGACGTCTATGTGAACGTGCGTGTGATCAATCATGAACGCGGCAGCACGGCCAGCGCATTCATAACCGGGTTCACGTTCTTCATCGTCCCCGGCCGCTTCAAGAACGAGTTCACCCTGCAAGCGCAGTTCAAGGACGCCGACGGAAAGGTGCTGGGAACGGTGGAGAAGAGCGAGACCGTCACCACCTGGATGCAATTGCTGCTGATCTTCGCCGTGCCGTTCAATGAATCCTCGGATAACGTGCTGGTACAGCTGACCCGCAGCACCTTGGAAGAAGCTGCACGCCAGAAGCTCATCTGACATCCCGCGGGGCGCGCGACGGCTCGCCCCACTGACGACCGAACCATGCTTTCGAGGGAATGAAAATGGTGTACTACCCCAGGGAAGAACAGCGTGACTTTCTGTTCACGCTCTCTTCGCTTTCGATCTGGATGATCCCGGCCTTCGCCTTCATCGCCTTTCTGGCGCAAAGCGGCGCGAGCATCGCGGTCATCAAGCTGTGGTCGACCAGCGCCGAAGGCGTGGTCACCGCCGTGACCGCCATCGAGGGCAACAGCAGCGTCGAGCTTTACGAGTACAGTTTCCAGGCTGCAAACGGCACCCTTCTCAGCGGCTCAGCCGAACAGCGCCGGGCGCCTGCGACCCAGGCCTATCGCGAGGGCCAGAAAATCGAGATCGTGCAGTCTGCGCTGCTGCCGCGTTTCTACCTGCCGCGGGATATCTCCGAAAAAAGCCGCATGAACTTCCTAGTGTTCTCGTTCTGCATCGCGGCAATTCTCCTGCTGCTCGCGGTATCGGTCTACGCGCTGGTAAAACAGTGCTCCCACGCCCGTGAAGATCTGCATTACTGATCCGCCAACTGGGTTACCCTGAGCCCGTCTTCGGCACGGAGCACATCCATGGCTTACCCACCCCACCTACAGGCCGGTGATCACGTCGTCCTGTTCGATGGCGTGTGCAAGCTGTGCAACGGCTGGAGCCGTTTTCTGATTCGCCATGACCGCGCACGCCGGCTCAAGCTGTGCAGTGTGCAGTCGCCCCAGGGCCAGGCGATTCTGGCTTGGTTCGGCATGCCGCTGGATCATTTCGATACCCTGCTTTATGTCGAAGGCGACAAGGCCCTGCAGCGCAGCGACGCCATTCTCGCCATCCTTGGGCAGTTGCCGGCGCCTTGGCGCTGGGCGGCGCTGGCGCGCGTGATACCGCGCCGTTTGCGCGACTGGCTGTACGATCCCATCGCCCGCAACCGCTACAGGTTGTTCGGCCGCCACGATCACTGCCCGGTGCCACGCCCCGAAGACCGCGAGCGCTTTCTGCATGACTGATGCCCTGCTGGCGCGCCTGACGCTTGGTGCAATCTTCATCTACCACGGCCTGGTGCCCAAGCTGCTGTTTCGCGATGCCAGCGAGCTGCAGCTACTCGACGCCCACGGCCTGCCGCATAGCCTGCTCGTACTGGCGGGTGTCGGCGAAGTGCTGCTGGGGCTGCTCATCGTACTGCTGCGGCGGCAGCGCTGGCCGCTCTACCTGGCGATGGCTGGATTGGTAGTGCTGCTGATGGATGTGGTGATTTTCGCGCCTGCGGTGCTGGTTCAGGCGTTCAACCCGCTGAGCCTGAACCTCGCCGCTCTGGTGCTCGGCGTAATCGCCCTGCGCGAGCGCCCGCGCAGTTAACGGCCCGCCTGTTCGCGCAAAATGCGCGCGATCTCGGCCTGACGGCGATAGGCCGGCGCTTCGACGGCGTTATAGTCGCGGCTGTAGCGCGCCGCGAAGCCCGCCGTGCCCCATTCCCGGTATTGCTGCACATGCAGCAGTTCATGGGCCCACAGCGCGGCATCATGCTCGGCCATCTCGGCGTTACGGAACACGATGATGTCGACCAGGGTGACGGCGCGGATATCCGGGTTCTGCATCACATTGCGGGCGGCGCTCAGCTCGTCCAGATCACCCACCTTGTAACGCACCGCATCGAGCAGTTCGGCGGCGTAGAACGGCAGCAGCTGCTGGCGGATCTGCGGCGGTATCGGCAAGGTGCCCTGGCGCATGGCCGACTCGCGCGAACGCAGAATCCAGCCCTCCAAGGCGTTGGCGGTAATGGTGCCGGCGCGCTCCTGCATCGGCCCGAGCACGCCGTTGGGATCCGGCACGCAGATGCAGCCGCCCAGGCACACCTGGGTTTCCCCTGGCGCGCAGGCCAATGCGGCAGGCACCGGCAAAACCGTCAACAACCCATACAGCAGAACGCGTTTGAACATGCATTGCTCTCGATGAAAAAACAGAGACGACCATGGCGCCAGCTGCTGTGCTTGTCCAGTCCTGTCGATAGTGGAAACGAGCCCTTATGCGCGGGCCGAAGACAGGCTGAGCATCTCGATTTCGCGGATATCGAAATCCCGGCTCAGGTACTCCATGCGCCGCTCGTGGAAATTGCGCATGTGCGGCAGCGCCGTATGCACCGCCAGGTGCTCGCGGGACTGCCAGACCTCGAAGAAGATGAACAGGGTCGGGTCCACGGCATCGCGCAGCATGTGGTATTCGATGCAGCCAGGCTCGGCGCGGCTGGGCTCGACGTAAGCACGAAACAGCTGCTCGAAGTCATTGGCCCGCTCCGGGCGGGTATGGGCGTGAAGAATGAAGCCGTACATGGGAATCTCCGTGTTGAATACTGCTGCACGGTACCGCAGGTAAAGGCCGAGCATTCATGCATTCAAGTCAAAAGTAATTTGCCCTTGCCGGCATTTTTCGCCTGCGCGTGAAGACGTAACCTGAGCTCATTCAATCAGTTACGGAGACGCTCCATGAAAAAAATCCTGCTCCTCAACGGCGGCAAGCAATTCGCCCATTCCGATGGTCGCCTCAACCGCACGCTGCACGAAACCGCCGCCGCGTTTCTCGACCAGGCCGGGATCGAATTCAAGACCACGGAGATCGACGCCGGTTATGACGTCGCCGAGGAAGTGCAGAAGATCCTCTGGGCCGATGTGGTGATCTACCAGATGCCCGGCTGGTGGATGGGTGCGCCGTGGATCGTCAAGAAGTACATCGACGAGGTGTTCACCGAAGGCCACGGCAGCCTCTATGCCAACGACGGTCGTACCCGCTCCGACGCATCGCAGAAGTACGGCAGCGGCGGCCTGATCCACGGCAAGCAGTACATGCTGTCGCTGACCTGGAACGCCCCGCAGCAGGCCTTCGACGACCCCAGCGATTTCTTCGAGGGCAAGGGCGTGGACGCGGTGTACTTCCCCTTCCACAAGTCCCAGCAATTCCTGGGCATGAACGCCCTGCCGACCTTCCTGTGTGTGGACGTGATGAAGCGCCCGGATGTCGAGCGTGACGTGCAGCGCTACCGCGAACACCTGGTCGGCGTGCTGCAGAACGCCTGAGGCGGCATGACAAACGGGGCGGCGGCCGGCACTATCGGTCGCTCCACTCTGCCATGGACTGCCCCCGTGACCCTCCCCAGCCTCCATACCCCTCGCCTGCTGTTGCAGCCCCTACAACTGGCCGACGCCGAGCAGATCCAGCCGCTGTTCGGCCAATGGGAGGTGGTGCGCTACCTCAATGCCCAGGTGCCCTGGCCCTACCCGGCCGATGGCGCGCTGGGCTACCTGCGTGATGTCGCCCTGCCCGCCATGGCTGCCGGCCAGGAATGGCACTGGACGCTACGGCCCATCGCCGAGCCCGAGCGGGTGATCGGCGTGATCAGCCTGATGGATACGCCGGGCAACAACCGCGGTTTCTGGATCGCCCCAGCCTGGCAACGCCAGGGCCTGATGAGCGAGGCCTGCGTGGCGGTCAACCGCTACTGGTTCGAGGTGCTGCAGCGCCCGCTGATGGAGGTGCCCAAGGCGCTGGCTAACGTCGCCTCGCAGCGGCTGTCCGCGCGTGAAGGCATGCGCCTGGTGGCAACCGGCGAGAGCGATTACGTGTGCGGCCGGCTGCCTTCCCAGACCTGGGCGCTCAGCCGCGAAGAATGGCTAAACCGGCAGACCTGAAATCTGCCGGTGCGGCATCACAATGGCTGCGGTTTGAGCGGCCGGGAAAAGCGGTAGGTGGTCACGCCGCACAGCAACAGACCGGCGACGCCCAGCAGGCCACCGACGATACCGACATTGGCCACGCCCAGCTGGCTGCTCACCAGGCTGCCGAGCAAGGCGCCGCCGCCGATACCGACGTTGAAGATGCCGGAGAACAGCGCCATGGCCACGTCGGTGGCGTCCGATGCCAGGTTCAGCACTTTGGCCTGCAGTGCCAGGCCGAAGCACATCATGGCAACACCCCAGATCACGCTCAGGGTGGCCAGCAAAGCGTGCTCGCGGGCAACCGGCAGCAGGAGCAGCATGCACAGGCTCAGGGTGCCGATAGCCGCGATCACGAAGCCGCGCGGATAGCGCGTGCTGTAGCGGCTGAACAGGATCGAACCGATGATCCCCGCACAGCCGAACAGCAACAGCAGCACGGTGACCATATCCGCCGCGATACCGGCGACTTCCAGCGCGAACGGCTCGATATAGGTGTACGCGGTGAAATGGGCGGTGATCACCAGGGCGGTGAGTACATACACGGTGACCAGCGCCGGGCGCTTGAACAGCACCGGCAGGCTGCGCAACGAACCGGAGTTCTGGCTCGGCAGCAGCGGCAGGCTCTTGATCAGGCACAACACCACCACACCGGCCACCACGGCGATGGTAGTGAACGTCGTGCGCCAGCCCAGCACTTCGCCGATCACCCGGCCCAGGGGAATGCCCAGCACCATGGCCAGCGCACTGCCGGTCGCCAGCAAGCCGAGAGCCTGGGCCTGCTTGCCTGGCGGCGCCACCCGCACCGCCAGGGACGCGGTGATCGCCCAGAACAGCGCGTGGGCCAGGGCGATGCCGATGCGGCTGATCACCAGCACGGTGAAGTTCCAGGCGATGCCGGACAGCACATGGCTGGCGATGAACAGCATGAACACGAAGGCCAACAGCTTGCGCCGCTCGATATTGCGGGTCAGCAGCATCAGCGGCAAAGAGGCCAACGCCACTACCCAGGCATAGATGGTCAGCATCAGGCCGACGCTGGCGGTGGTCATCTCGAAGCTGTGGCCGATCTGGCTCAGCAAGCCGACCGGCACGAACTCGGTGGTATTGAAGATGAAGGCGCCCAGCGCCAAGGCGATCACGCTCAGCCAGCTACCGCTGTGCGTCTGCTCGGGTGTGTTCATACGGCTTGTATCTGCCCTTGGGGAACGCCTTGACTACAACGGCCAATCGCCCGAAGCCGGATGGCAACGAGCGCGGTAGGAAGCGAACGGGAAAAAAATTTAAAACCCATACCTGACGAACACGCACACGGCAGCTCGCGCTCCCATGGCGATGAACGCTGGGAGTGACGATGCGGAGAGCGGAAAATTATAGGTATGGGATGGCCTGCGGCGGCGATTCTACGCACGGCCTGGCGGCTGAACAATATGCTCGGGAAAGCGTTATTTGGATGGGCGACGGCCGGTCTTCGGAGCGATCATCGACTGTCGTTTACGAATACGGGGAGAGGCAGGTTCAAGGCAGAAGCGGACATCCACCGATCCACCGTGGGAGCGCGCCATGCGCGCGAAAAATCGCGGGCATGGCCCGCTCCCACAGATACTGTGCCGGTCTCTGCTCCGTCACTTACCGCACCTACTCCGGCACTTCCACACTGATATGGATCGCATCATGGCGCCAGTACTCCAGGTCGCAGTCGATCAGCCGGCCATGCTGGTCGCGGTTGACCCGGGTGATGCGCAGTGCCGGGCTGCCGGTGGCGACCTTGAGCGCGGCGGCGGCGTCGGCGTGCAAGGCGGTGGGCACCATGTCGAAGCGCACGCGGCCGTAGCGTATGTCGTATTCGCTGGCGTACAGCTCGGTCAGCGAGCGAGTCAGGTCGAAGTCGAGAATGCCGGGAAAGTACTCGGGGTTCAGGTAATGCTCGACGTACAGCACCAGGCGCCCGTCGATGCGCCGCGCACGGCGGATCTGGTAGACGCTCGACAGCCCCGACAGGCCCAGCACCTGGCAGATCTGCGCATTGGCCGGCATCAGCCGGGCGCTCAGCACCTCGGTGGCCGGCACCCGTCCCTGCTCGGCGACCATGGCATGGAAGTGGGTGCGCACCGATGGGTTGTAAGCCACCCGCGCCGGCGACACGAACCAGCCGCGGCGCTCCTCGCGGTACACCAGCCCCTGGGCTTCCAGCTGCCCCAGCGCCTCACGCAGGGTGATACGCGTGGTGTCGAACAACTCGCTCAGGCGGCGCTCGGCCGGCAGCTTGCCGCTGGCGGGCAGCAGGCCGTGTTCGATCTGTTCCTGCAACGCGCGGCAGATGGTGGTAACGGCCCGCGGCGTGTCGTCGCGCATCAACCTGGTTCCTTTTGGACTAGACCAGCCCCATCGCGGGGCACGCGGCGGCGCTGTCTGCGCCGCATCTCTCGCCGGCAAGGCTAGGCAAACACCATTACCGGCAGATGACAGCCAGGCTGCAAGCATGGCTCATGCCAGGCAATTCAGTGCCTTGGGCTGGTCTACGCTCTCTAACCAGGCTCTTGAAAAACTACCTACGTTGCCATTGCTGCGTTAAAAACAGCCTCAAAATGCTCATTTACAACACGTAAATTGCGCTTTTCGGCTGTTTTTGCCTTGCACTGGCTGCCTCGCCTACGTTTTTCAATGACCTGCTAAGCGCAACGCCGATGAGTGGCTGGCGGCCCTGCCGACACAAAACTGTCATTGGCAACGCCTACATTGGCTTGGCTCTTGCTGATCTAGACCAACCTCGCAAACGCAAAGGAGTTTCCAATGAAACAACTGCTACTGGCATCGCTGATGGGCAGCGCCATCGCTCTGGCCTCCCACGCCATGGCCGCCGAGACGGATTTGACTGCACTGGAACAGGCCGCACGCAAAGAAGGCGCCGTGAACAGCGTCGGCATGCCGGACAGTTGGGCCAACTGGAAGGACACCTGGCAGGACCTGGCCGACAAGTACGGCCTCAAGCACATGGACACCGACATGAGCTCGGCCCAGGAAATCGCCAAGTTCGCGGCCGAGAAGGACAACGCCACCGCCGACATCGGTGACGTGGGCGCCGCCTTCGGCCCCATCGCCGTGCAGCAGGGCGTGACCCAGCCCTACAAGCCGAGTACCTGGGATCAGGTACCCGAGTGGGCCAAGGACAAGGACGGCCACTGGGCGCTCGCCTACACCGGCTCGATCGCTTTCATCGTCAACAAGCAGCTGGTCAAGGACGTGCCGAAAAGCTGGGCCGACCTGAAGACCGGCAAGTACCGCGTCGCCATCGGCGACGTCAGCGCTGCCGCTCAGGCGGTCAACGGCGTGCTGGCCGCGGCCATCGCCAATGGCGGCGACGAGAAGAACATCCAGCCGGGCCTGGACTTCTTCGCCGAGATCGCCGAGCAGGGTCGCCTGTCGCTGGCCAACCCGACCATCCAGACCCTCGAGAAAGGTGAAGTGGAAGTCGGTATCGTCTGGGACTTCAACGGCCTCTCCTACCGCGACCAGATCGACCCGAACCGCTTCGAGGTGCTGATCCCTTCCGATGGCTCGGTGATCTCCGGCTATACCACCATCATCAACAAGTACGCCAAGAACCCCAACGCCGCCAAGCTGGCCCGCGAGTACATCTTCAGCGATGCCGGGCAGATCAACCTGGCCAAGGGCAACGCCCGGCCTATTCGCGCCGAGCACCTGACCCTGCCGGCCGAGGTCCAGGCCAAGCTGCTGCCCAACGAGCAGTACGCCAAGGTCAAGCCGATCAAGGATGCCGCCGCCTGGGAAGCGACCTCCAAGGCCCTGCCGCAGCAGTGGCAGGAAAACGTGATCATCAACATGGAGTAAGGCTGCCGCCGTAGGGTGGATCGGGGCGCGTAGCCGACGCGTCGCCTACGCGGCCAGCCCCGTCCTCCGTCGCAAGATCGCAGTGGTGGATGAAAAGAGCGTCATCCACCCTACCCCATATCCTCTCAACCCAGGATCACCCATGCCGTCCAAGGTCATCCTCGTCCTGCTCGACGGCCTCAATTACGAGGTCGCCCGGCATGCCCTTGGCCACCTGCAGGCCTATCGCGCCGCAGGCCGTGCCGCGCTGTACAAGCTCGAGTGCGAATTGCCGTCACTGTCCAGGCCGCTCTACGAGTGCATTCTTACTGGCGTCGCGCCCATCGACAGCGGCGTGGTGCACAACAACGTGGTGCGCCTGAGCAGCGAGCGCAGCGTGTTCCACTACGCCCGCGCCGCCGGACTGAGCACCGCGGCTGCCGCTTACCATTGGGTCAGCGAGCTGTACAACCGCGCGCCCTTCGTGGCCGCCCGCGACCGGCATACCAGTGATGCCGAGCTGCCGATCCAGCACGGGCACTTCTATTACGTCGATCACTACCCCGACTCGCATTTGTTCGACGACGCCGAAAGCCTGCGCCTCAATCACGCGCCCGATTTTCTGCTGGTGCACCCGATGAACATCGACGACGCCGGCCACAAGCATGGCCTGGGCAGCAGCCAGTACCGCAATGCCGCGCGCGTCGCCGACATTCAGCTGGCCAACTACCTGCAAGGCTGGCTGGACGCCGGTTACCAGGTGCTGGTGACGGCCGACCACGGCATGAACGACGACCGCTCCCACAATGGCCTGCTGCCCGAAGAGCGCGAAGTGCCGCTGTTCGTACTCGGTGATGCCTTCAGCCTCAGCGAGGCCGCCGCGCCGAAGCAACTCGAGCTGTGCGGCACGATCTGCGAGCTGCTCGGCGTGGCCCATGACAAACCCTCGTGCCGGGAGCTGCTGCGATGAGCGCCATCCACAAACCCCGGGGCAAATGGCTGGCAGCGCTATGCCTGCTGCCGTTCGCGCTGTTCTTCTTCGCCTTTCAGGTCGCGCCGCTGATCTGGGTGGCGCTCAACAGCCTCAACACCCCGGATGGCTGGGGCCTGGGCAATTTCGAGAAGGCCTTCGCCTCCAAGTTCTACATGCAGGCGGTCAAGTTCAGCCTGCAGATCGCCTTCTGGTCGAGCGTGTTCGGCATGCTGATCGCCATCATCGGCAGCTACTCGTTGCGCCAGGTGGACTCGAAGCTGCGCGATTTCGTGATCGCCTTTTCCAACATGACCAGCAACTTCGCCGGCGTGCCCCTGGCCTTCGCGTTCATCATCCTGCTCGGTTTCAACGGCGCGCTGACCCTGCTGCTGATCCAGGCCGGGCTGATCGACAGCTTCAACCTGTACTCCAAGAACGGCCTGATCGTGCTTTACACCTACTTCCAGATTCCCCTCGGTGTGTTGCTGCTCTACCCCGCCTTCGACGCCCTGCGCCAGGACTGGCGCGAGTCCGCCGCGCTGCTCGGCGCCGGCACCTGGGCCTTCTGGCGGCACATTGGCCTGCCGGTGCTGACCCCGGCGCTGCTCGGCACCTTCGTGATTCTGCTGGCCAATGCCCTGGGCGCCTACGCCACGGTGTATTACCTGACCACCGGCAATTTCAACGTGCTGCCGATCCGCATCGCCGCGATGATTTCCGGGGACATTTCCCTCGACCCGAACATGGCCAGCGCCCTGGCGATGATCCTGGTCGGCCTGATGGCGGCGATCACCCTCGTCCATCAGTTGCTGCTGCGAAGGAGCTACCATGTCCCGCGCTGACGTTCCCGCCGCAAGTCTCTACCACCGCGTGGTGGTCTGGCTGCTGTTCCTGATCCTGCTACTGCCGCTGGCCGGCACCCTGCTCTACTCCCTGGCCACCAGCTGGTCGGCGACCATTCTGCCGGATGGCCTGACCTTCAAGTGGTATCTGGAGCTGTGGGGCGAGCCGCGCTTTCTCAAGGCCTTCGGCCAGTCGCTGCTGGTCTGCTTCGGCGCCCTGGCGTTGTCGGTGGTGCTGATCTTGCCGTTGCTGTTCGTGGTGCATTACCACTTCCCGAAACTAGACGCGGTGATGAACGTGCTGATCCTCTTGCCGTTCGCCGTGCCGCCGGTGGTGTCCGCCGTGGGCCTGCTGCAGCTCTACGGCTCCGGGCCACTGGCCATGGTCGGCACGCCGTGGATCCTGATCGGTTGCTACTTCACCATCGCCCTGCCGTTCATGTACCGGGCCATCACCAACAACCTGCAGGCGATCAACCTGCGCGACCTGATGGACGCCGCCCACCTGCTCGGCGCCAGCACTTGGAAAGCCGCCTTTCTGGTGGTGCTGCCCAACCTGCGCAAGGGCCTGATGGTGTCGCTGTTCCTGTCGTTCAGCTTTCTGTTCGGCGAGTTCGTGTTCGCCAACCTCTTGGTCGGCACGCGCTACGAGACGCTGCAGGTGTACCTCAACAACATGAAGAACAGCAGCGGCCACTTCAACAGCGCCCTGGTGATCTCCTACTTCTTTTTCGTCCTGGTGTTCACCTGGGCGGCCAATCGACTGAACAGGGACAAGGCATGAGCTTCCTGAGCATTCAGAACCTGCACAAGAGCTACGGCGGCACCGCGATTTTCAGCGACATCAACGCCGAGATCGAGCAAGGCGAATTCGTCACCCTGCTCGGCCCTTCGGGCTGCGGCAAATCCACCCTGCTGCGCTGCATCGCCGGCCTCACCGAGGTCAACGGCGGCAAGATCCTGCTCGGCGGCGAAGACCTGGTGCCGCTGTCGCCGCAAAAGCGCGGCATCGGCATGGTATTCCAGAGCTACGCGCTGTTCCCCAACATGACCGCCGCGCAGAACGTCGCCTTCGGCCTGCGCATGCAGAAGGTCGGCAAGGAAGAGTCCGCCGCCCGCGTCCAGGAAGCCCTGGCGATGGTCGAACTCGGCGACTTCGCCGGCCGCTACCCGCATCAGCTGTCCGGCGGCCAGTGCCAGCGCGTAGCCCTGGCCCGCTCGCTGGTCACCCGCCCACGCCTGCTGCTGCTCGACGAGCCGCTGTCGGCCCTCGATGCGCGCATTCGCAAGCACCTGCGCGAGCAGATCCGCAGCATCCAGCAGGAGCTTGGCCTGACCACGATTTTCGTCACCCACGATCAGGAAGAGGCGCTGGTGATGAGCGACCGCATCTTCCTGATGAACGCCGGGCGCATCGTCCAGAGCGGCGACGCGGAAACCCTTTACACCGCGCCGGCCGACGCCTTCGCCGCGGGTTTCATCGGCAACTACAACCTGCTCGACGCGCCCACCGCCAGCCGCCTGCTTGGCCGCCCGGTGAGCGGCCAGGTGGCGATTCGCCCGGAAGCCATCGTGCTCGGCCAGGGCCCGATCAGCGCCACCATTCGCAGCCACGCCCTGCTCGGTAATATCATCCGCTACCGGGTGGACGCCGGCGGCGTGGAACTGCTGGTCGACGTGCTCAACCGCAGCGCCGACGACCTGCACGCCAATGGCCACCCCATCTCACTGGATATCGCGGCGCATGCCGTAAAAGAGGTAGCTTGATGGCTTTGGCAATTTTCGATCTCGACGAAACCCTGATCAACGGCGACTGCGCCAGCCTATGGAGCGAGCACATGGCCACGCTGGGCTGGGTCGACGGCGAGAGCTTCATCGCCAAGGATCACCAACTGATGGCGCTGTATGCCGAAGGCAAGCTGGCCATGGAAGACTACATGAGCTTCAGCCTGTCGCCGCTGGTAGGCCGCACGCCGGAAGAAGTCGCCTTCGTGGTCGAGCCGTTCGTGGAGGACGTGATCGAGCCAATCTTCTTCAGCGACGCCACCCGCTGCCTGGCCACCCACCGCGAGGCCGGCGACCGCATCCTGATCATCTCCGCCTCGGCGCACTTCCTGGTCAGCGCCATCGCCGAACGCCTCAAGGTCGACGAAGTGCTGGCCATCGACCTGCACCAGGAACACGGCCATTACAGCGGCAAGACCAGAGGCGTGCTCACTTACCGTGAAGGCAAGGTCACCCGCCTGCACGCCTGGCTGGAAGAACACGGCGAAACGCTGGACGGCGCCTATTTCTACTCCGACTCACGCAACGACCTGCCGCTGCTGCAGCGCGTCGACAAACCCCACGCAGTAAACCCCGACCCGGTTCTGCGCGAGCATGCCGAGCGTGAGGGCTGGCCGATCCTGAGCTGGAGTTGAGGCAGAGGTCGATAACAGCAATGGCGGTAGCACCGTTCATGATCGTGGGAGGGGCTTTAAGCCCGGGCTCTTACGCCTAGCCTGGCAAAAAATCGAGACTGCGGATCGCCTCCCGGCCTTTCCCATAAATACTCCGTTCACCGTCCGTCCGCTTTCGGCCAGAAGCGGACGATCGCTCAGGACTTAGCTCCTGCGAAACGCACCAACCTCCTCCAATGCTCTGGTTCCAATCGCTCCTCGCGAACAACTCGCCGGATCGTCTCTTCCGCAGGGCTCTCAAACTCACTGCCGAGCCAGCGCTCAAACTCATCTGTCTCCTCTTGCCCAACAAGGTAGGTATAGAGGTGCTGGTGGTAAGCGGTTCCCTTCAAGGATTGCCTCTTCCACAGGGGGGCTTTCTCACTTGGAACCAACAGGCGGTAGGTAGGAATCAGTGCTTCATGCGACCACTGCTTCAGGTACAGCTTGGGAACGTAGTGGTTGTCTTTGCGCAATTGGTGCATCGCCAAGCGTTGTCAGTTGGAGAATCAGACACCCCGAAACCCTAGCTCAGCTGCTGAAGCGTCTCGCGTAGCTTAATCGGTGAGATCAAACGACGGCATTGATATTCACTGATGTAGGATTGTCCGCAAGCACTCGCAAACGCTCAACGATAAGCACCATCCCAAGGAGGGAACCATGCCCGAACAAACGCGTCATCTATCGCTGTTCGAGGAGGACTACCTCTTACGGGAACTTGGGCCGGTTGCTCATGTACCTCAAGTCGCTCTTACCGAATTGGTCGCAAATGCTTGGGACGCGGGGGCGAGCAAGGTCGAGCTATTCCTCCCCTCCGAGCTCGGCGGAACGCTCACTATTCTTGACGACGGCCATGGCATGACCCCGGAGCAGTTCAGCAATCGCTGGATGATGCTCCGATACAACAGGCTGAAGCATCAAAGCTGGAAAGTAGAATTCCCAAAAGGCAGGAGTGCAAAGCTTCGGAAAGCCTATGGCCGCAATGGTGTAGGGCGCCATGGTCTTCTTTGCTTCGGTGATGAGTATCTTGTCGAAACCTGGCGCGACGGAACACTAAGCAAATTCGTTGTAGGCACTGAATCTGGCCCAAGCCCGTTTGTCGTTCGATCAGAGGAGTTCGGTAAGCAGGAGGGCTCTGGTACCAGGCTCCGCGTGACAGTTGTTCGCAAGCTTCCTGATGCAGCGGAAATCTCGACTGTCCTAGCGGCACGCTTTATCCATGACCCCAGCTTCCAGATTCGCGTAAACGGCACCCCGCTGACGCTTGCCAAGCTTGAAAAATACGCGAAGGAACAGACCATTTCTTTGAGTGAGGGTCGATCTGCGCGGGTGATTGTCATTGACTCAACACAGCAGAACCACTCTTCTATCCATCAAGGTGTAGCATTTTGGGTAGACCACCGCCTTGTAGGAAATCCATCTTGGGCGATTGGCCAAGTAGCGAACTTCGATGGTCGCACTCGATTTGCTAAGCGGTACAAAGTTATCGTAGACACCCATGGCTTTGATGACCATGTCCATGCGGATTGGACAGGGTTTAAGGCGACGCCAGCGGTGGAAGAGCTTTTCAAGGCCGCCTCACTACACATCACTCAGGTCGCCGATGAGCTCGCCGCAGAGGTGGTTGAAGCAACATCGGAAGACGCTCTTGTTCAGAATCGCTCTGAACTTAAAACCCTTGGGCAAGGTGCGCAACTTGAGGTGACCGAATTCACGAAGGCGGTTGCTCAAGCCCACCCCTTGATCTCCCCTGATTTCCTGGCGACGGCGGTCAAAGCCGTGATCAATCTGGAGAAATCCAAAAGCGGTGTGTCGCTCCTTCAAAAACTTGCCAAGTTATCAGCAACAGACGTGGAGGGACTTGATTCCCTGCTGGCCGATTGGTCGGTCAAAGACGCTCTGCGTGTCCTGGACGAAATTGATGACAGGCTCAGCGTCATTGAGGTCATTGCAAGGCTCGCTGATGACCCCAATACCGATGAGCTCCATACCCTTCATCCGTTGATCCTGAGATCTCGATGGCTCTTCGGCCCAGAATTCGAGTCGATGGAATACTGCTCGAACATGACTCTACGGAGCGTAGCTAAGCAACTTTGGGGTAACACAGGCGCTTCATTTATCAATGAGAAGAAGCGGCCTGATGTCGTTGTTCTTCCAGATCAAAGCACCGTCCAACTGGTCGGCATTGAGGGGTTTCAAACTCAAGATCCAACTGTCGCTCAGATGCAAAATATATTGCTGATTGAGCTCAAAAAGGGCGGTTTCAAAATCAATCGTAAGGAGGTGAATCAGGCTGACGAATACGTTCAAGACATTGCGAACTCAGGCTTTGTCCACGGCGCGCCGTATGTGACCGCTTGGGTAGTGGGTCAATCCATTGCGCCTGGTGTGGGGACGGACAAAACAGTCGGCGACGAGAATCGCCGTTATGGCCAAGTCAGAGCTACAACATACGGAGCTTTGGTAAGCACCGCCAATCTCAGACTGATGCGATTGCGTAAGACTTTGGAGAATCGCTACGACAACCTCCAAACCGACGCGCTTCTCGCTAAGGTGCTGTCAGTGCAGGAGCAGGGAGATCTCGATCTAGGCGAGGCGGTAAACGCCTAAACTGAACATGTGGAAGTTCATAGTGTATTCAGGTGACGGCGAGAGGAGCTTTTGATGCATCCTCTCAACGCTGAGAGCACACGCATGCCATCACCCCTTC
The DNA here is from genome assembly GCF_000213805.1 of Pseudomonas fulva 12-X. Taxonomy (NCBI): domain Bacteria; kingdom Pseudomonadati; phylum Pseudomonadota; class Gammaproteobacteria; order Pseudomonadales; family Pseudomonadaceae; genus Pseudomonas; species Pseudomonas fulva. The sequence goes on along the minus strand of NC_015556.1, from coordinate 1,871,959 downwards.
CTTGTGACCAATACAGACGTTATTCAACACCTGAACCGGCACTTAAGACTGTCCGCTTTTGGCCGATAGCGGCCCGTGGTTACTAGCTGCAATCGGCCAAATGCGGTCGCTCAAGATCATTCTAAACCTCGTAAAAGTTCGCTTGTTACAAACCCCACCCCGCAATGATCGCAGTAAAAACCATCTACTAGCTGCTCGAGCGGTGTCGCATTCAGGAGGGCGGGCTTGCATTCATCAACCGCTAGCTGATCCAAGCGTTGGTAGCCTACTTTTTCTTCCCCATCGAAACGTTTCTTCGGGCTTGCTGCTCCAATCAGAATTCTTTTTGATCTGACATGCTGGAAGGAGCCACAGCGTGGGCAGGACTCAATCGGGTTAAGGTTCATGGCATGACCTGAGGCGAGGTACGTCTGAGAGTAGTGGCTCTGTCATTCTTTTTCATCCACAAGCGCTCACAGATAAATCGCCCATGAAGGGCAGCTCCTGGCCGATTGCTGCCCGTGTCAGCGGCTGCATTCCTTGAAGCGGCCCAGTGAAGCGTTCAAGAAGATCCTGAACAGTCTCCTAGAAGGTCACACCTGCAATCAACGCAATATTGCTGTAAGGCCGGCACTCGCCCGTGCGGATCTGCACCCTCGCGTTGCGGCACGCGGCCTTGAGTTCGTCGTGGCTGACCAGCTGGCGTTCGCCCAACTCCCCGGCTGCGGTCAGCGATTCGATGGCCTCCAAGCCGACCGGCGCAACTTCCAGAGTTTCCCGGGCCAGCAGATGGCCCTGCACCTGCATCTCGCTGAGCACCACCTTCAGGGTGGTGACGAAGTCCGGCACACCGGCGGTCAGGGCCAGGTCGATGCACGGGGTGCCGGGTGGGATCGGCATGCCAGCGTCGCCGATGACGATCACATCGCCGTGGCCGAGCCGGGCGATGGCGGCGGAGAGTTCGGCGTTGAGCAGCGGAGTCTTTTTCATGCGGGCAACTCGTGACGATAAGGGATCGAAGGTTGTGCACCCGGCCGGGTAACCGCCAGGGCGGCGGCCTGCTGACCCAGGGCGATGGCGGCTTCCAGCGGCTGGCCGGCGGCCAGGGCCGCGGCGAAGCCACCGACGAAGGTGTCGCCGGCCGCGGTGGTGTCCACGGCGGCTACCGGCGCCACGGCGAAATGGGCATGGCGCTCGGCGTCGGCGTACAGCACGCCCTGGGCGCCGAGGGTGATCAGTACGCGGCGAGCGCCGGCCTGCAGCAGGCTGCGCGCTGCCGGCAGCGCCGACTGGGGCGAGCCCACCGGCAAGCCGGTCAGCGCAGCGGCCTCGCTCTCGTTGGGAATCAGGTAATCGGCCATTCCATACCAGTGGGCCGACAGCGGCCCGGCCACGGGCGCCGGGTTGAGGATCACCGTGCAGCCGGCCTCGCGGCCCAGCATCATGGCGGCCTCGACGGTGGCGTCCGGCACTTCCAGCTGCACGATCAGCACCTGGGCATCGGCCAGCAGCTGCGCTTGCGCGCTCAGGTGCTGTGGGGTCAGCGCACCGTTGCCGCCGGCGACGATAACGATGGCGTTCTGGCCGGCGTCGTCCACCAGAATCGAAGCGATGCCGGTGGGCACGCCGTCGATTTCGCTGACCGCCGAGCAGTCGATGCCTTCGGTGATCAGCCCGGTGCGCAGCCGTGCGCCATAGGCGTCGGCGCCCACGCAGCCGATCATCGCCACCTGGGCGCCGAGGCGCGCCGCGGCCACCGCCTGGTTGGCGCCCTTGCCGCCGGCGGCGGTGGAGAAATCATGCCCGGTGAGGGTTTCACCTCCGCGCGGCAGGCGTGGCGCACGCACGATCAGGTCCATGTTCAAACTGCCGACCACCACCACTTTGCCTTGCATCTGTACCTGCTCCTCTCGGGCGCCTGCGCCCAGCTGGAAAATATTCAGCCGCCAATGGCCGCGGTGGATTCACGCAGCATCAGGGTCGGCTCGATCAACCGTTGTTCGGCCACAAGGCCAGGTTTGCGGATGCGCGCCAGCAGCCGCTCGGCCGCCTGCTCGCCAAGCTGGCCGATGCGCTGGCCTACGGTGGTCAGCGCTGGATGCAGGTAGCGGCTCACTTCGATGTCGTCGAAGCCCACCACCGACAATTGCTGGGGCACCTGCAGGCCGCGTTCGGCAGCAGCGCGCAGCACGCCCAGGGCGATCATGTCGTTACCGGCGAAGATCGCCGTGGGCCGCTGCTCGCCTGCCAGCAGCACCTGGGCGGCGGCGTGACCAGCCGGGCTGGTGAACGCGCAGTCCACCACTGCCTGGGCTTCGATGCCCGCCTCGTCCAGGGCGCGGCGATAACCGCCGGCGCGCAGCTGAACCACCTGGGTGCTAGCCGGCCCGCCAATGCAGACGATTCGCCGGTGACCCAGCTCCAGCAAGTGACGGGTGGCGAGATAAGCGCCCTGCTCGTGATCGACGCGCAGCTGGTCGGCGCTGACGCCTTCCAGGGAGCGGTCGACCAGCACCAGCGGCACCCGCAGGGCCGCCAGGGCCTGGGCGAAGGCGGCGTCGCTGGCCACGGTGGCGACGATCAGGCCGTCGATGCGCCGCTCCAGCAACACGCGCAGGTAGCGCAGCTGCTTGTCGATGTCATCGTCGGAATTGCACAGGATCACGCTGTAGCCGTTGCGCTCGGCGTGATCCTCGATGCCGCGAGCCAACTCAGCGAAGTACGGGTTGCTGGCGTTGGGCAGCAGCAGCCCGAGGGTGCCGGTGGCGCGTACCCGCAGTGAACGGGCCACGCCGCTGGGCACGTAACCCAGCTCGGCGATGGCTGCTTCCACCTTGCTGCGCACCTGATCGCTGACCGGGCGGGTTCCATTCACCACGTGGGACACCGTGGTGTAGGAAATGCCCGCGCGGGCGGCGACGTCCTTGATCGTAGCCACGGACGATCAGCCCCGGCGCTTGGCGCGGTAGCTGCGGTAGGTGTCGAGAATCACCGCGATGACAATCACCGCACCGGTGATGATGCGTTTGGTCGGCTCGCTGGCGCCGATCTGCGCCAGGCCTGCGGCCAGCACGGAGATGATCAGCACGCCGAAGAAGGTACTGATCACCGAGCCGCGCCCGCCCATCAGGCTGGTGCCGCCGATCACCACCGCGGCGATCACCTGCAGCTCCAGGCCGGACCCGGCGTTCGGGTCAGCGGCTTCCAGGCGGGAAATCTGGAACAGCGCCGCCAGGCCGGCAAGCAGGCCCATCAGGGCGAACACCGAGATCTTGTACGGCTTGGGGTTGATACCGGCCAGGCGTACCGCCTCCTCGTTGGTGCCGATTGCCACCAGGTAACGGCCGAACACGGTACGGGTCAGCAGCAGGTGGGCGGCGAGGATCACCAGCAGGGCGATCACGAACGACGGCGAAATGCCGGCGGCGAACGGCGTCGACAGCCAGGCATAGGCGTCGCCGATGTACGCGGTGCGCGAATCGGTGAGCTGGTAGGCCATGCCGCGGGCCATCTCCAGCACGCCAAGGGAGACGATGAACGACGGAATGCCCCAGGCCACGGTGATGATCCCGGTGACGCTGCCGGCCAGTGCCGCGCAGGCCATGCCCAGCAATGCGGCCGGCACCACGTCCCAGCCGAAGCCAAGGGTGGCGACGCTGACCACCGCGGCGGCCAGGGCCAGCACCGAGCCCACCGACAGGTCGATGCCGCCGATGATCAGGATCAGCGTCATGCCCACCGCCAGCACCATCAGATCGGGGATCTGGTTGGCCAGGGTGGTGAAGGTCGCGTAGGACAGGAAGTGGCTGCTCAGGGTGGAGAACAGCACGATCATCGCCAGCAGCGCGCCGGCCAGGCCCAGATAGGTGCCCAGGCCCTGATGGGTGCCGCTGCGCTTGGCCGGCGTGGCGGATGGAGTGGTCATTGGGAAAGCTCCTGTAACGGGGGGGCAACGTCGCCGAGCAGGGCCTCGCGGCTGCGGTAGCCGGCGAAAGCGGCGGCCAGCAGGCGGTCCTGGGTCCAGTCATCGCGGTCGAAGGTTTCGATCAGGCGGCCAGCGGACAGCACGCCGATGCGGTCGCAGATCAGCATCAGTTCGCGCAGGTCGCTGGATACCACCACCAGGGCCTTGCCCTGGCGCGCCAGCTCACCGAGCAGGCCGTAGATTTCGAACTTGGCGCCCACGTCGATGCCGCGGGTCGGCTCATCGAACAGCAGCACCTGACAGTCACGCTCCAGCCAGCGGCCGATCACCACTTTCTGCTGGTTGCCGCCGGACAGCTCGACCACCGCCTGGTGGGCGCCGTTGCAGCGAATGCGCATGGCGTCGATCTGCCGCTGCGCCAGGGCCTGTTCGGCCGCCGGGCGCATCACGCCGTGTTTGGACACTGCCGGCATATTGCCCAGCGCCAGGTTGGCGGCAATCGGCTGGCCGAGCAGCAGGCCTTCGCCCTTGCGGTCTTCGGTGATCAGAGCGATACCGTTGCGCACCGCTTCGGCGGGCGAACGCACCTGCACCGGCACCGGCGGATTGCCGATGGCCACCTCGCCGCTGTCGGCGCGGTCGGCGCCGTAGATCAGGCGCAGCAGCTCGGTACGGCCAGCGCCGATCAGCCCGGAAATGCCGTAGATCTCCCCTGCCCGCACGCTGAACGATACGTCGTCGACCTTGCCGCGGCGGCTCAGATTCTTGACCTGCAGCAGCGGCGCACCGATCTGCCGCTCCCCCAGGTCGATGGCTTCACCGACCTCGCGGCCGACCATCAGGGTGACCAGCTCGTCGCTTGAGTAACGGTCGATAGGTTCCACCGCCACCAGCTGGCCGTCGCGCAGCACGGCAACGCGCTGAGCCACCTTGGCCAGCTCTTCGAGGCGATGGGAGATATAGACGATGGCCACACCGGCGTCGCGCAGGCGCTGGATCTGCTCGAACAGCAGATCGACCTCGCGGGCGGTCAGCATGGCGGTCGGCTCATCGAGTACCAGCACGCGGCACTCGCCGATCAGGTTGCGGGCGATCTCGACCATCTGCTGGTGGCCGACGCCCAGCGCCGCCACCGGCGTATCCGGGTCGATGGCCTCCAGGCCGACCCGCGCCATGGCTTCGCGGGCCATCTCGCGCAAACGACCACGGGAAATCCAGCCAGCGCGGCTGGGCAGGTTGTCGAGAAACAGGTTCTCGGCCACGGTCAGCGTCGGCAGCAGGTTGAGTTCCTGCAACACCATGCGCACACCGAGGCGCTCGGCCTCGCGGCGGCTGGCCGGTGCATAGGGCTGGCCGAGAAAGCTCAGGGAGCCCGTGGTCGGTTGTTCCAGCCCGCAGAAAATCTTCGAAAGGGTACTTTTGCCGGCGCCGTTCTCGCCGGTCAGCGCCAGCACTTCACCGGCGCGCAGCTCCAGCTCGACCCCGCCTAGCACAGGCTGGACGTAGGTCTTGCCGATATCGCGAGCGGCGAGAACGGTCTCGCCGCCGGTTACCGCATGGATCACGGTTTGGTCACGAGTTCGACTGGGGTTTCGATCACGCCGTCTTTGGCACCAGTAGACTCGCCCTTGACCAGCTTGAGCGCCGCTTCGATACCGAACACCGCCTGGCGAGCCGCGAACTGGTCGGCGGTGGCGAGTACGCGACCGTCCTTGAGCATCGGCTTGATGGCGTTGATGTTGTCGTAACCGACCACCTGCACCTGGTCCTTCTTGCCAGCGGCGCGTACGGCCGAGACGGCGCCCAGAGCCATGCTGTCGTTACCGGCCAGCAGCGCCTTGAGGTTCGGGTACTCGTTGAGCATGGCCGAGGCCACGGCGTTGCCGCGGTCGATCTCCCAGTTACCGGACTGCACGCCGACGATCTTCATGCCGGCCGCCTCCATGGCGTCCTTGAAGCCTGCGGTGCGCTGCTGGGCGTTGGTGGTGGTGGACACGCCTTCGATGATGCCGACTTCGTCACCGGCCTTGAGCTTTTCCTTGGCCAGGTATTCACCGACCAGGCGTGCGCCCTTGCGGTTGTCCGGGCCTACGAACGGCACGTCCAGGCCCTTGCTCTTGACCACTTCCGGGTCGAGGCGGTTGTCGATGTTGACCACCTTGATACCGGCATCGGTGGCCTTCTTGATCACCGGCACCAGCGCCTTGGAATCGGCGGGCGCGATCACCAGGGCATCGACCTTGGAAACGATCATCTGCTCGACGATGCGGATCTGCGCGGAGGTATCGGTTTCATCCTTGATGCCGTTAGCGACCAGTTCGAACTGGTCAGGATGTTCTTTCTGGTAGGCCTTGGCGCCGTCTTCCATGGTGCGGAAGAACTCGTTGGCCAGGGATTTCATCACCAGTGCGACGCGTGGCGGCTCGCCTTCGGCGGCATGGGCACTGGAAAAACTGACGAGGGCAGCGGCCCCAAGGGCAATGGCGACGCAGAGACGGGCAGGACGAAAACCGGACATGGCGAACTCCGTGGTTATTGTCGTTTTTACGGGCACGCAAACGTTTGCGCATAGACAAAATTATTTAACGTACGGGCAATTGTCAAATTCTCCGAACAATCCGCAGGGCTAAATAGGCTGCTCCGAAAAATCGTGAGCGTTGTCAGGAATCTGCACGCAGCCGCGAACTTTTCCCGTTCATACCCGTCAATCACAGCGGCCGCCGCGGCGGCAAAAATGGGCGCCCCGCGTGCCCGGATGTAACCCGACCAAGGACTGTCACCATGTTCAAACCCCTCCTCCTGGGCGCGAGCCTCGCCGCTCTGCTCGCTGGCTGCGCCAGCCAATCCCCCCAAGCGCTGGACCAACGCCTACTCGGGCAATGGCAAGGCATGCGCGACAAGAACGGCCCCTGCCAGTTCTTCGCCTGGAATTCCAGCTTTCGCCCTGACGGTCGCTTCGAGATCAGCTTCTTTGCCGACGAGGACAGAACTCGCCTGATCCAGACCGAGCGCGGCACCTGGACAGCCAGCAACGGCAAGAACCACCTGACCACCGACGGCGTGAAAACCACCGAGGTGTACGACTACCGCTTCGTCGATGCCGACACCGTCGAGTACGTCAACACCAAGGCCGACCCGACCGCCGACTGCCAGGCCGACTATCGCTTTACCGAGCACCGCGTCGGTCAGTAATTAAAGCGGGCGCCGCCGGCCAGTCCGGCAGCGCCCACCTCAAGGAGGAACACCATGAAGAACCTGATCGCCCTGTTAAGCGCCAGCGCCCTGCTCGGCGGCTGCATGACCCTCTCCGGCACCTATCAGCTCTCGCTGCAGGATGCCAACGGCCAGCCGCTGGCCCAGAACGTCAGCATGGTCGCCGAGGGCAGTGGCATCTACACGGCGCGTAATGCCCTGTGCTCGGCTTACCCGAATGCCACGGTCATCATCCGCGATGCCAAAAGCGGCGAAGAGCTGAAGAGCGAAAGCCCTTACAAGTGCTGAGGCAAGGCGGCGGTCACTCGATACGAATGCGGTATTCGACGGCCCGCCGCTCCTGCTGATCGGGGAAGGAGGAGAAGCTGACCGAATCCTCTCCGGTTTCTTCTCCGGCGATATACACGTAGCGGTCAACCTTGGCCACATCGCCCTCGACCTGATACTCGCGTTTCCAGCGTCCCAGTTTCGGCGTGCTGTTGCCCAGTTTCTCCACCGGCATCCACAGCTCGTTGCGCGTCTTGCGCCCTTGCTCGCCGAGCTGGTCGAGCACCACGCAACGCTCGCCCGGCTTGACCCGCACCGGGATCACGAAATTGCCATGCACCTCATCGCGAAACGCCGCGCCGGTATCCACCTCGCAGGCCAGGCTCTGCAGGCTGAACGAGAGCAGCGCCGCTGCGCACCAAGCCTTTGTATTCATGGGCTCACCACTTCACTGGCCTGATAACGCTGGGCAGGCTGGACGATCTGCTCCTGGGCGCTGACCAACGGCAGGTCACGCGAGCCTTCGGCGGTGGCCGCGACCAGGGCATACAGCGTGGCGGTGGCCAGCTCCAGGGCCTGGGGCAAGGCATGGCCGGACAGCAAACGCGCCAGCAGGGTCGCCGAGAACACGTCGCCCATGCCGTTGGGCAGTGGATGCAGCGCCAGGCGCGGCGTATTCACCAGCCAGGCGCCGTCGCCGTTGACCGCCAGGGTGCACAGCTGATCGGCCGCAATGTCCGGCGTGGCCAGGCTGGTGATCACCACCACGTCCGGCCCGCGACCGCGCAACTGACGCGCCACACGCACCGCCTCATCGACGCTGCCCAGCTTGCTGCCGGTGAGCAGCTCGAACTCGAACTGGTTGGGGGTGATGATGTTGGCGCAGGGAATCGCCAGGTTACGCAGGAAATCCGGGATCGCTGCATTGACGAACACCCCACGCCCGACATCGCCCATCACCGGGTCGCAGAGGTAGCGCACGCCGGGATTGTCGCGGCGGATCTCGTCCACCGCCTCGAGAATCACCGCACCGATGGCCGCATCTCCCAGATAACCGGACAGCACCGCCGAAACCCGCGACAACGCGCCGCGATCACGCAGGCCGGCGAGCACCTCGCGAATGTGCTCGGCATCGAACACCTGGCCGCGGAACTGGCCGTAGCCGGTGTGGTTGGAAAACTGCACCGTGTGCACCGGCAACACTTCGAAGCCCAGGCGCTGCAGCGGAAACACGGCAGCGTCGTTGCCGACATGACCGAGGGCAACGTGGGACTGGATGGATAACACCAGAGGTGGAGTGGTAGCGCTCATGGGCGGGCGGGATCCTGTCATGGACGGCGCAAGGCCAGTGCCGGCATTATTCGCCAATCCCCCCTGAGATTCCACGGCAAACGGAGTGCCCAATGCCCTGCCCCATCGATCCGGTCATTCAGGAACAACCCTCCGGCTGCGGCATCGCCGCCTGCGCGGCGTTGGCCGGGGTCAGCTATGCAGAAAGCCGCCGCCTCGCCAACGGACTGGGCATTTACGCCGAGGACCAGGCGTTGTGGTCGGACACCGAGTACGTCACCCGGCTGCTGCGCGTCCAAGGTTTAGAAGCACGAGCACCAGCGCCGTTTTCCGACTGGGAGCGCCTGCCGGATCGCGCATTGCTGGCCATCCGCTGGCGCCTGGAAAACGGTCGGCCGTTCTGGCACTGGGTGGTGTTCGCCCGCGACGCTGGGCAAGCTCGCGTGCTGGACTCCAAACGCGCCCTGAAGCACAACGTGCGTACCGACTTCTGGCGTGTGCAGCCCAAGTGGTTCATGGCCGTCACTATCGACAAGTAGAGAAAGGCACGCCAATGACCGCACGAATAGGCGCCATCCAGGCGGATATCACCACACTCGCAGTTGATGTCATCGTCAATGCCGCCAACTCGTCGCTACTCGGTGGCGGCGGCGTGGATGGCGCCATCCATCGTGCCGCCGGCAGCGAGCTGCTGCACGAATGCCGCCTGCTCGGCGGCTGCAAGACCGGTGAGGCCAAGCGCACCGGCGGCTATCGATTGCCAGCGCGTTACATCGTGCACACCGTGGGGCCGGTATGGCGCGGTGGCGAGCACGGCGAAGAAGCGCTGCTGGTCGACTGCTACCGCAACGCCTTGCGCCTGGCGGCCGAAGTGGACGCCCGCTCCATCGCCTTTCCGAGCATCAGCACCGGCATCTACGGATACCCCATCGAGCAGGCGGCCCGCGCCGCGGTGAGCACGGTGCGGGCCGAACTGGCGCGGTGTCCTGGCATCGACGAAGTGCTGTTCTGCTGTTTCTCGGCCAGTGACCTGGCGGTCTATCAGCGTGAACTGGATGAGCGTACCGGCTGATCAGAACGCCAGTTTGTAGCCGATCACCATCAGCATGATCGCCAGGAACGGACGCAGCACGTTGTCCGAAACCCGCCCGGACAGGTGGCTGCCGAAGAAGATGCCGGGCAGCGAGCCCAGCAGCAGGTAGCCCAGCACGCCCCAGTCCAGGTTGCCGAGCCCGGCATGGCCAAGGCCCGCCACCAGGGTCAGCGGCACGGCGTGGGCGATTTCGGTGCCGACCAGGCGGCGCGTGGCCATCAGCGGATAGAGCAGGAACAGCGCCACGGTGCCCAGAGCGCCAGCGCCGATGGAGGTCAGGGTGACCATGAAACCGAGAACCGCGCCTACCAGCACGGTCAGCGCGTTGAGGCGGGCCGGGCTGAAGTGGAAGCCATCACCGGCATGGCGGCTGGCGAAGGCAAACAGCTGTTTCTTGAACAGAATCGCCGTGGCGGTCAGCAGCAACACGATACCCAGGGCGTTCTTGATCAGGGCGTTGGTGGCGTGCTGATCGCCCGGCAGTAGGGTCAGCGCCAGCAGCGTAAGCAACGACGCAGGTACGCTACCGGCGGCCAGCCAACCGGTCACCTTCCAGTCGATATTGCGGTTGCGCTGGTGGACGAACACGCCGCCCGCCTTGGTGATCGCCGCGTACAGCAGATCGGTGCCCACGGCCGCCGCCGGGTTGATGCCGAACCACAGCAGGATCGGCGTCATCAGCGAACCGCCGCCCACGCCGGTCATGCCCACGATGAAGCCGACCACCAGCCCCGCCACGACGAAGCCCATACCGCCAAAATCCATACCTGCCCCAATTGCCGTTGTCGGCTCATTTGTCAGGCGCGCAGGATAACCACTTGGAGCGAAAGGACATATACCGAGTAAGAATTTGCTTATAACAGTTATATAGGCTGAGCTTTCGGCGGCTCTGTGACGCTCAGTCTGGCGCGCCCCGGTAGGCCATATGGATCAGCGGAAACGGCCGCCCTTCCCCGTCCAATTCACTACGCCCGGTGTCCTGAAAACCGTAGTGGCGATAGAAGCCGTGGGCGGCCGGGTTCTGCTCGTTGACGTCCACAGTCAGTGGCCCGAGCCGCCTCCGGGCATCGTCCAGCAACTGCGAGCCCACGCCCTGACCGCGGTAGTCGGGATCGACGAAGAGCATCTCCACATGGCGGTCGCTGAGGCCGATAAAGCCGCGCACCTGCTCTGCCTCATCCGTCCAGACCTGCACCGTCACCGCAGGCAGGTACAGCTCGTCCACCTGGTGATAGAGGCTTTGTACATCCTCGGCACTGAGAAAATCGTGGGTGGCCAGCACGGCGCGGTGCCAGATATCGAGCAACACAGCGTGATCGGCTGGTTGGCGTGAGCGAATGGGCATGATGAGGCTCCGCTAAGAAAGGGCCGCAGCCTACTTGCCTGCAAGGCGACTCGGCAATGCCGGCGTAGACCACACCGAATGTAAAGCTTGCTTGACTACCCGATATCACCACGGCTAGTGTAAAGCGAACTTTCCATATGCGGTGCGATGCCATGACCGATTCCAAACGCTTCGTCATTCACTTCAGCCTGGCGATAACTGCCTACGTCATCGCCGTAGCGGTGAGCAGCCTGACCCAGGTGATGCTCTCCGAAGGTATCGCACGCACACTATGCGCCCTGCTCCCCATCGCTCCGATGATCGTGGTGGCCATCACGGTGATTCGCCAGATCCGCCAGCTAGACGAACTGGCCCGGGCGATTCACCTGGAGGCGCTGGCGCTGGCGTTCGTCGGCACGGCACTGATCACCTTCAGCTACGGCTTTCTGGAAACCGCCGGTTTCCCGCGCCTGTCGATGTTCTTCGTATGGCCGCTGCTCGCCGCTCTGTGGGGCTTTGGTGCGTGGCTGGGCTGGAGGCGTTACCGGTGATCAACCATGTGCGCGAATTGCGCAATGGCCAGGGCTGGTCCCAGGCTGAGCTGGGCGAACGCCTGGGCGTCTCCCGGCAGACGGTGAACGCCATCGAAACCGGCCGCTATGACCCCAGCCTGCCCTTGGCCTTCAAGATCGCCCGGCTGTTCGGGCGCCCTATCGAAGCCATCTTTCAGGCGCCCGACGCATGAACATCCACATCCGCACGCCGCTCGAGGCGTACCGCCTGGCCGTCGAACAGCAGGGTTTCGTCAGTGACGCTGCCCAGCAGCACGCGGTCGAGCAATTGCAGCGCTGCTACGAGACCCTGCAGCGCGGTGACTTGGCCCAGGGCGTCTATCTCTGGGGCCCGGTCGGGCGTGGCAAGACCTGGCTGATGGACAGTTTCCATGGGGCGCTGCAGATGCCCGCCCGGCGTCAGCACTTCCATCACTTCATGGGCTGGGTGCACCGCCGCCTGTTCGAGCTGACCGGCACCGCCGAGCCCCTGCAGGTGCTGGCCCGGGAACTGGCGGCGGAGATCCGCGTGCTGTGCTTCGACGAACTGTTCGTCAGTGACATCGGCGACGCCATGCTGCTGGGCCGGCTGTTTCGTTCCCTGTTCGACGAGGGCGTGGTGCTGGTCGCCACTTCCAACCAGCCGCCGGAGCAGCTGTACGCTGGCGGCCATAACCGCGAGCGCTTTCTGCCGGCCATCGACGCCCTGCTGCAGCACATGCAGGTGGTGGCGGTGGACGGCAGCCAGGATCATCGCCAGCACCCCGGCCAGCGGCACCAGCGCTATTGGGTGCGCGAGACCGGCCAGCCGAGCGCCCTGCCCGCGCTACTGGCGGCACTGCGCCAGGGCGAGGCGGTCAGCTGCGAGCCGCTGCAGGTCGGCCATCGCCGGATCACCGTGCACGACCACAGCGAACGGGTGCTGTACGGCGGCTTCGACCAGCTTTGCAAGCAACCGCTGGCGACCGGGGACTTCATTCTGCTCTGTGATCGTTTCAAGGTCATCGTGCTGGGCGACGTACCGGCCCTCAGCGCGCAGCAGCGCCCGGCGAGGATCGCCCGCGGCACCGAAGACGCCGCCGAACGGGTGGAAGCCGGCGACCGCCAGTTGCCAGCCCTGTCGATTCACGACAATGCGGTGCGCCGCTTTATCGCCCTGGTGGACGAGTGCTACGACCGTCGCGTGCCGCTGTACATGGAAGCCGCCGTGCCGCTGGATGAGCTGTACACCGAAGGCTACCTGGCCTTCGCCTTCCGCCGCACCCTCAGCCGCTTGCAGGAGATGCAGCTGGAGCGCTTCGGCTAAAGACGCGCGCAAGCCAATAGGTAGTCTGAGTTGAGCGCAGCGATACCCAGGATCGCCGGCTCAGCCCACAGCAGCAGGCGTCAGCCCCAGAAACGCTTGGATCTGCGCCTTCTTGGCGATGGCGTCCTGGTAGCCCAGCTCGATCAGCTCGCTGCAGTAACCCGGCTCGAACAGCAGGTAGCTGAGCACCCCGCCGCCGCCATCGCGGGTAGCGCCCGGGCCACGCAGGAACAGGCGCAGCGCCGCCGGCATTTCGCGGCGGTGACGCGCGGCGATCACGTCCAGCGGCTGGCTCGGCGAGATCACCAGCACTTCCACCGGGGTGAGCCCGTAGGTACGGCTGCGCTGCTCGGCGGGCACCAGCCGGCCCAGCTGGTTGAGGCGTTCGAGCAGTTCGATGTCGCTTTCCACGTTATCGATAAAGGTGCTGTTGAGCATGTGCCCGGCAATCTGCGCCAGGCTCGGCTGCACGCCGCCCGGTACCGGCGCCGGCGCGCCGCCGGCCTGATTGCCGACCGGGTTGCCGCTGACCCCCACCACCAGCACCTTGGTCGCGCCCAGGTGCAGGGCCGGGCTGATCGGCGCCATCTGCCGCACGGCGCCGTCGCCAAAGTATTCGCGGTTGATCTTCACCGGTTCGAAGATCAGCGGAATCGCCGTGCTGGCTAAGAGGTGCGGCAACGCCAGGCGCGTTGGCACGCCGACCCGACGATGGCGGAACCAGGGGTCGATGGCCGCGCGGCCCTGGTAGAAGGTCACCGCCTGGGCCGACTCATAACCGAACGCGGTCACCGCCACGGCGCGCAACTGGCGATGGCGAACCGCGGCGGCGATGCCGGAGAAATCCAGCTCCCGTTCGAGCAGCCTGGCCAGCGGCGAGCTGTCGAGCAGCGCCACCGGCACCTGCTTGCCGAGGCCGAGCATGCTGTGGCCGATGAAGCGACTGGCCTGACGCAGCACGCCGGGCCAGTCGCTGCGATACACCTGATCGGTATGAAAGCTGCGCCACACGCTGCTCAGGCGCTTGACCGCCTCGCGAAAGTGCAGCGCCCCGCAGGCCAGGCTGACGGCATTGATGGCCCCCGCCGAGGTGCCGACGATGACCGGAAAGGGATTGTGCGACGACTCCTCGGGCAGCAGCTCAGCGATCGCCGACAGCACGCCGACCTGGTAGGCGGCGCGCGCGCCACCGCCGGAAAGGATGAGCCCGGTGGTGGCCGGGTTGCCGCTAGCGTCCTGCTTCATTGCGTCGATTCCGCTTCGGGTGGTCAGTAGAGCTTGGGCTCGCCTTCTGGACGGGTCTTGAAGCGCCGGTGCGCCCACAGATACTGCTCAGGGCACGTGACGATGGCCTGCTCGACCCACTGGTTGACCCGCAGGCAATCGGCCTCTTCGTTCTCACCGGGAAAATCGCTCAGCGGCGGGTGAATGGTCAAACGATAGCCGCCGCCATCGGGCAGGCGCATCTGGGTGAACGGCAACACGATGGCGCGGCCGAGGCGCGCGAACTTGGTGGTGGCCGTGACGGTCGCCGCCTGGATGCCGAACAACGGCGCGAACAGGCTCTGCTTGCGGCCGTAGTCCTGATCCGGTGCGTACCAGATCGCTCGGCCGGCGCGCAGCACCTTGATCATCGCGCGCACGTCCTCGCGCTCGATAGCGGTGGCGTCCAGATTATGGCGTTCGCGGCCACGACGCTGCACGAAATCGAACACCGGGTTGCCGTGCTCACGGTACATGCCGTCGATGGTGTGCACCTGGCCAAGCAAAGCGGCGCCGATTTCCAGGGTGGTGAAGTGCACGGCCATGAGAATCACGCCCTGCCCTTGCGCCTGGGCCTGCTGCAGGTGCTCGATGCCCTCGATGTGGGCCAGGCGCGCCAGCTTGTGGCGCGGCCACCACCAGCTCATGGCCATCTCGAAGAAGGCGATGCCGGTGGAGGCGAAATTCTCCTTGAGCAGACGCTCGCGCTTGTCTGCCGGCATCTGCGGGAAGCACAGCTCCAGATTGCGCGTGGCGATGCGCCGACGCGAGCCGGCCGCGTGATACATCAGCCAGCCCAGGCCACGACCCAGGCGCAGCAGCGCGCCGTAGGGCAGTTGCACGGTCAGCCACAGCAGGCCGAGCCCGGCCCACAGCGGCCAGAACCGCGAATGAAGGAAGGTGCGACGAAAGACGGGACGATCCATTGACGATCCAGGATGGCGTTCAAAGCCGCCTAGTCTACCAGCACGTCAGCCGCTCACGGGAGTGATGCACCACGCGCCCGGCGCTGCACGAAGCTAGCATGCAGCGCCGCAGACAGCACGGCCCCAACCTGCTCGCCCGGGCTTGCATGGTGCTGGCCCGGGCGTCAGGATCGTAGCCCGTCAATAACAATATTCGCCCTCACGGCCAGGAGAACTCCATGCAAGAAGTCGTCATCGTCGCCGCCACCCGTACCGCCATCGGCAGCTTCCAGGGGGCGCTGGCCGATGTGCCGGCCACCGATCTGGGCGCCGCGGTGATCCGTCGCCTGCTCGAGCAGAGCGGCCTGGACGGCGCGCAGGTCGATGAGGTGATTCTTGGCCATGTGCTGACCGCCGGCGCCGGGCAGAACACCGCGCGCCAAGCCGCGATCAAGGCCGGCCTGCCCCACGCCGTGCCGGCACTGACCCTCAACAAGGTCTGCGGCTCGGGCCTCAAGGCCCTGCACCTGGGCGCCCAGGCGATCCGCTGCGGCGACGCCGAGGTGATCATCGCCGGCGGCATGGAGAACATGAGTCTGGCGCCCTACGTGCTGCCCAAGGCGCGCACCGGGCTGCGCATGGGCCACGGGCAACTGCTCGATACGATGATCAGCGACGGCCTATGGGATGCCTTCAACGACTACCACATGGGCATCACCGCCGAAAACCTAGTGGACAAGTACGCCATCAGCCGTGAAGAGCAGGACGCCTTCGCCGCCGCCTCGCAACAGAAGGCCATTGCCGCCATCGAAGCCGGGCGCTTCGCCGACGAAATCACCCCGATCCTGATTCCCCAGCGCAAGGGCGAGCCCCAGGCCTTCGCCACCGACGAGCAGCCCCGCGCCGGTACCACGGCCGACACCCTGGCCAAGCTCAAGCCCCCATTCAAGAAGGACGGCAGCGTAACCGCCGGCAATGCCTCAAGCCTCAATGATGGCGCAGCCGCGGTACTGCTGATGAGCGCGGCCAAGGCCCAGGCGCTGGGCCTGCCGGTACTGGCAAAGATCAAGGCGTACGCCAACGCCGGCGTCGACCCGGCGATCATGGGCATCGGCCCGGTATCGGCCACCCGCCGCAGCCTGAAGAAAGCCGGCTGGACGCTGGATCAGCTGGACCTGATCGAAGCCAACGAAGCCTTTGCCGCCCAGGCCCTGTCGGTTGGCAAGGAGCTGGGCTGGGATGCCGGCAAGGTCAACGTCAACGGCGGCGCCATTGCCCTCGGTCACCCGATTGGCGCCTCCGGTTGCCGAGTGCTGGTCACCCTGCTCCACGAAATGCTCAAGCGTGACGCGAAGAAAGGCCTGGCGACCCTGTGCATCGGCGGCGGCCAGGGCGTGGCGCTGCTGCTCGAGCGCGATTGAAAACAGTACGGCCCGGCCAACGGCTGGGCCTGCCCTTCAGGCCTGACTCGCGATACGATCAGGTCCCCTCCCGATGAAGCAGCCCATGAGCGACCTCCCAACCCTGCACTACCTGTTCGCCGAATGCCGCAAACCCTGCCCCGAGCGCCCGGACGTCACGGCCATCGTGCTGTTCGCGCTGCTTAGCGAAGACGACGAAGTGGTCTACCTGGAACTGCGCTACACCGACTTCGCCAGCGGTCAGTTTGAAGGCGACCACCTGTGGCTGTCGCTCGAAGAAGCGCTAGACGGCACCTTTGAGGATTACGGCATCGGCGAAGATGACTGGCGGCCACTTTCCGTCCGGGAAATAGCCCGTATCGACCGCAGTATCGAATAACGGCAGGCCCAGCGCCTGCCGCACAACGCAGCTCAGCTCACCCGCTCGGCCACCGGCAGCTTGGCGATTGCCTCGCGGGTTTCCCGATCCTGGGCATCGCGCCAGGTGCGAAACGCTGCGAGTTCCCCGCCCCAGGTCTTCATCACCCAGGCCAGCACCGCCAGGTCGTCGACCAGGCCCAGGCCCGGAATGAAGTCAGGAATGGCATCCACGGGCGACACGAAATAGATCAGCCCCGCCACGATGGCTACCAGCGCCTGCGGGTTGATCGCCCGGTAACTGCCGCGCCACCAGGCCACGCACAGCTCCTGCAACAGGCTAAGGTCGCCCCTGATCGACGCCAGGCTGCGGGCGCCACCGCCGCTTTTGCGGGTGACCGCCAGCAGCAACGCCGGCAACCGACCGCGCTTGAGAAAGCGCTGGGCGATAGGCAGATAGCGGGCAAAATTCCACGGTGCTTTCATGGTCACTCCTCGTCAGCCCGCATCGCTGCTGGGCTGTCTGTGGTTATCCACCATAGCTGTGGATAACCTTGTGAACAGTTATGGGATTAGCTTACCAAAGCCCCCTGTCATGCGGCCTCGCCACAGATCGGACATTTTTTATCCAGCCGATAAAACCTTGCTAAATCAATCAGTTAAAAAAATCAAAAGATTTCGTTAAAAACCTGACCAACTGAATAAGAAGCCTTGTCGCAATGTGCATAACCCGGCATGTCAAGACTTGCATTGGCGCACATTTTGCGTTTAGCAGACTGCAGAAACGACAACGCCCCGACAGGCGGGGCGTTGTTTTCAAGCAGCTGACGCTTACTTGGCCGGAGCGGCCTCAGGTGCTTGCGGAGCGGCTTGCTCCTGAGCGTTCTGATCTTTGATGCCCAGCAGCTCGAGATCGAACACCAGTACCGAGTTAGCCGGAATGGCCGGGCTCGGGCTCTGGGCGCCGTAGGCCAGTTCGGCCGGGATGTACAGTTTGATCTTCTCACCTACGTGCATCAGTTGCAGGCCTTCGACCCAACCCGGGATCACGCCGCCAACCGGCAGGTCGATCGGGGTGCCACGCTCGATGGAGCTGTCGAATACGGTGCCGTCGGTGAGCTTGCCTTCGTAGTGAACGGTAACCACGTCGTCAGCCTTGGGCTGCGGGCCATCGGCCTTCTTGACGATTTCGTACTGCAGACCCGAAGCGGTGGTGGTGACGCCGTCACGCTTGCCGTTCTCTTCGAGGAATTTCTTGCCGGCGGCAGCGGCTTCTTCGTTCATCTTGGTCATGCGCTCTTCGGCACGCTTCTGCAGAGAAGCGAAGGCCTCGATCAGCTCGTCGTCCTTCAGGCGCTGCTCTTTCTTGCCGATGGCGTCTTCGATGCCTTGGGCAACGGCTTTCGAATCCAGGTCGTCCATACCTTCCTGAGCCAGGCTCTTGCCCATGTTCAGACCGATACCGTAGGACGCCTTCTGCGCCGGAGTTTCCAGTTTTACGTCGCTGGTTTGCGAATCACAACCGGCGAGCACCAGGCCCACCAGGGCGATCGCTGCTGCCAAACGATGCTGTTTCATGCTGATTCCTTGTCCGCTGCGCCCTAGGGCTGTCGAGTGAAGGCGCGAGCTTAGGGTGTGTGAGTGTATCAACGCAAGCCGCGGCGCCCGGATTTATCCGGGCGGATCACACGCGCTGTGCGAGAAGTGGCGAGCGGCGGCACGAAAGCCAACCTGATCGTTCAGCACGCCGCGTCGATCTGCCGAAACTGCGACGTAACTGACTAGCCGGTAAGAGTTTTTCTGCAGGCAGAAGTTCAGTGGTGGCCGGCCTCATTCGAGATGCGCGCGCGCCCGCGCCACCCGCGAAGCGGACTCACGCCCCAGTACTCGGCTGATGCGCTGCCCCGTCTCGATCAGGCGCGGCAGATCCACTCCGGTTTCGATGCCCAGCCCCTGCAGCAGGTAGAGCACATCCTCGCTGGCGACGTTGCCGGTAGCGCCCTTGGCGTAGGGGCAGCCACCGAGGCCGGCGACCGAGCTGTCGAATACCGCGATACCTTCGAGCAGGCTCGCATAGATATTCGCCAGCGCCTGGCCGTAGGTATCGTGGAAATGCCCGGCCAGGCGCTCACGGGGCACGTGCCGACCGACCACCTCGAACAGATGGCGCACGCCGCCTGCGGTGCCCACGCCGATGGTGTCACCCAGGGACACTTCATAGCAGCCCATGGCCTGCAGCTCGCCGGCTACCGCAGCCACCTGCTCGGCGGCCACCTCGCCCTCGTACGGGCAACCGAGCACGCAGGAGACATAACCGCGCACCCGCACGCCGTGCTGGCGCGCCGTATCCATCAGCGGCTTGAAACGTTTGAGGCTTTCGGCAATGGAGCAATTGATATTGCGCTGCGAGAACGCCTCGGAGGCCGCGGCGAACACCGCCACCTCTTTCACACCGGCCGCCAGAGCCGCTTCAAGGCCCTGCAGATTGGGCGTCAGCGCCGCATAGGTAACGCCGGGCCGCTGCTCGATACCGGCAAACACCTCGGCACTGCCGGCCATCTGTGGCACCCATTTGGGCGACACGAAACTGCCGACTTCTATATAGCCCAACCCGGCAGCGCTCAGGTCGTCGACCAGACGTACCTTGTCGGCCACGCTGATCGGCTGCTTCTCGTTCTGCAAGCCATCACGGGGGCCGACTTCCACCAGGCGAACACGCTGGGGCAGGCTCATGGCTGTGCCTCCAGTTCGACCAGCACCGATCCCTCGGCGATCAGCTCGCCCTCGGTGCAGTAAACGGCTTTGATGGTGCCGGCCTGGGGCGCGCGAATGCTGTGCTCCATCTTCATGGCCTCCAGAACCACCAGCGCAACGCCCGCCTCGACGGGTTGGCCGGGCGCAACCAGTACGCGCACGATGCTGCCGTTCATGGGCGCGGTGAGTCCGCCCTGATGGGCCGTGCTGGCCGCGGCGGCGGCAAGCGGATCGAACCGACGCACCGCCAGCCACTCCACGCCCCAGCGCAGGTAAAGCGTATCGCCTTCACGCACCGCGTTTTTCGGCGCGGCGGTTACCGGCTCGACGTGCACGCGACGGGTTATGTCGCCGCAGGTCAGGGTCATTGGCGTGCTCGCTGGCAAGGCGCTGCGCCAGGCGTTGCGGGCAGCCCAGGGCGAATGGGGATCGTCGGCTCGCTGGCGGTCGGCATCGGTGGCCAGCAAGGCAGCACCCGCCTGTTGCCAGAAGGCGTCCGGCAGCTCCTGCATTGGCGGCAGTAGCTGCGCCTGATGCCGTTCGATGAAGCCAGTGTCCAACTCGGCAGCGGCGAACGCCGGATGAGCGAGAATGCGTTGCAGAAACGCCAGATTGGTCTTGAAGCCGCCCACCAGCGTCTCGGTCAACATGGCCAGCAGCCGCTGCCGCGCTTCCTCGCGGTTTTCGCCCCAGGCGATCAACTTGGCCAGCATCGGGTCGTAGAACGGCGATATCTCGTCCCCCTGCTCCACACCGCTGTCGACCCGTCGGCCTGGGCCCGCTGCAGGCTCACGGTACAGGTCGAGATGCCCGCTGGCCGGCAGAAAGCCGCCTTCCGCGTCCTCGGCATACAGACGCACTTCGATGGCGTGCCCTTTGAGCGGCACCTGTTCCTGACGGATCGGTAGCGGCTCGCCACGGGCCACGCGGATCTGCCAGGCGACCAGATCGAGGCCTGTGATCGCCTCGGTCACCGGGTGCTCGACCTGCAGGCGGGTGTTCATCTCCATGAAGAAGAAGTCGCCGCGGGCATCGAGCAGGAATTCCACGGTGCCGGCGCCCACATAGCCGATGGCCTGGGCGGCCCGTACCGCTGCCTCGCCCATGGCCCGGCGCAGTTCGGGCGTAAGCCCGGGCGCCGGGGCCTCTTCGACCACTTTCTGATGGCGGCGCTGGATCGAGCAATCGCGCTCGTTCAGGTACAGGCAGTTGCCATGCCGGTCGGCGAATACCTGGATCTCCACGTGACGTGGTTGCAGCACGTATTTCTCCACCAGCATGCGCCCATCGCCGAACGCCGACTGCGCTTCGCGCTGCGCCGAGGCCAGGGCGTCGGCCAGGTCGCCCTCCCGTTCGACGATCTTCATGCCCTTGCCGCCGCCGCCAGCCGTAGCTTTGAGCAGCACCGGGTAGCCGATCTGCTCGGCAGCCTTGCGGAAGGTTTCCACGTCCTGATCATCGCCGTGGTAGCCGGGCACCAGCGGCACGCCGGCGTCTTCCATCAGCGCCTTGGCCGCCGACTTGCTGCCCATGGCATCGATGGCGCTGGCTGGCGGGCCGAGAAAGATCAGCCCGGCGGCTTCGAGCTTGCGGGCGAAGGTGGCGTTCTCGGACAGGAAACCGTAACCGGGGTGGATAGCCTCGGCGCCGCTGGCCTGGGCAGCCTCGATGACCTTGTCCATCAGCAGGTAGCTGTCGCCGGGCTTGGCGCCGCCCAGGTCGATGGCGATATCCGCTTCACGTACATGGCGGGCGCTGCGGTCGATGGCGCTATGCACCGCCACGGTAGTGAGCCCCAACGCCTTGGCGGTGCGCATGACCCGGCAGGCGATTTCGCCACGGTTGGCGATCAGCAGTGTGGTGATGGTTTTCATGATTGGGCCTGCCAGGCGGGAGTGCGTTTTTCAAGAAAGGCGTTGAGGCCTTCCTGCCCTTCGTCACTGATGCGGATGCCGGCGATCACGCTCTCCGTACGCTGGCGCAGGGCGTCGCTCAGCACGCCGCTGCCGACGCCATGCAGCAGCGCCTTGGTTTCGCGCATGGCCTGTGGGCTGTTGAGCAGCAGCGTGGCGATCCACTGCTCCAGCTCGCTTTCCAGCTCCGCCGGCGGATAGCACTCGGCGAGCAGGCCCAGCTCCCGCGCCCGCTCGCCATTGAAGCGCTCGGCGCTGAGGGCATAACGACGCGCCGCCCGCTCGCCGATGGCCTGCACAACGTAGGGGCTGATCACCGCGGGCACCAGGCCGATGCGCACTTCGGAGAGACTGAACAGCGCGTCACTGGCGCCGATGGCGATATCGCAACAGGCGGTCAGGCCCACCGCACCACCGAACGCCGCACCCTGCACCACGGCGAGGGTCGGGCATGGCAGGTGGTAGAGCAGGCTCATCAACTCGCCCAGTTCATGGGCATCGTGCAGGTTGGCGGCGTAATCCAGTTTGGCCGAGGCCTGCATCCAGGCCAGATCGGCGCCTGCCGAGAAGTGCTTTCCGCGCCCGCGCAGAATCACGAAACTCAGGCTGTCGTCGGCGGCCAATTGGTGCAGGGCCTGGATCAGCTCCGCAATCATCTCGGCATTGAAGGCGTTGTGCTTGTCCGGGCGGTTCAGCCACAGGGTGGCGACGCCGCGCGGATCGATGTGCAGTTCGAGGGTATTGAAGTCGGTCATTGCTCGATCCTCGGCCGGGCTACATACGGAACACGCCGAAGCGCGTCGGCTCGATGGGCGCATTGAGGCTGGCGGAAATCGCAAGGGCCAGCACATCGCGAGTTTGCGCCGGGTCGATCACGCCGTCGTCCCACAGTCGTGCGCTGGAATAGAAGGCATGGGCCTGGCGCTCGTACTGTTCGACGATGGGCTGTTTGAGGCGCTGCTCGTCTTCGGCGGAAAACACCTGGCCGGCGCGCTGCGCCTGCTCATGCTTGACCTGCACCAGCACACCGGCGGCCTGCTGGGCGCCCATCACGCCGATCCGCGCGTTGGGCCACATCCACAGGAACCGCGGATCGTAGGCACGGCCACACATGCCGTAGTTACCGGCACCGAAACTGCCGCCGATGATCACCGTGAACTTCGGCACCCGGGCGCAGGCCACCGCGGTGACCAGCTTGGCGCCGTGCTTGGCGATGCCGCCCTCCTCGTATTTCCTGCCGACCATGAAGCCGGTGATGTTCTGCAGGAACAGCAACGGGATGCCTCGCTGGCAGGCCAGTTCGATGAAGTGCGCGCCCTTCTGCGCAGCCTCGGCGAACAGAATGCCATTGTTGGCCAGGATGGCGATCGGGTAGCCGTGCAGATGGGCGAAGCCGCACACCAGGGTGGTGCCGAACAGCGCCTTGAATTCATCGAACTGCGAGTCGTCGACGATCCGCGCGATCACTTCGCGCACGTCGAACGGCTGCTTGGCGTCGGCGGGAATCACCCCGTACAGCTCATCAGCGGCATGACGCGGCGCCAGCGGCGTTTGCACTTGCAACTGGCCGAGCTTGCGCCAGTTGAGGTTGGCCACGCAGCGCCGCGCCAGGGCCAGGGCGTGTTCGTCGTTCTCGGCGTAATGGTCGGCCACACCGCTGGTCTTGCAATGCACATCGGCGCCGCCCAGTTCCTCGGCGCTGACCACCTCACCCGTGGCGGCCTTCACCAGCGGCGGGCCAGCGAGAAAGATGGTCGCCTGCTCGCGCACCATGATGGTTTCGTCGCTCATCGCCGGCACGTAAGCGCCGCCGGCGGTGCACGAGCCCATCACCACGGCGATCTGGGCGATGCCCTGGGCGCTCATGTTGGCCTGGTTGAAGAAAATCCGTCCGAAGTGCTCGCGATCGGGAAATACCTCGTCCTGGCGCGGCAGGTTGGCGCCACCGGAATCCACCAGATAGATGCACGGCAGGCGGTTTTCCAGGGCGATGGCCTGAGCGCGCAGGTGCTTCTTGACGGTCAATGGGTAGTAGCTGCCGCCCTTCACCGTGGCGTCATTGGCGATGACCATGCACTCGACGCCCTCGACCCGGCCGATGCCGGCAATCACCCCGGCGGCGGCGACCTCTTCGTCGTACACCTGATAAGCAGCCAGCGCGCCGATTTCCAGGAACGGCGAACCGGGATCGAGCAGCCGGTCGATGCGCTCGCGCGGCAGCAGCTTGCCCTTCGCGGTGTGCCGCTCCTGGGACTTGGCACCGCCGCCCTCGCGGGTGTGGGCCAACAAGGTGCGTAGCTCATCGACCTGAGCGAGCATCGCCTCGCGGTTGGCGGCGTACTCGCTGGAACGCGTGTTGAGTTGCGTGTGCAGGGTTGCCATGGTGCGGCTCCGACTGACGGACACCGTTAAAAACGCACTGAGCGTTAACGGTGTCCTGAAACAGGAAAACGAGGTGCTCCGATCAAGCCGTTTCGTTGAACAGCTCGCGGCCGATCAGCATGCGGCGGATCTCGCTGGTGCCGGCGCCGATCTCGTAAAGCTTGGCGTCGCGCCACAGGCGGCCGACCGAAAACTCGTTGATATAGCCGTTGCCACCGAGGATCTGAATCGCTTCGCCGGCCAGCCAGGTGGCCTTCTCGGCGGCGTAGAGAATCACCCCGGCGCAGTCCTTGCGCACCTGGCGCACGTGCTCACGGCCCAGCGCATCGAGCTGCTTACCGACGGCGTACAGGTATGCGCGGCAAGCCTGCTGAGTGGTGTACATGTCGGCGAGCTTGCCCTGGATGAGCTGGAACTCGCCGATGCTCTGGCCGAACTGCTTGCGGTCGTGAACGTAGGGCACCACCACATCCATGGCGGCCTGCATCAACCCCAGCGGCCCGCCGGAGAGCACGGCGCGCTCATAATCCAGGCCACTCATCAGCACCCGCGCGCCTTCGCCAACGCCGCCCAGTACGTTCTCGGCCGGCACCTCGACATCCTGGAACACCAGCTCGCCTGTGTGCGAGCCGCGCATGCCGAGCTTGTCGAGCTTCTGCGCCACCGAGAAACCCTTGCTGCCCTTCTCGAGAATGAAGGCGGTCATGCCCTTGGCACCGGCGGCCAGATCGGTCTTGGCGTAGACCACCAGCACGTCGCAATCAGGGCCGTTGGTGATCCACATCTTGCTGCCGTTGAGCACGTAGTGATCGCCCTTGCGGTCGGCGCGCAGCTTCATCGACACCACATCGGAGCCGGCGTTGGGCTCGCTCATGGCTAGGGCGCCGATATGCTCGCCGCTGATCAGCTTGGGCAGAAAGCGCCTCTTCTGTTCGTCGCTGCCGTTGCGGTTGATCTGGTTCACGCAGAGGTTCGAGTGGGCACCGTAGGACAGACCGATACCGCCGGCGGCGCGGGAGATTTCCTCCATGGCGACCATGTGCGCGAGATACCCCATGCCGGCGCCGCCGTATTCCTCGCTGACGGTCAGGCCGAGCAGGCCCATGTCGCCGAACTTGCGCCACAGGTCCATGGGGAACTGGTCGGTGCGGTCGGCCTCGGCGGCGCGCGGGGCGATTTCCTTGGCAGCGAAGCCGGCGACCGCGTCGCGCAGCATGTCGATTTCCTCACCGAGGAAGAAATTCAGGCCTGGCAGGGTGCTCATGTAACGACTCTCCATTGTTGTACTTGTTGGAAGCGTCGAAAGGTCGGTGTCGACGGTTCAGGCGCTCACGGAAATGTCCTTCAGGGCGTTGCGGCAGCGCTGCTCGGCGGTATCGAGTTCGCGCTGCATCTGCTGGATGTCGAGCAGTTGACGAGCCAGGTGCTCGCGGCGCTCGGCGATCTTTTCCAGAAAGTGGTCGAGCTGCTTGCGGTTGCCGCCGGCTGGATCGTAGAGGTCGATCAGCTCCTTGCACTCGGCCAGGGAGAAACCGATGCGCTTGCCACGCAAGATCAGCATCAGCGTCACCCGGTCACGGGCGCTGTAGATGCGCTCCTGGCCACGCCGTTCGGGCGCGAGCATGCCCTGCTCCTCGTAGAACCGAATGGTGCGGGTGGTGACGCCCAGCTCCTGGGCAAGATCGGAAATGCTGTGGGAAATGCTCATAAGTGGGCAGTCGGCCAATTATTACCTTTACGTAAACGTAAACCCACAATTGCAAGCAGTCAAATCAACCGACGATTGGCCAAGCTGAAACGAAAAAGGCATGGCCCGTTGGCCATGCCTTTGATTGACTCCAGCCTTTATTGACTCAGAGCCTGTTCACAGGCTCGCGAGCTAGAGCAATGCAAGGCGAAAACAGGCGAGGACGCGGAGTTTACGAGCTGTAAATGAGCAGTCCGAACCTGTTTTCAACGCCGCAGTGCCGACGCGCAGCAGACTTCGAACAGGTTCTCAAGGCTGCGGCTTGCCGTCCCACGGCACACCATCGAGGGGACGACGGCGCGCCATCTCCTCTTCATCGAGCCCTTCCCCGGCACCGATATCACCTTCATTCACGATGCTCAGGTCGCGATCGGCTGGCTTGTCATCACCGCGCTCGCGTGGGGAACGAGCGCCGCTGTCGTCGATGAGCGTTTCCGGGCTCAGGTCGTCCTGACTCACACCATCTTCGTGGCGACCTTCGCGCAGGGTTTCGCTGCCGCTCAACCCGGCTTCACGCACGCGCTCGTCCGGGTATTCGTGCTGCACTTCGTCATCGGGGCGACGGTCACCGATGCGCCCTTCCCGCTCGTCCTGGCGATCGCTGAAGTCGAGCTGCTCGATCGAGCCCATGCGATCCTCCATGTCGTCGATCTCCTGGGGCGTGGGCGATTGCTTGGATGTGCTCATGATGGTCTCCGCTGTGGGTCTATCTGGTGGACTCGCCCCACAGCGGGAAAATTCAGGGAAAGTGACGAGCTCACCCCTCGCCGACCAGCTGCTCCAGCGCCTCCTCGATCACGCTGATGTTGGTCGGCCTTACCAGACGGGTGACCTCCACGCCGTCGCGCAGCAGCACCAGGGTCGGCCACAGCTTGACGCGAAACGAACGCCCCAGGGGCCGCCCGCTGCCGTCCTCGATTTTCAAGTGCCGCACTTCCGGGTAATCCGCCAGCACCTTGGCCAGCAGCGGCTGAGCTGCCTGGCAATGGCCGCACCAGTCGGTGCCGAATTCGATCAGGGTCAGGCCGGGCATCGCCTGTACCTCGGCGGGCGTCGGGGCGGTGGCGCTGTAGGAATTGCTCATGGAATCTCCTTGCCGATGGCGCAAACGAAACCGCCCCGATGAGGCGGGGCGGTCGAGAGTCGCAGCGTATCAGACGCCGTCACTGAGCTTCTTGACGACTGGTTTGACCTTGTCGGCGATCTCGCCCTCGAGGCGGCTCACGGTATCGGTGATGCGGTCCACTTCGGGGCGCATCGAGCGGGCGTCCTCCATGATGCTCTTGAGCCGACAGTGGCCGCTCAGGCCGCGGGCCACCA
The DNA here is from genome assembly GCF_000213805.1 of Pseudomonas fulva 12-X. NCBI lineage: Bacteria > Pseudomonadati > Pseudomonadota > Gammaproteobacteria > Pseudomonadales > Pseudomonadaceae > Pseudomonas > Pseudomonas fulva. Next base: position 1,844,949 of record NC_015556.1, on the reverse strand, counting down.
ACATGCCGCCGAAGGCCGCGCGAACCAGCCCGAGCACCCCGCCACGCTTGAGGCCACCGCGGGCCATGGCGATACCGCTGCCGATGGACAGCGCGCGCTCCCAACCCTGGACGTTACTGCTGCCGTGTTTATCAGATATGGACATCGCGTTCGCTCCGATCGGTGATTGATATGCAACCGACTGACCGAAGCGGCCTGCCGTTCGCCCCTGCCGACAGGCGGATGAGCGGCAACAAACGAAAACGGCTGCCAGAGGGCAGCCGTCGCGTAGCACGCCAATCGATCAGACCAGGAAGGAAATCGCCCCGGTGATCACCGCCACGAAGGTGATGGCTAGGGACAGCAGCACCGCCCACTTGACCGTAGCCTTCTGGAAGTCGCCGATGTCCTTGTCGACCATGCCGACCAGCAGCAGCGTGGACGCCACCAGCGGGCTCATCAGGTGTACCGGCTGGCCGAGGATCGACGCACGGGCGATCTCCAGCGGGCTGATGCCATAGGCAGCGGCGGCCTTAGCCAGAATCGGCACCACGCCGAAATAGTAGGCATCGTTGGACAGCACGAAGGTCAGCGGCATGCTGGTGATCGCCACCACCATCGGGAACAGATGCCCCCAGGATGGCGGGATCATGTCGACGATGCTCTGGGCCAGCGCATCGACCATCTTGGTGCCCGAGAAGATGCCGGCGAACACGCCAGCGGCGAACACCAGCAGCACCACGGTCATGGCATTGCCGGAGTGAGCCAGGATGCGTTCTTTCTGAATGTCGAGTTGCGGGTAGTTGATCATCAGGGCGACCACGAAACCGATCAGGAACAGCACCGCGGCGTGGGCCAGGCCCATCACCAGAGCGGTCATCACCGCCACCACCAGCAACAGATTGATCCATACGAAGCGCGGGCGCTTGTAAGGCTGGTCGCCGAGGATTTCCTTGATGTAGCACTCGCCTCCGCCGGTCTGCAGCTCGGTGTTGCCGATGCGCGCACGCTCCTTGCTCCCCAGCATGTAGGCGATCAGCACCACGCACGCGGCGCCGGCCGCCATGGTTGGCAGCAGTGGGATGAAGTAGTCGGAGGCATCCAGGCCCAGGGCGGCGATGGCCCGGGTGGCCGGGCCGCCCCATGGCGTCATGCCGCTCATGATGCTCAGCGACAGCATCGATACCGTGGCGAGAATCATCGGGTTCATGCCGATGCGCCGGTACAGCGGCAACATCGCCGCGCAGGTGATCATGTAGGTGGTGGTGCCGTCGCCGTCCAAGGCCACGGTCAGCGACAGCAGCGCGGTACCGACGGCGATCTTCACCGGGTCGCCATTGACCTTGTGGAGGATCACCCGGATCAGCGGATCGAACAGGCCGGTGTCGATCATCAGGCCGAAGAACAGGATCGCGAACAGCAGCAACGCTGCCGACGGTGCGACCATCTTCAGGCCGTCGAGGATCATCTTGCCGGTGGAGTCGCCAAAACCGCCGGCAATGGCGAAGACGATGGGGATGAAGGTGAGTGCCACGATGGGCGACATGCGTTTGGACATGATCATGTAGGTGAACACGACCACCATCGCCAACCCGAGTAGAGCGAGCATCTGAATTCTCTCTTGTATTGTTATTGAGACGTACAGCGGATGCCGCGCCGGTACGACCGACGCGGCAGAATGTTGCGGGGCGCGTTACTTGAGTGGCGACTCCGGATGGGCAACCGCCTGCCAGCCGGGCTGCTGCTCGCCGCCGGGTGGCTGGGGACGCTCGTCGAGCACGGCGTGCAGCGTGCGGCGGTCACAGGCGTTTTCGGAGAGCGACACCACCACGGTGGCTACCGCGTTGCTGGCCAGGCTGGTCAGTGCACGGGCTTCGGACATGAAACGGTCGATACCGATCAACAGCGCCAGACCGGCCAGCGGCAGGTCGTGCATCACCGACAGAGTCGACGCCAGTGCCACGAAACCGCTGCCAGTCACGCCGGCGGCGCCCTTGGAGGACAGCAGCATGACGGCCAGCATGGTGACGACCTGGGTCAGCGACAGGTCGATGTTGCAGGCCTGGGCGATGAACACCGCGGCCAGCGACAGGTAGATGGCGGTGCCGTCGAGGTTGAACGAGTAACCGGTTGGCAGCACCAGGCCGACCACCGATTTGCGGCAACCGAGCGCCTGGAGCTTTTCCAGCATGCGCGGCAGCACTGGCTCGGTCGACGAGGTGCCGAGCACTACCAGGAACTCTTCGCGCAAATATCGCAGCAGCTTCCACAGGCTGAAGCCGTACATCCGGCACAGGCCGCCGAGCACCACGAAGACGAAGAAGGCACAGGCGATGTACAGCGTCATGATCAGCTTGGCCAGCGAGCCGAGCGAAGTGATGCCGTACTGGCCGACGGTGAAGGCGATAGCCCCGAAGGCACCGATGGGCGCGAAGCGCATCAGGTAGGAAAAGATCTTGAAGACCATCTTCGAAGCGGCTTCGAGTACATCGAGCACCGGCTTGCCCGCTTCGCCGATCGACGACAGGGCGAAGCCCGACAGCACAGCGATGAACAGCACCGGCAGCACCTCACCTTCGGCGAACGCGCCCATGAAGGTGTTGGGGATGATGTGCATGAAGAACTCGACCACGCCGAGCTTGGCAGCCGATGCGGTGAACTGGGACAGGCCTTCTGTACTCAGCTTGCTGGGGTCTACATTCATGCCGACGCCCGGCTGGAACAGGTATACAGCACAGAGGCCGATCAGCAGGCTGATCACCGTCAGGGCGAGGAACAGACCCAGGGTCTTGCCCATCAGGCGGCCCAGCGTGCTCTTCTCGGTCATGCCGGCAATGCCGGTGACGATGGTGCAGAACACCACCGGCGCGATCATCATCTTCACCAGCTTGATGAAGGCATCACCCAGCGGTTTGAGCGCAGTGGCTTGCTGCGCCCAGAAGTGGCCGACAATCACGCCCAGCAGTACGGCGCAGAGGATCTGGAAATACAAGGATCTGACGAGTTTCATCAGGCATCACCCATTTATAGAAATTGTTCGGATGCGCAAATTTTCGTGCCGGCCGGCGGTTCAGCCGGCCAGACGCTGCCCTTCCGGGGCGTGCACTTCTCCGGAAAACAGCCGGCGGGCGGTACGCACCACGGAGGCGCGGATCGTCTGGCCATTTTCACCCACGTACGCCAAGGCGACTTCGATCGACCCGCTGGGGTGCTCGATGCGTACGTGGCTCAGGCGCTCTGCATTGTCATCGAGCCCCAGCAGGTCGGCCGCCACGGTACTCGGGCTGACGCAGGCAGTCGCCAGGCCGATCGAACCGGTGATCGCCAGGGCGCGATGACAGTTGTGAGGCATGAAGTAACGGACCTGAATGGTGCCACCTGCCGAAGCAGGCGCCAGCAGGACCGGCTTCGGAATGACTTTTTCGCTGACGTCGCCCAGGCCCATGGCCAGACCGGCCTGCAGGCGGATCGATTCGAGACGGGCGAGAAACGCCTTGTCGGCGTCCAGCTCGGCAGGCGATTCCTGGCCAGTCTTGCCCAGGGCTTCAGCATGCACCAGCACCATGGGCATGGCCATGTCGATACAGGTGGTCTCCACGCCGTCGAATACGTCGCGGGTGTTACCGGTGGGGAACAGCTTGCCGGTCTTGCTACCCGCCGCGTCCAGGAAGGTCAGCTCGATGGGCGCGGCAACGCCTGGTACGCCGTCGATGCGGGTATTGCCGGCGTAGGTCACCATGCCGCCCGGAGTCTGCACTTTCGAGCACACGAAGGTGCCGGTGTTGAGGTTACGAATACGCACTTCGGTGGTCGTGGGGCCGGCCTTGACCAGACCCTGCTCAATGGCGAACGGGCCAACGGCGCACAGCATGTTGCCGCAGTTCGGCGCTGTGTCGACACGGCGCTGGGACACCATGACCTGCACGAACAGGTAGTCGACATCCGCATCCGGATGGCTGGACGGGCTGACGATGGCCACCTTGCTGGTTTGCGGGCTGCCGCCACCGATACCGTCGATCTCCAGTTCATGCCCTGCCCCCATGACCGACAGCAGTACTTCGTTTCGCTCGTCAATCGACTCAGGCAGGTCGCTTGCCAGGAAAACCGGTCCTTTGGAGGTACCTCCGCGCATGAGCACACAGGGGATTCGCATGACTTTCTCTCTTGTACTGATCAATCAGGCCGATTGATGCCTTGAGCAAAAGAGTCACACGCCCTAACAATTCCATCAAATGCAAATATTTTAGATTTTGATGCGTATAGCGCATCAACAATTACCTGAGAAGATTGTGTGCAGAAGCCGCTACGCTCATAAAAAATGACGAATAAACAGGAAAATCAGCAGCAATATGTCGGTATAAGCTGATAACTGTCAGCACATCCCTGACAAGATCAATGCTGTTTTCAGACGGAAGATCAGCTCGGAAATAAGCCAAGCCGATGGTCGGCGAGCCGGTTTCGATCACAAAATCGGCAGGATTCCGCTCAAAAAAACGCCGCGAGATGCGGCGTTTTGTTAACCCCAAGGCCATTTCGTCGCCGGGCGCGGCCGAAATGGCTTTATCCAAGCGCATTCAGGTGGGCTTGTCGGCTCCGAGCGCGGTGTAGCCAGGCCACTGCTTGAGCAGAGTTTCTACGAACTGCTCGGCGGCTGGCGACAGCGAAGAACCATGGCGACGCACCAGACCCAGGGTGCGACTGATTACCGGATCGACCAACGGGCGCTGTACCAGGATGGGATGGTCCTCGACTGGCATCGCCAGACTCGGCATGGCGGCAATGCCCAGCCCCGCCTCGACCATGCCCAGTGATGTGGACAAGTGCTGGACCTCGTAGAACCAGCTGGGACGCCAGTCCAGATGAGCCAGTCCGTGATCGAGCAGCACGCGGTTGCCGCTCAGCCGGCCAACACCGATCAGCCGGTAGTCGCTCAACTCCCGCCAGGCCACCTGAGGCTGTTCGGCCAGCGGATGATCGCGCCGGCAGGCCAGCACGAACGGCTCGTTGACCAGCGGCGTGAAGTCGATCTCGGCGTGTTGGCCGCTGAGCATGTTGATGCCGAAATCCGCCTCGCCGCGCAGCACCGCTTCCAGGCCCTCATGGGCGCTGAGATCAAGAATCCGGATGCGGATCTTCGGGTACTGGCGGTTGAACTCGCGGATCACCGTGGGCAGAAAGTAGAACGCCGCAGTCGGGATGCACGCCAGGGTCACCTGCCCGGACTGGCGCTCGGCAAGCTCGCGAATGCCGAGAATCGAGCGCTCGAAATCATCGAGCAGGCGGCGCGCCTTGGGCAGGAAATCCCGCCCCACCGCAGTGAGACTGACACGCCGCGTGGTGCGATCGAGCAGCTGGGTGCCAAGCCCTTCCTCGAGCTTCTGCATGCGTCGGGTAAGGGCCGGTTGCGAAAGGTGGATGGCGTTGGCTGCCTCGTGAAAATTGCCGAACTCGGCGATCTTGACGAAAGCGCGTAGGTCCTGAAGTTCATAATTCATGCAAAAAACCTATCAATCCATATTTTTATTTTTCAACGCAGATTAGTGCATTAAACAACATTCGGCGCTTTGCGCCCAACCCAGCGAGGTCATAAACGCATTAATGCAAATAAATGATCAATAAAGAAAATATATGCAATTTACAAAACAAACCCCGATCACCACCATTTAAGGAAAGCAACAATAATCAGATTTATTGCACTGGAGACATCATGCAAGCCATCCCCTGCGTGCTGATGCGCGGCGGTACCTCTCGCGGCCCGGTTTTCCTGGCCAACCACCTGCCCACTGATATTGCCGCACGAGACGAGTTGCTCCTCAACGTGATGGGCTCCGGCCACGAGCTGGAAATCGACGGTATTGGCGGCGGCAGCCCGCAGACCAGCAAGGTCGCTATCGTCAGCACCTCCAGCCATCCTGACGCCGATGTCGATTACCTGTTCGTGCAGGTCATGGTCAACCAGCGCCGCGTCGACACCGCTCCCAACTGCGGCAACATGCTCTGCGCCGTCGGCCCCTTCGCCATCGAGCACGGCCTGGTCAACGCCAGCGCGCCGGTCACTCGTGTACGCATCCGCAACCTCAACACCAACACGCTCGTCGACTCCGAAGTGCAGACGCCCAAGGGCAAGGTGCGCTACGAAGGCGACACCTGTATCGATGGCGTGCCCGGCAGCGCCGCGCCGATCAAGCTGACCTTCCTCGACGCCGCGGGCGCCAAGACCGGCCAACTGCTGCCCACTGGCAAGGTGCGCGACCAGTTCGACGGCATCGACGCTACCTGCATTGACATGGCCATGCCGATGGTGCTGCTACACGCCGAAGCCCTGGGCAAGACCGGCTACGAAACCCCGGCCGAGCTGGATGCCGACAGCGAACTGCTCAAGCGCCTGGAGCGCATTCGTCTGCAGGCCGGTATCGCCATGGGCCTGGGTGACGTCAGCCAGATGGTGATTCCCAAGCCGGTGCTGCTCGCGGCGCCGCGCAAGGGCGGCACCCTGTCGGCCCGCTATTTCATGCCTCACAACTGCCATCGCGCCATCGCCGCCACCGGCGCCATCGGTCTGGCCAGCGCCTGCGCCCTGCCCGGCAGCGTGGCCTTCGACATCGCGCCGATTACCGGCGCTGCGCTGGTGCGCCTGGAGCACCCGGGCGGCGAGATCGAAGTATCGCTGGCCCCCGGTGAAGACGCTCAGCCGCAGAGCATGCAGGCCTCACTGATTCGCACCGCGCGCCGCCTGTTCGCCGGTGACGTGTATGTGTCGCAAACCGGCAGAGGCACCCCTAACAAGAATTAACGCCAACGATCGCTTCATCCAACGAGTAAATAATAATGACAAGGAAGAATCTGTTTTACGTCTCGGTAGCCCCTGCTGCCGTTCTCGCCAGCCTGCCCCTGGCCGTCAGCGATGCGCTGGCCGAAGGCTTCTTCGAAGACAGCAAGGCCAATCTGGAGCTGCGCAACTTCTACCTCAACCGCGACTTCCGTGAGGGTCGCGGCCAGAACAAGCGCGAAGAATGGGCCCAGGGTTTCATCCTCAACATGGAATCGGGTTACACCAGCGGCACCGTCGGCTTCGGCCTCGATGCCCTGGCCATGCTCGGCGTCAAGCTCGACTCCTCGCCTGACCGTACCGGCACCGCGCTGCTGCCAAGCGACAGCAAGGGACGACCTGAAGACGATTACAGCAAGCTCGGCGTGACCGCCAAAGTGCGGGTCGCCGACAGCGTACTGAAGGCCGGCACCCTGCTGCCGAAGATGCCGACCCTGCAGTTCAGCAACAGCCGCCTGCTGCCGCAGACTTTCGAAGGCTGGCAGATGCAGAGCAAGGACATCGAGCGGCTGACCGCCTCCTTCGGGCAGATATCCCGCGTGGTGCAGCGCGACGTGTCCGGCTCCGCCGATCTCACGCTGAACAACAAGAACGGCCGCTTTGGCGGCAGCCCGAGCAGCGACCACCTGCGCTTCCTCGGCCTCGATTACGCCCTGACACCGAACACCCAGCTGAGCTACCACCAGGGCCAGCTCACCGATATCTACCGCCAGCACTTCGTGGGCCTGCAGCACACCCTGGCGCTTGGCCCGGGCAAGCTGAAAGCCGACCTGCGCTACTTCAACAACAGCGAAAGCGGCCAGGCGCGTGCCGGTGACATCGACAACCAGGTGTACAACGCCATGTTCACCTACAGCCTGGCCGGCCATGCCCTGGGCGTTGGTTATCAGCAAATGCGCGGTGACGACGGCTTCACCTATGTCAACGGCGCCACGCCGTATCTGACCAACTTCCTACAGCTCAACGACTTCGCCGGGCCCGACGAGCGCTCCTGGCAGGTTCGTTACGACTACGACTTCAGCAAGGTGGGCATCCCCGGCCTGACCTTCATGACCCGCTATGTGCGCGGCAGCGGCATCGACCTGGCCGACGGCAGCAACGGCAAGGAGTGGGAACGCAACACCGACCTTGCCTATGCGTTCAGCGAGGGCGCGCTGAAGAACCTCAAGGTCACGTGGCGCAATGCGGTGTACCGCAACAATTTCGCCCCTCGTGGAATGGATGAAAACCGCCTGATTCTGAGCTACGTCCTGCCGATCTGGTGATCCGGCGAACCACCTGCAAACAACTCCAATACAGGTATAACCCAATGAAATTCATGAAGAACCGCTTTTTCCTGCCTCTTGCCGGCGCCCTGCTGCTGACCGGCATGCAAGCGGCTCACGCCGATCAGCCCAACCGCCCCGAATGCATCGCCCCGAGCAAACCGGGCGGCGGCTTCGACCTGACCTGCAAGCTGGCCCAGGCCGGCTTGAAGGACAACAAGATTCTCAAAACGCCGATGCGCGTGACCTACATGCCAGGCGGTATTGGCGCCGTGGCATACAACGCAATCGTCGCCAACCGCCGCAATGATCCCGGCACGCTGGTAGCCTTCTCCGGCGCCTCGCTGCTGAACCTGGCACTGGGCAAATACGGCCGCTTCGACGAGAACGAAGTGCAGTGGCTGACCACCATCGGCACCGACTACGGCACCCTGGCGGTACGCGACGACTCGCCGTACAAGAACCTCGACGACGTGGTCAAGGCGCTCAAGAAAGATCCGAAAAGCATCGTCGTCGGCGGCGGTGGCAGCATCGGCGGCCAGGGCTGGATGAAGATCGCCCTGCTCGCCAAGGCCGCCGGCATCAACCCGAGCGAACTGCGCTACGCAGCCTTCGAAGGTGGCTCGGAGCACTACATGGCGCTGATGGGCAAGCACGTCGATCTGGTCACTGGCAGCGCCAGCGAAATCGCTTCGCAGAAAGGCAACAACATCCGCACCCTGGCGGTATTCAGTGAAGAGCGCCTGCCGGGCGACCTGGCCGAGATTCCGACCGCTCGCGAGCAGGGCTACGAGATCCAGTGGCCGCTGATCCGTGGCTACTTCCTCGGCCCGGATGTACCCCAGGAGCAGGTGCAGTGGTGGCGTGAGTCGTTCGCCAAGCTGGAATCCTCGCCCGAGTTCGAGCGCTACATGGTCGACCGTGACGTGCTGCCGATGTACGTGAATGGGCCGGAGCTGCAGGCGCTGGTCAAGAAGCAGGTCGCCGAGTACCGCGAGCTGGGCCGCGAGTTCGGGCTGGTCGAGTAAGCCCTCCGGGCACCTTCGTACTGCCGTAGCAGCGTCTCGAAGGTGCCTGCGGCAGAGCCGCCCGGCTCTGCCCCATGGAGCAACATCCCTATGGAGCCTCCCCATGCAAGACCGCATTTTTGCAGGCGTCAGCCTGCTGCTTTGCCTTGGCCTGTCGCTGGCCGCCTGGAGTTACCACGCGCCCTTCTCCTATGAACCGGTTGGCCCGCGAGCCTTTCCGCTGCTGCTGTTGGTGATGATCGCCCTGGGCGCCATCTACCTGCTGGTCAAGCCGTCGCACGCCAGCCCAGAAGGCACCGAGCCGGCGCTGGATCGTCACGTGATCCGAAAGATCGTGCTGTGCATCGTGGCCTTGACCATCTACGCGGCGCTTTTCGAGCTGGCGGGTTTCATCGTCGCCAGCACCGTTTTCGCCATCGCCATGGCCCGTCTGTACGAAGGCAGCTGGAAAGCCAGCCTGACCTCCGGCGTGCTGCTCGCAGTGGGTCTGTACCTGCTGTTCGACAAGGCCCTCGACGTACCGCTGCCACTCGGCCTGCTTTCCGGCCTGGAGTTCTGACCGCATGGATACTTTCAGCTACCTGGGGCAAGGCTTCGGCGTTGCCCTGAGCCCCTACAACCTGTTCACCGCCCTGTGCGGCACCCTGATCGGCACCATCGTCGGCCTGCTGCCGGGCCTGGGTCCGATCAATGGCGTGGCGCTGCTGATCCCGATAGCCTTTGCCCTCGGCCTGCCGCCAGAAACCGCGCTGATCCTGCTCGCTGCCGTGTACCTGGGCTGCGAATACGGCGGTCGTATCTCGTCGATTCTGCTGAACATCCCGGGCGAAGCCTCGGCCGTGATGACCACCCTGGACGGCTACCCGCTGGCCCGTCAGGGCAAGGCCGGTGTGGCCCTGTCGATCTCGGCCTGGAGCTCGTTCGTCGGCGGCCTGATGGCCACCTGCGGCGTGGTGCTGTTCGCACCGTTGCTGGCCAAATGGGCGGTGGCCTTCGGCCCGGCCGAATACTTCGTGCTGATGGTGTTCGCCATCACCTGCCTGGCCGGGATGGCCGGCAACAAGCCGATGAAGACCGCCATTGCCTGCTGCATCGGCCTGCTGCTGTCGTGCGTGGGCATCGACTCCAACAGTGGCGTGTACCGCTTCACCTTCGGCAGCCTGGGCCTGGCCGACGGCATCCAGTTCGTCGTGTTGGTACTCGGCCTGTTCTCGGTCAGCGAGATCCTCGTACTGCTCGAACGCACCCACCATGGGCAGAAGGCCATCGAAGCCAAGGGCCGCATGCTGTTCAACCTGAAGGAAGGTCTGTCGGTGCTGGCCACCAACCTTCGCAGCGGCGCGGTCGGTTTCGGCTTGGGCATCCTGCCGGGCGCCGGTGCGACCCTGGCCAGCGCCGTGGCCTACATGAGCGAAAAGCGCCTGGCGCACAAGGACAACAAGTTCGGTGACGGCGACCTGCGCGGCCTGGCCGCACCGGAAACCGCCAACAGCGCCTCGGCCTGCGGCTCTCTGGTGCCGATGCTGACCTTGGGCGTGCCCGGCTCCGGTACCACCGCAGTGATGCTCGGCGCCCTGACGCTGTACAACATCACGCCGGGCCCCCTGCTGTTCCAGAACCAGCCGGATATCGTCTGGGGCCTGATCGCCTCGCTGTTCGTGGCCAACATCATGCTCATCGTGATGAACGTGCCGATGATCAAGATCTTCACCAAGATCCTGGCCGTGCCGTACTGGGCACTGGTGCCGGCCATCGCCATCATCACCTCGATCGGTGTCTACGCCGTACACGCCACCGCGTTCGACCTGTACCTGATGATCGGTATCGGCGTCGCCGGCTACATCCTGCGCAAGATGGACTTCCCACTGTCGGCGATCCTGCTGGGCTTCATCCTCGGCGGCCTGATGGAGCAGAATCTGCGCCGCGCCCTGTCGCTTTCCAACGGCGACCTGAGCATCCTGTGGAGCAGCTCGATCAGCCTGGCCGTATGGGCGCTGGTGGCTATGATGATAGCCTTGCCCATCTGGCGAATCTGGCGAGCCCGCCGCAAGACAGCGGTGCTGCAGAGCGCCAGCTGAATCCCACCGAATCAGGCTCCCGCGGGAGCCTGAACCGTTTTTGGAGCAGCCATGCATATCGTCATTCCCGATGATTACCAGAACGTCATCCGCACCCTCGACTGCTTCACTACCCTGGCCGATCACCGGGTCAGCCTTTACCACGACGCCGTGGACGATGTGCAGGTGCTTGCCAAGCGCTTCGCCGACGCCGATGCCCTGGTGCTGACCCGCGAACGCACCCGTATAGATGAAGCGCTGCTGGCGCGCCTGCCGAACCTCAAGCTGATCAGCCAGACCGGCAAGGTCTCCAACCACCTGGATGTCGAGGCCTGCACCCGACATGGCGTGGCGGTGATGGAGGGCCGCGGCTCGCCCATCGCCCCCGCCGAGCTGACCTGGGCGCTGATCATGAACGCGCGCCGCCAGCTTTTCCCGGCGATGCAGGCGATGTACGCCGGCCAATGGCAGGTCAATATGGGTCAGCGCCTGGCCGGGCAAACCCTGGGCATCTGGGGTTACGGCAAGATTGGCCAGCGCCTGGCTCGTTACGCCCAAGCTTTCGAAATGCCGGTACTGGTATGGGGCAGCGAAGCCTCACGGCAGGCCGCTGTTGCCGACGGCCACCAGGCCGCCCCGTCGCGCGAAGCCTTTTTCGCCAGCGCCGATGTGATCAGCCTGCACCTGCGCCTGGCTGCGGCCACCCGCCATCTGGTCATTGCGGCCGACCTGGCGCTGATGAAACCCAGCGCGCTATTGGTCAATACCAGCCGCGCCGAGCTGATTGCACCAGGCGCGCTGCTCGAGGCCTTGAACAAGGGCCGGCCCGGTTTCGCCGCGCTGGATGTCTTCGAGCAGGAACCACTGAACGACCCCGACCATCCCCTGCTGCGCCACCCCGGCGTGCTGTGCACACCGCATCTGGGCTATGTGGAGCGTGAAGGTTATGAGCTGTACTTCGGCGACGCTTTCGCCAACGTCCGCGCCTTCTTCGCGGGTGAAGACTGCGTACTGGCCAACCCGCAAGTCCGTACGCAACGCTGATGACAACGCGCCAAGCGGCGCGTTGTTTCCCCCAGCCGGCAGGCCATTCCTACCCGACAGCCTGCCGATGACCTCCTCATATAAACGGCAGCCAACAGCTTGTGCCGTCGTATTGCCGCATCGCTCAGCGCCAAATATGGCAGTGGGCCAGCAACTTGATTTCCTTCCTTATATATAGGTCGATGTAATGCACCACTCAATCCACACGCAATATTGCAATGCCAGCAAGCAACATTAATTTGATATTGCTACTTCCCGCGCTTGCGAACTACTCGACCAACTCAGCGCCAGCCAACTCGGTCATCTTCAGGTCAGAAGGCTGCCGGCCCTAATGACCGTGTGCTGCGCCTCTAGAGCGCCTCTTCACTATTATGCCAATGCCGTAGATGACGAGAACTAAGCGGCAAATTGCCATACCTCTCGGCGCTTCCTTTCATATATAAGCTCGACATTTCAACTCAACCTCATAACGGCACGAACATTGCTGGACATATATATACAGGCACCAGGATTTAATCTGACTGTCATGCAATGAATTTATTGTCCGGGCGTCAGTAACCGCACATTGACTAAAAAACCAAGTGCCTGAAAAGGAGCAACTTTCACGCTCACTTATTGGATTATCGCTTGCCGCTCGCACTGCGATGTAGCGCATCTGCCTCGAGTGCGCCAAGAACACGCACGGAAAAGTTCAGGTTTTTTTTGTGAAGCCAAGGGCCAGGAGTTTGGGGCCGCCGGGGAACTTCTTACGAGAGCCGACAACCAATGACTCATGAAAAATGGCCGCAAGTCAATGCGATAGGTGACTGAGACACACTTCTCAGAGCGCCTCACCGCGATGTCTGACCGGCCTTCCCCATCAGCAACAGACCCCGGGAAGGGATTTGGCACCATGAAACTCACCAAGATACTGACGGCTTCACTTGCAGGTTCGCTGTCTACAGCCAGTTGGGCGACAGACCCACAACATATCGACCTGGCTGGGTTCGAGTTCACGCCAACCCTCAACGTCGGCGAAAGCTACGACAGCAATTACCGCGGACTGAACAAGGCGCGATCCTCCTGGGTGACCAGCATCAACCCGAAATTCCTGCTCAGTGCCGAAACGCGCAACACCGGCTACCAGCTCGAATACGAAATCGACGACCAGAACTACCATTCCGACGACAAGGCCAGCCACACCGATCAGCACCTGCGTTTTCGCAGCATCATGGAATTCAACTCGCGCAACCGCCTGCGCTGGAACCTTGGCTATCACCGCGTCGAGGAAACCACTGACGTGCGAGACCCCGACCGGGACGAAAACGACAAGTACGACCGTGGCGTGGCCGGTGCCGTGTACACCTACGGTACCCAGACCGGGCTCAACCAGATCGACTTCGGTGTCAACTACGAGTCCATCCGCTATCGCAACAGCGGCGGCCTGAACGACGACCAGGACCGCGACAGCACCACCCTGAACTCCGTTTGGTACCACCGCCTGGGTGGCAGCACCCGCTCCCTGGTCGAGCTGCGCCACACCGTCAACCAATACGTACTCAGCGAGAGCGACCGCGACAGCACCGACGACGCCCTGTTGTTCGGCGCCACCTGGGATGCCACCGCCAAGACCTCCGGCACCGTGCGCCTGGGCGCCCAGCGCAAGAATTTCGACAGCAGCAGCCGCGAGGACTACACCAGCCCCATGTGGGAAGTTGGTCTGAAGTGGGAACCGCGCACCTACTCCATCGTCAAACTCGACACGCGTCGTTCTTTCGACGAAGGCGAAGATGGTGCCAGTACCGTTCAGGACACCACCACACGCCTGGGTTGGGAGCACGAATGGTCGGCCTTCATCCGATCGGAGCTGTTCTACCGCTACTCCGTACGCGACTACAAGGCAACCGACCGCAAGGACGACCGTACCGGCTATGGCCTGGAGTTGACCTACTCCCCGCTGCGCTGGGCTGATGTATCGCTGGGTTACCGCCACACCGACAACGATTCGAGCGTGCGGGAGAAATCCTACGACCGGGACATCTATCAGCTGTCGTTGAGCTTGAGCCTCTAACACCCGGGCTCCTCAACAGGGTGACGCTGGCGTCACCACCCTTATCAACCCTTTCCCGTTTGTCCTTGCAGGCGAGCGGCGGGCGCTCTTTTTCCAGCGCCTGGTATTCAAGTAACCATCAAGGAGTATGCGGATGTCAGTCCACCATCTGTTCAAAGCCTTCTCGCTGCTGCTGATGCTCGCATTCGCAGCAGGCGCACAGGCAAACCCGCAGTATCGGCTGAGCTCCGGCGACGTGATCAAGATCAGCGTCTTCGGTGAGCCGGATCTGTCGTTCGAGGAAATCCGCCTCAATGACGCCGGTAACTTCTCCTACCCCTTCCTGGGGACGGTCGATGCCAAGGACAAGACCGCGGCCGACATTGAACGCATCCTTACCGAACGCCTGAAGGCCGATGGCTACCTGGTCGATCCGCGCGTCTCGGTCGCCGTTACCACCTACCGCGAGTTCTACATCAGCGGCGAAGTGAAGTCGCCGGGTGGCTATCCCTATCAACCCGGCCTGACCCTGGACCGCGCCATCGCGCTGGCCGGCGGCCTGACCGAACGGGCATCGACCAAGCGCATCACCATCTCACGTGGTAACGGCGAAAGCCGCGCCCAAGAAAAAGCCACGCTCGACACCCTCGTCAAGCCGGGTGACACCATCACCATCGATCAAGGGTTCTTCTGAATATGAACAGTCCTGCACGAACGATCCGACAGTGGCAGCCTTCGCCCTCGGAAGCAGATAGCGATTACATCGACCTGCGACGCATCTGGAATGCCGTATGGTCGCGCAAGTGGGCGATCATCCTGTTCGTCGTGGTGGTCACCCTGATCACCGCCATCGCCGTGTCCCGCATGACGCCGATCTACCGCGCGGTAGCATCGGTGATGATCGAAACCAAAGGCACCCAGCTGGTCTCCTTCCAGCAGGTGACCGACACCACCGGCGCCGTCAACGAATACCTGCAGACCCAGCTGGGCCTGGTCAAGAGCCGTGTGGTTGCCGAGAAGGTAGTGCGTGAGCTCAACCTCACCGAGCATCCGGACTTCGATCCGCGCCAGCAGCCGCAACCGCTGATCAACTTCAGTGCCATCACCAATGGCATCCAGAGCGTGCTGTCGTACACCGGCCTGGTGGACGCGCCCGAGCCGTCCGAGCCGATGACCGAAGCCGAGCTGATGGACATCGTGGTCAAGAACCTGATGGACCGCACCAACGTGTGGGTCGAGGGCAAGAGCCAGCTGGTCAACATTTCCGTCGACCTGCCTGATCGCCTGACCTCTGCCGCCATCGCCAACTCCATCGCCAGCAACTACATCGACAGCCAGCTCGATGCGCAGATGGAAATGTCGCTGCAGGCCACCACCTGGATGAACACCCGCCTCAACGAGCTGCGCACCTCGCTGCAGGAAGCCGAGAACCGCCTGCAGGCCTTCCGCGAAGCCGAAGGCCTGGTCGACGTCAACGGCGTGCAGACCATCAGCAACAACGAACTGTCGCTGACCGGTGACCGCATGATCGACGCGCGTCGCCAGCGTGCCGAGGCCGAGAGCCAGTATCGTCAGGTGCAGTCCATGGGCAACGGCGACTGGCGCCGTCTGGCCAGCGTACCAGCCGTACTCGGCAACCCGCTGATCCAGCAGTTCAAGTCCGAAGAAGCACGTGCTCGTGCCAAGGTCGAGGAGCTATCCCGTCGCTATGGTGACCGTCACCCGGCCATGCTCGCCGCCAAGTCCGACCTCAGCGCCGCTACCGCCAGCCTGCGCGCCCAGGTCGAGCAGGTAGTGGCCAGTATCGAGCGCAATTACCAGCTGGCCGTAGCCAACGAGAACTCCCTGAACGCCTCGTTCGACAAGAACAAGGAACAGATCCAGGACATCTCGCGCAAGGAATTCAAGGTGCGTGAGCTGACCCGCGATGTGGAAAGCAACCGTTCGCTGTACGAGACCTTCATGACCCGCCTGCGCGAAACCGCAGCCACTCAGGACGTCAATTCCAGCAACGCACGCATCATCGACAAGGCCGTCGCCCCGCTGACCCCGGCAGCGCCGAACCAGAAGCTGATCATCGTGCTCGCCGCCGGCCTGGCCCTGGTGTTCGCCGTGGCCCTGGCCATCGTGCGCGACATCCTGAGCAACACCTTCAAGGGCGTCGAGGACGTGGAGACCAAGCTGAACCTGCCGGTACTGGGCATCGTTCCGCTGATTTCCAACAACTCCAAGTACACCGCCGCGCACCTGTTCGAGCATGGCGAGGACCCGCGTTTCTGCGAGTCGATCCGCACCATTCGTACCAGCCTGATGCTGGCCGACAGCAACCGTTCGCAGAAGGTGCTGGTAGTCACCTCCTCGTCGCCGGGCGAAGGCAAGAGCACCCTGGTGGCCAACATGGCGTTCGCCCTCAGCCAACTGCAACGCGTGCTGCTGATCGACGCCGACCTGCGCCGCCCGACCCTGGCCAAGAGCTTCGACTTCCCGGTCGGCACCCCTGGCCTGGCCAACCTGATCACCGGCAGCGCCAAGGTCGAAGAGTGCATTCACAACATGGGCACCAACCTGGACATGCTGCCAGCCGGCGCCGTACCGCCAAACCCGCTGGAGCTGCTGGCCTCGCCGCGCTTCGCCAAGTTCCTGGACATGATCAAGGAGCGTTACGACCACATCATCATCGATTCGCCGCCCAGCCAGGCCGTGAGCGATGCAGTGCTGCTGTCCACCTTCGCCGATGCGGTGATCTACGTGGTCAAGGCCGACGGCACGCCAATCCCGATGGCTCAGCGTGGCGTTGGTCACCTGCTGCAGAGCGGTGCCTCGGTGATGGGCGTCGTGCTCAACCAGGTGGACGTGGAGAAAGCCGCTCGCGCAGGCGAATACGGCGGTTACTACGACCACTATGGCTACAGCGAAGGCAAGGCCTGATAACCGCCATGATCAACCAGCGCATGACAGCAGGAGGTGCCCGATGATCGATCTGCACAACCACCTGCTGCCGGCCATCGACGACGGCCCGGCAGACCTGCCGACCGCGCTGGACATGGCCCGCATGGCGGTCGCCAACGGCATCAGCCACGTGGTGTGCACGCCGCACATCCACATCGGCCGCTACGACAACGACAGCCGCAACATCGCCGAAACCTGCAGCCGCTTCAATGTGGCGCTGGAAAAGGCCGGCATCGACCTGAAGGTCAGTGCCGCAGCTGAAGTGCGTTTCTGCGGCGAGCTGATGACCCGCGTGCTGGATGGCAGCATTCCGTTCCTCGGCCAGTGGGAAGGCAGGAAAGTGCTGCTGCTGGAGTTTCCCCACGGGGAAATGCCATTCGGCGCCGAACGCCTCACTCAATGGCTGCTGGACAAGGGCGTGGTACCGCTCATCGCCCACCCGGAGCGCAACAAGGCACTGATGAACATGCCGAGCAAGCTCAAGCCGTTCATCGAGCAGGGCTGCCTGTTGCAGGTGACGGCTGCCTCTGCCGCTGGTCGTTTTGGCGAACGTGCAATGCACCTGGCTCACGAACTGCTGAGCAATCGTGTGGTCAGCATTATGGCGACTGATGCCCACAACCTGGATCACCGCCCTCCCCTATTACAAGAAGGTCTCCTGCAAGCCGCCCGGATCCTGGGCGAGAGAGAGGCCGAACGTCTGGTCATCGACACGCCTTGGCGCATCGCACACCAGCATTTCGCTTAGTTGACTGCCTGATAAACGCGTGCCTGTCGGTTCAGGCCGCAGGATTCGTATTTGTTGGAGGTTGGAAAACCATGCGTCGAGAGATCAGTTTCAGGGCGCAACCCTTTCAGCAGGCGCTGATGCGCTGCGAGACCCTGGGCACGCCCACCACCGCTTCAACCAAGGACATGTCGCCTCTCGTGCGTTTTCCGGAGGCCACTTACTTCATCGAAGATTTGCACGAGGATCGCCGCAAATGATTTCCAAACGGATCAATCCTGCCGAGAACCGCAGGGGACTCACGTTCTGGGGTCAATGGACCTGCGCCATTACTCTGGTCAGCATGCTGCTCTGCTACCTGGTCGTTCAGCGCTACGGCGACGTGCCCACCGAATACCGCCTGCTGATCGTGCTCACCGTGCTGGGCTCGGTACCGGCCTACGGCATGCTGCGCGTCTACCATAAGCGCTTCGGCTACCTGACTGGCCTGGCCCATCTGTTGGCCGGCTGGCTGACGCTACTGGCGGGCCTGTTGTTCATCGCCTACTTCAGCCAGAGCCTGGATCGCTTCTCCTTCGAGATCATGCGCGAGTGGGCGCTGCTGGGCTTCCTGGCCCAGGCCATCGCCTTCATTCCGCTGCGCTACTTCGCTCGCCTGCACTCGCAGAAGCTGCGTAACGAGCGCGTCTCGCTGATCATCGGCTCGGGCGAAAAGGCCCACGAGCTGGCCGAGCGCCTGACCGCCAACAACCGCGTGCCCCTGGTCGGCCTGATCGCCTCCAGCGACGATGCGCAAACCCAGGACGGCCGCTTCCCGATTCTCGGCAAGCTCAAGGAGCTGCGTGACGTCACCGAGCAGCACGGCGTGCGCCGCGTGTACATCGCCCTGACCCTGGACGAGATCTCGCACATCGAGAAGCTCTACATCGACCTGCTGGACATGAGCGTCGACGTGGTCTGGGTGCCGGACTTCGGCAGCATGCCGTTGCTCAACCAGTCGATCTCGCAGATCGAGCAGCTGCCTGCCATCTACCTCAACGAAAGCCCGATCAGCTCGCACCCGGCTGCGGTATTCAGCAAAGAGCTGATGGATCGCACCCTGGCTTTCCTAGCGCTGGTGGCCCTGAGCCCGGTGTTCATCATCGCGGCCATCGCCGTGAAGCTCTCCTCGCCCGGCCCGGTGTTCTTCCTGCAGCCGCGTCACGGCTGGAACGGCGGCGTGATCCTGGTGTGGAAATTCCGCTCCATGCGCATGCACGACGACAAGGCCGTCAAGCAGGCGACCCGCGAAGACCCGCGCATCACCCCGGTCGGCCGCTTCCTGCGCCGCACCTCGATCGACGAACTGCCGCAGCTGATCAACGTGCTGCGTGGCGAGATGTCCCTGGTTGGCCCGCGTCCCCATGCCGTGGCGCACAACAACTACTACAGCGACAAGATCCTCGCCTATATGGCCCGTCATCGCCTCAAGCCCGGCATCACCGGTCTGGCTCAGGTGACCGGTCACCGCGGCGAAACCGAAACCCTGGAAAAGATGCAGCAACGCGTGGAGAAGGACCTGGATTACATCAACAACTGGTCCCTGTGGCTGGACATCAAGATCCTGGTGAAGACGCCCTTCACCCTGTTCTCGCGCGACATTTACTAACGCGCCCGCTTGGCGCAGTAACGATTAACGTTAACTCAAGGAAAGTTTATCCATGAATATCACTGTCGTTGGAACCGGCTACGTCGGCCTCGTCACCGGCGCCTGTATCGCCGAGATGGGCAACACGGTTGTCTGCGTGGATGTCGATCCGAAAAAGATCGAGAACCTCAAGAAAGGCATCCTGCCGATTTACGAGCCGGGTCTGGAAACTGTGGTGGAAGAGAACTTCGCGGCCGGTCGCCTGCTGTTCACCACCCAGCTGACAGAAGCGATGGAGCAGTCGGACATCATCTTCATCGCCGTCGGCACCCCGCCCGGCGAAGACGGCTCGGCCGACCTGCGTTACGTCCTGGAAGTCGCCCGTCAGGTCGGCAGCCTGATGACCCGCCACACCACGGTGATCAACAAGTCCACCGTACCGGTGGGCACCGCCGATCTGGTACGCGCCGAGATCCTCGAGCAGCTGGAGCTGCGCGGCAAGTCCATCAGCTTCGATGTGGTCTCCAACCCGGAATTTCTCAAGGAAGGCGCCGCGGTCGACGACTTCATGCACCCGGACCGCATCATCGTCGGCACCGACAGCGAGCGCGCTCGCCAGGTAATGAGCGAGCTGTACGCGCCCTTCATCCGCAACAACCCGCGCATCAAGTTCATGGGCGTGCGTGATGCGGAAATGACCAAGTACGCCGCCAACGCCATGCTGGCCACCAAGATCTCCTTCATGAACGAGATCGCCAGCCTGTGCGACCGCCTGGACGTGGACATCGAGAACGTGCGCCTGGGCATCGGCTCGGACCAGCGTATCGGCTACCACTTTATCTACGCCGGCTGCGGCTACGGCGGCTCGTGCTTCCCGAAAGACGTCAAGGCGCTGATCAGCATCGCTCACCAGAACGACTTCGAGCCCAAGCTGCTGCAAGCCGTCGAAGCGCGTAACGATCAGCAGAAGCAGTCGCTGTTCAACAAGCTGGCCGCCCACTTCGAAGGCGACCTCAAGGGCCGCACCTTCGCCGTCTGGGGCCTGGCGTTCAAGCCCGGCACCGACGACATGCGTGAGGCCCCCAGCGTGGTGCTGATCAACAGCCTGATCAACGCCGGCGCCAAGGTCAAAGCCTTCGACCCGATCGCCCGTGAAACCGCCGCCCGCGAGTTCCCGGAGCACTGGTTCAACGAAGGTCGCCTGCAGATCGTCGACGGTCAGTACGAAGCCGCCATCGATGCCGACGCCCTGGTGCTGGTCACCGAGTGGAAGCCGTTCCGTCGTCCGGACTTCAAGGCCCTGAAGAAGCTGCTCAAGCAGCCGGTGATCATCGATGGCCGTAACCAGTACGACCTCGGCCAGGTGAACCGCGAAGGCTTCGACTATTACGGCATCGGCCGTAAACAAGTTAACGGCTGAGCCAACGCTGACATGGACGTCATCACCCACACCCCTTTGGCCCGACGCGACATGCGCGGGGCCATAGCGCTGCACTCCCCCTCTGCCACTGCCCGCCGCCTGGTTTTCGATCAGGCTTGCGAAGCGGTGCGCGCTAAGGGGCGTAAAGCGGGGTGCCAGCCGTGATTGGCTCAACCCTTTTTTGAAGAGACCGGTTTCGATCCCATGACCGAACAATTACCCACTATCGTCGTCATCGGCTACAACCGCCCCAAGAGCCTCAGCCGCCTGCTGGGCTCGCTGATCCAGGCGCAGTATCCCGAAGGCAACGTGCGCCTGGTGATCAGCCTGGACAACTCCGGCAACCCAGAGCCGCGCCAGGTCGCCGAAGCGTTCGACTGGCCCCACGGCGAAAAGCTGATCATCGCCCACCCGCAGCGCCTCGGCCTGCGCCAGCACGTGCTCAGCTGTGGCGACCTGACCGAGCAGTACGGTGACGTGATCATCCTCGAGGACGATCTGTTCGTTTCACCGTTCTTCTACGACTACACCCACAAGGCCCTGCAGGCCTATGCCGATGACGCCGGCGTGGCCGGCATCAGCCTGTACAGCGTGCAGTTCAGCCAGACCGTCGACCTGCCCTTCATGCCGATCGACGATGGCGACTCCCACGTGCACTTCATTCAGATGGCCGCTTCCTGGGGCCAGGCCTGGTCGCGCCGGCACTGGCAGGGTTTCCGTCAGTGGCTGGAAAGCAACGGCACCGATATCAGTCACATCGACGGCATCCCGGCGGATATCCGCGGCTGGCCGGAGTCCTCGTGGCTCAAGCTGTACACCGCGTACATCATCGCCAAGGACCTGTACTTCGTGTACCCGTTCCGCTCGCTGACTACCAACTTCGGCGACCCGGGCCAGCACTTTAACATCGCCTCGTCGCGTTTCCAGGTACCGATCCAGCAGAAAGCGGTGGACTACAAGTTCGCTCGCCGCGAGGAAAGCCTATCGGTCTACGACGCCTACTGCGAGCTGCTGCCGTCGTGCATCAAACGGCGCAATCCGGTGCTCGCCGACTACGACTTCACCACCAATCTGTACGGCAGCAAGACCTGCAAAGGCCTGCAATTGACCCGTACCAACGCCCGCGGGCTGCACAATTTCGCGCTTTCCATGAAGCCCATGGAACTGAGCATCCTGCACAACATCGAAGGTGAGGGCCTAGCCCTGATCGACTCCGCCGACCTCATCAGCGACAGCAAAACGCGGCAGAAGGCGGAGTACGACATCTACCGTTTCTTTTACAAGTTTCCGTCGGTACGGATCATTTTTCTTGGCGTCATCGAACGCCTGCAAATGCTGCTCAAGCGCGCCTGATCCACCGACCGCGCGCAGCGATTTTGGCTACAGCTCTCTAATCAATTGGACATCGCAGGTATTGCAATGGAACAGAAAAAAGCACTCATCACCGGTATCACAGGTCAGGACGGTTCCTACCTCGCCGAGTTCCTGCTGGAAAAAGGTTACCAAGTGCATGGCATCAAACGCCGCGCGTCGTCCTTCAACACCCAGCGTGTGGACCACATCTATCAGGACCCGCATGTCGACAACCAGAACTTCATCCTGCATTACGGCGACCTGAACGACTCGTCCAACCTGACCCGCATAATCCAGGAAGTGCAGCCTGACGAGGTCTACAACCTCGGTGCGCAATCCCACGTAGCGGTCAGCTTCGAGGCCCCGGAATACACCGCCGACGTCGATGCCATGGGTACCCTGCGCATCCTCGAAGCCATCCGCCTGCTGGGCCTGGAAAAGAAAACCCGTTTCTACCAGGCCTCCACTTCCGAGCTGTACGGCCTGGTGCAGGAAATTCCGCAGAAGGAAACCACCCCGTTCTACCCGCGCTCGCCTTACGCGGTCGCCAAGCTGTACGCCTACTGGATCACCGTCAACTACCGCGAAGCCTATGGCATGTACGCGTGCAACGGCATCCTGTTCAACCACGAGTCGCCGCGCCGTGGCGAGACCTTCGTGACCCGCAAGATCACCCGCGGCCTGGCCAACATCGCCCAGGGTCTGGAGCCTTGCCTGTACATGGGCAACATGGACGCGCTGCGCGACTGGGGCCATGCCAAGGACTACGTGCGCATGCAGTGGATGATGCTGCAGCAGGAGCAGGCCGACGATTTCGTGATCGCCACCGGCGTGCAGTACTCGGTACGTGAGTTCATCACCTGGTCGGCAGCCGAGCTGGGCGTGCACCTGCGCTTCGAAGGCACTGGCGTCGACGAGCAAGGCATCGTCGAGCGCATCGACGGCGACAAGGCGCCGGCGCTGAAAGTCGGTGACGTGATCGTGCGTGTCGACCCGCGTTACTTCCGCCCTGCCGAAGTGGAAACCCTGCTGGGCGACCCGACCAAGGCCAAGACCAAGCTGGGCTGGACCCCGGAAATCACCGTTCAGCAAATGTGCGCCGAGATGGTCGCCGAAGACCTCAAGGTCGCCCAGCGCCACGCCCTGCTCAAGGAGCACGGCCACGAACTGCCAGTCTCCGTGGAGAACTGAGCATGAGCGCGCCTGTCAATCAGCGCGTCTTCGTCGCCGGCCATCGCGGGATGGTCGGTTCGGCGATCGTGCGCCGCCTGCAGAGCCTGGGTTACCAGAGCATCATCACCGCGCCACGCGAAAGCGTGGACCTGGTGGATGCGGCCAGCGTGAAACGCTTCTTCGCCGAGCAGCGCATCGACCAGGTCTACCTGGCCGCGGCGAAGGTCGGCGGCATCCACGCCAACAACCAGTACCCGGCCGACTTCATCTATCAGAACCTGATGATCGAGGCCAACGTCATCAACGCCGCCCACGAGGCCGGCGTGCAGAAGCTGCTGTCGCTGGGCAGCTCGTGCATCTACCCCAAGCATGCCGAGCAGCCGATGCGTGAAGAAGCGCTGCTGACCGGCGTGCTGGAGCCGACCAACGAGCCCTATGCGATCGCCAAGATCGCCGGGATCAAGCTGTGCGAAAGCTACAACCGCCAGCATGGCCGCGACTACCGCAGCGTGATGCCGACCAACCTGTACGGCCCGCACGACAACTATCACCCGGAAAACAGCCACGTCATCCCCGCCCTGCTGCGCCGCTTCCACGAAGCGACCCTGCGTGGCGACGATGAAGTGGTGATCTGGGGCAGCGGCACGCCGATGCGCGAGTTCCTGCACGTCGACGACATGGCCGCGGCCAGCGTTCACGTGATGAATCTGGATGAGGCGACCTACCAGGCGCACACCCAGCCCATGCTCTCGCACATCAACGTCGGCACCGGCCAGGACTGCACCATTCGCGAGCTGGCCGAAACCATCGCGCGGGTCACCGAGTTCCAGGGTCGCCTGACCTTCGACTCGAGCAAGCCCGATGGCACGCCGCGCAAGCTGATGGACGTCTCGCGCCTGGCCAAGCTCGGCTGGACGGCGAGCATCGACCTGGAAACCGGCCTGCGCGACGCCTACCGCTGGTTCGTCGACAACATCGACGCGGTACGGAGCTGAGATGTTCCTGCCGGCCGATACCTTCAAGACCGTGGTCGCCAGCACGCCGCTGGTGTCCATCGATCTGCTGGTACGCAACCCGCAGGGCGAACTGCTTCTGGGCGAGCGGCTCAACCGCCCCGCCCAGGGCAGCTGGTTCGCCCCGGGCGGGCGGATTCAGAAGAATGAAACGCTGGACGCGGCATTCGCGCGTCTGACCCGGGAAGAGCTGGGCCAGGCCTTCAGCCGCGAGCAGAGCAGGCTGCTCGGCGTGTACGAGCACTTTTATGACGACAGCGTGTTCGGCGAGTCGCCGGATACCCACTACGTGGTCATTGCCTACGCAATCGAGCTGGGCGCGCAGCAGAGCCTGCAGCCGCCGAGCGTGCAACACGGTCGCTACCGCTGGTGGCCGATCGACGAGATGCGCGACGAGCCGCGCATCCACAGCAACACCCGCGATTACTTGCAGGCGCTGTACTAGATACCTCGCAAGCCACGCCTACGCGGCGTCGCCTGCGGACCAAGACAATTTCGATATGGGAAGGCGAGCTTGTTCAAGCAACTCCTGGCATACCGCAATCTGCTGCTGATCTTGTTTGTCCTGAACTCGGCCTGTTTCTTTCTGACCGACGACAAAAAGGCTGGCATCCCCTACCTGCGCGAGCTCTGGCTGCTCGGCATCCTGGCCGCCTCCGGGGCACTGTTCCTGGTCTGGAAGCGCATCTACCAGTCCAAGACCAGCCTGTG
The DNA here is from genome assembly GCF_000213805.1 of Pseudomonas fulva 12-X. NCBI lineage: Bacteria > Pseudomonadati > Pseudomonadota > Gammaproteobacteria > Pseudomonadales > Pseudomonadaceae > Pseudomonas > Pseudomonas fulva. The sequence goes on along the minus strand of NC_015556.1, from coordinate 1,819,745 downwards.
GATCATCTTCATGGGCCTGGTGCTGCCAGTCGTCTCGGCAATCATGGCCGAGCTCAACTTCGACCAGCCGTTCATCTACGGCCTGCTCGAAGAGCGCCGCAGCTTCGCCTACCTGGTGTTCTTCCCGGCGCTGTACCTGATGATCAAGACATCGCCGACCCAGAAGCACCTGGAGACCTTCTTCCTGTACTCGGGCCTGACCTGCGCCTTCGTCGGCTACTGCTACTTCTTCAAGATCATCCCGGAAAACGCCAGCCTGTCCTTCACCATGGACGCCAAGGATGCCGGCGACGCGCTGCTGCGCCCCGACCGCTACCGCATCGGCTCCAGCTACGTGACCATCTGCGCCTTCATGCTGATGTACAGCATGAAGGAGCGTATCTCGCTGAGCCGTGTGATAACCCTGCTGTTCTTCGCCTCCTACCTGTGGCTGGTACTGCAGACCCGCCAGACCATGGTCATCTGGGCCCTGGCCGGCATCTGGATCTTCCGCGACCGTATCGACTCGCTGCTCAAGCTGGGCCTGCTGGCCGCCACCATCCTGGTCGCCTCGTTCGCCATCTTCCCCGAGTTCTATTACGCGCAATTCGACAAGTTCCAGGCGCTGCTCGACGAGGCCACCACCGGCCCCGGCGTGCGGGACAACACCACGGCGATCATCCTCGGCGCGGTGGCGGACAACATGTACATCGGCATGGGCTCGCTGTCGCTGCAGTGGAAAGGCGGCTTCGGGGCGCTCTACAACGAGCACTTCTACCTCTCGGACGTGGGCATCGTCGGCGTGTACTACCGCTACGGTTTCCTCACCCCGTTGATCGCGCTGATCTTCTATTTCGGCTACCTGCGCATCATGAAGCGCTGCCCCGACAAGGGCCCGCTGCTCAGCGCCTTCCAGCTGATCTTCTGGTTCCAGATGCTCAACATGTTCCTGTCCAACTCGATGATGTACGGCGGCGATGTGCTGGGCATCGGCGCCGCCTGCTTCCTGTACTTCTCCCGCGCCTACGCCGCGCAAGAATCCCCGACTCGTGAGATCAGAGGCACACGCCATGACCCAATTCAGTATCGTAACCATCAACTGGAATAACCTGGAGGGTCTCAAGCAGACCTACCAGAGTGTGGCGGCCCAGACCTACCGCAACTTCCGCTGGATCGTCGTCGACGGTGCCTCCACCGACGGTGGTGCCGAGTGGCTGGCGACCATCGACGAGCCTTACGCCGAGATCACCAGCGAGCGCGACAAGGGCCTCTACGACGCAATGAACAAGGGCCTGATCAAGGGCTCGGCGACCGAGGGCTATACGCTGTTCCTCAACAGCGGCGACTTCTTCTACGACGAGAACGTGCTGCAGACGGTCGCCGATGCCATCGAGAAGGCGCCTGGCAAGCCGCGCTACGTCTACGGCGACTACTACCTGCAGAACGCCGAGGGTCGTCTCACCGCGCAGAAGGCCAAGAAGATCGAGCATCTGGTGCTGGGCATGCCGTCCAGCCACCAGGCGATGTACTTCGAGAACGAACGCCTGCGCAACGTGCGCTTTCGCGACGATTTCAAGCTCTCGGCCGACTACTGCATGATCGTCGAATTCCTGCAGGGCCAGGATTATCAGCGCGACGTGCTTAAGATCGAGTCGCCGCTGTGCATCTTCGACACCACCGGGGTTTCCACCAGCCGCCGCTTCGACGCGCTGAAGGAAGACATGCGCATTCGTCGGGAGGTCATGAAACTATCACCGCTGCATAGCATCTCTTTGTATGTCCTGCACTACGTGCATACCCACAGCAAATTGCTGAAGGCGGCATTGGGCAAATGAATCGCGAGCAACAGGAATCGTTGCCCGCGCGTGATACGCGCCAGTGGCGCAAAGAGGTGTTGATGAAAGCCTTTGATATCGAGTTCTACGGTGGCACCAAGGATCGCCTGATCGAGGACTTGGTTGAACACAGCACCGAGAAATACAGCTATATCGTGACGCCCAACGTGAATCACGTGGTGCAACTGGAAACCGACCGCGACCTCAAGCGCGCCTATGCCGTGGCCCGCCACCGCATCTGCGACAGCCGCGTGCTGCTGCCGCTGCTGCGCATGCTCAAGGTGCCGGTCGAGGACGCCATTCCCGGCAGCACCCTGACCGCGGAGCTGATGAACATCGCCGAGCAGCGCGCCTGGAGCGTGACCATCATCGGCTGCGAAGACGATGACATCACTCGCCTGCGCGAGCGCTTCCCGAACGTCACCTTCCACCACCACAACCCGCCAATGGGCTTCATCGACAACGACGAAGCGGTTCAGGCCTGCCTGTCGTTCGTCGTCGAGCACCCGTCCCATCTGGTGGTGCTGTCGGTGGGCTGCCCACGCCAGGAGATTCTTGCCCACAAGATCTTCGAGACCGACCAGGCGGTCGGCATCGGCCTGTGCGTAGGCGCTTCGATCAACTTCCTGTCCGGCAAGCTGCAACGCGCCCCGATGTGGATGCAACGCTGCTCGCTGGAATGGCTGCACCGTGCTTATACCGAACCACGCCGTCTGGTGGGCCGCTACGTCCGCGACGCGTTTCTGATCATGCCGATCCTGGTCCGCGAATTCCGGCTTCGGCAATCACTCTTCATGGGAGGAGCTCCACGATGATTCCTGTCATTCTTTCCGGCGGTAACGGCTCGCGCCTCTGGCCGCTCTCGCGCCAACTCAACCCCAAGCAGTTCCTGCCGATCGCTGACGACTCGCTGTCCATGCTGCAGGCGACCATTCGCCGCCTGGACGGCCTGAACGCCAGCCAGCCGTGCCTGATCTGCAACGAGGAGCACCGCTTCCTCGCCGCCGAACAGCTGCGCACCCTGGGCATCGAGAACGCCAGCATCCTGCTTGAGCCGGTAGGCCGCAACACCGCGCCGGCGGTGGCGCTGGCCGCGATCAAGGCGCTGGAGAAGGAAAATGATCCGGTACTGCTGATTCTCGCCGCCGACCACCTGATCAAGGACGTGGACGCCTTCCATCGCGCCGTGGAAACCGCCCTGCCCTTCGCCCAGGCCGGCAAGCTGGTGACCTTCGGCATCGTGCCGACCCATGCCGAGACCGGTTACGGCTACCTGCAGAAAGGCGCAGCGGCCGGCGATGGCGGCTTCACCGTCGCCAAGTTCGTCGAGAAGCCGGACAGCCAAACCGCCGAGCGCTACCTGGCCTCCGGCGAGCACTTCTGGAACAGCGGCATGTTCATGTTCCGCGCCAGCCGCTACCTCGAAGAGCTGCAGCGCTGGCAGCCGGAGATTCTCGAAGCCTGCCGCCGCGCCACCGCGCAGAGCGAAGAAGACATGCACTTCGTGCGCATCGGCAAGGAGGCGTTCGCCGCCTGCCCGGAAGACTCCATCGACTACGCGGTGATGGAAAAGACCGAAGACGCGGTGATGGTGCCGCTGGACGCCGGCTGGAGCGACATCGGTTCCTGGTCCGCGCTGTGGGACGTCAGCGACAAGGACGCCGACGGCAACGTGCACAAGGGCGACGTGCTCAGCCACGACAGCCAGAACAACTACGTGCATGCCGACTACCGCCTGGTGACCACCGTGGGCGTCGAGGACCTGATCATCGTCGAGACCAAGGACACCGTCATGGTCGCGCACAAGGACAAGGCCCAGGAGGTCAAGCGCATCGTCGAGCAGCTCAAGCGTGAAGAGCGCTGCGAGCATCTCAACAACCGCGAGGTGTATCGCCCGTGGGGTATGTACGACTCCATCGACCAGGGCGCGCGCTATCAGGTCAAACGCATCACCGTGAAGCCTGGTGCCAAGCTGTCGGTACAGATGCATCACCACCGTGCAGAGCACTGGATCGTGGTCAGCGGTACCGCTCAGGTCACTAACGGTGATGAAACCTACATGGTCACCGAAAACCAGTCGACCTATATCCCGATTGGCCAGATTCATGCATTGGAAAACCCGGGCATGATTCCGCTGGAACTGATCGAGGTGCAGTCCGGGACCTACCTGGGCGAGGACGACATCATCCGCTTCTCCGACAACTATGGCCGCGTCAAGGAACTCAAGGTTTCCGCGGCCTGAGGTCAGGCCAGCGCTCATGTGCGCCGGCGCCCTTCACCGGGGCCCTACGGGGCCCCTTCGCCGGGTGGTTCGCCACCTCCGTAATGGCTCTGCCAGTTCACATTCAATGAGGCACGGATTGCCGTTCATTTCGCCATCAAACGGACTTCTACAACAACAAGCAAAGCGCGAAGCCCTAGTGAACAGACTCCGGATGATTTTTTTACTTTCCGACAACGAGGCTCGCCCGTGAAAACTTCCAAACTCCTGTACGACCCAGTTATTCACAAACTGAAGTTGCTGGAAGAACATGATGTGACGCCCTTGCTCGAAGAACTGAGCACGCCGAAGAAACCGACCATCGTCGGCTTTCTCAATCAGCACGGCTACAACCTGATCCAGCAGGACAAACGCGCCCGTCGCCATTTCCTGCAGATCAACCACCTGCTGCGCGATGGCATCGGCATCAAGCTGGCCTGCCAGTTGAACGGCCTGGCGCCCGGCGCCAACCTAAACGGTACGGATTTCATTCCGGCGCTGATCGAGCACGCCCTGCAGGACGAGCGCAGCGACCAGTATCAACTGTTCGCCATGGGCACCTGCGAGCCGTGGACGGAAGAAGGTGCCAATGCCCTGTTCAACGGCCGTGAGTACCATGCCATCGATGGTTTCCAACCGTTGGAGCGGTACCTGGAGTTCGTACAGGAGCACCTGCAGCCGGGCAAGATCCCGCTGATCGTGATGGGCATGGGCATGCCGCGTCAGGAAGAGGTGGCAGTCATCCTGCAGCGCAACCTCAATCGCCCTGCTCTGATGATCTGCGGCGGCGCGATCCTGGACTTCGCCGCCCAGCGCTTCAACCGCGCGCCGGAGCTGGTGCGCAAGGTCGGCATGGAGTGGGCCTATCGCCTGCTGATGGAACCGCGCCGGCTGTTCGCCCGCTACGTGATCGGTATTCCGCAGTTCTTCTACTACATCGTGCGCAACGGCCGCGACAGCAAGGTCGCCGTCAGCGAGCAAGGTGCCTACGACCGCAAATCCTGAGGTCGGCTGCAGAAGCTAAAACGCCCGGACGAGTGATCGTTCGGGCGTTTTTTTGTGCTTCGCGGAATCTCAGGAAAATCAGTCTTGGCACCGGACTGGCAAGTTTGTGTGCGTATCACTTACTGACTTGGCTCTATCCGTTACCGCGTCTGCTGAACCTTTGTGTTGCGCCCCTTACGGGCGCCACACCTTGATTCGCTTCGCTCACCCTCCGGGCCAGCCTGCGGCTGTTACTGCGCTTCGCTACGTCTCTTTGCTTGCCCAAGAAAGGTGTGCCAAAGAAGGGCACCCCGACATCCGGGTTTCGCTGCGCGAAACTTGATTCGCGTTGCTCACCCTACGGGCCAGCCTTTCAGCTGTTACTCCGCTTCGCTGCGTTTCCTCGCTCCGGCGCCGCTCCGGGGGCCGGCTTACATGGGCCATCCCTGGCCCATTAAGCCTCTCGCCGCATCCATGCGGCTCGCTCCCCTACACGACACCTCCACTCGGCCTCCTGACGGGACCGGAGCGCGAGCTTGCGAGATTTCCACGGGCTCTAGCTTAGCGGCGTCTGCTTTTGCTTTTGCTTTTGCTTTTGCTTTTGCTTTTGCTTTTGAGCTGCGATCGCACAGGCGACGCCCAAGTCCTCCCCTTCAGGAGGCCGAATGGAATCGCCACGTAAGGGGTTGAGCGACATGGATGTCGCGAGAGCTGCGATGGGCCAGGGATGGCCCTTCGTCAGTGGGCCGCATCCGGTCGTGCCCCTGGAGTGGTGATGGAATGAGGGAACCCCGGCGCAGCAGGGCGGGGGCGCCTTGCCCGGATGGTGAGGTGCCCTTCTCTTTGGTTACTTTCTCTTGGGCAAGCAAGAGAAAGTGACTCGCCCGTAAGGGGCGAAACCCATCAGGCCATGCGGCATGCTAATGGAGAGAGCCAAGTCATCGGCAGCGCACACTGATTTGCCAGTCGGGTATCAACCAGGCGCTCCCGGACAGAACGAAGAACCTTGGTCTGGAACGCTGAAAAAGGCGACGCAGCGGACTGCGTCGCCCCTATCCCATTTAACGACCTGTCGCCACGGCAACCGGCTTCTCACTGCGTACTCTACGGCCCTGCTCGATCAGAGCGAACACTTCGTTCCACATGGCCTGGGTACGGGTCTTCAGCTCCGCGGAGTGCGCATTCAAGCGCGCGGACAGCGCCTGCATCTGCACCGGGTCGGTGAGGTTATCGAGGGCGCGGTTCAGCTCCTCGTCGCTCAGGTTGATGTCCAGCACGCCTTCGGAGAACCCGTAGTCGGCGAACAGCATCTGGTACTTGTGGCTCCAGCCGGTGGCCAGCGACGGTACGCCTTGCGACAGCGCGCTGACCAGGCCGTGGAAGCGGCTGCCCAGGGTGCCGCGGCAGGCGCCGAGGATGCCCTTGATGGCCAGCGGATCGGTCTCGCGCAGAATCGGCAGGCCGCCTACGGCCTTGGACACCTGCTCGGCCAGGCGCGCATCGCCCTCGCCTTCATGGATCAGCAGGAACGGCTTGGCACCACGCTCGACCAGCGCCTTGGCCGCACGTTCGAGGAACGGGGCGTAGCCCTTGGAGACGCTGTCGTCGGTCTTGTCGAGCATGCGGCAGTTGGGTACCAGGCAGATCTGGTGGATTTCCGGATCGAAGTAATCCGGCACCGGCCCGGTGATCAGGTTGGTGAAGTCCGGCGCGATCTTGATGTTGTCGCGCTCGCCGACGATCTCGGTCAGGTAGTCGTAGGAAATCTGTTCGCGGGCGAAGATCAGGTCGCAGTTGTCGACGAACGCCTTCACCGCCTCGCGGCTGCGCGGATCGCGGAACGGCCCGAACGCCTGGGGCAGCAGGATGACCTTGGAACCCTGCTTCTTCCAGCGCTTGCTGGAGCGGGCCAGCTCTTCGGACAGGTCCGGGCCCCACTGGTCGCTGTAGGCGAAACCGGCGGCGTCCAGCACCACGTTGATGTCCTTGTCCAGCACGATGCCGTACTGCTCGCGGATGCCGGCCGGCACCAGCGTCGCCAGGTCACCGAACGGAATGCCCTTACGCCACAGCCAGGCCTTCTGGTACAGCCCCAGGGAAGCGCGATTGAAGTACGGATAGGGGCTTTTGGCGCGGCCAGGCTCCATCACCACCTTGGCAGCCGGCAGGTTCTTGCGCACTTGCTGCAGAGCGGCGTGCAGCATCAGCGCAGCGCCCTTGTTGACGAAACCGGCCTTGCGAATCTCGACGTACATATCACGTTCTCCTTAATTCACGAATCAATTGGGGCACGCTCAGGAACACGTGCAGACACATACTCTTGGTCATCATGACGAACAGCGGCCGCGTCTTGCGCGACAGCAACAGACTCAGGTAGCCAGCCACGCCGTAGGAAATCAGCGTCGCCCAGGCAGAGCCGACCACGCCGTGGCTTCTGATGAGGAAATAGTTGAGGACGATGTTGCTCAGCGCCCCGAGGCCCTGGGTGACCAGGGAAAAGATGAAGGCCTCCTCGATGATGATCCACTTGCTGAACAGCGCGCGCATGAACACGAAGGTGGCCGCGAAGATATGCACCGCCAGCACCGGTCCGGCATCGGCGTACTGCTGGCCGTACAGCAGGTTGACGATCCAGTCGGAGAGGAAGAACACCACCACCGCCAGGGCGAAGGCCATGAAGAACAGCACGTCCAGCGACACCTGCATGAAGCGGTTGTAGCCGGCGGTGTCGCTCTTGTGCAGGTCGATCATCTTCGGGAAGACCGAGGCCATCAGGATGGTCGGGATCAGGTACCAGGCCTCTGACAGACGCGAGGCCGCCGAGTAGACGCCCACGGCGTATTCGCCGAGCATGTACTGCAGCATGATCTGGTCGACCTTCAGGTAGATCACCGCCGACAGCGAGCCCATGAAGATCAGGAAGCTCTTCTTCAGCAGGGTCTTGCCCAGCGACCAGGAAAAGTCGAAGCGGAAATCGCGCTTGAGCATCACCGCGTAGCAGACCAGGATCGCCGAGGTGATCATCACCACCACCACATGGGCCAGGGCGATGTACACCAGGCCCGCGCCAGCGACGGCGAGGATCATCTTCAGGCCGTTGCCGCCCAGCTGACCGACGAAGCCGGCCACCGCTGCGTACTTGGCCTGCACCCGCGCCTGGAACCAGTCGATGAGCATCTCGAACGGGGTGAAGAACAGCGCCAGGGCGGTGAACAGCAGCACCAGGAAGTTCTGGTCGTTGCCGAAGAAGTAGGTGCTCATCATGATCGCGAAGGCGATCACCGAGCAGCCCACCTTGATCATGAAGACCGTGGAAAGAATCTGGTCTTCGTTGTCCGGGTTGCTGCGTAGCTCCTTGACCACCAGGCCGGTGAGCCCCAGGTGCACGACGATGCTGAGCAAACCCAGCAGCGCCAGCGCATAGTTGAGGTAACCGAACTCCTCAGGGCCCAGGTAACGCGCCAGTACCACGGTGGTGGCCAGGCCGATGGCCAGCATCAGAAACTTCTCGGCCAGCATCCAGCCGGAATTGAGGAGGTACTTCATGCCCTCCTGGACACGCGAGGCACTCATCGAGCAGGCGACTCCAGGCGCATGTAGCTGCGGGCTTCCTCCAGCGAGAGTTTCTGCGAGTAAGGCACCAGGCCCGTGTCGGCGGCGTAGCCCAGGGAAATGAACATCACGATGCGCTCATCGGGGTCGAGCTTGAGCAGCTTGGCCGCCGCCTCTTCACGCTCGGGAATGTCCGGCCAGTTGATCGAGCACGACGACACGCCCTGGGTTTCCAGCGCGTACATGAAGGACATGGCCGCCAGGGCGCCGTCGATGTAGATCACGTGACGGTCACGCACATGGGGATAGGCGCGCAGGCGACCGACCACAGCGACGATGGCCGGAAAGTTGTGATCGAAACCGGCCACGCCCATCGGCAGGCGCGACGCCTGGGCCACGGACGCCGGATCATCGAACACCACGAAACGGTATGGCTGGCGGTTACAGGCGCTCGGCGACTGCACGGCGACTTCCACGGCCTTGTCGATCACCTCGCGCGGCACCGGGCGATCCTGCTGATACCAGCGCACCGAACGGCGCTTCATGGCCAGCTGACGCATGGCGGTGAAGTCGACGCTCGGCGTGCTCACGTCAGCGGCGAACGGCACGCGCTCGGCATCCGGGTTACGCAGGGTTTCCGGCGAGCCGCTGGGGCGCTCCAGGCGGGCGAATTTTTCGCGGGCACGATTGAGCACCGGGTGATCGCCCGTCACGGCGAAGTACTCGGCAAGTACGTCGTGGGCCCAGCTGACTTCGTCGCGATCCACATTGCCCTTGAGCGAGGCGATGTAGCTGTCGACGGTGTCGTTGATGTAGTCCAGGGCGAACACCTGGCGCCGCGGCTGCATGATCAGGCCCTTCTCGATGCGGTGCACGGCGCGGCGCAGGAAGTAGTTCACCGGCTCGGCGCCGGAAAGGTTCTGCTCGTGTTGCAGGTGGCCGACCACCACCGCATAGGCTTCACGGTCGAAGGCCGAGGAAAAGAACGAGTAATGGAAACGGCGCAGCATGGCCGAACGCGACAACGCGCGGATCCAGCCCATGGCAAGCCGCTTCTGCAACGCCTTGAGGTTATCGATACTGTCCCGCGGCAAGACCTTCTTGAGGGATTCCTTCAACATTTTCATAGGCTGTGATTACCGTTCAATGGTTAATATCTCCCCCACAATCGCCGTAACGGTACGGCGACACTTAATTGATGGACGCTGGCAGTTCTAAAAACCTGTTCAAAGTCTGCTGCGCGTCGGCACTGCGGCGTTAAAAACAGACTCGGACTGCTCATTTACAGCTCGTAAACTCCGCGTCCTCGCCTGTTTTCGCCTTGCATTGCTCTAGCTCGCTAGACTTTGAACAGGCTTTAAGCCGAACCACAGGCACCTGCACACCAGCCACTGCTCGTCGAGGCAATGCAGGCTGCAGCATCCCTTCCCTTTGCCAACCACCCGCCTGGCATCTGCCTGCTCGTGTTGGGCAGTGCAAAATCGGCATCGGGTGCTGCAACGGTTCGACATCCAACCCGGTGTTTCGAGGGTGTTGGAGGCGGCGCTCTGGGGTGCCGCTAATCGTTGTCAGGTTTTAGGACTACGCAGCAACGCTTTGATTCCACATCGGCGTGCTTTGCGTGAAAAAAGTTGCCGAAAGGCCGTACTGCCGCGCTTGTAGCCGTGCGCTGCAGGCCAGCGCAACGCCTGATATCGCCACTGTCTCTAGTGTTCTGCAACGCATCAGCGCGCGGGCAGCAATTCGGCGAAGGTCTCGCTCAACTCACGTTTGGAGAACGGCTTGGCGATGCTGCGCAGCGCCGGCGCCGCTGCCAGTTGCCCTACATCGGCAGCTGCGGCGACCAGTAGCACGGCCAGCGCCGGGCGCTCGGCCAGCGCCCTCTCGGCCAGCTGCACTCCGCTGACGCCAGGCAGGCTGACATCGCTGATCAGCAGGTCGAAGGGCTCGCGCCCAAGGAGCTCTAGCGCCGCCTGCGGGTCGGCGGCATTGACCAGATCATGACCGCACTCGGCCGCCACTTCGCCCACCAGCAAACACACCGACGAATCGCTCTCCACCAGCAGAATGCGCGACCTTGCTGGCGGCGCTTCCATGGCCGGTTGTTGCACCTTGGCAGCCTCCTCGACCACCGGAAGATAGAGACGCACCGTGGTGCCCATGTGCGGCTCACTGTGAATGGTCACCTGACCGCCACTCTGGCGGGCGAAACCATGCACCATGGACAAACCCAGACCACTGCCCTGCCCGACGGATTTGGTGGTGAAGAAGGGATCGAAAACCCGTTCCAGGGTTTCGCTGCTCATGCCGGTGCCGGTGTCCGACAGGGCGATCAACAGATAGCGACCAGGCTGCAGGTCCGGCAAGGCGGCGCGGCACTCGTGCTGCAGTTCGACAAGCGAGGTATGCAGGCCGATCTGCCCGCCATCCGGCATGGCGTCACGGGCATTGACGGCCAGGTTGAGCACCGAGCTCTCCAGCTGCCGGGCATCGACCAGCACCCGCACGGCGCCGTGCTGGTAGTCGCCCTGCAGGGTGATGCCATCGCCGATGGAGCGGCGGATCAGCGCTTCGAGCGAGGTCATCAGCGGGCTCACTTCGATGGGCTGCGCCTCCAGCGGTTGGCGATGGGACAGCGTAAGCAGGCGCTGGGTCAGCGCACTGGCACGGTCGGCGGAGATGCTCGCCGCCTCGATGAACCGCGGCAGATCATCGAAGCGCCCGGCACCGACATGGCGCTTCATGATATCCAGCGCGCCGATGATGCCAGTGAGCATATTGTTGAAATCGTGGGCGACACCATCGATCACCGACTCGACGGCGTCCATGCGCTGGCTCTGCTGCAGAGCCAGTTCCTCGTCAGGCGAACGCGGCTGCCGGTTGCTCTTAACATTCTGCAAGGCACTGCACAGCGCACGGGAGGTAAACGGCTGCTCCACCACTAGGCTGACGCTATGCACAGACATCGGGGCTTGAGCCGTGGCGTCGGCTGCGCCAAGCAGCACCACGGGAATGTTCGCATCCGTGAATCGGGTCAGCAGCGTCTGGGCGTGGCTATCGAGCAGTTGCTCGGCCAGCAGCACGGCGTCGACGCCCTCATCCAGAGCGTCGAGCGTTGCGACAAGGTTCGGAAAAGCCAGGCAGTCGGCGCTCAGCGGCGCGAGCAGCGGCAGGAGTTGCCCGGCTTGTTCACTACAGATCAGGATGCGCATGGATGAATTCCTCGCGCGTCGATGCAGGTACGCCAGCGCAGTGCTCGGTTTGACGCCGTGAAGCCATCTGCCTGGGCAATCAGACATTCGCTGCAACCGCCGTGGGCCAGCGATATCACCACACTCAGCCCGGCATCGAGCGATGCCCTTCCTACACCTTCATCCCTGATTCTCGCGCTCTCGACACGTCACTCTGCCGGGGCGCATCGACCTTCACCCCGGCTTGCGCAGCGTTCGACCGCCACGCCAACGAGGCGTTCCGCTTGTGCTGAATGAGAAAGAAGCAGAGGCGGCGATCAGCTCGGGCCGATCAATTCCTTGACCTTGGCGATCACCAGATTGATGTCGAAAGGCTTGTCGAACACCGCGGCAAACAGCTCGGGGCTGGCACGCCCGACGCTGCCCTGGGCGCCGCTCATAAGGATGATCGGCAGTTCCGCCGAGTCCGGCCTGGCCCTGACGGCACGGGCAAATTCCAGACCATCCATCACCGGCATCATGAAGTCGGTGATCACCAGCTCGGGGCGCTCACGGTCGAGCACCTCGAGTCCGCGCCGACCGTTACTGGCCTTCACCACCATGTAGCCTTCGTCTTCCATGGCATAGCCGAGAATATCCGCAATCAGGTATTCGTCGTCGACTATCAGGATGGTTGTCATAGTTTATCGGCTCGGTCAGGCACACATGGCTCAGGCGTCCTGCGCAGGGACGGCATTGCCCGACAGCGCACCCGCCGCATGTCTGAAGGCCTTGCTGAGTTCAATACCATGATCACTGATGACCACTTCCAGAAGCGAGGGATCGTAACGGCTGTCCCTCATCTTAAGTATGGAAAGCAGGCGCTTTAGTTCAGCGTCTTTTTCCACGAAACGCATGAGAATCAGATTGTCGACGATGCTCGACAGCTCCGGCGCCGGGGCGTTGATCTCGGCAGCGAACAGGTCGCGCATTTCCCAGGTGGCGAACACCGTCACGCCCATGGCACGCAGTTGGCTCATCAAGGCGCTGAAGAACTCGATCAGCCGCGCGCTGCCCGTGGCAACGCGGGCCATACCGCCGAGGCTGTCGATATGCAGGCGCTTGATGCCCTTCTCGCGCACCGCCTTGATGACACGTGCACCGAGGCCGTCGAGCAGCCCTTCGGTGGTCGGCTGCCACATGATGTGCAGCGCGCCTTTTGCTTCCAGTGCTTCCAGGTCGACGCCCAGTGCCTTGGCCTTGAGGCGCAGGCGCTGTGGCGTTTCATAGAAGCCGAAATGCAGACCCGGCTCCTCGACGGTGGACTGCGCCAGGAAGTTGAGACCCAGGGTGGTCTTGCCAACGCCCGCCGGCCCCATGATCAGGGTCACCGAAGAGGCCGACAGGCCGCCGCCGATCAGCCCGTCCAGGCTCGGGATGCCGCTGGAAACCAGCGCCAGGGTTTCGCTGTCCGGCTGGCTCGGGTGACTGTACAGGCTCTCCAGCCGCGGGTGGATCACCAGCCCGTCATCGGTGATCTCGCATTCGTGCAGACCGGACAAGGCGCCGCTGCCGCGGGTCTTGCGCAGGTGAATGCGGCGCACCGAGCGAGCGCCGAACAGCTCCTCACCCATCTCGATCACCCCATCGACCATGGTGTGTTCGGGGCTGCCATCATCCAGCCGCGAGCTGGTCAGGAACAGCACCGTGCAGCCAGCGAAGGCCGCATGCCCCTGCAGTTCGGCGATGAATTTCTTGGTATCGATCTGGTTCTCGGCCTTGGAACGGGCGTTGAGCAGACCATCGACGATCAGCAGCGTGGCCTTCTGACGGCTGATCTCGCGGCGCAGCAGCTTGACGACTTCGTCGAGCCCTTCGTTTTCCAGAGTGTCGAAGGCGCTGACGAACTGGATCTCGGCGCCGACCTTGCTGGGGTCGAAGAAGCTCATCGTGGAAAGGAATTGAAAGAGCCTTTCATGGGACTCGGCCAACAGGGTGGCGACCAGAACCCGGCCACCTTCGCGTACGTGGTTGAACGCGACCTGGTTGGCGAGAATCGTCTTGCCAGAGCCGGGGCGTCCCTGAACGATATAGGAAGCACCGGCCACCAGACCGCCCTTCAACAGAGCGTCAAGACCCTCGATCCCACTTTGCAGGCGTTGTAGCTGTTCCAAGATCTGGCGAGCCTCAGTCGAATGTGCGCCTGTCCGGCCTGGGTACTGGAATGCGTATCCCAAGCCCCGCAGCGCTGGCTGAAAAAATGATTGGCGATACTAACATGTCATACCGGTGCATCTGCCACACCACTGACGACTGCCGGCAGGTAAAGGTTGATCAAAGTGCCCCGGCCAGCTGCGCTGTCGATTTGCACTGCGCCATTTGCCTGACGAGCAAAACCATAGACCTGACTCAGGCCCAATCCGGTTCCCTTGCCGATGTCCTTGGTGGTGAAAAACGGCTCGAACAGACGCGGGCGAATCGCCGGGTCGATCCCGCAACCCTGATCGGCCACGGCGACTTCCACGAACGCCCCGTGCAACCCCTCCTCGCCGGCCAGCTGCCGATTGCGCGCCTGCAGCTGCACCTCGCCCACACCACCCATGGCATCGCGTGCATTGAGTACCAGATTGAGCAAAGCCATCTCCAGTTCGCTGGGGTCGAGCTGCACGCGGTGCAGCCCCTCATCGACCTGCATGTGCAGCGTCATGGTTCGGGGCAGTGCCTGGCCGATGAAGGTGGCAGCGGCATCCAGTAACTCGTTGAGATCGACCTGCCGAGTAGCCTTGGGCTCGCAGCGAGCGAAGGTCAGCAGGTTGCGGGTCATCTGCGCACCCCGTTCGCCGGCCGTCTGGATGTTGTCCAAAAGGCTGGCCAGGCGCTCAGGATCGTCGGTGCGGCTGGCCAGCTTGGCGGCGCTAAGAATGATGGTCAGCAGGTTGTTGAAGTCGTGGGCCATGCCGCCGCTCAGCTGTCCGAGGGCTTCCAGCTTCTGGGCCTGGAACAGCTGGGCGCGTAAAGCGTCGTAGCGCCCATCGGCTTCGCGGCGATCGGTGATGTCGCGGGTGATCTTGGCCAGGCCGATGACCTCGCCCTGCTCATTGCGGATCGCATCGATGACCACCAGCGCCCAGAACCGTGTGCCGTCCTTGCGTACCCGCCAGCCCTCGTCCTGGGCGCGGCCTTCGCGGCGCGCCTGTTCGAGCAGGTAATCGGGCTTGCCTGCCTGGCGGTCTTCGTCGGTGTAGAACAGCGACAGGTGCTGGCCGATCGCTTCGCTGGCGTCATAGCCCTTGATGCGCGCCGCACCAGCATTCCAGGACACCACGATGCCTGTCGGGTCGAGCATGAAGATGGCGTAGTCGACAACCGCCTGCACGAGCATTTCGTAATGGCGCTCGGTCAGGGTGCCCGGTGAGAGAGGCGCAAACTGGCTGTGCATGGGGCCCGTTCCAGGCGGTAATGGAAGTGCAGTGTAGTCCGCGACCGCTGCCGAGTGACAATGAGTTGTACCATCCGCCCATCCCGTGGCGATTGCCAGATGACGGACGGCCTGATATCTGTATAAAAAAACAGTACCCTGCCGACCCCATGTCTTCAACCCTCGATCCTCGTTTCTATTATCTGCACAACTTTCGCAAGGCCCTGGCCTGGATCGGCGATCGCCATGCCGACCTGCTCGACGCCCGCGAACAGGCTTTCCTGCATGCCTTCGATGCCCTCGACTGGTCGGCCCAGGCCCTGCTGGTACGGATGATCATGCGCAAGGGCGTGCACTTTCGCGCCAGCAAGCTCAATTACGAGGAGATCGGTTGCTGCCGCCAGGCCGCTGCAGCGCTGATCGCCAACGGCTGGGTACTCGATGATGCCGCGCTGAGCCTCGATGAACTGCTGGCCCTGCTGCGCAAGGACGAGATCGTCGCCAGCTTCGCCGCCCAGCTCAGCGACCGGCGCGCCCGCAAGGACGACCTGGCCCTGCAACTGGCCGAGCAGTACCAGTCCAGCCAGTCCTTCGCTGCCTGGTGCCCGGGCAGCGACGATGTGCTCTACAGCCTGACCATCGATGATCTGAGCGAGCGCCTGCGTCTGATGTTTTTTGGCAACCTGCGCCAGGAGTGGTCGGAGTTCGTGCTCGCCGATTTGGGCATCTTCCGTTACGAGCGGGTCGACTTCCCCGCGGACTCGCGGGCCTTACGATGCCGCGAGGACGTCGACGACTACCTGCACCTGCAGCGCTGCCGCGAAATCTTCGAGACGGGTGAAATCAGTGATGAACTGCTCGCCCGCATCGACGCGCGTCGCTACGACAATCCCTATATCGCCGAGCGCCGCGCCAAGTTGCTGTTTCGCATCGGCCAGCATCTGGAGCGCTGCGCAGAGTTCGATCTGGCGCTGCAGGTGTACGCCAGCAGTGGCTACGGCGCGGCGCGGCAACGGCGCATCCGCGTATTGGAGCGAACCCTGCAGCATCGCGAAGCCTTCGAGCTGGCCAGCCAGGCGGTCGCCGAACCGATCAGCGATGGCGAGCTGCAACTGGCCGAGCGGGCTCTTGCTCGCCTAAGTCGCCACCTGGGCCTACCGGCACAGAAGCGCGGCAAGGCGCCGACTCCAGCGCGCCTGGATCTGCAATTGCCGCGGGCACCACTGCTGGCGGTCGAGCAGATGGTCCAGCTGCACCTGCAACGCAGCGAAGCGCCGGTGCATTACGTCGAGAACACACTGATCTGCAGCCTGTTCGGGCTGCTCTGCTGGCCGGCGATCTTCGCCGCGATTCCCGGTGCGTTCTTTCATCCGTTTCAGCATGGCCCGGCGGATCTGCTCACCGCCGAGTTCTACACGCGACGCCGCAAGCTGTTCACCGAGTGCCTTGCCCAGCTCGAGGACGAGCGCTACCGCGACAGCATCCGCCAGACCTACCGCGACAAGTTCGGCCTCCAGTCACCGTTCGTGCACTGGGGCGTGCTCAGCGAAACCCTGCTCGAACAGGCCCTGGATTGCTTGCCGGCGGCGCATCTGCAGGCCTGGTTTCGCCGCCTGCTCGGCGATATCCAGGCCAACCGCTCGGGCATGCCGGACCTGATCCAGTTCTGGCCCGAGGAGAAACGCTACCGGATGATCGAAGTGAAAGGCCCGGGTGATCGCCTGCAGGATAACCAGCGCCGCTGGCTGGCGTTTTGCGCCGAGCACGGCATGCCGGTGGATGTCTGCTACGTGCAGTGGGCCGACGCATGAGTTACCGCGTGGCGGTGCGCGCGCTGTGCGAGTTCACCGCCAAATGCGGCGATCTGGACCTGCGCTTCACGCCCTCGCCCACCGCCCAGGAAGGCATGGCCGGCCACGCCACGGTAGTCGCCCGGCGCGGCGAGCACTACGAGTCCGAAGTGCCGCTGGCTGGCGAATACACCTCGCTGCAGGTGCGCGGCCGGGCCGACGGCTTCGATCCGTTGAGCAACCTGCTCGAGGAGATCAAGACCCACCGCGGCGACATCGCCCGCATTCCCGACAACCACCGCCAGCTGCACTGGGC
This sequence comes from Pseudomonas fulva 12-X, assembly GCF_000213805.1. Classification (NCBI taxonomy): domain Bacteria; kingdom Pseudomonadati; phylum Pseudomonadota; class Gammaproteobacteria; order Pseudomonadales; family Pseudomonadaceae; genus Pseudomonas; species Pseudomonas fulva. The sequence continues at coordinate 1,802,441 of NC_015556.1, read as the reverse complement.
CCAGGCAAGGGTGTACGGCTGGCTGCTCTGCCAGAGCCGTGGCCTGGCGCAGATCGACCTTGCGGTGGTGTACTTCAACGTGCTCACCCAGAAGGAAAGCGTGTTTCGCGAAACCCGCACGGCAGCCGAGCTGCAGGCCTTCTTCGAGACCCTATGCCAGCGGTTTATCAGCTGGGCCGAGCAGGAACAGGCGCACCGACTGAATCGTGATACTGCGCTGAGCGAGTTGCGCTTTCCCCACGCCGAATTTCGCCTCGGCCAACGGCAACTGGCCGAGGCCGTGTACCGCGCCGCCCGCGACGGCCACTGCCTGATGGCCCAGGCCACCACCGGCATTGGCAAGACCCTGGGTACGCTGTTTCCGCAGCTCAAGGCGTTCCCGGAAAAGCAGCTCGACCGTTTGTTTTTCCTGACCGCCAAGACGCCGGGGCGGCAGCTGGCGTTGCATGCCCTTGATATCCTGCGCGGCGAATCATTGCCCCTGCGGGTGCTGGAACACGTGGCGCGGGACAAGGCCTGCGAGCATCCGGACAAAGCCTGCCATGGCGAATCCTGTCCGCTGGCCCGCGGTTTCTACGACCGTCTGCCAGCTGCCCGCCAGGCGGCGGTCGAGCGCGTCTGGCTGGACCAGGCCGCGGTGCGCGAGATCGCCCTGCAGCATGAAGTCTGCCCCTACTACCTGAGCCAGGAGCTGACCCGCTGGGCCGACGTGGTGGTGTGCGATTACAACTATTACTTCGACCTCAGCGCCCTGCTCTACAGCCTCACGCTGATCAACGAGTGGCGGGTGACGCTGCTGGTCGACGAGGCCCACAACCTGATCGAGCGCGCCCGGCGCATGTACAGCGCCGAACTCGACCAGGCACGCTTCGAGGCGATGCGCAGCAACGCACCCAAGGGCCTGAGCGCAGTACTGACGCGCATCAGCCGGCACTGGAAGCAGCTGCACAAGGAGCAGCAGGCTGATTACCAGACCTATCCGCAACCGCCAGATCTGCTGCTTCTGTCCCTGCAGAAAGCGGTCAGCGCCCTTACCGACCACCTGACCGACCAGCCCACCGGCAACGACGGCGAGCTGCTGCAGTTCTACCTCGATGCCATGGCCTTCTGCCGGCTGGCCGAAGCCTTCGGCCCCCATTCGCTGTTCGATATCAGCCGCCAGGCGGATCTGCGCGGCCGCAGCCACTCGGTATTGTGCCTGCGCAACGTGGTGCCGGCGCCCTTTCTGGCACCGCGCTTCGAGGACAGCCACAGCACCACGCTGTTTTCCGCCACCCTGAGCCCGGCCCGCTACTACGCCGATCTGCTCGGTCTGCCCGAGGCGACACCCTGGGTGGATGTGGAGTCGCCATTCCAGGCGGAGCAACTCGAGGTGCAGGCGGTAAGCAACCTGTCGACCCGCTACCAGCATCGCGAGCGCTCCCTGGCGCCCATCGTGGCACTGATGGCGCGGCAGTTCGCCGAGCGTCCGGGCAACTACCTGGCGTTCTTCAGCAGCTACGCCTATCTGCAACAGGTGCTGGAGCTGTTCGACCGCGAGCATCCGCAACTCACCCGCTGGGTACAGGCCAGGCAGATGGACGAGGCCGAACGCCAGCAGTTTCTCGAACATTTCGAGCCCGGCGGTCAGGGCATCGGCTTCGCGGTACTCGGCGGCGTGTTCGGTGAAGGCATCGACCTGCCGGGGGACCGGCTGATCGGCGCCTTCATCGCCACCCTGGGGCTGCCGCAGATCAACCCGATCAACGAGCAGATCAAACTGCGCATGGCCGAGATGTTCGGCAGCGGCTACGACTACACCTACCTGTACCCCGGCCTGCAAAAGGTCGTGCAGGCCGCTGGACGGGTGATCCGCACGCCCCAGGACAGCGGCGTGGTACACCTGATGGACGACCGCTTCACCCAGCCCGAGGTGCGCGCCCTGCTGCCAAGCTGGTGGCAGGTGCAGCGCAGCCGGGTGCCGCAAACGCCGATGCAGCCCATGGCTCGGCAACCTGCGCCGCGACCGCAGCTGCCCCCAGCCTCAAGCGTGCCCGCCCTCACTCAACGCGGATTGTTCGATCCGCCTGGCTGAAAGAAGCCGGCAGCCCCTTGCCATCTGTGGCAAAAGCCTGCCAGTCGGCCAACCACACCCCAAAAAATACGGCGCAATATCAGTCATTTATCGCTGTTAGACGGTATGGCACAGGCCTTGCTGAGTCAGGAGCTCAGATCAGGGAGGCCTCGTCATGAGCATCATTGGTTCGCTCAACCACTACGGCATGAGCACAGCGCTGCAGCGCACCCGTGCCGACGAACTGGATTTCAAGAAGAGCAGCGATGCGGCGCTGCTCGTCGAGCCCGGTAAGCCGCGGGAAAACGAGCGAGTCGCGCCAGCATTCAAGAGCGATGAATCGAACGCCCATCAGCAGGCGTACGACGAAGCCTTCGCGCGGATGCTCGTCACCCTCAACAGCTCGCCCCATAAGGCGAGTGAAGAGAGCGTGCAGGAGACCGGCACTCTAGCGACCAGCGAAGAGCAGAAGGCGCCGCCCAAACCGAGCGCCAGGGATGAGTTCATGGCCTACATGGCCATGACACCGGCGGAGAAGATGCGCGACAAGATCCTCAAGGAAGTCGGTGTCACCGAGGAAGACCTGGAGAACATGCAGCCTGAACAGCGCGCCGCCGCCGAGCGGGAAATCGCCGAGAAGATGAAGATTCTTCAGGAGCTGCAGGCCACGCAGGATGAACCCGGCAGCCTGCACGAGCATGCCTGATCAGCGCAGGCGGTCGACCATCTGGCCGATAACGCCGAGCATGTCGGCGGCCAGTTTCTTCGAACGCTGACCATTCCAGCCGGTGGTTGGATTCGGCGTATCGTCATGGTCCTTGAAGGGCATTTCCAGGGTGAACGACAGGCAGTCGAACTCCTGCCCGACCGCATTACAGGCCAGGTTGAGATTGGCCTGGCCCGGCGCACTGCGCGGGTAGCCAAAGCGGGTCTGGAACTCGGCCCCGCAGTCCACCAGGCGCTGACGAAACTCGGTTTCCAGAGCCTCCAGGCGTGGCGTGAAGCCCGGGTTGCCTTCGCAGCCGGCGGTGAACACGTGGGGAATTTCCTCGTCGCCGTGGATATCCAGAAACAGGTCCACGCCCACCTCGCGCATCGCCTGCTGCACGAACAGTACCTCGGGGCTGCGCTCCGCACTTGCCGACTGCCAGGCGCGGTTCAGGTCCTGCCCCGCCGCATTGGTACGCAGATGGCCGCGGAAGGCGCCGTCCGGATTCATGTTCGGCACCAGGTACAGATCGGCCTGCTGCAGCAAGGCGTCCAGTTCACCATCGCTGGCATCGCCGAGGCGCCTGACGATGCCCTCCATGAACCATTCGGCCATGTGCTCGCCCGGATGCTGCTGGGCGATGATCCATACCTTGCGCGTCGCGCCCCCATGGCGATGCACGCGCAGCAGCTCGATGTCACGGCCTTCGAGGCTGCGACCGCAGGCATGCAATTCGACACCCGGCAAAGCCAGCGCCTGCTCGATCAGCGCGGCATGTCGTGCGCGGCTGTAGGGCTCAAAGTAGGCGAACCAGATCTGCGCCTGCTCAGGCTCCAGACCGAAGTGCAGCACGCCATTCTCGAAACGGCTCGGCACCCGGAACCAGGTCTGCTGATCATACGAGGCGGCGGCGTTGTAGCCCGTCCAGGCATGGCTGTAGGCCGACTGCCCGGCATTGGTGATGCTGAAGTCGTGGCGCGCACCTGGAGTCAGGCCCTCGACGTGGAAGTGAAACCACTGGAAATGGTCGCTGTTGAGGTCCTTGCGCATGGCCAGCAGCACCTTGTGCGGGTCGCTGGCGTCCTGCACGAGGATGTTGCCGCTGTCGAAATCCGAACTGATCTTCATGGCTCTGCTCGTTGCTGTGTTCACGGTTGCCGCAGCATCGCAGGTTCCCGACGCCGAGGAAATGCACAGACGACGATTGCAGCGGGCGGTGCGCCGCCGCACACTGGACGCCTTCATTTACTGAATCAGCGGAGCTACCGTGTCCCTAGCCGATGACCTAAACCGCCAGCACGTGCTGGACGCCGCCGACGCCCTGGATTGCACGGTCTATCGCCCGGACGAGGACGACCTGGACGCCGAGGAAGAAGACCTGGGCGATGCCAAGGTGCTGTTCACCGGCCCCTTCGAGCCGCCTCAGGAATGGGACGCCGCCGAGCGCGAGGATTACTTCGACGGCACCGACCCGGCACTGTTCGTCACCGCGCTGATCGCCTGCGAAGCCAAGCCGGGCTCCAAGGCGTTCTTCACGCCCCAGGCCGGCGACCTGCTGGCCGCCATGAACGCGGGCAAGGTCGAGATGTACTTCGTTTGCGAGCGCCTGGACGACGAGAACGGCAGCAGCTACGTGCTGATCCGTGACGACGAGACCGACTGAGTCGGGCGTGTGGCAGGAAAAGGTTCTTCGCAGAATCTCGGCGGCAGTCTTGGCACCGGACTGGCAAACAAATGTGCGCTGCCGATTACTTGGCACTTTCCGTTATCCCGCCGCCTGGCCTGGTAGGTTTCGCCCCTTACGGGCGAGTCACTTGATTCGCTGCGCTCACCCTTCGGGCCAGCCTGCGGCTGTTACTTCGCTGCGCTTCGTAGCTCTTGCTTGCCCAAGAGAAAGTAACCAAAGAGAAGGGCACCCCACCATCCGGGCTAGGCGCCCCCGCCCTGCTGCGCCGGGGTTCCCTCATTCCATCACCACTCCAAGGGCACGCTGCGAAGGGGAGGACTTGGGCGTCGCCTGTGCGCTCACAGCTCAAAAGCAAAAGCAGACGCCGCCGAGCTTGAGCCTGTGGAAATCTTGCAAGCTCGCGCTCCGGTCCCGTCAGGAGGCCGAGTGGAGGTGTCGTGTAGGCGGACGAGCCGCATGGATGCGGCGAGAGGCTTAATGGGCCAGGGACGGCCCATGTAAGCCGGCCCCCGGAGCGGCGCCGGAGCGAGGGAAGTTTCGCGCAGCGAAACCCGAATGTCGGGGGTGCCCTTCTTTGGCACACCTTTCTTGGGCAAGCAAGAAAGGTGTGGCGCCCGTAAGGGGCGCAACACAATGGTTCAGTAGACGCGGTAATGGATAGTGCCAAGCTAGTAAGTGATGCGCACACAAACTCGCGAGTCCGGTGTCACCATCCTCCAAGCTCTGCGGAACAAAAAAACGGGCCCGCTGGGCCCGTTTTTCATACACAGCAGTTAATCAGTTACGGATCAGGTGATCGAACGCGCTCAGCGAAGCCTTGGCGCCCTCGCCCACGGCGATGACGATCTGCTTGTACGGCACGGTGGTCACGTCACCGGCAGCAAAGATGCCGGGCAGCGAGGTTTCGCCACGGGCGTCGACGATGATCTCGCCACGGTCCGACAGCTCCACCGAGCCCTTGAGCCACTCGGAATTGGGCAGCAGGCCGATCTGCACGAAGATGCCCTCCAGTTCTACCGGGATGAACGCATCGGAGTTGCGATCCTTGTAGACCAGGCCGGTGACCTTCTGGCCGTCGCCTTTCACTTCACTGGTCAGGGCACTGGTGATCACCTTGACGTTGGGCAGGCTGTAGAGCTTCTTCTGCAGCACGGCGTCGGCGCGCAGCTTGCTGTCGTACTCGAGCAGGGTCACTTCGGAGACGATACCAGCCAGGTCGATGGCCGCTTCCACGCCGGAGTTGCCACCACCGACCACTGCCACGCGCTTGCCTTTGAACAGCGGGCCGTCGCAGTGCGGGCAGTAGGCCACGCCCTTGTTGCGGTATTCCTGCTCGCCCGGCACGTTCATTTCCCTCCAGCGCGCGCCGGTGGAGAGAATCACGGTCTTGGCTTTCAGGCTCGCACCGCTCTCGAACTTCACTTCATGCAAACCGCCTTCGCTGGAAGCCGGAATCAACGCGCTGGCGCGCTGCAGGTTCATGATGTCGACTTCGTACTGCTTGACGTGCTCTTCCAGGGCGCGGGCCAGTTTCGGGCCTTCGGTTTCCTGCACCGAGATGAAGTTCTCGATGGCCATGGTGTCGAGCACCTGGCCGCCGAAACGCTCGGCGGCGACGCCGGTACGGATGCCTTTACGGGCGGCGTAAATGGCAGCTGCAGCGCCCGCCGGGCCGCCGCCGATGACCAGCACGTCGAAGGCTTGCTTGGCGTTCAGCTTCTCGGCATCACGGGCCGAGGCGCCGGTGTCGATCTTGGCGAGAATCTGCTCGGCGTCCATACGGCCTTGGCCGAACAGTTCGCCATTCAGGTAGATGCTCGGTACCGACATGATCTGGCGGGACTCGACTTCATCCTGGAACAGCGCGCCGTCGATGGCGACGTGGCGGATGTTCGGGTTGAGCACGGCCATCAGGTTCAGCGCCTGGACCACGTCCGGGCAGTTCTGGCAGGACAGCGAGAAATAGGTCTCGAAGTTGAATTCGCCTTCCAGGTTCTGGATCTGCTCGATCACCTCGGCCGCCAGCTTCGACGGGTGGCCACCGACTTGCAGCAGGGCCAACACCAGCGAAGTGAATTCGTGGCCCATCGGCAAACCGGCGAAGCGCAGGCTGATATTGCCGTTCGGGCGATTCAGCGAGAACGACGGCTTGCGTACATCGTTGCCGTCGGTTTTCAGGGTGATCTTGTCGGTCAGGCTGACGATATCGTCGAGCAGGCCTTTGAGCTCCTGAGATTTGTCGCTGTCATCGAGGGACGCGACGATCTCGAACGGCTGGCTGACCTTTTCCAGGTAGGCCTTCAACTGGGTTTTAAGGGTTGCGTCCAACATATACGAGTCCTCAATGACAAAATTCGGGCAATAAAACGCCCGGACGGGTTACGCCCGGGCGTTCGGGCGCGCTTCCAGGATCAGCGGTTGATTTGGTCAGCGCGGAAAACGGATTGGGAAACGTAGCGAGCGGTGTCGAGGCAAGGCGAAATTAGGCTCGGGCGAGGAGTTTACGAGCTGTAAATGACGAGCCCGAGCCTGGTTTCAACGCCGCATCGACGACGCGCAGTGGTTTCCCGGCCGTTTTTAGATCTTGCCGACCAGGTCCAGGGAAGGAGCCAGAGTCTGAGCGCCTTCTTTCCACTTGGCTGGGCACACTTCGCCCGGGTGGGCAGCGGTGTACTGAGCAGCTTGCAGCTTGCGCAGGGTCTCGGCCACGTCACGAGCGATCTCGTTGGAGTGGATTTCGACGGTCTTGATCTGGCCTTCCGGGTTGATCACGAAGGTGCCGCGCAGTGCCAGGCCTTCTTCAGCGATGTGCACGCCGAAAGCGTTGGTCAGCTGGTGAGTCGGGTCGCCGATCAGCGGGAACTTGGCTTTGCCGACGGCCGGCGAAGTTTCGTGCCATACCTTGTGGGAGAAATGGGTGTCGGTGGTCACGATGTAGACCTCGGCACCGGCCTTCTGGAAGGCTTCGTAGTTGTTGGCGGCGTCTTCGATCTCGGTCGGGCAGTTGAAGGTGAACGCGGCCGGCATGAAGATCAGGACGGACCACTTGCCTTTCAGGCTTTCCTCGGTGACTTCGATGAATTTGCCATTGTGGAAGGCATTGACCTTGAACGGCTGAACTTGAGTGTTAATCAAAGACATCTGTGAACTCCTTCGAGGGTTAGAAAATTTACAGGAGGGATAGTAGCCCCATGTGGACCAAAGAGCCCATTGATTGAAAGCATCAAACCAATAAGCTGAGTCAATCGAACCACATAAAAAGCCTGTTAAAACAGTAATCTGAAAATTTCATGCTCTGCAACGGGCGACGCTTCAGCATTGCGCGGGTGACCGATGAACCATTTCCAGACCATCCCTGTTTGCGACACCGTGTCCTCGCGCGTGGTTCGACCAGCATTGCGCTATCTGGCCGCCCTGGCACTTGGGCTGACGAGCGGCTACTGCCTGGCCGGTGATGGGCCGCTGCGCTTCTCGATCATCGAAAGCGGCGTGATGCCCATGGTACTGATCCGTGATGGCAAGGCGGTCGACGGCATCCTGCATGACATTGCCGTGCAGCTCGCTGGCAAGGTCAACCGCCAGGCCGAGCTGCTGGTGCTGCCGCGCATGCGCGTGCACCGCGCGCTGCAGGACCAGCAGATCGATGTGCGCTGCTACGTCAACCCGAACTGGCTCAGCGACGCCTACCCCGGCTATGCCTGGAGCGTGCCGTTCATGACGCAACGCGATCTGCTGGTCAGCAGGTCCAGCCAGCCGATCGCCCCCACGCAATTGCCCGCACAATCGATCGGCACAGTGCTGGGCTTCAAATATCCGACCCTAAAAAATCTGTTCGAAAGCGGCCAGCTGCAGCGCGACGACGCCCGCACTCAGGGCCTGGTTCTGCGCAAGCTGGCAGCCGGACGTTACGATTATGCGATCAGCAACGAACTGGCGCTGCTGTGGTTCAACCGTGGCCGCGACCAAGCCAAGCAGCTCCACGAAGTCCACGAGCTGACCCGTGACGAGGTGGCCTGCCTGGTACGCGAGGCGCCGGACATGCCGACCCAGGCATTGCTCGACGCCATGCGCCAGATGCAGGAGAACGGCGAGTTCACCGCCATTTTGCAGCGCTATCGCTGAGTGCCGCCCAGGCCGGCACGCTTTGCGCGGCCTGCCAATCTGTGAATAATGCCCCGCCTGATTCGTCGCCCCGAGGTACACCATGAGTGGCTCCGCCCACGCCGCCCCACGCCTGAGCGCCGGGGCGATCCTGCTGATCGAACTGGCCCTGGCACTTGGCGGCTTCGCCATCGGCACCAGCGAATTTTCCATCATGGGCCTGATGCCCAACGTGGCCCAGGATCTGGGCGTCAGCGAACCCCAGGTCGGCCATGTGATCAGCAGCTATGCCTTGGGCGTGGTGGTCGGCGCGCCGATCCTCGCACTGCTGGGCGCGCGGCTGTTGCGCAAGCACCTGCTGTTGCTGCTGATGGGGGTGTTCGCGGTCGGCAACCTGGCCAGCGCCCTGGCGCCGGATTACCTGTCGCTGATGGTATTTCGCTTCTTCGCCGGGCTGCCCCACGGCGCCTACTTCGGTGTCGCCATGCTTGTGGCCGCCTCCATGGCGCCGCCGCACAAACGCGCCAAGGCCGTCAGCCGAGTGCTGATGGGGCTCAGCGTGGCGATTCTGATCGGCAACCCACTGGCCACCTGGCTGGGCCAGAGCGCCAGTTGGCGCTTCGCCTTCGCACTGGTCAGCGTGATCGCCCTGGCCACCGTGGCGATGATCGCCCTGCTGTTGCCGCTGGATCGCAGTGAAATGCGCAGCAGCCCGATCAGCGAGCTGCGGGCCTTCAACCGCGCGCCGATCTGGCTGGCCCTGGGTATCGGCTCGATCGGCTTCGCCGGCATGTTCTGCGTGTTCAGCTACATGGCGCCGACGCTGCTGGAAGTCACCCGGGTCAGCCCGGGGATGATCCCGGTGGCCATGGCGGTATTCGGCGTCGGCTGCATTCTCGGCAACATGGCCGGCGGCTGGCTGTTCGACCGCCTGCGCTTCAAGTCGGTGGCCTGGATTCTGCTATGGAGCGCCCTGGTGCTGCTGCTCCTGCCAGCGGCCACCCAGTCGATCTGGACGGTGCTGCCGGCGATCCTGGCCCTGGGCACCATCGCCGCGCTATCACCGGCCTTGCAGACCCACCTGATGGACGTGGCCACCGGCGCCCAGACGCTAGCCGCAGCCTCCAACCACGCCGCCTTCAATATCGCCAACGCCCTGGGCCCGTGGCTCGGCGGTCTGGCGATCAGCGCCGGCTTAGGCTGGACATCGACCGGTTACATCGGCGCGGCGACCGCAGTCGCCGGCCTGCTGGTGTTCCTCTGGGCGTGGCGGGTGCAGAAGGCCCAAGTGCCGACCTAAGCCGAGGTCGCTTCCAGCACCGGCTCGGCCGGAGCAGGCTTGCGCCAGGCATGCAGCGGTGCAGCGCCTTTGCCCGATAGCAGCCAGCCGGTGCGCGCGCCCACCAGGGTGGTCACTGCATGCTGGCGCCCCATGGGCAGATGCCGCGCCACGAACAGCGCGCTGTCGCGCAGTACCGCCAGCAGCGAACTGTGGGACTGGAACAGCGGCGTCAACAGACGGCTGGCCTGGCGGTAGTAGCGCAGATGGGCACGCCGCGCCGCACCATAGGCAGCAAAGCAAGCTGCCGGATCGACAGCCCGGCCAATAGTGCAAGCACCCAGAGCATCAGCCAACGCCACGGCATCGACCAGCGCCATGTTGGCGCCCTGCCCCAGCTGCGGGCTCATGGCGTGGGCGCAGTCACCGATGGCCAGCACGCGGCCGTCATGCCACTGGTGCATGCGCACGTCGGCGTAGCTGGCCAGCATCAGCCGCTCGGGCGTATTGAGGGCATGCAGGAAGGCTTCGGCCGGCTCGCCTGCCAGCTTGCGCACCGAGTCTTTCCAGGCGTCCAACCCAGCTTCTTGCCAGGCGCCATGGCTGGCCACCGGCAGGCTCCAGAACAGGCTGCTCAGCCGTGTGTGGCGGTCGGCGTGGGTGCAGCCGGTCGGCATGATGCCGAACATCTGCGAACAGCCGCGGTACCACTGGCGCAGGTCGGTGGAGTCGGCACCTTCAGGCGTCGGCACGATGCTCCACAAAGCCCCCCAGGGATAGGCCTTGACCGACTGGCGCACCTGCATCTGCGCACGCAGTTGCGAGCGGGTGCCGTCGGCCAGGATCAATGCTGCGTGCTCGCCCAGCACAGCTTCGTTGCCCTGCCCGTCGTCGGTGAGCAAGCGCACGTGGGTGGGCAACTGCACGAAGCGGGAAATCGAAATACCGGTGCGGATGGTCACCCCGGCAGCACGCGCAGCATTGAGCAAAGCGGTCATCAGCACGCCACGGTGGATGCCCAGGCCAAAGGAGTTGGCCTGCCAATGTTCATAACGGGTGTCGAGAATCACCCGCTGAGCACAGGCCGAAGTGCCGAACAGGCGGCTGACCGGCGCGCCGAGGGCGGTGCATTCGTCGAGCAGACCGATCTTGCGCAGCGCCGCCAGCCCCGAGGGCTGCAGCAGAATGCCAGCGCCGACCGGCTGCAGGTCGGCGACACGTTCGTAGAGGGTGACCGGCCAGCCCTGGCGGGCCAGCAGAATGGCGCTGGCCAAGCCTGCTGTGCCAGCGCCGACGATTGCGATGGGTAGATCTTTCAAAGGCACATCCTGTGCGGTATCAAGTGAAGGGCGATTTTACCTCGCCTGCTCGGGGAGAATGTCGAAACCGCCACGGTTCTGGCTGACGATGCGCAGATTGGTGACGCCGCCCGCCTCGACCTTCACCAGCACCTCGCGGTTGAGGCGGCCCTTGCCGCATAGGGTCTTGTCTTCGCTGTCGGCGGCAATGCCGACGATGCGATTGCCGGCCGGCACCTGGAAACGCCCGCGCTCGCCCACGGCGATACGTGCCGCCACCTTGCGATCGACCAACACGGCCACGTAGCAGCCGCCGCCCATCAGGCCCAGATCACGGGTGACCACCACCTCGCCGCCGCCCTGTACCGGCTCCTGCCAGGCGCGCAGGCGCTCGCTCGGAATGTCGGTGATCTTTTCGGGATCAGCCTGGTAGGACGAGCAACCGGCCAGGACCAGCAAAGGCAGTACGGTGAAGATCAGACGCATGGGTTCTCTCCAGAGAATCACGGGGATGTCGAGCGACAGGCTCTGCTCACAGACAAGCACATTGCCATAAGCGTGCAATAAATCCATCGCGCTAGCCTGCCTCCGTTCACGCCACCATAATGGCGCCCCACTCTTTTCAGAAGCGACCGCCATGGACACGCGCAAGAACATCGACGGGCTGGCCGGCGGCCTGATGGTTGGCCTGTGCATGATCTGGGGCATGCAGCAGGTGGTGCTCAAGGGCGCAGCCGATGACGTGGCGCCGATGCTGATGCTGGCCCTGCGCTCGGGCATCGCCGCCGTGCTGGTGGCCCTGCTGATGCTGTGGCGACGCGACGGCCTGGGCGTGCGCGCCGGCAATTGGCGGCCAGGGCTGGTGGTCGGCTCGCTGTTCGCCCTGGAGTTCATGTTGGTCGGCGAAGGGCTGCGCCATACCAGCGCCTCGCACATGGTGATCTTTCTCTACACGGCGCCGATCTTCGCCGCGCTGGGGTTGCACTGGCGGCTGCCGGCCGAACGCCTGCGGCCCTTGCAGTGGCTGGGTATCGGCATCGCCTTCATGGGCATCGTGGTGTCGTTCGCCGGACGCGCCAGCGGCGCGGAAACGGCGGATGCCGGCCGCCAGCTGTATGGCGATATCCTCGGCATTCTCGGCGCAATGGCCTGGGGCGCGACCACCGTGGTGGTACGCAGCTCGCGGCTGTCCAACGCGCCGGTCACCCAGACCCTGTTCTATCAGCTGCTGGGCGGTTTCGTACTGCTGATCCTGGCCTGTGCGGTAAGCGGCCAGCTGGGCTTCAACCCGACGCCAATCGCCGTCGGTGGGCTGATCTTCCAGGCTGTACTGGTGTCGTTCGCCAGCTTTCTGGCCTGGTTCTGGCTGCTGCGCAATTACCTGGCATCACGCCTGGGCGTGCTGTCGTTCATGACGCCGATGTTCGGCATCCTGTTCGGCGTGGTGCTGCTGGGCGAGCCGCTGGAAGCCAATTTCGTCCTCGGTTCCCTGCTGGTGCTGTGCGGCATCGTGCTGGTCAGCGGCTATGAGTGGGTGAGCCAATGGCTCAAGCGGCGCGCGTGATCGCGGGGAGCCCGTGCAGCCTTAACCGCTGATCAGGAGCGATGAGTATCGTCGCTGCGCTCCTCGCCCATCTGAAGAGCACTCAGCCACTGCTCAGTGAGGAGCAGACGTGTACACCTAGTTCTTGCCCAGGATTTTTCGCGCGTATGGCCCGCTCCCACATAATCTGGGGCGAGTAGGCATTTGCGTCAGCAGGTTCAGCGTGGAGATGAATGCGCATTGCCGCTACGCACCTCTAGCTACCATAAGAAAAGCTATGGATTGCCAACCACTTGTGGGAGCGGGCGGGGACGCCTAGTCCATGCCCGCGATTTAGCGCGCTGCTGGCGCGCCCCCCCACTCTGGCAAGTATCAGGCACTCTGAAAACGCTTCACCAGCCTGGCCTGCAGCTTCTCCAGCTCGGCCGGGTCGGCCTTGCCGCTGGCATGAGCCTGCAGCCCCTGTTCGGCGAAACGCGGAATCACGTGCATGTGGATATGGAACACCGTCTGCCCGGCGGGCGCGCCGTTGAATTGGGCGATCTGCACGCCGTCTGGCTGCAGCTCGTCGGCCAGCACGCGGGCGACCTTCTGCACGGCCAGGGTCAGCTTGGTTAGGTTGTCGGCGTCGATTTCCAGCAGGTTGCGAGCTTCAGCGCGCTTGGGGATCACCAGGGTATGGCCGAACGACTGCGGAAACAGGTCGAGAAACACCAGCACGTCGTCATCTTCATACAGCTTGTAGCAAGGCATCTCGCCGCGAATGATCTTGGCGAAGATGTTCTGCGAATCGTAATCGCCGTAAAGGCTCATGGGCTTCTCCATCGCGTTATGAACGTGCTCGCACCATACCGGCTCGGCCGGCAGGTGCGAAGTGACGTGAATGCTCAGCGGCCCTTGCGCAGCAGCACCAGGCCAATGACCACCCCCACGCAGCACAGGGAAATCAGGTAGTACGCCGGGCCCAGCGGGCTCCACTTGACCAGCAGCGACACGGCTACCGGCGTCAGGCCACCGAATACCGCATAAGACATGTTGTAGGAGAACGACAGGCCACTGAAACGCACCGGCGCCGGAAAGGCGTGGACCATGACGAAAGGCACCGCACCGATGGTGCCGACGAACAGGCCGACCAGTGCGTACAGCGGGAACAGCCACTGCGGATTGGTGTACAGGCCGCTGTAGAAGAACCAGGCGCAGATCGCCAGCGCGCTGCAGCCGACCACCAGCACGCGGCCGGCGCCGATACGGTCGCACAGGGCGCCGCTGATGATGCAGCCGATGCTGAGCATGACGATGGCCAGGCTGTTGGCCTTCAGCGAAGTGACCGCGTTGAAACCGTAGAAAGTCTGCAGGAAGGTCGGCGTCATCAGGATCGCCACCACGATGCCGGCCGACAGCAGCCAGGTCAGCAGTGCGGAAATCGCCACGCTGCCGCGGTGGTCACGCACCACGGTTTTCAGCGGCAATTCCGCGGCCAGAGCCTTGCGCTGCTGCATCTCGGTGAACACCGGGGTTTCGTGCAGCCACTGGCGCAGGTACATGGCGAACAGGCCGAACACGCCGCCGATCAGGAACGGTACGCGCCAGGCCCAGGCGAGCACTTCTTCGGCGGTGAACACGCTGTTGATCAGGGTGGCCATCAGCGAACCGAGCAGGATGCCGGTGGTCAGGCCGCAGGTCAGGGTGCCGCAGGCGTAGCCGATATGCCGCGCCGGCACGTGCTCGGAAACGAATACCCAGGCGCCGGGCACTTCACCGCCAATCGCCGCGCCCTGGATGATGCGCATCAGCAGCAGCATCAGCGGCGCGAGGATGCCGATCTGCGCGTAGGTCGGCAGCAGGCCCATGATCAGGGTCGGCACCGCCATCATCAGGATGCTCAGGGTGAACATGCGCTTGCGGCCGATCAGGTCGCCGAAGTGGGCCATGATGATGCCGCCCAGCGGGCGAGCCAGGTAGCCGGCAGCGAAGATACCGAAGGTCTGCAGCATGCGCAGCCAATCGGGCATGTCCGGCGGGAAGAACAGCTTGCCGACGATGGTGGCGAAGAACACGTAAATGATGAAATCGTAGAATTCCAGTGCCCCGCCAAGCGCGGACAGGGACAAGGTCTTGTAATCACTACGGGTCAGGGGGCGGCCGGGTGCCGACGAGGCTGCAGATTGCATGGAGGGAATTCTCGGGAGGTCTACGGAGCCCCGCGTGCTTGGCCCGCGGGGCGCTCACGATAGCAAATTCGTAGCGCGTGAGCAGCGCCGCAGCGCGCCAGAATTCGGGCTATTCGCGAAATTGTGTGCGCATATTTCAGCTTACAGACAGGTTCGCAGGGAGAAAAACGGACACACGCCGGGTCATACCCCGCAGTTCACATTCGTTAGCTCCCTCATTAAGGACCCTCATGGACTGGCTACACCTGCTCGTTCTGTCGCTGATTCAAGGCGTCACCGAATTTATCCCCGTTTCCTCCTCTGCCCACCTGATCCTGCCCTCGCAACTGCTGGGCTGGCCGGACCAGGGCCAGGCCTTCGACGTCGCCGTGCACGTTGGCACCCTGATGGCCGTGGTGCTCGCCTTTCGTCAGCAGATCGCCGCCATCGTCAGCGGCTGGCTGGGGCACGTGCTGCACCGCCGCGCCACACCGGAAAGCCGCATGGGCTGGATGATTCTCCTGGCGACCATCCCGGCGGCAGTGGCCGGATTGGTGTTCGAGTCACTGATCGAGCAGTACACCCGTTCCATGCTGGTGATCGGCACCACCACCATCGTGTTCGGCCTGGTGCTCTGGTGGGCCGACGCCAAAGGTAGCCGCGACGTCGACATGAGCCGCATGAACTGGCGGCATGCGCTGCTGATCGGCCTGGCGCAGATGCTCGCGCTGATTCCCGGCACCTCGCGCTCGGGCATCACCATGACCGCCGCGCTGATGCTCGGCTTCGACCGCAAGAGCGCGGCGAGCTTCTCCTTCCTGCTGTCGATCCCGCTGATTCTCGCCGCCGGCAGCCTCAAGGCCCTGCACCTGATCGAACAAGGCGATGGCGCGCACTGGGGCGACATGGCCTGGGGCATCGGCCTGTCGTTCGTCTCGGCATTCCTGTGCATCAAGCTGTTTTTGGCCGCGCTCGACCGCATCGGCATGCTGCCCTACGTGATCTACCGCCTGATCCTCGGCACCTTCCTGCTGTACGTGGCGCTGTAAGTCGCAGCCACGCTGGTAACCTGGCTGCAACGCTGGCACCCAGGTTACGAGCGGGCGCGACGTTACCTTCGGCTACATCCACCCGCCTCTGTCCAAGGCGAAGCACCCGCCCGCGCTCGGCACTGCGCCCGGCATGCAAGGCACGCTTATTGCCTGACTCTCGCATCTGTAACGAGAAGGCGTGCCGTGATGCAGCATTCCCAGTTGACCACCCTCCATGCCGTCGCCCTGATCCTGGACACCCTCTGCCAGGACGACATCCGACCTGAAACGCTGCTGGCCGGCAGCGGCATCAAACCGGCCGACCTGCAGCGCTCGGACATGCGCATCAGCATCGCCCAGGAACGCCAGGTGTTTCGCAACGCCACTGGGCTGCGCCAGGACCTGGGCCTGCTGCTCGGTCGGCGTCTGCACGTATCGTCCTACGGCTTGCTGGGCTTCAGCCTGTTGTCCGCCGCGACCCTGGGCGAAGCGCTGCAAGTCGCCTTCAGCTTCCCGGCGTTGCTCGGCACGCTGTTCGAATTGCGCCTGCGCCGTGACGGCGATTTCGCCTGGATCGAAGCCAGCCAGTACCGCGATGCGCCGGAGCTGCTGACCTTCAACGCCGAGCTGTGCGTCGCCTCCCTGAAACTGATCTGCGACGACCTGCTCGGCCGCGCGCTGCCACTGCACGCTGCCCGTTTCACCCACCGCGCGCCGCGCTATCAGCGCCAGTACGCGCGGGATTTCGCCTGCCCGGTGCAGTTCAACGCGGCCGATAACGCCATCGCCTTCGAGGCGAAGTGGCTGGACCGCCGGCTGCCCCTGGCCGACCCGGTGACCCATCGCGACACCCTGGAGCGCTGCCGGCAGCTGAACCATGAATTCATCTCCCACCAGGCGCTGATCAACCGGGTACGCCAGTTATTGGTCGCCAACCTGCCGGCATCGCCTGGGCTCGAGGGCCTGGCGCGCCAGCTGCGCTGCTCCTCGCGCACACTACGCCGGCAGTTGCAGGAAGTGGGCACCAACTACCAGGGCCTGCTCGACGAGCTGCGCTTCGAGCAGGCACGCCGCTTGTTGGGCGAAGAACGTCTGCCGATTGCCCATATCGCTGAGGCACTGGGCTACAGCGAAACGGCCAGTTTTCGCCACGCCTTCCAGCGCTGGAGCGGCACCTCGCCGAGCCGCTATCGGCGCCCTGCCCTGGCCTGAATGGCGCCTCGGGACCGGGTCGTTATTCAGGTGGCCGGCCGCCCATCAGGCGCACTGATGCGGTTCGCCCATGCGCCATTTGCTGGCCACATTTATCCCCTTTTGGCCGTTGCGCTCATTTCCTCCCCTGCCGAATGCAGCCAAGAATGCTGTCATCAACAGCGGGAGAGCCGAACATGCAGACGATCTACAGCGACGACCACCACCTGCACCACGGGCGCTGCGAAATCATCGACGGTGAGCTCAAGCCCTGCTTCGAAATGCCCTCGCGGGCCGACCATGTGCTGGCCAGGGTGCGCAAGCAGGGGCTCGGCGAGGTGCTGGAGCCGAGCGACTTCGGCCGCACGCCGATCGAACGCATCCATGATCGTGACTACCTGAGCTTTTTCGAAGGCGCCTGGCAGCGCTGGACGGCGATGGGCCGCGATGGCGACATCCTGCCTTTCACCTGGCCTGCGCGCACGCTGCGCAGCGTGCTGCCGGACACCCTGCTCGGCCAGCTCGGTTACTACAGTTTCGACGGTGGTGCGCCTATCACGGCCGGCACCTGGCAAGCAGCCTGGAGCGCCGCGCAGGTCGCCCTCACCGGCCAGAAGCTGATCAGCGATGGCGCCAAGAGCGCCTTCGCCCTGTGCCGCCCACCAGGTCACCACGCCGCCGCCGACCTAATGGGTGGCTACTGCTACCTGAACAACGCGGCGATCGCCACCCAGGCGTTTCTCGATCAGGGCTGCAAGCGTGTGGCGATTCTCGACGTGGATTACCACCACGGTAACGGTACCCAGTCGATCTTCTACGAACGCAGCGACGTGCTGGTGACCTCTATCCATGGCGACCCGAGCTTCGAATTCCCGTTTTTCCTGGGCTACCACGACGAAATCGGCGAAGGCGCAGGCAAGGGCTTCAACTTCAACCTGCCGCTAGCCTCGGGCAGCGGCTGGGATCGCTGGAGCGCGGCCCTGGAACAAGCCTGCGCCCGTATCACCGAGTACGCGCCTGACGTGATCGTGGTGTCCCTGGGCGTGGACACCTTCAAGGAAGACCCGATTTCCCAGTTCAAGCTCGACAACCCCGACTACCTGCGCATGGGTGAACGCATCGCCCGCCTCGGCAAACCGACCCTGTTCGTGATGGAGGGCGGCTATGCGGTGGAGGAGATCGGCATCAATGCGGTGAACGTATTGGAAGGCTTCGAGGGTGCTTAACTCTACAAACTGCCGACAACCATACATACAACGGAGCACATAACGATGAAAAATCTCCACAGTCTGTTCGGCAGCGCGCTATACGGCGTTGCGCTGCTGGCCGGCAGTGCCATGGTCCAAGCACGGGAATTGCGCGTCTACAACTGGGCGGACTACATGCTGCCGCAGACCCTCAAGGATTTTCAGCAGAACACCGGCATCAAGCTGACCTGGGATACCTTCGAGACCAACGAGGCACTGGAAGCCAAGCTGCTGACCGGCAACTCGGGTTACGACCTGGTGGTGCCGTCCAACATGTTCCTCGACACCCAGATCAAGGCTGGCGTGTTCCAGAAGCTCGACAAGAGCAAGCTGCCCAACTGGAAGCATCTGGATCCTGCGCTGCTCAAGCTGCTGGAGACCAACGACCCCGGCAACCAGTACGGCGTGCCCTACATGTACGGCACCGTGCTGATCGGCTACAACCCGGACAAGGTCAAGTCCGTACTCGGCGAAAATGCGCCCGTGAACAGCTGGGACCTGGTGTTCAAACCCGAAAACATGGAAAAGCTCAAACAGTGCGGCGTGACCATGCTCGATGCACCCAACGAAATCCTGCCTATCGCCCTGCACTACCTGGGCCTGCCGCCGAACAGCACCAACCCGCAGGATTACGAAAAGGCCACCGAGCTGCTGATGAAGGTGCGCCCCTACGTGACCTACTTCCATTCGGCCAAGTACATGACCGACATCGCCAACGGCGATATCTGCGTGGCCATCGGCTACTCGGGCAGCTTCTACCAGTTCGCCAACCGCGCCAAGGAGGCCGGCAACGGCGTCAAGGTCGAATGGCGCCTGCCCAAGGAAGGCGCGCCGATCTGGTTCGACACCTTCGCCATCCCGAAAAGCGCCCAGAACGTCGAGGAAGCCCACGAATTTCTCAACAATCTCCTGGATCCCAAGGTGATCGCGCCGATAAGCGACTTCCTCGGTTACCCCAACCCGAACAAGGATTCCATGCTGATGGTGGACAAGGCGATCAGCGACAACCCGGATCTGACGCCAACGGCTGAACTGCAGAAAACCCTGTTCGGCATCCAGCCGCTGCCGCAGAAGATCGAACGGGTACGCACCCGTGCCTGGGTGAAAATCAAGACCGGCAGCTAACAGCTGTTTTCACTCAACGATCCCGCGCCTGCCGCGGGATTGTGCTTTTCGGGCTGACCTGCTGCTCTACTGCCTGCTGGCGGTGAAGGCACGCTATTACTTATTGCAGCCGACACACGCGCAGCAGAGCAGCACCGCGGTAGAATCCGCCGCGCCTCCCACCTCGACAAGGACCGTCATGCCCGAGCACTACCTCACCACGCCGGCAGCTTGCCTGCCGCTGACCGCCTCCAACACGCCGGCGATTCCCACTGTTTCACATTCAGCCGGCAGCACTTCTTTAGCCTTGCCACGCCGGCTCTCAAGCCCGCGTACCGGCACAACAACGATCAATCACTGACGCCAAACTATTGGCATACCACATACCGATAGTTTACGCTGATATAGCATTAAGCCATCAAAGTAGTACACGCGTTTCGACTGCCTTTACCTGAAAAAAACAACAGCCTTCGCTCAAGCAGGAACCATCGTGAACATCAAACAGAAGCTTACCTGGGGCTTTGCGGCCATCGCCTGTGTGCCCGTGGTGCTGGTCGCCATCGTGGTCGTCATCAACCTGCGCGAGCAGGCCCGGGACGATTTTCTCGACAGCAGCAGCCGGGAGATTCGCCAGATCGACAACGCGATGAACCAGTTCTTCGACGCCATCGCCCAGAACGTCGAATACCTGGCCAAGAGCGATCTGCTGCGAAACAACCAGAACCTGAAGAACTACACCGCAGCCGACGCCGCCCAGACGCCGCTACCGGCCAGCAACCAGGCGCTGCTGTACGGGCTGAACCAGTTCGCCACCAGCCACCCGACCACCGCCTACCTGCAGGTGGGCCACCAGGATGGCGGCTACCTGGTCTGGCCGGACGACCCCAAGCTCAACAGCTACGACCCGCGCCAGCGCCCCTGGTACAAGGCAGCCATGGCCGCGCCCGGCAAGATCGTGCGCACACCGGCCTACTACTGGGCGCCCGATGACGTGGTGCTGATGGGTACCGTGCACACCATCGACAACGCCCAGGGCCAGCCCATAGGCGCCATCGGCCTGGACGTGTCGCTCAAGCAGCTCACCGACCTGGTCAAGCAGATCAAGCTCGGCGAAAGCGGCTACCTGATGCTGCTGGAGAACAGCGGCAACGTGCTGGTCGACCCGCGCGATGCGGCGCACAACTTCAAGCGCCTGGATGAGCTGGGTGACGGCTACCGCGAACTGGCGGCCGTGAAGAGTGGCTTCGCCGAGGTCGAGCTGGGCGGCGTGACCTACATGACCAACGTCTGGTCGTCCGAAAAGCTGGGCTGGCGCTTTATCGGCCTGATCGAGCGCGGTGAGGTGATGGCCAAGGCCACCAGCCTGACCTGGCAGATCGGCGTGATCGCTGCCGTGCTGGCCGTGCTGTTCGCCATCGTCGGCGCCAGCTTCGCTGGGCTGATCGTCAAACCGATCCGCAGCGTGGCCGGCGGCCTGGAAGGCATCGCCCAGGGCGAAGGTGACCTGACCCGCAACCTCGACGTGCGCGGCAACGACGAAACCGCCCTGCTGGCGCGTTGGTTCAACCAATTCCTCGGTGCCATCCGCACCCTGGTACAGCGTATCGGCAGCGCCTCGGCGGACCTGCAGACCGCTTCCGACGCCACCACCCGCGTGGCCCTGGACATGAACGATGCGGCCGTGCGCCAGCGCGAAGCCGTTGAGCTGGTGTCCACCGCCTTCAACGAGATGGTCGCCACCGCCAATGAAGTGGCCCGCTCGTGCAGCCAGGCGGCCAGCTCGGCGGACTCCGGCCAGCGCCAGGTGCATGGCGGCCAGTTGCAGATCGACGAAGCCACCGGCAGCGTCACCCAGCTCAGCGAGAACCTGCAAAAGTCCGCCCAGGCCATGCAGGTGCTGGAGCAGGACAGCAAGAACATCAACGCCATCCTCGACACCATTCGCTCGATCGCCGAGCAGACTAACCTGCTGGCCCTCAACGCCGCCATCGAAGCAGCCCGAGCCGGCGAGCAGGGTCGCGGCTTCGCGGTGGTCGCCGACGAAGTGCGCGCGCTGGCCAAGCGCACCGCGGACTCGACCGGGGAGATCGATGGCCTGCTGGGCGGCCTGGCCAAACGCACCCAGGACGTGACCAAGCAGATGCAGAGCAGCCTGAGCATGTCCCAGCAGAGCGTGGAACGCATCCAGCAGGCCCGCGATGCCTTCGAGCAGATCCGCGCCTCGGTCGACGAGATCCGTGATCAGAACAGTCAGATCGCCACCGCGGCCGAAGAGCAGCATCAGGTCGCCGAGGACATCAACCGGCACATCGCGCAGATCCACACCGACGCCCAGCTCGTCGAGGAACTGGCCCACTCGGCGCGCAGCGACTCCCAGCGCCTGGAAAGCCTGTCCGGCGAACTCAACGGCCTGGTTCGCCGCTTCCGAACCTGATACGCCCCTCCCCCCATCCCCGCCTCAACGCCTGTCCGTCACGTCAGAAACGTGACGGGCGGGCGCTCAAGTTTGCGCCCGGCACGCCGATTCAATGTTCACAACGACTACAAATTCGCTAGTCATCCTTCTGCCTGCTTCAAAGCTTTAAAAACCCAAAAAACGCTTTACGACACTGCAGGAACCATCGTGAACATCAAACAGAAACTCACCTGGGCCTTCGCGGCCATTGCCTGTGTGCCCGTCGTGCTGGTCGCCGTCGTGGTGGTGGTCAATTTGCGCAGCCAGGCGCAGGACGACTTCCTGGACAGCAGCAGCCGCGAAATCCGGCAGATCGAAAACGCCATGAACCAGTTCTTCGACGCCATCGCCCAGAACGTCGATTACCTAGCCAAGTTGCCTGCCGTACGCGCGGCGGATGGCCTGAAAAACTACACCGGCAGCGATGCTGCTAATATGCCGCAGACCGAATCAGGCAAGGCCTTTCTGGATATGTTCGGCCAGTTCGCCGCCAGCCATCCGAGCACTGCCTATCTGTCGATCGGCAAGACCGACGGCGGCTATATCTCCTGGCCGGACGACGCCAAGCTGAGCGGCTATGACCCGCGCGTACGCCCCTGGTACAAGGCCGCCATGGCCGCACCGGGCAAGACGGTGCGAACTGCCGCCTACTACTGGGCGCCCGATGACGTGGTGCTGATGGGCACCGTGCACACCATCGACAATGCCCAGGGCCAACCGGTCGGCGTGCTGGGTCTAGACGTATCGCTCAAGCAGCTCACCGAGCTGGTCAAGCAGATCAAGCTTGGCGAAAGTGGCTACCTGATGCTGCTGGAGGCCAACGGCAACGTGCTGGTCGACCCGCGCACCCCGGAGCACAACTTCAAGCTGATCAGCGAACTGGGCGATGGCTACGCAGAGCTGGCCAAGGTCGAGAACGGTCTGGTCGAAGTCAACCTTGGCGGTGTGTCTTACATGGCCAACGTCTGGTCGTCGAAAAGCCTCGGCTGGCGCTTTATCGGCCTGATCGAACGCAGCGAAGTGATGGCCAAGGCCACCAGCCTGACCTGGCAGATCGGCGTGATCGCCGCGGTGCTGGCCGTGCTGTTCGCCATCGTCGGCGCCAGCTTCGCCGGGCTGATCGTCAAGCCGATCCGCAGCGTGGCCGGCGGCCTGGAAGGCATCGCCCAGGGCGAAGGCGACCTGACCCGCAGCCTGGATGTGCGCGGCAACGACGAAACCGCCCTGCTGGCGCGCTGGTTCAACCAGTTCCTCGGCGCCATCCGCACCCTGGTGCAACGCATCGGCAGCGCCTCGGCAGACCTGCAGACCGCCTCGGACGCCAGCACCCGCGTGGCCCGCGACATGAACGACGCCGCCGGCCGCCAGCGCGAAGCCGTGGAGCTGGTGTCCACCGCCTTCAACGAGATGGTCGCCACCGCCAACGAAGTGGCCCGGTCGTGCAGCAACGCCGCCTCGTCCGCCGACTCCGGCCAGCGCCAGGTGCATGACGGCCAGCAGCAGATCGACGAAGCCACCGGCAGCGTCACTCAGCTCAGCGAAAACCTGCAGAAATCCGCCCAGGCCATGCAGGTACTGGAGCAGGACAGCCAGAACATCAACGCGATTCTCGACACCATCCGCTCGATCGCCGAGCAGACCAACCTCCTGGCCCTCAACGCCGCCATCGAAGCCGCTCGAGCCGGTGAGCAGGGTCGCGGCTTCGCGGTGGTCGCCGACGAAGTGCGCGCCCTGGCCAAGCGCACGGCGGATTCCACCGGCGAGATCGACGGCCTGCTCGGCGGCCTGGCGCGGCGCACCCAGGAAGTCACCAAGCAGATGCAGAGCAGCCTGAGCATGTCGCTGCAGAGCGTGGAGCGCATCCAGCATGCCCGTGACAGCTTCGAGCAAATCCGCGCTTCGGTGGACGAAATCCGCGACCAGAACAACCAGATCGCCACCGCCGCCGAGGAGCAGCATCACGTGGCCGAAGACATCAACCGGCACATTGCGCAGATCCACACCGATGCCCAGCTGGTCGAGGAACTGGCCCATTCCGCGCGCACCGATTCGCAGCGTCTGGAGGCACTATCCGGTGAGCTGAATGGCCTGGTCGGGCGCTTCCGTACCTGATCCGCCACACCAACGCGCAAGCCCATCGGCGAGCCTCACGCCCACCGAAAACAAAAAAGCCCTGCAGATCGTGCGGGGCTTTTTCATTTATAACCTTTCAGCGCATCAGCGCTTGAACGCGGCCTCCGCGTCCTTGAGGTCCTGCAGCGCTTCATCGAGCTTGGCCTGGCGCTTGGCGATCTTTTGCGGGTCGCCGCTCAGTTCGGCCTCACGCAGGTCGGCCTCGCGCTCGCGTATCTCGTCGCGGGCCTTGTTGACCTTGGCCTCCAGCTCGCGCATCAGCTCCTTGTCCGAGCAATTCTCACGCACGCCGTCCAACGCCGCGCTAAGGCCCTTGGCCTTTTCCGCGCGGCCTTCGGCCCAGGCCGCCTGCAGCTGCTTTTCGATGTTCGCGGCCTTCGCGTCGCACAAGGGGTTGGCTGATTGGTCGGCCAGGGTCGGCAAGGCGGCGACCAGCAACAGGCTTGGGATCAGGGCTTTCATCAACGCGCTCCATTAACGGCAGACAGCTGCGCCGGACGGCGTGCCGCGCATACAGACCACGGATCGCCGCGATGATTTCACGACCGCTGCCAACAGCGTGCAAACGCCGACCGGCAGGCGCTTTGCCGGAACTTCGTCTAGCCTGACCTGCCGATCTAATAACAAGCTGAACAATGCAGTTCGGCGTTGCAGAGGAGTCGATGATATGCCCGATGCTCAAGGCAAGGTTCGTTACGCAGTGGTCGGTGGTGGCTGGATTTCCCAGGGGGCGTTCATGCCCGGCGTGGGCCAGACCGACAACTCGGTGATCACCGCACTGGTAACCGGCGATCCGATCAAGGCCGACAAGCTGGCCAAGCTCTACAACATCAAGAGCTACCGCTACGAAGAGTTCTCCACCCTGCTCGCCTCCGGCGAGATCGACGCCATCTACCTGGCCACACCGAACTTCCGCCACCGCGAATTCGCCGAGCCGGCGCTGGATGCCGGCATCCATGTGCTGCTGGAAAAACCCATGGACATCAGCCAGGAAGACTGCCAGGCCATAACCGCGGCGGCCGAGCGCTCGGGCGCCAAGCTGATGATCGCCTATCGCCTGCACTTCGAGCCCGGCACCGTGGAGATGATCCATCGCGTTCGCGCCGGCGATATCGGCGACCCACGGCTTTTCAGCGCGACATTCACACAGACAGTCGACCCGGCCAACCACCGCATGCAGAGCGGCTACTGGGCCGGCCCGGTGACCGACATGGGCCCGTATCCAATCAACGCCGTGCGCAACCTATTCGATGACGAGCCGCTGGAAGTGCGCGCCGTGGCCGTGCAAACCCCTGGCCGGGAAATCAACACGCCGGACACCGTGGCAGTGACGATGCGTTTTGCCGAAGAGCGCATGGCCACATTCACCGTCAGCTACAGCCTGCCCTACACCGAGCGCTTCCAGATACTGGGCACCAAGGGCGAGTTCGAGGCCTCACCCTGCTTCGGCTTCGGCGAGGGCACGGCGGTCAGCTACCGCGCCACCATCGGCGGCAAAACCACCGAGCACGAGCATCCGGTGGTCGACCAGTTCGCCGGGGAAACCCAGTACTTCTCCGACTGCATCCTGCAGAACCGCGAGCCGGAGCCTGACGGCGACGAGGGCTGGCGCGACGTGCGGGTGCTTGAGGCGATCGAACGTGCCCTGGCAACCGGCCAGCCCCAGCGCCTCGACCCGCTGCCCAAGCGCCCGGGCGTCAGTGTAGAGCAGGCTCGCCGCTTGCCGCTGGCGAAGGTGCCGGAGTACGTCAACACCACCGAGCCGGTGAGCTGATACGCAGCGAGCAGGTAATAAAAAGGGACGCCGAGGCGCCCCTTTTTACATGCCGTCGATACGACTCGATTACAGCTGCACCACGTCGAACTGCACATCGGTGGCTACATCGGCGTCGTAGTCCACGTCGCTGCGCTCGAAGCCGAACAGGTTGAGGAACTGCTTCTTGTAACCGGCATAGTCGGTCATTTCGAACAGGTTCTCGGTGGTCACCTGTGGCCACATGGCCTTGCAGGCGTCCTGTACGTCGTCGCGCAGTTCCCAGTCGTCCAGGCGCAGGCGGGATTTTTCGTCGACTTCGGCAGGAGCGCCGTCGGCGCGGTACAGGCGGTCACGGAACATGCGGTCGAGCTGGTCCTGGGTGCCTTCGTGAACGCCCTTTTCCTGCATGATCTTGAAGACCATCGACAGGTACAGTGGCATCACTGGGATGGCCGAGCTGGCCTGAGTGACCACCGACTTTAGCACTGCCACGTTGGCACCGCCTTTGACTTCGCCAGACAGTTTCTTGTCCAGGCGCAGGGCGGTTTCGTCCAGATCCTGCTTGGCCTTGCCCAAGGCGCCGTGCCAGTAGATCGGCCAGGTGATTTCCGTGCCGATGTAGCTGAACGCCACGGTACGCGCGCCTTCGGCCAGCACGTTGGCGCCAGCCAGGGCGTCGATCCACAGCTGCCAGTCCTGGCCGCCCATGACGGTCACGGTGTCGGCAATTTCCTGCTCGGTAGCCGGCTCGATGGACGCCTCGATGATCACGTCCTTGTTGGTATCGATGGCGGTCGACTTGTAGGGCTGGCCGATCGGCTTGAGCGCCGAACGGACCACTTCACCGGTCTGCGGCAGCTTGCGCACCGGCGAGGCCAGGGAGTAGACGATCAGGTCGACCTTGCCGCCCATCTCGTTCTTGATCAGCTCGATGACCTTGGCGCGGGCTTCATCGGAGAAGGCGTCGCCGTTGATCGACTTGCTGTACAGGCCTTCGGCCTTGGCGAACTTGTCGAACGCTGCCGAGTTGTACCAGCCAGCGGTGCCGGCCTTGGTTTCGGTGCCCGGCTTCTCGAAGAACACGCCCAGGGTATCGGCGCCAAAGCCGAACGCGGCAGTGATACGCGCCGCCAGGCCGTAGCCGCTGGAAGCACCGATCACCAGCACCTTTTTCGGACCGTCATTACGCACGCCCAGTTTGCGTGTCGCCTCGATCTGCTCGGCCACGTTGCGCTCGCAACCCAGCGGGTGGGTGGTGGTACAGATGAAGCCACGAACTTTAGGGTGAATAATCAACGTGTTTACCTCGTCATCGTTTTTTTGGGCAGGCGAGAGTTTACTGCCGATTTCCCGCCCGAGAAAAAGGGTAATTAGACCTATTGGTCGCTCCAAAAGCCAGCCAGGCCACATTTTGCCGAGTAGGTTGGTTGTCGCAGGGCGCGGGCAGCGCTGCTATTTACGTCGGCCAAGACCCTGGGTATCGCGTTGCTCAACCCAGGCTACCGGTACACGACCTCGTGCCGTAGCCCGGCGTAGAGCGCAGCGAAACCCGGACAGCCAATGCCGGTCATATCCCCCGGCACTGGCCTTCGCGGTGGCGATTCCTTACCATCGCAGGCCTTCCAATTCCAAGGCCGCACAGGCCCTATTACGCCCCGCCTCCTGCCGGGCGTCCGTCTTGCTCGATTCAGGTAACCCATGAAAATCGCCCGTCTGCGCGCCGACATCCTGGCCGGTCTCACGTCCTCGTTCGCGCTGGTGCCCGAATGCATCGCCTTCGCCCTGGTGGCCCAGGTCAACCCACTGATGGGCCTGTACGGCGCCTTCTTCATCTGCCTGATCACTGCGCTGTTCGGCGGCCGCCCGGGCATGATCTCCGGTGCGGCGGGTTCCATGGCGGTAGTGATCGTCGCCCTGGTGGTGCAGCACGGCGTCGAATACCTGCTGGCCACCGTGCTACTCAGCGGTCTGATCATGACGGCCTTCGGACTGCTGCGCCTGGGCAAGCTGGTACGCATGGTGCCGCACCCGGTGATGCTCGGTTTCGTCAACGGTCTGGCCATCGTCATCGCCCTGGCGCAACTGGAACACTTCCAGCACGACGGCCGCTGGATCGAGGGCAAGGCCCTATACCTGATGCTCGGCCTGGTGGCGCTGACCATGGCCATCGTCTACATCCTGCCGCGCCTGACCAAGGTGATCCCGCCGGCGCTCGCCGCGATCCTCAGTGTCGGCCTGCTCACCTACTTCCTGCACCTGCCCACCCACACCCTGGGCGACATGGCCAAGATCGCCGGCAACATGCCGGTGCCGGCGCTGCCGCAGATCCCCTGGAGCCTGGAAACCCTGAAGATCATCCTGCCTTACGCGGTCTTGATGGCCATGGTCGGCCTGCTGGAAACCCTGCTGACCCTCAACCTCACCGACGAGATCACCGAAAGCCGCGGCCACCCGGATCGCGAATGCGTGGCCCTGGGCGCGGCCAACATCGCCTCGGGCATGTGCGGCGGCATGGGCGGCTGCGCGATGATCGGTCAGACCATGATCAACCTCAGCTCAGGCGGCCGGGGCCGACTGTCCGGCGTCGTCGCCGGGGGGATGATCCTGCTCTATATCCTGTTCCTGTCGCCGCTGATCGAGCTGATTCCCCTGGCGGCCCTGGTCGGCGTGATGTTCGTGGTCGCCCAGCAGACCTTCGCCTGGGCCTCGCTGCGCGTGCTTGGCAAGGTGCCGCTCAACGACGTGCTGGTGATCGTCGCCGTGACCATCATCACTGTGTTCACCGACCTGGCCGTGGCGGTGTCGTGCGGCATCGTCATCGCCGCCCTGAACTTCGCCTGGCAGCATGCCCGCGACCTGCACGCCGAAACCCACCTGGAAGCCGACGGCAGCAAGCGCTACGTGCCCTGGGGCACACTGTTCTTCGCCTCCACCACGCAGTTCCTCAACCAGTTCGACACCGCCAACGACCCCGAACACGTGACCATCGACTGCCGCCACCTGAGCTTCGTCGACTACTCGGCCATCGCCGCCCTGATGACCCTGCGCGAACGCTACACCAAGGCCGGCAAACACCTGCGCGTGGTGCACCTGTCCGAGCGCTGCAAGCAATTGCTAAAGCGGGCGGGGATGCAGGCGGGTTGATAGGCTCAACGCTAGTTAGAAAACCACCGCTGTGCTTTCCTGCGCCGAGATCTGCACGCCAAAGCTTCTGATGCTCGGCAAGGTCGCAGTGTGGTGGGCAATGATATCGGCGGCGCTGGCGTGGGGCTTGTCGTGGGTGGTGTGGGCGTCACTTATCAGGATCACCTCGAAGCCCAGGCCTGCCGCGCGGCGAACCGTGGTGTCGACACAGAACTCGGTGGCGTAACCACAGACGATGACCTGCGAAACACCGGCCTGCTTGAGCACTACCTCCAGGTCGGTGCGCAGGAATGAATCGGGCGTGGTTTTACGCACGAAACTGTCGCGTTCATGCGTGGCGAGACCAGAAGCGAGCTGCCACGCCTCGCTCCCGTAGGTGAAGTGCTCCCCGGTCGTGGCCTCGTGCTGCACGAAAATCACCGGAACGCCGTGCTGCCGGGCACGCTGAGTGAGCGTATTGATCCGCGCGATGATGTCGCTGGAAAAGGCGGGCTTGGGCTCAGGGCCAAAGAGCCCCTCTTGTACGTCGATAACGATCAGCGCCTTCAAGCACTGCACTCCTAAGTCGGATGCCGCTGGCGGCAGATGATGGGTTCGCTGAGCCATCGAATCGGCAGCGCGGCTAACCTGTCCAGCAGGCGAATCATGCCAGCGCAGGCTTACCGATTAATACCCGTTAATGGCTATTGCGAGCATCTTTCCTCAAGCAGCGAGCGCTGCCTGCAAGGCGTTCTCACCGCCTACGCGACGTCTGCCTCGGCTGCAACGCATCGAGCGCCGGCGCATTGTCGCGGGCCCAGCCGTAGATCAGCTCGATGGGCTCGACCAGACGTTGGCCAAGCTCGGTCAGTGAGTAGTCCACCGTGGGCGGTACGCTGTCGTGTACCTGGCGGTCGATCAGGCCGCTGGCCTCCAGTTCGCGCAGGGTCTGCACCAGCATCTTCTTGGAGATGCCGGGCAGGCTGCGGTGCAGCACCCCGGTGCGGGCGGTGCCGCCGTGGCGGGCATGCAGGGTGTGCAGAATCATGCTCGTCCACTTGGTGGCGAACAGTTCGAGTACGCGTCGCGGCGCGCAGTCTTCGCGCCATTGTTCATCGGGAGTGCCGGGTTGCATCGGGGTGGTTACCTTTTGGTGCCGTCTTGGTTTGAGTCTGCAGCGTCGCTATGGTGCCAATACTCGTTCTTGTGGAGGAATAGATTCATGGCACACCACGCACTGGTCGTCGGCGCCAGCGGTATCGTCGGCAGCGCCACCGCGCGCCTGCTGGTCCAACAGGGTTGGCAGGTCACCGGCCTGGCTCGCAAGCCGGGCACGGCCGAGAACGTCACGCCGCTGGCCGCCGACCTGCTCGACCCCGCTTCGCTGGCAGGCGCCCTCGAAGACCTGAAGCCGACCCACGTGTTCCTGACCACTTGGGCACGCCAGGCCACCGAGGCGGAAAATATCCGCGTCAACGCAGCGATGGTCCGCAACCTGCTCGACGCCCTGCGCCCGGCGGGCAGCGTCAAGCACGTGGCTCTGGTCACCGGCCTCAAACACTACCTTGGCCCGTTCGAGGCTTATGGCAAGGGCGTGCTGCCGCAAACCCCGTTCCGCGAAGAGCAGGGCCGTCTGGATGTGGAGAATTTCTATTACGCCCAGGAAGACGAAGTGTTCGCCGCCGCCGAGCGTGACGGCTTCACCTGGAGCGTGCACCGCCCGCACACCGTCACCGGCGTGGCGGTAGGCAATGCGATGAACATGGCGACCACCCTCGCCGTCTACGCCTCCATCTGCAAGGAAACCGGCCGCCCGTTCCGCTTCCCCGGCTCGGCCGTGCAGTGGAACAGCCTCACCGACATGACCGACGCCCGCCAGCTCGCCAAACAGCTGCACTGGGCCTCAACCACTCCGGCAGCGGCCAACCAGGCCTTCAACATCGTCAACGGTGACGTGTTTCGCTGGAAATGGATGTGGCAGCGCATAGCCGAATGGTTCGGCCTCGAAGCCGCGCCCTTCGACGGCGAGCCCGCACCGCTGGAAGAACAGATGGCCGGTGACGCCGCAGCCTGGCTGGAACTGGTCGCCAAGCACGACCTGGCCGAAGCCGATATCACCCGCCTTATATCGCCCTGGCACACCGACGCCGACCTGGGCCGCCCCATCGAAGTGGTCACCGACATGTCTAAAAGCCGCAAGTTAGGATTTCTCGATTACCAGGCTACCGACGATGCTTTCTTTTCGGTGTTCGAGCGGCTGCGCGTGGCCAAGCTGATTCCCTGAGCAACAGGTCAGCACCAGCCGGAAGCCTGCAACGGGCTTCCGGCACCTAAGCGGCGCCCAGTCCCAACGTTCCCAACAAGCCCCCCCGCGCGCCGCCTCGTTAACCTGAACCAACCCGCCCGTTCCCGCCCTAAGCAGAACCGCTGCAGGGAAAGGGAACCGGGCTGGCGTGGCCGGCTTGCAGCGCAATCGGGTTTGGGAATTTGGGCGTATTGCCCTATCCTCGCGCCCCTTCGAATAAGACGACCAAAGGAAGACGCCCGTGTCTGCGTTGCTCGATGCCTTCTCCGGCCTGCTCTGGACCTACCTTGCCATCCCCATGCTGCTGCTCAGCGGCCTCTATCTGACCTATGTGTGTCGTGGCGTGCAGCTGCGGATGATCCCGGAAATGTTCCGGGTGATCCTGGAGCGCAACCACGGTGACAAGGAGGCGATTTCCTCCTTCAAGGCGTTCACCATTTCCGCGGCGTCGCGGGTCGGCACCGGCAATATCGCAGGTGTAGCCACGGCCATCGCCGTGGGCGGCCCCGGTGCGGTGTTCTGGATGTGGATGGTGGCGCTGGTTGGCGGCGCTACCTCGTTCGTGGAGTCGACCCTGGGCCAGCTGTACAAGTCCGACAAGCAGTACCGCTACCACGGCGGCCCGGCCTACTACATCCAGCGCGCCCTGGGCTGGCGCTGGCTGGCGGTGGTGTTCGCGGTGATGATCAGCATCACCTACGGGCTGGTGTTCAACTCGGTGCAGGCCAACTCCATCGTCGACGCCATGCAGACGTCCTTCGGTGGCGAAGGCGGCAGCCGCGAGCTGGCCTGGGGCGTGGGCGTCGCCCTGACCGTATTGACCGGCGTGATCATCTTCGGCGGTGTGCAGACCATCTCCAAGGTTTCGGTCACCGTCGTGCCGGCCATGGCGCTGATGTATCTGGGCATCGGCCTGCTGGTCATCCTGCTCAATATCGATCAGGTGCCGCGGGTGTTCAGCGACATTTTCAGCCACGCCTTCGGCCTGCGCGAGATCGCCGGTGGCGGTATCGGTGCGGCGATCATGATGGGCGTACGCCGTGGCCTGTTCTCCAACGAGGCCGGCATGGGTTCGGTGCCCAACGCCAGCGCTACCGCATCGGTGTCGCACCCGGTTAAGCAGGGCCTGGTACAGACCCTAGGCGTGTACTTCGACACGCTGGTCATCTGCACCATGACCGCGCTGATCATTCTGGTCGCCGACCCAAGCCACGCCTACGGTGATGCCACCCAGGGCGCCAGCCTGACCCAGTGGGCGCTGGCCGAGCAGCTCGGCAGCTGGGCACTGCATTACCTGACCTTCGCCATCCTGCTGTTCGCCTTCACTTCGGTGATCGGCAACTACTATTACGGCGAATCCAACATCCAGTACATGTTCGACAGCAAGCTGCTGCTCAACCTATTCCGAGTGCTGGTGATGGCCTTCGTGCTGATCGGCTCGGTGGTCAAGGTGTCGGTGGTGTGGGCCATGGCCGATGTGTTCATGCCGCTGCTGGCTCTCACCAACCTGATCGCCATCCTGCCGCTGGCAGCGATTGCCGCGCGCCTGCTCAGCCACTACAACGCCCAGCGCCGCAAGGGCGTGGAGCCGGTGTTCCACCGCGACGAGATGCCGGACCTGAAGAACGTCGAGTGTTGGGATGGCAGCGACCACGTCACCTGCGCAGAAACCTACAGTGAATCGGCAAGCAAAGCGCTGAAGAACTGACGATATCCGGGCTGCGCAGCCCCCTGAACGCCGACCTCCAAAGGTCGGCGTTCTGCTATCTGCGGCGTTTAAACTAGGCGGCTCGCACGCTAAGCAGGCGCACCCCAAGACCGATAAACAGCGCGCCGGTCAGGCGCTTGAAGGTCGCCACCCAGCGCATAGCCTTGAGCCGTTTGCTGAAGCGAAACGCCGCGAAGCAGTAAACCGAGTGCACCACCATCACGATGGCGGCGATGGTCAGGTACATGACCGTGAACTGCAGCGCCACGGAGCGCTCGGGCTGCAGAAACTGCGGCAGGAAGGCGCACAGAAAGATCATCGTCTTGGGGTTGCTGGCCGACACCAGAAACGCCTCACCAGCGATACGCCAGCCGGCTACCACAACGGCGGCGGACGGCTCCGTCACGCTTGTGGCGACGGCAGCCTGACGGGCGAACAACTGGCGCAGCCCCAGGTAGATCAGGTAGCCGGCTCCGATAATTTTCAAAGCCAGAAACGCGGTCGGCATGGCGATCAGTAGCGCGCCTACGCCCAATGCAACGCCGGTGGTAACCAGCAGTTGCGCCGTGAGGTTGCCGAGCAATGTGGCGCCCATGGCCCTTGGGCCGTGGCGCAAGGCGTTGCGCACCACCAGCAGCACATTCGGCCCTGGCGTCAGCGTGGTGGCCAGGTAGGCGAGAAAGAAGGTAAACCAGAGGTGCAGGGCCATGGCGGCGGCTCGTGAGGGCGGACGAGCCTGATGCTAGCAGTAACCGGATATTTCAGGCAGTGAAGTTTTTCAGCCGGCCAATCACGCCAGCTCCGAGCTGCCCGCGACCTGCTGATCCAGCCAGGCCAGCAGATCGCCCGCTTCCAGTGGCCGCGAAATGTAGAAGCCCTGGGCTTCCTGGCAACCCCAGTCGCGGATCACCTTGAGAGTGTGTTCGGTCTCGATGCCTTCGGCGACCACACGTTGGCCCAGCTCCCTGGCCAAGCTGATCAGCGCACGCACGATGTTCCAGTCCTTCTTGCCCGGCTGCAGGTCATCCATAAAGGAGCGGTCGAGCTTCACCGTGTTGGCTGGAATGTCACGCAGGTACGACCAGTTGCTATAACCGCTGCCGAAATCGTCGATGGCGATTTCCACGCCCATGGCCTTGAGCCGTTCGATCTGGGTGATCACCACGGAGAAGTCGCCGATCAGCGCGCTTTCGGTGAACTCCACCTCCAGGCATGAGCCGTCCAGCTCGTTGCGCGCCAGCAGGCGGACGATCTCGTCGGTCAGGTGGTCGTTGTTCAGGTCTTCGGCCGAGACGTTGATCGCCACCTTGAGGTCCACGCCCGCACGGCGCCATGTGTCGATCTGGGCGACCGCCTGGTTGAGGACCCAGAAGCTCACCGCGTGGATCAGCGGAGTTTTCTCTGCCAGAGGAATGAACTCGGCGGGGCTGATGTCACCCAGGGTCGGATGCGTCCAGCGCAGCAGCGCCTCGACGGACAGGCATTCGCCGCTGTGCAGGTCGACGCGCGGCTGAAACACCAGGCGCAGTTGGTCATCGGCGCGCACCGCATCGGCCAGGTCGTTGAGCAGGCGGGTACTGCGCTGCTGGGCGGCGTCCATCTGCTCGTCGTAATGGGCCCAGCCCTTCTGCGACCTGCGTGCTTCATCGGCGGCGCAGACGATCAAGCGCAGCCAGTCGTCGGGCACCTGCTCCGGCTCCAGGCGCAGCACGCCGATGCCGATCTGCGGCAGCACCGGCAACTCCTGACAGTGAATCGGTTTGCTGAAGGCCTCGACCAGGGTGGCGAACACTGCCTGGGCCTGCTCCAGCTGGTCACCGGGAACCGCGCAGGCAAAGCGCAGCGTGCTGATCTTGTACAGCTCCCAACTGGCCGGCAGCAGGCTGCGCAGGGTGTTTTTCACCGCCAGGGTGAAATCGGTCAGGAACTGGAAACCCAGGGACTTGAGCATGTCGTTGAGCTGCGCCGGCGACACCAGCTCGATCGCCACGGCCAGGCGACTTTCGCCGCGTTCGATGGCGTCGCTGATGTCTTCGTCCAGCTTGGCGTGGTTGAACAAGCCGGTGGTGCCGTCGACAAAGGCGGCGGTGCGCATTTCGTCGAGCCGGGTGATGGCCAGGCGGGCGATCTGCTGGAGCATCGCCATATCGGCAGCGGACATCGGCGGGCGCGGCTGGGTATCGATCACGCAGAGGTTACCGAGCACCAGGCCGCCTTCGAGTACCAGCGGCACACCGGCGTAGTAGCGAATGCCGGGCTCGCCGGTGACCAGGTTGTTGTAGCGAAAGCGCTCGTCCTCCAGCGCATCGCACACCTCGACGCTTTCGCCGGTGGCCACGCTGTAGGCACAGAAGGAATCGGCGCGGGGGGTTTCCGGGCGGTCGACGCCGAAACGTGCACGGAACCACTGGCGATTGCGCTCGACGATGGTGATCAGGCAGATGGGCGTATTGAAGTACAGGGCGGCGATCTTCACCACTTCATCGAGGAACGCGTCGCTGTTGCTCTCGACGAAGCACGGGTGTGCGTCTATCAGGCGCTGGCGGCTCTGCTCGTTCAACGGAAGGGGTGGATAAGGCGCCAGCATCTTTGCTCTCTCGGTTATCGCATGCAAAAGACGGGTGGCGGAGTCCTTTTCGCAGACCGTTCACCCGATGATAACCAAATGACATCACCACCTATACGGAGTTGCCTAAATATTTACGACCGTCCAGCTGTTGAGAATCCGACGCATCGCCGATGCGACGCCCCAGGTCGTCGAAAACTGCGAAATATGCCTGAACGCGGTACCCCTTCAGCCCCTCTTAGCTAGCAGACAAGACCGTCCTGCCTTTGACTGCGCTCGCCTTGATGATATGGATCAGTTGACCAAGCCCGCCCCCTCCTCCACCGAGCGCCTGGGTTTTCTCGCCAACGACGGGGAAATTGGCCAGCTGCTGCAAACACTGGATGCCGGCAACTCGCCGCTGGGCGCCGCCCGCGACTGGTCACCGACGCTCAAGGCGCTGATGGGCACCGTGCTGCCGGTCAAGGCGCAGATCGTGATTTTCTGGGGCCCGCAGTACATCGCCCTGTACAACGACGCCTACGCACCAAGCATCGGCAACAAGCACCCACGCGCCCTGGGCCGCCCGGCTGTCGAGAACTGGACCGAGCTATGGGACGACTTGGAGCCGCTGCTGCGCGGCGTGCGTGAAACCGGCGAAACCTTCGCCGCCAAGGACCGCCCCTTCTACATCGAGCGCCATGGCCGCGGCGAAGCGGTGTATTTCGATGTGTCCTATTCGGCGGTGCCCGAGGCAGACGGCTCGGTAGGCGGCGTGCTGTGCGTGGTCAATGAAACCACCGAGCGCGTGCAGTTCGAGCGGCGCCAGGCGTTTCTGCTGGAGCTGGGCCAGGCGCTACCATCGATCCGCGAACCCGATCAGGTCGAAGCCCTGGTGCTGCGCCGGCTGGCCGAGGAACTGGCTGCATCAAAGGTGTTCTTTGCCGAGAACCTGCAGGCCGACGCCGCGCTGAGCATCCGCCAGAGCGCGGCAGTGCAATCGTCTGGTGGTCCACCGCTGCAGCCCTACGACGCCGAGCAAAACGAGGTACTGCTCAGCGGCCGCACGCTAGTGCAACCGTCGACAGGCGACGCTCCTGCAACCCTGCATGTTCCCGTAGTGCGTAACGGCGCGCTGGATGCGGTGCTGGTGATCGAACACCAGGGCCTGCACGAATTCTCCGACTACGAAATCCACCTCGCCGAAGAGACCGCCAAGCTGGCCTGGGCCTGGATCACCCATGCCCGCGCCGAGGTGGCGCTGCGCCTGAGCTCCACTCAGCTATCAGCAATGTTCGACCAGGCCGGCGCCGGCATCGCCGTGTGCGATGCCGGCATGAATCTGGTTCGGGTCAACGACCATTACTGCGAGATCGTTGGCCGCAGCCGCGAACAGCTGCTCGGCCAGAGCCTTTACGAACTGGCCGAAGCCGGCGAATGCGCCTCGGTCGCCTCGCCCTGCGAATACAGCCTGCGCCATGGCCGCTCGTTCGAGAACACCCGTTGCCACAGCCGCGCCGATGGCAGCGTGGTGTGGGTGCAGAACCACGTGACACCGCTGCTCGACGACCAGCATAGGATCGCCGGCACCATCTGCGTGTGCGTCGATATCAGCGAGCGGGTGCGTGCCGAGGCCGACCTGCGCGAGCTCAACGAGTCCCTGGAAGACCGCGTGGCGACCATGGTGGCGCAGCGTGAAGCGGCCGTCGCGCAGCTGCACGAAGCTCACAAGATGGAGATGGTCGGCCAGCTTACCGGCGGCATCGCCCACGACTTCAACAATCTGCTGACGCCCATCATGGCCTCGCTGGAGCTGATCCGCCGGCGCCTGCCCGATGAGCGCTTCACCAAACTGGCCGACGGCGCCCTGCAGGCTGCCGACCGTGCACGCATTCTTGTCGGTAGGCTGCTGACCTTCGCTCGCCGGCAAACTCTCAAGCCGCAGCCAGTGGCGCTGAGCACGCTGATTCGCAACATGCGCGACCTGATCCAGCGCTCCCTGGGGCCAATGATCGAGCTGCGCATCGACATCCCCGAGCGCATGCCCACGGTGTTCATCGACCCGCACCAGCTGGAACTGGCGGTGCTCAACCTGGCGGTCAATGCTCGCGATGCCATGGGTGAAAACGGCCGGCTGAGCATCGCCGCCGAGCTGAGCGAAGTGTCGAGCGAGACCATCACCGGCCTCAGCGGCGGCCAGTACGCGCGCCTGACCATCAGCGATTCCGGCTGCGGCATGGACGAGGAAACCCTGCGCCGCTGCACCGAGCCGTTCTACTCCACCAAGGGCGTTGGCAAGGGCACCGGGCTGGGCCTGTCGATGGTGCAAGGCCTGCTGGTGCAATCCGGTGGCGGCTTTGCCATCGACTCCATGCGCGGCCAGGGCACCCGCGTCAGCCTGTGGCTGCCGACCACCGACGCGCCGGTGATGAGCGAGAAGCCCGAACGCGACGAGGAAGTACCGCGAGCGGCGCGGCCGACCCATATTCTGCTGGTCGACGATGAGGCGCTGGTACGCGACACAACTGCCCTTCAGCTACATGACCTGGGCTATGAGGTAACTGAGGTGGATAGCGCCGCGGCGGCGCTCAAGCTGATCGACGAAGGCCTGCGCCCGGATGCGCTGGTGACCGACCACATCATGGAGAACAAAACCGGCGCCCAACTGGCCCAGGAACTGCGCCAGCGGTTCCCCGATCTGCCAGTGCTGATCATTACCGGCTACGCCAACCTGACGCCGACCCAGATCAGCAGCTTCGAGGTGCTGGCCAAGCCGTTCCGCCGCCGCGACCTGGCCGATCGACTGGCACAGCTACTGGCTGCCGACCCGAGCTGAGCCGGCAAGCGTTCAGGCGCCTTCCAGGCCTTGCTTGAACGGCAGTGGCGGCAGCCTTACCACGCTGCCGCCGAGCTTCTCGACCAGCGCCGGCGGCGCCTCATCGGAGAGCTCGACGATATGGCCGGCCAGCGGTCCCGCGCTGTCGGTGTCCGGGTAATCCTCGATTACCCACTGCGTAACTTCTTCAGGGCTGATGCCCAGGGCTTCGGCCAGCACCGACGCGCGTTGCTCGGCCCAGAGCGCGTCCATCGACTCACTATTCATTCACCTACTCTCCCGCGGCTTCAGGCCAGGCTGCGCTGGGGTTGTGGCGCCGCCATGCCTGGCTGCAGACGTTCCAACTGTTGCCGTACACGCAGCACCAGCTGAGAAATGCTTCGGGAGCTGGCCAATTCCTCACGATGGATACCGTCTACGTTCAGTAACAGGTGATCATCATCCGGATCACGTAACTCCAGCGTCACCAAATCATCGGCGCCGATGGTGCAGCGGCAGGCCAGGGGCAAAAAGGCCGATTCGACAATCTGCCGCTGTTCGAGAATGGACATCA
The DNA here is from genome assembly GCF_000213805.1 of Pseudomonas fulva 12-X. Lineage (NCBI taxonomy): Bacteria > Pseudomonadati > Pseudomonadota > Gammaproteobacteria > Pseudomonadales > Pseudomonadaceae > Pseudomonas > Pseudomonas fulva. The sequence continues at coordinate 1,763,634 of NC_015556.1, read as the reverse complement.
TCATGCTTACCTCCAAAGCAACACGTCCCACTGGCAGCTTCTACAGACCAGACGCGTTGCATCGATTTGATTGATTGCCACACGGCAATTACCAAGAGAGCTGCATCAGCGATGCCAGGCACTTTCTTCAAACAAATCAACTCAGGCATTCATGTGCTTTCATGCACATTGCATTAACCCGCTTATTTATTCAGGTAATTTGCACGAACCTCGCCCTGTACAACTTACAAGCCTGTACAACGACATAATTTACAAATAACCACCATTCGTCTCTCCGCTTTCATATAGCTCGAACGAATACAATAAAACCCGCTTCGTAATCGATGAGGATGTCCTCATTTCAACAATTGAGATTGTGGAGATAACAAGATGGCACATAGCAATCCGGGTAACTTTGCCAACGACCGCGCCAAAGCAGCCGAAGCAGGCCGCAAGGGTGGTAAACAAAGCGGCGGCAATTTCGCCAATGATCGCCAGAAGGCCGCCGAAGCAGGCCGCAAGGGCGGGCAGAACAGCCACGGTGGTGGTGGCAAGCGCAGCTCTTCCTGAGACGCACGGAAAAGTGCGAGACCTGCTGCAGCGGGTCTCGCGTTTCTTGGACGGTTAATCAGACGTTTATGAAAGAGGATCAACACAGGCTACTTGCGCTACAAGTTATTTAAATCTCGCTACAAGCAGTTAGCTTTGAGTACATGTTCGCCACACTCCATCAACTTTTAAACTTATCTATACAGCACAATTAGCCGCATCGATATTTTGAATATCTGCATAAGAAAATCTTCCAGCCCTATAACTTCCGCCATGAGCAATAAATCTTTCGCTCAGTAAGCCGGCACTCATCTGCGCACAGGCATCCAAGACCAGCAGGCAGATTCAGCCGCACAGTCGTCTCTCCATATTTGCGAGAGACAGACCATGAACCACCCTCACCTCCAACAGCATGCCCACGACTGGGCCCTGCTTTTTCTGCGCATCAGCGCCAGCCTATTGCTGTTGGCCATTCACGGCCTGCCGAAGCTGCTCGATCTGCAGGCGGAGCTGGGCCGAATCGAAGACCCGCTCGGTTTGGGCCAGGGCATCACCCTGGGCCTGGCGCTATTCGCGGAAGTAGCGTGCCCGCTGCTGATCGCGTTGGGGCTGTTCACGCGCCTGGCCTGTTTGCCGATTCTCGCCGTGCTGGGGGTGTCGCTGGTGCTGGTGCATCCAGAGTGGAGCCTGGCCGATGGGCAGTTCGCCTGGCTGCTGGCGATCATCTTCGTCACGCTGCTTATCGGCGGTGCCGGCCGTTTCGCGCTGGGCCGCAACCTGCGCTGGCAATGAACAGCCGGCGCCTGGGAAACCCATCACAGACCGCGTGATTTCGGCACGGCAAGCGTGACCCACGACCCGGGCGGCTCGTCATCATTCTGTAACAAAACTGAAATACGCCTAGAATGCGCTTAAGGCCATGCGCTCGGAGAAGCGCGACGCCGGAAACAGTCCGAACTTTCTGCCATTTCAGCCACCTATGCACACTGCAAATGACAGTTGGAAGCCCCATGATCAAGACCACCAAACCTCGCGCCACCGTGATCTGCCAGAAGCAGGACAAAGTGCTGCTGGTGCGCAAGGCCGACGCGAAATGGACGCTGCCCGGTGGCAAGATCGAAGCCCACGAACGGCCGGCCGAAGCGGCGCTGCGTGAGCTCTGCGAAGAAACCGGGCTGGACAGCACGGCCCTGGAGTTTCTGGCCTTGCACGAGTTCGACAGCCGCCCCCATCACGTCTTTCGCGCCACGGTGCCCGAGTACCTGGCCGCGCAGCCGCAGAACGAAATCGCCGATTGCCGCTGGTTCTCGGCTGTCGATCTGGACAAGGCAATCAAGAAGTCGGCGCGCAAGCTGCTCGAGCTGTACTTCGCCGGCAGCCAGGGCAAGCCTGCCTAACAGCCAGTCACAGCGCGATCAGCCGACCTGATCGCCCTCGATCATCTCGTGAATGCGGTTGGCGATCGCCTGCATGGTGAACGGCTTGGTCAACAGGCGCATGCCCGGCTCCAGATGGCCGTTGCCGATGACCGAATTCTCCGCATAGCCAGTGATGAACAGCACCTTCAGCTCCGGCCGCTCCTGACGCGCAAAGTCCGCCAGTTGGCGACCGTTCATGCCGGCCGGCAGGCCCACGTCGGTCACCAGCAGGTCGATGCGCGCATCGGACTGCACGATCTTCAGCGCCGAGGGGCCATCGCCGGCTTCCAGCGTGGTGTAGCCCTGTCCTTCGAGCACCTCGCTCACCAGCATGCGAATGGCCGGTTCGTCATCGACGATCAGAACAGTCTCGCGACCTGCGTTGGTCTCCTCGGTCGGCGTTTCGACCGCCTCGGCATCCGCCTCGTCGCTGCCATCATAGAGGCGAGGCAGGTACAGGCACATGGTGGTGCCCTGGCCAACCTCGGAATAGATGCACACCTGGCCGCCTGACTGGCGCACGAAGCCGTAGACCATCGACAGCCCCAGGCCGGTGCCCTCGCCCAGCGGCTTGGTGGTGAAGAACGGCTCGAAGGCGTGCTCGATCACCTCCGGGCTCATGCCGGTGCCGGTGTCCGTCACGCACAGCGACACGTATTGGCCGGGCGGCACGTTACGCCCGCGGGCGGCGTAATCGTCGATCCACTTGTTGGCCGTCTCGATGGTCAGCCGGCCGCCATGGGGCATGGCATCCCGCGCGTTAAGGCACAGGTTGAGCAAGGCGTTTTCCAGCTGCGGGGCGTCGATGAAACTCGACCAGAGGCCCGCGGCCAGCACCACCTCGGTGGTGATATGCGGGCCGACGCTGCGACGCACCAGCTCTTCCATGCCGGTGACCAGCCGGTTGACGTTGGTCGGCTTGGGGTCCAGGGTCTGCCGGCGCGAGAAGGCCAGCAACCGATGGGTCAGCGACGACGCGCGCCGCGCGGCACTCTGGGCGGCGCTGACGTAGCGCTCGAGGTCGCCCAGGCGACCCTGGCCGAGGCGCATCTGCAAGAGTTCCAGCGAACCGCTGATGCTGGTCAGCAGGTTGTTGAAGTCGTGGGCGATACCGCCGGTCAGCTGGCCCACCGCTTCCATCTTCTGCGACTGGCGAAGGGCGTCCTCGACCACCCGCAGGCGCTCCTGCTCCTGCAGCCGCTCGGTCACGTCGTAGACGAACTGGTAGGCACCGATCTGCTGGCCGTCGCTGTCGTTCAGGCGGTTGAAATGCATCTCGAAGTGGCGTATGCCCTGCTCGGTTTCCAGCGGCACCACCACCTCGAACTCTTCACCGGCCAGCGCCCGTTGCCAGGGAGCGATCACGGTTTGCAAATGCTCGGGCTGGTCCTTGAGCGCTTGCCTGAGATCCTCGCCGATATGCGGAGGGGCACCGAACACTCGTTCGTATTCGCGCATGCCCGAGCCGTTGATGGCGATCCAGCGGTAGTCGAAGCCCATGATGAAGATCAGCGCATCGGCGCCATCCACCACGCCGGCCAGCACGCGACGCGCCTCGTTGGCGTCGCGCACCCGGGCTTCCAGGGTTTCGTTGAGCTGGCGCAGCGACTCCTCGGCCTGCTTGCGCTGGGTGATGTCCTGAAACAGCACCGCCACCTGCTTGCGACTCGCGGGGCCGACGCGAAAGGCGCTGATCTCCAGGTGGCGGCCAGTGGCGATCAGCTCCTGTTCGAAACGAATTGGCTCGCCGCTGTGCAGCACGTGGGCGTAGCGCTCGACCCAGCTGTCGGCCTCCTCGCCCACCATCTCGCGCAGTTTCTGGCCGACCACGTTGCGAATGCCCGCATGCTCGGCATAGGCCGGGTTGGCTTCGATATGGATGTAATCGCTGAGCGGCCCGTGGGGGCCATCGAAGAATTCGATGACGCAGAAGCCTTCGTCCATGGTGTTGAACAGAAACTCATAACGTTCCCGCTCCTGGGCGAAGGCATGCTCGACACGGCGCTGCTCGGCAATGTCGATTTCCTGGATGAACAGCCCTTCGACCCGGCCCAGTTCGTCGAACTGCGGCTGGTAGCTGAAATCCACCTGATGGCCGGGCCGGCCGGGCACCTCGAAGTTGCGCGCGCGCACCGGGCGGCCACGCCGGTAGGCCTCTTCGAGCAGATCGATGAAACGCCGCGCCATGCGCGACCCCAGCACCTCGCGGGCCGGCTGGCCGATCACATCGTCCAGGCCCAGCAGACGCCGGTAGGCGGGGTTCATGTACTCGAAGCGCAGCTCGGGGCCATACAGCACCGCCATCGCCGCCGGCGCCTGCTCGAAGGCCTGGCGAAAGCGCTGATCCGCCGACGCGCCATCGCTGGTCAGCGCGGCCAGGCTGGCCTTGAGCTGGGCATTCTCTGCCTCAAGCGCTTGCAACCGCTGCCGAAGGGCTTCGACGTCATCAGCTATCACGATAAGAACCAGGCGGCAGAGAAAAAGAGGCTCAGCAAGGCAGCCATTGAAGCCTGTATTGCGGCGTTTTACTACGCCGCGGCGATTTATATTTTGGGCCGGTTGGCGGGTTCACCGGCAACCGGGAACCCGTCTTTGCTGCGCAGGGTAGGGTCAGGCCAGCTTGAAACGATTGACCTGGGCCTGCAGATCCGCCCCCAGGCGCGCCAGGTCTACACTGGCCGCCGAGGTTTCTTCGGTGGCAGCCGACGACTGCTCGGCCACATCACGGATACTCGACACACTGCGGTTGATCTCCTCGGCCACCGAGCTCTGCTGCTCGGCGGCGGTGGCGATCTGCTGGTTCATCTGCTGAATTTCCGAAACCGCGGCGTTGATCGCGCTCAGGGCGCTGTTGGCCTGCTTGGCCGCATGCACGGTGGTTTCCGCCTGGGCGCAGCTCTGGCCCATCATCGCCACGGCTTTTTCGGCGCCGCTCTGCAGGTTGCTGATCAGGCCCTCGATCTGCTCGGTGGACTCATGGGTGCGCCGCGCAAGAGCACGCACTTCATCTGCGACCACGGCAAACCCGCGGCCCGACTCACCGGCCCGCGCCGCCTCGATGGCCGCGTTGAGGGCCAGCAGGTTGGTCTGCTCGGCGATGCCCTTGATCACGTCGAGCACGGTGCCGATATTGCCGCTGTCGTGCTTGAGCGATTCGATGGCGTGGGCCGAATCCTCGATGGACATGGCCAGCTTCTCGATACGCGCCACTGCTTGCTGCACGGTCTGCTGACCTTCCTGGGTCTGCTCGTCGGCGTTGCGGGCGTACTCGGCAGCCGATTCGGCGTTGCGCGCCACGTCCAGCACGGTAGCGGTCATCTCGTTCATGGCGGTGGCCACCTGCTCGGTTTCCATGCGCTGCTGGGACACCCCGGCGCTGGTCTGCTCGGTCACTGCGGAAAGCTCTTCGGCCGCCGTGGCCAGCTGCGCCACCCCGTTGCCCAGGCGGCCCAGCAGGTCCCGCAGGCTCAGGGTCATGTCCTGCATGGCCTGCATCAGCTGGCCCAGCTCGTCATGGCGATCAGGCACGATGTCGGCGGACAGGTCGCCATTGGCCACCTGCTTGGCCACGCCGACCACGCGCTGCAGCGGGCCGACGATCATGCGGGTGATCACCAGTGCGCACAGCACGCCGAGTACGAAGGCGATGGCGGCAGCGCCGAACAGCATGGTTTTGGCGCGGCTGGCATCGCTGTTGAGCAGCGCCAGCTGCATTTCCAGCGACTTGTTGGACGATGCGGCAACTTCACGAGCCCGCTGCGTCATGTCCTGTTCAGTAGCGTTGTAACCATCGATCGCCTTGCGGGTATTGCCAAACTGCTCGCTGTATTGCTGCAGCTGGACCATTGCAGCTTCCACATCCGCCTGGTCATCCGGGTTGCTGAGCGTGCGGGTCAGGACCACGCCCTTTTGCTCCAGCGAGGCGAAGTGCTGCTGCAGCTGGATGGCGTATTTCTCGTCCTTGCGCAGCAGGAAGTTCTTTTCCTGACGGCGCGCTTCGAGCAGCTCCATCGCCATGGAATTGGCCTGATTGGCGTGATTCAGTACATCGATGCTCGCCTGGTCGCCGGTCGAGCGGATCTGCTCGACGGCTGCCTTGCGCAGGCGAGTTTCCAGGGCGGAAAAGCGCTCAAGGGCAGCGCGTGCCGCGGCTTCCATGGCGGCCTGTGCAGTCTTGTTGGCATCGGTGGATTGCTTGAGCGTCAGCAGCTTCTCACGATAGCCCTGCAGGTCATCCTGCACGGTGCGCATCATCGCCTTCGTTTCGGGGTAGAGCATCTTGCCTTCGGCGATCTTGGCCTGCTGCTGAGTCTCATCAGCCAGGTTAATGGCCTGCTGCATATATTGATCGTCATCGCGGAGCAGGAAGTTCTTTTCCTGCTGACGAGCCTGGTTGAGCTTGCCATCGATGCTGCTGACCCCCAGCAGAATGTCGATGCGTTGCAAAGTAGTTTGCAGCGCCGACTGACCAACCCAGACGATGGCCAACGTGATGATCAGCACCAGACCGAAACCGCTGAACAGCTTCTTTCTGACGCTCATGTTGAGCAGCAGGTTTGTGAAAGACATGGGCAACTCCCTGGCAATTCGATAGACCACAGGCGCGCTGGCGACCGTGAAAGGCACGGAAAACCGATGCGACTGGCAGCGGTTTCCTCGCTGCACAAGCAGCGCTATCGGCAGGCAGACCCAAAACTGTAAATTTTGTAATGATCCATAACCAGCAAATACTGATGGCACGGTGCCTCAGGCCAGCACAAAGGCGCGCAGGGACATGGAGAATGGGCGGCAAGCCGATGGATTGGTCAGCCTGTAGTGCCGGCGCCCTGATGTGAAGAAATGAGCTTGGCGCGCTCGCCAGCCGGCGAGCGCCTCTATCAATGCCCGGAAAGCGAGGCCCGGACCTTTTCCAGCAATTCGTTCATCTTGAACGGCTTGGCCAGCAGCTCCATGCCGCTGCTCAGGAACACCTCGCGGTTGATGGCCTTCTCGGCATAACCGGTCATGAACAGGATCGGCAGCCCCTGGCGCAAGGCGCGTGCCCGCTCGGCCAGTTCGCGGCCGTTCATGCGCGGCAGGCCCACATCGGTAAGCAGCAGGTCGATCTGCGCCTCGCTCTGCAGGTGCACCAGCGCCGTTTCCACATCGCCCGCCTGGGTGCAGCGGTAGCCCGCCTCCTCCAGCACTTCGGCAACGAACGAGCGCACCGAGGGCACATCCTCAACGATCAGCACATGCTCGCCAGCGCCGCGGTAATCGGTCTGCTCGGCAGCGCCCTGCTCCAGCAGCGGCTCGCTGCTGACCGGCAGCATCACCGTCACTTCCGTGCCGTGCCCCGGCGCACTGCGAATGCTGGCATGGCCGCCGGACTGACGGGCAAAACCGTAGATGGTCGACAGCCCCAGCCCCGTGCCCTGGCCCACCGGTTTGGTGGTGAAGAACGGATCGAACACCTTGTCGATCAGCCCGTGCTCGATGCCGGTGCCGTCGTCACGCACCGACAGCGCAATATAGGCGCCGTCGGCCAGGTTCGGGTCGCCGCTGGAATGGGCGGTGTAGGTATTGACCCAGATATGCCCGCCGTGGGGCAGCGCGTCACGGGCGTTGATCACCAGATTGAGCACCGCGCTTTCCAGCTGGCTGGGGTCGACCAGGGCGATCGACGGCTTGCCGTTGAGCTCCAGGGTCAGGGAAATCTGCTGGCCGATGGTGCGCACCAGCATCTCTTCCAGCGAGCGGATGCGTTCGTTGACGTCCACCGCGCGGTTGTCCAGCGGCTGCTTGCGGGCGAAGGCCAGCAGGCGGTGGGTCAGCGCTGCGGCGCTCATCGCCGAATTCAGCGCTGCGTCGGTGTACAGCTGCACGCGGTCCAGACGGTGCTCGCCGACCCGTTTCTGGATCAGCTCCAGGCTGGTGATGATGCCGGTGAGCATGTTGTTGAAGTCATGGGCGATGCCGCCGGTGAGGTTGCCCAACGCTTCCATCTTCTGCATCTGCAACAGCTGCGCTTCGGTGCGCGCACGCTCGGCCACCTCGTGGGCCAGCTGGTTGGTGGCATCGTCGAGCTGGGCCTTGTGCAGGCGTTCGCGGCGGCGATGCTCGGTGACGTCCTCGACGAACACCAGGCTCAGGGCGGAATCCCGGTAGGGCGATACCTGCCATTCGGTTTCCCGCGCCTCGCCGTGCACCTGCATGGTCAGCGAACCGCGCCAGCGCTCGCCGGCCGCCAGCCGTGCGCGCAGCTCGTCGAGCATGCTCGCCTGGTCATCGGAGAAGCATTGACGCAGGTCGACAGCTGCGACATCGCCGTCGATCAGCTGGGCGAAGGCGTGGTTGCACTCGTGCACCGCCAGGTCCGCGCCGAGTACGGCGATGGGCGCGCTGACGTTGACGAATATCTCCCGAAAGCGCGCCTCACTGGCGCGCAGGGCGTCTTCGGTGACGCGTACGCGCAGCAGCGTGCGCAAGGTGGCCAGCAGCACGTCCGGGTCGACCGGATGCACCAGATAGGCGTCGGCGCCCGCCTCCAGGCCGGTGACGATATCGCCGGTCAGGATCGACGCAGCGGACACGTGAATAACCGGCAGCAGCGCGGTACGCGGCTCGCTGCGCAGCGTGCGGACGATGTCGAAGCCGCTCATGTCCGGCAGGTTGACGTCGAGAATCAGCGCGTCTATGGCTTCGCTGCGAATCAACGCCAGGCCGTCGCTGCCGGTGCCAGCTTCGAGCACCTGATAGCCGTGACGCTCCAGGCGCCGGCGCAGCGCATAGCGGGTGGCGGCGTTGTCGTCGACGATCAGGATGCGGCTGTCAGTGTTCATCGGCGACCTCGGCAGCGATGGCCAGCGGGATGATCACGAAGAACACCGAGCCCACACCCGGCTCGCTCTGCACGCCCACCTCGCCGCCGAGCAGCGCGGCGAAACGCTTGCACAGCGACAGGCCCAGACCGGTACCACGCAGGCGCTTCTGCAGCGGCGAATCGATCTGCGAGAAGTCCTCGAACAGGGCGTCGTGCAGCTCGGGCGCAATACCAATGCCGGTGTCGCTGACCGCGAAGCGGATACGGTCGGTGCCTTCCAGGCTCGCCGACACCCGCACTTCGCCACGAGCGGTGAATTTCAGCGAGTTGGAAATGAAGTTGCGCAGGATCTGCGCGAGCTTCTTGTCGTCGGTGTAGAGGCGCGGCAGGCCGACCGGCTCTTCGAAAATCAGATCCACCGCGCTGGCGTCGACGATGGGCCGGAACATGCCGCGCAGCGCCGAGAACAGGTCGAGCATGTCGAACCAGGCCGGCGAAATGCTGATGCGCCCCGCCTCGATCTTGGCCAGGTCGAGCAGGTCGTCGACCATATCGCTGAGCTCCCGCGCCGCCGTGCTGACGAACGCCACCTGGCGGTGCTGCTCGGGGCTGAGCGGGCCGTCGAGCTCATCGCTGAGCAGGCTGGTGATGCTCAGGATCGAGCCCAGCGGCGTGCGAAATTCATGGCTCATATAGGACAGGAAGCGGCTTTTCAGGTCGGACGCCTGGCGCAGCTCCTCGGCCTGGTTGTCGAGCTCGGCGTACAGGGCCAACACGCCCTGGTTGGTTTCCTCGAGCTCTTCGCGCAGGGCGGCGCTTTCGCTGCGCAGCTGGGCGATCAGCGCCGCCTGCTCGGCAGGGCTGAGGGTTTCCGATTCAGCCATGAACGGCCTCCAACGCGATGACCAGGACCGTGACATCGTCACGGCCGCGGCAGAAATCCCGGTGCAGCACGGCGGCGATCACCGCCGGGTGACGATAGGCCAGGCCCGGATAGTCGTTCAGGTTCCAGCGCGACTGCAGGCCGTCGCTGTGCAAAATCAGCAACTGGCCCGTCACCTGCTCGAAGTCGAAGGGCTGCGCCTTGCGAAATTGCCCGCCGACGATACCGGGGTGCGAGGCCATGCCGCGGGACTTGCCGGCGCTGATCAGATTGGCGGTGATATTGCCGATGCCGACGAAGCGCAGCTGGCCGCTGTCGAGCCGCGCCTGGGCGATGGCCACGGCGCCACCGCGGGTGCCGTGCATGGCGCGATGCAGGTCGTCGATCAGCAGCAGCGGGTCATTGAACGGCCCCTGGGCGAAGGTTTGCGTACACACCTCTGCCGCCTGCTGCGCCTCTTCACCATGGCCCAGCCCGTCGACCACCAGCGCGCTGACGGCGTTCTCGCCCAGCACCAGATGCCAGCCGTCGCCACAGGCCGGGTCGCCGTGGAGCGCGTGCTGGCTGACGCCGAACGGCAGATCGGGCTTCTTGGCCGAACGTGGGTAGAAGCGCGCCAGCAGCACGGCGCCGCGGGCATCGGCGTAGGCATCGAAGACTTCCGCCTGACGGCTGATCGCGCCGAGGCCGATGCCCTGGGTGCCGCCGGTGGAATAGCCATCGGTCAGGCAGGCGTCGAGGTCGAAGCCGGCGGCGCGATCCACGGCGACGATCTCCACCCCGGCGCCATTGCTGCGCGGCAATACGCGCAGATGCAGCTCGCCACGCCCGGCATGCTTGAGCAGGTTGCTGGCCAGCTCCGTGGCCACCAGCGCCACCCGCCCGGCATCGGACGCGTCGAAGCCCTGCCCCTCGGCCAACTTCTGCGCGGTGCGTCGGGCGTGGCCGACCTGGCTGTCGTCGTCGATGGGCAGCACCTGGGCGACGCTGCCGCTGATGCTCATGTCCATCGGGTGATCGTGATCCTGGTGCCTTTACCCGGCTCGGTGTCCAGTTCGAATTCGTCGACCAGGCGCTTGGCGCCCGTCAGGCCGAGGCCCAGGCCATTGCCCGAGGTCCAGCCGTCGGTCATCGCCAGCTTGAGGTCGGCAATGCCCGGCCCTTCGTCGCGAAAGACCAGGCGCAGGCCGACGCGGGTGCTGTCGTCGAGCACCTGCCAGTCCATGTCGCCGCCGCCGCCATAGACCATGGTATTGCGCGCCAGCTCGCTGACCGCGGTGACCAGTTTGGTCAGGTCGATCAGCCGCATGCCGCATTCAGTGGCCAGCTTGCGGGTGGTCTGGCGGGCCAGCACCACGTCCTGCTCGATGGCGATCGGCTGGGTACCACTGCTGCGTACGATCATCGCCGCGCCACTCGCTCTCGCAGTCGCTGCATGCCGCGCTCCACATCCAGCGCGGTGCTCACGCCCGGCAGGGTCATGCCCAGTTCCACCAGTGTGATGGCCACCGCCGGCTGCATGCCGACCAGCATGGTCTCGGCGTCCATGATGCGCGACAGACCGGAGATGGTGCCGATCATCCGGCCGATGAAGGAGTCGACCATGTCCAGCGCGGAGATATCGATCAGCACGCCGCGGGCCGAGGTCTTGCTGATCAGCTCGGCGAGGTCTTCCTGCAGGGTCAGGGCCAGTTGGTCGTGCATGTCGACCTGGATGGTCACCAGCAGGAACTCGCCCATGCGCAGAATCGGAATGCGCTCCATGGCATCACACCGCTTTGTCGAGGCTGACACCCAGGCGGCTCAGGGCCAGCTTCAGGGCATCGGCCAGGTTGGCCTTGGTGCTAACACCCTGCAGGTCGAGGCCCAGGTGCACGATGGTCTGGGCGATCTGCGGGCGAATGCCGCTGATGATGCAGTCGGCGCCCATCAGGCGGATGGCCGTCACGGTCTTGAGCAGGTGCTGGGCGACCAGGGTGTCGACGGTCGGCACACCGGTGATGTCGATGATGGCGATTTCCGAACCCGTATCGACGATGCGCTGCAAAAGCGACTCCATCACTACTTGGGTGCGCTGCGAATCCAGGGTGCCGATCATCGGCAGCGCCAGAATGCCGTCCCACAGCTTGACCACCGGGGTGGACAGCTCCAGCAGCTCTTCCTGCTGACGCTTGATCACCGCCTCGCGGGATTTCTGGAAGGTGCGGATGGTGTGCATGGCCAGGCTGTCGAACAGCTCGGAGACGTCCAGCAGCTGCTGGGCCTGCGCCTCGGGCTGGTCGCGGTAGTGGCGCTGCAGCAGGGCGAACAGCGGGCCCTTGAGGGAGAAGATGAAGGCGGCGGTCTGGTGCGAGTCATGGCCCAACAGCGCACGGCTGGCCGACAGGCGCTCGAGGAACTGGCGTACCTTCTCCCAGCCCGGCGTGGCGATGTTCGAGCCGCTGTCGCTTTCCAGGGCCGCCAGGGTCAGTTGCAGGAACTCACTGGTCTGCTGCTGCAGATCCTGCTCCTTGAGATTGCGCGTGGCGCCGCTGGCCTCCAGGCCACTCCTCCACTCTCCCAGCAGTTGCGCCTGGTTATTGCTGATCGCCTGAACGGTGCCGGTCTGCAGTGCTGCCATAAGCGAAAACTCCTAAACGGATACAGGCCGATGTTCTTCATCGGCATGAGAAAAGTGACAGTGTGGCTTGGCAATAGTTGGAGTGGTTTTGGCGCGAATAGTACGGGTAAACCAGTCGAGTACAGAAGCGAAAAACGCGGCCAAAGTGACATCATTCTCAAGCGCGCTGACCGGCGGAAGAACGACGCCTTCGAGCCTAGTCGAAAAAAACCCTACACACCGCTCTATATGGGAGTTTTCGACACCTTTGTACAACTATCCGGTCGGTCAGAAATGTTCACACGCTGATCGCAAAGTGACTCTATACTGGCGCCACTCCAATGACATGGAACTGCACCCATGCGCCTCGACACGCTGACACTCAAGACCCGTCTGATCATCGCAGTGGCCATCCCCTGCATCGCCCTGGTACTGGTCGCGGTGACCAGCCTCAATAGCATGTCGAACATGCAGAAGGAGGCCAGCGCGCTCTACCTCAATACCTCCGCGCCCATGCGCGCGATGGCCGAAGCCGCCTCGCGCATCCCGCGCATGCGCGTGGGCATCGACATGATGCTGCTGCAGGAAACCGCCCTGCGCGACGAACGTGGGGTGAAGACCCGGGTACAGGAAGCGCTCAACGAAGACATTCCCGGCATGCGCGAGGCCATGCGCCACGCCGTCGAGGCCCAGGTCAATCCGGAGCGTCGCGCCCAGGCACAGCGTCTGCTCGACCAGTTCGAGACCATGGTCAGCAATGAGCTGACGCCGATGTTGCAGGCGCTGGACGCCGGCGACATGGCCCGCGCCCAGCAGATCTACCGCGACCAGTACGCCAAGAGCTACGGGGTGATGCGCGGCGGTGCCAACGAGCTGCTCGACACCCTGCTGCAACAGGCCGAACAGCAGAACCAGCGCAGTACCGACAACTACGAAGAAGGCCGCACCCGTCAGCTGGTGATCATCGCCCTGGGCCTGCTGGTGTCGTTCGTCGCCTCCTGGCTGATCGTCACCAACCTGCGTCGGCGCGTATCCACTCTGCAGAACAGCCTGGGCCATGCCGCCGACAACCTGGCGCTCAATGCCCCCATCCAGCTGAACGGCAGCGACGAGCTCAGCGATATCGCCCAGAGCTTCAACCGCTTCCTGGCAAAGGTGCACGGCATCATGCAGCAGCTGGCCGGCAACTCCCGCGAGCTGGCGGCCATGGCCCGAGATGTGGCCGAACGTGCACGACTGACCCAGAGCAACTGCGTGGCCCAGAGTGACCGCACCGTGCAGGTGGCCACCGCCATCCACGAGCTCGGCTCGACGGTCAATGAAATTGCCGGCAATGCCGAAAACGCCGCTCAGGTGGCCCGCGAAGCCACCGACTATGCCAACACTGGACGCGAAGTGGTGGATCAGGCCAACCGGCAGGTCGACTCGCTGAATGGCGAGCTGGAGCAGACCGCCAGGGTGGTCGGCGAACTGGCCGGGCAGATCGAGGCGATCAGCGCCACACTGGGCACCATCCGCAGCATCTCCGAGCAGACCAACCTGCTGGCCCTCAACGCGGCCATCGAAGCGGCCCGCGCGGGCGAACAGGGCCGCGGCTTCGCCGTGGTGGCCGACGAGGTACGCACCCTGGCCAGTCGCTCGGGCGCCTCCACAGAGGAAATCCAGAAGGTCATAGACCGCCTGCAGGCCGAATCACGCTCGGCGGTCGAGGCCATGGCCAAGGGCCGTCAGCAGAGCGAGCGGGTGGTCGAATCCGCCGGCAAGGCGTCCCAGGCGCTGGCGCAGATCAACGGTCATATCACCCAGATCAGCGACCAGAACATCCAGGTCGCCACCGCCACCGAGGAGCAGTCCGCAGTGGTCGAGGAGATCAACCGCAACGTCGAACAGATCAACCAGTTCACCCAGGAAACCACGCAGATCGCCGATCAGCTCAACGACGCCAGTAGCAACCTGCAGCAGCTGTCGCGCCAGCTCGACGAACTGGTCGGTAACTTCAAGCTGTAAGACAGTTGCCGCCGGCGCAATGCCGGCGGCGGCCTTGCTAGTCCCGCGTCGGCGCCAGCAGGCGCGCCCCCAGCATCACCGCCCCGCCCATATACGCTACCGCGCTCCATGCTGCCATCAGGATGCCGCCGAAGCGCTGGTCGTCCAGCTGCTCGAAACCGAACGCGCCCAGGCACAGCTCGGCGGGATAGATCAGCTTTGGCGCCATGATCAGCACCACGCCAAGCATGGTCATGTGCACGAAGGTCAGGAAGAAGCCGAACATCGCCGCTGCCAGGCCCCTACGCGAATCGCTGGCAAAACCGAGCAGCCAGACGCCAAGCCCCACGGCAAGAAAACTGGCCTGCTGGGCGACGAACGCCCAGACGTTGAGCGCCGCCGCTTCATGCAGCGGCGGTGCGTGCCAGCCCCAGACTACGGCCATTTCGGCGACGAAGACCAGAGAGATTGCGGCGCGGCTGTGGCGCAGCCCGTCCACTCGCAAGCCGGCGCGGGCCAGGCCGATGGCCAACAGCGGCGCCGCCAGGGCAATCACCCCCAGGTGCAGCAGCATATGGGCGGAAAACGCCGTGCGGCTCATTGCCGGCAAGGGCCCCAGCCAGCAAGCGGCGAGCACCACGAAACCGAGCAGCAGCGGCCAGTTGCGCGCCGGCCTGCTTGGCGCGGCGAGCTGATCAGCCATCGCGCGATTGCACCATGGCGGTGGAGATTTCCCGCACCGCATCCGCCGGCGCGGTGCGCAGCGGGATCAGGCTGGCCAGCTCGCCCTGCGGGTTCATCAGGTAGACCGCGCCGCTGTGGTCGAGCATGTAGGTATCGCCCATCGATACCTTGCGAAAGTACACACCGTAAGCATCGGCGACCTGCTGGATCTGCTCCGGGGTGCCGGTCAGACCGAGGATGCGTTCGTCGAAAAAGGTCGTGTAGGCGGCGAGAACCTCAGGCGTATCACGTTCAGGATCGAGGCTGATAAACAGCGGCTGCAGCCGGGCGCCCTGCTCGCCCAGACCGTCGAGCACTTTGGCGACCTGCATCAGGGTGGTCGGGCAGATATCCGCGCAACGGGTAAAGCCGAAGAACACCAGCAACCATCGCCCGTCGAAACTCTGGTGCGTGACGATGCGCCCACTCGGGTCACGCAGCTCGAACGGCCCGCCGATGCGCTGGCCGGCATCGACGGCGGCCACCACCGGCGTGCGTGCCGGCCACAACTGATAGGAAAGCGGCAAGGCGGCGAACAGCAACCCGATCATCACGGCGCTGGCTATCCAGGTGCGTTTCACGTGCGGCCTCCTCATCCGTCCCCGGCAGTGCCCTGCGCCTGCCTGAGGTTAATGACCGCGTCCGATCAGGCAGAGTGCGACCTGTAAAAGGTAACCTCAGATCTCCAGCGCCACTGGTCTCATACCTTGGCCGACGACGACAGCTGCAGCCACACCGAGAAAGCGCCCAGAGCAGCCCAGAAAATGGTGAATAGCCAGGGCGAGCGCAACGAGAAGCGCAGGGACTTCAAATAGCGCTCCTTGCTGGACTCGTGCTCACTGAACAGCGGCGACTCGTCGTAGGCGTGGCCGAACTTCGGCTCGCTGCGCAGCAACTGCTCCTGCTTGAAATGCCAGTGGCCGATGATCGCCGCCGAGGCGCGAATGCCCGGCCAGGCATTCAGTGAACTGACTATACCCAGTAGCGCCAGCATGGTGGGCACCACCAGGGTGAACATGTCGCCCCAATCGGGGTTGGCGTTGGCCATCGAAGAGGCGAAGGCGATGACCAGAAACGACTGCGCAGCCAGGTAGGCGTTGGTGCGGTCGGCCATGAGGTTGGTTTCGTACTGGATCTCCCGGCGATAGAAATCCAGGCGTTCCTTGGGCGTACCGAACATCAGCGAGTCGGAGACTTCGGAGTCGTCTTCAACCGGTTCGGCTTCAGGTGAGGTGATGATTCTGGACACGTGGAAAACTACCGGTACGGCGGTGAAAGGAATGAGGCCGGCGCCTTGCGAACATGCTGCAAGGCGCCGCAAAGTCGCTAACGCTTGGCTTCGGTATCCGGCGCTTCCGAGCGGGTCAGGAAGGCATCGGTCAGCTCGGGCAGGTGATCCTTGATCCACTCGGCCATCGCCTCCTCCTGGGGCAGGATGGTCTCGCAGACGCGCTGGGTTTCATGGTCGCCGGCAGCCTTGGCGGCGGCGATCAGTACGGTGTAAGAGGCGATTTCCAGGTTCTCGAACACGTAGCCGCTCATGGCGCCCTTGATCACTTCATCGCTCATCACGGAGCCACCGACCGCCTGGCCGAAAGCGGTCAACTTGCCGGCGATGTCCTTGAGCATGGACGGCTTCTCGCCAAGACGCTCCAGGCAGCCTTCCAGCAGTTCACGCTGGCCCTGGGTTTCCTCGATATGTTGCTCGATACGGGTCTTGAGCTTCGGATAATGTTCGAGACGCGAGGCCTGCGCCTTCAACATCTGCTCGGCCTGTTGTTCCATCGCATGGGCATCACGAAGCCAGCTCAACAGATTCTCGTTTTTGGTCGCCATGATCATTCGCTCCTGGACATGTTTGCGGATTCATTATTGGGAACGAGCCCGACGCCAATACGTTCGCAATTAAGGACGAGCGGTTTATTTGAATGAACGAACAATTAACCGACATCATTTTTTCTCGACAAATAATCCGCGCAAAAGAACAGCAACACTTATACGGACGGTCAAAAAATCTACAAATAACAAATCAAATACAACTTTCTGTACAAGTTAATTGACTGCCTATTTTTCGATAGCGCAATAAAAAGCCCCGCCAAATGCGGGGCTCGATGCTGGGTCCGGCTCAGGCCGTCGGGCGCTGGCGACGGTCCAGGTTACGCCGCGTCCACATCATCTTGGCGGCGGTCGGGCTCACCGGAGCACCGGTGAAGGTAGGCAGCTTGCGGCGAACCCAGCGGGCACCAGCGCCCTTCCAGGAAATCTCGCCGCTGACCAGCTTCTGGTCGCGCTCCAGCTCGTGGGCCAGGGCACGCAGCTCGTTCTGCTCGACCACGGTACGGCGGTCGATGGCACGGCAAAGTTGGGTTTCGCCACCCTTGGCAACTGTCAGCAGAAATTTTCCGTCCGGGCGCGGTGTGAGGGTGATTTCATGATCCGGCAGCGCAGACGCAAGCACTTCAATGGCAACAGCAGTCATTGGAAAACTCCCTAAGTGAATGACGGTTTTTAACGTCATTCGCTATTGCACAGCGCATGCCAAAAAAATGAACTTAGCAAACGCCTGCAAACTGGGCCTTTCGGTCAACTTTTCCAAAAATCCACATTGCAAAGTGCAAGATGCAACTTGCAGAGCACCGCATTTTGCATGCCATCAAATTAGAACCATCTACATAATCACGACATATATAGCTGGCGCGCTTTCCAGTTAATTTACAATGTTTACAAAGTTAATGGCCTCGCTACCTTTTATATATGTAGGCAGCGAGGTCATTAGGGCGGTGAAAGCCGAAGCTTGATCAGGGTCGCAGAATCACCTTGCGGCAATCGTCCTCCTGCTTGTCGAAAAGCCGATAGCCCTCGGCGGCATCGGAGAGGTTCATGCGGTGGCTGATGATGATCTCCGGCTGCAGCTCACCACCCTGGATGCGTTCCAGCAAATCCGGCAGCAAGCCGTGCACATGGGTCTGGCCCATCTTGAAAGTCAGGCCCTTGTCGAAGGCATCGCCGAACAGGAAGCCGTGGATGAACCCCGCGTACACACCGGGCACGCTGACCATGCCGCCGCGCCGAACCGCCGCGATGCACTGGCGCAGCGCTTTGCCGCTGCTGCCTTCGAGCTTCAATTGAGTAAGCAGGGTTTCGGTGGCACTGCCCTTGGCTTCGAAACCCACCGCGTCGATGGCCGCATCCACGCCACGGTGGCCGTCGGTCTGTTCGATGATCGCTTCGGCAGGGTCATCGACCTTGTCGAAATTGATCGGCACCACGCCATAGGTCGCTCGGGCGTATTCGAGGCGGTACGGCTGGTTGTCGACCATGAAGATCTGCCGGGCGCCGAGCATCCGCGCGCAGGCCGCCGCCATCAGCCCCACCGGGCCGGCCCCGTAGATCGCCACGCTGCTGCCCTCCTTTACCCCGCCATTGATCACCGCCTGGTAGCCGGTCGGCAGGATGTCGGTAAGAAACAGCACGCGCTCGTCATCGAGCTCGTCGGGGATCTTGAACGGCCCGGCATTGGCCTTGGGCACCCGCACCAATTCGGCCTGACCGCCGGGCATGCCGCCATACAGATGGCTGTAACCGAACAGCGCCGCGCCGGAGGGAATCTGCTTCTTGTTGAGGATCGCACCGCGACCGTTGTTGGTGGTTTCACAAGCGGCGTGCAGGTTCATGTCACAGAAGAAGCAGCTGCCGCAGGCGATCACGAACGGCACGATCACCCGGTCGCCCTTGCTGACCGCCGTCACGGCGCTGCCGACTTCCTCGACGATGCCCATGAATTCATGGCCGAACACGTCGCCGTGTTTCACCTGGGGAATCTTGCCGCGGTACAGGTGCAGGTCCGAGCCGCAGATCGCTGTGGCGGTCACCCGCAGGATGATGTCGTCCGGCTCCTGGATGATGGGGTCGGGTACGTTGTCGACGCGAACGTCGTGGCTGCCGTGGTAGGTCAATGCGCGCATGCTGCTCTCCAGAACGAGGGTTTGAGTGCCTGTTCTAGAGTCCGAGAAAGCACCGATTCCTTTGGTTCAGCCCCAGGGATGAGTGGCCGCTTACGCTTGTGGCACGGGGCTTTGCAGCATTTTTATGGCTTGGGCGACGCGCTCGGCGAGGGAGCCGCGCAGCTCGTGATAGATGCAGCCGCGGCGCTGTAACTCATCGCGATACCAGGCCTGCTGGCGACGGCGAAAGGTTTCGTCCTGGCGGGTGCCGTCCTGCACGAAGGGAAAGTCGTCAGCGCACAGGAAGGTGTGCGCATAAGGCCGCTCGGCAAGGCGCTGCAACTCGGGCTCGGCGCGACCGAACATTGCGCCACTGTAGAACAGCGTGGTCAACGGCGAGGTGTCACAGACCAGGTAGCGGTTGGCGCGCTCGGCGGCGGCGTTCTCGCGGGCCACCTGAGTACGACCGATATGCAGCAGATTGTCGTACTGCAGCTCGCCGCCGCGCGCCTCCCAGCACTCGCGCCCGTATTCGGCGACATGCACGCTGCCCAACGCCTGGGCCAGGGCCGCGGCCAGGCTGCTCTTGCCGGTAGACTCGCCGCCCAGCAGCACGATGCGCTCGACGAAATCGGCATACACCGGCGGCGCCAGAAAAGCCTTGAGCCGGTGGGGATCTTCACGCAATTGAGTACCGGAGATCGGCACGGCAACCCGCGCCTGATCGATGCAGACATGCTGCACCGGATGGTCAAAGCACTGGGCCAGATGTGCAGCGAAACCATCGCCATAACGCTCGCTGGTGAACACCGCATCGACCGTGGTGCCGAGTACCACCTGACACAGCTCGGCGACGAACTGCCGCTGCTGGTGATCGGGCGCCTCGTTGTGCGGCAGATCAGGCAGCACCCTGCCCTCGCCACGCCAGGCTTGGACACGCGCAGGCGTGACCACCAGCGTCGGCACATCGGGAAAACGTACCTGCAACCAGCGCTCGCGGCGTGGCGCCTCGCAGCCGGGCAACTCCGGCAACGAGTAGCTGAGCAGATGGAGCTGTTCGCACTGGGCCAGCGCCTCACGGATCAGGAACTCATGGCCCAGGTGCAAAGGTGAAAACTTGCCGACCACCAGACCGCGTCGAAAGGCTTTACGCATCTCAGGCCAACCGTTCCTGGCCCTGCAGCTCGCGACGCCAGCGGTACAGGCCGTACCAGGCGTTGCACCAGAACAGCACGTAAAGCCCGGCGGTCAGGTACAACTCGCGGGAGGCGAACAGCGGCACCGCCAGGGTGTTGACCAGCAGCCAGCCGTACCAGGTTTCCACGCGCCGGCGCATCAGCAGCAGCTGCGCCAGCACGCTGAAGGTCAGCACCAGGGAGTCCACCAGCGGCGCATAGGCATCGGTGAAACGATGCAGCAACAGGCCGTAGGCAACCGCGACGATGACGGCCAGGCCCAGATAGCCGAGCAGCGCCCGAGGCGGCGTACGGCTGATCGGCAACGCACCACCGGCGTTGCCGCGCAGCCAGGCCCACCAGCCCATGGCGCTGGTGACGATGAAAAAGCCCTGCAGGGTGACATCGGCGTACAGCTGCACGGTAAAGAACAGCCAGCCGAACAGCAGGCAACCGACGATACCCACCGACCAGGTGTGCACACTGTTGCGCGCCGCCAGCAACACGGCGATCAGGTTGGCGATATTGGCGAACAGCTCCAGATTGCTGGGCATCAACGAATCCTTGTCAGGCAGCCGTGGCGCCTGTCAGCCGGGTCGGGAAAGAGTGAGCGGCACATTGGGGAGCGAGCCGAGGCGCAGCATAGCGCAACGCTCGTCGCCGGCGCGCGGTCATCGGCTGGCTTGCTACTATCGCCCGCTGCCCACCCCGCGCGAGGACGACCATGAGTGATGACCGCCCCACCCGCAAGCGCCCGAGCCTGCCGACGGGCAAGGCGCCGACCCTGGCCGATGTCGCCAAGGTTGCCGGGGTATCGCCGATCACCGTATCGCGCACGCTCAACCAGCCAGAGATCGTGCGCGCCGAATTGCGCGAGAAGGTCTTCCGCGCTGTGCAGCTGACCGGTTACGTGCCGGCCATGCTCACCGGCGCCGCCGAACAACGCAGCCGGCTGATTTCCCTGCTGGTGCCGACCGTGGCCAACTCGATTTTCGCCGACACCGTGCAGGCACTGATCGACACCCTCACCGAAGCCGGCCACGAAACCCTGATCGGCCTGACCAACTACAGCGCCGAGCGCGAAGAGCAGTTGCTCGACACCATCCTGCGCCGCCGGCCCGACGGCATCGTGCTCACCGGCACCCTGCACACCGAGGCCAGCCGCATGCGCCTGTCGCGCTCAGGCATCCCCATCGTCGAGTCCTGGGACCTGGCGCCGCGGCCGCTGGACATGCTGGTGGGCTTTTCCCACGAAACGGTCGGCGCGGCCATCGCCCGCTACTTGACCGGCAAAGGCTATCGGCGTTTCGCCGTGGTGACCCTGGATGACCCGCGTGGCCTGCGGCGCTGCGACAGCCTGGTCGAGGAACTGGCCAGCCTGGGCATCGATGCAGTGCCCCGTGTCGTGCTGCCGCCACCGGCAACGGCCGACCTCGGTCGTGAGGGCCTGCAACGCCTGCTGGCCGCCGGCGAGCGCCCGGAGGTGCTGGTGTGCAGCTCCGATACCCTGGCCCACGGCGTGCTGGTGGAGGCGGCCGAACGGGGCATCCGCGTGCCGGATGATCTGGCGGTGATGGGCTTCGGCGACCTGAACATCGCCGCGCACCTGCAGCCTTCGCTGTCCACGGTACGCATCAACGGCGCCGAAATCGGCCTGCAGGCCGCCCGCGCCCTGCTCCAGCGCCTCGACCATCCCCATGAGGAACCGGTAAAGGTGCGCATCGATACGGGCTTCAGCATCGTCGAGCGGCAGAGCGCGTGAGGGCATACATCACTGCTTGGCTGATTGGTGGCGGGAGCAGCCGTTCGTTCCCGCAGGATGGACTGGTGATTATTTGTGGGAGCGGGCCATGCCCGCGATTTTTTCGCGCGCATGGCGCGCTCCCACAGTAGATCGGCGAACGGCAGCTTCTACTTTGAAGCAGCCCCAAAGCCCTACCCAATCCCTTGAATGATTACCTAATCAGCTTAACGTCCGGATTCACGCCAGTGATTCACACCAGCTGGCGGCGCCAACAAGAACGTCAAGCGAGGTAATCCACGTGAGTGAACATACCCTTTCCCAAGGCTGCGCAGACCAGGACCAGATCGCCTGGGTACGCATCGCCTCGGTCTTCCTGCCCCTGGCCAACCCGATCAGCGATGCCAAGGTGCTGACCGGCCGGCAAAAACCAATGACCGAGATCGCCATGCTGTTCGTGGAGATCGAAAGCAAGGACGGTCACCGCGGCCTGGGCTTCAGCTACTCGAAACGTGCCGGCGGCCCCGGCCAGTTCGCCCATGCCCAGGAAATCGCCCCGGCGCTGCTCGGCGAGAACCCCAGCGACATCCAGAAGCTGTGGACCAAGCTGTGCTGGGCCGGCGCCTCGGTGGGCCGCAGCGGTTTGTCGACCCAGGCCATCGGCGCCTTCGACGTGGCCCTGTGGGACATGAAAGCCAAGCGCGCGGGCCTGTCCCTCGCTCGCCTGCTCGGCGCCCAGCGCGACTCGGTGCGCTGCTACAACACCTCCGGCGGTTTTCTGCACACGCCACTGGATCAGCTCAAGGTCAACACCGATCTATCGCGCGAGAAAGGCATCGGCGGCATCAAGCTGAAGGTCGGTCAGCCCGACTCGGCGCTCGACCTGCACCGTGTCGCCACCATCCGCCAGCACCTGGGCGACGATTTCCCGCTGATGGTCGACGCCAACCAGCAGTGGGACCGCCCCACCGCCCAGCGCATGTGCCGGCGTTTCGAGGAATTCAACCTGGTGTGGATCGAAGAGCCGCTGGACTGCTACGACGCCGAAGGCCACGCCGCCCTGGCCGCTGCCTTCGACACGCCGATCGCCACCGGCGAGATGCTCACCAGCGTGGCCGAGCACGCCGAGTTCATCAAAACCCGCGGCGCCGACTACCTGATGCCCGATGCACCGCGGGTCGGCGGCATCACGCCATTCCTGAAGATCGCCGCCATGGCCGAGCACGCAGGGTTGATGCTCGCCCCGCACTTCGCCATGGAATTGCACGTGCACCTGGCTGCCACCTACCCGACCGAACCCTGGGTCGAGCACTTCGAATGGCTCGAGCCGCTGTTCAACGAGCGCCTGGAAACCCGCGATGGCCGCATGCTGGTGCCGAACCGCCCCGGCCTGGGCCTGTCGCTCAGCGAGCGCGTGGCTGGGTGGACCGCTCAACAGGCGGAGTTCGGCCAGCGCGGCTAAGCTCTCCTCCATGCAACAAAGCACTACCGGCCCTGTGCCGGTAGCGTCGTTTGTACATGTGGCCAATTGACGTCATTTTTTTGTGTAACCACTCTTTAATGGTCACAAGCGAAGCACTACACTCGCCGCCCCGCGGTGGAACATCCGACAAATCGCGTGGAACGTCGGCGAACAGAGCAGCCTTTGTTAAAGGTTCCGCGCTTCTGGTCGAAGTAATGGAAATCCAAGGATTATTTCTCTGTCAGGAGCTGCGGCATGCAGTCGTTAAAGTCGCTGTACGATTCCATCGAAATGCACTTTTTCGATACCTTGACCAAGAAGCTCTCCAGTCTCTTTCTGCTGGTATTGGTCAGCGGCTTGCTGGTCTGGGTGGCCTTGAGCCTGCGCGCCGATATCGTGCAGCTGCTGCACGGCGCCCAACTCGACCCGGCTCTGCTAAAGCAGGTCGAAGGCAAGCTCGACACCCTGGGCACCGCGCTGACACTCAGCGCGCTGTTCACGTTGGGCATGGTCAGTTTCATGGTCTGGTACTTCCGCCACCTGATCGTACGCCCGGTCGACAACATGACCCGAGCCTTGGAAGAAATCGCCAGCGGTGAAGGCGACCTGTCCCGCGACCTGCCCCTGCTCACCCACGACGAAATCCGTACCCTGGCCAGCACCTGCAACCGCTTCCTGGCCAAGCAGCGCGAGATCATCAGCAACGTGCAGGCGCTGACCGTGCAGATCGCCGTGGAGTCCGCCCGCTCGCTGAAGAACATCAGCGACTCCAGCGACAGCGCCACCCATCAGGCGCGCTTCGCCAACGAGGTGATGAGCGAGAGCAACATCGCCGTCGGCCGTATCGACGAGGTGTCGCAGCAGACCCAGGCGATCTCGGCGACCACCGCACACAACCTCGGCATGGCACAGGACTCCTACGCGGAGCTCCTGGAAGTCACCGGCAACATCAGCGCCATTTCCAACAGCCTCAACGAATTCAGCACCCTGGTTTCGGCACTCAACGAGCGTTCGTCGAACATCAAGTCGGTGGTCGGCCTGATCCAGCAGATTTCTTCGCAGACCAACCTGCTGGCACTCAACGCGGCCATCGAAGCGGCTCGTGCAGGCGAAAGCGGCCGCGGCTTCGCAGTGGTCGCCGATGAGGTGCGCACCCTGGCGCAGAACGTCAGCCAGGCCACCGGCGACATCTCGCAGAACATCGACGCCATGCTCAAGGAAGTCAGCACCACCCACGAGCAGACCGCGCGCATCAGCCAGAGCGCCCGGGAAACCCAGGTGGTGGTCGAGCGCGCCACGGGGCACTTCGAGGCCATGATCGGCGACTTCGAATCCACCACCAGCAAGCTGGCCGAGATCGCCGAGCACATCCAGCAGGTGGCCGACGCCAACACCGGCATCAATGATCGCGTCACCCAGATTCACGCCGACAGCCAGGCCATCGACCAGCGCATGCAGCGCTCCGCTACCGCCACTCGCGATCTCTCAGGCGTAGCCGAGCGCGTGCAGGAACTGCTCGGTCGCTTCGTGCTTGGCGAGGGCGAGCTGGACGCAGCCATCACCCGCGCCACGCAGTGCCGTGATGCGCTGCAGGCGCGCCTGGCCACCTTGCAGCGCGAAGGCGTGAACCTGTTCGACCAGAACTACAAGCTGATCCCCAACACCGATCCCAAGCAGTACATGACCGGCTATGCCGAGCGCTTCGCGCAGATCTGCCAGGAAGAGATCGACCGCCTGACCAAGGGCACGCAGGGCGGCATCGTGACCTTTATCGTCGACAACAAGGGCTACTGCCCGGTGAACAACAGCTGGGTGTCGAAGCCGCCAACCGGCAACCGCGCGGTCGACCTGCCGGTGTGCCGCAACAAGCGCATGTTCTCCGACCCGGTTGGCCTGCGCGCGGCGGGCAACACCCAGCGCTTCCTGCTGCAGACCTACCTGCGCGATACCGGCGAGATCATGACCGAGATCGATGTGCCGTTCTTCTTCGAGGGCCGCCACTGGGGCAACATGCGCATGGGCTTCGACGCCTCGCGCCTGCTGGGCAAATCCTGATGCTCACGAGCTGATCGGCCGTTACCCAGACCGAAAAAAGCCCCGAATCATCGGGGCTTTTTCATGGGCGCGTGATGCGCTCAATGCAGGGAATCCAGGTTGCGACGCGACCACATCATCTTCGCCGCGGTTGGATTCACCGGCGCACCGGTGAAAGTCGGCAGCTTGCGCGACACCCACTGCGCGCCAGCGCCCTTCCAATTCACTTCACCGCTGACCAGCTTGCGGTCGCGCAGGATTTCACGCTCCAGCGCACGAGCGCCGTCCTCGGTGTCGATGGCCGCCTTGTCGACAGCCTTGAGAAAAATGTCCTCGCCTTCCCGGCTGATGCTCAGCAGGTACATGCCATCCGGGCGCGGGGTGATGGAAACGCTGTAATCCGGTAATGCGATGCTCAGTTGGTCGAGAGTGGCAGTATTCATCGGGCGATCCTTTTATAGGCAGCAGACAACGTTGATTAATGCACCCGAACAGGTGCATCACATATGCCAACTTTGCTGCCTGACGAATACACCGGTTTTATTGCCTATCGAGCCGCTTACGCTTGTATGAGCTTATTGCACTTTGCATGAATCGCGTTTATTGCACGGGCATCATGCACGCCCGAGAAAACACCCACTGCGCTTTATATTAAAAGGCCAGCATGGCCAACCATCTTTTCACGCGAACTTAATCGCACCGGGATACTTCGTAATTGAACAGGGTAATTATTCCGGTGACAGGTCGAAGCGCTTTGTACATGTAACGACCTCGACACGGGCAAGACGCCCTCCAGCTTCCGTCCAACCCTGCGAACCCACTATCCATGGGCTTCGCCGCAACCACAGGAGTTCCGCCATGGGCGATCCATCCCTGCTGTTCTGGCTCGGCGCCTTCGTCGTCATCGCTTTCGTCGACCTGGTCACCATCATGAATCTGTGGCGCAGTGAAAAGAGCTTCAATACCCGGCTGATGTGGGCACTGATCATTCTGTTGTTGCCGGTCATTGGTTTGATCATCTGGGGTTTTATTGGCCCGCGCGGCATGCCCAAGCCGCCAACTTCACCCGAGCAGAGCAAATAAAGCAAAACTATTGGTTTGACAAGAAAGTCCGCACCGCCACTAATACCGGTAATAAAGGAGTAATACCGAGAGCAATAATTGTGGCAAAGATTAGATTCCTGGACGCTGCAGCATTGCTGTACAACTATTTCCAGCCACTTGTTGTACAAGTGTCATTGCAATCGCCGACCAGTATGGTGGTGCGACTTTCGGAAAAGGAGTCGGAGACCTCCCTCGAAGTACGCGATATCCCCTGCAGGACATCGCTGACTCCGACGGAGGTGTTCGCCATCATCGAGCAGATCGAAGCGCGTATCCGCCTGGACAAACCCGAGCTGTTCAATCGCCACTGCGTGAACAAAGCCCGCCTGCCCTGACCTCAAGAATCACGCCTCAGGCTCGCGCTGACGGTTCTGGTGAATGGCATCGAGCAGCACCACCAACTCGGCCGCGGTAGGCACGGTGCGCCCGTCCAGCTCATCCCTGACCGACGCCTGCACGCTGGTGGTCGCCAGCCCGAAACGGTTCAGTGCATCGGTCATCGCCTGGTCATTGAGGCCCTGTTGCTGGAGCACCCGCATCAGGCTGTCCCAAACATCGCGCAGGTCGGGCTGATGGTCCCGGCCATCCGGCCACGGGTGGCCGACGCGCGGCTCGGGGTGCATTTCCGCCACGGTTACTTCGCCTTCGTAGGCACGTACCCAGCCGCCTTTTTCGGCCACGCGGGCATCGCGCGAAGCACGGTTCCAAGCTGCTTGCGCCAGCGCCGGCGAGGTGGTCGCGCAGAGCAGTTCGTCGTCGAGGTAAATCCTGAATTGACCCATGTCGTTCTCCCATCGCGTGATTGTCGAGCGTCTCAACGTTCGATTCGGTCGCAGCTCAGGGATTCAGCTTTTCTGCCGGCCGGAAGCCCCGAAATACGCGGCCTTGAAGCATGCGGATACAGACGGCGATTGTCCGAACTCATCAGCGCCTCGAGGTCTCGTAACTAACAGGTGCTGACTCGCAGCCCACAGCCAGGAGGAACAATCCATGAGCCAGAAACCAATCGACCCGACGCCGCCCAACAGCCCCGCCAAGGATGTGGAAGGCGAAGACGTCAACGTGGTGAAAAAGCAAACGCAGCGCCCCGGGGAGAAGACCGAGGCGGTGGATCGCGCGATCACCCCGACCTCGATCAAGACCAAGGAGCAGGAAGCCGAGAAGATCGAAAAGGCTTCCGAACAGGCGCGTCGCAAGCTCGACGAATAGCAATCGGCACGGCGCTGGCCACGGTCAGCGCCCTACCCGCCTGGAAAGCTGCGGATCAGGAATGCACCACCCATTGCACCGCATCCGCTTGCGCGGTCAGGCAATCCACCTCATCGATCAACCCGGCGCCCAGGGCCTGCTCGGCGTCGACGATGCGCGGTGAAGCGGTCAGGCACGCCACGATGTCCAGCGGCTCGCGGGCACCGTCAGTGCGCTCCTCGACGATGCGCCGATACAGGTGCATGTCGTAGTCCAGGCTCATGGCGTATTCGGCCATGCGCGCATGGTCCACCGAGCCGTTGAGCGTCCAGTGGAAGGGATGAAAGAGGAACTTGCTGTAGGCGCAGGCGGTGCGTCGCTGCCCGGCCAGAAAGATGATATTGCCCATCGACTCGACGGTGCCCAGGTTGTGGGTGTGCACCGGCACGGGCAGGGAAATCAGGAAGTTGTAGAGGGAAAAGCCGTAGCTGCATTCGCCGCCCATGGTGGCGATCTTCAGCACGATGCGGCTGGCACCCTGCTGCAGCGCCTTGCTGCAACTGTCGATCAACTGCCCGCAGGTGTGGGAGTTGATCGGGGCGGTGAAGTGAACGACGTGAAGGCTCATGGCGCGCACCTTTTTGCGAGATGGGCGAAATGGCGAAACGGGCCCGCAGCGGGCGTACTGCGGGCCCCGGGCCTTACGGCAGCGGGTTGCCGCCGGTCACCCCAAAGGTTTCACCGGTGATGTAGCTCGACTCCTGAGACGCCAGCAGCACGTACAGCGGCGCACATTCGGCGGGCTGACCCGGGCGCTTCATCGGCACCTGGGAACCAAAGGTGGGGATCTTCTCCTGGGGCTGGCCGTCGGTGGGCTGCAGCACGGTCCAGATCGGCCCCGGTGCGACCGCGTTGACGCGGATGCCCTGCTCGATCACCTGGCTCGACAGCGCCTTGGTGAAGGCGACGATGGCCGCCTTGGTGGATGCGTAATCGAGCAGCGTGCCGGACGGATCGTAGGACTGGATCGACGCCGTGTTGATGATCGCCGCACCCGGCGGCATATGCGCCACCGCCGCCTTGCACAGCCAGAACATGGCGTACACGTTGGTCTTGAAGGTGTGGTCGAACTGCTCGGTGGTGATCTCGGAAATGTGTTTCTGGGTGATCTGCTTGCCGGCCACATTGACCAGAATGTCCAGGCCGCCGAGCGCCTCGACTGCGTCGCGCACCAGGGATACGCAGAAGGCTTCGTCCTTCAGGTCGCCGGGAATCGCCACGGCGCGGCGGCCCTCGGCCTCGATCAGCTTGATCACCTCCTGGGCGTCCGGCTCTTCCTCGGGCAGGTAATTGAGCACGATGTCGGCGCCTTCACGGGCGTAAGCGATGGCCGCCGCACGGCCAATGCCGGAGTCGGCGCCGGTGATCAGCGCCTTGCGCCCGGCGAGGCGACCAAAGCCGATATAGCTGTCCTCACCGTGGTCGGGCTCGGGCGTCATCTCGGCATCGAGGCCTGGCTCGGCCTGATGCTGGGCCGGAAATTCGGGCTGCGGATACTGGGTCAGCGGGTTCTGCATGGCGAATTGGTTGGAGGTATTGCGGGTCATCGGACTCTCCTGCCGTCTGGATTGATTACACGGTTGCCGCCACGTCTGAAGCGCAATCGCTGCAGGCAAAATCACCTGCGTTCCAGATTGGGAGAAAAGCCCGCCGCTTGAAGTTCAAGCCTTCCGAGCAGCGGGCATGAGCCGCTCTAGCACGGCCGTTTCGCTTGTTCGCAACAGCGAAACGGCTGGTTTGATCAGCGCTGGGCGGCAATCAACGTCGGCCGTGCATCACCAGGCGCCACCGCGGTGCTCGGGCTGAGCGTCACGGGGATGGATTTGGCCGCAGGCACCTTGCTGCGCTCGGCGTGGTGCCACAGCGGCACCAGCGCATTGCACTCCGGGTAATAGGCCGCGCAGCAGCCCTGAGGGATGTCGTAAGCAAGAATCTGCAGCGGCCCGACCTGGCGCTCCACTTCCGGCTCCACGGCAGTGGTCACGTCCACCCAGTCGCCGCCGGCCAGGCCGAGGCGCACGATATCGTCGGCGTTCATGAAGATCACCGAGCGGGTGCCATGCACGCCCCGGAAGCGGTCGTCGTAGCCGTAGATGGTGGTATTGAACTGGTCGTTGCTGCGGATCGTCATCAGTTGCAGCACGTCGCGCCGGCCATACGCGGCGCTCACGTCATTATCGGCGACGAGCTGCTGCGGCACCGCGAACTGCGCCTTGCCGCTCTCGGTCGCCCATTCGCGCTGCGCGGCGCCCAGCGGCCGATGGAAGCCGCCGGGCTCCCACATGCGCGCCTCGAAGTCGTGGAAGATTTCCGGGTAGATGGTAGCGATGGCCTTGCGCACCAGCCCGTAGTCGCGACGCCAGGCGTCCCAGTCGATGCCGATCTCGGCGCTTAGCGTGGCGCGCGCCAGCCCGGCGATGATCGCCGGCTCCGAGCGCAAGTGCTCGCTGGCCGGCTCGCTCTTGCCGCTCCAGGCATGGATGCAGCCGGTGCTGTCCTCGGTGCTGTGGCTCTGCTCGATGCCGTCCTGGCGGTCGATCTCGATGCGCCCCAGGCACGGCAGCAGCCAGGCCTGTTCGCCCGGCAGCAGGTGTGAGTGGTTGAGCTTGGTGGCCACTTGCACGTTGAGCGCCAGGCGCTGCCAGGCCGGCTCGATCTGCCCGGTGTCCGGCACCGCGCGCAGGAAGTTGCCGCCCAGGCTGACGAAGCCGCGAACGCTACCATCGAGCATGCCGCTGCAGGCATCCACGGTGTTCAGGCCCATGCGCTCGGGCACCTTGAAGTTGAAGTGCCGCTCGATCAGCTCGCCCGGCACCTTGGCCGGGTCTTCGGTGATACCCACGGTGCGCTGGCCCTGCACGTTGGAGTGGCCACGCACCGGGCAGATGCCGGCGCCCGGCTTGCCAATGTTGCCGCGCAGAAGCAGCAGGTTGACCAGCATCTGCACGTTCTGCACGCCCTGGCGATGCTGGGTCAGGCCCATGCCGTAGACGATCATCACCCGCTGCGACTGCGCATAGACCAGCGCCGTGGCCTCCATGGCCGCACGCTTGAGGCCGGTGATGGCCTCGATCTGCGCCCAGTCCTGCTCACGTACATAGGTGATGAAGTCATCGGCGCCGCTGGTGTGCTCGGCGATGAAGGCCATGTCCAGCACGCCGGGCTCGCCGCGCTGGCGCGCCGCATCATGCAGATCGAGCAGTGCCTTGGCGACGCCGACGATGGCCGCGGTGTCGCCGCCGATGGCGACCTGGTGATACTGGGTGCTGATCTGCGTGGAGTTCGGGCCGAGCATCTCGACCGGCGACTGCGGGTTGACGAACTCCTGCAGCCCACGCTCCTTGAGCGGGTTGAAGGTGATGATCGGCACATCGCGCTGCCGTGCTTCCTGCAACTGGTGGAGCATGCGCGGGCTGTTGCTGCCGACGTTCTGGCCGAAGAACAGCAGGCAGTCGGTGTGCGCAAAATCGTTCAGGGTCACGGTGCCGACCGGCACGCCGATGCTCTCCTGCAGGCCAACGGAGGTGCTTTCGTGGCACATGTTGGAGCTGTCCGGCAGGTTGTTGGTGCCGTAGGCGCGGGCGAAGAGCTGGTACATGAACGAGGCCTCCAGCGAGGCGCGCCCTGAGGCGTAGAACACCACCTCCTCCGGCTGCAGCGCACGCAGGCTGGCGCCGATTTCCTGGTAGGCGGTTTCCCAACTGGTTTCCTCGTAGCGGTCGGTGCCCGGGTTGTAACGCATGGGGTGGGTCAGGCGACCATGCTGCTCCAGCGCATGGGCCGACCAGCTGCGCAATTCGCTGACGCTGTGCTCGGCGAAGAACTGCGGGCTGCTGCGCTTGGCCGTCAGCTCCCACGCCGTAGCCTTGGCGCCGTTCTCGCAGAACTCCATCGGGTGGGTATCGCTTGGTTTGGCCCAGGCGCAACTTACGCAGGCAAAACCGTCGGGCTTGTTCTGTTTCAGGAGCGCCGCGCCGATCTTCACCACCGCCTGCTCACGCAGCACGATGCCCGCCACCGACTTGGCCGATCCCCAGCCCCCGGACGCGTCTGTGTATGGTCGATAGCGGGTCTTCGGATCAGTCAGCATGTCCCTCTCCTGCGCATGGCTCGTTCAGGTACGACGAAACCGTTTCGCGAAAGGTTCGGGTTAACGGCCCTGCGGTCTGACGGGCGATTGGTGAGCGGGTGTGTCCGGGCGAACAAGCGAAGCGGCAGATTGGAAAGGTTTCCGATAACGCGAAAAACCACGCGTTGAAGACGGCTTCCAACATCCAGGCGTAGAGCGAATCACGCCCTATCGATCCGCCATGGCGGAGGTAAAAAGCGGCTTCCGCCCTTCGGGTATGCCACTGGAAAAATGATCTCGCGCGCATGGCGCGCTCCCACAGCAGTGGAGCAATCGCCCAAAGCGAAAAAAGTGAGCGGCAGCACCGCCCGCTTTTATGGGAACGGGCCATGACCGTGATACTGCGCGAATGACCGCCTCAAAGCCCCGTAGGGTGGATCACGCTTCACCGATCCACCATGGCGGATGTAAAGCCCTACGGGCTGCAGGGCCACTTTCACGGCGCCCACGAACTCAACCTGAACGGCCGCTATCAGGTCTGCAAAAAATCCGGGCAGCCAGAAACCAATGCAGTGAAAACAAGTCTCCATTAGGGCGTGTCACCCACGCTTGTAGTCTCGGCAGCCGGCCCTCCGGTACTCCCTTCCTGTCGAAGCATCGCGGACCCTGAATCTTATGGATTGGCACCAAGCCCTTAGCGACAGCCTGATCTGGCTGGCCATCGCCTCGCTGTGTACCTTTATCGGCTTCACCCTCACCTCCACCGTCCTGATCCGCTTCACCCGCTGGGGCCGACAGTTCTGGCAGATCACCGGCCCCTACCTCAGCCCGCGCAACAGTTGGCGACCGCTGCTGACCTTCGCCCTGCTCCTGCTGCTGGCGCTGTTCGCGGTGCGCATGGATGTGCTGTTTTCGTTCTGGTACAACGGCTTCTACAGCGCCCTGCAGGGGCTGGATCAGCAGGCGTTCTGGTTCCTGCTGGGCGTCTTCGCCATCCTCGCCAGCATCCATGTGGCGCGCGCGCTGTTCGACTTCTACGTCAGCCAGTCCCTGAGCATCCATTGGCGTACCTGGCTCAACGGCCGCCTGACCGACGACTGGCTAAAGGGCGATGCTTACTACCGCGGCCAGTTCCTCGCGCAGCCGGTCGACAACCCTGACCAGCGCATCGAGCTGGACATCGCGGCCTTCGTTTCCAGTTCGCTCAAGCTCTCGCTCGGCGCGGTCAGTGCGCTGGTATCGCTGGTGGCTTTCAGCGTCATCCTCTGGGGGCTGTCCGCACCGCTGAGCGTGGCCGGTGTGGAGATTCCCCGGGCGATGGTATTCGCCGTGTACCTCTACGTGATCATCGCCACGCTGATCGCCTTTCGCCTCGGCCGCCCCTTGATCCGCCTGAATTTCCTCAACGAACAGCGCTCGGCCAACTTCCGCTACGCCCTGGTGCGCCTGCGCGAATACGCCGAGAACGTCGCTTTCTACCAGGGCCGCGACGTGGAGCGGCGCACCCTGCTGGGCCGCTTCGGTGCACTGGTGGAAAACCTCTGGGCGCTGGTCTACCGAAGCCTGAAGTTCGACGGCTTCAACCTTGGTGTCAGCCAGGTGGCGGTGGTGTTCCCCTTCATCCTCCAGGCGCCGCGCTTCTTCAGCGGCGCCATCAAGCTCGGCGACGTGATGCAGACCGCGCAGGCCTTCGGCCAGGTACAGGACTCGCTGTCGTTCTTCCGCAGCAGCTACGACACCTTCGCCCAGTACCGCGCCACCCTCGACCGCCTGAGCGGCCTGCTCGACGCCAACCAGCAGGCCCGCGAGCTGCCGCAGGTCACCACCAGCAACCAGGCCAGCGGCCTGCAGGTGCATGACCTGCATCTGCAACGCCCGGACGGCCAATTGCTGGTCGCAGGCCTCGACCTCGATCTGCACGCCGGCCAGGCCCTGCTGGTACGAGGCCCCTCCGGCTGCGGCAAAACCACCCTGCTGCGCGCCCTCGCCGGGCTCTGGCCCTACGCAGAAGGCGAGGTGGCAAGGCCCATCGGGCACCAGGCGCTGTTCCTCGCCCAACGCCCTTACCTGCCTCTGGGCGACCTGCGCAGCGCACTGGCCTACCCAACCGAACCGGGCGACGACCGCGAACGTATGCAAAGGGTGCTGGAACAGGTCTACCTGCCGCATCTGGCAGGTCGCCTGGACGAGCCCGGCGACTGGAGCCGCGTCCTGTCCCTAGGTGAACAGCAACGCCTGGCCTTCGCCCGCATGCTCTACAACCGCCCGGCGGTGGCCTTCCTCGACGAATCCAGCTCAGCCATGGACGAAGGCCTGGAACAGGCGCTCTACACCCTGCTGCGTCGCGAACTGCCCGACACCCTGCTGATCAGCGTCGGTCACCGCAACACCCTCGCCGCCTTCCACAACCACCAGCTCGACCTGGACGGCAAAGGCGGCTGGCAACTGAACAGCAAAGACGACTGATCAAAAGCAAAGCGCCATAGCCTCTCCGGCTATGGCGCCAACTATCATTTCGCGACCTGAGCTACGAAAGCCCGTCAGACGCAGGGTGGATCACGCTTCACCGATCCACCATGGCGGATGTAAAGAGCGACATCCGCCCTACGGGCTATAAGGCCGCCCACTCCATCAGCGCATTCTGCGCATGAAGCAAAAACGCTTTCGCCTCGCGGCTCCGACAGCTCGCGTGCGGCATTGCATCGGCGGTTACCTCCTCGCCGCGAGTAACCGGAGGGCATGGCAGAAAAAGCAGGTCATCACGAGCTTTATCGAGAAACGCCGCGGATACCTGATAACTGAGTAATTGCCCGTACGGAGCATTCTGTGGCCAGCAATCGGTAACGATCACGTCGGCATCCAGTGCATGAGCCATATCCTCGCTGGCTTGGAAGTTGGCATTCAGCAACTCCGCATCCTGGAAGTGCCAGGCCTCTGGATAAACCTGAACGACCTGAATAGGCAGCACTTTGGAAGCTTCGACCCACGACCTGAGAATGTTCGCATCCGGGGCAATGACAACGACCTTCAAACCTTCCAGCGTTCCTTTCACGCGCTTGATATAGGCCAGATCGCCCAGCGTTTCGCACGGATGGTTGGCACGAGTTCGCGCATTGATGACGGGAGCGACCGCTGCATCGGCGAGTGCTTGCAGCGCCTCCAGTTGCTTGGTGCGCACCACAAGAAGATCGAACCAGTTGTCGAGGTAACCGGCCAGGTCTTCAACGGACTCTCGTGTGCCGAGGCTGATGGGAACCTGAGCGCAGATACCGCCCATTGCCTGCACACCAAGATCGAAGGCAGTGGTATTTCGCCAACCGGTGTCGTCAACGATCACACCCACTCGTTTACCGCGCAGCGTGGATGGCATATTGCGCTCATCCCAACGCTGCGCCAGCTCGCCCGCGCGGTCAAGAAGCGTGTGGATGACCTCTACGGGCAATGCATGAAGTTCGAGAAAGTCCTTGTGCAATTTCACGTCCATCTCAGTTGCTAGAAAATTCATAGGGGTCTGCCACAACGCGATCTCGCGCGCATGGCGCGCTCCCACAAAGGCAGGAGCAGACCTGCTTCGTAGCCTGGGTTGAGCGTAGCGATACCCAGGGCATCGCTCTCCCGGGCGTCGCTACACTCAACCTGGGCTACGGAATCTCACACGTCTGATCGAGGCAACCATCTCAGCCTCGATATCGCCTTCGTTAGCCTCTTTGCCGAATACCGCGCAGGTCGCCGTGCCGGCATCCGTAACGCAGCGGTACACCGCAATCACGCTCCCCGGCCCGCAGCCGGTGTGACCACTGAGGGTCAGGCCGCCCTCTACATCACCCTGCATCAAGCCCAAGGCATAACCCGCTACCTGCCATGGGCGCCCTGCAAGCGCGCCGCCCAAGACGCGGCGCGTCTGCATCTCGACCAGCAGCGTTTCCGGTAGCAGGCCCGTGCTCAGCAGCCGATCCAGCAGCAGCGCTGCAGCGGACACACGGCCAACCAGCAAGCCGTGATAAACCCAGCCCGGGTGATAAGCAGCGGCGCTGCCCATATCGACATCGCACAAATCTGCCGGCGTGTTGGCCATGCGGACATCCGATACACCGAGCGGCTGCACTACCCGCTGCTCAATGACCGCTTCCAACGTAGTGCCGGTTAGTGTCTTGATCAGCCGGGCGATATACAGATAGCCGACATTGGAATAACCCCAGCCCACTCCCGGCTGGTAACGCAGGCGCGTAGCGTCGAGGCGCTCCAGCATTTCTTCCGCCGGCCAAGGCTCATCGCCACGGGCAACGCCAGCGTGATAGTCGGCAAGCTCGCTGTAATCGGCCAGGCCAGCTTCATGCTTCAGCAGTTGCCGCAGCGTAAAGGGCCCGTCAGGCATGACCTCATCGAGCGACACCAACCCATCGCGCACCTGGGTCAGCACGGTCGCCGCCAGCACGGTTTTGGTGAAGCTCCACCAGGGTACGAGCGGCTCGGAAGATCCCGAGGCAGAGAGCTGGGCGTTTACAACCAGTGCGTTTGAAAAACCAGTCATTGGGCTCTCCGCCGCCCTGAAAGACGGCCTATTGTCTTTTGGTTCGATGTAACCCCGTAGGGTGGATCACGCTTCACCGATCCACCATCGCGGATGTAAAAAGCGACATCCGCCCTACGGGCTGGTCTACGCCCATGATCTCGCGCCCATGCCGCGCTCCCACACAGGCAAGAGCATCTCCGCTTCGTAGCCTGGGTTGAGCGCAGCGACACCCAGGGGCTTTCCCGGGTGTCGCTACGCTCGACCCGGGCTACAGGAGCACTATCACCCCTCCACCTGACTCCACTGCTTGCTCAGGCGTTTGTCCGACACGGCCATTTTGGTACCCAACTGCTGGGCCCAGAGGGAGACGCGGTATTCCTCGAGCATCCAGCGGTACAGGGTCAGGTTGGGGTCGCGCTTGCCTTCCTGCAGGTGCTTGCCGAGGCGCGCCTGGTATTGCTCCCAGTAGCCGGCCAGCTCACCGCTCCATACGCGGTCGCGTTGCAGTTGCGAGGCGATCTTGTCGAAGCGTTGTTCGATGGCCTTGAGGTAGCGCGGCAGTTCCTTGAGCCATTCGGCCGGGGTTTCGCGCACGAAGCCGGGATAGACGAGGTTGCCCAGCTGCGCCTTGATGTCGTTGAGCGCCACGGCCTGGGCCAGGTCGATCTTGCCCTTGAAGCGCTTCTGCAGGCCGTGCCACAGCTTGAGGATTTCCAGGGTCAGGCGGGCCAGCTTCTCGGCGTGCTCGGTCCAGGCGCCGCGCTTCTTCTCGGCCAGGGCGGCCAGGGCGGCGCCGTCGCGCGGCAGCGGTTGTTCACCGTCGAGGATGCAGCTGTCCAGGCTGGCCAGGAGGATGTCCTCGACCAACGCCTCGACGCGGCCCAGTTCGCGGTGCAGCAGGCCCAGCTCGGTCAGCCCCGGCAGCTTGCCGCGCAGGAACTTGGCCGGCTCGGCCAGCTGTTGCAGCAGCAGGCGCTGCAAGGCGCGACGATGCTGGAACTCGGCCTCGGCCTGGGTCGGGAAGCGCCCTTCCTTGACCACGCCACCGTCCTCGACCAGCGCCGGGAACACGGTCATGGACAGCCCGGCCACCTTCTGCTGGGTCTTCTCGGCAACCTGGGCAAAACCCTTGGCCTCCACCGGTTTCTGCACCTTGTCGGCCTGGGGAATGGCCAATGCGGCCTGGCTGGCCTCGGCGAAGCGGGCGGTCAGCTCGGCCAGGTCGCGGCCTTCGCCGAGCAACTTGCCGTGGGTGTCGACAACTTCGATGTTCATCTTCAGGTGGTCTTCGAGCTGGCGGGTGGCCTCGATCCACGCCTCGGCGTCGATCCGCGCACCGGTCATGCGCTGCAGCTCGCGGGCCAGGTTTTCCGGCAGGCTGCCCTGGCCGAAAGTGAGCTTGCTCAGGGCGGCGCCGACGAAGTCCGGCACCGGCACGAAGTTCTTGCGAATGGCCTTGGGCAGGCCGCGCACCAGGTCGATGGCCTTGGCTTCGATCAGCCCCGGCACCAGCCACTCCAGGCGCTCGCCCGGCAGTTGCGGCAACAGCGGCGCCGGCACACGCAGGGTGACGCCGTCACGCGGGTGATTGGGCTCGAAATGATAGGTGAGCGGCAATTGCAGCTCGCCGATATGCAGGGTGTCCGGATACTGCGCGGCGGTGACTTCCAGCGCCTCGCGGGCCAGCACGTCCTCCTCGCGCATCATCAGCAGTTGCGGGTCCTTGGCGCTCTCGCGCTTGTACCAGCTCTCGAAGGTAGCGGCCTGGTAGATGTCCTCTGGAATCCGCGCCTCGTAGTAGGCGAACAGGGTTTCCTCGTCGGCGAGAATGTCGCGGCGGCGCGCCTTGGCTTCCAGCTCGTCGAGCTTTTCCAGCAGTTGGCGGTTGGCGTTCAGGCACTTGGCGCGGCTGTTGATCTCACCGCGCACCAGGCCTTCGCGGATGAACAGCTCGCGCGAAGCCTGCGGGTCGATGGGCCCGTAATGCACCGGGCGGCGCCCCACCACGATCAAGCCGTACAGGGTGACCTGCTCGTACGCCACCACCTGGCCGCGCTTCTTCTCCCAGTGCGGCTCGAAGTGGTTCTTCTTGATCAGGTGCCCGGCCAGGGGCTCGATCCAGTCCGGCTCGATCTTGGCGACCTGGCGGGCGAACAGCCTGGTGGTTTCGACCAGCTCGGCGGCCATGATCCAGTTGGGTTTCTTGCGGCCGATAACCGACGACGGATGCACCCAGAAACGCCGCTGCCGCGCCCCCTGGTAATCGCCCTCCTCGGTCTTCTGGCCGATCTGGCTGAGCAGGCCGCTGAGGATCGCCTTGTGCACCGCGGCATAGCTCTTGGCGCGCTGCGCCGCCTCGCTGGCCTCGGCCTGCTCGCGCAGGATCACGTTGACCTTGGTATCGGTGGTCGCCTGGACCGGTTTCGCCGCAGGCTTGTTGCCCTCGGCGGTTTGCGCCGCGGCCTTGGCGGGCGCCAGCTGCAGGTCCTTGGCGAGCAGCACCAGTTGGCGGTGAGCATCGCGCCATTCGCGCAGGCGCATGTAGTTGAGGAAGTTTTTCTTGCACCAGGTGCGCAGCGGATTGCTGCCCAGCTCCTGGCGTTTTTCCTCGAAGCCGCGCCACAGGTTGATCAGCGCGGCGAAATCCGAATCCACGTCCTTCCACTGCGCGTGGGCCTGGTCGGCGGCCTGCTGGCGATCCATCGGCCGCTCGCGCGGATCCTGCACGGACAGCGCACTGGCGACGATCAGCAACTCCTGCAGGCTGCCGAGCTTGGCCGCTTCGAGCACCATGCGGCCCAGGCGCGGGTCGATGGGCAGGCGCGCCAGCTGGCGGCCCAGGGGCGTCAACTGGCTCTCGCGGTTGACCGCCGAGAGCTCCTGCAAGAGGTTGAAACCGTCGCTGATCGCCTTGCCATCCGGCGGCTCGATAAAGGGAAAATCCTCGATGCTGCCCAGGCGCAGATGCAGCATCTGCAGGATCACCGCCGCCAGGTTGGTGCGCAGGATTTCTGGATCGGTAAAGGTCGGCCGGCCGAGGAAATCCTCCTCGCTGTACAGGCGCACGCAGATGCCCGGCTCGACCCGCCCGCAGCGGCCTTTACGCTGGTTGGCGCTGGCCTGGGAAATCGCCTCGATGGGCAAACGCTGCACCTTGGCGCGGTAGCTATAGCGGCTGATGCGCGCCGTGCCGCTGTCGATCACGTAGCGAATGCCCGGCACCGTCAGCGAGGTTTCCGCCACGTTGGTGGCCAGCACGATCTTGCGCCCGGCCATGGGCGCGAAGATCTTCTGCTGCTCGGCGGGCGTGAGCCGCGCATACAGCGGCAGCACTTCGCTAAAGCGCAGGTTGGCCTTGCGCAGCACCTCGGCAGCGTCGCGAATCTCGCGTTCGCCGGGCAGGAAGATCAGCACATCGCCGGGGCGCTGCCCGACGCTTTTCTCATGGGCGGCGATCTCGTCCAGCGCGGCGAGAATGCCCTGGTCGACGGTCAGGTCGTCGAGCAGGCTTTCGCCCTCCTCGTCCACCTCGGCGGCCAACGGGCGATACCAGGTTTCCACCGGGTAGGTGCGCCCGGAGACTTCGACGATGGGCGCATCCGGCCGGCCGTCACCACCGAAGTGCTTGGAGAAGCGCTCCAGGTCGATGGTCGCCGAGGTAATGATCACCTTGAGGTCGGGGCGGCGCGGCAGCAGGGTTTTCAGGTAGCCGAGCAGGAAGTCGATATTGAGGCTGCGTTCGTGGGCCTCGTCGACGATGAGGGTGTCGTACTTTTCCAGGTAGCGATCATGCTGGGTTTCGGCGAGCAGGATGCCGTCGGTCATCAGCTTGATCAGCGTGCTGTCCTTGCTCTGATCCTCGAAGCGCACCTGATAGCCGACCAGCTCGCCCAATGGCGTGCCGATCTCCTCGGCCACCCGCGTGGCCACGCTGCGCGCCGCCAGCCGCCGTGGCTGGGTATGACCGATCAGGCCGTGCCGGCCACGGCCGATCTCCAGGCAGATCTTCGGCAACTGGGTGGTCTTGCCCGAGCCGGTTTCGCCGGCGATCACCACCACCTGGCTCTTCTCCAGCGCCGCCTTGATCTCGTCGCGCTTGGCGGCGATCGGCAGGGCGTCGTCATAGCGCATCACCGGCACGCTCAAGCGCCGCGCCTCGACCTTGGCGCACGACGCCTGAAAACGCTCCAGCCACTGCGCCTGCTTGGCCGCGTCGGGCTTTTTCTGCAGCTCGTGCAACTGCCGCCGCAGACGATGACGGTCGGCGATCATGGCGTGGTCGAGGTTTTTCTGCAGGGCGGCGATATCGAAGGGGGCGTCGGTCATCAGGCTCGGGGCGGGTCGCGGAAAAGCGGCGATTGTCGCAGATTCCACCGGCTAACGTGCAGAACAGACAAACCAATGCAGCGAGAAAACTGGGAGGTCAAACGCCGAAAGACGTGAATGAGCACGCGCCATCTGACAGCTCGTAAAGTGGGCTCAGGAGCGCCAGCTAATAGTCCGCCAGCCAAAACAAAAATCTACACCTTCGCGAGTAAGCTCTACAGTGCTACAACCTACCGCTCGACGTGAGTCCCTGAGCACTAATATCGTGGTATGCGGGCGGTTGTTTGACCGAACAGCTGATAATGTTGAGATTAGTCTCGCAGTAATAAATTGATCATATCCACTATCGAAAGGAGTCATGGAAAGATATGAATCCAACCCTGCACAAAAGGCTGTTATCTGAGGTAACCAACCTCAAAAAGATCACTGCTGTATTGAGCCTTCAGGAGCTCACTACTTTCGTCACGATGCAGCAATATGCATTTAATTATGGTCAACGTGTAGACACCCTCGGCTCTCCACTCAAGCAGGGTATGTACTTACTTGCTCTAGCAAGCAGCCAACCAGAACCGCCTGCTGCCAAACCCTTGGATGATGCCCGCAATTCGCAATTGGTGCGTCGCCTTGAGTCTATCTTTACGAATTATGGTCTCGCATATTTCCCTACACAGCAGGAACATATCGCCGGCCTAAGCGCTGACTGGCGTCGCCAACGCGAAATCGCTATGCCGGCATTTATGCATTACTTCATGACCGGGCTCAAAGCCTCTACGGAGCAGATCAAGGCATGGATCATAGCGTGCTTTGATGAATTTGAGGAAGAAACCATTGAGACATTCGGCTTATCTCACCATGATCTGCTTCAAGTAGGGAACTACATTGAGTCTATAATTGAAGAAAACATAAAACCTGTAGCCGATGCGATTCAAGGACTGAAAGCAGCACATCAGAAATTTATTCAAGAACTGAGTGATGGAGTGGACTTCAACAAAGCTATGGCGCATGCACGTGACAACGCACAGTTGCAAAAAAACATGGAGGAGTTCGCGCACAGAAGCGCCGTCATATTTGAGGTCAAACGCCAGCAGTTGGTGGATAAATTCGGCACAGGCATCACAGACTCTGTAATGAAACACTTTGTCACCATCCGTGGAAGCGCAGCCCCAATCACATATATCACTGAGCCCAATCCGATAACTGATTGCCCGTTACTAACCGCAGATGGAGAGCGAATATTTTACATCGGAAATAATTCTTTCTACCAAGCCATCATTGAAAAACTAGAGCAACATTTGACCAAAGGAGCCATTGCACCGCGCTATTTCAAAGAACGGGACCGTCGTCTCGAAAAAATGGCACGCAAGCATCTACAGAAACTATTTCCAGAAAACACGCGTTTTTATGAAAGCGCATTTGATCGTCCTGACTCGCACGGTGAGCATGATCTAGTAATCGTTCACGAATCGAACGTCTACATCATCGAGGCAAAAGCCTCACCCCCAAAAGAACCACTCCGTGACCCATCAAAGGCTGCGCTAAGAATCAGGGATCACTTCCGTGGAAGGAATGGCATCCAAAAGGCCTATGACCAAGCCAATACTCTTAGGAAGCGTTTGATCGAAAATGCGACTACTGCCTTATATGACAAGAAAGGCAACTTGCTGGTAGATCTACGACGAGAACACATCACTAATATTTATTGCATTTGCATCACTAGAGATGATTTTGGGCCTGTCGCAACGAATCTGGCCCTGCTACTTGAGAAAGATGCTAACGCGCCATATCCGTGGGTAGTCTGCATTACGGATCTTGAATACTTGACGGATGCCTTACTACACTTAGACCAAGGAATCGAAACCTTGGCTACATATATAGAACAGCGCACACTTCTCCACGGCAAAGTATTTGGGACCGATGAACTTGAATATTTTGGAGCATTTCTACGGCATGGAGGACTAAACGCCTACATTGATGCAAAGGCAGATTTTATTCCATTATCCATCACCGAGTCCGATATTTTCGATGATATTCATGCCTGCATAAGAAATGGAGAGCAGTATGAACTTACCATTGAACCTGCGGATTTAGTTCCACTAGACAGGAGAAAGCTCTTTGGCGCTCACCAAAAATCTCTCTCACAAGGGAAAGCAGTGAAGAAACTGAAGAAGGCCCGAAGAAAACAAGGCCAGACCTCTCGCAAACATAATCGAACTAAATAATGCAATTTCAAGCAGCACTCATTACCGCGACAAACTCGTATTAAAGTATCTTCAACTGCAACGGTGGATGAAAAAACGTCATCCACCCTACGCTGAACCACTTCTTCAGGCTCCATCGGGGCCCAGGGAAAGATCAAGATTTAATGCAATGCTAAATAGTGGCCTGCAGCTTCCTATGCAAACCAATCTACTGCTGTTCGTGTCAAGGACTCCTTAGGTCCAGTTCACAACCTCCGCTTTAGCCAGAGCGGTTCAGAAGGTACCTTTTTGTAGGCGCGCAGTGGTCTCAGCAAGGCGGCAATTAGCGCAGAATTGCCAAACGCAAGTTGGCCGCGCTCTGCGAGCCACCTGTCGGAGCGGCTCGCTGCACTCACGTTTTACTCCGCCTCGAACTGCAGCTGCGGCGGACTACGGCGCAAGCCGCCAGTCAGCCAGAGCAGGTAGAGGCCGCCGAATACCAGCCAAGCGCAACCGAGCATGATCGCCAGGCGGTCGAGGCTGGCCATCAGCCATAGCGTGGCCAGCAGGCCGATCAGTGGGCAGAGCACATAGAGCAATAGTTGCAGCGGGCCGCGCGCCTGGGGTTGGCGGGCGAAGTGGACGATCACCGAGAGGTTGACCAGGCTGAACGCCAGGAAGGCGCCGAAGTTGATGAAGGAGGTCGAGGTGGTCACGTCCAGTTTGAGGGCCAGCAGCGCCACCACTGCGCACACCAGGATAGCGCCCACCGGCGTGCCGAAACGCGGGCTCAGGGTGCCGAGCAGCGCGCGAGGCAGCACGCCGTCGCGGCCCATGGCGAACATCAGCCGCGAGGCGCTGGCCTGGGCCGACAGGCCGGAGGTGAACTGGCCGACGATCAAGCCGATCAGGAACACCGACACGAACACATCGCCGCCGATATTGCGGGCGATCTCGTAGGCCGCCGCGTCGCTGCTCTGGAACACCACGGAAGGATGAGCCAGTTGCACGAAGTAGGCGGTGGCCACGAAGATCAGCCCGCCGATCAGGGTGATCAGCAGAATCGCCCGCGGGATGGTGTGCTCCGGGTCGTGGGTTTCCTCGGTCAGGGTGCTGACCGCATCGAAGCCCAGGAACGAATAGCAGGCCACCGCTGCGCCGGCCATCACCAGGTTCAGGTTCATGCCCTCACCGAAGAACGGTTGCAGCGACCATAGCGGCTTGCTGGCATCGCCCAGCACGTAGTGCACGCAAAGCGCCACGAAGGCCAGCAGCACCAGGAACTGCACCAGCATCAGCACACCGTTGATGCCTTTGGCCAGGCGCAGCCCCACCACGTTGATCACGCTGGTGACCACGATGAAGGTCAGTACCCACAGCGCCTGGGGCAACTGCGGGAACGCCGAGTGCAGGTAGGCCGCGCCGATCAGCCAGATGGCCATGGGCAGGAACAGGTAGTCGAGCAGCACCGCCCAGCCGGCGATGAAACCCAGGTGATCGCTGATGCTGCGACGCACGTAGCTGTAGGCCGACCCGGCGACCGGAAACAGCCTGGCCATGCGGGCATAGCTGAGCGCGGTGAAGAACATCGCCACCGAGGCAGCCACGTAAGCAGCCGGCACGGCGCCGCGAGTAATCTCGGCGAGAATGCCGAAGGTACCGAGCACGATGATCGGCGTCATGTAGGCGATGCCGAACAGCACCACCGCGCCCAGGGAAAGGGATCGTTGCAGACGAGCCATTACTTGCTACTCCAGTTTTATACGTTGTTATGGCAGAGCCGAAGTCGGCAAAAGCACGCGGCGGGGCCGCAGCGGGCGCTTCTGTGGCGCCCGGCAGGTCAATCAGGGAATCAGCAGTTCACGCAGGCCGTTGGCGTGGTCGACGCGCGTGCCCGGCAGCG
Source organism: Pseudomonas fulva 12-X (assembly GCF_000213805.1). Lineage (NCBI taxonomy): Bacteria > Pseudomonadati > Pseudomonadota > Gammaproteobacteria > Pseudomonadales > Pseudomonadaceae > Pseudomonas > Pseudomonas fulva. The sequence continues at coordinate 1,718,999 of NC_015556.1, read as the reverse complement.
GTATGCGCCGCTCTTCCAGGTAGCGGTAATCGCGGCGTGCTTCGGCCAAGCGCTGGAAGTCCAGGGTGATGCTCTGCCGGCACGGCTCGCGGCCGGCTTCCAGCAGCAGGCTGCCGTTGGGGTCGACCACCGCGCTGCCGCCGGCGAAAACCAGACCGCCGTCACCCTCGCCCACACGGTTGCTCATCACCGCGTAGGCCTGGTTCTCCATGGCCCGCGCCATGATCGCGGTGCGGTGCGTCGGCCCGTAGGGGTCCATGTTGCCGTTGGTGACGATCAACAGCTCGGCGCCCAGTTCGCCCAGGGCACGGGCGCTTTCCGGGAACTCGATGTCGAAGCACACCAGCAGGCCGACCCGCACGCCGTCGAGCAACGCCGTGGCGTAGCGATCGCCCGGGGTGAACACGCCGCGATCCGAGGCCCACAGATGGGTCTTGCGGTAGCTGAGCAGCAGGTTCTGCCCGTCCAGCAGCACCGTGGTGTTGTAGAAGGTGCCGCCGTCGTTCTCGGCGAAACCGATGGCCACCGCCAGCCCGCGTGCGGCAGCGGCCTGACCGATGGCGGTCAGGCTGGGGCCATTCAGCGGCTCGGCCAGCGCGGCGATATTGTCCGCAGTGGGGAAGCCGGTCAGGTAGGTTTCCGGGAACACCAGCAGGCGCGTACCCGCCTGGCACGAGGCGATGGCCTCCAGGGCCTGGGCGAGGTTGTGGGCCGTATCACCGTCACGACCGGTGAGCTGAGCGAGTTCGACTTGCATGACGGGGCTCCGTTCTTGTTGTTGCATCACGCGGGGGGCGCACACAGAATGCCGACACCGATGCGCCGGGGTTCGAGTATGGAGGCTGAGCCACACAGGCGAAATCACGCACGCGGGGTAACCCCACAGGGGTAGACAGATGACCATGACCTTGCACGACATCGCCTTCCACCGCAGCGTGGCCGAGCTCATCGAGGCGCTGCACAGCCCGCCGTTCTGGCGCACCCTGGCCCGCACCCTGGCGCAATACGTGCACCACGACAGCTGGGTGGCGCTGATTTTCAGCGAAGGTCGCCCCCAGGTACTGGCCGAAAGCCCCAGCAACGACGGCGCGCCGGATCTGCTGTTCCAGGACTACCTGCACGGCCTCTACCTGCTCGACCCCTTCTACATCGCCAGCCGCGAAAGCACGCGTGAAGGCCTGGTGCGCCTGAGCGAGGTCGCGCCGGAATGCTTCGAGCAGACGGACTACTACCAGCGTTACTTCAGCCTCAACGTGGTCGCCGACGAGGTGCAGTTCAATGTCGCCCTGCCAGGCGCGCGTACCCTGTGCCTGTCCCTGGGCTCACGGCAACGCTTCCTGCCGGAGCAGATCGCTCTGCTCTCCCTGCTGCAACCCTGGGTGGCGGCGCTGATGCGCCAGCGCTTGAGCTTCGAGCCCGAACCCAGCGAGCCCGCCGCCGCACCACCCTGGCAGGAGCGCCTGGAGCAGATGGCCCATCAGGTGGAAACGGCGCTGACCGGCCGCGAACTGGAGGTGGTGCGCCTGATGCTCGCCGGCCATTCCAGCAAGGAGGTAGCCCGCAAGCTGGCCATCTCCTCGGAGACCGTGAAGGTGCACCGCAAGCACGTCTACAGCAAGCTGGGGATCAAGTCGCAGTCGGAGTTGTTCGCCCTGTTCCTGCAGGCTCAGCGAGGCTGACCCGGCTCAGCCTGCAGGCGGCGATCAATGAGGATGCAGCGCACTGCCCGGCTGGCTGCTGCCCGGCACCACCACCATCAGGCAGGCCGGCAGTTTGCTGCGCAGGCGCTCTGGCGTTTCGATGGCGAAAGCGACCCGCCAGTGGCTGCCCTCGCGAATGGAATCGAGCCGATAGCTGCCCACCTCCTCTTCCGAGAGGCCCAGGTAGTCAGCGAGTTGGCGATTGGTTGGTTTGGCGCTCATGGATAACCCTTTCCGTGGATTTTCGACAGGCACACTAAGGCTGAAAGTCGCCACTGTTTCGCGGCGTTGGCGAAAGCGTGGTTGATGACTGGGCAAAGCGCAAAATAAATCGGAACCATTTGCAGCGCGGCCGTCTCGGATTTGGATCGCGATCACACTTTAGCGAATTGCATCCCCCATCACGGACAGCGCACCAATGACCCTGAGCGACCACCCAGCACGGGACCTTTCAGCCGACATTCTCGACTTCCTGCCCGTCGGCATGGTGCCGCGCCTCGAAGCCCTGGTGGCCGCACACAACTCGACGCTGACCGACGAGATCATCCGCGCCATCGACGCGCACCTGTGCAAACAGGCCAAGGCCAACGTGCTCGCCATCGCCCGCGAAGCCAATGTGCTGATCCCGAGCGAAGCCTGACCGGTTGCCAAGTCAGTTGCTAGGCTCGACCCGCTGAACCACCACTTCCTGCTGGGTGTACATATCGGTCAGCACCACCTCGCCTTCGCTGAAATCCGGGGTGATCATCACCGAACGGATCAGCCGTAGCGACTGTCCTTCGCGCTCCTGAATATTCTCGAAAGCCACCACGATCGACTTGTTGCGCCAGTGCCCGACGTCGAAGCCGCCGGCAGCGATGAACTGGCCGATATCGCGCTGGTCATTGAAGGCGGCCGCCGGCAATACCAACGGCCGGTCCTTGAGGAACACCTCGTAGTACTGGTGGCTGCTGGCCGGGAAGTTACGCACGATCACATGCTCGATGCGCCAGTGATAAACCGAGTTCTCGTACACCACCTTGCGCTCAACCGGCTTGCCGGTGCAGGCAGTGAGTAACGGCAGGAGCATGGCGCCGAGACACAGACCGAATTTACGCAGCATGAAAGATGGCTCCTCGCAAGGCGCGGCGCTGCCCAGAACGAAAGGCTGACGCCAGTCGCCCTGGCATCGGTTCGCAGGGTTTCGCTAATGCAGGAACGCTGAGCGCGCGGTGGCCGCCCTGTCAGGCATCACTCTCAGCGGTTGCAGCCGGCTCTTTCGGCTTTTGCTGAGCGCGGCGCATCTGGCTGCGCTGGCGTCTGGCCTGCTGCTTGGCATGCAGCGCTTGGGCTGCGGTCACCGTGCCAGCCGGCTGGCCGTTCAAGTCCAGGCGCGGCGCATCTTCGACCATGCTGGCCCAATAGCGACCACCCCGGCACCAGGATGCCAAGCCGAGCTTGAGCTGCTCCTGGGTAATACCCAGCTTCTCCAGGTGCTGCTCGGCATCCTTGAGAATGCCTTCCTTGAGCGGAACCTTGGGAGCGGGATTGACCGGAAAGGCCAGCGGGAAGTGCTTCTGCAAACGCCAGATCGCCTCCAGAGCAGGATCCTGCTCCTGAGCCTTCTTCGGCGAAGCAGGCTGGCGCTTGCGCGGCTTGGTCGTCACCTGCTGCTTTTCAGCCCGCAGGCGGTCGCGTAGATCAGCTAATTGCTCAAAACCCATCGTTCAGTTAACAACTTGGTGGTTGATAGTCGGCGCAAGCTTATCCCATGCAGTCTTACAACACAGCCCGTTGCGCGCTTTGATTTTCAGCATGGCGAATCATGCGTGGCCCGTCGGGAAGGAATTCCGTTAAGGTCGACCGCTTGATCAGGTTTCGGAAGTCCCTTCATGAAGTCGCTGTTTCGCTTAGAGGATCTGGAATTCAGCCAGGCGCAACTGCGCCTGGTGGTGGTTTTCGTGGTGTCGCTCTATGCCGTGATCATGTATCCGCTGGGGCTGCTCGATGGCGAGTTGCTCAAGGCCGTTCTGGTTACCGGCACGTTGTTCACGCTCCTGTCGGTGCTGCTGCTCGCCCATCTCTGGTTCCTGCCGCAACCCATGGTCTGGCGCAGGGTTGCCGCCATGCTGCTGGACAATCTGGGCGCCTGCGCGGTGATGATTCTCGGCCAGGAGACGCTGCTGCCCACGTTCTGCGTCCTGCTGAGCATGACGGTCGGTAACGGCGTGCGCTTTGGCCGGCCCTATCTGATTCTGGCCACCAGCTTTGGTCTCGCGTCCCTCACGCTCATCGCGTTCTTCGTGCCCTTTCTGCGGGAGCACCCGGCCGTTCTGGTGATGATGGTACTGAGCATGCTGGTGCTGCCCACCTTCAGCTACTTTCTGTTGGGGCGTTTGCAGGAGGCCATGGCGGCCGCCAAACGTGCCGACCAGGACAAATCGCGCTTTCTGGCGCAGGCCAGCCATGACCTGCGCCAGCCCATCCATGCCATCGGCTTGTTCACCACCTGCCTGCGCGGCACCCCGCTCAATGCCGAGCAGCATCAGCTGATCGACAGCGTCGACCGCTCCCTGCTCAGCGTCGAGCAGCTGTTCCGCTCGCTGCTCGATATCTACACGCTCGATCAGCAGCAGGTGATGCCACACAAACAGACGGTGGACCTGCATCGCCTGCTCGGCGACCTGCAAAAGCAGAACAGCGAGGCCGCCCGCTGGGCCGGCGTGGATATCCGTATACGTGGCGCCGCGGCGATGACCTACAGTGACCCTGCGCTACTCAGCACTCTGCTGCAGAACCTGATATCCAACTCCATCAAGTACGCTCCGGGTAGCCCACTGCTCATCGCCTGCCGCCGGCGTGGTTCGACCCTGACCGTGCAACTGCATGATCGCGGCCCGGGCATTGCGCCTGAACACCTGCCGCACCTGTTCGACGAGTTCTATCGCGTGCGCCAGGCGCGAGACCGGGATGTGGAAGGCATAGGCCTGGGATTGAGCATCGTGCGGCGCATCGCCACCCTTCTCGATCTGCAGATCAGCGTCGCGTCTAGAGTCGGCCATGGCACCTCGATCACCCTGCAAGGCCTGCCGGTAGTCACGCCGCATCGAGTTGCCAGCGTGATGCCGCCAGCCGAGCCTGCCGCCCACCTGGAAGGTATTCATGTGCTGCTTATCGAGGATGATCGCGCCGTGCTGGAAGCCATGGCCAAGCTGTTGCGCGCCTGGGGCTGCCAGGTGACCGCCATCGACGGCCCACCCAACGAAGCAATGCCCTGCGATGTGGTGGTGACGGATTTCGATCTTGGCCGCCAAGCCACCGGTATCGAATGCCTGGCGCAGCTGGAGAAGTGGCACGGCCGCGCGCTACCGGCCTTGATGCTCACCGGTCACGACCCGGAGAAGATTCGCTCCATGCTGCCGGATCCACGTATACCGCTGCTCTCCAAACCCGTGCGTTCAGCCGAGCTGCAACGGGTCATCGCCGAACTGGCTGGGCGCTAGATCAGCGCTCGCCTTCCCTGACATGGGCGCTTCGATAGCCAGCGCCAAGCCCATGTCGGGCACCCAGCGCTGCGGCGGCCGAACGCGAGCTCAGGTTGAGAACACTGAGCAGCGCCGATACATGAATGCGCACGGTAAACGGCGAGATACGCAGAACCTGGGCGATTTCCTTGTTGCTCAGCCCATCGGTGATCAGCTGCAGCACCTCGAATTGCCGAGCCGTGAGCGCTGAAAAACGCTCGGCCGCGGCAGACGGTTCATACGCGGCGAAGCTTCCCTGAGCCGCACTGCGCACCACAGGCTCGCCATTCAACGCAGCAGTCAGCGCTTCGGCCACTTCGCTCGGAGGAAGCGATTTGCCGATAAAGGCGCTGGCACCCTGGCTCATCACGCGCTCGATCACCAGCGGGTCCTCGCACATCGACACCACCACCAGCAACGAGGCTGGAAACTCCAGGCGCCAATCCGCAATGGACGCCCACGCGCTATCGCCCGAATACATCAGATCCAGCAGGATGCCCGCCGGCGTTTGCGCTCGCGCCAGCTGCAAGGCCTCATCCAGCGTCGCTGCTTCCTCGATCAAGGCATCGGGCCGCGCCTGTGCAAGCAGTCGCACCAGCCCATCACGAAAAAGCGGGTGATCGTCGGCGACGATGAAAAGATCCTGGGGCATCTGCGGTGAACATCCGGACTTCTGAGGCCGATACCATACCCCATCGCTGTCGGCTTGGCTGGCGCAATGGATGTGCCGACCTTCAACTGAGTTGTACCGTTTAGGTGCGCATCTCGGCCGCCTGCTCGGCACTGGGTAGTGCGGGTCGCAAGCTTGCGCACTTGCATCTACGGTCTGCCAACAACACTACTTAACTTGCGTGAAAAGAGACTTGGGCATGGCAAATAACATGGAGCTTCATGAGCTTTTGGACAGGGTCGAGGATTCGGCGACCTTCCTGGAGTTCGCACGAGCCCTGGAAAAAGACAAGGCAGCCAATAGTGGTGAGTGGCAAAACACCACGATAGAGGACTTTCTCGAGAGCGCTATCTCTTGGGCGCAGAGCAGCGACTTTGGCTTGAGGCAAGGACTGGAGCCATCCAATCCCTGGCAGCAGTTTGCGGTTTTTCTGTATTGCGGGAAGATTTATGAGTGATGCTTTGTTAGACGTCCTGTGAAGATCAGCATGAAGGTACGACTCAGGGTCCGTTAATCTGGATTTTTTCGGGCTGCCGCACACCGCACTTATACGCTAGAGCGATTAGGCACCTACTGCGGAGGTGGGTATGCTGCGTAACGCTACTGATCGCCAGTCAGGCGCCTGCAAACAGATGCTGCTGACTCTCGCACTACTGGCAGCGCTGCTGTACGTCGCACCGAGCAGTGCCAACCCCTATGTGCTGCGCCTGGGCCAGAGCCAGCCCTATAACTTTCTTGCCTACGCCAATGCCGACATGACGGGCGCCAGCCAGGCTTCACGGGCCGTGGTGCTGGTGCACGGTGTGCGGCGCAATGCCGATGACTATTTCGAGACGGGCTTGAAGCTGCTGAACAAGGCCGGCCTCGATGGCCGTGACAACCTGCTGCTGGCGCTCAACTACCTGACCGCCAAGGACCGCCGCGCCGGTGAGGACATGCCCCTCTGGGCGCGGGACAAATGGATGCATGGCACCGCCTCCGAGCAAGGCCGCACGGGCATAGAGGCATTCGCAGTGCTGGATGATGTGCTGGCGTATCTGGCGGATCGCCAGCGCTTCCCCGGACTGAAGGAGATTGTGCTGATCGGCCATTCGGCCGGCGGCCAACTGATGCAGCGCTACGCGATGCTTGGCCGGGGCGATGCACGCCTGGCGGACCGGGGCATTGCGGTGCGCTACGTGGTATCCAGCCCTTCGTCGTATGTGTATCTAGACGGCAACCGCTTGCAGGCAGGCACTATCGGGCCCATTTCTACGGCCGACTGCCCGGATTACAACCGTTACCGCTATGGCCTGGAGGCCGCGCCGCCGTACCTGACGCACCAACACCTGAGTACCGAGCAGCTGTTACTCCGTTACGCGGCTCGCGACGTCACCTATATGGTCGGCGAGCACGACAACAACCCCGAGCACCGCGTGCTGGATCGCTCCTGCGCCGCCGCCCTGCAAGGCCCCAATCGCCTCGAGCGCCAGCGCAACTACTTGCGCTACGAGGCCTTTCTCTCGCAGAAGTGGGGCATCGCGATCCATCACCCGCAGATCACCGTGCCCGGTGTTGGTCACGATGCGGCGAGGCTGTTAACGCGGGATAGGGTTGCCGAGCAATTGCTTCCCAAGAAATAGAGTCGTGGTGCATAGCAATAATTGGGACAGCGATAGAGCTCTGCTTCACGTCCTTACATGTTGCCTCAACCCCAAGGGCCTGGAGTAAAGGCGTAGAGATAAGGCGAGTCTGACCAATAGCTCACATCTGCTGACTAAACAGACTCTAGTTCCCCTCGGATCCAGTTGAAGGCAAAGGCCAGCGGCATCAGACATGTGCAAACACCTGTCAGAACTCGACCTCGGCGCGACAATGCTAGCAACAGCGCCGGCAATCCGGATACCTGCTCGCCGCCAATCTTTAGCTGTAGACGCTGGACATTCAGTGAATGCGTGAAGCGTGAGCCGGAACCGATAAGGGTTTGCAGCAGCGTGCCTGAGATATTTATCGCCGGTCCTTCGAGTTGCAACGGTACCGTGGGCGAGCGAGCCTGCAGCGATAGTTTGAGCAATGCACACAGGCTTGCCTGCGGTTCATCTTTATTCACCTCACGGCGGCATTGATTGGTACCGACGAGACGCTGGTTGTCGAGGGCTTCGAGTTCCGCTCGAATCGCCAGGTCGCTAGGCTCGGTGAGGTTCCAGACCAACCCGATTTTCTTCAACAGCAGCAACACCCACCAGCCGGGATCCCACTCACCCGGAAACAGTCCAAGTCGTGCGGAGCCAGGAAATGCATGGTGGTTGTTGTGCCAAGACTCGCCCATGGTCAACAGCGAGGTGTAGCGGATGTTGCGACCCTGTACCGCAGCACCGTTCACCCGGTAGTGCATCTCACCCTCGTTATGGGCGAAGTAGCCGATCAGCCAATGCCCAACAACGCCGGCAGTAATGCGGGCACAAACACCCCAAAAGACAAAACCCCAACCGCCAATCAGGAAGAGAGCCAACGCTGGCAGCAACTGCTGGAGCATCCAGGTGCGTTCAAGAAACTGGTAGAAGCGGTCATTGGCAATGCGCTCTTCGAGCTCAAGCACCGGCGGGCTGTCGAGCACCAGATCGCAGTGCAACTGCCACCAGCCATCAACCCAGAATGAACGACCATGGCGCAGGTAGTCATGACACTCGGGAAGCCGTTGGGCGTAGTCGCGCAGATCATGCTGGCGTAGCAGCCCCAAAGGCCCGGCCAGACCGACCTGCACGCCAAGATAGACCAGCGTGTACTCCAACCATTTGGGGCACTGGTAGCTGTCATGAATCAACTTGCGGTGGCTGCCCAGCGAATGCCCCAGCAACAGCACAGTACCGGTCGCTAATAGAAAAACCGCAAACGCAGCCCAACTGAACGTGGCCACGCCACCTATCAGCGCCGCCAGGAACATACCAGTCAACCAAAGGGACTTGAGAGGCGAATAACGGACCTCACCTAGCAGTACGCTGGCGACATTCGCCGTTCTGATGCGATGTTGCTTGAGGCTCTCCGGTAACTCATTCATAGCCTAGGCGCTCCTGCCCTGGTTAACGAGGTTTGTGTTTTTGAGCCAGCGCCTTGGACTCTTTCTTGAGTGGCCCCGCGACTGGGCACAGGTCGAACATGAAACTGGAAAGGGAATTCACCAGGCTGTCGGAATTGAGCTGGTAATAGACGAACTGCCCACGCCGATCACTGGTGACCAACCCGGCATTTTCCAGTACCGATAGATGCCGAGAAATCGCCGGGGCGCTCATCGAAAAACGCTCGGCCAGTTCGGAAGTGGTGAGTTCGGCCTCGGAAAGGTACGCCAGGATCTGGCGGCGCGGCCCAGACGCCAAAGCTTCGAAAATCTTGTCCATGTACCCATCCTAAAAAATAAACAATTAATAAATTCGTTAATTATTTATAGCAGGACTTTCTTCCTGTGCAAACCACCAGGACAGATCAAATGCACCAACCTGATCACACCCAAAACTCAACGCCTATCGCCGGATAACCGAGCCCCGCGTTGATCACCGCACCACCCAGCGCCACGCCGATGGCGCTACCCAGATTAAAGGCGCCGATGTTCACCGCCGAGGCCAGATTGGGCGCAGTCTTGGCGGCTTCCATCACGCGCATCTGCAGCGGCGGCACGATAGCGAAGCTGGCGATGCCCCAGATAAGGATGGCCACGGCAGTTGGCGCGAGCCTGCACATTAAAAGGGTGAAGGCATGCTCAATCGCCCTTGCTGACCAGCACGTCTGGCGGTATCGATCAAAGCCGCGCTGATGGAATTTTCTTCACGAACAAAAGCATAGAAGCGCGCTGCGGGCAGTTCGGGCAAACCTTCTTGCGCGCCCAGCATGCGCAGTTGCCTGAGCTGGCTGGCAGCGATGACTGTGGCAGCGAAACCCGCGCGCGCGGCGGACATGCACGCGGTCATGCTGCTGCTCTCGAAGACGATGCGCCACTCGGTTTGCGTATTGCTCAGCGCATTGATAGCCGACTCCCGATAGACACAGGGCTCAGGAAAAACCGCCAGCGGTATAGGGCCAGTCACCGGCAACGGTTGGTCAGTCGCGAATGCCCACACCAATGGCTCTTCCCAGAGCAATACGCCGTGGTCTTCCACCCGGCTGCAGCGTTTGCCGAAGACCAGATCCAGTCGCCCTCGCTCCTGTTGGCGCAGCAGGTCAGCAGTAATACCCACCTTCAGTTCGATTACAGCTTCAGGTTGCCACTGACGAAAGCGTTGCAACACCTGGGGCAACCAAGCAGCGGCGAAATCCTCGGAGGCCCCGATGCGTAGCTTCCCGTTCAGCGGCGCACCACGCAGCTTGGCGCGTGCCTCACGCTCCAACTCGAGGATGTTGCGCCCATACGCATAGAGGGTCTCGCCTGCAAGGGTCATTTCCAACCGACGTGTGGTGCGTAACAGCAAGCTACTGCCAGCGATCTGCTCCAGCCGTTTGATGTGACCGCTGATAGCGGAAGGCGTAAGTGCCAGGCGCTCGGCTGCCGCAGCGAAGCTTCCGCTGTCGACGATTTCGAGAAAGCTGCGAAGCAATGCGGTTTCCAGCGGTGGCCCATCGGCCAAGGGCGGTATCGTCATCAATTCACTCAACGAGAAAAATCATCAATTGGAGGTGATTATTTGCTAATCACGAAGATTGTTCCAGCTATGTTGAAGCTCCATCCACTGCACGAGAAACCACCGTGAGCCATTACCGCTTCGCTTCGACCAAACGCCTTGATATCGCGTACCTGGAATGGAACCCGCAAGGCCGCCAAACGGCCATTCTGCTACACGGCTGGCCGGACAGCCCCGAATGCTGGACGCGGGTCGCGCCTATATTGGTCGATGCCGGTTACCGAGTACTGGCTCCAGCGCTGCGCGGTTTTGCGCCGACCCGTTTTCGCGAATCGGGTACTCGGCGCAGCGGCCAGCTAGCGGCGCTGGGCCGTGACCTGCTGGAGTTCATCGAGGCGCTGCAACTTGATCGCCCCTCGCTGGTTGGCCATGACTGGGGCGCACGCGCGGCGGCCAACGCCTGCGGCCTTGAAAGCGATGTGGCGTCGCACCTGGTGATGCTCTCGGTTGGCTATGGCACGAACGATCCGAACCAGCCGCTGCCACTAAGTCAGGCGCGAAATTACTGGTACCACTGGTTTATGGCTACTCCGCGGGGCGAGCGGGCCGTAAGAGATGATCGCGAGGCGTTCGCGAGGATGATGTGGGATACCTGGTCACCCGCCAACTGGTACCAACCCGCCGATTTCGAAGAAGCTGCTCGGGCATTTCAGGGAGAGGACTGGGCCGAGATCGTGCTGCACTCCTATCGCCATCGCTGGGGGTTTGTCGAGGGCGACCCGGCTTATACGAACGATGAAACGCGCCTACAGCCCGCTCCGCTGCTTTCGGTACCTACGTTGGTGCTGCATGGGAGCGTCGACACCTGTAACCACCCGGACAGTTCCAAGGGCCGGCAGGTTTTCTTCACAGGTCGCTACGAACGCCATGAGCTTGATGGCATTGGGCATTTTCCGCAGCGCGAGGCTCCCCGAGAAGTTGCCGAGGCGATCATTCGCTTCTGTCAGCCGCACCAGAGCGCCTAGATACGGACTGCGCAGGCAGACCTTAGGGCGCGCTCAGGCGCCTCGCCTGCCGATACAAAGGCGTACCGCTTCGCAGACAGAACGCCGTCCGGTACGCCTGACGCCCTAACAGCGCGCAGTCATGGATATACCGCAGGAGCCACCGCTCGGGATCGCCAGGCAACCCCCAACACCATCAGCAGACCCAGTGCCGCCATCGCCGCTCCCGCCAGCGAAATCGCCGGATAACCGAGCCCCGCGTTGATCACCGCACCACCCAGCGCCGCGCCAATCGCGTTGCCCAGGTTGAAGGCGCCGATATTCACTGCCGAAGCCAGATTGGGCGCGGCCTTGGCGGCTTCCATCACGCGCATCTGCAGTGGCGGCACGATGGCGAAACTGGCGATGCCCCAAATGAGGATGGCCACGGCGGCCGGCAGCGGCCAGCGCATCAGCACCGTGAAGGCCAGCAGCACTAGGATCAGCGCGCTCAGCGAGGCGATCAGGGTACGGTCGATGGAGCGATCCGCCGCCTTGCCGCCCCACATGTTGCCCAGGGTCAGGCCCACGCCGTAGAGCACCAGCATGGCGGTGATGAAGCCGGTGGAGGCATGGGTCTGGGTGCTGAGGATCGGCGCGATGTAGGTAAATACGGTGAACATCGCGCTGGAGCCGACCACGGTCAGGGCCAGTGCGGCGAGTACCGGGCCGCGGCCCAGCACACGGATTTCGGCGAGCACGCCGTCGCTCTTCGGCAACTCGACATTGGGCAAGGCGAACCACAGCGCGAGCATGGTGATCAGGCCCAGGCCGGAGATGCCCCAGAATGACGTGCGCCAGCCAAGCACTTCACCGAACCAGGCAGCCAGCGGCACGCCGCCGATGGTCGCCAGGGTCAGGCCCATGAACATCGCAGCGACCGCGCCGGCCCGTTTGTCCGGTGCGACCAGGCTGGCGGCGACCACCGAGCCGACGCCGAAGAAGGCGCCGTGGTTGAGCGAGGTGACCACCCGGGCGATCAGCAGGCTGGTGTAGTCGGTGGCCAGGGCGGACATCAGGTTGCCGAGGGTGAAGATGGCCATCAGCCCGATCAGTAGGTAACGCCGGGGAATCTTGCCGGTGGTCAGGGTCATCAGCGGCGCGCCGATCAGCACGCCGATGGCATAGGCACTGACCAGCAGGCCTGCAGCGGGAATCGACACGCCAAGGTCGCTGGCGATGCCGGGCAACATGCCCATGGGGGCGAACTCGGTAACGCCGATGCCGAAGGCACCGGTGGCGAGCGCGACGAGAGGTGGATTGATACGCACGAGAGGCTCCTTATCTATGCCGCAAATGCTACGATCCTGCTCCCACGGGCGGTAGACCGCATTTTTGGCAAACACCTTTGCTGCAGAGGCACAAATGGACGTAGGCGGCCGATCGGGCGAGATGGAAGTGCTGGTACGCGTGGCGCAGGAAGGCAGCCTGTCGGCAGCCGCGCGCACCCTGGGCCTGACGCCTTCGGCGGTCAGCCGCATCATCGCCCGCACCGAACAACGCCTGGGCACCCGCCTGTTGCTGCGCACCACCCGGGCGATCACTTTCACGGCCGAAGGCGAGGCTTACCTGCGTGGCGCCCGGCGCATCCTCGCCGACCTGGCGGAGGTCGAGGACGCCATCGCCGACCAGAGCGTGCCCAAGGGGCGCATCCGCGTCAGCGCTGCGCTCGGTCATGGCCGGCTGGCCATCGTGCCGCTGGTGGCAGCGTTCAGCGCGCGCTACCCGAACATCGTGGTCGACCTGACCCTGGGTGACGAAGTGGTGGATATTCTCGGCGGCGTGGCTGATGTGGCGGTGCGCTTCGGCCCGCTGCCGGACAGCCCGCTGACCGCTCGCAAGATCGGCGAAACCGGCCAGGTGGTGGTGGCCTCGCCCGATTACCTGGCGCGCCATGGCACGCCCCAGGTGCCGGAAGATTTACTGCAGCACAACTGCCTGCGCTTCAACTTCCGCCGCGCCGAGCCCAACTGGCCCTTCCTGCGCGATGGAGAGACGTTTTCCCTGAAGGCATGCGGCAATATCGAATGCAGCAGCGGCGAAGCCCTGGCGCAACTGGCCCGCGTGGGCGCCGGCATCGCCCGCATTGGCGCCTTCACCGTGAACGAGGACATCGGCCGCGGCGACCTGATACCGCTACTCGAAACCTTCAACCCCGGCGAACGGGAACCGATCCACGCCGTGTTCGTCGGCGGCCCGACCATGCCGGCGCGGGTGCGGCTGTTCGTGGATTTTCTGATCGAGCATCACCGGTTGTGACGCGGGGTACTGGCACTGAGCGAAATCCAGCGAGGGCAAAAGTACCCACGCCTAAAAGCCTGTGGTGCAGTGCGTCCGGAACATCCCTGTGCTAGCTTACGAGCAGAAATTGATCAAGCCGTTTGGGGTACTCGAACCATGAACCACAAGCTGAACACCTATGGCGTATCCATAGTAGAAAGGCCAAAAATCAAAGCCACCAAGAAACTGGACTTGGGGGGCGAGCAAGGTAAACAGATCGTTTATTCAGAGACCAAACTCGCGCTCCGAACCCACAAGAGAACTTTTCAGAAGCTGGCTGACATGTAATGGAATTGATCTTCTTTCCATTTGAACGCGTCATCGAGATAAATACCCAGATCTTGACTACCGAGCCCGGCATGAAAGGCGCGGTAAACATACCGACTCTGCAGGGCGCGTTGGCCTGAATCGACAATGCTATTGCCTATGGCGGCCTCGATGACATATTTGAAATTGCCGCCAAATACACTGCCAGTATCGCGCGAGGCCACGCACTACCTGACGCGAATAAGCGCACCGGGCTTGCAGTCGGGCTGGAATACCTTTCACTTAATGATTATGAAATTACGCTGGACAATGATCTGCTGGCGGATGCCGTCAGGGATCTGGTTACCGGCGATATCAATGAACTTGATTTCGCCGACATTCTCTATTCCAGCTTCGTCGCCTCTCAAAATCATCTGGCATAAAAGCTTCACGAGCGAAGTAGCCCGCCGGTTGATGCATCCTCCACTCTTCGCAGATGACTCGAAACTCCAGCGGCTTAATACTCCACGAACGGATCGCTGCCCGGCAAGCACCGCAACCCGCTATTAAGGGGCCTTAGTAGCCTAAGCAAACACTCATCCGTTTCAGAACGGACGATGCAGCGTCAGCTAACCGCCGCACATACATGACATGTGGAAAGCGCACGAGAACGCTAGTCCATGCCCGAAATCACGGGCATGGCCCGTTCCCACAGGCCGTACGGCGGAATCACGTTCTAACGATTCAGCGCCACAACCAAGCTCCCGCCGGATGGGTTCCCAGTGCCCTGCCCGCTCAACGACTCAAACTAAACGCAAACAGCAGGTACAACCCGAACGCCACCACCGGCAGCAGGTGCCAGAAGTGGGACGACCACGGCGCGGAGTTGATGTAGCCGACCACCAGCAGGGCGGCGGTGGCCAGCGAGATGCCGGGAAGCAGCAGCATCAGGGTCGCCAGCAGGCGGTCCTGAAACGGCGTCAGTTCGTTGTGGTTGGCGATGGCCGCGGCGGAAAACACCACTATCAGGCCTTGCAGGCCGGCGAAGAAGATCTGGGCGATTACGCCGATGATCAGTGCAGCTAGAGACATGGGTTCGCTTCCTTTCATTCACCCGATTGCAGGTTGGCCAGCAGCTTGCCGGTGAGCGCATGCAACTGCTGTTTTTCCTCGTCACTGAGGGCGGCCAGAACGCGCTGCAGGTTAGCAACATGGGCAGTGAGCATGTTGTCGATCAGTTCAAAGCCCGCCGGCGTGAGCGCCACCAGGATGCCGCGGCGGTCCGACGGATGCTTGCGCCGCTCGATCAGCCCGGCCTTTTCCAGGCGGTCGATGCGGCTGGTCATGCCGCCGGAGGAAATCATCGCGCTTTCGTACAGTGCTGTCGGCATCAGCGCATAGGGCTCGCCGGAGCGGCGCAAGGTGGCCAGCACGTCGAACTCGCCGGCCTGCAGGCCGTGCTCGGCAAAGAACGGCAGCAGGTGGTCGCGGCTGATCACCTGGGTCAGTTCCCCCAGCCTGCCGATCACCGCCATGGCAAAACCATCCACATCCGGACGTTGTTCACGCCACTGCTCGGCAGCCAGTTGTGCTCGATCCTGCATGTCGCCCTCGATTTATCTTGCCATCAAGATACTTTTCAAAAAGAATGTTCGCATCCTAACGTATTCAGTCCAAGGAGGCACCTGCATGGCAGGCACGCAGCATCGACCCATTCTGGCCCTGGCCCTGCTGTTCACCGTCGGCGCGCTGATGGGACTCACCAGCATTCTGGTGAAGCTGGCTGGCAACGCCGGCTGGCAGCCGATGGCCTATCTGTTGTGGGGCCTGCTGGGCGGCGGCCTGCTGCTATTGCTGTTCGCTTGGGCGCGCGGCGAGCGGCCTGGCATGAGCCTGACACAACAACGCTACTACCTGGCCTCGGGCCTGCTCAGCATCGCTGTACCGAACGGCCTGCTGTTCAGCTCCATCGGCCATGTCGGCGCCGGTTTCGCCTCGATGTGCCTGGCCTTCCCACCCCTGTTCACCTACCTGCTGGCCCTGGCGCTGCGCATGGAAGCGCTCAGCCGCATCCGCTTGGTGGGCATTTGCATCGGTTTGTCCGGCAGCCTGCTGCTGGCCCTGGGCAAACTGCACGGCGGCGATAGCCCGGGTTTGTGGGTGGTGGCGGCGCTGTGCGTGCCGGTATTCCTGGCGCTGGGCAATATCTACCGAGCCCGGTACTGGCCCAGCGGCGCCACGCCGCTGTCGCTGGCGCCCGGCATGCTGCTGGGCGGCGCGCTGCTGTTGGGGCTCACGGCGCTGTTTGGCGTGGGCTTCTCGCCCAACTTGAACAGCCCCCTGGCCGTCGGCCTGATACTGGTGCAGATGCTGTTGTTCGCAGCGGTCTATGCGCTGTTCTTCATCCTGCAGAAGCTGGCGGGCACGGTATTTCTCAGCCAGATCGGCTCGGTGGCGGCGATCACGGGCGCGGCCATGGCCATCGGTCTGCTCGGCGAACAAGGCAGCCTGAGCCTGGCGCTGGCGGCGCTGTGCATCGTCATCGGCGTTTTGCTGGTGGCCTGGCGCGGGGCCCAGGAGAAAGCACAATGAAACGGCAAACCCTGTTGCTCCTGGCGATCATCCTGCTGGGCCTGAACCTGCGACCGGTACTCGCGGCCGTGGGCCCGCTGCTCGACCGCATCCAGCTGGACACGCACCTGGGGCATGTGGGCGCCAGCCTGCTGACCAGCCTGCCGATCGTGATCATGGGCCTCGGCGCCCTGGCTGCGACCGTTCTGCATGGATGGCTCGGCGAGCGACGCGGCATTCTGCTGGGTACCCTGCTGATCGCCCTCGCCTGCCTGGCCCGCGGCCTGCTGCCGAGCGCCACGCCGTTATTGGTCAGCGCGCTGCTGGCCGGCGCCGGCATCGCCTTCGTACAGGCGTTGCTACCAGGCTTGATCAAGGCGCGCTTCAGCCACGATGCTGGCCGGCTGATCGGTTTCTACAGCTGCGCGATCATGGGCGGCGCGGCCTTCGGTGCCGCGCTGACGCCCTGGCTGGCCCAGTGGCTGGGCTGGGCCTGGGCACTGGCGGCCTGGGCAGCACCGGCCATCGTCGCTTGCGCGGTGTGGAAGCGCGCCGCGCCGGCGGACGAACCAACCGCAAACAGTTCAGCGGCACCACTCAATCCCTGGCGCTCGCCGCGCGCCTGGCTGCTGATGGCCTTCTTCGGTGTCGGCACGGCGGGTTACACGCTGGTGCTGGCCTGGCTGCCGCCCTACTACACCTCGCTGGGCTGGAGCGCCGAATCCAGCGGCCTGCTGCTGGCCGCTCTGACGCTCTGCGAAGTGGCGGCCGGCCTGCTGGCCTCGAGCCTGCTGGCGCGCTGTCCGGATCGCCGGGTGCTGCTGGGTTTCGTGCTGACTAGCCTGCTGCTCGGGCTGATCGCCCTGGTGGTCGCACCCTTGGCACTGGTGGTGCCGATCTGCGTGCTGATCGGCATCGGTATCGGCGCGCTGTTTCCGCTGTCGCTGGTGGTGGCTCAGGACCATCTCGACGACCCACGCCAGACCGGCGACCTGCTGGCCTTCGTACAAGGCGGCGGTTACCTGATCGCCGCCACCTCGCCGCTGCTCGCCGGCCTACTGCGCCAGTACACCAACGACCTGCGCCTGAGCTGGCTGATGATGGCCGCCGCCACCCTGGTGCTGATGCTTATGGCCGCGCGCTTCAAGCCGGGCAGCGGGCACTTCCGCACCCACTGAGTAGGTCAGGCGTAGGGCGGACTCAGGAGCGACAGCGAACAGTCCGCCATGCCGGCGCACGGCGTACTGCTTCGCGAGTACGCCCTACATCAAGAATGGGGCAGGCATGATCGCTCTTGGCCCAGGTCAATCGTCATACAGATCTGCATCTGTCTGTGAGCCTCCGGCCCAGTGCGGCGGATAGGCCCCGCGTTCCACATCCCGGTGAAACGTGGAATAGGGCCAATCGCCCACTCGCTGCACCAGACCATGTTTGAGCGGGTTGATGTGGATGTAGTCGAGATGACGCCTGAAATCCTCCTCGTCACGTACCAGATGCTCCCAGTAACGGCGCTGCCAGATACCCCGTTCCCGCCGACGCAGAAGGATCTTCGAACGCCACTCGTCGGCCGGCACATCTCGGGAGAAGCGCATCTTGATCAGGCGCCAGCGCAGTGCGAAATCCGCCTCGCCTTGCGGCAGTTCGATCAAGCAGTGGAGGTGATCAGGCAATACCACCCAACCGTGGATCTCGAAAGGGTGACGTCGCCGAATGACACGCACCGCATCACGCAGGATTTCAATGTGGCGCACAAGCAGATCATTGCCATGGCGAACACGCAGGGCATGGGTGAAGAAGTAGGTGCCGCCAGGGCGCCAGGCACGGCGATAGTTAGGCATAGGCGTCGTCCTTGCGTTTCTGACGAGTAGAGCCTAGACCAAGCACGCAAGTCGGTCTCAGAACGCCAGCGAACAGTCCGCCATTACGGCGCACGGCGTACTGCTGCGCGAGTACGCCCTACCCTTCGCCTTACGAACAGATCGCCGCCCGGCCACCATAGTCACGTAGGGCGGACTCAGGAGCGACAGCGAACAGTCCGCCATGCCGGCAAGCGGCGTACTGCTGCGCGAGTGGAACGCCGCCCGGCACACCCTACTTGGCGGATGGATTTAATGCGCCTCGCGCAGGTAGGCGACCACCGCGCCCTCGTTGCCGGCGAACACGATGCGCTCGGCCTTGCTGTCGCGCTGGTAGGCGTACATGGGGTCGTAGTATTCGCGCAGCAGCGCGGCGATCCAGTCGCGGTGGAAGTCCACGGCGCCGCTGCGCTGCTGGGCGCCGAGGGCGTCGATCATGATCGCCCGCAGGCGCTGGTGGCGTTCGCCGCCCAGGCGCTTGTGGATGTTGTCCAGGCTCTGCAGCAGCCGTGCGGCGAACAGATCGAAACCGCGCTCCTCGCCATTGACGGCGATGAACTCGGCGCAGAGGTCGATCACGTAGTCGCGCAGGATGCGTTCCACGCGCCCCTCGAAGCTGTCTTCCAGCCACACCAGCGGATAGGTCTGCATGCCCTGGTGCAGCGACAACGGCACGTTGCAGCTGCCGACGATGCGCCCTTCGTCCTCGATCACGAAACGCTCGATGCCTGCCGCCCGCTTGCGCAGGATGTCCACGGCCAGGGCGTTCTCGAAATCGATCTGCGCCGGCTGCCCGGTGGCGCGCTTGCCGAAGCTGGAGCCGCGGTGGTTGGCGTGGCCTTCCAGATCCAGGCCATCGGGCAGCTGGGCCAGCACGTCGGTCTTGCCGGTGCCGGTCATGCCGCCGACCACCACGAAGCGGCACTGCGCCACGGCGTCTTCGAGGGTGTCGAGCAGGAAGGTGCGCATCGCCTTGTAGCCGCCGGTGATGCGCGGGTAATCGATGCCCGCCTCGCGCAGCCACTGCTGGACGATCTGCGAGCGCAGGCCGCCGCGAAAGCAGTACAGATAACCGTTCGGGTTGGCGCGGGCGAAGGCCGCCCAGGCGGCGACTCGTTCGGCCTTGATGTCGCCGCCGACCAGTTGGTGGCCGAGCTTGATGGCGGCGTCCTGGCCGTGCTGCTTGTAGCAGGTGCCGACCTTCTGGCGTTCCAGGTCGGTCATCAGCGGCAGGTTGACCACGCCGGGGAATGCGCCCTTGGCGAATTCCACCGGCGCGCGGGTATCCATCATCGGCACGCCATCGAGGAAGATGGTTCGAAAATCGCGGGCATCGTCGCGCATCAGAACACCTCGACGGCGTGACGCTGTCGCTCCACCAGCACGCCGATCGGCGCCAGGTGCAGGCCCAGCTCGGCCGCCACGGCCAGGAATTCGTCTTGCCCCGCTTCGCTGACGGCGATCAGCAGGCCGCCACTGGTCTGCGGGTCGCACAGCAGGTCGCGCTGGCTGTCGCTCAGCGCGGCGATACGCTCACCGTAGCTGTCGAAGTTGCGCAGCGTGCCGCCGGGCACGCAACCTTCGGCCAGATAATGCTCGACGCCCGGCAGGCGCGGCACGGCGGCGTAATCCAGGCGTGCGGTGAGGCTGGCGCCGTCGGCCATTTCCACCAGGTGGCCGAGCAGGCCGAAACCGGTGACGTCGGTCATGGCGTTGACGCCGGCCAGCTTGCCGAAGCGGCTGCCCGGCTTGTTCAGGGTGCACATCCAGTCGCGGGCCAGGCCCACGTCCTCGGCGCGCAGCTTGGCCTTCTTCTCGGCGGTGGTGAGGATGCCGATGCCCAGGGGCTTGGTCAGGTACAGGGTGTCGCCGGCCTGGGCGGTGTCGTTGCGTTTCATGTTCTGCTTGTCGACGACGCCGGTCACCGCCAGGCCGAAGATCGGCTCGGGCGCGTCGATGGAATGCCCGCCGGCCAAAGGGATGCCGGCGGCATCGCATACCGAGCGGCCGCCGCGAATCACTTCGCGGGCCACTTCAGGCGGCAGCAGGTTGACCGGCCAGCCAAGGATGGCGATGGCCATCAGCGGGTCGCCGCCCATGGCGTAGATGTCGCTGATCGCATTGGTGGCGGCGATACGGCCGAAGTCGAACGGATCATCGACGATGGGCATGAAGAAATCGGTGGTCGAGACCACACCGCGGGTTTCGTCCAGGGCATACACCGCCGCATCGTCACGCGAGGCATTGCCGACCCACAGTTTGGGGTCGAGATTCTGCGCACCGCTGCCCGCGAGGATCACCTCCAGCACCTTGGGAGAAATCTTGCAGCCGCAGCCGGCTCCGTGGCTGTACTGGGTCAGGCGGATCGGCTCACTCATGGCAACGCTCTCGTCATCTGGAAAACAAGCGGCCGATTCTAGCAAAGCTGGTCTTTCTCGCGGCGCCTCCTATAATCGCCGCGCTCACACTTATTCCCTTGCAGCGCCCGCCATGGCGCCTGCTGTCGTTTTTTCCGCTATTGAACCGGAGAACTCCATGCTCAAGCGCACCCTGTCGCTGGTCGCCGGCCTTGCCCTGTCCGCCGCCGCCCTCACCGCCCATGCCGCCGAAACCCTGCGCGTCTCGGCGATCCCCGATGAAGCGCCCACTGAGCTTCTGCGCAAGTTCAAGCCGCTGGGCGCCTACCTGGAGCAGCAACTGGGCATGAAGGTCGAGTTCGTGCCGGTGGCCGACTACCCGGCAGTGGTAGAGGCGCTGGCCACCGATCGCCTGGACATGGCCTGGCTGGGCGGCTTCACCTTCGTGCAGGTGAACCTCAAGACCGGCAACGCGATTCCGCTGGTGCAGCGTGAGCAGGACGCTGCCTTCACCAGCACCTTCATCAGCGCCGACCCGCAGGTCAAATCGCTCAAGGACTTGAAGGGCAAGACCTTCGCCTTCGGCTCGATTTCCTCCACCTCCGGCAGCCTGATGCCGCGCTACTTCATGCTGCAGGACGGCATCAAGCCGGAAAGCTACTTCAGCCGTGTCGCCTACTCCGGCGCCCACGATGCCACCGCCGCCTGGGTGCAGGCCGGCAAGGTCGACGCCGGGGTACTGAACTCCAGCGTGTGGGACAAACTGGTCAAGAGCGGCAAGGTCGACACCAACAAGGTCAAGGTCTTCGCCACCACGCCGACCTACTTCGATTACAACTGGACCGTGCGCGGCACCCTCGACCCGGCGCTGGCCGAGAAGATCAAGCAAGCGTTCCTGGCCCTCGACCCGGCCAACCCGGAGCACAAGGCGATTCTCGATCTGCAGGCGGCCAGCCGCTTCATCGAGACCAAGCCTGAGAACTACAAGGGCATCGAAGAGGCTGCCCGCGCTGCCGACCTGCTCAAATGAGCCTGCGCCTGACCGCCGTCGGGCTCAGGCACGGCAATGGCGTACAGGCGCTGCAGGGCATCGACCTAAGCGTCGAACAGGGCGAGCGGGTGGCGATCATCGGCCCGTCCGGGGCCGGCAAGTCGAGCCTGCTCAACCTGCTGGCCACCGCCCTGGCGCCCAGCGCGGGCGAGCTTGAGGTGCTGGGCGAACGCCCATGGCGGCTTTCCAGCCGGCATCGCCAACGCCTGCGCACGCGCATCGGCCTGATCCACCAGGCGCCGCCTCTGCCCCTGCGCCAGCGGGTGGTCACCGCCGTGCTGGCCGGACGCCTGGGCCAGTGGAGCCTGCCCAGGAGCCTGGTCAACCTGCTGTACCCGCTGGACATCCCCGGTGCGCGAGCGCAGCTGGACAAGCTCGACCTCGGCGACAAGCTGTTCGCCCGCTGCGGCCAGCTCTCCGGCGGCCAGCTGCAGCGCGTCGGAATCGCCCGCGCCCTGTATCAGGCCCCGCAGCTGCTGCTCACCGATGAGCCGGTCTCGGCCATGGACCCGCGCCTGGCCGACCATACCTTGTCGCTGTTGGTCAGCCATGCCGAAGCCGGCGGCGTGACCCTGGTCGCCAGCCTGCACACGGTGGAGCTGGCCCTGGCGCATTTTCCGCGCATCGTCGGCGTGCGTGACGGGCGCATCGCTTTCGACCTGCCGGCCAGTGAAGTCGACTCCGAGCGCCTGCAGGCGCTGTACGCCAACGAACAGCTGAACCCGGCACGTGCTGGTGAGCCAACGCCGGATGCCTGGGCGGCGCGATGCTGAGACGCTACCCGGGCGACCCAGCCGCCCTGCCGCGCCTGGCGTTCGTGCTGCTGGCCGTCGCCCTGCTGTGGCCGGGCATACGCCTGGCCGAGCTGGACCTGGGCGTGTTGCTGCGCCCGGATAGCGCCCAGTCCATGGGCAGCTTCCTCAAGGATTTCTGGCCGCCGGCCCACAACGAGGATTTTCTCTGCCTGCTGCTGGACGCCACCCTGCAGACCCTGGCCATCGCCACCGCCGGCATGGCCCTGGCGCTGCTGCTGGCGGTACCGGCAAGCCTGCTGGCCAGCCGCGCACTGTCGCTCTCGGCGGCCTCACGCGGCGGCCAGCCGAGTGCCCTGGGCCGCTGGCTGCGCTGGCCGGTGCGCGGTTTGCTGATCGTGCTGCGCAGCGTGCCGGAGATCGTCTGGGCGCTGCTGTTCGTGCGCGCCGTGGGCCTGGGCCCGACCGCCGGGGTGCTGGCCATCGCCATCACTTACGCGGGCATGCTCGGCAAGGTCTACGCGGAAATCTTCGAGTCGGTGGACCAGCGCCCGGTGCACGCCCTGCTGCAGAGCGGCAGCGGCCGTCTGGCTGCCTTCGCCTACGGCGTGCTGCCGGCCGCCGCGGCGGAACTGACCTCTTATACGGTGTACCGTTGGGAATGCGCGGTGCGCGCCTCGGTGGTGATGGGCTTCGTCGGCGCCGGCGGCCTGGGCCAGCAGATCGACCTGTCGATGCGCATGTTCGCTGGCGCTGAAGTGGCCAGCATGCTGCTGACCTTTCTGGTGCTGGTGCTGCTTGCCGATCAGTTGAGCCGGCTGCTGCGTGCGAGGTTCACATGAGGCGCCTGGGCAACCTGCTGCTGGTGCTGGGCATCGCCACCGCGGTGATCGGCTCCTTCGCCTATCTGGGCCTGGACCTGGCAGGCCTGTTCGGCGCCGATAGCCTGGGGCAGATGGGCAGCTACGCCGCGCGCTTTTTCGACCCGGACTTCACCGCCAGTCACCTGCAGGCCACCGCCCGTGGCGCTCTGGAAACCCTGGCCATGTCGGCCGTCGGCACCCTGCTTGCCGCCGTGCTCGGCTTGCTGCTGGCGCTACCGGCGGCCGGGCGCCTGGGTGCCCTCGCCCAAGCTGCCACTCGGCTGCTGCTCAATGCCCTGCGTGCCATTCCCGAACTGGTATGGGCGGTGCTCATGGTGCTGGCGGCAGGTCTTGGCCCCAATGCCGGCACCCTGGCGTTGGCGCTGCACACCGCTGGCGTGCTCGGCCGACTGTTCGCCGAGGCCCTGGAGAACACCCCGCCGCAGCCGGCGGACGCCATTCGCCTGCAGGGCGGCGGCGCCTGGGCCGCGTTCTGCTACGGCACCCTGCCGGCTTTGTGGCCGCAACTGCTGGCTTACAGCCTGTACCGCTGGGAGAACAACATCCGCATGGCGGCGATCATGGGCTTCGTCGGCGCCGGCGGCCTGGGGCAGATGCTCTACGTGAGCCTGAGCCTGTTCCAGGAAGCCCAGGCCGCCACGGTGATCCTCGCCATGTTGCTGCTGGTGCTGGCCGTGGATGCCTTCAGCGGCTGGATGCGCCAGCGCTGGGTGCGCAATTAATCCGGGAGCGTCGGGGCGCTGAGCGCGGTCTGAAACTCCCTGCACAGCTGATTCCGAGACTCGCCCATGTCCACACCCCGCATTGGCTTCGCCTGCCAGTATCGCCACCCCAACCAGAGCTTGCCGGCCGGCGAGCTGAAAACCATCGAGGCGGCCTTCAACCCGCGCACCACCACTCTGCGCTGGATGGACAGCGTCAGCCAGGCGGTGGCCTACGCCAAGCTGACCGAGATCGTCGAGCACAACCTGCAGGCCCAGCTGCGCCTGCTCGCCTACGTCGCCACGCTGCCCAAGCCCCTGCAGATGCTGCGCTTGAGCAGCGATCTGCTGCCGTTCTACAGCCACCCGAAGGTCGCGGCCTTCTATCAGCAGCCGCAGATGCAGGGCTACCTGATCGAGCAGTTCGCCGCCATCGGCGAGGTGGCGCGCACGGCCAACATTCGCCTGTCCATGCATCCGGGTCAGTACTGCGTGCTGGGCTCGGACCGCCCCGACGTGGTAGAAAACAGCCTCGCCGAGTTCGAGTACCACGCCGACATGATCCGCATGATGGGCTACGGGCGGACCTTTCAGGACTTCAAGTGCAACCTGCATATCGCCGGCAAGCTGGGTGGCGAGGGCATACGCGCGGTATGGCCGCGGCTGTCCCAGGAAGCGCGGCAGTGCATCACCTTCGAGAACGACGAAAAGACCTACGGCGTGGATGCCTGCCTGGCGCTGGCCGACCTCGCCCCCGTGGTGCTCGACGTACACCACTGCTGGATCCACGAGGACGACTACATCGACCCGCACAGCGAGCGCGTGGAGCGGATCATCGACAGCTGGCGCGGTATTCGCCCGACCATGCACCTGTCACAGCCCCAGGAGCGTTTGCAGGAGCTGGGCCTGAGCGCCGAACGGAAACTGGAGATGCCCGAAGTGCTCAAGGTCGCGCCCAAGCGCGAGCTGTACGGCCATAGCGCGCGCATGTGGAACCACTGGACCAATGAGTACGTGCTGCAGTTTCTCGATCGCTTCGACATCATGTTCGAGTCCAAGGACAAGAACGCGGCGACGCTGGAGTTTTACGAGCGCTATCTGAAGGAAGCTTGAGCCGTAGCCCGGGTCGAGCGCAGCGACATTCGGGAAGCAGACCTGGGTATCGCTTCGCTCAACGCCAGGCTGCCGGGCTCGAATAAAACCATCCCAAACGCAAAAGGCCCTGCAATGCAGGGCCTTTTTTGTAGAGCGCGATGCTTACTTCTTGCCGAGCTTTTTCAGCTCTTCGTCACGCAGCTCGCGGCGCAGGATCTTGCCGACGTTGGTGGTCGGCAGGCTCTCGCGGAACTCCACCTGCTTGGGTCGTTTGTAGCCGGTGAGGTTGTCGTGCATGTGCTGCATGACCTGCTCCTTGGTCAGGGTCATGCCCGGTTTGACCACCACGAACACCTTGATCGCCTCACCCGAACGCTCGTCCGGTACGCCGATGGCGGCGCATTGCAGCACGCCCGGCAGGGTTACCAGCACTTCTTCCAGCTCGTTCGGGTAGACGTTGAAGCCGGACACCAGAATCATGTCCTTCTTGCGGTCGACGATGCGAATGTAGCCGTCGGGCTGGATGATGCCGATGTCGCCGGTCTTGAACCAGCCGTTGGCATCGATCACTTCGTCTGTGGCTTCCTGACGCTGCCAGTAGCCCTTCATCACCTGCGGGCCCTTGATGCACAGCTCGCCGGTTTCGCCCATGGCCAGGTCGTTACCCTGGTCATCGATGACCTTGAACTGGGTCGACGGCACCGGAATGCCGATGGTGCCCATCTGGTTATGGGTCACCGGGTTGACCGAGGCCACCGGGCTGGTCTCGGTCAGGCCGTAACCTTCGCAGATGGCGCAGCCGGTGACCTGCTTCCAGCGCTCGGCGGCCGCCTGCTGCAGCGCCATGCCGCCGGACAGGGTGACCTTGAGCTTGGAGAAGTCGAGCTTCTGGAAGCCCTCGTGGTTGCTCAGCGCCACGAACAGGGTATTGAGGCCAACGAAGGCGCTGAACTGGAACTTGGCCAGGTCCTTGACCAACGCCGGCAGGTCGCGCGGGTTGGTGATCAGGATGTTGTGGTTGCCGCAGTGCATCATCGCCATGCAGTGAAAGGTGAAGGCGTAGATGTGGTACAGCGGCAGCGGCGCGACGATGATTTCGCTGCCCTCCGCCAGGTTCGAGCCCATCAGCTCGCGGCATTGCAGCATGTTGGCGATCAGGTTGCGGTGCGTGAGCATCGCGCCTTTGGCCACGCCGGTGGTGCCGCCGGTGTACTGCAGCACGGCGACGTCCTGGGCGTCCGGGCTGGCTTCGTTGACCGTCTTGCCGCGGCCCTGGCTCAGGGCATCGGTGAACTTCACGGCCGCCGGCAGGTTGTAGGCCGGCACCATTTTCTTCACGTACTTGACCACGCTATTGACCAACAGGCGCTTGAGCGGCGGCAGCATGTCGCCGACCTCGGTGACGATCACCGTCTTCACGCCGGTCTTGGGCACCACCTGCTCGGCCAGGTGCGCCATGTTGGCCAGGCACACCAGCGCCTTGGCGCCGGAGTCGTTGAACTGGTGTTCCATTTCCCGCGCCGTGTACAGCGGGTTGGTGTTGACCACCACCAGGCCGGCACGCATTGCGCCGAATACGGCCACCGGGTATTGCAGAACGTTGGGCAGTTGCACGGCGATACGGTCGCCGGGCTTGAGATCGGTTTGCTGCTGCAGGTACGCAGCGAAGTGGCCGGACTGCTCGTAGAGCTGGCCGTAGGTGATCGTCTTGCCCAGATTGGTGAAAGCGGGCTTGTCGGCAAAACGCTGGCAGGACTGCTTCAGCACCGCCTGAACGTTGGGGTACTGGTCGGGATCGATCTCGGCCGCGACCCCCTCGGGATATTTGTCCGTCCAGAAGTTTTCGGTCATGGACACCCACTCCTAAGCAACAGCTTGTCGTCACCGCATCGGCGGTTGTTTGTTGTATGTATGCCTGGCTGTTCGCCCCTGAGGAGCGCAAAAGCGGGCCGAGATTAGCAGAGTTGCCAGAGACCGACCAGAGCACGAAAAGGCCGATCGGTATCAAAAATGACCATATGGAAAATATTGGTCACAGCATTTTTACCGAGGCAATCCGGCGGGCAGCACTCGTCTGGCGGCAGGCAACGCCCATGATAGACGCCTGCGCGCTTTCCTGCAGGTAGAGATATGAGGGAAAGAAGGACAGGTGCCAACGCTCGCGCCGGTCCTGCCATGCGCGGCGACCGCGGACATTACCCGGGACACTGCCCTGGGTATCGCTGCGCTCAACCCAGGCTACCAACTCGCGACGGTACCAGTCGTCACCAAGCAAAAGGCCCCGCAATGCAGGGCCCTTGTCGTTGAGCGATACAGCAGGCTAGGCGTTGGCAGGCGCCTTCACCGCTTCGTCGCGCAGCTCGCGGCGCAGGATCTTGCCGACGTTGGTCATGGGCAGCGAGTCCCTGAACACGATCTGTCGTGGCACCTTGTAGGCGGTGAAGTTCTCCTTGCAGTAGGTCTTGAGCTCCTCGGCGGTCAGGCTGTCGTCGCGCTTGACCACGAACAACTTGACCGCCTCGCCGGATTTCTCGTCCGGCACGCCGATGGCTGCGCAGCTGGCCACCTTGCTGTGGGCCATCACCACGTCCTCGATCTCGTTGGGGTAAACGTTGAAGCCGGAGACGATGATCATGTCCTTCTTGCGGTCGACGATGCGCACGAAACCGTCTTCGTCGATCACCGCGATATCGCCGGACTTGAACCAGCCCTCGGCGTCCAGCACCTCGGCGGTGGCATCCGGGCGGTTCCAGTAGCCCTTCATCACCTGCGGCCCCTTGATGCACAGCTCGCCGCGCTCGCCAATCGGCAGCTCGTTGCCGTAGTCATCGATGACCTTGAACGCGGTGCCCGGCACCGGAATGCCGACCGTACCCAGACGCGCCCGGTCGCCATAGGGATTGGTGCTGGCCACCGGCGAGGTCTCGGTCAGCCCGTAACCTTCCACCACGCCGCAGCCGGTCAGTTGCTGCCAGCGCTCGGCGGTGGACTTGACCAGCGCAGTGCCGCCGGAGTTGGTGAGTTTCAGGTGGCTGAAATCGAGCTTGGTGAAATCCGGGTGATCCATCAACGCCACGAACAGCGTGTTGAGCCCCAGCAATGCAGAAAACTCCCATTTGCCCAGCTCCTTGATGAAGCCGGGAATGTCCCGCGGATTGGTGATCAGCACGTTGTGGTTGCCGTTGACCATCATGCACATGCAGTTCGCGGTGAAGGCGTAGATGTGGTACAGCGGCAGCGGCGCGATCATCACTTCCTGGCCCTGCTTCATCAGCGGCGTGCCGTCATCGTCGAGCTGCGACATGCAGGCATCGATCTGCAGCATGTTGGCCACCAGGTTGCCGTGGGTGAGCATCGTGCCCTTGGCCACGCCAGTGGTACCACCGGTGTACTGCAGTACGGCGATATCGTCCTGCTTGGCAGACACCGGGCTCAGGCTGAGCCGCGCGCCCTCGCCCAGCACCTGTTTGAACGCGATGGCCTGCGGCAGATGGTAGTCAGGCACCATCTTCTTGACCTTCTTGACCACGGTGTTGACCAACCACCCCTTGAGCGTGGGTAGCAGGTCGCCCATGCGCGCCTCGATCAGGTACTCGATCTGGCTATCGGGCAGCACTTCCTGCACCAGCTTGCCGAACATGTTCAGGTACACCAGGGCGCGCACGCCGGCGTCCTTGAACTGGTGACGCATCTCGCGGGCGGTGTACAGCGGGTTGGTGTTGACCACGATCAGACCGGCGCGCATGGCGCCGAACACGGCAATCGGATACTGCAGCACGTTGGGCATCTGCACGGCGATACGGTCGCCAGGCTTGAGGTCGGTGCGCTGCTGCAGGTAGGCGGCGAAGGCGGCGGACAATTTGTCCAGCTCGCCGTAGGTCAGGGTTCTGCCCAGATTGCTGAACGCGGGGCGGTCGGCGAAAGTCTTGCAGGAGCGCTCGAACACCTCGACCACCGACTGGTAGGCGTCCATATCGATGTCGTTGGCCACGCCAGGGGCGCGTTTATCGTTCCAGAAATCGGGCTGCATTGTTGTTATCCCTTGGTTTCCGACGGTGATATCACCGGCAAGAACTTAGCAGCCGGCCGCAGCCTGGCAAAGCCACAATCAATACCGTGAATTTCAGCACCTGCAGGGTCTACAATGCTTGGCACCCGCCGGCTATCAGGCTGTTGAAAAAGGACTTTGCCATGCAGCACCGCAGCTTCTGGCTCGACAGCAGTGATGGCGCCCCCCTTTACGTCAACCACTGGCACCCCGCGCATGAGCCCAGGGCCGTGGTGATGCTCGCCCATGGCATGGCCGAACACAGCGGCCGCTATGCCCGCCTCGGCGAGGCGCTGGTCGCTGCCGGGCACGCGCTCTACGCCCTCGACCATCGCGGCCACGGGCAATCGGCGCAGCATGGGCTGCTCGGCCACTTCGCCGACGAGAACGGCTGGAACCATGTGGTCGGCGACCTCTCCGAGCTCAACCATCACATCCGCCATCAGCATCCGCAGACACCGATCATTCTGCTCGGCCACAGCATGGGCAGCTTCATCTCCACCGCCTACCTCATGCACCACAGCAGCAGCGTACAGGGCGCGATTCTCAGTGGCTCGAATTACGGCAAGCTGGGCACCTTTCGGGCTGCGGCGCTGGTGGCGCGCTTCGAGCGCTGGCGCCAGGGCGCGACCGGGCGCAGCGCGCTGATCGACTGGCTGTCGTTCGGCGCCTTCAACAAGGCCTTCGCCCCGGCGCGCACGCCGTTCGACTGGCTCAGCCGTGACAACGCCGAGGTCGACCGTTACATTGCCGACCCCCTGTGCGGTTTTCGCTGCACCAACCAGTTGTGGCTCGACCTGCTGGAAGGTCTGCAGCGCATCACGCCGCTCGCCTCGCTGAAGCAGATCGCCCCGCAGTTGCCGATCCTGATCATCGGCGGCGACCACGACCCGGTCAGCCAGGGCAACGGCCTGCAACGCCTGGCCGATGCGCTGAGGCAGGCAGGACACAGCCGCACCAACTTGAAGATTTATTCACAGGCCCGCCACGAAACGCTCAACGAAACCAACCGTGACGAGGTCACCCGCGACCTGATCGACTGGCTGGAACAGACGCTCGCGCCCCAGCCGCGACCTTCACTCCCTCAGGAACCCGCCTTATGACGCAAAGCAGCAATACCCCTTACGAAGCCCTGGAAGTCGGCCAGACCGCCAGCTACAGCAAGAGCGTGGAAGAGCGCGACATCCTGCTGTTCGCCGCCGTTTCCGGTGACCACAACCCGGTGCACCTGGACGCTGAATACGCTGCCACCACCATGTTCAAGGAACGCATCGCCCACGGAATGTTCAGCGGCGCACTGATCAGCGCGGCAGTGGCCTGCACCCTGCCAGGCCCCGGCACCATCTATGTGGGCCAGCAGATGAGCTTCCAGAAGCCGGTGAAACTGGGCGACACCCTGACCGTGCGCCTGGAAATTCTCGAGAAGCTGCCGAAATTCCGCGTCCGCATCGCCACCCGCGTGTTCAACCAGCACGACGAACTGGTGGTCGACGGCGAAGCTGAAATCATCGCGCCACGTAAAGCCGTTACCGTCGAGCTGGCCACACTGCCGCCAATCAGCATCGGCTGACAGGCTGATGAAAAACTACCTGCGTTGCCATCACTGCGTTAAAAACAGGCTCAAAATGCTCATGTACTACTCGTACACTCCGCTTTATCGCCTGTTTTTGCCTTGCGCTGGCGGCCTCGCCTACGTTTTTCAATCGCCTGTTCGCTTTATATCTTAAGCCCGTAGGATGGGTCGGGCCGCGTAGGTGTAACCCATCAGGAGATTGCGATGGGTTTCACCCATCCTACTGTCAAGCGCCTCCCTGCCTTTCCCTGGAGCTTCCATGCCACTGTCCATGCATTCCATTACCATCCCGGTGTTCACCCGCCAGCTGACCAACCTGTCGACCATCCTCGGCATCGCCGCGGCCAATGCCGAAGCCCGCAAGATCGAGCAGAGCGTGCTGCTCGGCTCGCGCCTGGCGCCGGACATGTTCCCGCTCAGCCGCCAGGTGCAGATCGCCTGTGACACGGTGAAATCCGGCGCGGCCCTGCTGGCCGGCGTCGAAGTGCCGAGCCATGCCGATGACGAAACCAGCTTCGCCGAGCTGCAGGCGCGCATCGCCAAAACCCTGGAGTTCGTGCAGGGCATCAGCGCCGCACAGCTCGACGGCAGCGAAGACCGCACTGTGACGCTCAAGCGCCGCGACAAGGAAACCCACTTCCAGGGCCTGGCCTTCCTGCAGGATCACGTGCTGCCGAACCTGTACTTCCACATCACCACCACCTACGCCATCCTGCGCCACAACGGCGTGGAGCTGGGCAAACGCGACTTCCTCGGCACCCGCTGAGAACCTATTCACGATCTGCTACGCGTCGGCCCCGCTGGGTCAAAAACAAGCGGGGTCGCCAGCCCGGTCGGAATGCTCGTTTGCAGTTCGTAAAGTCAAACGCGACTCCGACCGCTTCATGCTTGTTTTTGTGGGGCCGCCTGGGCCTTGCATGTCTTTGGCTCGCCAGATAGTGATCAGGTTCTGAGTCGCCGGTGACCTCTTGGTGCATGCCCGCCCGGCAGCGCACCAAGACAGGTCGACAATGGTGGAAAACCACAAAGAAAACCCACCTATCCGCTGAAAAACCGCGCCCCATTGTGCACTTCGCACAAACGGCACTGTACGCGCCACCCAAACCGTCGGTTGGCACGTCGCCTGCTATAGCCATGGCCTCCCTAACCCCCTGGAGCCAGGCCATGACCCAGCCGACCACCGATAGCGATTACCCCTTGAGCGAAGTGCCCGCCGGCGCACGCAAAGGGCTGTTCTCCACCTCGATCATGCTGTTCTCCTTCACCTTCTTCACCGCCACCACGTTTGCCGGCGGCAAGATCGGCATGGCGTTCGATTTCAAGACGCTGATCTGGGCGGCGATCATCGGCAACCTGCTGCTCGGTGCCTATGCCGCGGTGCTGGGCCTGATCGCCTGCCGCAGCGGCCTCAACTCGGTATTGATGGGCCGCTTCTGCTTTGGCGAGGCCGGCAGCAAGCTCTCCGACGTGCTGCTCGGTTTCACCCAGATCGGCTGGTACGCCTGGGGCACCGCCACGGTAGCCATCGTGCTGGTGAAGATTCTCGGCCTGCCGCAAGGCCTGACCATCCCGCTGATGGTGCTGTTCGGCTTTGCCTTCTGCATCACCGCGTTCATCGGCTACAAGGGGCTGGATATCCTGTCGCGCATTTCCGTGCCGGCCATGCTCGCCCTGCTGGTCTGCTCGCTGTGGATTGCCACTGACGACATCGGCGGCCTGAGCGCGCTGATGGCCATCGAACCGATCCAGAGCATGACCCTGAGCGTGGCCATCACCATGGTCTTCGGCACCTTCGTCAGCGGCGCCACCCAGGCCACCAACTGGACGCGCTTCGCCCGCACCGGACGCATCGCGGTGATCGCCAGCATGGTCGGTTTTTTTCTCGGCAACGGCCTGATGATCGTCGCCGGGGCCTACGGCGCCATCGTCTACCAGCAGCCGGACATCGTCGAAGTGCTGGTGCTGCAGGGCCTGTCCATCGCCGCAGTGGTGATGCTGTTCCTCAACCTGTGGACCACCCAGGACAACACCATCTACAACTTCGCCGCCGCCGGCTGCAACCTGCTGCGCACCGGCCGGCGCAAGACGGTGACCGTGGTGGGCGCCGGCATCGGCACCCTGCTGGCCATCGGCGGCATGTACGAGCTGCTGATTCCGTTCCTGATCCTGCTCGGCTCGATCATCCCGCCGATTGGTGGCGTGATCATGGCCGACTATTTCTACGGCCATAAGAGCCGCTATCCGCTGCTCGCCGAGGCGCGCATCCCCGCGTTCAACTGGGTCGGCCTGGGCGCCTACGCCGTCGGTGCGCTTTGCGCCTACTTCTCGCCCTGGGTCGCGCCGCTGGTAGGCATCACCGTCGCTGCGGTGGTTTACATCGTGCTGTTCGAAGCGAAGAAGGTCTTCGCCGCCCGCGACGTGGTCGCCCGCGCATGAGCCTGAGCGTCGCCGATGTACTGGCCCTGCCCGGCCTGCATGAGCTGCGCCTGCGCGCTGGCCAGGCAGGCCTGGGCAACCCGGTGCGCTGGCCCTACGTGGCCGAGAACGAGGACATCGCCGACTGGGTGATGGGCGGCGAGCTGGTATTCGTCACCGGCATCAACCATCCGCGTGATGAGGCCAATCTGCTGCTTCTGGTGCGCCAGGCGGTCGAGCGCGCCACCGCCGGGCTGGTAATCCTCACCGGTGCCGAATTCATCCAGGCGATTCCACCGGCGGTGATCGCCGAGGCCGAGCGCCTGGGCCTGCCACTACTCGAGCAACCCTACGGGCTGAAGATGGTGGTGGTCACCCAGGCCATCGGCACGGCGCTGGTGCAGCAGCAGATGATCGGCAGCTCGCGCCAGCACGTGCTGGAGCAATTGCTGGAAGGCGATTACCAGTCCCTCGACGTGCTGCTGCAACGTGCTGCCAGCCTCGACCTGCCGCTGAGCGTGCCGCGCCAGGTCGCCCTGCTGCGCCTGCAGAACAGCGAGCAGCTGTTCGACGGCGAAGCGGCGGCCAGCGGCGAGCGCCTGCTGCGCGACAACCGCCAGTGCCTGCAGCAGCGCCTCGAACAGTGCCTGCAACAACTCGGTGGTGCTCTGCCGCTGATCAGCCAGGGCGAGCACTGGATCGCCCTGCTGCCCTGCACCGGCAGCCAGGACGAACAGCGCAACCGCAAGACTTTGATGGACCTGCTCGGCGAGCTGGATGAACGCCTGCAACCGCAGCGCCTTTTTCTCGGCCTGAGCAGCGGCAATCATCACCCCGAGCATTTCGCCCGGGCGCTCGGCCAGGCCCGCCAGGCGCTGGTCGCTGCCCAGGCCTTTCCCGAACGCCTGGGGCTGTGCAGCTTCAACGAACTGGGGGTGATCGAACTGCTCGCCGCGATCCGCGACCGCAGCCTGCTCGAGCACTTCGTCGAACGCACCCTGGGCCCGCTGATCGGCGATGATTCCCGCCACGAGCCAGTGCTGATGCCGACCCTGGAAGCCTGGTTCTTCGAGAACGCCAACCTCGCCCTGGCCGCGCAACGCCTGGGCGTACACCGCAACACCCTGAGCTACCGTGTACAACGTATCGAAGCGCTGACCGGCTGCTCGTTCGATGATCCTCACGACCGGCTGAACATCAGCATCGCCCTGCTGATCCGTCGCCTGTCGTCTCATAGCCTGCCAAGGAGTACCCCATGAACATCGTCAACGCCCGCCTGCGTGGCCGCGAAGGTCTTTTCCATATCGCGCTGGACGGCTCGCAGATTGCCGCCATCACCGCACAACCCGCGGTGGTCAGCGCCAGCGAAGGCGATCTGGACGCCGCCAGTAATCTGGTGGTCGCGCCCTTCGTCGAGCCACACATTCACCTCGATGCCACCCTCACCGCCGGCGAGCCGAACTGGAACATGAGCGGCACGCTGTTCGAGGGCATCGAGCGCTGGGCCGAGCGTAAGGCGCTGGTCACTCACGAAGACACCAAGAGCCGCGCCAAGAAGACCATCGACATGCTGGTCGATCACGGCATCCAGCACGTGCGCACCCACGTCGACGTCACTGACCCAACCTTGGCCGCGCTCAAGGCGATGATTGAAGTACGCGAGGAAACCCGCCACCTGATCGACCTGCAGATCGTCGCCTTTCCCCAGGAGGGCATCGAGTCCTATGCCAACGGCCGCGCGCTGATGGAGCAGGCCGTGGCGCTGGGCGCCGACGTGGTGGGCGGCATTCCGCACTTCGAGAACACCCGCGACCAGGGCGTCAGCTCGATCAAGTTTCTGATGGACCTGGCCGAGCGCACCGGCTGCCTGGTGGACGTGCACTGCGACGAGACCGACGACCCGCAGTCGCGCTTT
Organism: Pseudomonas fulva 12-X; assembly: GCF_000213805.1. Taxonomy (NCBI): domain Bacteria; kingdom Pseudomonadati; phylum Pseudomonadota; class Gammaproteobacteria; order Pseudomonadales; family Pseudomonadaceae; genus Pseudomonas; species Pseudomonas fulva. The sequence goes on along the minus strand of NC_015556.1, from coordinate 1,683,750 downwards.
CTCGAAGTGCTGGCCGAAGAAGCCCGTGTGCGCGGCATGGGCGAACGCGTCACCGCCAGCCACACCACCGCCATGGGCTCCTACGACAACGCCTACTGCTCCAAGCTGTTCCGCCTGCTGAAGCAGTCGAAGATCAACTTCATCTCCTGCCCCACCGAAAGCATCCACCTGCAGGGCCGTTTCGACACCTACCCGAAACGCCGCGGTCTGACCCGCGTGGCGGAGATCGATCGCGCCGACATGAACATCTGCTTCGGCCAGGATTCGATCGTCGACCCCTGGTACCCGCTGGGCAACGGCAACATCCTGCGCATCCTCGAAGCCGGCCTGCATATCTGCCACATGCTCGGTTACGAAGACCTCAAACGCGGCCTGGACCTGATCACCGACAACAGCGCCCGCACCCTGCACCTGGGTGAGCGCTATGGCCTGGAAGTGGGCCGCCCGGCCAACCTGCTGATTCTCTCGGCGTCGGACGATTACGAGATGATCCGCACCCAGGGCCATGCCCTGATCTCGGTGCGTCATGGTGAAGTGCTGATGCGCCGTACGCCGGCGAGCGTGCTGCGCGGCTGACACTGAGAAACTGTTCAGAATCTTTCAACCCAGGCTCGCCGATTTTGGCAGCCAAGTGGCGGGAGCGGTCGGTGAGCAGAACACTTTTGTAGGAGCGGCTTTAGCCGCGAGCTCTTTGTTTGCCTTGATAAAAAGCTCGTGGCTAAAGCCACTACACGACAGCCGACTCAATCCGCAGGCTGGCAGTCATGCCATCGGCCGAGCCAGCCCGTTCCATCTCGCAAAGAATCCTGAAGCGAACACTAACCGTAGGAGGGGCTTTAGCCCCGAGCCCTTAAGAGCTCGGGGCTAAAGCCCCTCCTACAATGACCAAACGCGCCCTACTCCACCCGTACGCTGGCGGTCATGCCGGCGCTCAGCTTGACGCTCTCCGGCACGTCATCGAGCTTGATGCGTACCGGAATGCGCTGAGCCAGGCGTACCCAGTTGAAGGTCGGCTCGACGTTGGCCAGCAGCTGGCCGTCCGGGCTGGCATTGCGGTCGGTGATGCCGCGGCTGATGCCTTCCACCTCGCCACGAATCTCCTTTTCACCGCCCATCAACCAGATTTCCACCGGCGCACCGACCTGGATGCGCGGCAACTTGGTTTCCTCGAAATAGGCCTGCACGTAGAACGAGCCCGTATCGACCAGGGCCATCACCGCCTGCCCGGCGGTCACGTAGTTGCCCTGGGCCAGCACCAGATTGGTCACCTGGCCGTCACGCGGCGCGCGCACTTCGCTGCGCTCGAGGTTGAGCTGAGCGATGCGCAGATCGGCCTGGGCCTCACGGTATTCGCTGCGGGCCATCTCGGCGTTGATCTGCGCGTTCTCGCGCAGCTCGGCGCTGATCGCCTGGCTGCCCAGCTGCGCACGGCGCGAGGCTTCGTGTTCGCGCAGGTTGAGTTGCTGCTTGCGGATGTCGACCACGGCCTGGGCCTTTTCCACCGCGGCCTGATAGCGATCACGGTCGATGGTCATCAGCAGGTCGCCAGCCTTGACCTGCTGGTTGTCGCGCACCTTGAGTTCGAGCACCCAGCCGGACACGTCCGGGGCGATGGTCACCACATCGGCACGCACCCGGGCGTCCCGGGTCCAGGGCGAATACATGTAGTGCTGCCAGATCCAGGCGCCAGCGAAAATCGCCGCTACCACCACAGCCAGGGTAATGCCGACGCGAATGGTCGAACGCATGCTTTTCTCCTTAGGTCGCCAGGACAGCCATCACCGCCGCCAGGACGCAAACGAACAGGGCGCAGTCGAACAAGGCCTCGTGCCAGATCCACTGCGCCAATCCCGCGCGCTGCAGGCCCAGGCGTACCACGCCGGTAAGCAGCAGCGCAAAAACCGCATAGGCCGCCATGGGGCTCAGCAATACGCCGCCCAGCGACCACTCATGTAAGCCCATTTGCTTCTCCTCTTAGCTGGCACCAGTGCCGCCAGCCATTGTGCAACTGCAACAGCGCCGCTTCGGCCAGGCGCTTGTCGATGCTCGGCGTGCAGGCGCGCAGGGCCTCCTGCAGCTCGGCGACAGGAGCGTTCAGATCGTCTTCGCGGCCCGGCGCGGGGCCGCGCTCCAGTGCATCGTCGAGGCGTTCCAGAAAGCGTCGCTGCGAACGGGCCAGGCCGGCGTCAGCCTTGGCCAGGCAGGCGCGCAGGTGCAGCAGCTCATCGCCCAGATCGAGCCCGGCGACGCCTTCGTCCCAACGGCTGCGCGCCTGATCCGGACGCGCCGGGTAGTGCCGCGCCAGCTGCAGCAGGCGGTCGGCCATGCGCCCGCCGAACCAGTTCTCGGCACGCCCCAGGTCGCGGCGCGTCAGCCGGCCAAGGTCGACCAGCATCGCATGCACCAGGCGCCGGCCATGCCACACCGGGTTGCGCAGCACGATCACACGAAACGCCATGACTGCCACGGCCACGCCGATAAGCATGCCAGGCGCCTCATTGAGGAAATATTCCACGTTATAGCCGACGCTCGGCGGCGGCATGCAGAGCACGATCACGTGCAGGCAGAACGCCGTGGAGGTCGCCGCCACGGCCGGCTTGGCCATGCCCAGCACGCCAAAGAACAGCGGCACGCCGAGCACCATGCAGAGCATCACGAAACCGTCGATCTGCGGCATCAGGATCTGCCCGACGAAAAACGCCACCGGCAGCGCGTAGAGAATGCCGCGCAGGAACATCATGCCGATCTGCGGCGCCGCCTCCAGCCGCGCGAACAGGCTGCACACCACACAGGCCAGCAGCATGGCGCCGGTGGCGTGGGTCCAGCCGGTGGCCAGCCAGAAGCTCGCCAGGGTCAGGAATGCCAGGGCACTGCGCGAACCGAATACCAGCGCACTCTGCCAGTCATAGTGCCAAGACAGCGCCCGCGGCGCGTCGGCAGGCGCTCTGCCCTGCTCGACCGCCTGCAGCGCACGACCAGCATCCTCGATGCGCATCAGCAGCACCGCCATGCGCCCCAGGCACAGTTGCTGGCCGCCGTTGAGCTCGTCGTCCTCGGCAGCCTGGCGCAGGCGCTCGATCAGCTGCGGGCGGTCGCTCGCGCCGTCCTGCAGACGCTCATCCACTTCCTGCAACCAGGGCGCCACGGCCTGTGCCTCCTGGCTGCTCAGCTGCCGCCACTGACGCGCCACACCGCGGGCCAGGCGCAATACGCCGAGCAGGTCGCGGCTGAGCACCCGCAGAGCAATGGCGCGCTGGCGGCCACGCTCGCCCTCGAACCAGGCGTGTTCGCGCTGGGCGTCCACGGCGACGATGCGCGACAGGGCTTCGAGCAGCCCCTTGCGCGCTTCTTCCTCGCCGGTCAGCGCCTGGCGTGCGGCTTTGAGGCCGGTCTGCCAGGCATCGCGGGCCTGCTGCGCCAGTTGCCGCTCGACCCGCTGCGGCCACAGCAGTGCGCTGCTCAGGGTGGCGCAGACGATACCCAGGCAGATTTCCGTGGAACGGGCGATGGCTTCGTCGAAAATCACCTGGGGTTTGCCGATAGCCGGCAGGCCGATGATCGCCACCGTGTAGCCGGCCAGCACGAAAGCATAGGACCAGGCGCTGCGCAGCATGGTCGAGGCCGCCGTACACAGGCCCAGCCACACTGCGAAGGCGAGCACGAACAACAGCGGCATCTGCGCGAACAGCGCCATCATCACCACCGCCATGAAGGTGCCGACCAGAGTGCCCAGCAGGCGCGCCAGGCCCTTCTGCACCACCATGCCGGACAACGGCTGGGCGACGATAAAGGCGGTCATCAGGGCCCACTGCGGCTGTTCGAGGCCCAGGCGCAGGGCGAGCCAGAGCGCCAGACCGCCGCCGAGCAGGGTCTTGATCGCGAACTGGATGGCTTGGGTGCTTGGCGCAACGAACGCCAGCAGGGAATCACGCACGGTGCTTACCTAAAAGGGTCTCAGCTCTGAACATAGCCGTAGCCAAAGGGTTCCGCCTCCGTGCAGGGTGCGAATTATTAGCTAGCTAAGCATGTACTGTCCAGATAGCGCACCACCCCAGACGCGTGAAATGCAGACGAAAAAAAGGGCGACCGAAGTCGCCCCAATGCCTTGCGTGCTCGTGAGTCCGGCGATCAGTGCGGCTTTTTCTTGCTCGCATCCTTCCAGACGAAATACGTGAACCCGATACCAAACAGAATCATCAGCCCAACGGTGCCGATACCGGCGAGAACCACCACATCTAGGAACATGCTGCCTCCTTGCACCTGCTGCTCGGGTATGGCGCTACGTTAACAGCCAGGCGGCGCCGGCCATTGACCCAGGTCAACGGCCAGGCACGCGCGAGCGTCAGCGCCTGAAAACGGCTGATTTGCATCAATCTGGATAAGTGTAGGGGCGCGCAAACCGGTACGCAGCTATGCGCTGAGCAGAGCGTTCTATTTGTAGGAGCGGCTTTAGCCGCGAGATTTCGAGGTGCAAAGGGTCCGCAGCTAAAGCGGATCGCTGCCCGGCCGCTACGACAAAATCGCGACCGTATCGCTACGCCACCTTGCAGCCAGCACCGATGAAATCCAGCTCAGGGGATACCGAGCGGGCTCTCAGCGTTTCTTCGGTTTGCTCTTGGGCTTCTTCTTGCCCTTGGGCAGCGGCAGGGCCTGCTCGAAGGCGTTGCGCATGTCTTCGAGCTTCCTGTCGTGCAGGTCGTGAATGCGCTTGTCGCGCTCGGCGGCGAAATCGATCAGCTTCACATCATTGCTCATAGCGGCGTCCGGATCAGACGAAACGTCAGGTTCAAACGGGGGGCACAGGGCTTACGCGTCTTGGCCACCTGGTGCTGCCAATGATGCTGCGTCTGGCCGCCCATGACCAGTAGCGAGCCATGGGCCAGTTGCAGCGAGTGCTCGATGCGCGTGCCGCCCTTGCGGCGCAGGTCGAAGCGCCGTTCACCGCCCAGGCTCAGGGACGCCACCAACGGCTCAGCGCCCAGTTCGCGCTCGTCGTCGCTGTGCCAGCCCATGGAGTCCTGGCCATCGCGATAGTAGTTGAGCAGCACGCCATTAAGTGGCTGGCCAAGGCTGTCGATCAGGCGCTGGCGAATCTCGGCCAGCAATGGCGTCCAGGGCAGCGGTTGGTGAGTCATGCCGGAATAGCGGTAACGGGCATCGCTGTCGCCATACCAGGCCACCAGACGCGGAACCGGCAGCTGGCGGCCGAACAGCACCACTTCGGGTTGCTGCCAGGGTGTTTGCTCGACCAGCCGCTGCAGCCAGTCATCGGCCGTGGCGCGGTCGAGCCAGTCAGGTTGATAACTGAGTTCGGCATCGGGCAGCTGCAGCGCCGCCTGCTCGAACAGCCCGCCCTGGGCGGCGCTCCCATCCACGGGCGTCAAACCTCGACGTCCACCCACAGGCCCTGGCGCGGCAACTGGTCGATGGCCGGCTCGTCCGCCTCGTCCACCTCGCCCTCGGCCAGCTCGGCGGCGGTATAGCCACGTCGCTGCCGGCGACGCTGCTCTTCACGCAGCCGCTCGGCCACTTCATCGGGGTGGCGTTTGTCCAGGCCGACCGAATCTTCCTGTGCCGTTTCAGCGGTGGGCGTCACCGGCGCGATTTCCGGGCGCGGCTTGACCACGTCCTGCTGGGCGGTAACCGGTATCAGGCTGTGAGGAATCGGCGGCAGCATCAAACACCTCTCTTTGCAGCCTTATCGGCCAAACGGCGGGCGACTTTATGGCGGCATGACTAGACTGTCTGACCGGACGCGCGTCGGTAAGTGCCAAATCGACCCTGATGCACCTTTGGCTGAGCGAGGGTCTGTTGCCGTTTCACGCACGGCCGCGCCGGAGCCCGTTTTGCCGCGAGGCAAGGCACGAGCCGCGAAGTTTAGTAGGCTAAATGAGCCGGCGAGAAACGCAGCATCGCGGCAAAACGGGCCCGGCCCTTCAGGGTTGTGCGAGAAATCTCGCCATGCGTCGCTGGAAAACTTGGCAAGGGAAAACGCGGACGGCTAGTCCATTCCCTGCGTCCTCCGCCTAGCGGATCGCCGCCCGAGCTGGCGAGATTTCTCGCGGCAACGCGGCTCGCGCTGAAATGGCAACAGACCCTAGCCCTGCGGTAACATAGCCGGCTTTTTTGACAGGTGGAGACAGGCAGCATGGCGGAGTATCAACCGGGGCAACGCTGGATCAGCGACAGCGAAGCGGAACTGGGCTTGGGCACCATCCTCATGCAGGACGGCCGCATGCTCACCGTGCTCTACCCCGCCACCGGCGAAACCCGTCAGTACGCGGCGCGCAATGCGCCGCTGACCCGCGTGCGCTTCTCGCCGGGCGACGAGATCACTCACTTCGAAGGCTGGAAGCTGACCGTACGTGAAGTCGACGATGTCGATGGCCTCTTGGTCTATCACGGCCTCGACGCCAAGAACCAGGCCGTCACCCTGCCGGAAACCCAGCTGTCCAACTTCATCCAGTTCCGCCTGGCCAGCGACCGTCTGTTCGCCGGGCAGATCGACCCGTTGCCGTGGTTCGGGCTGCGCTACCGCACCCTGGAATTCACCAGCAAGCAGGTGCAATCCTCGCTGTGGGGCCTGGGCGGCGTACGTGCCCAGCCCATCGCCCACCAGTTGCACATCGCCCGTGAAGTGGCCGACCGCATCGCCCCGCGCGTGCTGCTGGCCGACGAAGTGGGCCTGGGCAAGACCATCGAAGCGGGTCTCGTGATCCATCGCCAGCTGCTCTCCGGCCGCGCCAGCCGCGTGCTGATCCTGGTGCCGGAAAACCTGCAACACCAGTGGCTGGTGGAAATGCGCCGCCGCTTCAACCTGGAAGTCGCGCTGTTCGACGCCGAGCGCTTCATCGAGAGCGACGCCAGCAACCCGTTCGAAGATGCGCAGCTGGCGCTGGTCGCCCTGGAATGGCTGTGCGAGGACGAGAAAGCCCAGGACGCGCTGTTCGCCGCCGGCTGGGACCTGATGGTGGTCGACGAAGCCCACCATTTGGTCTGGCACCCGGAAAAGGCCAGCCGCGAATACAGCCTGGTCGAGCAACTGGCCGAGGTGATTCCTGGCGTGCTGCTGCTCACCGCCACCCCCGAACAGCTCGGCCAGGACAGCCACTTCGCGCGCCTGCGCCTGCTCGACCCCAATCGTTTCCATGACCTGGAAGCCTTCCGCGCCGAGAGCGCCAGCTACAAGCCAGTGGCCGAAGCGGTGCAGGAGCTGCTCGACGAAGGCAAGCTCAGCGCCCAGGCCCGCGACGCCATCGGCAGCTTCCTGGGCGATGAAAGCCGTGAGCTGCTCGACGCTGCCGACGGTGGCGACAGCGATGCCCGCGCCCGCCTGGTACGCGAGCTGCTCGACCGCCACGGCACCGGCCGTCTGTTGTTCCGTAACACCCGCGCCGCGGTGCAGGGCTTCCCCGAGCGCGAGCTGCATCCCTACCCGCTGCCGAGCCCGGACGAGTACATGGAGCTGCCGCTAGGCGAGCACGCCGAGCTGTACCCGGAAGTCAGCTATCAGGGCCAGGCCGGTGTCGACGAAGACCAGCGCTGGTGGCGCTTCGACCCGCGCGTCGAATGGCTGATCGACACCCTGAAGATGCTCAAGAAATTCAAGGTGCTGGTGATCTGCGCCCACGCCGAAACCGCCATGGACCTGGAAGACGCCCTGCGCGTGCGCTCCGGCATCCCGGCCACGGTGTTCCACGAAGGCATGAGCATCCTCGAGCGTGACCGCGCCGCCGCCTACTTCGCCGACGAAGAATTCGGCGCACAGGTGCTGATCTGCTCGGAAATCGGTTCCGAAGGCCGCAACTTCCAGTTCGCCCATCACCTGGTGCTGTTCGACCTACCGGCCCACCCGGACCTGCTCGAGCAGCGCATCGGCCGCCTCGACCGCATCGGCCAGAAGCACAAGATCCAGCTGCACGTGCCGTACATGGAAAACAGCCCGCAAGAGCGCCTGTTCCAGTGGTACCACCAAGCGCTGAACGCCTTCCTGGCCACCTGCCCCACCGGCAACGCCCTGCAGCACCAGTTCGGCAGCCGCCTGCTGCCGATGCTGGAAAACGCCGACGACGGCCAGTGGCAAACGCTGATCGACGAAGCCACCGCCGAGCGCAAGCGCCTGGAAGGTGATCTGCACGCCGGCCGCGACCGCCTGCTGGAACTCAACTCCGGCGGTGCCGGTGAGGGCGAGGCGCTGGTCGAGGCAATCCTCGAGCAGGACGACCAGTTCGCCCTGCCCATGTACATGGAGCAGCTGTTCGACGCCTTCGGCATCGACAGCGAAGACCATTCCGACAACGCCCTGATCCTGCGCCCCAGCGAGAAGATGCTCGACGCCAGCTTCCCGCTCGGCAACGACGAAGGCGTGACCATCACCTACGACCGCGACCTGGCGCTGTCCCGCGAGGACATGCAGTTCCTCACGTGGGAACACCCCATGGTGCAGGGCGGCATGGACCTGGTGCGCTCCGGCTCGATGGGCAACACCTCGGTGGCGCTGATCAAGAACAAGGCCCTCAAGCCCGGCACCGTGCTGCTGGAGTTGCTGTACGTCAGCGAAGTGGTGGCGCCACGCAAGCTGCAACTGGGCCGCTACCTGCCGCCGGCTGCACTGCGCTGCCTGCTCGACGGCAACGGCAATGACCTGGCATCGAAGGTCTCCTTCGATACCCTCAACGATCAGCTCGAAGCCGTGCCGCGCGCCAGCGCCAACAAGTTCGTGCAGGCCCAACGTGATGCGCTGACGCCGAAGATCGCCGCCGGCGAAGCCAAGGTCACGCCGCGCCACGTCGAGCGCGTTACCGAAGCCAAACGCCGCCTGGCCGCCGAGCTGGACGAAGAACTGGCCCGCCTGACCGCCCTGCAAGCGGTCAACCCGAGCGTGCGTGACAGCGAACTGGACGCCCTGCGCGAGCAACGCGAACAGGGCCTGGCCATGCTCGACAAGGCCGCTCTGCGCCTGGAAGCCATTCGGGTATTGGTCGCGGGCTGAGGCGAGCCGCCAGCCATTTATGGGGTTCACCCATCCTACGACGCCTGGTTCAGTCTGTAGGATGGGTCGGGCCGCGTAGGTGCAACCCATCAAAATACCTTCGCTCAGCCACTCTCCCGCAAAAGCCCCCTCACACCATCTGCAACCGCTGCTTGCGCGTCGGCGCCGGGTAGGCGCTGTCGATCGCCTGCAAATCGGCGGCGCTGAGCTGCAGCTCGGCGGCGGCGACGTTTTCGGCCAGGTGCCGGGAGTCGCTGGCCTTGGGAATCACCAGCACATTGGGCTGACGTAGCGCCCAGGCCAGGGCGACCTGGGCGGTGGTCACGCCGTGCCGCTGCGCCACCTGCTGGAGCGCTGCATCGGCCAGCAGCGCACCGCCCTGCCCCAGCGGGCAGTATGCCATCAACGGCATGCCCTGTTTCTGCTGCCAGGGCAGCAGGTCGAACTCCACGCCGCGCTCCTCAGGGTTATAGAGCACCTGATTGGTCGCGCAGGCCGGCGCACCGAGCTCCTGCAGATCATCAAGATCGAAGTTGGAAACGCCCCAGCGGCCGATCTTGCCCTGCTCGCGCAGGCGCTCGAATGCCTCGACCGTTTCTTCCAGCGGGTACTGGCCGCGCCAGTGCAGCAGATACAGGTCGATATGCTCGGTACCCAGGCGCCTCAAGCTGCGCTCGCAAGCCGCTGCCACGCCACTGCGGCTGGCGTTGTGCGGGTAGACCTTGCTGACCAGAAACACCTGGTCGCGTTTACCGGAAATCGCCTCGCCGACGACCTCTTCGGCGCCGCCTTCACCGTACATTTCCGCGGTGTCGATCAAGCGCAAACCGCGCTCGATGCCCTCGCGTAACGCAGCGACTTCGCCTTTGCGCCGATCGCGGTTTTCGCCCATGCGCCAGGTGCCCTGGCCTATCACCGGCACCTGAACGCCGGCCAATTCGAATGTGCGCATCATGCTTCCTCCTGTGATTGCATCCTGACCGGCTGGTATGGCTCAGGTTCAGGCCCACAATCCAAACCTAGGCATATGTAAAGACTGGATTTTTTTGACCGATCGGTCGGACAGCGCGCGACAGAGCGGCTACCCTGTGAAGAAAGGACAAGCCAGGGCCAGTTAACCATGGGCGCACTATGGCGATCCGACTCCGCACCGCCTGCTCGCGAACACAAGGTCGCGACCGCGGTGCCGCGCAAACCCAAGCCCCGCAAGCATCGCGTGCGCTGGGTGGTTGGCTCGACGCTGTTGCTCGGGCTGATGGGCATCACCGGGCTGGCAGTCTTCGAGCTACGCACCGCCTACTTCCAGTCGACCGAGCTGAGCCGCTACGCCGCCACGCTCACCTATGAGGTGAAGGACGGTGCCAGCGACGCCATCATCTACCCCGGCAATGGCCCCTTCGATCAGCGCCAGGGCTACAGTCGCCTGCCGACCTTTATCGAACGCCTGCAAAGCCGCGACTTCGAAGTGCTGCAGCAGGCCCGCTTCTCTCCTGCCCTGATCGACTACACCCAGCGCGGCTTCTTCCCGCCCTATGCCGAGAAGGCGCAGACCGGCGTGAACATCGAAGATTGCCGAGGCACGCCTTTCTATACCGTGCGCAACCCGCGCCAGCGCTACCCCAGCTTTACCGACATTCCACCGTTGGTGGTCGGCAGCCTGCTGTTCATCGAGGACCGCCAGCTACTGGCGGCCGAACCCGCTGAAGCCAACCCGGCGGTGGATTGGCCGCGCTTCGTCAAGGCGGCCTTTTCGCAAGTCGGCAAGTACGCCGGCATGCAGGATCAGTCCGCCGGCGGTAGCACCCTGGCGACCCAACTGGAGAAGTACCGGCACTCGCCGGATGGCATCACCCACGCGCCTGCCGAGAAGTTGCGACAGATGGTCTCGGCCAGCGTACGCGCCTACCAGGGCGGCCCGCAGACGCTCGACGCACGGCAGAACATCGTGCGCGATTACCTCAACAGCGTGCCGCTCTCGGCCGCCCCGGGCCATGGTGAAGTGCACGGCCTGGCCGACGGCCTGCGCATCTGGTTCGGCGTGGATTTCGTCACCACTAACCGCCTGCTCGCCGCCGACCAGAGCAGCGATGAGAACCTGGCAGAACGGGGTCTCGCGCTACGCCAGGTGTTGTCACTGATGATCGCCCAGCGGCGCCCTTCCTATTACCTTGCCCAGGGCCGCGCCGAACTGGCCGCCCTGGTGGACAGCCACCTGCGCCTGCTGGCCGACGGCGGCGTGCTGGACGCCAAACTGCGCGATGCAGCCCTGGCCCAGCAGGTGACTTACCGCGACTGGCAGACCGACCCCAACCTGCAGCGCATCGACAGCGACAAGGGCGTGAGCATGGCGCGGGCGCGACTGGCCGGGCTGCTCAACCTGTCCTATTACGAACTCGACCGCCTCGACCTCGACGCCCGCGCCAGCCTCAACTCCGACCTGCAGCAACAGGTCAGCCTGTATCTGGAGCAGCTCGCCGATCCGGCGTTCGCCGAAAGCGTCGGCCTGTTCGGCGACCGGCTGCTGTCACCCAGCAAGACCGGCGACGTCAGCTACAGCTTCACCCTGTTCGAGCGCACCCCCAACGGCAACCAGGTGCGTGTACAGACCGACAACACCCACCAGCCCTTCGATATCAACGAGAGCAGCAAGCTGGAGCTGGGCTCCACCGCCAAGCTGCGGGTGATGGCCACCTACCTGGAAGTGATCGCCGAGCTGCACGGCCGCCTGGCCGGCCTGAGCCCGACGCAACTGCGTGGCCAGGACATCGCCGATCAGGACCTGCTTAGCCGCTGGGCCGTCGACTATCTGCTGCGCAACCCGGGCGCCGACCTAAGCAGGATGCTCGACGCCGCCCTGGAGCGCCGCTATTCAGCCAGCCCCGCCGAGCGCTTCTTCACCGGCGGCGGCCTGCACACCTTCGGCAACTTCCGCCGTGAGGACGACGGTCGGCTGCCTACCCTGCGCGAGTCCCTGCGCGAATCGATCAACCTGCCCTTCGTGCGCCTGATGCGCGACCTGGTGCGCTACAGCACCTACCAGGCGCCGGGCAACAGCGCCGCGCTGCTCAAGGACGACAAGGACCCGCGGCGCCAGGAGTACCTGAGCCGCTTCGCCGACCGCGAAGGCACCACCTTCATGCTGCGTTTCTGGCGCAAGTATCAGGGCCAGTCCGCCCAGGAGCGTCTGGACACCTTTATCGGCGGCCTGCGCCTGACCGATACACGCCTGGCCGCGGTACACCGCTACCTGATGCCCGAAGTGGATCAGGCGACCTTCGCCAACTTCATCCGCGCCCACCTGCCCGGCGTGCGGATCAGCGACAAGCGCATCGACGAGCTCTACCGGCGTTACGGGCCGGGCGCCTTCAGCCTGCCTGATCAGGGCTATATCGCCCGCGTGCACCCGCTGGAGCTGTGGTTGCTCAAATACCTGATCGACCACCCGCAGGCGTCGTTCAACGACGCGGTGAACGCCAGCGCCGAGCAGCGCCAGGAGGTCTATGGCTGGCTGTTCAAGAGCCGCCACAAGAGCGCCCGCGACAGCCGTATTCGCATCATGCTGGAGGTCGAGGCCTTTCTGGATATCCACCAGCGCTGGCAGAACCTCGGTTACCCGTTCGAGTACCTGGTGCCCTCTCTGGCCACTGCGCTAGGCAGCTCGGGCGACCGCCCCGCGGCCCTGGCCGAGCTGATCGGCATTATTCAGAACGACGGTATCCGCCTGCCAACGGTGCGTATCGACAGCCTGCACTTCGCCGACGGCACGCCCTACGACACGCGCCTGGGCCACGTGCTCGAAGCCGGTAAACGGGTGATGGCACCGGAGGTGGCCGCGGCGTTACGCGAGGCCTTGTCGCAAGTCGTGGATGGCGGCACCGCACGACGCTTGCAGGGCGCTTTCACCTTGGCCGACGGCAGCCCGCTGATCCTCGGCGGCAAGACCGGCACCGGCGACAACCGCATGACCAGTGTCGGCCGCGGCGGCCAGGTGATCAGCTCGCGGGTGCAGAACCGCACCGCCACCTTCGTGTTCTTCCTCGGCCCGGATCACTTCGGCACCCTCACCGCCTTCGTGCCGGGCCGCGCTGCGGAGAACTTCCGCTTCACTTCGGCGCTGCCGGTGCAGGTGCTCAAGGGCATGCAGCCGATCCTGGCGCCCTACCTGCAAACCGGGGCTCGCACGCAATGTGCGCCGCCACCGCAGCAGCAGACGGCGCAGTTGGTTCGCTAGAGACGGCAGCGATTTAGGTTGGCGCTACGTGGCGAAATCAGCCATTCGCATAATCCGTAGGAGCGGCTTTAGCCGCGAGCTTTTCGCGCCCTAATAAAGCTCGGGGCTGAAGCCCCTCCTACGAAAGCGGCAGCAACTCTGCCCACTTGTTTAAGATCGCTCCCACGCTCCTGCGTGGTAGCCCAGTCAGGACGCTCTGCGTCCGCTTGTGCAGGAACATGATATTTGAAAGCGGACGCAGAGCGTCCAGAGAGGCATCCCCACGCGGAGCGTGAGGAACGCGCTTAGCGTTTGCGCTTCAGATAAAGCGCCTCCACCTTCTCCCGCGCCCACGGCGTTTTCCGCAAAAAGGTCAGGCTCGACTTGATGCTCGGGTCGCTCTTGAAGCAGCGGATGTCGATGCGCTGGGCCAGGCCGTCCCAGCCGAATTGCTCGACCAGTTCGGTCAGGATGGTCTGCAAGGTGATGCCGTGCAGCGGGTCTTTGGATGAGGTCATGGCGAGTTCCTGATGGCTGGGCCGCAAGCTTACCAGCAGGCACCAATGAAAAGGCCCGGACAGTGTCCGGGCCTTCTTTCAACGAAACGACGCAGGCGCGATCAGATATGCGCGTCCTGGTATTCCTTTTCGGCCTCGTCGAAGCGCTTGACCATCGCCGGCGAGGCCGGGCGACCGATCTTGCTGAACACGACGATGGCCAGGGTGGCGAGGATGAAGCCCGGAATGATCTCGTACAGACCCAGACCGATGAAGTTCTTCCACAGCACCACGGTGGCCGCACCGACCACCATGCCGGCCAGGGCGCCGTTGCGAGTCATGCCTTTCCAGACCAGCGACAGGATCACCACCGGACCGAAGGCCGCGCCGAAACCGGCCCAGGCGTAGGACACCAGGCCCAGCACCTTGCTGTCCGGGTTGGAAGCGATGGCGATGGCGACGATGGCGATCAGCAGCACCATCAGGCGGCCGACCCACACCAGTTCCTTCTCGCTGGCACCCTTGCGCAGGAAGGCCTTGTAGAAGTCTTCGGTCAGGGCGCTGGAGCACACCAGCAGCTGGCAGCTCAGGGTGCTCATCACCGCTGCCAGAATGGCCGACAGTACAATACCAGCAACCCAGGGGTTGAAGAGGATCTTGGTCAGCTCGATGAACACGCGCTCGCTGTTATCGCTGACCGGGCCGGCCAGGGCCGGGTTGTTGGCGAAGTAGGCGATGCCGAAGAAGCCCACGGCCACGGCGCCGCCCAGGCACAGGATCATCCAGATCATGCCGATGCGGCGTGCCGCCGGGATCGACTTGACCGAGTCGGCCGCCATGAAGCGCACCAGGATGTGCGGCTGGCCGAAATAGCCCAGCCCCCAGGCCAGCAGCGACACGATGGCGACGAGGGACAGGCCACGGAACATGTCGAAGTTGGCCGGGTTGGCCTGTTCGATGGTGGTCATCGCCGCATCGAAATCGCCCAGGGAGAGAATCACGAACACCGGTGTGATCAGCAGCGCGAAGATCATCATGGTGGCCTGCACGGTGTCGGTCCAGCTCACCGCCAGGAAGCCGCCGACGAACACATAGGCGATGGTCGCCGCCGCACCGACCCACAGAGCCACGTCGTAGCTCAGGCCGAAGGTGGATTCGAACAGGCGCGCACCGGCCACCACGCCCGAGGCGCAGTAGATGGTGAAGAACACCAGGATCACCAGCGCCGAGAAGATGCGCAGCAGCTTGCTGTTGTCTTCGAAGCGATGGGTGAAGAAGTCCGGCAGGGTCAGGGCGTTGTTGTTGTGCTCGGTGTGCACACGCAGGCGACCGGCGACGAACAGCCAGTTCAGCCAGGCGCCGAGGATCAGGCCGATGGCGATCCAGCTTTCCGAGATACCGGCGATGAAGATGGCGCCCGGCAGGCCCATCAGCAGCCAGCCGCTCATGTCCGAGGCACCGGCGGACAGCGCCGTCACGAAGCTGCCGAGGCTGCGACCACCGAGGATGTAGTCGGAGAAGTTCTTGGTCGCGCGGTAGGCAATGAAACCGATCAGCACCATGGCCAGGATATAGACCACGAAGGTGACCAGCATGGGAGTACTTGCAGTCATTGGGGAAAGCCCCTCTCGTTTGTTTTTATTAAAACCGGGGTGACCCGGTCCAGTTGGCACACCACGACCATCAATCACGGCCGTGCTCCAGGTACGCCACTCTTCTGGTGGCGTTACCGATTCGGGGCATCAGCCCCCAATAGCAAAACGGGCAGAAATCTCATCGATTCCCACCCGTTGTCTGTTACTCGTCGCCCAGCGACAGCAGTGAGGCGTTTCCGCCCACCGCCGTGGTGTTCACCGAGGTGGTGCGCTCGTTGACGAAGCGCAGCAGGTAGCTCGGGCCGCCGGCTTTCGGGCCGGTACCGGACAGGCCGCAGCCGCCGAACGGCTGCACGCCGACCACCGCACCGATCTGGTTGCGGTTCACGTACAGGTTGCCGACACGCGCCAGGGCTTCGATGCGGGCGGCAGTTTCCTCGTTTCGGCTGTGAATGCCAAGGGTCAATCCGTAACCGGTGCCATTGATGGCCGCGACCACCTTCTCCAGATCGGCGGCGTCATAGCGCACCACGTGCAGCACCGGGCCGAACTGTTCTTTCTTCAGTTCGTGAATGCCGCCGATCTCGAAGGCCACCGGCGCGACGAAATGACCGTTCAGGTCGCCTGCCACGGCAGCCTCGGCGATCAGCTTGCCCTCGCCTTTCAGCTGGTTGATATGCGCCAGCAGGCCTTCGCGGGCCTCGGCATCGATCACCGGGCCGATGTCGTTCTCACGCAGGTGAGTCGGGCCGATCTTCAGTTCGGCCATGGCGCCCTTGAGCAGGTCGATCACGCGGTCGGCGATGTCACGCTGCACGTACAGCACGCGCAGGGCCGAGCAACGCTGGCCGGCGCTGGTGAAGGCCGAGCCGACGGCATCCTTGACCACCTGCTCGGGCAGCGCGGTGGAGTCGACGATCATCGCGTTCTGGCCGCCGGTCTCGGCGATCAGGGTGGCGATCATGCCGTCCTTCTCGGCCAGCTGGCGGTTGATGATGCGCGCCGTGTCAGTGGAGCCGGTAAAGCACACGCCGGCCACGCGCGGGTCGCGGCAGAACACGCCGCCCAGGGTCGCACCGTCGCCCGGCAGGAAGGCGATCACGTCTTTCGGCAGGCCGGCTTCGAACATCAGTTCCAGGGCGCGGGCAGCGATCAGGCTGGTCTGCTCGGCCGGTTTGGCCAGCACCACGTTGCCGGCCACCAGGGCAGCAGTGATCTGACCGAGGTAGATGGCCAGCGGGAAGTTCCACGGGCTGACGCAGACGAAGATGCCGCGGCCTTCATGGAACAGCTCGTTGCGCTCGCCGGTCGGGCCCTTGAGTTCTTCGCGGCCCAGTTTCAGGCGCGCCTGCTGGGCGTAGTAACGGCAGAAGTCCACCGCCTCGCGTACTTCGTCGATGCCGTCCTGCATGGACTTGCCGGCTTCCACGGTGCACAGCGCCATCAGCTCGGCACGGTGTTTTTCCAGCAGGTCGGCCAGGCGCTCGAGCACGCTGGCACGGGCGTCGATGGTGGTGGCGTTCCAGTTCGGCCAGGCAGCGCTCAGGCCATCCAACGCTTGGGCGGCCTGGGCGGCGGTGGCGAACTGGGCGGTGCCGACCACCTTGTTCAGATCATACGGGCAGCGAACCTCCTGGGCGGTGCCGCTCAGGGTCTGGCCGTTGATCACCGGCGCGGCCTGCCACTGGCGATCCAGCTGCGGACGGTAGGCGTTTTCGAGTTCGGTCAGCGATTTCTGGATGTTCATGTTGATGCCCTGGGAGTTTTTCCGTGTGGCCCCGTACAGCGCAGGCGGCAGCGGGATTTTGTTATTGGCGAGGCTGGCGAACTTGCGCAGCTGGGTGACCGGGTGATCGATCAACGACTCGACCGGCACGCTCGGGTCGACCAGCTGGTGCACGAACGACGAGTTGGCGCCGTTCTCCAGCAGGCGCCGCACCAGGTACGGCAGCAGGTCCTTGTGGGCACCGACCGGGGCGTAGATACGCACGGTCTTGCGGTGCGTCTCCAGCACAGTGTCGTACAGCGCGTCGCCCATGCCGTGCAGGCGCTGGAATTCGAACTCGCGCGGCGACGCCTGCTCGGCGGCCATGGCCAGGATGCAACTGACGGTATGGGCGTTATGGCTGGCGAACTGCGGGTAGATCACGCCGCGGGTGAAATCGCTGAGCAGGTAGCGCGCGCAGGCCAGATACGAGGTATCGGTACCTTCCTTGCGGGTGAATACCGGATAGCCGTCGAGGCCCCACACCTGGCACTGCTTGATCTCGCTGTCCCAGTAGGCGCCCTTGACCAGGCGCAGCGGCATCTTCTCGCCGAGCTCCTTGCCCAGCAGGGTCAGCCACACCAGCACCGGCAGGCAGCGTTTGGAATAAGCCTGGATGACCAGGCCGAACTCGCCCCAGCCGGCAATGGCCGGATCTCGCAGCAGCTTTTCGTACAGTTCCATGGACAGCTCGAGGCGGTCCGCCTCTTCGGCGTCCACCGAGATGCCGACGTTGAGCTTGCGCGCACGGATCGCCAGCTCGCGCACGTTGGCGAAGAGCTCGCTGAGCACGCGCTCGCGCTGGGCCACTTCGTAACGCGGGTGCAGTGCGGAGAGCTTGATCGAAATCGACGGCTTCGGGCCTGGGCCGACCTGGGGCTCGGCGCCGACGGTGTCGATGGCCTTGCGGTAGTCGGCCATGTATTTCTCGGCGTCTTCGGCGGTCAGGGCCGCTTCGCCAAGCATGTCGAACGAATAGGTGTAGCCCTTCTCGCGCTCCGGGCGACCGTTCTTCAGCGCCTCGCTGATGGTGCGACCGAGCACGAACTGCTTGCCCATCAGCTTCATGGCCTGGTTCATCGCCGCGCGAATCACCGGCTCGCCGGAACGCTGAATGAGGCGACCAAGCACCTTCTTCGGGCGCCCGTCGGCGGCTTGCGGGTCGACCACCTTGCCGGTCATCACCAGGCCCCAGGCCGCGAAGTTGACCAGCACGTTATCGCTCTTGCCCAGGTGCCGCTCCCACTCGGCGGCGCTGAGCTTGTCGCGAATCAGCGCATCGGCGGTGCTGGCATCCGGCACGCGCAACAGCGCCTCGGCCAGGCACATCAGCATCAGGCCTTCCTGGGTATCCAGGCTGTACTGGCGCAGCAGTGCGTCGAGGGTATCGACCGCGTTGTCACGGCCGCGCACGTCCTGAATCAGGCTGCGCGCCTGCTGACGAATGCTCTCGATACCAGCGGCACCGGGATCGGCGAGCTTGAGCAGCTCCTCGAGGTACGCGGTTTCGTCGACGTTGTAGTTGGCGCTGATGGCGGGGAAAAAATCGGCAGCCCTGGCAGCGGAAACCTGCGCGAGAAACTCCGGCTGCAAGACCTGGCTGGCTTTGAACATCACGCCCATCCTCTTGTAGGGATTATGTGTGGGGGTACCCCTGCTTTGGGTCTAGCCCAGATACGAGGATCTGGCGATCACAGGCTTGCAGAAGTGGATGGCGGAATTTAGAGGCAGAACGATGACGGCTTCTTGCGGAAAGCTCTGGAGTTTTTGCAGAAAACTCCGAATAGCGGGGTCTGGATGAGGGACGGTAAAGCTAGGCGATCGTAGAACCGGACGACTTGAAGCACCTGAGGCTTTCTTAGCGCTACCATCCACGCAGAGAATCACTTTCGGGATGCAAATGACGCGAATTATTTATGTATATGTTGATGGCAGTGACAACGCCGATAACGAGGCTGAGCTGTTAAAAGCTTTCAGTGAACTCAAGACTCGGTGGTTTGAGCTTGGAGCGACGCTCGTTAACCAAAAATACGAGCCGTGTGAAGGCGCCGATGTGAACGACTTGTCTGATTGGTTTATCGGACTAAATATTCCCTTAAGTAGCTTTGGAGCTCAACAGATAGAGCATCTGGTGCCGTTGATACAGAAACTTGCCAAAGACATGGATCGTGACTTTGTCGTAGGAGTCACTTTGCCTTCAGGCATGACTCAAGATTTAGTTTTTCTTGACAGGTGCTCCGGCGAACGTGAAGTAGCAGAGCTCAATCTGATAATTCAAGATGCTCACTAATTAATCGAGCAAAGAAAGCGTATTTAACTTGCCACACTTCGCCTACAAATCATTAGCTTCAGGCGGTTACTGACTCGAACTGAGAGGCTGACAAGGCCGTTACAGATGAAAAGCCTACCGTTTTCTTGAATGCCATATTGTGAACAAAATTTTTCATCGAGTCAGATGGGTCTATGGCATTAAGATTAAGCGCATCTATTGTCTGCCGGGATATCGCTACGCTAAGCAACGGTAGCTCTTCCAGATGTCCAGTAACAGAGTTAAGCAGTTTGTCGGTCGCCGTCACTATTACCAAATCATCCGGTAATATGGCCAATAGTTCACGCCCTACTCGAAGAGCACAACTACAGACGTAGTCCTGAAGAAGCTCATGGAATCGGCCCACCGGCATTTTCTTTGTGGATAGTTTTCCGCTCTTCAGCAGGCTTTTGATGTCCGAAGGGACTACTCTATCGCCATGCACCGCAAGCAATGCCTCTACTATCCCGTTTGGGTGAACGGTAAAGGTAATGGAGGATCCGAGCATTGCAATGTCAGTGAAAGGATCTAGCAACTCAATTACTTCGATCTTGGCAGTTCTATCGTGCTTAAGTAGGCGTTCTGCAAGTGCCTTATCCGAACTCCACTCTGAACGCTCAGCCTGCCAAGCTTCCAGCGCCTCGCTATAGCACTGGTTATCCAGCGCTCGGGCTGTTTCGATCTTTTCTGCAAGTTTGTTTTGTTGCCGCTGTTGAAGCCTGAAAAGACGCGCAAGAAAACTTGCCTGATAAGCCTCCAGCTTAGCCTCGGCAGCACTCTCGTTGACGGCTTGCTTCAATGGGCGCAAAGGTTCGGCTCGCTCAGTACAAGCCTGCCAGTCGATACGCTCAGTACTTTCACGGTGAACAGAAAGGAGGAGATCAATGTGGTTTTCGTAGACTTCAACCTCGTACGCAGCCTGCTCCAAGGCCTCCATCCTTGAGTACTCTCGGCGGCGCTTCTCAAGTTCGCGCTGCCTACGCTCAGCGTTGCGCTCAGCTCGACGGGATGCTGCCTGCATTGAACGTAACGTGCCTTTCCAGCCCATGAAGATCCCTCTTCTTATCCTGCCTCTAAATGGCCATCATATTGATATCGCGCTCTCAGACTGTCTAGCGGATTTTAAACCTCTGCTTTGCATCGGCTGAGGCGAAAGACAGGGCTTGGGCAAAGCTTTAACAGGCGCTAGCCTCTACTTCTTCACCCGCCGCAACGCCCGATAGAGCGTAGAACGATGCACGTTAAGCGCCTTGGCCGCCTGCTCGACCGACTGCCCCTCCTGACCGATCAGCCGTTTCGCCTCGTCGATCTGCTCGTTGGTCAGCGTCGGTTTGGCGCCGAATTTCACGCCGCGCGCCTTGGCGGCCTCGCGGCCGTCCTTGGTTCGTTCAAGAATCAGTGAGCGCTCGAATTCGACGATGCCGGCAAAAACTGCCAGCACGGTCAGGCCATTTTCGGTGGTGGTGTCCGCCCAAGGTTCGGACAGGCTGCGCAGGCCCGCGCCGCTGATATGAATGCGTTCGGCGATTTCCAAAAGCTCCCGAGTGCTGCGTGCCAGGCGATCGAGCTTGGTGACGGTGAGCACGTCGCCAGAGCCCAGTTCGCTGAGCAGGCGGGTCAGTTCGGGGCGATTGCGCCAGTTGTTCTTGGTCTGCTCGGACACCAGCCGGTTGCAGCCCGCCAGCTCCAGATCGAAAAGCTGGCTGATCAGATTGGCAGTTTCACTGGCACGCGCGTAACCGAGATAACGTGGCCCGCTTTCCTGATCCTGTTCCGACTCCAGCAATTGGTTCATTGCTGAGCAGCTCCCAACGAGGAGTGTTGGCGAGCCTGGGAAACAGTGGGAGGCGTGTGCGAATGCGAGGGGAAAGATTGGCGAGACAAGGCTGGAATCATGCGGCGTGTGCTCTGCGCTGGCGGCCCGACCAGCGCGGGAATGAACCTGCCTTGCCGCAACTGCGGTGGCACCCAGCCGCTAACCTACACCAAGCGCCATGGTGAGAAAAGGCTGCGACGCAGGCCTCGCCAACACCAAGCCGGCAAGCTGTCGGAGGCGCTATCTGGATTTGGCCTGCGCACGAGCCCAACGAAAACGCCGCCGTTACCGAGAGGAAACAGCGGCGCTTGTGTGCCAAGGCGTGATCAGGCGGTGAGCCGGGTCAGCGCTTCGCGGTACTTGTCGGCGGTCTTCTGGGCGACATCGGCCGGTACGGCCGGGGCCGGCGGCTCCTTGTTCCAGCCGGTGGACTCCAGCCAGTTGCGCACGAACTGCTTGTCGAAGCTCGGCGGGTTGGTGCCTTCGGCGTAGCTGTCGGCAGGCCAGAAGCGGCTGGAATCAGGCGTCAGCACCTCGTCCATCAAGGTCAGGGTGCCGTCTTCATCGAGGCCGAATTCGAACTTGGTATCGGCGATGATGATGCCGCGGGTGGCGGCGTATTCCACCGCTGCCTTGTACAGGGCGATGGAGGTGTCGCGCACCTTGGCGGCCAGCTCGGCGCCGATGATCGCTTCGCACTGGGCGAAGCTGATGTTCTCGTCATGGTCGCCCACGGCGGCCTTGGTCGACGGCGTGAAGATCGGCTCGGGCAGCTTGGC
This sequence comes from Pseudomonas fulva 12-X, assembly GCF_000213805.1. Lineage (NCBI taxonomy): Bacteria > Pseudomonadati > Pseudomonadota > Gammaproteobacteria > Pseudomonadales > Pseudomonadaceae > Pseudomonas > Pseudomonas fulva. The sequence continues at coordinate 1,661,788 of NC_015556.1, read as the reverse complement.
CGCTTCCTTCAGGCCGACCGGCAGCGCGATGCCGCACACGGTGCCGCTCTTCTGGTATTCCTTCCAGCCGGAGCCGACGATGTAGCCGCGCACGATGGCTTCCACAGCGACTGGCTTGAGGCGTTTGGCGACCACGGCGCGACCCTCGACCAGCGGCAGCTCGGCAGCCGGCACCACGTCTTCGACGCGATCACCGGTGAAGTGGTTGGGCACCACGTGAGCGAGCTTGTCGAACCAGAAGTTGGAGATGGCGGTGAGGATCTTGCCCTTGTCCGGAATCGGCTGTTCGAGGATCACGTCGAAGGCCGACAGGCGATCGGTGGCGACCATCAGCATGCGCTTGTCGTCGATCTCGTAGAGGTCGCGGACTTTGCCCGAATAGATCTTTTTCAGGCTCAGGGAAGGTGTGCTCATGTCGGGATTGCGCCTCGTCGCGGGTAGTCGCGCCGCACGGCGTCAAACGGACGCGCCACGGCTGTAAGGGGCGGCAGGAAAACGCCCTGCCTGTGAAAACAAAAGGCGAAACCCAAGGGGTTTCGCCTGTCGCCAACCACGTGCCAGGAATCCCTGGCAGGCCGTTGAAAAACGTAGGCGAGGCCGCCGCTGCGAGGCAGAAACAGGCGAAAAAGCGCAGTTTACAAGCTGTAAATGAGCATTTTGAGCCTGTTTCTAACGAAGCAACGGCAACGCAGGTAGTTTTTCAACAGCCTGCTAGCCGAGGTTCTCCTGGATCATATCAAGCACCTTGCGGGCCACATCGGCCGGCGCCACGGTGTTGATGTCCTTCTCGACGGTCACCTGCACGGTGTCGCCAACGGCGGTCAGGCGCACCTGATAACGTTCGGCGCGCGCCTCGATGGCAGCCTTGTCTTCCGAGCCGCCGAACATGCGCTTGAAGAAGCCCGGCTTCTCGTTGTTGCGCTGCGGGCCTTCGGCCAGGTTGACGTAGTACACGCCCAGGGTACGGTTGATATCGTCGACGCGCAGGTCAGCCATGCGCAGCGAGCGGCCGACGCCGGACCAGGCCCGGTCGAAGTCGGTGCTCAGGTTGAGGATCGGGTTGCCGTTGCCATCCTGCGACAGCGCTACGCGGTTCGGCGCATCGAAGTCGCGCCCGGCGAGCAGAGAAACCGAACCGCCCTGCTCCACGCTGCGAGTCAGGCTGGCCTGCAGCTCGTCGAGCAGTGCGGCATCCAGGGTCTTGTTGACGCTGCGCTCGGTGAAAGGTACGTCGGCATTACTGCCGGCCGGACGCTGGGCGCTGACCACGAAGATTTCGCTGGTATTGCGCTGCACGCCAGGCTCGAGGCGTACGTGCACGCGGGTTTCGGTGTTGCTGTCCAGACCGCCGACTCGGCCGGTCAGGCGGCTCTGCATGCTGCTGGACAGAGCGTCGAAACGCTGCCAGTCGGTACTGAATTCACCGGTCTGCGGACGCTCGTCGACGATGCGGAAACCGCCGTCTTCGAAGAACTGCCGCGCGCCTGGCCATACTTCGGCCGGTACACGCTGGGCAACCAGCCAGCTGGAGTCGCCGCTGTTCTGCAGGCTGAAGTCGCTGACGTTCGCGGCGACGGTGAGTGCCTGCGGACGCGGCACTTCGTATTCGCCCTGCACATCGCTGTCGCGAATCTGCTGGGGAACCGGCAGCAGCGGGTCGAGGCGCTTGGCTTCGACGTCGGCCGGCAGCTTCATCGGCGCGGTTTGACGCGCGCTCAGGTAGTCACTACCGCGGTCGCGGAAGTAGCCATTTTCGCCCCAGATCCAGCCACAACCACTGGTGCTGGTGATGATCAGGGCAAGTGCGGAAAGTCCGGCCAGTCGCTTCATGCGTCGTAATTCCTCGATTAGACCAATACACCGGACTGGCGCAGGGCCTGACGCAGCGGTTCGTGACAACGGGGGCTCAACCAGGTCAGCGGCAGGCGAATGCCGTCGGCCATCATGCCCATTTCATTCAGGGCCCACTTCACCGGAATCGGATTGGCTTCGATGAACAGGTTCTTGTGCAGGGGCATCATACGGTCGTTGATGGCCCGGGCGATCGCCGCCTCACCGCGCATGGCGGCGGTGCACATGTCGCTCATGGCGCGCGGTGCGACGTTGGCGGTCACCGAGATATTGCCTTTGCCACCGAGCAGGATCAGCTCGACCGCAGTCGGGTCGTCACCGGAATACAGGCTGAAGTTCGAGCCGACGCGGTCGAGGATGTCGCGGGCACGCTGCAGGTCGCCGGTGGCTTCCTTGATGCCGATGATGTTGTCGACCTTGGACAGACGCTCGACGGTTTCCGGCAGCATGTCGCAGGCGGTACGGCCCGGCACGTTGTAGAGAATCTGCGGGATGGCCACGGCTTCGGCGATATGGCGGAAGTGCAGGTACAGGCCTTCCTGGGTCGGCCGGTTGTAGTACGGGGTGACCAGCAGACAGGCGTCGGCGCCGGCACTCTTGGCGTTCTGGGTCAGCTCGACCGCTTCGCGGGTGGAGTTGGCGCCGGTGCCGGCGATGACCGGGATGCGCCCGGCAACCTGATCCACCACGCGGCGGATCACTTCGATGTGCTCGTTGACATCGAGCGTCGCCGACTCGCCGGTGGTGCCGACCGCGACGATGGCATGGGTGCCCTCTTGCAGGTGGAAGTCCACCAGTTTGCTCAGGGCCTCCCAGTCGAGATTACCCTGCGCATCCATGGGCGTGACCAGTGCCACCATACTGCCCGCAATCATGCAACCGCTCCTGCCGAAAAAGAGAGCCGTAATGGTACTGGCGCCACCAGCCTTGCACAAGCGACCAAGTGGCTGTGATGGCGGGCATTGCGCGTGCTCGACAGCACGCCCACAACATAGATGGTCATTCCCCTGGCGGGCGCTTTTCGCTACCCTGCGAGTTTGTTTGGCGCTGCCTATAGCGCCGGGCGTTCAACGTTTAGGAAGGCTGCATGTCCACCCCCCCAGTTCGCGAACAATTCCTCGTCATCAGTGCACTTGGCAGCAACGCCATGGAGCTGACCAATGTGCTGTGCCGGGCCGCCCATGAAAACCGCTGCGCGGTGATCAGCACCCGCCTGAGCCGCCACGGCGAACTCAGTGCTCTGGTGCTGCAGGTGTCGGGCAACTGGGACGCCCTGGCGCGACTGGAAGCCGGCCTGCCGGCGCTGGCCAAGAAGCACGAGTTCACCGCCAACGTGATCCGCAGCGCCGCCCAGGAAGTTCGCCCCCAGGCGCTGCCTTACGTGGCTTACGTCAGCTCGGTGTACCGACCCGACATCCTCAACGAACTGTGCCAGTTCTTCATCGACCACCGCGTCGAGCTCGAAGCACTGACCTGCGACACCTACCAGGCACCGCAGACCGGCGGCACCATGCTCAACGCCACCCTGACCGTCACCCTGCCCGCGGGCACCCAGATCAGCTGGCTGCGCGACCAGTTCCTGGACTTCGCCGACGCACTGAACCTGGACGCCCTGATCGAACCCTGGCGCCCCCAGAATCCATAAGGAGCCCTGTCCCATGGCCATCGCTATCGATTCCCCCGTTCCCGACTTCAGCGCGCCGGCCACCGGCGGTGATTTCAACCTGGCCGCCCACAAGGGCAAGCAGCTGGTGATCTACTTCTACCCGAAGGACAACACCCCAGGCTGCACCACCCAGGGCCAGGGTTTTCGCGATGCCCATGAGGCCTTCGCCGCCGCCAACACGGTGATCGTCGGGGTATCGCGCGACAGCTTGAAAACCCACGAGAACTTCAAGGCCAAGCAGGGCTTTCCCTTCGAACTGATCTCGGACAAGGACGAAAGCGTCTGCGGCCTGTTCGACGTGATCAAACTGAAGAAGCTCTATGGCAAGGAATACCTGGGCATCGACCGCAGCACCTTTCTGCTCGACAACAACGGCGTGCTGCGCGAGGAATGGCGCGGGGTGAAAGTGCCCGGCCATGTCGACGAAGTGCTGGCCGCCGCCCAGGCCCTGAACAAAGCCTGATACAGATAAAAAATGCCGCTCTCGAGCGGCATTTTTCATTCGGTGCGCTGCACTCGCATCACGCCTTGCGCAACCAGTAGCGAAACACTTCGCCCTCGATTTCCTCACGCAGCAGCGCGTGGCCGGCCAGGCGCGCGAAGGCACGAAAATCACGCTGCGACCCGGCATCCGTGGCCGACACCTTGAGCACCTCGCCACTGGCCAGGCCATTGAGCGCCACCTTGGCCTTGAGCAGCGGCAGCGGGCAATTCAGCCCACAGGCATCCAGCTCGGCCTGATGCTCGCCCTGCCAATCCGACACTTCACTCATGACACCCTCCCGTTTGCAGGCCGACAGCATAACCCAAGCCCTGTCGGCGCTGGTCAGGCAACTGCCTGGCCGCTACAGTACGGCACTGATCAAACAAGAGCCCTGTGCATGAATGTTCTGCGCCCCACTCTGCTGACGCTCGCCTGCCTGATGGCACAACCTGCCATGGCCAGCGACCTGCCCTCCCTCGGTGATGCCAGCTCGGCGATGGTCTCGCCGCAACAGGAATACCAGCTGGGCCGCGCCTGGCTGAGCATCGTGCGTGGCCAGGTCAGCCAGCTGTCGGATCCGCAGCTCAAGGACTACGTCGAGAGCAGCGTTTACCGCCTGGCCGAAACCAGCCAGGTCCAGGACCGACGCCTCGAATTCGTGCTGCTCAACAGCCCGCAGATCAACGCCTTCGCCGCGCCTGGCGGGATCATCGGCGTCAACGGCGGCCTGTTCCTCTATGCGCAGACCGAAGGTGAATACGCCTCGGTACTGGCCCACGAACTGGCGCACTTGTCGCAGCGTCACTTCGCCCGTGGCCTGGAAGCCCAGAAACGCATGCAGCTGCCGGTCATGGCCGCCATGCTCGCCGGCATCGTCGCTGCCGCAGCCGGCGCCGGTGATGCCGGTATCGCCGCCATCGCCTCGACCCAGGCGGCGGCCATTCAGGAACAACGGCGTTTCTCGCGGCAGAACGAACAGGAAGCCGACCGTATCGGCCTGGTCAACCTGGAGAAGGCAGGCTACGACCCGCGCTCGATGCCGAGCATGTTCGAGCGCCTGATGCGCCAGTACCGCTACGACCGCATGCCGCCGGAATTCCTGCTCACCCACCCGGTTTCCGAATCGCGGATCGCCGACACCCGCAACCGCGCCGAGCAGTTCCCTGCCGGCGGCACCGAAGACAGCCTGCGCTACCAGCTGATGCGCGCCCGCGTGCAGCTGACCTATGAGGAAACACCGGGCATCGCCGCCAAGCGCTTCCGCGCCCAGCTCGACGAAAACCCCAACATGGATGCCGCGCGCTACGGCCTGGCCATCGCACTGATCAAGGGCAGCCAGTTCGACGAAGCCCGCGATGTACTGGCGCCGCTGCTGCAGAAGGCGCCCAACGACATCACCTACAACCTGGCGCAGATCAGCCTGGACTCCGCCGCCAACCGCCTGCCGGCGACCGAGCAGCGCGTCACCCGCATGCTCGACCTGTACCCCAACAATTACCCGCTGAACCAGGCGCGCATCGATCTGTTGCTCAAGCAGCGCAAGATTCAGGCAGCCGAGCAGGCGCTCAACGACCTGCTCAAACGGCGCATGAAGGATCCGGATGTCTGGTATCAGGTAGCGGAAGTTCGCGGGCTGAGTGGCAATACCATCGGCCTGCACCAGGCCCGTGCCGAGTACTTCGCGCTGGTCGGCGACTACAACCAGGCGATCGAACAGCTCGACTTCGCCAAGCGCCGTGCCTCCAACAACTTCCAGCTGGCCTCGCGTATCGACGCGCGGCAGAAGGAGTTGATCGAAGAAAAACGTATGACCGAGGAAATGCTGCGCGGCTAAAGGCACAGCACGAGCCCAACACGCTATCGATCGATAGCGTGTTGGGCTCAGTGATCAGGCGTTGCCGGCCTGCTTCAGGCGGGCGGCCTGGGTGAAGTCCAGCATGCGCTTGAGCGGCTTGATGGCCCGCGGAATCAGCGCCGGATCCACGAACACTTCATTGCTGCCCTCACGCAGGCATTGCAAGGTGCGCTGCAGGGTGTTCATCGCCATCCACGGGCAATTGGCGCAGCTGCGGCACGCCGCGCCATTGCCGGCAGTCGGCGCCGCCACGAATTCCTTGTCCGGGCACAGCTGCTGCATCTTGTAGAAGATGCCGCGATCCGTGGCGACGATAAAGGTCTTGTTCGGCATGCGCTGGGCCGCGGCGATCAGTTGGCTGGTCGAGCCGACCGCATCGGCCAGCTCGATCACCGCCGTCGGCGACTCCGGGTGCACCAGCACTGCAGCGTCCGGGTACAACGCCTTCATGTCCTGCAGCTGACGCGCCTTGAATTCCTCGTGAACGATGCAGGCACCATCCCAGAGCAGCATGTCGGCACCGGTCTTGTTCTGGATGTAGCGGCCCAGGTGCTGGTCCGGCGCCCAGATGATGCTCTCGCCGTTGTCCATCAGGTGCTCGACGATCTCCACTGCGCAACCGGAGGTCACCACCCAGTCGGCGCGCGCCTTAACGGCGGCCGAGGTGTTGGCATACACCACCACGGTACGCTGCGGATGCTGGTCGCAGAACGCGGCGAACTCGTCGACCGGGCAACCCAGATCCAGCGAGCAGGTCGCCTCCAGCGTCGGCATCAGCACGCGTTTTTCCGGGTTGAGGATCTTCGCCGTCTCGCCCATGAATTTGACGCCAGCTACCAGCACGGTCTGTGCCGAATGCTGATTGCCGAAGCGCGCCATCTCCAGCGAGTCGGACACGCAGCCGCCGGTTTCTTCGGCCAACGCTTGCAGCACCGGATCGCAATAATAGTGGGCGACCAGCACGGCGTTCTGGCGCTTCAGTTCCTTGGCAATTTCATCACGGTAGAACGCTTCCTGCTCCGCGGTCAGCGTCTCTGGCTGCTTGGCGTCGAGGTGAGCCTGGACAAGAAGTCGTTCGGCAATCTGCGTCATGTCATCAGGCCCTATCGAGGTCTATCTGCACGGGACGTGGAGTATACCGCCAGACGCATTGCGCCGGTCGGAGCGCGCCGCCGCCTCGCCTGCAAAAGCAGCAATGTCGGGTGGCGCGGGCGCGCATGGTGGTGCATTGACCAAGTTTTTTCAATCTCGCCCCATCTGCCGGCGCGACACCGGTTGATCGCCACGATAATCCGCCGCATCATCACCGCTACGGCCATCGTTAGCGATCAGGCACGCCTTGGGCCTGACCAACAGCCCACCCTTTTACCCGACTGCACAAGCACGTGCCTGTGTGATCACCCTGAAAATTCAACGGACATACGCACGCCGCAGTGGCCGTTCAGCGATTGAGGATGTCATGGCTTACGAAAACATCGAATGGGACAAGCTGGGTTTCGACTACATCAAGACCGACCAGCGCTACCTGTCGCACTGGCGCAACGGCGACTGGGATCAGGGCAAGCTGACCGAAGACAACGTGCTGCACATCAGCGAGGGCTCGACCGCCCTGCACTACGGCCAGCAGTGCTTCGAGGGCCTGAAGGCCTACCGCTGCAAGGACGGCTCGATCAACCTGTTCCGCCCCGACCAGAACGCCCTGCGCATGCAGCGCAGCTGCGCCCGCCTGCTGATGCCGGCGCCGTCGACCGAGCAGTTCATCGAAGCCTGCAAACAGGTGGTCAAGGCCAATGAACGCTTCATCCCGCCGTACGGCTCGGGCGGCGCGCTGTACCTGCGTCCGTTCGTGATCGGCGTGGGCGACAACATCGGCGTGCGCACCGCACCCGAGTTCATCTTCTCGGTGTTCTGCATCCCGGTCGGCCCGTACTTCAAGGGCGGCATGAAGCCGAACAACTTCGTGATCTCCAGCTACGACCGCGCCGCACCTCAGGGCACCGGCGCCGCCAAGGTCGGTGGCAACTACGCCGCCAGCCTGATGCCGGGCTCGCAAGCCAAGAAGAACAACTTCGCCGACTGCATCTACCTCGACCCGCAGACCCACACCAAGATCGAGGAAGTCGGCTCGGCCAATTTCTTCGCCATCACCCACAACGACGAATTCGTCACCCCGAAATCGCCGTCGGTACTGCCAGGCATCACCCGCCTGTCGCTGATCGAACTGGCGCAAAGCCGCCTGGGCCTGAAGGTCATCGAAGGCGACGTGTTCATCGACAAGCTGGGCGACTTCAAGGAAGCCGGCGCCTGCGGCACCGCCGCGGTGATCACACCGATCGGCGGCATCGAGTACAACGGCAAGCTGCACGTGTTCCACAGCGAGAAGGAAGTCGGCCCGGTGGTCAGCCGCCTGTACGCCGAGCTGACCGGCGTGCAGTCCGGTGACATCGAAGCCCCGGAAGGCTGGATCGTCAAGGTGTAAACCGCCAGCTGGCAGCTCCCTGGAGTTGCCAGCCCGGCTCCTCGAGACAGAAACTAAAAAGCCCGAACCTCTGTAGAGATTCGGGCTTTTTAGTGCGCCTTCGCCTGGAAGGCTTGAGATGGTGGGTCGTGTAGGATTCGAACCTACGACCAATTGGTTAAAAGCCAACTGCTCTACCAACTGAGCTAACGACCCGTGGTGCGAGCGGTATGATACTGATTTAATTCAGGAATTCAACACCCGCCGAAAAATTTTTTACTGCCCCTGCATTCTTTTCACTGATAGCGCGTCGGGTCAGGCATACCAGCCGCCGCAAAACCCGCTGCGCGCAGCCTGCAGCTATCGCACTTGCCGCAGGCACGACCATCGGCATCGGCCAGGTAGCAGGAAACGGTGAGGCCGTAATCGACACGCAGGCGCGAGCCCGCCTGCACGATCTCGGCCTTGCTGAGCATCTGCAGCGGCGCCTGGATACGAATGCGCCGCCCTTCCACGCCCATCTTGGTCGCCAGGTTGGCCATATGCTCGAAGGCGTTGACGAACTCCGGCCGACAATCCGGGTAGCCCGAATAGTCCACCGCGTTGACGCCGATAAAGATGTCCTGAGCCTCCAGCACCTCGGCCCAACCCAGCGCCAGGGACAGGAACACGGTATTGCGAGCCGGTACATAGGTGACCGGAATGCCCGTAGTCGGGCTCTGCGGCACCTCGATGCTGGCATCGGTCAGCGCCGAGCCACCGATACCATCGAGATTGATGCCGATGACCTTGTGCTCGACCACGCCGAGCTGACGCGCCACCCGCTCGGCCGCCTGCAGCTCGGAGCGATGACGCTGGCCGTAATCGAAACTCATGCTGTAGCAGCTGTAGCCCTGCTCCCTGGCCATTGCCACCACAGTGGCGGAATCGAGACCGCCCGACAGCAGGATGACCGCTTTCTTATCGCTCATATCAATGCCCCGGCTCATCGTTCCAAAGAATCTTGTGCAGCTGCAGCTGCATGCGTACCGGCAGGTTGTCGGCAATCACCCACTCGGCCAACTGGCGACCACTGACCTGCCCATGGCTGGGCGAGAACAGCACTTCGCCGACGCGTGTGGGCAGGTCGTACTGAATGACCTTGCTCACCGACCAGTCGTAGTCCTCACGCGAGCAGATCACGAACTTGACCTGATCGCGTGGCTGCAGATGCACGATGTTCTCGTAGCGGTTGCGGCCTATTTCGGCCGAGCCCGGGGTCTTCAAATCCACGACCTTACTGACGCGCGGATCGACAGCAGCAACGTCCAGCGCGCCGCTGGTTTCCAGAGAAACGTCATAGCCGGCATCGCACAGTTTCTCGAGCAAGGGGATGCAATTCGGCTGTGCCAGCGGTTCACCGCCCGTTACGCAGACGTATCGCGGCCGGTAGCTCGCCACCTGCTCGAGGATGGCATCCAGGCTAAGCAACTCGCCGCCACTGAAGGCGTAGGCGGTATCGCAGTATTGACAGCGCAGGGGGCAGCCGGTCAGGCGCACGAATACCGTCGGCAGGCCGGCGGTACGCGCTTCCCCCTGCAGCGAGAAGAAAATCTCGGTGATGCGCAGGGTATCTTTCATAGGGGCACCGGGCGTGACAGCTAAACAGGCCATCCGCCTCCGTTGCGAAAACGGGCGGCAATTCTAAACGAAACAGGCGGCGGCGGGCCATCGCTCAGAAGCCGCACGGTGCAGACTGTGTGGCGAGGCTTTTTACAGGCACAAAAAACCCGCGACTGGCGCGGGTTTCATGAGCAGGCGTCAATCAGCGAATACGCTGCAGGTCACGCTGCGCCAACTGTGCGGCAGAGGTGCCCGGATACTGGGCGATAACCTGCTGCAAGGTGCTCTTGGCCTTGTCGTTGTTGCCCATGCGGATTTCCACATCGGCCAGCTTGTACAGCGAATCCGGCACTTTACTGTGCTGCGGATAGGCCTGGCTGACCTTGGCGAATGCCTGGCTCGCACCCTGCAGATCGCCCTTGGCGAGGTTCACTTCACCCAGCCAGTATTGCGCGTTGCCGGCGTACTGGCTGTTGGGGTAACGACGCAGGAAAGCGGCGAATGCCTGGCTGGCCTTGTCGAAATCCTTGGCTTTGATCAGATCGAAAGCTGCATCGTAGAACAGCTTTTCCTTCGCAGGATCGGCCGGCTCGCCAGAGGCTTGCTGCCCTGCCTCGCCTGCACCTACGGAAGCACCACCGGCGCCATTACTGGCCCCCGCGGCTTGAGAATTCTGGGTGGCTGGGCCACTGCTCAGTCGCTTGTCGAGGTCCTGATAACGCTCCAGGCTTTCCTTCTTCAAACGCTGAATATCGTTCTGCTGCTCTTCGAGCATGCCACGCAGTTGCGCAATATCCTGCTGCATCTGCTGGAGCTGACTGAACAGCATGCCCTGCGCTGTAGATGGAGTTTGCACCCCACCTCCAGCGTAGGCGCCAGACGTGCCGTAACCGGCATTCGAGTTGCCACCACCGTTACCGGTGCTGCCATCTTGTACGGGCACCTGAGCCAAAGCCGCAAGCGGCAGACTCAGGACCATAGCGGTTACTACACGCTGGCAAATTCGCATATCGAATTACTTACGCAGTTCGACGCGACGGTTCTGAGCCCAGGACTGCTCGTCGTGGCCGGTAGCAACCGGACGCTCTTCGCCGTAGGAAACCAGTTCCAGCTGAGCAGGGGAAACGCCCTGCAGAACCAGGTAACGCTGAACGGCCTTGGCACGACGCTCGCCCAGAGCCATGTTGTATTCGCGGGTACCGCGCTCGTCAGCGTGGCCTTCCAGAACGACGCGAGCACCGTTGGCTTTCAGGTCCTTGGCATGAACGTCCAGAGCGCGCATGGCTTCCGGCTTCAGGTCAGAGCTGTCGTATTCGAAGTAGAAAGTGGTGATAGCGCGCAGAGCGGCTTCTTCACTCAGGCTGCCGTCAACGGCGCCGGTGTTCGCACCGTAGCCAGCGTTCGGGTCTACAGCGCCTTCGCCAGCAGCGTCGCCGCCTTTGGAGGAACAGCCAACAGCCACGGCGAGAGCCAGGCTCAGTGCAGCAAACTTGCCAAATTTCAGCATTTCCATGTGTAACTCCTAATGAACCCCAGTGTGTTAAGCATCAAACAGGTAAAGCACCGCGCATCAGTTCAGGAAGGGGGACCAGGATGGCTCTCGAACTTCGCCTTGAGCGGTAGGTAGAGGGAGCCTAACGCGACCATTGGTGGACGCTAACATCAGGACTCCCCGCCCCTGCTGGCGGGTAGCGTAGATTATCATGGTGCCATTGGGCGCAACAGTAGGCGACTCATCCAAACTTGTATCTGAAAGAATGCGCAGATTGCCGCGTTCCAGGTCCTGAGCCGCTACCTTGAACACGGTGTAACCATCCTGGCGATGAATCATTACCAGGGTTTTTTCGTCAGCGGACAATTTAGGGTTGGCATTGTAGTTACCGACGAAGGTCACTCGGTCGACCGCACCAGAATTGATGTTGGTCTTATAGATTTGCGGCTTGCCGGAACGGTCGGAGGTGAAATAGATGGTCTGGCCATCCTTACCCCAGAACGGTTCGGTATCGATAGCCGAATTGTTGGTGATGCGACGCAGGTTACGCGAACCCATGTCCATTACATAAATTTCCGGATTGCCGTCACGCGACAGAGTGAACGCCAGCTTGCTGCCATCCGGCGACCAGGCCGGCGCGCCATTGAGGCCTTCGAAGTTGGTGATCTGCTCGCGGCGACCGGTATCGACGTTCTGCACGAAGATGCGCGGGCGCTTCTGCTCGAACGACACATAGGCGATGCGCTTGCCATCAGACGCGAAGGACGGCGACAGGATTGGCTCGCGAGACTGCAGCAGGGTCACGGCGCGGGCGCCGTCGTAGTCCGAGCGTTGCAGGGTGTAGCGGGTGTTGTTCACACCGAAGCGCTCGGCCGTCACATAGAGCATGCGCGTGGAGAAGGCACCCTTGACGCCGGTGAGCTTCTCGAACGACTGGTCCGCAATGTAGTGCGCCATATCGCGCAGCTGATCGGTGCCGCCACCTACGGTGCCGGTCATCACCTGCTGCTCGGTCGCCACATTGAACAGCGCGTACTGCACCTGCAGGCGCGCGCCATTGGGCACGATGTTGCCGACCAGCACGTACTGGGCGCCGAGGGCCTTCCAGTCACGGAAGATGACTTCGCTGGCCTGGGTCGGCAGGCTGATCATGTTCTGACGCGGAATCGGTTCGAACACGCCAGTGTTGCGCAGATCGTTACCGACGATGGTGGAGATGTCTTCGGGCAGCACATTGCCGCCCTGCCAGCCGAAAGGTACTACAGCAATGGGAGTGGCTCGATCAGTACCGGTACTGATGACCAAGGGATCAGCCGCTTGCACGGTACCGACCAGCATGGCCAGCCCCAGTACAACGATTCGCATCAGGGTATTCACAGACCTAAATCCTCCGGTTTGAAGACGGCACGACGCTGCCGGTAAAGCCGATCGAACGTGGCACGATCAAGTTGCTGCATTTCTGCAATACGCCCCACGTTGCGTACTGCCTGTACCGCTGAACTGTCGAAAGGTGCATCCCCGCTGGAGCGACTCACGCTGGCGTTGGTGATAGTGCCATCGGGCAACATCTCGATCAGCACTTCAACGCTCATGCCGTTGCGAGCGGACGGCGGACGTCGCCATTGCTCACTCACCAGCTTGACGATCAGGTCATCGAGACTGCCGGCGACCTGATCACCCTGGGTCTCGGCCAACGCCTGCTGCCGCTCGGTATCGTCGGACAACAACTCGGCCAGTGCCGCTGCCTTCTTGTCCTCGACCGCCTTGCGCTCAGCCGCCTGCGCCGCTTTCTTCTTGGCATCCTCGGCAGCCTTTTTCTTGGCTGCTTCAGCTGCCGCTTTCTTCTTCGCCTCTTCGGCTGCCTTTTTCTTGGCGTCCTCGGCGGCTTTCTTCTTCGCTGCTTCGTCAGCTGCCTTTTTCTTCTCGGCCTCTTCCGCTGCTTTCTTCTTCGCCGCTACATCGGCGAGTTTCTTCTGCTCGGCAGCTTTCGCCGCGGCATCGGCCTCAGCCTTCTTGGCTGCATCGGCTTTTCGAGCCTCGTCAGCTTTCTTTTGTTCCGCCGCTTTGGCCTCTGCCTGCTTCTGCGCTTCAGCCTTGGCCTGAGCCTGTTTTTCGGCCTCGGCCTTCTTCTGTTCCAGCTGCTCGGTTTCGTATTGCGGCGCGGCAGTCTTCTTCGCTTCGCCGGCAATCTTCTGGTTGGTCTGGGTCGTGGCCTGGCTCTGCGACTTCAATTGGTACAGGGTAGCCTGCACGATCGGTTTTGCCGGCGGCAGTTCGGGCGCGAAGGCAAAACTGACGAACAGCATGCCGAACATCAGCACGTGCAGCCCTACGGCCCAAACCACCGGCCAGAACAGGCTTTCCGAAGGTGAGCGTTCACGCTGCTGCATCAGGGCGCCTCGGTGATCAGGCCGACGTTACCCACGCCCGACTGCTGCAAGCCGCCCATGGCGGACATCACGGTGCCGTAATCGACGGCCTTGTCGCCGCGCACGAACACCTGCACCTGCTTACCCTGACTGCGGCTCTGATTGATGATGGCGGTCACTGCGCGGGTCATTTCGTCCAGCGTCAGGGCGCGATCCTGAACCGTATCGGTGTCCACCTCGGTGCCCATGTTCCAGTAGTACGACTTGTCGGACTTGATGGAAATGGTCAGCACTTGGGAGTCGTTATCCTGGGGCAGCACATCGCTGCTGACCTGCGGCAGGTCGACCTTGACGCCCTGGTTGAGCATCGGCGCCGTCACCATGAAGATGACCAGCAGCACCAACATCACATCGATGTAAGGCACCACGTTCATCTCGGCGACGGGCTTGCGTCTGTTGCGAATTCTGGCTCTGGCCATGGTTTTTAAACCTGTATTGAGTGCGCCGGAAGCTTATTCTTCGCTGCTGTGTACTTTGCGGTGCAGGATCGCCTGGAACTCGTCGGCGAAGGTGTAGTAGCGGCCGATCAGCATTTCACCGCGCGCGGAGAAACGGTTGTAGGCGATAACCGCCGGGATGGCCGCGAACAGACCGATGGCGGTGGCGATCAGTGCCTCGGCGATACCCGGGGCGACGGTGGCCAGGGTGGCCTGCTGCACCTGAGCCAGACCACGGAAGGAGTTCATGATGCCCCACACGGTACCGAACAGACCGATGTACGGGCTGGTGGAACCGACGGTGGCGAGGAACGGCAGGCTGGTTTCCAGCTTTTCTTCCTCACGGGAAATGGCCACGCGCATGGAACGGGCGACGCCATCCATCACCGCATCGGGATCCATGCCCGGCTGCTGACGCAGACGAGAGAACTCCTTGAAACCGGCGCGGAAGATCTGCTCCAGACCCGAGTCAGGGTCCGGGTTGCTGCCGGCCTGGCGATACAGCTTGGACAGGTCGATACCCGACCAGAAACGCTCTTCAAAACTGTCGAGCGAGCGCTTGGCCGAGCGCAGGAAATTGCTGCGCTGGAAAATCATCACCCACGAGATGACCGAAGCGGCCACCAGGGTGAGCATCACCAACTGCACCACCAGACTGGCGTTGCTGATCAGACTCCACATCGACATGTGGTCAACGGCATTTGCGTTGGCTTGCACGCTTACTCTCCTGCAGTAGATGTACCGGCAACGTCACCCTGCCCTGCGAACGCCGTTCGCAGAGACGGGGACATGGCCCGGGGTTTGAAATTATCGGCGCGCACACAGGCCACCAGAAACTGCCCTTCGCAGAGCAGCACGTTATCCGCGGCCCGCCTCACCTGTTGACGAAAGCGCAGGCTGGCGCGGTTCAACTCGTATACCTCGGCACTGACCACCAGCTCGTCGTCCAGCCGCGCCGGCGCGTGATAGCGCGCTTCGCTGGAATGCACGACGAACAGCAGCCCCTCACCAGCCAGCGTCGATTGGGAAAAACCCAGTTCACGCAGTCGCTCGGTACGGGCCCGCTCCATGAATTTGAGGTAGTTGACGTAATAGACCACTCCGCCCGCATCGGTGTCCTCGTAATAGACACGACAGCGATGTGCAAACGGCTGACCGGCATCTTGGGCGCGCATACTCTAGTGCCAGCCCCGTGTCTTGCCAATCGGGCGCGCAAGTATTTTTTTCACGGCGCGTCTCCGTCGTTGAACAGGTCGAGCGCCGGGCGCTCGTCCATGCGTTTTGGGGCATTGAGGCCGAAATGCAGATAGGCGTGACGGGTCACCACGCGCCCTCTCGGCGTGCGCATGATGTAACCCTGCTGAATCAGGTACGGCTCGAGCACGTCCTCGATGGTGTGCCGCTCTTCGCTGATCGCCGCAGCTAGGCTGTCGACACCCACCGGGCCGCCGTCGAACTTCTCGATCATGGTCAGCAGCAGGCGGCGATCCTGATGATCGAAACCGCGTTCGTCGACATCCAGCAGGTTCAGCGCCAGGTCGGCGACCTGCTGAGTGATCGCACCCTGACCTCGCACCTCGGCGAAATCGCGAACGCGGCGCAGCAGGCGGTTGGCGATACGCGGCGTGCCGCGCGCACGGCGAGCGATCTCCACGGCGCCGCGCGCTTCGATGGGCAGGCCGAGAATGCCAGCGGCGCGGCTGACGATGGTGGCCAGGTCCTCGGTGCTGTAGAACTCCAGGCGCTGGACGATCCCGAAACGGTCGCGCAGTGGATTGGTGAGCATGCCGGCACGGGTGGTGGCGCCGACCAGAGTGAACGGCGGCAGATCCAGCTTGATCGAGCGGGCCGCCGGGCCTTCGCCGATCATGATATCGAGCTGGAAATCTTCCATCGCCGGGTACAGCACCTCTTCGACGATAGGCGAGAGGCGATGGATTTCATCGATGAACAGCACATCGCCCGGCTCGAGATTGGTCAGCAGCGCCGCCAGATCACCCGGGCGCTCGAGCACCGGGCCAGAGGTGCTCTTGATGGAAACCTGCATTTCCTGAGCGATGATGTTGGCCAAGGTGGTTTTACCAAGGCCGGGCGGGCCGAAGATCAGGGTGTGATCCAGCGATTCCTTGCGCCCGCGCGCCGCCTGGATAAACAGCTCCATCTGCTCGCGCACCACCGGCTGACCGATGTACTCGGCCAGCTTGAGCGGACGAATGGCGCGGTCGACCTGCTCGTCGCGGTCGCGAGTGCCCGCCGTCACCAACCTGTCGGCGTCGAGCATCTAGAGCATTCCTTTCAGCGCGCGGCGGATCATGTCTTCACTACTCAATCCATCTTCTTTGACTGCCGAAACGGCGCGACTGGCTTCCTGAGGCTTGTAGCCCAGCGAGATAAGCGCACTCACCGCATCATTCTCCGCGCTTGAGACTGCGCCTCCAGCACGAGGTTCAACCACCAGTGGCGCCATGCCAGGCACCGCTTCCCAGGCCTTGAAGCGATCCTTGAGCTCGACCAGCAGACGCTCGGCGGTCTTCTTGCCAACGCCGGGAATCTTCACCAGCGCGGCGGTATCCTGAGCCTGCACGCAGCGCACCAGCTCGTCGATTTCCAACCCGGACATCAGCGCCAGTGCGAGTTTCGGGCCGACGCCGTTGAGGCGGATCAGCTCACGAAACAGCTCACGCTCGCGCTTCTCGAAAAAGCCGTACAGCAGATGAGCATCCTCGCGCACCACCAGATGGGTGTGCAGGGTCAGCGGCTCACCTACGGGGGGCAAACGGTACAACGTGGTCATGGGGACTTCCAGCTCATAGCCCAGACCATTCACATCCAGAATCAAATGCGGCGGCTGCTTTTCCGCCAGGGTGCCGCGTAAACGTCCGATCACCGACGCACTCCTCACATAGAAGATTCAATACCGCCCGAAGTCACGCATGGCGGCAACCAGCCGCTAGCGACCTGAACGACTGCTTATAAACGAAGCCGACCGCCGCGCCGTTTGGCGCTGGCCAGGCCATGGGGAATCAGGCTCTGCCGGTGATGGGCGTGACACAGGGCGATACCCAGCGCATCGGAGGCATCGATCTGCGGCTTCTGCACCAGTTTGAGCAAGTGCATGACCATCATCTGCACCTGCTCCTTGTCGGCACCACCGGTGCCGACCACTGCCTGCTTGACCTGGGTAGCGGTGTATTCGCTGACCTCGAGGCCCGCCTCGACTGCCGCGACGATAGCAGCACCACGCGCCTGACCGAGCTTAAGTGCGGAATCGGCATTGCGCGCCATGAACACCTGCTCGATCCCCATGGTCACCGGCCCGAAGGTGCGAATCACCTCGCTCACGCCGCGAAAGACGATCTGCAGGCGCTCAGCCAAGGGCCCAGCGCCGGTGCGAATGCAGCCCGAGGCCACGTACTCACAGCTGCGTCCGGTGTCACGTATCACCCCGTAGCCGGTAATGCGGGAACCGGGGTCGATTCCCAGAATCAGCGTCATGCCCGTCATCCACCTGTGGCCTGGCAGCCACACTGTCTATTTATCCAGGCGCGAGTATAGGGGCGCCAGGTGGCAGCCGTCACTCAAAGGATTGCTCAGACCTGTCGACTGCCGACCACCGAAACGCGCCCATAAAAAAGCCGGAAGCGCGCAACGGCAAACTTCCGGCTCAGGATGCAGCGACGGGATCAGCCCAACTGCTCCATGATTTCGTCGGAAACCTCGGCGTTGTGATAGACGCTCTGCACGTCATCCAGATCCTCGAGCATGTCGATCAGCTTGAAGACTTTCTGCGCGGTTTCCAGATCGGTGATCGGCGCACTGATCGACGGGATCATGGCGATCTCCGCCTCCTCGGCCTTGAAACCGGCAGCAGCCAGGGACTCGTTGACGGCATGGAATTCGGTGAAGCTGGTCGACACCAGAGCAGCGCCCTCCTCGCCCATTTCCACATCGTCGGCGCCGGCCTCGAGCGCCGCTTCCATCAGGGCGTCTTCATCTACCGAAGCAAAGCTGATCTGCCCTTTGCGCTCGAACATGTAGGCCACCGAACCGTCGGTACCCAGGTTGCCGCCGCACTTGGTGAAGGCGTGACGCACTTCGGCAGCGGTACGGTTACGGTTGTCGGTCATCACTTCAACGATGATCGCCACACCACTCGGTGCGTACCCTTCATAGCTGAACTCGACGACATTGTCGGCTTCGTTGTTGCCGGCACCCCGGGCGATGGCACGGTCGATCACGTCGCGCGACATGTTGTTGGTCAGCGCCTTGTCGACAGCCAGACGCAGGCGCGGGTTGTCCGCCGGGATCGGCCCGCCGTGCTTGGCCGCGACCGTCAGCTCACGAATCAGCTTGGTGAAGATCTTGCCGCGCTTGGCGTCCTGACGCCCCTTGCGGTGCTTGATGTTGGCCCATTTGGAATGACCAGCCATAACTCACTCCATCGTCATTACAGTGATTGCAGAAGGTGAAAACTCACGCTCAATAACGAAGAAGCCTGGATAACCAGGCTTCTTGTGTCGGCTTATTCGGCCTTGGGTTGCTCGCGCAGGCGAATATGCAATTCACGCAGCGACTTGCCATCCACCACACCCGGCGCCTGGGTCATGACGCAGGCCGCGCTCTGGGTTTTCGGGAAGGCGATCACTTCACGGATCGACGAAGCGCCGGTCATTAGCATCACCAGACGGTCGAGGCCAAAGGCCAGACCACCATGGGGCGGCGCACCGTACTTGAGGGCGTCAAGCAGGAAGCCGAACTTCTCCTGCTGCTCGTCTTCGCTGATGCCCAGCACGCGGAACACGGTCTGCTGCATGGCCTTGTCGTGGATACGGATCGAACCGCCACCCAGCTCGGTGCCGTTGAGCACCAGGTCGTAGGCGCGCGACAGCGCGGCGGCCGGGTTGGCCTCCAGCTCGGCCGGTGTGCACTTGGGCGAGGTGAACGGGTGGTGCATGGCGGTCAGGCTGCCGTCATCGTTCTCTTCGAACATCGGGAAATCGACGACCCACAGCGGCGCCCACTCGGCGGTCAGCAGGTTGAGGTCGTGACCGAGCTTGATGCGCAGCGCGCCCAGGGCATCACAGACCACCTTGGCGCGATCGGCACCGAAGAACACGATGTCGCCGTCAACAGCGCCAACGCGGTCGAGAATGGTGTTGAGGTTCGGCTCGGCGATGTTCTTGACGATCGGCGACTGCAGACCTTCCACGCCCTTGGCGCGTTCGTTGACCTTGATGTAGGCCAGACCCTTGGCGCCGTAGTTGCCGACGAACTTGGTGTAGTCGTCGATCTGCTTGCGCGGCATGCTAGCCCCGCCCGGTACGCGCAGCGCGGCAACGCGACCTTTCGGGTCGTTGGCCGGGCCGGAGAAGACCTTGAAGTCCACGTCCTTGAGTTGGTCGGCAACGTCGACCAGCTCCATCGGGATACGCAGATCCGGCTTGTCGGAGCCGAAACGACGCATGGCCTCGGCCAGCGTCATGTGCGGCAGTTCGCCGAACTCGACGCCCAGCACTTCCTTGAACAGGTTGCGGATCATGGTCTCGGTGAGGTGCATGATCTCGGCTTCGCTCAGGAAGCTGGTTTCGATGTCGATCTGGGTGAATTCCGGCTGGCGGTCGGCACGCAGGTCTTCATCGCGGAAGCACTTGGCGATCTGGTAGTAACGGTCGAAGCCGGCGACCATCAGCAGCTGCTTGAACAGCTGCGGCGACTGCGGCAGGGCGAAGAAGCTACCCGCGTGGGTACGGCTCGGCACCAGATAGTCGCGGGCGCCTTCCGGCGTGGCGCGGGTGAGGATCGGCGTTTCCACGTCCAGAAAGCCGTTATCGTCCAGGTAACGACGGATGCTCGAGGTGATGCGCGAGCGCAGCTTGAGCTTCTCGGCCATTTCCGGGCGACGCAGGTCGATGAAGCGGTAGCGCAGACGAGTTTCTTCACCCACATCGGTGTATTCGTTGAGCGGGAATGGCGGGGTTTCCGCTTCGTTGAGCACGTCCAGCTCGTAGCCCAGCACCTCGATAGCGCCGGAAGCCATGTTGGCGTTGCGTGCACCTTCGGGACGCAGACGCACCTTGCCGGTGATTTTGACCACATACTCGCTGCGCACGCGGTCGGCCTTGGCGAAGGTGTCGGCACGATCCGGATCGAACACCACCTGAGCCAGGCCTTCGCGATCGCGGATATCTAGGAAGATCACACCACCGTGGTCACGACGACGGTGAACCCATCCACACAGGGTGATTTCCTGGCCATCCAGGCTTTCGTTCAACTGGCCGCAATAGTGGCTGCGCATCATGATCGGGTTCGCTTCTCTGATCGGTTCTGGATTCGTCGACATCGCCTGCCAAAAAGGGCAAGGCGCCTGAGCCGCACGCGTGAAAAGGGCGGAATTATATAGGCTTTATTGACAAGGCGCAGCACGTGATGCGCGCCATCGCCCTGGCAGATGAGCTGAACCGGTTAGCCGCGATTGATTCAAAGCATGACCGTCATTGAGACGAAGCCGGCGCACATGACGAACGGTCATGATAGGATTTTTGCCATTGACCTTTTAACCATTGGCCCAATTAGGAGAGCCCCCATGGAAATCAATATCGGTATCGCCGAACAGGATCGCGAAGCCATCGCTGAAGGCCTGTCGCGCCTGCTCGCGGACACCTACACCCTGTACCTGAAAACCCACAACTTCCACTGGAACGTCACCGGCCCGATGTTCAACACCCTGCACCTGATGTTCGAGGCGCAGTACACCGAGCTGGCACTGGCGGTCGACGCCATCGCCGAGCGCATCCGCGCTTTGGGCTTCCCGGCGCCGGGCACCTACGCCGCCTACGCCCGCCTTTCCTCGATCAAGGAAGAAGAAGGCGTACCGAGCGCTGACGAGATGATCAAGCTGCTCGTACAAGGCCAGGAAGCAGTCGTGCGCACTGCGCGCGGTATCTTTCCGCTGCTCGACAAGGTCAGCGACGAGCCGACCGCTGACCTCTTGACCCAACGCATGCAGGTTCACGAGAAAACCGCGTGGATGCTGCGCAGCCTGCTGGCTGCATGATCATCACACCAACGGGGCTGCCATGGCAGCCCTGTTTCGTTTCACCCCTGCCACAGTCGCCTGTCCAGCGCAGCCCATTTGAGTAGCCCCTCTCTTTGCTGTTAAATACGCCCCGTGCCGCCATCCCACCTCCTGGGCTGGCGCATAGGCTGGCCCTCCCGAACCTTCATCGCCCTTACGTCTCGGCAATCGCGTGGAGCCAGCTCTTCCTGGTGATCCTTTATCAAGTGAGTGCGTTGAATATGTTGAAAATCGTCCACCTGCTGGTGGGGCTGTCCGCCCTGCTGTTATCCATCGCCCCCGGCCTTAACGACGGCATCCAACCCTTCCTGCAACATCCGGATGCGCTGTGCCTGGCGCTGTTTGGCTTTCTCAACCTGGTTCTGGCTACGCAATTTCCACTGTGGCACAGCAACGCCCGTCAGCATCTGCAAAACCTGACGTGTGCCCTGCTGATCCTTGGCACCCTGCTGCAAGCACTGATCCTGCTCGCCCCGCTGCCGCTGATCGCCGAACAACCTGCCCTGCTGTTCAGCCTGCTGATCATTGCCCTGGCCGTTGCCCTTCACCTGGGCACCAACCTACGCTTCGACAGGAAGAAGGCTGCGCCGCACGTCGATCTGGGTGACCGCGAGACCGGCACCGTTAAGTGGTTCAACACCTCGAAGGGGTTCGGCTTCATCTCCCGCGACGCCGGCGAAGATATCTTCGTGCACTTTCGCGCGATCCGCGGCGAAGGCCATCGCGTTCTGGTGGAAGGCCAGCGTGTGGAGTTTTCCGTGATGCAGCGCGACAAGGGCCTGCAGGCAGAAGACGTGATCGCCGCCCTGCCGACCCGACGCTGAAATCAGCACCAACAGAAAAGCCCCGCAATGCGGGGCTTTTTCATTTCTGGTGTCCCGTCCTGAATAAGGTTTACACCTTCTGCCCGAGAATCCGGAGATTCCGATGGAGCAAGGTGTTAAGCGTACGCAGCGTGATTACTCGCTGACTTTTAAATTGGCGCTGGTCGACCAGATCGAAAAAGGCGAGTTGACCTACAAGCAGGCTCAAGAGCGCTATGGCATCCAGGGCCGGTCCACTGTTTTGGTATGGTTGCCTAAGCATGGTCGGCAGGATTGGAGTCAGGGGGCCTCGATTCGAGCCGACAGGAGCCGCGCCGTGATCGACCCCAAAAATCTGACGCCTGAGCAACGTATCAAGGAACTGGAGCAGCAGCTGCAGTTCATGAGCCAGAAGGCCCAGTTCTTCGAATCGGTAGTCGATGTGCTGAGGAAGGACTACGGCGTTTCAATCGTAAAAAAGCGACCCGGCAAGTCGTCTCGCAAGGACAAGCCCAAGGGCTGACCGTCGCCAGGGCTTGCCAGTTTCTTTCTATCAGTCGCCAGGCTTACTACAAGCACAACCGAGCGACGGATCAACGCGTTACGCAGAGTGAGTTGATCGCGTGTTATGTCCAGCGGCTAAGGCTTCGCCAGCCGAGGATCGGCACGCGAAAGCTGCATTACCTTCTGCATT
The DNA here is from genome assembly GCF_000213805.1 of Pseudomonas fulva 12-X. Lineage (NCBI taxonomy): Bacteria > Pseudomonadati > Pseudomonadota > Gammaproteobacteria > Pseudomonadales > Pseudomonadaceae > Pseudomonas > Pseudomonas fulva. The sequence goes on along the minus strand of NC_015556.1, from coordinate 1,638,942 downwards.
GCCAGCCCAATAACAGCCTAAAGGTCGGACGCGACCGGCTATTCAAGATATTGGCTGAGTACCGCCTGCTGGTACTGCCCAAGCGCGCGTATCACAAGACCACGCAGAGCTTTCACCGTTTTTATCGGCACCCGAACCTGCTCAAGTCGGGAGCTGAACAGGTTAAGGCGCAGGCGCCCGAGCATGTCTGGGTGGCGGATATCACCTATCTGCCGGCTCGAAGCGGTCCGCTATATCTGAGCCTGGTTACGGATGCGTACTCCCGAAAAATTGTCGGTCATCACGTCCATGAGGGCTTGCATGCAGAGTCTGTGGCAGTCGCGTTCAGGCAAGCGTTAAAAGGACGCCAGGGTAGCCAAGCACTCGTTCATCACTCAGATCGTGGAATCCAGTATTGCTCGGCGCTCTATCAGGCACTACACAAACATCACGGCGTGCAGTGTTCGATGACCGATGGCTACGATTGCTATCAGAACGCACTGGCGGAGCGGGTCAATGGAATTCTGAAGAACGAACTGCTGCTGCGCAGTCCCGATGATTTGCAGCAGGCTAGATCGATGGTCAGAGATGCAGTCAGGGTCTATAACACGGAGCGACCACATCTGGCCCTGAAATACAAAACGCCCGATGCAGTGCATCGGGCGTTGCAGGTGCCGCAAAATCCAGCTGAAACGGTGTAAACCTATTTCAGGACTGGACATGGCATCTGCATTCAGTAATGGGGCGGTGGCGCCTCATCCTGCGATGCACTGAACGGGTTGACTTCCTCCTGACGCTTGGCCAGCGCCTGGATTTGCACCTGCAAGCGCTCGATCAGCTTTTGCTGCTCCACCAGTGCGTCGTTGAGCGCCTGGATGGTGTCGTCCTGAAAAGCCTGACGGCTTTCCAGTTCGACGATGCGTTCTTCGAGCGCCGTCATTCAAACCTCCTCGGCACGGTACTGGCGCGGCATGACCGAGCGCAGCTTGTCGCGCAGCGCAGCCACTTGCGCTTCATCATAGGGCTTGGCCGGGTGCCGCCCCCACACCGGAGCCGGCCAGGCATCATCGGCGCGGTAGCGCACGATCACATGAATATGCAGCTGACTGACCACGTTACCCAGGGTGGCGATATTGATCTTGTCGGCCTTGAACGCATCCTTGAGCACCTCGCCCAGCAGCGCGGTTTCCGCCCACAGCGCTTGCTGATCGTCGGCACCGAGCTGGAATACTTCACTGACATCCTCACGGCGCGGCACCAGAATGAACCAGGGGTAACGGGCATCGTTACTGAGCAGCACGCGACTCAGCGGCAGATCCCCCAGCACGAAGGTGTCCTGCTGCAGACGCGAATCCAGTACGAACATTTGCTCACCTCATCTCGACAAACCGCCCATCAACAGGGCGCCAATAAAGGCGGCAGCATACCCGGCAAGGTATTGAAAATTAACCCCGAACAAGCGCACCAAAATCGCGCATAACCGCAGTTATGCGCGCACCATATTGTTTCCCAAAGTAAACATTCAGCCTTAGCTGAAATCGCCAGGTAAAACTCATTACCAACAAAATACACATATAAATAGCCACCTACTAAAAAGCACACTAACAAACTTGCAAAAAATCTGATGATTAAGTCGACAATCTGTACTTTTCACACGTAAAAAGCAGCCCAACACTATTATTCATAGGCCTTTCGAGATTTTGAGCACGGCTTTTGCTTATAAGCTCGCAACGCTCCCTGATGGGGCTCTGCGGTAACGCTTGAAGGCCCTGTAATAGAGCTGTAAACCGTTGGATGGTACGTAGCAGGTAGGGCTTGCCTGATTGCGACCTGCAGCTTGCGCTTAGCGACAGACGCACAGGTTGCAACGAAATGGATAGATCGAAACTATCGCCAATACAAAGTGCCGTGCTATAAGTTCCATCCGACACAAAAAGAAATAGAGCTGCTCGCCATAACAACCTTTTTCGAGCAGCGGAAGTACTCTTCTAAACCAAAGGAGCAAATCACGATGCGAGTGATGAAGTGGAGCGTAATCGCCCTGGCTGTGGCCGCGGGTACCTCTCAGATGGCAGTGGCTTCGGAGCAGTCCGAGTCGAAGGGTTTCATTGAAGACAGCACCCTGTCGCTCCTGGCGCGCAGCATGTACTACAACCGCGATGCCCGTAACGGCGCCTCTCGTGGGGCTAAAGACAATGGCTACTCCGAAGAGTGGGGCGCAAGCGCCCGTGCTATTTACGAATCCGGTTTTACCCAAGGTACTGTTGGCTTCGGCGCAAACGCCTATGCTGGCGCCCTGTGGCAACTGGACACCGGCGGCGGTCGTCGCGGCCTTGGCATGTTCCCAGACGGTGGCAAAGACCTGAGCATCGCTAATGCTGCAGTCAAGGCCCGTATCTCCAGCACCACCCTGACCTACGGTTCGCAAATGCCAGCCCTGCCGGTCCTTGCTTACGATGACGGCCGTCTGCTGCCGGAAACCTTCGAAGGCACTATGATCACCAGCAAAGAGATCGAAGGTCTCGAGCTGAATGCAGGTCGTTTCACTGCTCAAAACACTCTGAATCAATCCGGCCGCGATAGCGCGGGCCTGAAGTCCATCGATGTGTTCGGCGGTTCCTACGCTTTCACCGAAAATCTCAGCGCCGCGTATTATCACTCGGATCTCGAGAATGCTTACAAGCGCCACTACGCTAATGTGAATGCCAAGTTCCCATTGAGCGAAGAGCAATCCTTCGGCCTCGATTTCAACATCTACAAAACTGATTACGAAAAGAGCTACATTCAAACGGCCACCACAGTGACCGATGACGCTGGCAACGTAGTTACTCCAGGCGTGCGTGAAAGCCGCGATAACAAAATCTGGAGCCTGGCAGCCACCTACAGTCTGGGCGCACACTCGTTCATCCTTGCACACCAACGCAGCTCCGGCAGCCGCGGCTTCGATTACGGCAGCGGTGATGGCGGTGGTGCGATCTTCCTGGCCAACAGCTTCCTCTCTGACTTCAACCAAGAAGGTGAGCGCAGCTGGCAAGCAAGCTATGAGCTGGATTTTGCCACCTACGGCATTCCAGGGCTGAGCTTCAAAACCGCTTACATCTGGGCAGACAACATCAAGACTGCTGAAAGCGGTAACGGTAAAGAGCACGAGTTCTTCAATCAGGTTAAATACACCGTTCAGAGTGGCCCTGCTAAAGATCTCTCCTTCCGCCTGCGCGGTTCGGTTCTGCGAGCTAACTCGGACGTCAACGACCAATACATCAGCGACACCAACGAAGTTCGCTTCTACGTGAACTACCCGCTCAGCGTTCTTTAATCTCGCGCAAGCCTGATCGCAGTCCAGAAAACCCGGCTTCGGCCGGGTTTTTTATTGCCGCCCCAAAACAATCCAAACAACACTCCACAAACTAGCGGCCAATCTAGAAAAGCCAAATCACCAGCAATACCCTCCCATCCTGTACGCCACCAGCCTCGCACCGTACAATGCCGAGCCATAAAAATCCCCTTCGCAACCGACAGAACGGCCCATCATGCGTACCAGTCAGTTCCTGCTTTCGACCCTCAAAGAAACGCCCTCCGATGCTGTCGTGATCAGCCACCAGCTGCTGCTGCGTGCCGGCATGATCCGCAAGCTCGCCTCCGGCCTGTACACCTGGCTGCCGATGGGCCTGCGCACCCTGCGCAAGGTCGAACGAATCGTGCGTGAAGAAATGGACGCTGCCGGCGCGCTGGAAGTCCTGATGCCGGCCGTGCAGCCTGCCGAGCTGTGGCAGGAGTCAGGCCGCTGGGTGCAGTACGGCCCTGAGCTGCTGCGCATCAAGGATCGCCACGATCGTGAATTCTGCGTAGGGCCGACCCACGAGGAAGTGATCACCGACCTGGCCCGCAACGAGCTGAACAGCTACAAGCAGCTACCGCTCAACCTGTACCAGATCCAGACCAAGTTCCGCGACGAGATCCGTCCGCGTTTCGGCCTGATGCGTGGCCGCGAATTCATCATGAAGGACGCCTACTCCTTCCATGCCGACCAGGCGTCCCTGCAGCAGACCTACGACCGCATGCACCAGGCCTACTGCAACATCTTCACCCGCCTGGGCCTGAACTTCCGCCCGGTGGTGGCGGACAACGGCTCCATCGGCGGCGCCGGCTCCCACGAATTCCACGTACTGGCCGAGTCCGGTGAAGACGATATCGTGTTCAGCAATGCCTCCGATTACGCCGCCAATATCGAGAAGGCCGAAGCCATCCCCCGCGAGGCCAGCCGCCCGGCGCCAAGCGAAGAACTGCGCCTGGTGGATACGCCGAACGCGAAAACCATCCAGCAACTGGTCGATGGCTACAACCTGCCCGTCGAGCGCACCATCAAGACGCTGATCGTGCATGCCGAGGAAGAAGGCAAGCTGATCGCCCTGATCGTTCGCGGCGACCACGAGCTGAACGAAATCAAGGCGGCCAACCAGCCTGGCGTCGCCAGCCCGCTGGTGATGGCCTCGGATGCCGAGCTGCGCGACGCCATCGGCGCCGGTGCCGGCTCCCTGGGCCCGCTGAACCTGCCGCTGCCGATCATCATCGACCGTTCGGTAGAGCTGATGAGCGATTTCGCCATTGGCGCCAACATCGACGACAAGCACTACTTCGGCGTGAACTGGGAGCGCGATCTGCCGGTACCAACCGTCGCCGACCTGCGCAACGTGGTGGCCGGTGATCCGAGCCCGGATGGCCAAGGCACTTTGGAGATCAAGCGCGGCATCGAAGTCGGGCACATCTTCCAGCTGGGCAGCAAGTACAGCGAGGCGATGAACTGCCAGGTGCTGGGCGAGAATGGCAAGCCGGTCGTGCTGAGCATGGGCTGCTACGGCATCGGCGTATCGCGCGTGGTCGCTGCTGCCATCGAGCAGAACAACGACGAGCGCGGCATCATCTGGAACGACGCCCTGGCGCCCTTCCAGATCGCTCTGGTACCGCTGCGCTACGAAACCGACGCGGTACGCGAGGCGACCGATAAGCTGTATGGAGAGCTGACCGCAGCCGGCTTCGAAGTTTTGCTCGATGACCGTGACAAAAAGACCAGTCCGGGCATCAAATTCGCAGACATGGAGTTGATCGGCATTCCGCATCGTATCGTGGTCAGCGACCGCGGCCTGGCCGAGGGTAACCTGGAGTACAAGAGCCGCCTGGATACCGAGGCTCAGCCAGTCGCCGTCGACGAGATCCTGTCGTTCATCCAGAACCGTATCCGCCGCTGACCTGCAAAGAGCCGTCATGTTCAAGCGAAGCACTCTACGCCTTCTCGGCGCCACCACCTGTGGCGCCTTCTTTCTCGCTGGCTGCGCCAACCATCTGCCGCAGCGCAGCGAGCATGAGGAGCGTGTCGAACGCAAACTGCTGAGCCACAGCCTGCAGATCGACGTGGGGCAGCCTGAGGTGCTGGAGCTGCCCCAGCGCAGGGTGCGCGTGCATGAGCAGAAGGTCTTCGAGGTGACGCCGTTCGAGGTCACCCGCCACTACGACCGCTACACGCCGTACCAGCCGTGGCGCGAGATCTATGAAATCCCGTTGGGCGCGGTGGCCATCGTCGGCGGTATTGGTGCCAACTTGCTCAACGTGGTCGCGCTCGGGCGCATTCCGGACACCGCCACCAAGGACTGGATCAGCTACGGCGTGGCGGGTATCAACCCGTTCATGAACGTCGAATCCAACGGCCGCTCCCAGCAGAACCTGGCCGGCATCGACGAAAAGCGTCAGGAAACCCGCACGGACTATTCCAGCCTGCCCTGGGCCGAGCGCCCAGTGACGATCAAGGCCGGCACACAGACCCACGAGTTGCTCACCGACCGAAATGGCGTGCTGCGCCTCAACCTGCTCGACGGCCCGTTCGCCGATCAGGACATCGCCCGTGTCGGCACCCTGATACTGAGCGTGACCGACGAGCAGGACGCCACCAGCGCTGAGGCGACTCTACTGGTCAGCCGCACCTTGCGCGGCAAGCTGCGCGAAGCCCATGACCTGATCTACGACGACCTCGAAGGCGCCGACGTCGAGCAGTGGGTACATCGCGTCAAGCGCCTGTCCGACCTGGGGTTGGAGGAAGAGGCCAGCGAGCTGGAGCAGAGCCTGATAGAGCTGACCCGCAACGATCCGGAACTGCAGGCCGAGTTTCTCAATTCACTTACCCAGAAGGCCGGCCGACTGGCTGCCGACCCGGGCGAAGACTAGTTCGTTAACGGCGAATCTCGAAGCCTTGCGCATCCTGTACCGGATGCTCGCTCAGCGTTAGCGATACCACGCGAGCGCCTGAGGGCCCGCGTTCGAGCCACTGGACCAGTGACTTCACCGCGCCCTCCTCGCCCTCGAACAAGACCTCCACCCGACCATCGGCCAGATTGCGCACCCAGCCTGATAGCTGCAAGCGCCGGGCTTCGCTAGCCGTGCTCTGGCGAAAACCGACACCCTGCACGCGCCCTTCGACATAAGCGTGCCGGCAGATGATGCTCATGGTCTCAGCCCTCCTGACGCAGCGCCGCCAGCCGCGCCTTGAGGCCTTCGGCGTTCTGCTCACCAAGCAGGCGCTCACGGACTTTGCCCTGATCGTCGACGATATAGGTAACCGGCAGGGCGTCACTGGGCGGTAAACCGAAACGCTCGGCAGGATCCTTTGCCAACACGGTGAACTTGATACCCAGCGCCTCGGCCGCCTTGCTGAGATCTTCACCCTGCAAGCCGTCGAAATTCACGCCGAACAGGCTGATGGACTGCTTCTCCAGTTCCGGCGCCAGGCCGTTCAGTTCGGGTATCTCCGAACGACAAGGCCCACACCACTCGGCCCAATAATTGATAACCAGCCACTGGCCTTCGAGGCGCTCAACCGCTACCTTCTGCCCATGCTGGTCGACACCCACGTCCGCCTTGCAACCTGCCAGCACCGCAGCGGCGATGAGCACCATCATCAGCCCGATGACTCGCGGGAATCGCTCTACCATGGAAACGGTCCTCTATCGATAAGGTTGCTATGACACTGGATGCCCTGCAGCTCGCTGTACCCGACGCGCTTCAGACCGATTTGATCGACCAGGCCACCCTCGGCGCCAGCCTGAGCGCCGCTCGCCAGTTGCCGCCGGACGCCGGCCTGCAAGAGGTGATCGCCCTGCTCGCGCGCCTGAATCGCAGCGCGATGACCTTACTCGAAAGACAGAGGGCGCTGCAAAACTTCAGTGACGAGTATCGCCACTACGGCGCCCAGGGCAGCCGCTCCACCAGCGCAGAACACCATTTGCAGCTGTGCAGCGAATTGGCCACCGGCTATAAGCGCCTGCTGCTGCAGATACTGCAAGGCCACAAGCCGTCCCAGCCGCACCTGGCCTGGTGCCTGTACATGGCCCAGCACTTCATCGCCCAGACCCTTCTGCGCCATTTCCAGCAGTACCGTGAGGCGGACGCCAGTCTCTGGCAGGACAGCCACCTGCTCTACTGGCTGGGCGAGCAACACGGCTGTCTCGACGAGCCGGTAGCCGCGGCGTTTACGCCCACACCGGCCGACACCTTGCGCGGGCTTTACCAGCAGATATTGCTGCTGGCCCTGAGCAACCCGCCGCACCTGCAGCCAGACGAATGCCAGCGACTGTTCGCTGCCCTGGCCCCGCTGGCGGCGCTTGCTCGCCTGCTGCCCTGGGATGCGGAAGACAAGTCCGAAGGCCCGCTGATCGATCTGCAGCGCCCACAGCCGTGCCTGACCTATCAGCAACGCCCACAGGCTGGCGATGAAAGCCTGCGGCGCCTGGAGCTGGGCGCCCTGCTGGTGGCACTTGGCGAGCCTGCGCCACTGCGCAGCGCAGACGAACGCGAGCTGCTCGAACGAGTACATCATCACTGGCTGGGTACCGATCAGCGCCGCCACTCGCGCACGCCGCAGCAAAGCGAGTGCCGGCTGGCCATCGGCATTCCAGCCATCCACGCCCAACTTCTGCAGCAGCGGCCGCAGTGCGCACCTGGGCAGATTCTCGATATCGGCCCAGGCGGCGCACGCCTGCTCTGCCCGGCACACGTCGCCCACAGCCTGCCGGTCGGTCAGTTGGTGCTACTGATTGCCGACAGCGACGTGCTGGCCCTGGTGTGCTGGCGCCACCTCAATGACGATGGTTTTCACCTGGGCCTTCGTTACCTCAAGGGGCTCGCACAACCAACGTGGCTCAGGCGCGCGCCCAGCAGCCAGGCGCATCTCGGTATTCTGCAGAGCACACCGAAACCGCGGGAAGGCTGGCACCACGGCCTGTGGGTACCGCACAACCAGTTCAGCGACGGCGAAAACCTGTGGCTGCAGCTGCCCAACGCAGTCAACCAGAACCGCCTGCAACTGCCAGCCTGCAACCTGGCCAGCGCGACAGTGAGCCGCCACCCGCTGGAACTGCCCTGAATGAGAAGCCGGTCACCCGCAAGGGAGGCCTGGCGCACAGTTTGAGCAAGGGCATCGTCCTTATACTTGCCCGCTGACGTCCTTCGCCAGCCAGGGAATCCGCATGCCTAACGCTCATGACACACTGATCGGCCAGGTCCCCGCCCACCTGATCCAGAGCGCCCACCTGCAACTGACCGACTATGACGGGCGAGTGGCCGAGTTCAACGTGGCCGCCTGGCTACACCTGCCCGGCCAGGCCGGCAGCCTGGTTTCCTTGCAGGTTCGCTATCGCGACGGTGAGCAGATCCGTTCGGTCAATCTGGATCACGCCAAGGTCGGCGCCCAAGACAGGATCCTGCTCTCAGGCATTGCCCGCCTACCGGTGGCGCAGCGAATCGAGGACATGCAGATACGTCTGCGCTCGGCGCAGCCGCAGGTCGAGGTGAAAGTCGAAGAGCTTTTCGTACAGGCCGTCGAGCCGACCATTGCGCAGACGCTGGCTGGTCAGGCCAACGCCTGACCTACCTCGGCGCAGTGCCCCTGCCGAAGTTGGTCACTGGCGACTGGAGCCTCAGTGGCGGTGGCGACCAAAGACTCGGGCCAGCGACTGAAACGCAGCCCGGTGATGCGATTGAGGTTCTCCAGCGCACGCTCGCTATCACGAGCATGAAGCATCACGACCTTGGCGGATGGTTTGAGCATGGCGCGTTCTCTGGATGGTTCAACATCGACTAAACCTGCATAGCCAGAAGCATGCCAGCTTACTGACGCCAAGCAGCCGGCGCCATCCAATAGCATCGGGCCATCAGGCTAGACAGTAGAGGCGACGTGAAATGTCACTTTGTGTCACCGCCCTGCCCCTCCAGCCAATGCGCCAGGCTGTCGCCGAACAGCACCGTCTGCTCGTCATGCAGCCGCTTTAGCGCATCGCGCAGCGCCGGATACCAGGGCTCGTCCAGCTCATCGGGCAGTTGGCTCAGATGAGGTAGCGGCCAGGGGCTGCGCTCGATCAGCTGCTGCAGCGAGTAATGATTCAGGTCGCGGCTGAGCATCCAGCTGTCGCCGCCGGTACTGGCGACCAGGCGCTGGTCCTCCAGAAAGCTCAGCACCTCCTCCCACTCGTGCTCGGGCAGCAGCCAGCCCTGACGCTGGATATCGCGATGACGCACCTTGAGGCCCGTGCGCTGGCGCGCGTGGAATACCCGCAGAATGCCCAGCAACACCAGCGCCCTGGGCATCGCACGCTTGCGCCACTGATGAGAGACGCCCAGGTTGCAGACCAGCTCCGCCCCCAGCAACACGATCAGCCAAGACAGGAACACCCAGAAAAGGAACAGCGGCACCGTGGCAAAGGCGCCATAGATCAACTGGTAGCCGGGGAAGAAACGCACGTAAAAGCCGAAAATCGCCTTGGCCAACTCCAGCAGCACCGCGGTGAACAGCCCGCCCCACAGCGCATGGCGCAGCGGCACCCGGGCGTTGGGCACCGCTGCATAAAGCAGGGTAAAGGCCGCCACGCTGAACAGCAGCGGCGTGAAACGCAGCAGCGTCTTGGCGCCGACTACCGCGTCCGGCCCGCTGAGCAGGGACAGCGATGCGACATAGGTGCTGATGGCGAAACCGGCGCCCAACAACATCGGTCCCAGGCTGAGAATCGCCCAATAGAGCAGGAAGGTGGCGATACCACGACGTGGCTGCCGCACCCGCCAGATGGTGTTGAAGGTGCGCTCGACAGTGACCAGCATCCAGAACGCGGTAACCGCCAGCACGGCGACACCGATCCAGGTCAACTGCCGGGCCTGGGTGGTGAAATCGTGCAGGTACTCCTGCAGCGTCTCGCCGGCAGACGGCACGAAGTTGTGGAAGATGAACGCCTGAATCTGCTCGCCGGTGCCCTGGAAGGCCGGCACGGCCGAGAGAACCGCAAAGGTCACGGTCATCATCGGCACCACGGCGAACAGCGTGGTGTAGGTCAGCGCTGCGGCATTGTCGGCACCGCGATTATCGAAGAAGCGCTGCCAGAGGAATCCCCAGAACTCAAGCCAGTCGCGCAGACGCAGCTGCATACCCACCTCTTAAGGGCAGTCGAAACCTGTGCATCATCGTCAAGCCGGCGCCACCAGGGGCACAGGCAATACGAACGAGCGGAAAAGCTGGCCACAAGCCATTGTGACCGACGCACTACAGACGCCGGGCCGGCACTTAGGTTCGCTCTGATTGCCGCACCCCGTTCAGCGCAAGGCGCCGACGCGGTTAGAATAGCCGCCATCTGCCGCCAGAAGCGACAACTGCCATGACCGATCTGATCCTTTATCACAACCCGCGCTGCTCGAAATCCCGCGCGGCCCTGCAACTGCTCGAAGAGCGCGACCTGCAGCCAACCGTGGTGCTTTACCTCGATACTCCGCCCAGCGCCGCACAATTACGCGAGGTGCTGAACAAGCTCGGCATGCCCGCACGCCAACTGCTGCGCAGCGGAGAAGACGAATACCGCGAGCTGAACCTTGCCGACAGCACGCTCGATGAAGACGCGCTGATCGCGGCCATGGTCGCCCACCCGCGCCTGATCGAACGGCCGATCCTGATCGCCGGTGATCGCGCCGTGATCGGTCGCCCGCCGGAAAACATCCTGGAGCTGCTGCCATGACCACGCCCTACATCCTGGTGCTGTACTACAGCCGCCACGGCGCCACCGCCGAGATGGCCCGTCACATTGCCCGCGGCATCGAGCTGCAGGGTATGGAAGCACGTCTGCGCACCGTGCCGGCAGTTTCCGCCGAGTGCGAAGCGGTTGCCGACAGAATTCCTGCCGAGGGCGCGCCCTACGCCAGCCTCGACGACCTGAAGAACTGCGCCGGCCTGGCGCTGGGTAGCCCGACCCGCTTCGGCAACATGGCCGCGCCGCTGAAGTACTTCCTCGACGGCACCAGCAACCTCTGGCTGACCGGCAGCCTGGTCGGCAAACCGGCCGGCGTATTCACCTCCACCGCCAGTCTGCATGGCGGCCAGGAAAGCACGCTGCTATCGATGCTGCTGCCGCTGCTGCACCACGGCATGCTGATCACTGGTTTGCCTTACAGCGAATCCGCGCTGGTCGAGACCCGCGGCGGCGGCACGCCCTATGGCGCCAGTCACCATGCCGGCGCCGACGGCAAGCGAGCCCTCGACGAGCATGAAGTTAGCCTGTGCCGCGCTCTGGGCCAGCGCCTGGCGAGCATCGCCCTCAAGCTGGGCAACGAGCGTGGCTAAAGCGGCCAAGGCGCTGCCCAGCGCGGACTGGCTGCTACCGCGCCTGCGCGCCTGCCGCTATCTGAGCCTGGCCAGCTTTCTGGCCCTGGCGGCGCTGCTGCTGATCTGGAACCTGGGCTACGCCGCCGTGCCCAATACGCTGCTGTGGGCCGTACTGGCCTTTCAGTTGCTGCCCTTGCTGCTGCTCGCACCGGGCATCATCGGCGGCCACCCGCGCACCCATTCGTGGGCCTGCTTCGTGGTCAACCTGTATTTCATCCAGGGCGTGCTGGCGGCGTTCGATCCGTCCAAGCAGCTGTTCGGCTGGCTGGAAATTCTGCTCAGCCTGACACTGTTCACCAGCGCGCTGCTGTACACGCGCTGGTGCGCGCAGTACCAGCGCATCGGCAGCGTGGAAGAAAGCAGCGAGATGTAGGAAGCGACCGGGCCAGAGCTAGCTACCAGTCCAGAGTTTCCTTGAGGAAGGGAATGGTCAGCTTGCGCTTTTCCTGCAGCGAGGCCTGATCGAGGCGCTCGAGCAGCTCGAACAACGCGTTCATGCTGCGCTCGCCACGGGTGAGGATGAAGCGCCCCACCTCTTCGCTCATGTGCAGGCCGCGGCGCGAGGCTCGCAGCTGCAGGGCACGCAGCTTGTCCTCGTCCGACAGCGCCTGCAGCTGAAACACCAGGGCCAGGGTCAGGCGCGACTTGAGGTCGGGCAGCTTGATCGACAACTCGCGGGGCGATGCATTGGCGGAAAGCAGCAGACGACGACCGCTGTCGCGCAGGCGATTGAACAGGTGAAACAGCGCTTCTTCCCAGGCGCGCTGGCCAGCAGCGGCCTCCAGATCGTCCAGGCAGACCAGTTCGAACTGCTCCAGGTTGTCGAGAATCGCCGGGCCGTATTGCACCACGTCGGCCAGAGGCAAATAGACGGCCCGCTCGCCGAGCTGCTCGAAACGCAGGCAGGCCGCCTGCAGTAGGTGGCTGCGCCCGACGCCTTCGCCGCCCCACAGGTAGATCAGGCTCTCCGTCCAGCCTGCCTCGGCTTCGCACAGACGCTCCACGTACCCGAGGGCAGCGGCATTGGCGCCCGGGTAGTAATTGGCGAAGGTGGCGTCGTCGCGCAGACGCACACCCAAGGGCAGTTGAATCGGCTTCATGCTGGAGAGATTGGCTCGTCGGAGCCCGCTTGGCGCTCTGAATAAAGGTGGCGCAGTTTATACCCTTGGCGGCTGCCTGTCATTGACCCACTTTCCAAGGCAATACAAGGATTTAGCCGCCGAGGGAAGGCGTCAGCGCGCCTTGCGCCCAGACTTTGGCTGCAGCGGAGCCTGCCCCGCGTAAGCGTCGGACTGCTTGTACAGCTCGTGCACATGGCGCAGCAGCACCATGATCACTGCCGCCACCGGCAGCGCCACCAGAATGCCGGTGAACCCGAACAGCTGGCCGCCAGCCATGATCGCGAAGATCACCGCCACCGGGTGCAGGCCGATGCGGTCGCCCACCAGCAGTGGGGTCAGCAGCATGCCTTCGAGCAACTGACCGACCACGAACACACCGGCAATCATCAGCAGCGGATAGGGATCGCCACCGAACTGGAACACTCCGGCCAGCAGCGCACTGCCGATGCCCACCACCACACCGAGGTACGGCACGATGCTCGCCAGGCCCGCCAGCAGGCCGATCAACAGTCCCAGCTCCAGGCCGATGGCCATCAGGCCAACCGCATACATGCCGCCCAGCGCCAGCATCACCAACAGCTGGCCGCGAAGGAAAGCGCCGAGCACTTCGTGGCATTCCCCGACCAGCTTCACCACCACGCCTTCGTTATCGCGCGGCACCAGGCTGCGCAGCTTGCTGACCAGCAGATCCCAGTCGCGCATCAGGTAGAAGCTGACCACCGGAATCAGCAGCAGGTTGGCCACCCAGGCCATCAGCGCCAGGCTCGACGCAGTGACCTGAGAGAGGATCAGGCCGGCAATATCGGTGGTCTGGCCCAGATGACCGGACAAGGCTTTCTTCAACTCATCGAATCGCCAGAAGCCCTCGTTCAGACCGAGCTTGACCTGAACCCAGGGCAGCGCCTGGTTCTGCGCCCAATCGAGCATCTGCGGCAGCAGCTCGTAGAGACGCACCAGCTGCTTGCCGAGCATCGGGATCAGTACCAGCAAGCCGAGGGCCATCAACAGGGTGAACAGGCCGAACACCACGATCACGCCCCAGGTGCGCGACAGTTTCAGGCGCTCCAGGCGATCGACCAGCGGATCACCCAGGTAGGCGATGAGGATGCCGATCAGAAACGGCGAGAGAATCGGGTGCAGCAGATACAACAGACCGCCCAGTACCAGCACGACGGCAATCCATAGCCAGCGAGACGAAACGGGCATGCTCGATCCTCAGAAGCGAAAGTCAGGTCGGTGCGCACTCGCAAAACGACCTCGGCCATGGCCGAGGTCGTCGAAAGCGAAGCGGTTCAGTTGGCGGGCAGTCTACCAGCGAAAGTACAGAACATCGCCAGATGCATTGGCCGGTGCCGTTGGTGGCGCAGCCTGAGGTTCCACCGGCGCCTGACTGGCATCGACAGGTGCCTGGGGCTCGGCAGGCGCCGGCGCCTCGGCGGCCAGTTCGGCAGCCGACACCTCGTGCAATTGCAGCAGGCCCAGCTGGGTGCGCAATTGCTTGGGGCTGGCGCTGACCCTGTAGATCAAACGATCCGCTTCCACCGATTGCAGCTGCGCGCCGAACGGCTCGAGCACCCGCTGCAGCTCGGCGTAACGCGACAGATCGGCGCCGATGACTTCCACGGTCTGCGTCGAGCTGGCGCCCGGCGCGACGACGAAACGCGGCGCCAGGCGCTCGCTCACCGCCAGCAATACTGCATCGGCCAACGCCGCCTGGTCGGCTGCTTCGGCCTTGCCCTGCTCATGATCATCGCCCAGCCAAAGCTGCCAGCTGGCCTGCCACTTGCCGTCCGCTTCGCTGGCGCGCACCGCCAGCAGGGCATCGGCGCCGTAACGCTCGGAAGCCGAACGCAGCTCACCCGGATCCTTGGCGCCCAGGGCTTCCTTGGTCGCAACCAACTGCTCACTGAGATCGGCCAAAGGTAGGCGCAATGGCAACCCACGGTGCTGGGCCGCTTCGTTCAGAGGCTCGGCGGCAGCCTGGCCGTCACCGACGATGTTGCCGCCATCAACCGTCTCGTTCAGCCACCAGGCAAGAATCGCCGGACGGTTGACGCCCCACAGCGGCAAGCCGGCCTGGCGCAGGGAACGGTCGGTGGACACCGCGTCGAAATCGACCACCAGGTGATCGCCCTCGTACCCGTACTGGCTGATGATCTGCTGCGGATCCTTGCGCAATTCCGCCAGCGCCGAGCCCTTGGCCGCATCCGGCTTGCCGGTCAGGCGCAGCACCAGGGTATCGACCGCGCGCTGCAGGGCCGCATCGCGCTCCTCGGGCTGCTGACTGGCAACCGTCTCGCGCACCTGATAGAGGTCACTGACGGTCGCCGCCAGGGTCGGCAGGCTCAGCAGTGACAGGCAGAGAAGCAGGGGGCGGAAGGTCGGGCGCATGAACGGAGAACTCTCGGCTGAAGAAGGCGGCGCACAGCAACGGGCCGTAGCGCTATACCTTAGGGGCTGTTGCCATGGCATCGCAAGCCACGCGGCAGTTACCGGGCTTAACGGGCCTGGCTGTGACCGGCCAGATCAGGCGGGGTTTCATCGCCGGCCGGGCGGGCGCCAAGACCCGCACTCGGCACGGTGGCTGGCCGCTGCCGGGCAAGCCTGATAAAATCGCGCGCCTTCGCAGACCGGCCCCGTGGGGCCGACGCTATTCCGACATTCCCCTTCCAAAGGCCTGGATCTATGAGCAAGCAACCCTCCATCAGCTACAAGGACGCAGGTGTGGACATCGACGCGGGCGAAGCCCTGGTCGAACGCATCAAGGGCGTAGCCAAGCGCACCGCCCGTCCTGAAGTCATGGGTGGCCTGGGCGGCTTCGGCGCCCTGTGCGAGATCCCGGCCGGCTACAAGCAACCGGTGCTGGTCAGCGGCACCGACGGCGTAGGCACCAAGCTGCGCCTGGCCCTGAACCTGAACAAGCACGACAGCATCGGCCAGGATCTGGTCGCCATGTGCGTGAACGACCTGGTGGTCTGTGGCGCCGAGCCGCTGTTCTTCCTCGACTACTACGCCACCGGCAAACTCAACGTCGACGTGGCCGCCACCGTGGTTACCGGCATCGGCGCCGGCTGCGAGCTGGCCGGCTGCTCCCTGGTCGGTGGTGAAACCGCCGAGATGCCGGGCATGTACGAAGGCGAAGATTACGACCTGGCCGGTTTCTGCGTGGGTGTGGTCGAGAAGGCCGAGATCATCGACGGCTCCAAGGTCGCTACCGGCGATGCGCTGATCGCGCTGCCCTCCTCCGGCCCGCACTCCAACGGCTACTCGCTGATCCGCAAGATCCTCGAAGTCTCCGGTACCGACATCGAAAACACCCAGCTCGACGGCAAGCCCCTGGCCGATCTGCTGATGGCGCCGACACGCATCTACGTCAAACCGCTGCTGGAACTGATCAAGAAGACCGGCGCGGTCAAGGCCATGGCTCACATCACCGGTGGCGGCCTGCTGGACAACATCCCGCGCGTGCTGCCGGACAATGCCCAGGCGGTGATCGACGTGGCCAGCTGGCAGCGCCCGGCGGTATTCGACTTCCTGCAGGACAAAGGCAACGTCGACGAGCATGAAATGCACCGCGTGCTGAACTGCGGCGTGGGCATGGTCATCTGCGTCGCTCAGGATCAGGTCGACACAGCCCTTGCCACCCTGCGCAGCGCCGGTGAGCAGCCGTGGGTCATCGGCCAGATCGCCGCCGCAGCCGAAGGCGCCGAGCGCGTTGTGCTGAACAACCTGAAAAGCCACTGATGCCGCGACCCTGTAACGTGGTGGTGCTGCTGTCGGGCACCGGCAGCAACCTTCAGGCGCTGATCGACAGCACCGCTGATGGCGAGAGCTCAGTGCGCATCGCCGCGGTGATCGCCAACCGCAGCGATGCCTACGGCCTGCAACGTGCGCAGGCCGCCGGCATCGCCACCCGGGTACTCGAGCACGGCGACTACCAGGGCCGCGACGCCTTCGACGCCGCCCTGATGGAGGCCATCGACGGATTCGACCCGCAACTGGTCGTGCTCGCCGGGTTCATGCGCATCCTCACCCCTGCCTTCGTCCGCCACTACCATGGCCGCCTGCTGAACATCCATCCCTCGCTACTGCCGCGCCACAAGGGTCTGCATACCCACCAGCGCGCGCTGGAGGCCGGCGATACCGAGCATGGCTGCAGCGTGCACTTCGTGACCGAGGAACTCGATGGTGGCCCTCTGGTCGTACAGGCAGTAATCCCGGTACATTCGCAGGACACGGCCGCCAGCCTGGCGCAACGGGTTCACGCCCAGGAACACCGGATCTATCCGCTGGCGGTGCGCTGGTTCGCCGAAGGACGTTTGCAGCTCACGGACGCCGGCCCACAGCTCGACGGTGTGGTACTGCCGGCCACTGGCTACCCCATAAACAGCAAGGAGACTCCATGCGCCGCGCCTTAATGCTTGCACTGGCGTTGTTCAGCCTGCCTGCCCTCGCCGCAGAGCCGAAGCCCTTCTCCGCCAGCTACACCGCCGACTGGAAACAGGTTCCGGTCAGTGGCTCCGCCGAACGCAGTCTGCAGAAGCTCGATGATGGGCGCTGGCAGCTGGTGTTCAAGGCCTCCATGCTGGTCGCCGGCCTGACCGAGCAGAGCACCTTCTCGGTCGACGGCGACACCTTCCTGCCGCACAACTACAAGTTCGAGCGCAGCGGCCTGGGCAAGAGTAAGGACGTCGAGTTCGATTTCGACTGGACCCAGAAGCAGGTGATCGGCAGCGACCGCGGCGACCCGGTGCGCTTCCCGCTCAACCGCGGCATGCAGGACAAGTCGACCTACCAGTTGGCCCTGCAGCATGACGTGGCAGCCGGCGAGAAAAGCATGAGCTACCAGGTGGTCGACGGCGACGAGATCGAAACCTACGACTTCCGCGTACTTGGCGAGGAAGTGGTGCGTACCGCCGCCGGCCTGATCGACGCCATCAAGGTCGAGCGCGTGCGTGACCCGACGCAAAGCAGCCGCAAGACCATCCTGTGGTTCGCCAAAGACTGGGACTACCTGCTGGTGCGCCTGCATCAGGTCGAGAAGGACGGCAAGGAATACCAGATCATGCTCAAGTCGGGCACCGTCGACGGCAAGACCGTGGAAGGTCGCCGCGATTGACCTGAACGCCGCACACCAGAGAAACCGGGGCCTGCCCCGGTTTTTTTATGCCTGTGTCTTTTCGGGCGACCAATAAAAATGCTCACAAGCGAAGCGCCCATGGAACTTGTAACCAATTGCTACAGTCACAAATCATGTCGTTGCTTAGCAGGCTAAGCACGAGCGCAACCGCCTTGCGCAGCATTTGTCCGGAAATACTGGAGAAATAAAATGAGCGTACTAGTAGTAACCGAGCGTGACGAACACCATATGTCGCACGAAGCCCAGGCCGAAGGCCTGCGGGTCTGGGACGTGTATCAGAACGATCAGCTGGTCGGCATCTTCCCCTCCGAAGAGGAAGCGGTCGCATATCAGGCGGAGCTGCAAGCCCACGATCATGAGGCGGCCCATTCGGAATAAAATCGGAATCCCATGAAAAAGCCCGCATGATGCGGGCTTTTTCATGGCTGGCTGTTTACCACATCAGATCGTCAGGCACCTGATACGCCGCGTACGGATCGTCCTCGTCCGGCGCCTCGGTGGGCGTGTTGAGGAGCAGCACACGCTGCGGATCACGTTCCTGAATACGCAGCGCGGCGTCGCGCGGGATCACTTCGTAACCGCCGCCGTGGCGCACGATGGCCAGGGAGCCGCGGCTGAGCTTGTCGCGCATCATCGCGTTGACCGGTAAACGCTTGACCTTCTTGTCATCGACGAAGTTGTAGTAATCCTCGGTGGTCAGCTTGGGCAGGCGCGACGCCTCGATCAACTGCTTGATCTGCGCGGCGCGGGCTTTCTGCTCGGCCTTCTCCTGCTGCTGGCGGTTGAGTTCCTGATCGCGCGCGGCCTTTTCGGCCTTGGCCTGCTGAGCGGCGAGCTGACTGCTCTTGTCTTCCTCAGCCTGGCCTTTCTTCACCATGCGCTGCTGTTTGTGTTGTTGCTTGGTGGCCTGCTTGACCTGTTTCTCGTTGACCAACCCGACTTTGAGCAACTGGTCACGTAGTGAAATCGCCATAACCTACCTATACGCAGACAATTTAACGGGATGGGCATGCCCATCTGACTTGGGGCTGTCAGCTCAACAGCCTGACAGCCGCTCGCTTTTCTTGGCCTCGCCCCATAGGGCGTCGAGTTCATCCAAGGTGCAATTCTCGATGGGTCGCCCCGCTTCGCGCAATGCCTGTTCGATAAAGCGAAAGCGCCGCTCGAACTTGCCATTGGCCGCCCGCAGCGCCGCCTCGGGGTCGACCTTCAGGTGACGGGCCAGATTGGTGGCGCTGAACAGTAGATCACCGATCTCCTCGGCGATGGCTTCAGGGTCGTTCTCGCTGATCGCTTCGAGCACTTCATCAAGCTCCTCGCGCACCTTGTCGAGCACCGGCAAGGCATCCGGCCAGTCGAAGCCGACGCGAGCGGCGCGACCCTGCAACTTCTTGGCGCGGCTCAGGGCCGGCAGCACGCTGGGCACGTCATCGAGCAGCGACAGCTGTTCGGGCGCTGCCGCACGTTCGGCGCGTTCCTCGGCCTTGATCGCCTCCCAGCGCTGCTTGATGTCGGCTTCGCTCAGACGCGGCTGATCCATCGGCCCGTACAGATCGCCATCCGGAAACACGTGGGGGTGGCGGCGTACCAGCTTGCGGGTGATGCCATCGACCACCGCGGCGAAATCGAAGCGCCCCTCCTCCTCTGCCAGTTGGCTGTAGTAGACGACCTGGAACAGCAGGTCGCCGAGCTCGCCCGGCAGTTCGTCGAAGGCGCCGCGTTCGATGGCATCGGCCACCTCGTACGCTTCCTCAAGGGTGTGCGGCACGATACTGGCGTAGGACTGCTGCAGATCCCACGGGCAGCCATGCTGCGGGTCGCGCAGGCGCGCCATCAGGTTGAGCAGGTCAGGGAGTTGGTACATAGAGGGGTCCAATCAATGCGGGCACGAGGTTCGTCACCTCGTGCCCGTTTACGACTCAGGGCGCGCGGTGGCGGCGCGCCTCGATGATATTGGGCAACTGCGACAGGCGGCCCAGCAGGCGGCCCAGCGCGTCGAGCCCCGGAATCTCCACGGTCAGCGACATCGACGCCGTGTTGTCTTCCTTGTTGGAGCGGGTGTTGACCGCCAGCACGTTGAGCTTCTCGTTGAGCAGCGTCTGGGTGACGTCACGCAGCAGGCCGGAACGGTCGTAGGCGCGAATGATGATGTCCACCGGATAGGTCTGCACCGGCACCGGGCCCCAGCTGACCTGGATGATGCGCTCCGGCTCGCGGGAGCCGAGCTGCAGCACTGCCGCACAATCCTGGCGGTGAATGCTGACGCCGCGGCCCAGGGTGATGTAACCGACGATGGGGTCGCCCGGCAGCGGCTGGCAACAGCCAGCCATCTGGGTCATCAGGTTGCCGACGCCCTGGATCTGGATATCGCCGCGCTTGCCCGGCTTGAAGCCCTGGGCCTTGCGTGGGATCAGTTCGAGCTGCTCGTTGCCGCGCTCCGGCTCGACCAGCTGCTGGGCCAGGTTGACCAGCTGCGCCAGGCGCAGATCGCCCGCGCCCAAAGACGCGAACAGATCCTCGGCGGTGCGCAGGTTGGCCTTCTCGGCGAGCTTCTCGAAATCCACCGGCGGCAGGGCGACACGGGCCAGTTCGCGCTCGAGCATGGTCTTGCCGGCGGCGACGTTCTGGTCGCGGTCCTGCAGCTTGAACCAGTGGACGATCTTCGCCCGCGCCCGCGAGGTGGTCACGTAGCCCAGGTTGGAGTTCAGCCAGTCACGGCTCGGCGTGCCCTGCTTGCTGGTGATGATTTCCACCTGCTCGCCGGTCTGCAGGCTGTAGTTGAGCGGCACGATGCGCCCGTTGATCTTGGCGCCGCGGCAGTTGTGGCCAATCTCGGTGTGCACGCGGTAGGCGAAGTCCAAAGGCGTGGCGCCCTTGGGCAGGTCGATGGCGTGACCGTCCGGGGTGAACACGTAGACCCGGTCGGGCTCGATATCGACGCGCAACTGCTCGGCCAGGCCACCGATATCGCCCAGCTCCTCGTGCCATTCGAGCACCTGGCGCAGCCAGGAAATCTTCTCTTCGTAATGGTTGGAGCCGGATTTGACGTCGGTGCCCTTGTAGCGCCAGTGGGCGCAGACGCCCAGCTCGGCTTCCTCGTGCATGTTGGACGTGCGGATCTGCACTTCCAGCACCTTGCCCTCCGGGCCGAGCACCGCGGTGTGCAGGGAGCGGTAGCCGTTCTCCTTGGGGTTGGCGATGTAGTCGTCGAACTCCTTGGGAATGTGCCGCCACAAGGTGTGCACGATGCCCAGCGCGGTGTAGCAGTCACGCACCGCCGGCACCAGCACGCGCACCGCGCGCACGTCGTAGATCTGGCTGAACTGCAGGCCCTTGCGCTGCATCTTGCGCCAGATCGAATAGATATGTTTCGCCCGGCCGCTGATATCGGCCTTGATGCCAGTGGCTTCGAGCTCGTCGCGCAGCTGGTCCATCACTTCATTGATGTAGTGCTCACGATCCAGACGACGCTCGTGCAACAGGTTGGCGATCTGCTTGTACTGCTCGGGCTCCAGGTAGCGGAAGGACAGGTCTTCCAGCTCCCACTTGATATGGCCGATGCCCAGGCGGTGGGCCAGTGGCGCATAGATATCGAAGACCTCACGGGCCACGCGCTGGCGGCGCTCCTCGTCGGTGTCTTTCACGGCGCGGATCGCGCAGGTACGTTCGGCCAGCTTGATCAGCGCGACGCGCACGTCGTCGACCATGGCCACCAGCATCTTGCGCAGGTTGTCGACCTGGGCCTGGGAGCCCAGCACCGTGGATTCGCCACGCGGGTTGAGGCTGGCGCTGATGGCCGCCATGCGCAGCACGCCTTCGATCAGCTTGGCCACCACCGGGCCGAAGCGCTGGCGCACCTCAGCCAGGGGAATCTTGCCTTCGCGCACGCCGCGGTAGATGACGGCGGCGACCAGGGAATCCTGATCGAGCTTGAGGTCGGCAAGAATTTCGGCGATTTCCAGCCCGGCACCGAAGCTGGAGTAGCCTTCGGTCCACAGATTCTGCGCCGCATTGGCCTGTTGCTCGGCCGCCCGGGCGAATTCACAGGCGGCGCGCAACGCGTCACGGTCGAGGGCCGGGTCGACACTCGTGACATGCTCCAACCAGGCCTCGAGATTGATACTGCCATCATCGTTGATGGGCTGGTGCGCTCTAACCTGAACCATCTATTACCTTCCCTATCACGGGGCACGCCCCGCTGAATATCGCCTGGCTTCTGCGAGCCGGTCGGTTGACCAATCGGCGCAAATCCTGTGCGCCACCACACTCGTTCTCAGCGCTCGAACAGCGCCATCGCTTCCACATGGGCCGTTTGCGGAAACATGTCCAGAATACCGGCTTTTTTCAACCGGTAGCCTTGCTGCAACAATTCGCCACTGTCACGCGCCAGCGTCGTCGGATTACAGGAAACATAGACCAGCCGCCTGGCGCCAAGACTGGCCATCTGCCTGACCACCTGCAGCGCGCCGTCACGCGGCGGATCGAGCACGATGGCATCGAAACCACCTGCCGCCCAGCTGGCATCAGCCAGCGAGTTGGACAGGTCGGCCTGGTAAAAGTGCGCATTGCCCAGGCCGTTGCTGCGGGCGTTTTGCGCCGCTCGCTCGACCATTGCCTGCACGCCTTCCACGGCCACCACTTCACGCGACTGTTGCGCCAGCGGCAGGGCGAAGTTGCCCAGCCCGCAGAACAGATCCAGCACTCGCTCGTCGTGTTGCGGCGCCAGCCACTGCAAGGCCTGGGCCACCATCGCTTCGTTGACCGCGGCATTGACCTGCACAAAATCGCCCGGCCGGTAGGCCAGCTCCAGGCCCCACGCGTCCAGCCGGTAGCCCAGAGCCTGGCTGGCATCTGCCGGTTGCGGCTCGCCCTCGCCCTGCAGCCACAGCTGCGCCTCGTGCACCGAGCAGAATGCCTGCAGGCTGGCCAGGTCCACTTCGCTCAGAGCTTCGGTATGGCGCACCAGAACGGCACTGGCCGTGCCCCGGAACAGCTCCACATGGCCAATGGCCCGTGGCGCCTGCAGGCCGCCGAGCAGCGCCGGCAATGCGCGCAGGATCGGCTGCAGCGGCTCGACCAGCACCGGGCATTCGCTGATGGCGACGATGTCCTGGCTGGCGGCGGCGCGAAAGCCCACATCCAGGCGTTTGTTGCGCACGTCCCAGCGCACTGCGATACGGGCGCGGCGACGGTAGGCGAATTCGGGCCCCGTCAACGGCTCGGCCCAGGACTCGGGGCGCAGGCCGCCGAGGCGTTCGAGCTGCTCGGCGAGCTGGCGCTGCTTGAGCGCCAGCTGATCGGCGTGGAAAATATGCTGCACGCTGCAGCCGCCGCAGATGCGTGCGTGCACACAGGGTTCGGCGCGGCGCTCGGGGCTGGCCTGAAACACCCGCTCGGCGCGCGCGTCGATCACCTTGCTGCGCGCATCCAGTACCCGCGCTTCGACCTCTTCGCCCGGCAACGCGCCGCTGACGAACCAGGTGCGCCCGTCGATAAAGGCGATGCCACGCCCATCATTGGCCAGGCGCTCGACGCTCAGGCGCTGCTTCTTGCCAACCGGCACCTGGGCGGCACGGGTGCCACCGCTGGGCTGGAAGCGCAGGCCGCCATTCTTGCGGGCCATCAGCGCGGCGCGGCGTCGTAAACGCCGGTGGATAGGTAGCGGTCACCGCGGTCGCAGATGATGGCCACCAGCACGGCGTTTTCCAGCTCCTGGGACAGGCGCAGCATGGCCGCCACCGAGCCGCCGGACGACACGCCGCAGAAGATGCCTTCTTCACGGGCCATGCGGCGCATTACGTCCTCGGCTTCCGTCTGAGCCATGTCGACGATGCGGTCGACGCGCTCGGATTCGAAGATCTTCGGCAGGTATTCCTGAGGCCAGCGGCGGATGCCGGGAATCGCCGAGCCTTCCATCGGCTGCAGACCGACGATCTGCACGGCCGGGTTCTGCTCCTTGAGGTAACGCGACACGCCCATGATGGTGCCGGTGGTGCCCATGGAGCTGATGAAATGGGTGATCTGCCCGCCAGTTTGGCGCCAGATTTCCGGGCCGGTGCCGGTGTAGTGAGCGACCGGGTTGTCGCCGTTGGCGAACTGGTCGAGCACCTTGCCGCGGCCTTCGGCCTGCATGGCCAGCGCCAGATCGCGGGCGCCTTCCATGCCCTCTTCCTTGCTGACCAGAATCAGCTCGGCACCATAGGCGGTCATCGCCGCCTTGCGCTCGGCGCTGGAGTTGTCCGGCATGATCAGGATCATCTGGTAACCCTTGATCGCCGCCGCCATGGCCAGAGCGATGCCGGTGTTGCCAGAGGTGGCCTCGATCAGCGTGTCGCCGGGCTGGATGTCACCGCGCAGCTCGGCGCGGGTGATCATCGACAGTGCCGGGCGATCCTTCACCGAGCCGGCCGGGTTGTTGCCTTCGAGTTTGACCAGAAGGGTGTTGCTGGTCTCGCCAGGCAGGCGTTGCAGGCGAACCAGAGGGGTGTTGCCGACGCATTCGGCGATCGTGGGGTATTGCTGGGTCATGGCGTCGATCGGGTCCAGACGGCTGCAGGGGGCGGCCATGATACCGGCAAATCGGTGCAACCCCTACTCCCGGCTGCGGGCGCCAATGAAAGCTCGATACAGTCGCTGAGCGGCAGAACCCGCAGCGGGCGGCGCTTTCGGATCATGCCCCGCAGCGTACGAACTTGCCGATCTAAGCTGATAACCGATTCATCTAACGCCGCGTGATACCGGCGATCACCGGTGTCCCGCTGACCGGATCGCGCATCAGCGTGCAGCGCACGTCGTATAGCCGCTCGACCAGCTCCGGCGTGACGATGGCACCTGGCGCGCCCTCGGCGACGATCTGCCCGGCCTTCATCGCCACCAGATGGTCGGCGTAACGGCAGGCGCTGGACAGGTCATGCACCACCATGACCACGGTCTTGCCTGCCGAGGCGAGGTCACGAATCAGCTCGAAGACCTCGATCTGGTGGCCGAGATCCAGCGCCGAGGTGGGCTCGTCGAGCAGCAGCAACGGCGTCTGCTGGGCCACCGCCATAGCGATCCAGGCACGCTGGCGCTGGCCGCCGGACATCGACTCCAGCGGGCGCTCGGCCAGCGCCTGCAGATCGGCCACGCGCAGCGCTTCGTCGACGATCGCCTGATCCTCAGCCGACCACTGGCGCAGCAGGCTCTGGTGCGGCTGGCGGCCGAAGCGAATCAGCTCGGAGACGGTCAGGCCGTCCGGCGCCGAGGCGTCCTGGGGCAGCAGCGCCAGTTGCCGGGCGACCTGTCTGGACGGCAGGCTACCGATAGCCTTGCCATTGAGCAGCACCGCGCCGGCCGTGGGCTTGTGCAGGCGCGACAGCCCTGCCAGCAGCGTGGACTTGCCGCAACCGTTGGGGCCGACGATGGCCGTGACCTGCCCCGGCGGGATGCACAGGGACAAGTCGTCGATGATCGCCGCCTGCGAGTAACCCAGGCTCAGGCGCTTGGCCTGCAGGGTGACCGCGGCCTCGGGACACGTGGCGAACAGGTTGGAGGTGGTCATTGCTTCAGCTCCACAGCAGCCGCACTCGTGGGGCGGCCTTTCATGACGATTTGCGCGCGGGTTGGCGCAGCAGGATCCACAGCAGGTAGGGCCCGCCCACCACGGCGGTGATCACCCCGACGGGTATCTCGATGGGCGCCAGCCACGTGCGCCCGACCCAGTCGGCGACGGTCATCAACAGCGCGCCGGCCAGCGCCGAACAGAGCACCGGCACGCCACGGTGGCCGCCCAGGTAGCGGGCCATTTCCGGTGCGGCGAGCGCCACCAGCCCCACCGGGCCCGCGACAGCGACCGCCAGGGCGGTGAGCAGCACCGTGGTGATCAGCGTCAGCAGGCGCATGGCCTTCAGGCGCACGCCCAGGCCCACTGCCACGCTGTCGGAAAAGCGCATCAGCTCCAGGCGCTGGGCCAGGTACTTGACCAGCGGCAGGCTCAGCAGCAGGCCGGCGCCCAGCAGCCACAGCGCCTGGGCGGGCCGCGCGTTGAGGCTGCCGACCGTCCAGGGATAGGCGACGTTGGCGGCGTCGATATCGGCGCGCGCCAGCATCAGGTTGGTCAGCGCGCCGAACACCGCGCCCACGGCGATGCCGACCACGATGAAGCGATAACCCCGCGCCCCGGCGCCAGCGCTCAACCCAAAGGCCAGCACCGCGGCCGTGGTGGCGCCGGTCAGCGCCAGGGCGGAAGGCGCCAAGGTGGTCGGCATGGCGACGATGGACGCCACCGCGAAGGCCGTGGCGCCGTCATCGATGCCGATCACCCCAGGTGTGGCCAGACGATTGCGCGCCAGGGTCTGCAGCAGGCAACCGCCGATGCCGAACGCCGCGCCGGTAAGCAGGCCGGCGATCAGGCGCTGCAGGCGCAGTTCCTGCACCAAAAACACGTGCATCGGCTCGCCCTGACCAAAGGCAGCGGCCAGCGCCGTCCACGGCGACAAGCCGGCGGCGCCGGATGCCAGGCTGATGCCGGTGATGATCACGATGGCCAGCGAAAGACCCAGGGCGGCGAACACGCCGCGGCGGTCGAGCAGCACGCGCAGCGAGCCGAACGCCAGCAACCAGTAGCCGCTGGGCGCCTTGATTGAAGTCACTGCTTTCATAAGGTCGGCAACCT
Source organism: Pseudomonas fulva 12-X (assembly GCF_000213805.1). Lineage (NCBI taxonomy): Bacteria > Pseudomonadati > Pseudomonadota > Gammaproteobacteria > Pseudomonadales > Pseudomonadaceae > Pseudomonas > Pseudomonas fulva. The sequence goes on along the minus strand of NC_015556.1, from coordinate 1,612,366 downwards.
GTGGCTGCGCACCACCGCGATCAGTACCGGCGCGCCGATCAGCGCGGTCACCACGCCGATCGGCAGTTCGTAGGGGCTGACCAGCAGGCGCGAGAGGATGTCGGCGAACAGCACGATGATCGGCCCGAGCAGCAGCGACAAACCGATGGTGCGGCGGATGTCTGGCCCCACCAGGCGGCGTGCCACGAAGGGCACTACCAGGCCGACGAAGGCCATGGGCCCGGCCGCCGCCGTCGCGGTGCCGACCAGCACGGCGACGCCGAGCAAGGCGCCCAGGCGGGTCAGGCCGGGATGATGGCCGAGCCCGGTGGCCATCTTCTCGCCGAGGGCCAGGGCCGCCAGCGGACGAATCAGCGGCGCCAGCAGCAACAGGCCGAGCAGCACGCCAGGCGCGCTCCAGGTCAGCACGCCCTGGGGTCGACCGGCCAGGGCGCCGATGATCCAGAAGCGGATCTCGTCGGAGCTGCGCTGGTCGTGCAGCAGAATCAGCGTGCTGATCGCGGTGAGGATGCCCGAGAACGCGGCACCGGCCAGTACCAGGCGCACCGGGTCGTCGCCGACGCCGCGCACCTGGGTGACCAGCAATACCAGTAGGCAACCGGCCATGGCACCCGTGATGGCCACACCGAGGTTCAAGGTGGCCGCGCTGGCGCCCAGGCTGATCGCAACGACCACGGCGAACGAGGCCCCGGCGCTGACGCCGAGCAGGCCGGGCTCGGCCAATGGGTTGCGAGTAGCGGACTGCAGCACCACGCCCGCCGCCCCCAGCGCCACACCGACAAGCACGCCGAGCAAGGTGCGCGGCAGGCGCAGCTCGAAGAGCACGAAGCGCGCCTCGTCATCCACGGCGCCGACCAGCGCCCACAGGCTACGCAGGATGCCCACCTCCCCCGCACCGATCAGCAGGCTGGCGACGCACAGCAACGCCAGGGCAGCACTCACCCACGCCAGGGCAGCGGCCAGCGTCAGTCGAGCAGGTTTTACAGCGCTGCTCATTGCGAGGAGACGGCCTTCTCCACGTCATCGAGAATCACGTTGGCCGCCAGTGGGCCTGCACCGCTGCTCCATATCTGCCCGTCGACGCTCTGCACATGGCCGCTGCTGACCGCCTTGAGGCGCGCGAACGCCGGCTGCTGGCGCGCCTGCTCCAGCGCCTTGTCGCCGTCGGCGTTGAGGGTGGCGAGAAACAGCCAGTCGCCGTCGATGCGCGACAGGTTTTCCAAACTCAGGGCATCGCTATGGGGTTTCTGGGTCAGCTCGGCGGCCATCGCCGTGCCCTTGAAGCCGAGTTGGCCCAGCAACTGGCCGACGAACAGATGTTGCGACATCACGCCCGGCCCCTGCGGGCTCCAGCGCACCACGGATGCGACCTGGCCCGGCTCTATCTTGCCCTTGAGGTCTTCGATGCGGGCATCGACCGCGGCGATGGCGGCCTTGGCCTCGGGCTGCTTGCCCAGCGTTTGCCCATAGAACTCGACGTTGTGGCGCCAGTCGGCGAAGGCGTTGCCCTTTGGCACCAGGGTCGGGGCGATCAGGCTGAGCTTCTGGTACTGATCCTTGCTCAGCTCCGGCCCTGCCAGAATCAGATCCGGTTGCAGGGCGAACACCGACTCCAGGTTGGTTTCCCGCGCTGTGCCGACGATCTTGATGTCACCTGCCTTGTCTTTCAGGTACGCCGACACATCGCTGCCGCCGCGGGTGGCCACGCTGCCCAGCGGTTTGACGCCGACCGCCAGGGCTACGTCCAGCGCATTCTCGCTCAGGGTCACCACACGCTGGGGCGTGCCGTCCAGCCTGATCTCGCCGTAGGCGGTATCCAGGCTGCGCGACTCGGCCAGAGCGCCGCCCAACGACAACAGGACGAACAGGCCGGACAGCGCCAGCAGGCGGGAGCATAGAGATAGACGAGCGATCATCAACATATCCTTTCTTCAACGGTGAAACGTGCCACCGAGTCTGATAGCCGTGGCGCGGCAGCGGCAATACTGCCGCACAAATGCACAGGATTTTCATTTACAGGTGTAAATCCTGGGCGATTCATTTCGATATCCAGCGGGCAATCGCCTCGTCATCCCCGGCACTCAGGCGCAGCGCCGGCCCCAGCGAAGCCGGCAGCATCGGCCCGTGGCTGAGGCCCGGGTAGCGCTTGTAGCGAACCGGGCCACGGCTGACGGCTGCCAGTTGCCCGGCGAGCTGTACGGCAGCATTGGCCGGCAGCGCCGCGAGGGCCTCAAGGCGGGCGCGTACCTGCGGGTCTTGATTGTTGTCGGCTGGCGGGCGTTCGCGGACCGCGCCAGCGGTCAGCAGCGTCAGGTCGAACGGCTGCGGACGGGCGATGAAGGCCTGCGCCTCCTGAAGGATGAAGCCGCCCTGCCACCACAACGACGGATCGGCAGCGATATAACGCTGAAAGCTCGCCGGCCGGGTGAACAGTGCGTGCAGCGTCAACAGGCCGCCATAGGAATGGCCCCACAGGCTCTGGCGCGTCAGGTCAATGGGTACCTGCGCCTGCACCAGGGGCTTGATGCGCTGCTCGATCAGGTCGAGAAACACATCCGCCCCGCCACCGCGCCGTTGTCGGGCGATGTCATCGATTACCGGCTCGCCGCCTAGTAGCGGCGGCGTGTAGTCGTAGGCGCGCGCCGTGGCATCGAAGCGCAGGTCGGTGGCGTAGCCGATGAACACCAGCACCGGCGGCCCGCGCCTGGCGAGATCGGCCAGTTGCCCCTCCTGCAAGGCGCCCAACGCCGCGTTACCGTCGAGCAGGTACAGCACCGGATAGCCTGCATGGGGGGCGGTCTTTTCGGGCGTGGCGATCCAGATACGATAGTGGCGCTGGCCATCGGCCGAGGCGAGTTCCTGCTGGGTGAACCAGTAGTGCGGCGAACCGCGATCGGCCAGGGTCGGGCCCAACGGTTGGGAGAGATCAGGCTTGGCCATGGCGGCCCCGCTGATCGTCAGCAGCATGATTAGAATGCTTGGCCATCGCTTCACGAACTCACCACGCCGAACTGCTGCCAGGCCGGCAGAGTGTCGCGCTCGAAGCGGCTCAGCTGGGCCGGCAGCGAGTCGGCCGGGTTGTCCAGCGGCTGCCAGCCGACCTTGCGCAACAAAGCGTCCACGGTCTGGCACAACAGCGTTCCGCGCAATGCCGGATGGTCGAGCAGCACGCGGGCGGCCGCCATTTCCAGGAAACTTGCGGCGACTCCAGATCCCAGGCTCGGCGCCGCCAGGTGGGAATAGCGAGCTCCTGCCAGCACACGTTCACTGATCACCCGGTTGAAGGCCTGACAGCCCGCCACATCGATCTGCCCCGGCAGCAAAGGGTGCACATGGCCTGCCGCCGTCAGCGCCTGCAGCGCCGGGCTGATGCTACCGCCCTGCCTGGCCAGCGCCGGCAGCCGTAACAAACCGGGGAAACTCTGTGGCCGCTCGGCAAGCGCCTGCAGAATCGGGGAAAACAGTGACGCCGCCCCCTCGACCGGGCCGATACGGGTCTCGAACGTCACGCCACCCTGAGTCGGTGCGCCTGGCAAGGCCGTGACGACCTGGTCGAACAGCGCAGCCTTGTGAGCGTACTCGTTCAGCTCCCGCGTATCGCGCTGGTAGAGATCCCGGCGCTGGGTCTGGTTGCGGGCAAGATCCTTGAACGTCTCCCGCAATGCCGTGCCCTCGAGGCCAGCCAGTTGCTCGGTCACGTTGGCTGGCAGGGACAGGTCGTCGATGTTGTCCATCAGACTGGCGCTGCCCATGTAATCCATGCCGCAAGCCTGGAACGCGCCCATCACCTCGGCGACCGGCAACGTGTGCCAGTGCTCGTTGAGCAATTCGTGGGCAAGGTAGTGAGGATCGTCCTGCAGGCTGCGCTCTACATAGGCCGCCACCTGGCGATCATGGGCGAACAGTCCTGCCCCACTCGACGCCAGGCGCTGCAACGCACGCAGCGATTCGACGACACGCTGGGCCGAGGTGCCTGACAGAGTCCGGGCGTACTGCTGGACGAAACGCCGCGGCGCCGCGAAGAAGTCCAGCCCCGGCTGGGCCATGTAGCCGACGAAGGCGATGCCACCGGGCTTGAGCTCGCGCTCGACGAACTGCCGCAGGCGCTGCTGATCGGCTGTCGACACCCAGGAATAGATGCCGTGCAGGATGATGAAGTCGTAACGCGGCGCTGCCGTAGCTTGCTCGAGCATGCCCTGAAAGCTGTCTTCCACGAACTCCACGTTGCTCACACCGGCAGCCTGGGCCAGCACCCTGGCGTGGGCGATATGCTCGGCGTTGAAATCCACGCCGACGAAATGGCCCTGTGGGTTGGCGACCGCCTGCAGCACGGTGGCGAATCCCTGGCCGCAACCCAGCTCGCAGGAAACGAACGGCTGGCGCAGATCGGGGCTCGGCCGCCCTAGCGCACGCGCGGCGAAACTCAGCCAGATCGGCGTGGTTTCGCGCTGGAAGAAGTGTGGATAGGCAACGTCGGTAATGTAATCGGCAACCATCGAGTCAGTCCGTTTCAATGCAAAAACCACCGCACTGCTCGGGCGGTGGCTGGGATGCCGCTAGTCAGAACGAGGTGGTTGCCGACACATAGAACGCCCGGCCCGGCTCGTTGTAGGTGTTGGCACCCTCGCCGCCGGCAATGCTTTCGCGACGAATCTGCTTGTCGAACAGATTGTTGATACCGGCGCCGAAACGCCAATTTTCATTCAGCTCGTAGTTGGCGCTGAGGCCCACGAGCGTGTACGGGTCCCTCGCCCGCAACGCATCACCGGTGGCGGCGCTGCCCTGACTGGTCAGGCGCCGCGGTTCCTGTTTGCCGTAGTGGGTGACGATCAGCGAGAGGTCCAGGGCTTGGGTCACGCTCCAGTCGAGCATCGAGTTGACCGTGTACTTGGGAATCACCGACAGCGGTTCCCCGGTGCTCTTGTTCTTGTTCTGGATCATGTAGGTGAAGTTGTTGCTCCAGCTAAGCGTCTCGCCCTGGTTGCCCAGCAGCGGAATGGTGAGGTTGCCCTCCCAACCCGAGACGATTGCCTTGGGCGCATTGACCCACTGGTAAACCTCGGCGTAATTGCCTGCGCCCGGAACCACCTGAATGGGATCGGAACCATCGCCCATTCCAGCCACGACCTTGTTCTTGTAGTCGTTGTGGAAATAGGTCAGCCCGGCGACCCAGCCGGCGTCATCGAAAGCGATGCCCAGCTCCTTGTTGATGCTGGTTTCCGCCTCCAGATTCGGGTTGCCGAGGATGTAGCAGCCACCGCCGCCGCCCGAACCATCCGGGCAGCCGTTGCCCTTGGTGAAGTAGATGTAGTTGGGGTTGGACTGATACAGGTTGGGCGCCTTGAAGGCCTTGGCGACACCGCCCTTGAGGGTGATGGTGTCGGTCAGCTTGTAGGCGCTGTTGAGGCTCGGGCTCCAGTTGTTGCCGAAGATGCTGTTGTCGTCGAAACGCAGACCGGGGGTCAGCGTCCAGTCGGGCGTCATCTCGATGTTGTCTTCGATGTAGAACGCGTAGTTATCGGCGTCCGACTCACCGCTGCGCGCGCCCCCGGCGAAGCCTGGCAGGGTAATGCCGCCGAACGACGAGGCCTGGCCGTTGGAGTACGGGTCGTCCAATTCTTCGCGTACGTACTCGCCACCGAGGGTCAGCGTCTGGTGAAAACCCAGCTCCAGCGGCAGGTTGAGCTCGCCATGCAGGCGGTAATTGTCCAGCTCGGACGTCGATTTGTCCTGCCCGCTGATACCGGTTTCCGGGCCGCCGGCCAGCGCTTCGGCCATCCGCCGATTGCGGGTGTTCTCGTAGGAGATGCCGATCTGGGAGGTACCGATGTCCCAGTCGCCGCGATGGGTAATCGCCGCGGTCTGGCGGTACATGGTGTTGGTTTCGCGACCTAACAGGCCGTTGGTATTGCCGATCGTGGAGGCGTGATCCTGGGCGCGCTCGCCGGCGTAGATGTTGCCCTGGCGACTGAAGCCGGTTTCGAATTCGAGGGTCTGCTCCTGAGTTACGTCCCAGCGCAACAGCGTGTTGATGTCCTTGTTGCGCACCCCTTCGCGCCCGGCTGGCGCGGGGTTGCTACCCACGGCGTAGTCATCGTTGAGCGCGGCATCGTCGGCTTCGGTCTTGTTCAGGTTGCCGTACACGCGAAATGACAGATTGTCGGTCAGCGGCCCTGCGGTGTTGAAGCTCAGGCGCCGGGTCGCGCCTTCATCACTGTTCTCCGGGATATTGGTGTAGGCCGTAATCGACCCGGACACCGTCTTGCCGGGCGCCTTGGTGATGATGTTCACCACCCCGCCTGCGGCACCGGAGCCATAGCGGGCAGCGGCAGGACCGCGCAGCACCTCGATGCGCTCTATCGCCTCGGCCGGCACCCAGTTGCTGTCGCCGCGGCCGTTGCGCTCACCGGAGCGCCCCATGCGCACGGCATTGCGTGAAGCAACGGGCCGGCCGTCGATGAGAATCAGGGTGTTTTCCGGGCCCATGCCACGCAAGTCGATCTGCCGGCTATTGCCGAACTGCCCGCTGGCGCTGTTGCCGGTGAGATTGACGCCCGGCATGCGGCGGATGATTTCGGACAGGTCGTTGGCCGGCGGGTGACGCTGGATATCGTCAGCCGTGATGATGGAAACCCCGGAGGCCTGCTTGAGTTCCTGCTCGGCGGTACCGATGATCCGCGTTTCGCCGATTTCCAAACCCTGGCTGCCCTGCTGCGCCTGCACGCCTTCGCTGGCCGCCGCTTCATCGAGGGTGATTTCCGTGGTTTGCGCAGTTACTGCAGTCGGCGCACTGAACGCCACCATAACGGCCGTAGCCAGCAGACTCGGTTTGTAGTTCGGATTCATCGACGTCCCCTACCGCATATTGTCAGGCCCAAGTGGGCGAAAACGGCGGTAATGGATCTCCTGAAGGCGCTACCTAGAGCCTCCCCGCCGCGATAACGGCGCAAATGATATTTAATATCATATGAGAGTAAACGTCATTTACAGACTATACACTTTGCTCCTGCTCCTCGGCCGCAGGTAGCAAGAGGTGCATCTGCAGCCCGCTGCCTGGCGGGTTTTGCGCCCACAAGCGGCCACCCTGCAAGGCGATGGCGCTGCGCGCGATGCTCAGCCCCAGGCCGAAACCACCATCACCGGGGCGTGCGCTGTCGAGCCGTGCGAAGGGTTCGAAGATGGTTTCCAGGTGGCGCTCGTCGATACCTGAGCCCTCGTCGCTCAGGCACAGGTGCCAGCAATCGCCTTCCAGCACGCCGCTCAGGCGTACGCGGCCGTCCGCCGGGGAATGGCGGATGGCGTTGCGCAACAGGTTTTCCAGGGCCTGGGCCAGGCTGGTCAGGTTGGCGTACACCGTGCAGTCTTCGTCGACCTCGAACAGCAGGCGCTCGCTCGGCCAGCCGGCTTCGAAGCAGGCATCCTCGACCAACATGTCCCACAGCTGCTGCAGGCGGATCGGCTCGCGGGCGAACTGCGGGCGTTCGGAATCCAGCCAGGCCAGTTCCAGGGAGTTCTCCACCAGGTTCTGCATGATGGTGATTTCCCGATCGAGCCGCTGGCGCAGCACCTGCGGGTCGCGTTCGCCTTCGCTCGCCACGCGCAGACGGCTCAGCGGCGTGCGCAGCTCGTGGGACAGGTCGCGCAACAAACGGCGCTGGTACACCACGGCGCCCTGCAGGCGCTCGGCCATATGGTCGAAGGCGCTGCCCAGCTCGCCCAGCTCATCCTTGCGATTGCTCACCGCGGGGCCGACCCGGGCGCTCAGGTCACCGGCACTGAGGTTGTTGGCCTGGCGGCGCAGGATTACCAGCGGCCCGATCAGCCAGCGATACAGCAACGTGGCCAGCAGCACGGCCAGGCACGACGGCAGCACCTTGTGCAGGAAGAAGTCCCACAGCGGCTGGTCGTTGCGCGGATCGAGGCGCGGCGGCAGCTCCATCACCAGATAACCCGCGTCGTCGCTGAACGGCATGTAGAACACCGGCTGGCCACCGGGGCGGCCGACCTTCTGGTCGAGCCGGCGCATGAAGTTCAGGCGCTGCGCTTCCTCTTCGCTGAGCGGGCAGGACGACAGCGAGCGGTGCCAGGCATCCACCGCCACCACCCAGACGTTCTCGCGCTGGTAGAAGGCATTGAGAAACTCGTCCAGACCGATGCGCCCGCGGCTGCGCCAGGCGTCTTCAGCCTCGCGGGCATACCCGGTGAGCTCGCTGCGGGTACTCGGCGACAGGGTGGACAGGGCATCGTAGGCGCGCTCCTCCAGATCCAGATGCACGCTGACGGTAAGCAGGCAGAACAGCGCCAGGCCGACGATCAGTTTCCAGAACAGCGAATGCCGGCCCGGCACCTCAGGCATCCCGGGCGGTCAGCACGTAGCCTTTGCCCCACACCGATTCCAGGTGCGTAGCGCTGTAACCGATGCCCTTGAGCTTGCGGCGCACGTTGCTGACGTGCATGTCCAGGCTGCGGTCATGCTGGGAATAACCGCGGTGCAGCACGTGCTGATAAAGGAAGGCCTTGCTGAGCACCTCCTCGGCGTGACGGGAAAAGGTTTCCAGCAGGCGGTACTCGGTGGAGGTCAGCCCGGCCCATTTGCCGTCGTGGCACACATCGCTGCGCTGCTCGTCGAAGCGCAACGCACCACCCTGCAGCGGCGGCTGGCCACGGCGCTCATAGGCCACCCGACGCAGGATGGCTTCGATGCGCACGCTCAGCTCGCCAAGGCTGAATGGCTTGGGCAGGTAATCGTCAGCGCCGCGGCTGAAGCCGGCGATGCGGTCCTGCTCGGCGCCCAGGGCGGACATCAGGATGACCGGCACGTGGCGCTGCTTGCGCAGGCGTTGCAGCACGTCCAGGCCGTTGCTGCCGGGCAGCAGGATGTCCATCAGGATCAGGTCGAAATCCTCCTCCTGGGCCAGTCGCAAACCCTCGCCACCGTCATGGCTGACGGTCACGTCGAAGCCGCAACCCTGCAGATGCGACTGCAGATGGGAGGCCAGGGCTGGGTCATCTTCGACGGCGAGAATACGGGTGACGCTGCTGGAGGAAGGCATCATGGCAAAGTGGCTCTGCAAAGCGAATGCGAGCGATTCTACCGCTTGCCCCGGCGCCCGTAACCCGCCTTACGACGGGCAAGCGTCGCACTGCGGGAATCGCTACACTGCCTGGCATCGTCAAAAGGGGGCATTGCGTGTTCAAGGATATCGGCATCAAGGGCCGGGTACTGATGCTTACCCTGCTGCCCACCAGCCTGCTGGCACTGGTCCTGGGCGGCTATTTCATCTGGATGCAGCTCTCCGGGCTGCAGGCGCAACTGCTGCAACGCGGCCATATGATCGCCGAACAGCTGGCCCCCCTGGCCGCTCCCGCTCTCTTGCACGGCGACCAGACGCTGCTGCAGCGCATCGCCAACCAGGCCCTGGAACAACAGGACGTGCGCGCGGTGACCTTCCTGACCACGCAAAGCGAGCGTCTGGCCCACGCCGGCCCGAGCATGGTCAATGCACGGCCGGTGATCGACAGCGACACCGTGGACATCGCCGAGCACAGCAGCCAGGACGCCACGCGCTTTCTGATGCCGGTGATGGCCCAGCACCTGACCTTCAGTGGCGAGGAAAGCAGTAACGCCGAAGCCGAGCCCATCGGCTGGCTGGAGCTTGAGCTGTCACACCACAACACCCTGATCAGCGGTTACCGCAGCCTGCTCACCAGCCTGCTGCTGGTGGTCACCGGGCTGATCATCACCGGCCTGTTGGCGCTACGCATGAGCCGCAGCATCAACGACCCGCTGCTGCGCATCAAACAGGGCGTCGCCCTGCTCAAGGACGGCCATCTGGAAACCCGTCTGCCGCCGCTGGGCAGCCACGAACTGGATGAACTGGCCTCGGGCATCAACCGCATGGCCGAGTCCCTGCAGGCCGCCCAGGAGGAAATGCAGCACAGCATCGACCAGGTCACCGAGGACCTGCGCCAGAACATGGAAAACATGGAGGTGCAGAACATCGAGCTGGACTTTGCCCGCAAGGAAGCCCTGGAAGCGAGCCGCATCAAATCCGAGTTCCTGGCCAACATGAGCCACGAGATCCGCACGCCGCTCAACGGCATTCTCGGATTCACCAACCTGTTGCAGAAAAGCGAGCTCAGCCCGCGCCAGCAGGACTACCTGAGCACCATCGAGCAATCGGCCGGCAGCCTGCTGAGCATCATCAACGAGGTGCTCGACTTCTCGAAGATCGAGGCCGGCAAGCTGGTGCTGGAAAACATCCCCTTCAATTTGCGCGACCTCTTGCAGGACACCCTGACCATCCTCGCGCCGACCGCCCACGAGAAGAAGCTCGAGCTGCTCTCGCTGGTCTACCGCGACACGCCGGTGTGGCTGTCGGGCGACCCGCTGCGCCTCAAGCAGGTGCTGACCAACCTAGTCAGCAACGCCATCAAGTTCACCCGCGAAGGCAGCATCGTCATTCGCGCCATGCTCGAGGACGAAACCGCCGACCGCGCGCAGCTGCGCATCAGCGTGCGCGACACCGGCATAGGCCTGGCCGACGAAGACCTGCGCGCGCTGTTCCAGGCCTTTAGCCAGGCTGACAACTCGATGACCCGCCAGGCCGGCGGCACCGGCCTGGGCCTGGTGATTTCCAAACGCCTGATCGAGCAGATGGGCGGCGAAATCGGCGTCGACAGCACGCCGGGCGAAGGTTCGGAATTCTGGATCAACATCAACCTGCCCAAGGCGCGCAGCGAGGCAGACGAGCAGCCCCGTGCCCTGGCCGGGCGCCGCGTGGCGATGCTCGAAGGCCGCGACCTGGCCCGCCAGGCGCTGCAGCATCAACTGGAAGATTGCGGCCTGCAGGTCAGCGAATTCACCGATATCGACAGCCTCTGCGCAGCCGTCACCCAGGCGGCCGGCTCTGCCCAGGCGTTCAGCTGCGCCGTGCTCGGCATCACCAGCGATGACCTGGCGCCGGCTGCGCTGGGCAAGCGGATCTGGGATCTGGAAGAGCTGGGCTGCAAGAGCGTGGTGCTCTGCCCCACCACCGAGCAGACGCTCTACCAGGACAGCGTGCCGGACTGGCACAGCCAGCTGCAGGCCAAGCCGGCCTGCACCCGCCGCCTGCAGCGCGCCCTGATCGACCTGGTGGCGCCACGTCAGCCACGCCAGGCCACGCGCCACAATCTGGGCCGCTCGCCGGCGATTCTCTGCGTCGACGACAACGCCGCCAACCTGTTGCTGGTGCAGACCCTGCTCGACGACATGGGTGCCAAGGTGACCGTCGCCAGCAGCGGCTTCGATGCCCTGGTGATCACTCAGGAGCAGGACTTCGACCTGGTGTTCATGGACGTGCAGATGCCCGGCATGGATGGCCGCCAGACTACCGAGGCGATCCGCCAGTGGGAGCACGACAACGGCCGCACGCCGATGCCCATCGTCGCTCTCACCGCCCACGCCCTGGCCAACGAAAAGCGCACCCTGCTGCAAAGCGGCATGGACGACTACCTCACCAAACCGATCAGCGAGCGCCAGCTGGCCCAGGTAGTGCTCAAGTGGACCGGCCTGACGCTGGCCGGTGAGGCCCAGGAGCCGCAAGCCGAGGCCCTCAGCGCCCCGACCACTGCCGTGCTCGACAAGGAAGAAGGCCTGCGCCTGGCCGCCGGCAAGGCGGATCTGGCCGCCGACATGCTCAAGATGCTGCTGGATGGGCTGCCGGGCGATCTGGCGGCCATCCGTCAAGCGCGTGCCGACGGCGACCGCAATGCGCTGATCGAACGCATCCACCGCCTGCACGGTGCCACCCGCTACTGCGGCGTGCCGCAACTGCGCGCCGCCTGCCAGTACAGCGAAACCCAACTCAAGCAGGATCAGCCGATCCGCGGCAGCGGCCTGGACGAACTGGAACAGGCCATCGAGCGCCTGCAACAGGAGGCGAAGGATGACGCCAGCTGACCCTGCAACCCTGATCGCCGATGCGCCTGCCGCCGAACAACTGCCGCTGAGCAAACAGCTCAAGGCCGGCACCCGCCGCAATCACGACACGGTCGACACCCTGGTCATGCAGGCGCGCCCGTTCGAAAGCCTGGTGCGCTACGGCTACTTCCTTCTCGTGCAGCACCGCTTCCACGGCGCGATCAACGCGCTGTATGACGACATCACGCTCAATCGCCTGCTGCCGGGCCTGAGCGAACTGCCGCGCTTCGACGCGGTGTGCGCCGATATCAGTGACCTGGGACTACCCCTTCCACCACCGCCACCCGCCGTGGCGCCAGCCAGCGCCCATGTCGCCTTGGGCTGGCTGTATTGCAGCGAGGGCTCCAACCTGGGCGCCGCCTTTCTGTTCAAGCAAACCCAGCAGCTCGGCCTTAGCGCCGATAAGGGCGCCCGCCACCTGGCGGCCCACCCCGAAGGCCGCGGCCTGCACTGGCGCCAGTTCGTCTCCCTGCTCGACGGCCTGGAACTGAGCGAAAGCCAGCGCGAAGAAGCCGTCAGCGGCGCGGTGGCGGCATTCGATTTCTACCGTGCGGCCCTGCGGGAACTGTTTCCCACCATCTAAGAATCTGCTCACGATTTTTAGGCGGCATCAAAAAGGCTGCTGCAAGGCAATTGCAGACGTTATTGCTTTACCTGTGGGAACGGGCCATGCCCGTGATTTTTCGCGGGCATGGCCCGCTCCCACAGATAATCATCAGTCCATATGACGAGCGGCCACTACCACCACTTAGCTACCAAAATCGACGAACCTGTACTCAAAAATTCTGAACAGGTTTTAGCTATCTCAACGCGACGCCGGGCTAACCTCAGACGTCGCCACCCCGCCCGCCCCGGTCACGGCCTGTTAGAATGCGCGCCTCACCCGGAGGACCCATGGCCGAACACGATTTTCGCTACAACCTGCTCAACCCCGAACACACCCTGATCGAGTGCCGCGCCCTGGCTCCCGGCCGTTACCAGGTCACCGGCAACGGCGGATCGATCAAGGGCAACGACACCCTGGTCGTCAGCCTCAAGGGCAGCCGTGACCTGAGCATGCACCTGCAGGTCGACAAGGTCCGCCACCTGATCAACCCGCCCGGCCAATGGGTCGCCGTCGCCCACGGGCCGGCCTTCACCGAACTGTCGATCTTCAACTGGCAGGTCACCTGCGACAGCTGCGGCAAGCAGCTGGACTTCGAATTCGCGGTCGACAGCGCCCTGGGCAAGAAGGCCCAGGCGCCCGCCGCCGATGCCCGTCTGGCCGAGCTGGGCTGGCGCAAACAGCAAGACAAACACCTGTGCCCTGCATGCGTTAACAAGGAGGCCTGATGAAACCGCTTCTCGCCCTGGGCCTGCTCGCCGCAGCCCTGGCTGGCTGCGCCGGCAAACCGGTGCAACTGGAAACCGAGCGCACTTACAGCGTGGAATGGATTGGCGAACGGCCGCTGATCGACAACAGTCACCTGACCATCATCCTCGGCGAAGACGGCCGCGCTTACGGCAACGCCGGCTGCAACCACTGGTTCGCCAGTTATACGCGGGACGGCGACAAGCTGAGCTTCAGCGACGCCGGCAGCACCCGCAAGATGTGCGCACCCGCGCTGATGGAACAGGAAAATCGCTTCCTGCAGAGCCTGACCACAATCGAACGCTGGGACATCTCGCCCATCGACCAGCTGCGCCTGTGGCCCGCCAGCGGCAAACCGATCCGCCTGTGGCCGGACAAGTAAACCGCTCGATAACCAGGTGAGCCGCCCCGCCCGCCTGGTTATCCCTTCATCTATTGCGGCAGCGTCGTGAACAGATCCAGCTGTTCGTGCTTGCCGCGCATATCCTGCAAACGCACGCCCACGCCCAGCAGACGCACCGGGCGGTTGCCACGCGCATGGGCGTTGGTCAGCAACACGCGATAGCTTTCCAGATCCCGCGCCGCGCCGGCCTGCTCCAAAGTGGTCTGGGTGAAGTCGTGGAACTTGACCTTGACGAACGGCTTACCCGCTCGATAACTGCCATCCAGGCGCGTCATGCGTCGCTCCAGCTCTTCCAGCAACGCCGGCAATTGCGCCAGACAGGCGTCGAGGTCTGGCAGATCCTGATCGTAGGTGTTCTCCACACTCATCGACTGACGGCGACTATCGGTCTGCACGATTCGCTCGTCGATGCCATGGGCCAGATTCCACAGCCGCTCGCCGAAACTGCCGAACTCGCGAGCCAGGCGCAGCTTGTTCCACTCACGCAAATCGCGGCAGGTGCGTATGCCCAGGCGGGAGAGCTTGTCCGCGGTGACCTTGCCGACGCCATGCAGCTTGTTTACCGGCAGCTCGGCCACGAAGTCGTCCACCTGATCCGGCGTGATCACGAAGATGCCGTTGGGCTTGCGCCAGTCGCTGGCGATCTTGGCGAGAAACTTGTTCGGCGCTACCCCGGCTGACACGGTGATGTGCAGGTCGCTGGACACGCGGCGGCGGATGTCCTGGGCGATTCGCGTGGCGCTGCCGCCGAAATGCTCGCAGTTCGAGACATCGAGAAAGGCTTCGTCCAGCGACAACGGCTCGATCTGGTCGGTGTAGTCGCGAAAGATCGCGTGAATCTCCCGAGACACTGCGCGGTAAACGTCGAAACGCGGTTTGACGATCAGCAGATCCGGGCACAGCTTCAACGCATGCCCCGAGGCCATAGCCGAGCGCACCCCGTAGGCCCGCGCCTCGTAATTGCAGGTGGCGATCACCCCACGCCGATCCGCCGAGCCGCCCACCGCCATCGGCTTGTCGGCCAGCGCCGGGTTGTCGCGCATTTCGACCGAGGCGTAGAAGGCATCGCAATCGATATGGATGATCTTTCGCTGCGCCATAAACCTAAGAAAGCGGGCCAAAGGCGCCGACAAGAGAGAGGGAAACGCACCTTACTGTATATAAGAACAGCCTTCCAGCCCGAAGCTTGCCGTTCATCGTCATCAGGCACTGTCACGAAAACGCCATGAAACCGCCTGAGAGGCCCGCATGGTAGGGCCTGAAGCGCTTTCGCGCTTACGCTGAAAATCGCTAACCGATTGACGGCAAAACGATTTTTCCCAGATAAGCGTTGACAGCACGTCTCAGATGAATAGAATGGCGGCCGCGGGATGGAGCAGTCTGGTAGCTCGTCGGGCTCATAACCCGAAGGTCGTCGGTTCAAATCCGGCTCCCGCAACCAGATACCCAGAAAGGCTACTCAATCGAGTGGCCTTTTTGTTTTTCTGTGTCTTCGATTTAACTAATTGATTAAAAAGCAGAAATCGATTGACAGAAACCTCATCCTGTATAGAATGGCCGCCGCGGGATGGAGCAGTCTGGTAGCTCGTCGGGCTCATAACCCGAAGGTCGTCGGTTCAAATCCGGCTCCCGCAACCAGATACTCAAAAAGGCCACTCAATCGAGTGGCCTTTTTGTTTTCCGCCCTACCGATTTAACCGATTGATTGAAAACGCAAAAGTCTGTTGACAG
Organism: Pseudomonas fulva 12-X; assembly: GCF_000213805.1. Classification (NCBI taxonomy): domain Bacteria; kingdom Pseudomonadati; phylum Pseudomonadota; class Gammaproteobacteria; order Pseudomonadales; family Pseudomonadaceae; genus Pseudomonas; species Pseudomonas fulva. The sequence goes on along the minus strand of NC_015556.1, from coordinate 1,596,916 downwards.
CATTTTCTCCATCCCTATAATGGCCGCCGCGGGATGGAGCAGTCTGGTAGCTCGTCGGGCTCATAACCCGAAGGTCGTCGGTTCAAATCCGGCTCCCGCAACCACCTTCGAAACAAAAGCCCTGACAGTTCGCTGTCGGGGCTTTTGTTTTATGGGCGTCTGAAAAGCAGCCGCGCCTCACGCGGCGCGTTGATGGGCTAATCTTTCCAAGTGCCTGCCATAGACACCTTGAAGCGCTTCGCTCAAGCTCATACATTGCCTGATACAAAACGGAACTTGGATTCCGCCCTTCAATCTGAGCCGCACTGCCCAAGAGGTATCCGATGCGCGCCAGCTCCGACGCTACTGCTCCACCTTCTCTGCCCAAATCTCAACTTCTGCTCTGGCGTCAGCGCCTGGATCGATACCGACAGCCGCTGGGGCTGAGTGTCGCCCTGGCCTTGTTCATCATCGCCCTGCTCGCCTGCCGGCACCTGCTCAACGAGTTGGACCCCAGCGCCCTGCACGAATCCATCCTGGCCGTGCCCAAGCTGAACCTGCTCGGCGCTGTCGGCCTGACCATCATCGGTTTCATCGCCCTGCTCGGCTATGAATGGTCGGCCAGCCGCTATGCTGGCGTCAGCCTGCCCGGCCGCACCTTGGCCACTGGCGGTTTCTGCGCGTTCGCCATCGGCAACGCCGTGGGCCTGTCGATGCTCTCCGGCGGCTCGATCCGTTACCGGCTGTATGCCCGGCATGGAATCGGTGGCGTGGAAATCGCCCGCATGACGGTATTCGCCAGCCTTTCTCTGGGCTGCGCGCTGCCGATTCTCGCCGCCTTGGCGGCACTCGCCGACCCGGCCGACGCTTCCGCTGCACTGCGCCTGCCACAGCCGGTGTTGATCGTCATCAGCCTGGTGCTGCTGGCACTTGGCGCTGGCCTGCTGTTGAAACTGCACCGCGCACGCCTGCAAGAGCGCCCGAACGCCGACTGCGTGATGGTGCGGGTCAGCCGCCACCTGCTGCGCATGCCGGGCGCGCGCCTGACGCTGCTGCAGGTACTGATCACCCTGGCCGACGTCAGCGCCGCTGCCGGCGTGCTGTACCTGCTGCTGCCCGAAGCGCCGCCCTTCACCACCTTTCTGCTGGTTTATCTGATCGCCCTGGCTGCCGGCGTACTCAGCCATGTACCGGGCGGCGTCGGCGTGTTCGAGGCAGTGCTGCTGGCCGCCTTCGCCAGTGAGCTGGGCGCTGCGCCACTGGCCGCTGCGCTGCTGCTCTATCGCCTCATCTATATCGTGCTGCCACTGCTGGTCGCCTGCCTGCTGCTGCTGGGCCTGGAACTGCGTCGGCTGATCAGCGCCCGTCAGGCGATCCGCGCCGCCAGCGGTCTGGCCGCGCCGATCCTTGCGCTACTGGTGTTCATCTCCGGCATGGTGCTGCTGTTCTCCGGTGCCACGCCGAGCCTGGACGAGCGTCTGGAGATTCTCGACTTCCTGATCCCGCACCGGCTGATCGACGCCTCGCACTTCGGCGCCAGCCTGATCGGCCTGCTATGCCTGCTACTCGCCCAGGGCTTGCGCCGTCGCCTGTCGGCTGCCTGGGCGATGACCTTGGTGCTGCTGATCACCGGCGCCATCCTGTCGCTGCTCAAGGGTTTCGACTGGGAAGAGGCGCTGCTGCTGAGCATCACCGCGGGCCTGCTGGCGCTGTTTCGCCCCTATTTCTATCGCCCCAGCCGGTTGATGGAGCTGCCCCTTTCGCCCTGGCACCTGGCGGCCAGCGCCTGCGTGCTCGGTGCCTCGATCTGGCTGCTGTTCTTCGCCTATCAGGACGTGCCCTACGAGAACCAGCTGTGGTGGCAGTTCGCGGTGAACGCCGATGCGCCGCGCGGCCTGCGCGCCGCCCTGGGCTGCGTGTTGGTATTGGGTGTGATATTCCTGGCCTGGCTGCTGCGCGCCGCACCGCCGGCGATCACCCTGCCGACCAGCGAGGAGCTGGACAGCGCGGCCGCGATCATCAAGGCCTCCGACCAGGCCGATGGCGGCCTCGCCCTGACCGGCGACAAGGCCCTGCTGATGCACCCGCAAGGCGACGCCTTTCTGATGTACTCGCGCCGCGCCCGCAGCATGGTCGCGCTGTTCGACCCCATCGGCACCGCACAGCGCCGCGCCGAGCTGGTGTGGCAGTTCCGCGACCTGTGCGACCGTCACCACACGCGCCCGGTGTTCTACCAGGTGCGTGCCGAAAACCTGCCGCTGTACATGGACATCGGCCTGACCGCCATCAAGCTCGGTGAAGAAGCGCGTGTGGATCTGCACCGCTTCGAGCTGGAAAGCACCGGCAAGGCCATGAAGGACCTGCGCTACACCTGGAACCGCAGCCAGCGCGACGGCCTGGTGCTGGAGTTCCACGAACCCGGCCAGGCACCATTCGACGAGCTGCGCACCATCTCCGACGCCTGGCTGGGCGGCAAACAGATGCGTGAGAAAGGCTTCTCCCTGGGCCGTTTCGACCCGGCTTACCTGAACCGCTTCCGCATCGTCATCGCCCGGTTCGAAGGCCGCGCCGTGGCCTTCGCCAACCTGCTGGAAACCGACAGCCGCGACCTGGCCACCCTGGACCTGATGCGCGTGCTGCCCGATGCGCCGAAGCTGACCATGGAGTTCCTCATGCTCGGCCTGATCCTGCACTTCAAGGCCGCCGGCTTCGCCCGCTTCAGCCTCGGCATGGTGCCGCTCTCCGGCCTGCAGCCACGCCGCGGCGCGCCGCTGACCCAGCGCGTCGGTGCACTGGTGTTCAAACGCGGTGAGGCGTTCTACAACTTCCAGGGCCTGCGCCGCTTCAAGGATAAATTCCAGCCTGACTGGGAACCGCGCTACATGGCCGTACCGGCGGGGCTCGACCCGCTGGTGGCACTGACCGACACCGCTGCGCTGATCGCCGGCGGCTTTACCGGACTGGTGAAACGCTGATGACCCGAATTGCCAAACGAGTACTTCCCCTCCTCGCCCTGCTGCTGGCGCTGATCGCCGGCGGCCTATACCTGTGGCTGCGCCCGCCGGCCGCCGCCAGCCTGGCGCACCACGCGCTGGCCTCCGGTGCCGACCTGCAGGTGGCCACGCCAGGCGGCAAGGTACAGCGCCGCGTGCTGCTGGCGCTGCCGAGCGATCAACTGCTCGATGAAGCCGAACTGCTGGAGCTGGCACAATCCAACCACGCACTGATCGGCCAGTATTCAGCAATCGGCCAAGGCTGCGAGGCGCAAGGCAAGAACCTGCAGGACGCTGCCGCACAACTGGGCGGCAAGCTGAACCTGGTCGCCGGCAGCGAGAACACCGCCATGCTCGCCTGGCGCTGGCTCGCCAGCCAGAACGACGACAAGGCTCAGGCGCTGTCCGTCGGCTTCTCTCTGGAAAAGCCTGATTGCGACACCGCGCCGCCGACCAGCAGCGCTCATGGCCACTGGCTGGCCGCCTGGAACGACAACCCGGATGACGCCACCGCGCGCTTCGTGCGCGAGCAGGCCAAGGCCGAAACCCTGATCGGCGATTACGACACCGCGCCCAAGGCGCTGCTGATCGCCCAGGTGCGCCGCCTGCTGCAAGGCGCCAGCGACGACCTGCCGGTGGTCGAGGTGCCGTCCACGCCGCCTGGCGATACGGTGAGCCTGTTCTACTCCGGCGACGGTGGCTGGCGTGACCTGGACAAGGCCGTGGCCGAACAGATGGCCGAGCGTGGCTACCCGGTGGTCGGCGTCGATACCCTGCGTTACTTCTGGCAGCGCAAGAGCCCGGACCAGGCCGCCAGCGACCTCTCGGAAATGATGCGCCAGTACCGCGAGAAGTGGCACGCCAAGCGTTTCGTGCTGATTGGCTACTCGTTCGGCGCCGACGTGATGCCGGCGCTCTACAACCGCCTGCCCGAGAGCGACAAGAAACAGATCGATGGCGTGTTCCTGCTGGCCCTGGCGCGCAGTGGTGCCTTCGAGATCCAGGTCGAAGGCTGGCTGGGCAAGGACGGCGACGAAGCCGCCACCGGCCCCGAGCTGATCAAGCTCCCCGCCGCGAAGGTGCTGTGCGTCTACGGCACCGAAGAAGCACCGGAAAGCGGCTGCACCCAGGAGCAGAGCGTCGGCGAGAAGCTCGAGCTGCCTGGCGGCCATCACTACGACGAAAACTACCCGGCGCTGGCCGAACGCCTGATCGCGGCGATCAAGAAGCGCCAGCCTGCGGCGCAGTGACTCGGGTGCTGCCGGCGCCCGCCGGCAGCACGCTTCGCTCACACCAGAAAGTAGAATGCGCCGCCGATCACCACGCCTGAATACAAAAGCATGATCAGGCAGTAGCCCATGATGTCCCGCGCGCCCAGGCCGGCAATCGCCAGCAGCGGCAGCGCCCAGAAAGGCTGGATCATGTTGGTCCAGGCGTCGCCCCAGGCGATCGCCATGGCGGTAATCTCCGGCGCCACGCCGAGCACTTCGCCGGCCGGCAGCATGATCGGCCCCTGCACCGCCCACTGGCCGCCGCCCGACGGGATGAACATGTTCAGCAGCCCGGCACTCAGGAAGGTCAGCAGCGGAAAGGTCTCGGCCGACGACCAGTCGATGAACAGGTCGCTGATCAGCTTGCCGAGCGTCTGCCCCTCGGCGTTGGCACCGACCATCATGCCCATGATCCCGGCGTAGAACGGAAACTGGATGATGATCCCGCTGATGCCACCGACGCTGTCCTGAACCGCCCGCCCGTAGCGTTCCGGCGAGCCATGCAGCAACAGGCCGGCGAACAGGAAGATACCGATCACCAGGTTCAGGGTCAGCCCGAAGCCGTTACTGGCGAAGTGATAGACGAAATAGATGGCCGCCAGGGCGACGATCAGCAGGCCGAGGATGCGGCTGTCGTCCAGGCGTTGGGCGCCGGTGTCGCGAGGAATGGCCGGCGCTGGCGGATCGATCAGCAGCTCGGGCGCTGCCACCGTAGGGGTGCGCGGCATCATCGCCCGGTTGAGCAACGGCGCGCCGATCACCAGCAAGGCTATGATGGTCAGGTTAAGGGTGGTGAACAGCGTGTGCTCGACGCCAATGGCAGCGGTCAGCACGCCGCCGCTGATACGTTCCAGATCCGCACCACCGGTGGCCAGGGACAACGGCACCGAGCCCGACAGGCCGCCATGCCAGACCAGGAAGCCCGAATAGGCTGCCGCCACCAATAATGGGTAATGCACGCCCTGCACCTGCCGCGCCAGCGCCCGGGCGAACACGGCGCCGACCACCAGGCCGAAGCCCCAGTTGACCCAGGATGCGGCCATCGCCACCAGAGTGACGAACACGATCGCCTGCCCTGGGGTGCCGGGAATGCGCGCCAGACGATCCAGCAGCCGGGCCACCGGTGGCGCATTGGCCAGGGCGTGACCGGTGACCAGCACCAGCGCCATCTGCATGGTGAAGGTCAAGAGATTCCAGAAACCGCCGCCCCAGTGCTGGGCCATCTGCGGCAGGCTCTGGCCGGTGGCGAAGATGCCAAGCGCCAGCACCACCAGGGTCAGCAGCATGGCGAATACGAAGGGAGAAGGCAGGAAGCGCTGAACCAGATTGACGCTCAGCAGCGTGATCCGTGAAAACATCGGGTAGCCCTTTTGTCATTGTTATGGGGATGCGCGGCGGTGCTCGCCGGTCGCTCGGGCACGCTAACAGGCCCTGGCGTGGCCTATGGGCGGAGTCTGCAACAGCATCTTTCAGAGCAATGGGCGTGGCCTGCCTCCACATCCTGTCGGCAGTGCTGGAAAAGTGCCTCGCACGCCGCTAGAATTGCGCACTTTTTGACCAGAGGCGCCCAAAGCGCCCGGCCCGTCTTAGCCCTGAGGTTCACCTGCATGACCACCACCGCCACCCCTAAAGTTGGGTTTGTCTCCCTTGGCTGCGCGCAGGACTCATTCTATATACAAATTCGGTGTACAACAGATTTCCACACTACGCCTCAGCCATCATTATGACGCCAGCCTTCGGTTGAAAATCATTAATCAACAGCTTTTCCACAGACTTATCAACAATAAAAAAGCTTGATTCGAGCAGGAAAACTCCTATTAATCAGTACCTCTAGCCGTTCTCACAGACTTATCCACAGACATATCCACTATTTGTTGATAGTTGTTAGTGGTGTCTAGATAATATCAACCACGGTAGCGACTGCTACACGCCTAAGCCGCCTGCGTGAATTAAGGAACTCAACCGAGCGCGGTCACTCTGAATGGAATGTAGAGGTAAGAAGTGCCTTCGCTCATGGGATCTCACGGTACGTGCATGTCTAGAGCACAAAGCATCTTGGCAAATGGGATACACATGCATCCCGGCAGGATGGGTGTGGGCATCTATTTCTGGACCGCTCTAGACGACAAGCAGCTAGAGTTAGCGGATCGTTTTTCGCGAGACTGGGCAAAGCGCTCACGCGATGTCTGGAATCAGTACAGAGGGGAAGCGGACTCGTCCCTCGCTGCAGTTCAGATCTCCGTCACAGTAGAAGATGATGAGATCCTCTATCTTGACGATCCTGAGCTTCATTTGGGTTTGCGAGATACACTTATAAATTTCGCTCTAGATAAATTAGGTTTGGCCGATATAAGTGAAATAACGGCAGATCAGTACAAGAGATTAGAACATCAGCTGTACGGAGTAATTGAAGGTTACATCGGCATTCTAGAGGAGGAATTGGGAAATCCAATCAAGCTCGTCTTTAAAAGCCAGATCCCGCCACCGGGACCGAGTACCCGGAATCGGATCTATGAAATGCTGGGAAACGCCAGTTGTTTTTCGGTGAGAGATGCCAGTTGTATTGAGCATCCAATCCGCATTGTAAGCCTACATTAGAGGCAAAAGTTATGGAAAGGCTATATAAATCTTCTGAAAAAATGAAAGCTGCTCAAAGCAAGGCGCTTGATCGCCTGAAAGCTATGAGCTTCGAAGATCTAATGGCATTGAGTGACAAAAATCAAGGCGGCTCGACTGCTGCTTTTCTTGAGTCGCTTAACATGGACGCGCAACATTACTGCAATGCTGAGTGGGAGAATGCAGATACTGCCCCAGCGGAACGCAGTTCGCCTGTAATTCGAGCACAAACTTATTCCGTATATATTCATAAAGAGTTGTCTGAGTACGTAGTAGCCAGTCCTCGGTTCAGAGTAGGTACTACGATACACACTCAGAAAAGAGGTAGGCTGGAGGCCGCGCTATTGAGCTGCGGCCAAGCTCTCAGCAACTTTTTACCTGTCTGCCCCTCGTCCTTCCAGGACGAGGAGCTTTCTATGGCTGCTGCCTAATGACAAATCACCCAATTCAACTCCTAAACGTTCTGGTCGATGAACTTAATATCACTGTTCATGACCGCGTAAATTTTGCAGGAGCTGACTACCCAAAAACTTTTGATTACTCAGTTGGGCGTACTGAGTTTGATGAAGCCAGCAAGATTATCGCTGTAAAAGTTATAGTCTCAATCAAACCAGAAGATCCCGAACGGATAGACAGGCCATTCAGTATGACTGTTGCAGTTGCTGCTCAGTTTGTAGTTGATACTGAAGTTTTTCCTATGGACAAGCTTGAACAATGGGCGAACCACAACGCCCCAATTGTTATTCTCCCTTATGTCAGAGAGCAGGCCTACAGCTTATCTGTTCGCGCAGGATTCGACCCAATAATTCTCCCGCTGGTTGAAGTTCCAACTATCAAAATCCAAAAGCCGTAACCAACGACTTCAGTAAACGAATAGCTAAGCCTATACCACATGGATTTTGATTAGCTATGAAAGGCCCATAGAACTAGTGCTACGGGTCTTTCCTCTTTCTACTACCTACCTCGCGCTTAGCAACTGATCCCACCGAGTTGTGTAGCTCTGGCTCAGCATCTCCCGCTTCATGCCCCACTCTGGATTGAGTTCCACCCGGCCAGGTCGCAGCGTACCTCTCCCCCACTTCGCATTGATCTCGTCGAACACTGCCATTACCTTGGTGCTCTCGTGTGGCTGCTGGGGCGCGAACAGGTCGGAGGTGAACTCGTTGCGCTGGCACAGCTCGAGCAACATCACCTCGGCCTTCGAGAACGAATACCCCTTACGGTAGATCTGCTCCAGGGCCAGCAGCGCGTAGTGGGTGATCATCCGGGTATCGTCGGTCTGGTATGGGAGTTCGAGGGTCATCCCCCGGGCGAACTTCGGCTCGTCAGGGTTGTGCATCCCCGTTCGGATGCCGACGCGGATCCGCTTGCACACTGAGCCCTGAGCGCGGAGCTTTTCGCACGCGGTGGCCGCGTACGTGGCCACCGCCTCCCGGATCGGCTCGATCCGCTCCAGGCGGATGCCGAACATCCTGCTCGAGCAGATCTCCTGTTTCGCCTGCACCTGGTCATCGACTTGCAGGCACGGTGTACCACGCAGCTCGCGCGCAGTCTTCTCGACCACCACGCTGAACTGCTTGCGCAGCGTCCAGGCATCAGCTTGGGCAAGATCCCATGCGGTTGTGATCTTCAACTTGTCGAGGTTCTCGGTCATCCGCCGGCCGATGCCCCACACGTCGCTGACGGGTAGAACCTTCAGCGCCTTGTCACGGCGCACCGGGTCACGCAGATCGACCACCCCACCCGTCTGCCGCTGCCATTTTTTCGCGCAATGGTTCGCCAGCTTGGCCAGCGTCTTGGTGGGGCCGATTCCCACGCCGGTCGGTATCCCGGTGTGTTTCAGCACCCGTGCGCGGATCTGCCGGCCGAGCTGCTCGAGGTCGCCAGGCACACCGGTGAGGTCAGCAAAGGCTTCATCGATGCTGTACACCTCGACCTCGGGCACCATCGACTCGATGACCGTCATCACGCGCTCACTCATGTCGCCGTACAAGGCATAGTTGCTGCTGAACGGCACGATACCGTGCCGCCTCAATACGCCCTTGATCAGGTGGTAGGGATCGCCCATCGCCACGAATGGCTTGGCATCTGCTGACCTGGCAATCACGCAGCCGTCGTTGTTGCTCAGCACCACCAGCGGCACGTGCTGAAGATCCGGCCTGAATACCCTTTCGCAACTGCAATAGAAGCTGTTGCAGTCGATTAGCGCGATCGCCGAGTCAGCCATATTGGCGAAGGCTCCGCAGGTTGGTGATTACCACTCCCCACACCATAAGCTCGTCGCCCTCCAACACGTACCTAGGCGCGTATTTGGGGTTCTCCGAGCGGAGAATGATCTGATCGCCCTCCCGGCAGAACGTCTTCACCAGCGTGTCACCGTTGATAGCTGCGATCACAACGTCGCCCGGCCCGGCGTCCAGCGCCCGGTTCACGACCATCACATCGTCGTGAAAGATTCCCACCCCGGTCATGCTTTCACCGTGCGCACGCACGAGGTATGTCTGGGGGGCGTCGATATCGAGCAGCTCATCAAGTGACACCTTGCGCTCTATGTGGTCGGCCGCTGGACTGGGGAAGCCCATGCCGGCTGGCACGCGGGCCGACAGAAAAGGCAGCACGGCGGAGGAGCTTTTGAGGAGACAGAGAAAGGATGCATTGCCCATGACGGAACTCAGGAATAACACTGTATAGATATACAGATACCAAAACGCCCGTGCCGCGGTCAAAGACTGATGATGGCCATCTGACGACTGGAGAGTTTTATGTGCGGACGATTCACGCAGTACCGAACTGTCGACGAATACGCGAAGGCTCTGCAGCTGGGCCTGCTCGAGGGCGACTGGTCGAACGAGCCCCTTGCACGCTACAACGTGGCGCCACAGTCCCGCGTCCTGCTGCTGCATCAGGATGACCGGGGCACGCATGCGACTCGAACCCAATGGGGCTATGCCCCGCACTGGGCAGACGGCAAGCGGCCGCCCGCGATCAACGCGCGCATCGAGACCGCCGCCACCAGTCGGTTCTGGGGTGCGATCTGGAAGAAGGGACGCGTGATCATTCCGGCGGATGGTTGGTACGAGTGGAAAAAGGATCCAGACAACCCGAAGGTCAAGCAGCCGTATTTCATCCGGCTGAAAGGCGGCGCCCCGGCATTCTTCGCCGGCATCGCCGACATACCACAGGACGGAGAGGAAGGCGCGGGCGGCTTTGCGATCATCACCGCCGCCAGCGATGAAGGGATGGTCGACATCCACGACAGGCGACCTGTCGTGCTGCCGCCAGATGTTGCGAGGGAATGGCTGGAGCCCGGCCTGCTACCTGAGCGGGCCGAAGACCTGGCCAGACACCACGACACCCCCGTGGAGGCGTTCGAATGGTATCCAGTCGATAGAGCGGTGGGTAACGTGAAGAACCACGGCCCCGAGCTGATCAAGAAGATCGATAACCCGCTGCTCTAGACGCGGCGGTCAGATGCTATTGATGGTGCGAGCAGTCGCCACGCCGAGGGGTAACCAGTCGGATTCAGGAGATGATGGGGTCAGCATCAAAGTGACTTCCACTTCCTGGCCATCCTTAGGCTCTGCCGGCTTGATGCGAGCGTATCTATATGTGCGCCGGCCTTGGTCACGAGCGACTGAGGACGCCGCTCGGTGGAACTCCCAAATCGAGACGCCCTGCTGCGTGCCGAGCTGCTTATCCAGCACCACGCCCCAATTGGAGCTGTAGATATTGAGCATGAGCTGCCCCTCGCGAAAAGAGCGCAGTATACGCCCTACCCGGCTAGAACAACCCGCCGAGCGCCGACGGCTCCCAGTTCATGATCACCAGCTCGCCGGTCTTCTCGGCTAGGCCCTGCCGCTGGTTTGTGCAGCTGTATCTGATATCCAGCTGCTCCATGTGAAAGCCTTCGAACACGCGGCGGATGTCCGGGTGGTCGTTGATGCTCACCATCACCTTTCCTTTACAGCGCCTCATAAAGTCGGCCATCCGCTCGTATTCTTCGAATGGGAAGCCCACCCCATAGCCCTCGGTTTTCCAGTACGGCGGATCCATGTAGTGGAAGGTGTGCGCGCGGTCGTAACGCTCGGCGCATTCGAGCCAGCTCAGGTTCTCGACGTAGGTGCCGGCCAGGCGCTGCCAGGCTGCCGTGAGATTCTCCTCGATGCGCATCACGCTGAAGCCTGGGGCGGTGGTGGCCGTGCCAAACGTCTGTCCGGATACCTTGCCGCCGAATGCGTTGTGCTGCAGGTAGAAGAAGCGCGCGGCGCGCTGGATGTCGGTCAGCGTCTCCGGCCGGGCGACCTTGTGCCACTCGAATAGCTGGCGGCTGGTCAGCGCCCATTTGAACTGGCGCACGAATTCCTCGAGGTGGTTTTGGACAACGCGATACAGCGACACCAAGTCGCCGTTGATGTCGTTCAGCACCTCGACCGGGGCTGGTTGAGGACGCATGAAGAACAGGGCCGCGCCCCCGGCGAACACTTCGACATAGCATTCGTGAGGCGGGAACAGAGGGATAAGGCGATCGGCAAGACGGCGCTTGCCGCCCATCCACGGGATGATCGGATTGGTCATTAAGTGCAAACCTTTACTGTATGGATAAACAGGTGCTAGGCTCGCCGCGCTTCGTGCACGAGGCGGAGGCCATGGCTTGGCTTGCAGGGTCGTTCTGCGGGTCAGGTGTCGAGCCCAGGTGTTGGCGCACCTGGGCTCGTCGCCTCTCTTCAATCATGAGAGCGAGACGCGGGAGGCTTACCTGCCGTCGGCAATCAAGTAAGCTTCGCGCCTCGATAAACTCTGCTGGATAACAGGGACGTCACATGAAAAAACTACTACTCGTAATTGCCTCCACCCTCCTCATCAGCGCCTGCGACGACAAAGGCGCCGAGTTCGTTGGTACTTGGTTTGCCGATAAAGGCTCGGTTACCGAAACGATCGAGGTCGTCAAAACAGGCGACGGCTACCGCGCCACATCCAACACTGAGCCAGAAATGTTTGGCGAGATCGCGTTTGCACTCACCCCAGAATCCGAAACTACCTTGATAGACGCGAACACCAAGGAAGTCCGCCTGGTGCTCACGCCGGAAGGCAAGCTGGAAAGCCACCTGCGCAACAGCACCGTGGTTCTGGAACGGAAATAGCAGACGGCTAACGGCATGCCTCATTCGCCGCCAGCAACTCACGCTCATAGCCGATCCGCTGGCGGCGCTCAGCAAGCAGCGCCCGCACCTTCACTTCCAAGCTGTCGTCAGCCTTCAGGCCGGAAGCGGCCCAAGGCGGCACGGCTACTTCCTTCGTGCGGCACGGCACCTCGATCGGCACCTCGACGCGCACGATGCGGGTTTCAGGCTCCGCTGGTGGCTTCGCTGCACAGCCGGCCAGTCCCGCTAGGACGACAAGTAGGATCAGCCTCATAGACTCAGCTCCTTATCGATCACGCTCGTAGCCGCGGCGCAGGCTTCGCCGCCGGTGCGTTCCTGCTGCAGCCGGTTGGCCGCCCGGTAGTCGGCTTCGGATTGCTGCCGGGCGCCGGCCTGGGCCTGCTCGGCCTGCTGTGCTCGTGCAGCGGCCGTGGCGCGCAGATCAGCTAGGGCGGTGTTCTGCTCGCCGACCTGTACCAGCAGATTGCCGCGGGTCTCGCGGCAGGCCACCAGCTTGCCGTACTGCTCGGTCGACGCCGTGCGCTCGGCATCCAGCTCCGTCTGCAGGCCGGCCACGCGGATCTGCTGTCCGCCGGCGGCTACCGCTACTGCGAGCAGCCACCAGCACCATGAAGGAACCAGCCTCAGCCAGTTCATGCCTGCGCTCCCCGCACCACGTCGAGCGCCATGGCGTAGTTGACCGTCCACTTCTTGCGCAGCTGGCCGCGCTGCTCAGCGGTGCCGCGGCTGTAAGCACCAGGCCGCCAGTTGCGCAGGTAGTACTCCCACGCACCGGCAACATCACCAACGGCCGGCAGCGGTCGCGAGTCCGTCCAATACAGCAGCCGGGCCAGCGCGCAATCGAGCACGTCGTCTTGCGTGGGCAGCGCGTCGAAGATGGCCTGCTCGGTCGGCTCCACGCCCAAGGCCGCGCAGACGGTAAGGACGTGGGGGCGCGATGCAGGGTGGTTCAGCACACCACGGACACCGCCGCCAAGCTCGAACTGAGCGATGCCGCGGGCCGGGCCGCACTTGCCTGGGCGGATCGGCAACTGGCACTGCTCGCGGTTCGGCGATTCCTGCAGGGTGGTGGCCAGCACCTGGATCTCGGCGGCATCGCTTTTCATACGCGCAGGCAGCAGCGCGAGCGCCTGGGCCAGCGGGCCGAGGCGGATCTCATTCAATGTCATGAAATATCTCCAGACAGCAAAAAGCCCGCGCGGTGGCGGGCTGGGCTATGGTTTGGGTTTTACAACTGCAAGGAGGCAGGGCTATGCCGCTCTCACTCACGCGCCGTCGCGGCGAAGAAATCCGTATTCGCTTCCCTAGCGATCTAACGGAGGAGGAGCTTCAGGAGATCATGCGAACCGGCATCTCCGTAAGCGTCCTAGACATCAACAACAGGCAGGCACAGCTGAGCATCGCCGCGCCGCAATCAGTGAGCATCGTTCGCGCCGAACTGCTGGAGCAGTAACACGCCGCGCTAAAGGAGCCCGCCGATATAGACGGGCTGGCCACGGATGAGCAACGGAGACAAAGCCCATGAGCAACCCAAAATTTCAGGCCTTCGCGAACCGATACGTTGCTGAGTTAATCACCAGCTCACCACCGACCGAAGTCGACTTTGCCGGCGATGATTTTTCGGCAGCCGACCGCCTGAAGGTGTACCGGGTACTCGATAAGTTACGCGACCGGCTACTGGCCGAAGCTGAGCTGCTGGACAACCTCCCCCTCACACATCGACATCTAGGTGCGGCAAGTTCGGCGCAGGCCCGGTGATCGTGCCGTCGGCGATATAGGCCTTGCTGTTCACCGGCACGTCGACGCCACGCACGGTGACGCGCGTGCCGGTGCGTAACTCCACGGTGCTAAGGCCGGCGTTGTTGTTGATGCTGCGCACGATGGCAACCGTGCGCACGCCGCCGGGCAGCAGCCCGATGAAGCGCTTCCAGGGGTTCACGGTGGCCATCAGTAGTGCCTCTCCAGCTTCAGGTTCTGCGCGACGCGCACGGCGCCGGTGCCTTCGGCAGTGATGTCGGTCGAGAGACATGCGCCGTGCCAGGGGCCGTCAGCCTCTGGCACGCGACAGAGCATGCCGGGCAGCACCAGGCCGACGCCGTGATCGTCGCTCGCGTGGAAAAGCGGCAGGCGGAAGCCGACGATCTCGATGTCGCCACCCTTGGCCAGCTCATGAACGCCGCGGGCGCGGTTGGCTTCCTCGCCGGTGATCCAGTCGTCGAAGACGTCCGGCGCCGGGTTGTCACCGGCAGTTCCTGCCCGGCGGACCAACATCGACACGCCGTGGCTGGTACCCGACACGTAGCAGGCGTTCCAAGCCGGCTGCGGCGTCCATTCGCCGTCGAGCTGGGTGAGCATTGCCGGCGGGATGATGCGGTCGACCGGCGCATCCGTCGCGCCCCACTCCCACGGCGGCACGACATAGCGCGGGCGAACTTCGAGTGTGTCGCTGTCGCGAGCCGGGCGAACAATGGCGCCCACCGTCTCAGCGATGCGGGCGATCACCTGCATCGGCGTTTGACTCTGGTAGCTCAGCGCACCGGCCGGGAACGTCCAGTCGCGCGGGCCGACGTTCTCGGTGTCCCACTCGATTGTGAAGCCGGTATTCAGCAGTTCATTGTCGGCCACCTGGCGGGCCGTGATCGGCGCGCTGTTCAGCGAGGTGCGCTGCGGCGCGTAGGGCTCGGCCAGCAGTTGGGTTCGGGTGGCGCCGGTGATGCTGTAGGCCTCGGTCGGAAACTTCAGTTGCCGGCTGTAGCGCTCGACGATGAGGATCCACCGCCACCCATTGATATCCAGCTCGATCTCACGCTGGCCATCAACCCCAGGTCGCACGAGATTCAGGCCGGCCTGGGTGAAGATGTCCGCGCTAAACTTCCAGCTGAAGCTGTCGGCATCCAGGCTGACGCGCAGATTCTTCGCCTCGAGCGGCGTGCGCGAGGGCAGCACCACCAGGTTGACGGTATTGGCGATCATGTAGGTATCCAGAATGGTGGGATCAGGTGGCGGCACCGGTATCGGCTTGACCGGCCCGGGGTAGTCCACATATTCGATGCCGGTGAGTGCACCATCCAGCACCCGCGCCCTGCCCCATGGCACGCGGTACCCGAGGTTCAGGCGCCGCGCACTGGACCACCGCACCGCGATGCTGCCGGTATCGGCCGGCTGGATGCGCGGCGTTTCGGGCTCATACCGGAAGTCGAAGTACACCTGCGGCGCCGTCGACGGGAAGTACGGCCGTCCGCCGAACGAGAACACCAGCGGGCCAGTGCCGGGAACGTAGAGGCTGTCCTGCAGGGCGGTGGCAGCGTCATACCGCGGGCCGAACTCATTGACCCGGCGCACGCCCACGCTCAGCAGCAGCTCCTTGCGCGCGGGCATCGGGTTATAGATCAGCCGCAGCCTCAGCTCCACCGGCCGTATGGTGTGATCCCAGCCTACGCCGAGCAGCGCATCCTTGCGCGGCACATCCACCCAGGGCGAGCGCTGCACAGCGCCGTCCCGGCGCATTGCCTCGAGCCAGGCCGAAGCGCGCGACAAGTCTGCCGCTGGCACCATCGCCCAGGCTGCGCGCTGATCGGCGCCGTCCTGAGCGTTGGCGATTTCCCAGCGCGCGCCGGCCCCGAGGTCGGCGGCCCGTGTCGCTCCCCAAGGCATAGGTACGCCCTGGCGATCGGCTGCAGCCGCACGGCCCCAGCCACCACCCACAGTGATTGCAAGCATCAGATTCTCTCGACAGGCACCGGGCCATGGGCCAACGGCCGGTAGTAACGCACGGCGATCGCTCGGGCAGTGCCAAGCGGGCGTGATGGGTTCTCGCCGATCGCTGGCCACCATTCCGGCTCAGCCGCCGGCAGCTCGCCGGGCTCGGTCACTTCGTAAACCCAGCCGCCAAAGGCCGCCGGCCGCACGCGATCGCCAACCGCTACGGCCAGGCCCGGCACGAACGTGACGCCGAAGTTATCTAGGGCGATGGCGTAAACCGTGCCGGACGTGGTCACCTTCAAGTCAATGTCGCCCAGGCCGTCATCGGGTGTACGGCCGTAACCGGCCACCCGCCACTGCCCATCGTCCATGCGCTCGACGATCACCGTCTCGCGAGACGACCAGACCGAGTCGACCGTGGCGGCCGCCTTCAGCCGAGCATCAACGGTTGGCACCTGGTTGCCGCCGTCGCTTTCGGTCAGGTTGAACAACAGGTGATTCGCCGTCTCACTCAGAGTTGGCCAGCGAGACATGCCGAGGCGCGGCTCGGTGTACTCATAGGCTTGGGCCAGCACCTCGCGGTAGATCACCGTCCGGCTCAGGTACTGAGGGTTCGGCCCGCCGTCGTAGAAGTGGGCCAGCGCCTGGTTGGTATCCGAGCGTTGAAGCGTTGCCAACCAACGGGGCGAGGGTTCTCCTTCCCGGCGCACCTCAACCGAGATGGGCACGAAGATCAGCTTCGGCCTGAGCGCAGGCAAGGCTTTGCTCCCCATCGCTCTGTGACGCCCAAACCTAGGGTCAAGGGGAGCAGCAAAAGGCCGCTTCCACATAACCTTCCTGGCCAACACCCGGAAATTAAGCATTCCAGTATTTCTCTTTCAGGCAGATGAAAGACGTTCCGTACTGGGTAGGGATCATGTACACCCCCTCCCCGGCGTAGTCGAAGGGGATTAGGCACTCAGCCAGTGTCCCCCCTTTACCAAGGGCTCGGCTTACTTCATTAGCCGAACGGTGGCTGTAGTACTCGTCTCGCAAAAGGCCAGGAAGCCTAGCGATATACCCAAGAACGCTGTCATAAACATGGTGTGGGCAAAGCTGCATGTCAGGAGCGTAAGCTGGCACCCCCAGCTTTGCGCCTCCATACCCTGTAGGAAGAGAACAATAGGCCTGGATAGTAGGCATTCCAGAGGTCTCTACCGCACCGGTGAAGGGGTTTCGTAGCCGAGTTCCGTAGGAAAGCACGTACCCGCTGTTCCCCTCCGAACTGAACTGGGTGGCCTCACCTTCGAATGATCCACCCAGGGCCATATGATTTCCTGGGCCAGACTTGGGAATCTCTGGGTCAGAGAACAAGAAGTTGCCGAAAAAGTAGTTCGTCCCGTAGTAACCAGAGGTGGTTGTAGGCGGCTCTCCGTACCCCCCCATACCATCGCTGGAGTTAGTACCCGCATTGGTAATGATGTGTACTTGGGAACCCCGGGCGATAACGAACCAGCTATGCATGGCCTCGCTGAAATAACGACCGGCAACCACCCAATGCCTCGCCGAGTTGGACGAGTAATCCACGGAGTGGTGGTACGAACGTACATTCGTCCCAACGGGCGGGAATACAGTCGCATCAGTTACCAGCTCGGAAAGAAAGAGCTGGGTCTTAGGGGCGTAGGGATAGGTATTCGATCCCTTACCAAAGCTGTAAAACACACCATCGGGTGACTTCAACGTGAAGTGGTTGGGCAAGTTGGCATGAATGAGCGCCCAGCCCTGCCCCGGCTTTGCATTGGCGCCGCTGCCATACCCAGTAACCAGGCAGGGGTACAGCAGGTTGTACCAACTCACGACCCCATTCACGCTGGAATCCACCATCCCCAGCTTCAACGGGGGAGCCCCCGGATCAAGGTGCGAATAAAGCACTGCATCAGCCATCAGTCAGCATCCCCACGAATTTGAAGTTTGAACTGGTCATCGTTGACGGTGCCCTGCCCGCTGATGACCGTACGGATCACCCACATCGGCCCGAGGGCCGAGTCGGTGTTGAAGCGCACAGCATTGCCCGCCGCCCAGCCAGTGCCCCAGCCTTCGCGGCGGATCGTGAAATACGGCTGGCCCGTCAGGGCGTTGATGGGCGACAGGTCGCTGCCTGTGCTTCCGGTGGCGATCACACCCAGCTGCTGTTCCACCACGTTGAAGGACGTATTGCTGGTAAACACCAGTGCCCACTTGCCGGCGATGGCGCCGGCATTGGTGATCAAGGGCGGGTAGCTCAGCTGGTTGTAGTTTGCCGTGGTGGTGTTGCCGTCCGGCCGATCTGTCCAGTTGGGCGCGCCCTGGCTCCAAGTCTGCTGGGTGAACCAGGTGTGCACCCGCGACTGCAGGTCACCCCAGGTCACCGCGCTCGACACCATCGCCTCACCGGCCGGTAGATCCCACGGGATCGGCGAGCTCAGCCCCACCTGCCCCGTGATCTGCACCTCGACGCACAGCGCCATATGCTCGACGCGATCGCGAATGATCAGCGGCGTACTCAGCGGCGTGCCGTTCTCGGTTTGCAGCACCAGCGGGTTGGCCCAGGTCACGGTGCCTTGTTCGCGGTCGCCTTCGAACGACGAGGCGCGCAGCACATGGCCGTCGCTGTCCACCACCTCAATGTTCGCCTGCTGCTGCCTGGCGAGCGTGACCGTTGCGCCGCCCTGGGGCGACGCGATCACCGTCTCGGCCGTGTGGTGAACCACCAGCACGTCGCCCTCCCGGTAGATCGGCACACGCCCATCAGCAGGCAGGCGCACCGGGTCCAGGCCGAGCAGCCCGGCATCAAGCGGCAGGCGCGTTTGCACCACCGCGTTGTAGCGCGTCAGCAGCGGGATCACCGGCACATCACTCTCGCCCGACTCATCGTCGGGGTTGGTGGTGAACGTCAGCCGGGCGATGCCGGTACTGGCGTCGACGGTGCCGCGAATGATGCCGGTGGCGAACACACCGTTCAGGTCGGCCACTGCGGTGACCACCTGGGCGGTGTCCGCGCGCACTGCGGTCACCTGCATGCTGCCAGCGCGCAGCGGGGCGCCCGGCGTGCGGAACGTCGCCGCCGTCACGCCGAAGCCCGTCGACGCGGTCAGGCAGGCCAGCAGCGTCACGGCGCCCAGCGCGTTTCCGGCATAACTGTTGATGGTCGCTGTGCGGCCCACGTAGTCGACCGCACCGACCGCCACGCCACCGTTCGTGGCGCTAGAGATGTCCCGGTACAGGATCCCGCTGCGATCGGTGTACAGCGAACCGTTCCAGCTGAACAACAGCGAACCCGGCACGATGGCCGCGCCAACGCCTGGTAGCAGCTCCACCGTGATCGGCGGCTGCGCCTGCGTATGCGTGGTTTCGTCCGAACTCGCCCCGGCAGCCTGGGACTTGGCCGAGAGCGTACCGGCGAAAGCCTCGCGCTGCTGCACGGGCGTGGTCACCAGCACCGGCTCGGTGTACGGCCCGGTGGTGTTGTTTCTTGCGCGGTTGCTGTATGTGTACTCGATGTAGTCGTACAGGCGAGCGACCTGCAGGGTGCATTGGCCGGTCTGGTAGTTGATCGAGCCGACTCGACCGCCCTGCCAGCCGCCGGCGCCGTTGTCGCTGGCGGTGTTGCTGACCTCGGTGGTGCCGTCGTAGACCGGCAGCGCGTTACCGCTCTCGATCACCTTCCAGTTGATCGCGGGTGCCGACTGGCGGCGCGTGGTCAGCCAGTCGATCCGCACGCTGCCCGGTTTGAGCGGCGCGCCGGGAATCGTGAAAGTCGCCACCCCACTGCCGTCGCTGGTCACGCTCAGCGGCGCGTCATCGACCGAGCCGCGCCGGAAGGTGTAGGCGATGCCGGAGGCCGGCGGCGCGCTCAGCTTCATCACCAGGTCACCGGTCGCATACACGATGGTGCCGGTACCGCCGTTGCCGCTCAGCTTGCCGAGGCCATCATCGGTCAGGGTCAGCGTGGTGCCGGCGGTAAACGAGACCGTCAGGCTGCCCGGCTGGATGCCGCCGCCGGGCAGCGTGTAGCGCACCTCGATTTCAGGCATCACTGCCGCGCCGGCGTGCATGGTGATGGCGTCGTCAGCAGAACTGACGTAGCTGTACACCAGCGAGCTGCCAACATCCGGCAGCGCGTTCAACGTCAGGCTTACCGAGCCGCTGGCCATGCTGATGGTACCGGCGCCCTCTCCGGTCAGCAGCCCGTCACCGTAGTCGCGCAGCTCGTACCACTTGCCCAGGGCCAGGTAAGAGACGGACAACGTGCCGGCCCGCGGGATGGCCCCGGCCAGGTTCAGGGTGTAGACGTAACCGCGATTGCCCAGCGTGACGCGATATTCGCCGGTGATGGTGTCGCCGGTGGCCGCGGCACCCGGGCGATAGTTCGCGCTGGCACTTCCTGCCCAACTGCTGCCGGTGCGCACCAGGGTCACCTCGCCGGTCTGGTAATCGACCCGGCCGGAGGTGATCCAGTTGCTGCCGCTCACGTAGCGCAGCGCGCCCTTGCTGTCATCGGTGAACACACCGTCGCCGGCTGTCAGCGTCAGGCTGCCCGGCGCGCAGCCGGTACCCAGAAACGTGCGCGACTCACCTGCCACTGCGCCGGCGGCGACGCTCAGGCTCACCGTGCGCGCTGGCCCGGCTGGAATGTAGAGCTGCCGCTGGTAGCCGCCCAGCAGGTCGACCAGCGCTGACTCTTTCGTCGTGCTCGGTACCAGCTGCGCGTACACGCTTTCGACGCGCACGGTCAGCGCGCCAAGCGCCACCGCATCGGCCAGCGGGCTGATGCCGTAATAGCGCGCCGCGTCTGCTACCTGGGTACTCAGCACGCGGGCCTTAGCGGCGCCATCCAACGATGTGGCAGTAGTGCCAGCCGGCGTCACCTGGCCACCCGGGAAGGCGGTCAGCAGCGGCGCGGAGAGCTGCAGATCCAGCCGGCGCCGGGTGAAGTTTACGAAGTTGGCGTTACCGTAGTCGTAGGTGAACTGCTCGAGGCGGGACTCGACACCAACCACGCGCACGTACTGGGCAGCCGTGGCGGTGGCGAGCTGGAATACATCGCCGCTCTCCGGGATGCGCTGCTCCTCGCGCTGCACGCACGCGATCGCGCGCTGGCCAGCAAGCTGGGTGCCGAGCAGGTCGAACTGCGCCGTCGACGCCGCAGCCACGTAGCTCTCGATCAGATCCTGGGCATCGGTGCGCACGTCGGTCTGGCTGCCAGTGTTGAACAGCAGCACGTTGACGCGCGGATCAGCAGGCCCTTGCGTGACGATGCCGTGGGCGCCGAGGTAGGCGTCGGCGTTCTCGGTCATCACCCCAGCACTGACCTTGCGCAAGTTGATGCGGCCGATGGTCCGGTCGAGCCGGCTGATGTCCGGGAACAGGTTATTCACCTGGCCATCGACGATGGCCTTGCCGGTCGCGCGGCCGCCACCATCGTCGGCATCAGTCAGGCGCTGGGATTCCAGCAGTTTCACGTCGTTGCTAGTGATGGTCATGCCAGCCAATCTCCGGGCATAAAAAAACCCGCCAGGGCGGGTGTGGGAATGTGAGAGCCGGCAGCAGTCTTAAGGCGAGGCCGGCGGCTCGGGCGGCGGGGGCACGGTTATCAGCCGCAACGTGATCAAGTAGTCAGCATCGGGGCCGGGCTCGACCTCACGCACGAGCTGCTGCGCCTCAAGCGGGTCACCGTCCACGCGATTGAAGATCACATGGAAGGTTCGACCGTCGGCCAGCTCGAGCGGCATGACCAGGCCGAGCTGGTCGCGCAGTTCCTCGAGCTGGCGAACAACAGCGAGCGGCGTCCAGGCCGCATTGTTCGCCGCCAGGGTGATGGGCCTGCCGTACTTCTTGACGCCCTCCTGCACGATCAGTGCGCCGCTCAGCGATCGCTCCTGTTCCTGCTCCACGGCGCTCCACTTATATTCGTCCGTCCACTCATGGTGATCGTCCAGAGCGATACCAGCCAAGGTGATCTGGTTGGCCATTTACAGCGTCCTCAGCCCGGCATCCTCGAGGATGGCGAGCAGGTTGGTTTCATCGCTTGCGCCACTCACTGAAACGTCCACCGGAGCGCGCCCCGGCAGTTCAAGCCGCACAATCTTGGAGGGCTGCTGCGCGGCAGATTGCTGCGCCGGGGCGGGGTTCGCCTTGGCCAGTTCCTCTTGCCGGCGCTTCTGCTCTTGCGCCTGCCGCTGCTGCGCCGACTCGGCCTCGATCTGCCGCAGCATGCCCAGCGCCCGCGCTGCGTTCGCCACCGCCTGGCTGTCGCCGCCCGCGTTGGCTTCGGCCATCTGCGCTTGCAGCTCGCGCCGCCGCGCGGCAAACCGCCGCCGCTCGATGTCCTCAGTGCGCCCTTGCAGCCCGTCCAGTTCGTCCTGCAGGCTTTCGAGCGTAGAGCGGGTCGAATGCCCCATCTGCTCCATCGAGTCCTGCGCGGATTTAATGGCGCTGTCCAGGCTGCTCAGGTCTGCATCATCGAGCAGGCTCAACGCACTGCGCAGGCCGCGGGCACGCGCCTCGAACTGCCGCGTGGATATCGCACCCTTCTGGTAACCCTCGAGCAGCCGCTGTAGCTGAGCCTGCTGGCCCAGGTAAGCCTGCTGGGTCTTCAAGCTGGACTCCTGCATATCCAGCTGCCAGCGGCCAAACGTTCCCGTGAAAGGGCTATTCATGTTGCTCTGGACATCGCCCAGCGCCTTGTTCACCCGCTGCAGAGAAGCCGTGGTGGCATCCAGGCTGCTGGTGTCGATGTTCATGTCAGCAGTCTTGATACCGCGCAGCCGATCGAACGCCTCCAGCGCCGCAGCACTCAACGCTGCCAGCGGCCCCCGGGCGGCGTTCATCACACCGTCGTAGAAGCCCGACATCGCCGACATGTCTTTCTTGGCGTCGCTGGATTCCTTGCGGCGCTGCTGCATGGCCGCATCGCCCGCGCGACGCTCCGCCTCCATGCGCTTGCCCGACTCGCGCCGAAGCTGCTCGCTGGTGACGATAGCGTCCCTGTCGGATTGGTTCTTGTCGTCCTGGGCTTTCTTGCCGCCCTGTACAGCCTTGGCCAACTCCTTTTGCCTGGTCGTCAGCTTGCCCAGCTCGGTGTTGTATTCCGAGGCCGTGATCTGCGCGTTGCCATACAGCGTCTGAAGAGCCGTGCGAATGGCGGCGATATCGCGATCCGTCTTGGCATCGCTGATCGCGCGCTGCACATCGCTCAGCGACTTGAGGCTTTCAGCCGCGATACCTACCGCTGCCGCCAGGCTCTTGGTAGTACCGCCCAAATCACCCAGACGTCGGTTCAGCTCGACAGAGGTTGCCGAGTACTCCTGCTGGCTGATGTCTCCCCGCTTGTAGGCGGCATACATCTCATCGCCCACCTGGCGTAGCTGGGCAACAGTCTTGGCGGCACTGAGCTGGTCGAGCGCACCTTGCATCGACGTGACCGCCTGCCGCACATAGTCGGCCTGGCTGGCGGAGTCGAGCTTGATGGTTTCGGTCACCTCATCCATCGTGCCCTTGGTGCTGTCGGCTACGCCACCCAGCGCGGCCTCCCATGCTGCCTGCAGATCCTTCCCATCCTGCTCAACCTGAGCGACGAAACCGGAGGTCATGCCATCCAGCACGCCCCGCGCTTGCTGAACCGCGGCTTGCAGCTTCGGGCCGCCGAGCGACTCTGGCAGCCGCTCAGCTACTACCTCGATCAAACCAAGAACTTCGCTCAGTTTGTTGGTGATAGCTGCCGCGGCCAGGGAAAGGCCAGAGGTGAGGCCGTTGAACAACGCACGGAACGGCAGCACAAATGCGCTGACTTTCTGCGATGTTTCGTCGAGGTGCTTGCCGAGATTGCTTAGCCAATTGGCGCTGTCATCCGCCAACCGACTGAAATCAACATCGGCCATTTGCCGGGCGAACTTCTCAACCCACTGAGCACCCTGGATGAATGCATCGCTGAGCCCTTTGGCCAGGCGGTCCAGCCGGCCGTCATTGGCCATGGCATCCAAGCCGTCACTGACCTCCCGGAGCTTGTTGCGCACAAACTCGAACGCGCCGCTGTTCGATACGCGAGAGGCGAAGTCGCCGAACTGATCGGTCAGTGTTTTCCAGAGGCCAGCTGCTGTGTTCATTTTGGCCGCAGCGGCTGCGCCGCCGTAGGCCTCGGTCATCATGTCCATGATGACCGCCTGCGCCTCCGCGGTTTTGCCAGTCGCCACCAGCTGTTTCAGCAGACGCTTCTGGCCGTCCTCCAACTTGAAGCCCTGACGGCCCAAAGCAGACATGGCCTCGACCGGCGACTGCAACGCACGCCCCACGATCTCAGCCGATTGTTCGGCGCTGATGCCAAGGCGCTGCTGCTGATCGATAACGATCTGCATGGCCTTGGGGAACTGGTCACCGACGATATCGGTGTAGCTGAGCAGCCGCGTCTGGGCGGACTGGACCTGCTCGGCGGTAAGCATCGAGGACTTCTCGAAGCCATCAGCCATCTCGAGCAACTGCTCGGCGGTGAAGCCTGCTGCATTGCCCGTGGATCGCAGAGCGGCTTCGAGCTGGGCTAGGGCCTGCTCTTTATCAGAGCCGTCAGCGATAACGGCGCGGATGCCCTGAGAGACTAGGTTGAGGCCGGAGCGCACCAGCCCTACCACAGCATTCAGCGAAACGTAGGCCGCCACGTAGCCGAGTATTTGCCGGCCGCCGCTAGCCATCGCCTCCCGCACCGCACCAACCCGGCTGGCGTGTTCCGCTGCAGTGCGGCTCGCACGGGCTTGTTCACGCTCCAGCTCGCGGAGCTGCTGGCCATTGTTGGCCAGCGCAGTCTTCGCAGCTTCGAGCTCCCGGGCGAGGCGCTTCTCTTCTTCTGCGAGCTTGCTGGTATCCAGGCCTGCCGCCTTGGCGGCTTTCTCATGCTCACCCAGGTCACCGGCCAGGCTGGCAACCACGCGGCGCAGGCGGGCCGCCTCGCGCTCGGCATCCTTGAGGGATTGCTGCAGGCCGGCGCCGCCTGGGTTCTCGTTGAGTGCCTGCCGTAGTTCCTTGATGCTCTCATCGGTCTGGGTCAACACACGCTGCGACTGCTCGAGCGCGCGCTGGGTGGCCAGCATGTCACGCACCAGGCCGCGTTCGCCTTTTGTGCTATCCAGCTGCTCATTCAGGGAGGCAGCCTCGTTTCGCAGAGCTTCGAGCGCATCGGTCGACTTCTTGGCCTCCGGCGACAGCTCGTCCTTGCCGCGTAGGATGAACTGAATCAGGCGCTCTTTGATGCCGGCCATGCTTTTCTCCAGGCGAAAAAAAACCCGCCGGGGCGGGTCTGAATGATCTTTCGTTCAGCTAGCCTGCTGGCCGGAAAGTAGCCGATGACATCGTGTGGCCCGTAAAAAGGCATGTGATCTCGAACTTACTTTCGAAACCCAAATCATTGTCAGCGGTGAACGTTGTTTGGTAGACGGCAGTTCCATCAGGACGATCCTGAAACGCCGCTGACCATGCGCGTGAAAAGTTGACCGTGCTGGGTCTACTTAGGGCTTCCTTTGCCGCGGCCTCGCACGCATCAGCCGCCTGAGATCGGCTCACTACATCTGGAGCTGCAGGCTGTGCAGGAATCTGTTTATTAACCGCATCCATCCAGCTGAAGTGCACGAGCACCTTCTTCGGTTTGCCACAAACAACAGTGAAGTCCGGGTTAGCGGGGTTGCGGGGTGCTTTGACTGCGACGGCTGTTACTGGCTGGATTTCCTGCTGACATGCAGGGTAATTCGCCATCAGGTGATTCAGCATCCGCGCTACATCCGGCGCGTAGTCGGGGGCGATCTGCAGCAGCTCACCAGCTACCACAGCATCTTGCTTCGAGGGTACCGAAGCCGCCTCCGGGACCACTTGCTGCGCACCACCATCCCGAGGCTTGGGAGGTACGCCACGAAGCGATATCGCCGAGAACCCAATCGCAATGACGATGAGGAACACCCAAACAAGAGTCCTACCTAGACCGCGCCGTGCACCGCATTGAGGGCACGCCCTTGCGGATGATGCGATCACAGCCTTACAGGTCTGGCACTGGGTTAGCGACATAGGGCTCCCTCCCCAAAAGGGTGGAATCTAACACCATCAGTGCTGATTCGAGAAACAGCCGGCCGTCCATGGCCTGGCTCGTCAGGTTGCCTTGACGATATCCATCTGGCAGAACTTGCTGATGTCGTTGGTCAGCACCAGCGGGTCAGCCAGCAGTTCGGCCGGGCCTTCCAGTTTCAGGTACTCCTGCCCGAACACTGGCAGCGAGGCCAGCATGCCGAACTTCACGCGGCGCAGACGGAGGCTGTAGGGCTCCCCGCTTTGTGCATCGTTGAGGCCAGCGATGAAGATCTCCAGCTCGTGCGCGCTACCATTGAGCATCTGCAGCGCACTCGATTCCCGTTTGGTGTAAGTGAATAACACACCGGCCGCTGTGATCTTGGAGCCAGCGGTGCGCAGAATGCCGTGGGGAGTCAGCAGGTAGTCAGCGCCCGCCGACAGCTCCGTATCATCAGCGCCTTTGACGGTGACCGGCTTGGACAGGTCGGGCAGGTACTTGAACGGGATCAGCTCGCCTTCCACGCCGCCGGCGGTAGCAGGTTCGTCCGTCTGCACGCCCGCCGCTACGTTCTGAACGGTCGAGCGGGTGATGCGCGCCAGGTTGGTTTCGGTCAGGTCGTACAGGCCAACTGTTGCGGTCACATCGGTGACGCGCTCGCGGACGTTACGGTTACCGCCACCACCACGGAAGTTCGGCAAGGTCTGGCGGTTGGTGGCGAAGGCGATGTTGAAGGCATCGCAGTTGCCCATATCCAGCAGCGGATCCTGGGACTGATAGGCACGAGCATATGCAATGCCCTCGCCAATGAACGAGCGGTCAATCTGAGACATTGAAGCTACCTCTGTCGAATGGGGTTATTGCTCAGGCCTTACTGACGGACTTGCCAGCAGCAGGATCAGCGGCCGACTTGGACGCGGCGCCTTCGGGCTCTTTCGGAGCCGGCGCGTAACCACGCGCGATCGCATGATCGGCCACGGCCTGAGGCACGTCCTTCTCGCCCTTCTTGTAGTGCTTGGTCACACCACCAGATTGGAAGTTGAACGCCTGGGTGATTTTGATCATGGGCATTACGGGTTCCTCATTTGAGGGGCTGCACGTAGCCGACTTGAATCGGCATCACATGGCATGCCCAGCGCTGGCCCTCGCGGGCCGGCATGGGGGTTTCAGGTAGGAAGGTGACCTTCTGGACGCCCTGGGTTGTGAGGCCAGCTTTCGGGCCTGGCAGCGCACACTTGATGCCGAGTCGGGCGGCACGCAGCAGAGAGCCAGAGCCGCGCCGCCGGGTGATCGCAGTAATATTCAGCGTCACCGTTTCGCGGACACTGCCGCCCGTTTGCCGCTCAACTTCCTCGGTCGGGCCGGGCTGAATGATGATGAAGTCATCCCGCAGGCCGCTCGTGTCCTCTGCATCGATCACGCGCAGCACGTTGTCCTCGATGACTTCGGCGCCGAAGGACTCAACAACGCCCAGCTGCTTGATCAGCTCGGCGATGATTTCGGATTGAATGTCGGTTGGCATGTCAGGGCACCACGTAGAAGGTGATCCAGGCGCCGTCATCGCTCTCGATGCCGTCGAGGTGCCAGGTCTTGCCATCGGCACCCCACTGGCAACGGTCGAGTTTGAAGGCGCCCTGGCGGTCGTACTGCCCAAGAGCAGCACGGCGCACGCTGATGGTCACTGCACGGCTGACGCCGCCGCCCACCTGGTCGAACCGCTCGACCTCCTTGTCGAGCATGATGGCCAGGCCCTGCCGCTGCAGGGTGCCGTTGCTGGCAAGGAAGTCGGCGGTGCCGTCGGTCAGGCTCGCTTCGATGGCGGCATCGACTGCCGCCATCGACTCGCCGAAGCCGGCCATATCAGATCGTCACTTCGCGAACAGAGGCTGGACGGGTGCAGAGGTGCAGCGGGTTGGATTGCGCCTCGCCTTCTACGCCCTTGCCGAACTTCATCATCTCCAGCTTGGAGTAGTACGGCATGCCCTCGGTGTTTACCGTTTCCATGTAGTCAGCCGGCGCGAAGGCGCTGATGAACAGCTCCGGCACGCCCTTGGGCACAACGTGCGCGCGATCGTCTGCCACAAATGGGGTTTTACCGATCTTGCCCTTGTAACGCTCCCAGGTGATCCCGCCGAACTCGAAGGGCTGGCGACGATCACCCATCAGCTGCGCCGCGGCTTGCCAGTTCAGATAGGCCTCGCGCACGCTCTTGTGGGCAATCAGCTTGGCCCAGAGGGTTTTGCCACAGTAGGCATGAGCGCCACTGCTGGTGGTGTTACCGAGCGCATCGTCCTGTGCGTCGAGGATCTCGGCACACTTGGCAGACACATCGGTATCAGGGCTATCCAGCTCGAGGCTGACAACCTCAGGACGCTTGATGTCGAAGCGCTGGAAAATGTCGAACAGTACGGTCTGGCCATCAGCGTCCACTACCTGGCCCTTGATGGCACCGATGCGCTGGAACTCGTGGGTAAGGTCGAGCTGGCGGCGTGCCTTTTCGATACGGCGCGCGACGTAGGCCTGCACCTGCATCAGCTCGGTGAGGCTGCCGACTGCGCGGATGCCCTGGATTTCATCCGCCAGGATATTGAAGGTCTGCGGCAGGTGAACCGTGTTGAAAGGGATCAAGCTGCGCTTGTCGCCGGTGACTGCCTGGCCAGGGGCGCCGCGTGGAGCAGCTTTGACCAGCGCGAGGGTCATGCCGTCCTTTTCGATCTGCACAACAGTGCTGGCAACGCCCTGCTCTTCGAACAGGCCAGCGGCAGCAACCTGCCCGGGCAGTACGTGGTCTTCGTTGATGACGGTGAGCAGCGCGTCAACGCCGAACGCCTCGTCTTGGAAAATGCTGATTTCGGCCATGGTGGGCTCCTAGAAATGCGAAGCCCCGCAGGTGCGGGGCTTGGGGTGTTGGGGTTTCTGTGGTTGGCGATCAGGTACGGATGACGATCCCTTTTGCCAGCAGGTCGGCGCGGCCGTTGGCATCCATGCCGGTGAGCAGGCTTTCGATCACCTCGGCGTCACGCATCACACCGACGGCGCGGACATCGGTCAGCGTGGCGTCCACAGAGGCGTACAGAATGCCGCTGGCGGCGCGGCGGCCATCGTCGGTGCCGTCGTCGTCATAGGCGGTGTACTCGCCCAGGTTGGCATTCACCATAAGAGTGAATTTGTCACCCTTCACGAACTTGGTGGCACCCTCGGTGAGGTCGAAGGAAAGGCCGGGACTGACGAACTGGGTACCGACCACGCCTTCGCCAACCTCCTTACCGGCAAGGTCGAGAACCGCGAACTTGGCGCCGGCTGCAGGCGCCGAGGTGATCTCCACCACGTAGGTGCCAGAGACGGCCGCGCTCGTGACCGAGATGCCGTTGAGCAGGCCATTACCGGTGTTGCCAGCATCTGCCGTGACCTGGGCAGCATTCGCAGCGGTGAGCAGCGCGATCAACGTGCCGGCCTTGAGGATGCCGGAGCCGGCGGCGATGACCACCTCCTCGCGGCTGCGGCTGCCGTTGGCCTCCGAGAGGAGAAACTCACCGGCGTACACGCCTTCGGTTTTGATGGTCATGCGTTGTTTCCTCCTTTCGAGGCTTGTTTGCGACGCCGGGCGTAGACCTCGCTCGGCGCAGGGGGCTGGTGTGCGCCGGCCTGGGGGCCGTCATCCACCGGGGGTAGATTGCTGATCTCCACTTTGCTGCTGCTCGCGGCCAGCTTGTCGAACAACTTGGCGCGGGCCTGATCGCCGTTGAGCCCAGCCTCGATCAAGCCCTGGGCATCATCCGGCAGGTTGGCTACCAGGCAGGCGGCGCGGACGTCTTTGGCTCGATTGAAGTGCGACTGCACAGCATCGGCGCTGGCCAAGGCACTGGCCTTGATCAGGTAGCTGACGCAGTTGCTCAAGCCGGCCTGGGCACAGTCGGTTGCCAGCTTTGCCGCCAGTTCTGCGGCTTCCGGGGTAGCCGGTACTGGATCCGGCTCCGGGGCTGGAGCAGGTTCTGGCTCGGGCGCTGCTGGCTCGACCTCTCCCACCAGTCGCAGCGCCGCCTCGGGCACATTGCGGTAACGGTTGAGGATCTTGCCCAGGGCTGCGTTGTTCACCAGAGGCGAGACCTCGCCGAACACCTCGTCGACGAAACCGTGGGTCTTGGCCTCGCTTGCCGTGAGCCAGGTGGTGTCGTTGATCATGCGCCGCAGCTCGGCGTCGTCGATGTTCAGCGCTCGATGCTGGTAGCTGGCGACGATGCCTTCCGAGGCCTTGTCCATCATGTCGGCCATCTGGCGCAGCTCGTTGCTGTCCCCGGCCATGTACGTCCAGGGGTTGTGAATCATGAGCATGGCGTTGTCAGCCATGCGCACCTGGTGGGCGCCGCACACTGCCACGCTGCCAGCACTGAAGCACGCGCCATCAATTACCCCGGTGCAGCGCTCGCCCA
This sequence comes from Pseudomonas fulva 12-X, assembly GCF_000213805.1. Classification (NCBI taxonomy): domain Bacteria; kingdom Pseudomonadati; phylum Pseudomonadota; class Gammaproteobacteria; order Pseudomonadales; family Pseudomonadaceae; genus Pseudomonas; species Pseudomonas fulva. Next base: position 1,566,703 of record NC_015556.1, on the reverse strand, counting down.
GCGCGCGCAGCGCGTTGTGGATGGCAATGCCGTCGAAGAGGTCACCACCGATGGTGTCGAAGTGCACATGCACCTCCGACACGCCATCGTCGATCTCTTTCAGGTCACGGATAAAGTCACCGGAGGTGACACCCCAGAACCCAATCTCGCCGTAGATGTAGACCTCGATGGGCTTGGCGCCCTCCTCGCCAGCTGCCCGGATGCTGTACCAGTGCTCGGCGTGTAGGTCGGGCGCGCCTTCGAGGTTCAGCATGCGCGGCTGGGCGAAGGCGTCGATGCCCAGGCCGCCCAGCATTACCGCCAGCGCCAGGCGGTTGGTCATCTTCATCATTGAGTTTCCTCTTTCTGGCCAGCCAGGTCGGCCGTGTCGGTGGTGTAGTTGAGCCCAAGCTTCTCGGCCCGAGCGTTGTCGTCGGCGTTTTCTTGGTCGATGACTTCGGCGTCGTAGCCGCTGCGCAGCGCGTGCTCGCTGCGGCTGGCCATCCCGCCTTTGATTTCCAGCAGCTTGCCCTGCACGTCCTGCACGGGGTGCATGTAGGCCCAGCCCTGCGGCACCCAGCGCGTGCGCAGATAGGCACGGCGCTTTGCCTGGTAGTCGGGCAGCTGGATTGCTCCCGAAAGCCAGGCCGTGTCGAGCCACGCGGCGCGAACCGGGCGGCAGAGCTGGAACACGTAAACGCTGAACTGCAGCTGCTCGATGCGGCGCCTGAACTCGTTGAGCAGCACGCGCAGCACGCGATCGCTGATGTCGGCCATGTCGCCGGTGAGCAGCTCGTAGGGCAGCTCGATGCCTGCCGCCGCAGCCATGAGCTGTTGCTTCATGAAATCGACGTAGGTGTCGCCAGCGCCTGGCGGTTCGGAGAACACAACCTCCTCGCCTTCGAGCAGTTCCTGCATGGTGCCCGGTTCCATGGCCACCATCGGCGTGCCATCGGAGTCAGCCTGAACCGGCTGCCCGGTCAGCGTATCAATGGCAGGAGGGCCGTCCGGCCGGGGCTTGGTGATGAACCCGGCAAAGAGGTTGGCCAGCTCCTGCCGGAACAGCACCGCGTCGTCATAGTTATCCAGCGACTTGAGCCGCAGCAGCACTGGCGCGAGGCGCGGGATACCGCGCAGCTGGCCACCTTCCAGCGGCTCGAAGATGTGCAGCACCTCGCTGGCCGGTATGCGGTTAAGCGTGTTGTAGCTGGTTCCCAGCGCCCGGGCATCGCCGGGGTGGTTCTTCCACATCCAGTACGCCACGCGACGCCCAACCTGGTCGAACTCGATACCAGCGCGCACGACGTTGCCGCGGCGGGTGACGAAGTTACGATCGAGCGGCACGAACTCTGGCGGCAGGATCTGCAGTTGCAGTGGTACCGCCAGGCCATCCTCCGGCCGCCGATACCGCAACCGCACGAAGCACTCGCCGGACTCTTCGACCATGCGGGCTATTAGCGCCTGCTGGCCATAGAAGTCGGTGAGGTTGTCGGCGTCGGATTCGTCGGTCCAGTCACTCCAAAGCTGGTTGATGGCACTGCGCAGCGCTTCATCCTTGATCTGGGCACGCGGTGTGATGCCGGTACCGATCAGGCTGCTGACGCGCTTCCCGATGCCGCTAGCGGCCCATGGGTTATTGCGCACCGCAGCCTTGGAGCGCTTGCGCAGTGTTGGTAGTGCCGGAATGGCAATGGTGTTCAGCGCAGCGTCGGGGGCATCCCAGCTCTGCGCGCGACGGCCTTGGCCGGCGCCCTCATAGCTGTTCACCACCTGAAGCCGCGCTGGCTTGGCACGAATTCGATAGCCCATCATGCCCCCTTGCCGCGGGTGTATAACCGGATCTGCCGCGGGCGGCCCACACGTGCCTCGCGGGCAGCTTCGGCGGCGTACTGCTCTTCCAACATACGCAGGCTCGCAAGGGCCGCCCGATCCAGCCGACGGTCACCCTTACTGACGCTCTGCCCCTTGGTCAGGATGTCCTGAATTGACGCCCGGACTTCGTCCAGGCGCTCCTGTGCGCTGGCCATCGGCGGCCCTCTTGTCATCGTTTGAGGTAGGCGCTGCGGGATACGCGGCGCGCAGTTGGTTGGGGTGCGGGCTTCGGGGGTGGCGGGCTGGCTGCTTTCACGGTCTCTTCCTGCAGGGCCGCAACGTTGCTGCTGGCAGCAGGCTGCGCGAACAGGCTGCCCTGGCTGACCGCAGCGCGCAGCTTGCTCCACTCGCCCAGGTGATAACGATGCAGTCCCAGGAACTGGGCTGCGGCCTGGTTGTAAACCAGTAGGTCGAGTACTTCGTTGCGCTCGGCCTTACCTTTCACCCAGACGGTGCGCTTGTAGCCCTTCACGTAGACGGTGATCTTTCGCTCTGCCACGGCCTGGGCGTAGAACTCATCGGGCAGGTCTGTCGAGAAGTGCAATGCACCTGGGCCGTCGGCGAACGGGTAACGGTTGTAGATCCAGTCCTTCGCCGTGTCGGTGCCGATGATCCAGAGCTCGGCGCCCTGTTTCTCGGTTTGCCCGTTGTACGTCACATCGACTTTCGAGGGGCGCTGAGCCAGCACAGGGCGGCCGGGCTTGCTCGCCCCCTTCACCGCGAACACTTTCCGCCAGCGGCGTAACCGGGTGAACTGGTAGACCTCATCGGTGTGGTGACCACCGGAGTCGACCGCCGTCGCACAGATGGCCAGCTCGACGCCAGAGGCGTGCCGGTACCGGCGCTTCAGTTGCTCGTCCAGATCCAGCCAGGTGCGCTGCACTGCCGGGTCACCCGGCACAACAACGTAGTCCACCACCCAGCGCTCCAACCCCTCGCCCCAGCCAATCACCAGCAATTCGAGCCGGTTATGCTGCACGTCAACGGCGGCGGTGAGAATCAACGCTCCAGCCGGCACCGTGCCCAGGCGATAGTCCTCGGCGCGCTTCTTCAGTTCGTCAGCCTTGGTCATCTCCTGGGCGGCGTCCCACACGAGCGCCAGGCGGGTGTTGTAGAACACTTGCATGGGCTCGTTATCGCCACGGTCAGCCGCGGCTTTGGCCTTGTCGTACTGCTTTGCCAAGCTCTGCCAGGACAGCCAGCCCAGCGGCGAATAGAGCGCGTTGAGGTGGAAGCCCACCGTCTCGCCGTCGCCCGTCGCCGTAGCGCGCCACTCGCCAGCCAGCAGCATGGCCGTCTTGTGGTGCTCCTCAATCAGCGCGCCGCACTCGGCGTTGCTGCAGAGGTAGTCGACGCGCTTGTAGTCGTCGGTCCACTTGAGGTTGGCCCACTCAAGCACCTGGTTCTGTCCGCAGTGCGGGCATGGCACGAAGTAGCGGCGTTTGTCGCTCTGCTCGTAAAGATCGTCGATGCGCGAGGCACCCTTGATCGTCGGCGAGCTGGAGAAGTAGAACTTCGCCTTACGGCCGAACGTGGTGCCGCGCGCTTCGGCCAGCTCGATGGGGTCGCCTTCGCTGTCGACGTCCACATCCCAACGGTCGATCTCGTCTCCGTAGATGTAGCGAGCGGCCAGCTCCGCCAGGTTGGCGGCCGAGCCTGCGGTCGTGCAATACAGCGTGCCGCCCTCGAACTCCTTGGTATCCAGGGTGTTGCGCGCGTCACGGGAGCGAGGCTTTGCCACACGCTCCTTGAGCTCCGGCACCGCCTTGATCGTCTTGTCGATCCGGCTGGACACCCGGCGGGCCAGCTTCTCGCTCGGCAGCAGCGCCAGAATGTTGGCCGGCGCCATGTGCACGTTGCCGCCGATCCAGTTGAGCGCGATCTGCGTCTTCATCATCTGCGAGGCGACCATGGTCACCACGCGTTTGCAGGGATGCAGCGGCGACAGGCAGCGCATCGGCTCACGCGCGAACGGCGTGCGGTCGGTGTGGTACTTACCGGGCTCCGCGGCGCCGGTGTCCTTGGGGATCCGCTGGTAGTGGTCGGCCCACTGGTCGATCCATAGTTCGGGGTCCAAGTGCAGGCCCCGCAGGTATGCCGCACGGTACGTGGCGGCACCGTCGGCATACGGATGTTGCATGGCTAGTTCGGCTCCTTTGTCCCCTGCTCGATCTCGGCGTCCAGCTGCACCAGGCTGGCGGCATCCTCAAGGACGCCGCGAAACAGCTCGGTAAGCTTTCGTTCCATCTCCCAGGTGTCGGTGATCGCGATCAGCTCGCCGGCAATCTTGGGCGGCAGCCCCAGGAACAGGTCGCGCACCGTACGCGCGGTGTTGAAAGCGGCGGTGTCGACCGCCTTGCGTTCGACCAGCTCGCCGCGGCCCTTGAGGAATTCGTCCTCGGCGAGCAGAGCCAAGTATGTTTCGCGGTGCGCCCTCGCCTTCTGGTAGCTGTCGCCACCGCCACCGCCTGGCGCGGTCGATGGCGGGGCCAAGGGCGAAACGAGCGCATGCACGCCCTTTTCAGCTCGGTCGCGCTGGTGCCGCTCCGCTACGCCGGCCTTGCTTGGGTCGGCTGTCTCACCCAACAGCGCGAGGCTGGCCTCGACATCGATCTTCTTGCCGTCATCGGTCAGTACCAAGCGCCCCTGGCTGACCAGCTTGGATACATACGGCCGAGACCAGCCGCGGCTATCCGCGAACTCAGCCTTAGACATGACCGCCATGAATTCACCTGTTAACCAGAATTACCCAAGGAATTAACCGAATTAACCCCTGTTAACTAACTCTCACGGCCTCCCACTAGCGCGAGAGCGGGGCTCGAATTACCCTTGCGAGCCCCGCGGCCCCAGGGGCCCCCGGCCCTTTCGCAGCCGGGGCGCCGCCCTCAGCTACCCTGCCCGCCTGCCGCCAGGGCGACGGCTGAAGCTGGTCGGCAGCCGACCGCTCAGGGCATCGGCTATGGCCTTGTCGATGTTCGCTTCGAGCTGCGCATCGTTCTCGGCGACTCGCCGCACCACACCATGGAAGTCCAGGCGCTCGCGATATTGCGGCTGACGTACGAAGGCGATGACCATGCTCACCGACTTGCCGCGTCGCTCAGCGATCCCGATGGGCGTCTTGCCCCGTTTCATCACGAAGAACGCCAGAGCGTGGCCCTTGCGTAGCGATCGACGACTTGCCGTCGCGCTGTGATCAGACCCGGACCGGTTCAGCGCCTTCAGCCCGGACAGGATTTGCATCATGTGGCCGCGCTGCATGTTGCCGTACTGATCGAGGCGCGCCCCCGCACCAGGCACGGCAAACAGCCCGGACGGCAGAATTCCCGCCTGACGTAGCCAGGTCTCGGACGCTCGCTGCTGGCGACCACCACCGAACACCTGCGGCGCCACCCAGTCTTCAGGGGCGAACTGCTTGCCGGTGGCTGCGCCGTCCTTGTCATCCTTGATCCACAACGCAGCTTCCAGATTGTTGGGCCGTGCGTTGATCTTGCGGATGGAGTTCAGCGTGAACGGCGTCGGACGGTCGAACACGTCGCGCATCTCGGCACGTACCAATGGCGCGGCCTGGTTGAGCGTGTGGTTCAGCGCATCGGCCAACGCGGCGTTCGCCAGCTTCGGCTCCAACTGCCTGAGCGCGGCCAACGCATCGTCGAGGTCACCGGCGGTGATGCTACCCCTCATTGCTGCGACGCCGCTCCAGCCCATTCCAGCCAGCCCCTGGGCGCAGCACAGCAGCCAGGTTGCCGCGGGCCCGCAACACCAGCCCAGTGAAGATCGCCAGCAGCACCACCAGCGGCCACGCATGCCCAGGTAACACCAGATCGCCCTGCAGTATGTGGATCACCGCCGCCCCTGCACTGGCCATCGCCAAGTAGGCGAGGCACGACATGGCGCGCCGAAAGCGAAGGGCGCCACGCTGAAACGTGAACAACCGAACGAACAGCACCACGCACAGCCAGAACGTGGCCTGGGTCATGATCAAACTAGCCATCAGCGTCTCCCGTAACGGGCGGCGGTGGCCCGCGCTTCTTGATCGCCACCACAGTGACGGTCACGACCAGGGCGGCAGCCGCGAAAGCTGCTGGCCCCGAATAGGCGAACGGCCGGATACCCTGGAACTCCAGCTCAGATAGCGCGGGGCTGAACAGGTAGCCCATCACCAAGCTGACGAAAAAGTACACGATTCGCTCGAGCAACCCGAGATCAGGGCGTGTCGTCACGAACACTAGCGCCCCGCACAACGCGCCGGTCGCCGCATTGCCATCGACACCCACGAAGAAACCCGATAGCCCGGCCCCCACCGCACCGGCGACACCAATCGCTGCGACTGTCGGCTCGGCCATCGTGAATACTCCCAAGCGGCCAGGGGCCAGAAACGAAGAAGCCCCGCCAGGTCGGCAGGGCTTCGGAAAGGTTGCCCCCTTTCGAGGGCGGTGACGGCGCGGGGGAGCGACCGTCGAGTTGCACAGCACCGTGCAGGGTGTTTATCGCGGGCACCGCAATAAAGCCTGGGCACCTTTTACCCCCCGACATGCAACGCCCGCAACGGGCTGTTTTGGCTTGAACGATTCACGCAGGGTTCACGCATGGTTCGCGCACGGTTCACGACAAATCACCCCGACGAACGGTCATAGGTCACAGGCTTTCACCGCCGACCGGTAGGCATCCCGATTCGCCCTGCCGGTCGCCTTCAACAGCTCCAGGCGTGTCGCTTCAGCCTTGGCAGCCGACCGCACGGCACGCGCCCGCGACCGAGCAGCTGTCGCCGCATCGGTACCACGCTCTTCCACATCCCGCTCGGCCGCTATGCCAGGCAGCACCTTGGCCAGCTCCTGGTGCAGCTCGCCGACGCGCGTGCGATACGTCCGCATGCTGATGCCCAGCGTGTGGCACTGCGCAGCTACCGCCAGCTTCGGCCGCGACGTGTAACGCACCACTGCCAAATACCGCAGCGCCCTGCCCTTCGACCCCAGGCCACCGTCCACCTCGTCGGCGGCCAGTAGCGTGATGCCACGGTCGACGGCAGCCGAAGCACGGCTCACCGCCACCTCGCACTCAACGCTCGACAGGCACCGTGACCCACCAACCCCACGCGCCCCTTCTTCATCCATCGTGCCCAGTGGCGAGCGGATGCTCACATCCAGGGCCGGGCTGATCACTTCGTTGCCCCACGCCACCAACAGAGCCTCGATCACCTCATTCATCGCCCATTCCCCCGCTCAAAACCCAACCCAACACAAAATCGCTCAACCCAACACACACCCAACACAACCAAAACCCTTTCAAAACAATGCTTTAAAGCACTGTGTGTAAGGTGTGTTGGGTTGGTAAGGTTTTTCAGGGTCTCGCGTGGAGAAAAAATGCAGCCGCTTGAAGGGTTACCCCATGAGAGGGAGAGTGATTTTTTTCGCATACGCACGCGCGCGGGCGCGTAAACCCAACACACCCAACACACACCGCCACAACGCCCGGAATTACAGGGTGCAATGTGTGTAAGGTTGCCAAAACCAACCCAACACAGTCCCAACACACCCAACACACTTTTGGCCGTAGTCATGCTGCCACCTGCTGCACGTGGTCCCATTTATCCACGTGCCAGCCGGCCAGGCGCGCCCTGGCGCGCCACTCGATCACATGCTTGCCAAGCACGGCCGCCTCGACGGATGGTGGCAGGAAGGAGCTCTCATCCTTCGGGAAGAAGAACGCCGCGAACCGCCGCGTATTGCCGTCCGTCCAGGGTATCGAGCGCGTCTTGTCCACATCCATCGTGGAGATGAAAAGCGAGAACTTCGTCTGGCTCATCGAGTGCTCTTTACCCCGCTGGCACCACTCGAGGAACAACGAATACAGGTCGCTGCTCAGGCAGGCGCCCCACAAGCCCGCGCCCAGCTCGCCCAGGCGCCACAGATGCATGAACGTCTGCCACGGCGCCCGGCTCAACGCCACCAGGCGGTCACGCGCCGGCGTCACGGGCGGCTTGGTCTGCTTGTCGAAGTTGCCCAGGTCATAGGCCAGCAGCCAGGCGTAGAACGCCTCCACCCCGCCGTTATCAAGCTCGTGCTTGATCGCCTTCTGCCGCTCTTCCGGCAGCTTCGCCTCGGGCCACATCACCAGAAACCGCCGGTCGCTGTCGCTGATCGGCCAGGGCACGATCTCGTTCGAGAGGAACACCGCATTCATGTGCGACGCCTCCTCCCACCCGTTCACGAATTTCGACTCGATGCGCACCGTCTGCCCGGTGATCAGCTGCTTGATCTTCCCCACCTGGTTGTACTTCTGGTCGCGGCTCACAACCTCCTCGAACACCGCCCACATCTTCCCGCTCTGCCAGGCGTTGAACGAACCTTCCAGCTGCGTCTGCCCAACCGTCGCCGAGTACTGCCCGTAGATGCGCCCCATTACCACCGAGAACAACAGGCTCTTGCCCGAGCCCTCGGTCGTCGAATGCATCAGCACCGCCGTATCCAGCTTGGCGCCCGTGTGCTGCAGCGGGTACGCCAGAAAGCGCGACAGCCACTGCGTGGCGTCCTCGGCGTGGTTGCATAGGAACGACACGAGCCAGATCAGGTTCTCGCACTTCGCGTCATCGCGCTCAGGCTGCAGTGGCAGGCCTTCGAAGGTGTTGATATACACCTCAGGGTCATGCGTCATCGTCGGGTCGAACACGATGTGATTCATGTCCACCACACGCCGATCCGGGCTGTTCAGCCACAAGCTGTACGCATCGCCCAGGGCCATCTTTACCGCGCCCTCGGCAATGCGCCGCTTCTTGGCGTAGTCCCAGGCGTCCTTCGTCCCGTCGATGTACACGTACCGCGTCATCATCGGCATCGAGAAGTCGCCGAGCGCCTTGCCGGCCAGCGCCTGGGTACGCTCGTTGTCCTTCACCCATTCCTCGCTCACCCGCTTCTTGCGCTTGTCGGTGACCGCTTCCCACTCCTTGAACGACTCTTTGCCGATATGCGCGATGAAGCCAGACTTCTTGATCTTCTTCGCCGCGTCGATATCCCACACATGGGTGGTGCCCTCGATCAGCGCATACCGCCGTAGCAGATAGGCCAGCGAGAAGCTTCCCCCCGCGCCCCCGGTGTCAGTGGTGCCGGCCTCGCTGCCGCCCGCCGCGTCAGATGGGGCCGGGGGAAGATCATCAGCCTGCGGCGGTAGCTCGGGCGCTGCGTCTGCCGGCGGCGCATCCGCCTTCGGGCCGTTCTGCTTCACCACTTCCTTGCGCTTGCTGGCGTGATCAAGCCCGAGCAACTTCGCCGCGGCCTTCACCGCCGCCTTCTGGTCGCCGTCGTGCTCAAGGAGGCAGAAGACATCGAACGGGTCATTCCAGTGGCCGTTCGCCAACGGGTCGGCGCCGTGGTGCGAATACACCCGGCCTTCATCGTTGATCGAGATACCCGGCAGGCCCGTCGAGCTGCCCGGGTACAGCCACTTCTTGCCGCGCTTCATGTAGCCGGCGGCCTGCAGCAGGCCTTCGGCTTCATAAGCGCGGTTATAGGCCTCCACCACCGACTCGCCCTTCCCGCTCGCGCCGGCCGGCGACGGCTTCGCCGCTGCGCCCTTCTTGGCAGCGGGCTCCGGCGCCTTCGGCGCCCAGGGGCAGGCATCCAGCGCCATGCGCTTGAACACCTCCCAGTTGCTCCAGATGTTCACCAGGTCGCGCGGCAGCTCGCCGAACGAGTCACCGCTGGGAGCCGTCCGCCAGGTATAGGGCTGGCCGGTACCCGGGTGGATCGAGGGCGGCAATACGTCCTGCACATCGCCGCCGCGCAGTTCGAACACCGTCACTGGTGCCAGCGCTTTGGCCTTCGCCCGCATCTCGGCTTCCGAATCCTTGTCGCCAATCTCCTGGGCGCGCTTCACCGCCCTCATGGCCAGCTTGTGCTTCGAGCCGTCCGGGTCATCGGGGTTGGGCCACACCAGCGAATGCCGGCTGAACTCGCAGCCGGCCGGCACCGCGAACATGATGCGGAAGCGCTCAGGGTTGCCCACGCTGGTCGCGTGCTCGGCGGCCACATCGTCCAGGCTCATCCCCAGCAGGTCGCTCAGCACCTGGCGCGTCCACTCCACGTGGTCGACGTCCAGCGAGCAAACGCCGCTCGCACCGAGCAAAACACCCATGTTCTGCTTAGGGTGCTTCGTCCAGTGCGCCTCGGCCTTCGCCGCGTCAGTGATATAGCCGCCGGGCTTGTTCCAGCCCTTACCAGTTGGGCCTTTTTCGCCCTCGGGGATCGGCACCAGGGCCAAGTTGAAGTTCTCGATATATCGCCGCGCCCAGGCAGCGATGGGGACCGGGGAAGAGGTTGAAGCCTGGGTCATTCGGCAGCCCCTTTCCTCAAGGCATGCGCGATATATCGGGCGTAAGTCGCTACAGCGCGCCAATAGGCGGCCATCGGGCCTTTACGACGTCGCCAGGCGTTCTCGGCCTCGGCATTCGCCTGCTCACGCAACTGGCGAAATACAGGCTCGAGGCGAGCCCGATCCGCTTCTGGAAGATTCAACAACGCCTTCCCAGCCGGGAGATTCAGTAGTGGGTTGAGGTATCCCATCAACTCTCCTCCTGCTTAGGCTTCGCAGGCTCGTTCCAAGCCTCGATCAGGCCTTCCATGGTGAAGGCCTTAACCGAGCGGCGGCATTCTGGACAGGTCAGCGACAAGTAAACGCCTTGGTGGTTGATGCCAGCCAGCGCGCCCTCATACGAGCAGTGGCAGGGCTTGATCTTGGATTCACCCACGGCGCACCTCCCGCCGGCTCTGGCAATCCACACACGTCTGGCACCCCGGCACGGCCAGGCGCCGCGCTGCCGGAATCTCGATACCGCAGCTCTCACAGTGCTCGGCGCTGATGGTGTAGGCCGGCGCTACCGCCTTGCGGTGAGCCAGGATCGCCCCTGCCCGCAGGTGTTCTTCGCGTTCGCTCGCCAGGTCGAGTGCATCAGCCATGGCTGCGGCCCTCCATCGCTTCGCGCGCGCCGGCCATGATGCCCAGCAGCTTGCTGATCAGCGCGTAGCCGTGCTCGTCCAGCGCCTCCACCTCGTGCGCTTCCCACTTGCCGTCCGCCGAGCCGCCCACCAGGCTGCCGACGAACTTGCCCTCTTTCTCCAGCAGCGCGCTCAGCGCCTTCAGCGCGTCCTGGCTGGCCGCCACCGGCTTGGGCTGGTACGTCACCACGCCGAACACCTGCTCGAACCACTCACGCACGGCCGGGCCGCGCGTCAGCTCCACCACGCGGGCCAGCTGCAGGGTATTCAGGTGGTGCTCAGGGTACGAACAGGAGAGGCGTTTCTGGAAAGGGCCGTAAGGCTCCTCGAGGATGGCGCACACCGCCGTGTGACCGCCGTAATGGTTGCGGCAATCCAGATCGATCGCCGCCGCGAGCGAGCGCACTGGCCCGCCCGATAGTGCTGTGTTGGTGCTCATTGGTAGTAAACCCCGCTAACTACCATAGCCACAGGACGGGCAGCGCCCTATCCTATGGCCACAGCAGCCGAAACCCCTTATGTACGTGCTGTGCCTCAGGGGAAACGGTTGTTGAGGTGGAGCGGCTGGTAACCGCGTCACCGGAACGCCGGGTCAGGAGATCATTGGTAAGTGGGATCCTGATTCCGGCCTCTATTGCACCTGCCGCTGTAGCGTCAGGTTTGTTGCTCTGGTTACTGCCGGCCCCGCTCTGCTGGTAAGGCCACGGTGCCGGCAACGCCACCCCGCAATGCAGTGGTAAGTGGTGGCGGGTGATTCAAGCGGCGTCCGTGACAGCCGGGCCGCATCGCTGGACGTACAAAGCCTCTATGGCCTTGCCGGTTACATACAGAACCTCAGCGCCTTTTTCGGCCCGGTGAACTGAGGGCTGGCTTGCACCAATGGCATCGGCAATTTGCTGTTGAGTCAGGCCAGAGGCACGGAGCGCCTTGATCATTTCCTGAATGCTCATCGCACTGAACCTATTCCTAAACGTATAGAGCCACAGAATACGCCTGAGTATTAATGCGCGCAATACAATCCCCAATTATTCATTGGAGAATTATTCGGATGGCCATTTCCGGCAAAAAACTGGGCGAGATATTTACAGCGCGCCGGGAAGAGATGAACCTCAGCGAGTCCGCATTGGCCAAGCTGGCTGGGGTGAACCAGCCGACTACCCACCGGATACTCGCGGGCGCATCGAAGCACCCGCATATGGAAAATGTCGAGCGCCTGGCTCGCGTACTGCAATTGGACCTCAAAGCACTGATCGGCGGAGTAGCCGAGCAGTTCGGCCAATACTCTGCGCAGGTCCAGCCAGGCCCGGATATGAAAGGGAAGGTTCCGGTGATCTCATGGGTTCAAGCAGGCGCGTTCTGTGAGGCTATAGACCTCTATGCGCCGGGTACCGCCGAGGAATGGCTAGACTGCCCGTTCCCTCACAGCAAGAGTGCGTTCTGCCTAGTGCTTAAAGGCTTAAGCATGTTCCCAGAATACCGCCCGGATGAAATCATTCTCGTCGAGCCTGAGCTGGTACCGGAGCACAACGATGACGTCGTCGCTCGCACAACGGATGGCGAGGTGACCTTTAAGCGCTTGCAGATAACCGAAGACGGGACCTACTTGCTTGCCCTCAACCCGGACTTCCCGAATCGCATCATCCAGATACCGCCTGATACCGACATCTGCGGCGTGGTGACTGGGTCATGGATACGCCGCCGAAAGCATTAATGCACAAATAATACACACACGTATTGACGCGAATTATACCTGCGCGCATTATTGACCGTACCCACTTACCAAGGGTTTACGGCAATGAATCAGGCACAGCACAGCAAAACCCGCTGCCCGGTGGTCATCCACCCGGCAGCGGCCTCTAACCCCACCATCGTCCGCAGCATCCAGCAGGCCACCGGCCAGCTGGTGATGATCGTCAGCGGCCGCCCTCAACTGCGCAGCACCACCCTGCCCGCCTTCGAAGACTTCAGTGGCTTCCAAGGAGGTGCAGCATGAACCCCACCGTCCAACAACTGATCCTCCAGATCACTTGGCTGACCCTTCAGATCAACAGCCAGGGCAAGTGGCATGTGTTCACCGAAATCTCGGGGCATTGCCGCAGCATCGATGTGCGTGTCTACGCCGCAGACACTGACTACAGAGGCGAGCAAAAAGCAGTCGTTAAGTTCAACGCCACCTACGAGCACTCTGGAGCCGACTACGAATTCAGACAGCCAGCTGAAGTGGACGAGGCCGCGTGCACACTGCTTCAAGGCTTGCTGGTTAAGCTCGACGCTTATCTGGACGTAAAGAAGATCGGCCAGCAGATCGTCGCGCAGATGGAGTCGCGTCGGGAGGTGCTGCAATGATCTACCTCATCCTCACCCTCGCCTCGAACGACCTGCTGCGCGCCGCGCTGATCCACGGCGGCAGCGTCATCCTCAAGCTGGCTCGCCCAGGCGATAGCAGCCAGGCCATCCGCGTGCATATCGACGCGGAGTGCAGCGAGCACCGCATCCGCTTGCGCGCCACCCTGGCGGACATCACCGGCGAACTGACCCTCGATCCGCATGAAGCCGGCTTCTTCAACCAGGCCAAGCTGTTCATCGAAGACCTGGCCAACGGTCGGCTCGACACCGGCATTCCACGCCCCGAAAGCGAGCCAGCCCACAGCCCCACGGCCACCCTAGGCACCGACGACGAACGCACCCTGCGCACGGTGTGCCGCCAAGGCGGCAGCACCACGCTCACTACCGGCACCATCGTCAACGTCCACCCCGGCAGCTTCGAGGGCACTCCCCTGCACACCGGCATCGCCGTGCACGGCGCCCGCACCCACCTGGTGTCTGGAAGCCCGCAGGACGTGTACCTCTCGCTCGCCGAGCACATCCAGCAGCTCGCTGCCTGAGGTAACCGCCATGAACCGCGACTTGAAAGCAACCGCAGTAGTCCTGGGTATGGGCGACCGCAAGCTGCGCACGAAACTCCGCGAGCTGAAGATCCTGAACGCCGATAGTCAGCTAATCCCCTCGCCGCGAGTCGAGGGCCGCCTGTTCGTAGAGACCCGAGGCCGCTGGAATCCGCGCATCGGCAAGATATCGCACTACCCAGTGGTGATGACCACAGAGGATGGCGTGGCCTGGCTGGCCGAACAGCTGGGCATTCAGATTCGCCACATGCCGCCGCGTCAGGCAGGGAGCCAAGCATGAGCAACAGCGCAATCAGCCACGCCATCGGCGCCCTCAAGCTGGCCAGCGTGCACGTCGAGCATCCCACCGCGCTCAGCGGCAAGACCCTGGCGGCCACAAGCGCCGACGCAATCGAGCGCCTCAACGCCGCCTACCCGCACCGCGAAGAGCTCGGCCGGCTATATGCCGAGCTGGTGCGCGTAACGCCGCTCGGTCACCTGCCCTATGTATCGCTGGAGCCGAAGACCCCGGCGCCCTACCTCGCCCTGGTCGTCAACGCCAGCGGCGAGCCGGTGTTCCGCCAGCGCGCCAAATCCATCGAGGGGCTGGTCCAGCTGGTCGCCACGCGCTTCGAGCCGCAGGCCAAGCCATGACGGAGGCCCCGCAAACCACCCTCGAACAGCTGCGCCAACGCTACTCGGCCAATTACATCACCGCCGAGCAGTTCCTGGCCGACCACCTGCCGCACATCAAAAGCGTCGCCTACCTGCGCCGCAAGATCGCCGCCGGCGGCCTGCAACAGCTCCAGCTATGGAGGCTGGACCCCAATTCCAAACGGTCGCCCTGGGTCATCTACCTGCCCACCCTCGCCAAATGGCTCGACCGCCAGCAAGAACACGCCGCCAAACAAGCGGCATAACCGGCCCCACCAAGGCCACCACCAAGAGGCACAGCACATGAAAGCAACCGATACCGCCGACTTCATCGGCTCACTCAACGCCGGCGTCTTCGCCGAGCAGGTAGGCCGCGCCCTGAGCGACGTGGCAGCAGGCGTCATCGACACCGGCAAGGCCGGCACGGTCACCCTCACCTTCAGCCTCAAGCAGATCGCCCAAAGCAACCAGGTGAGCGTGAACCACAAGCTGGCCTACGTGCAGCCCACCAAGCGCGGCAAGAAAGGCGAAGACCTTGCCCTCGATACCCCGTTGTTCGTCACGCCGGATGGCCTGCAGCTGTTCCAGACCAACCCCACCGACCAACTGTTTAACAAGCAGCAGGCGCCGGTTCTAGCACGCGACTGATTCACCGCACACCTCCCACTTACCAAGAAGGAACCTGCTCCATGTTCAACAAAGAAACCCTGCAGCACATCGAAGCCCAGGCCCTGATCGCCGCCCAAGTGCGTATCGAAGCAGCCGAAGGTGACATTCTTGCCGTGCTGCCCGAAGGCGCGCGCACCGTGAACCTCGAATCCTACCAAGGCCAGCGCAACCGCTTCCGGGGCGCACTGAGCACCCACTCCATCCGCGACTTCTCCGGCTACGTCACCGCCCATCTCGACGATGAGCCCCTGCGTCCAGCTGGCTTCATCAACCAAGACAACATGAGCGCCTGCGTGATTTTCAACCTGGGCGACACCATCATGCCCGGCCACGCCGACGACACCGCGACACTCGCCCTCAAGCCCACCGCGGCATTCAAGGCAGTCGAAGCCATCGTCGGCCAGAAGCTGAGCCAGCAGGCCCTGGCCGAGTGGCTGGAAGACTGGGCGCGCAACATAGAAGCGAGTGCAGGCGAAGAGAAGCTCGACATCGTTGCCGCCATCAACGGCATCCGCCGCATGACCATCAAAGCCACCAGCCAGCGTGATAGCGCTGTTGGTGACCTCTCGGCCAGCCGCAGCGCCATGGACGAAATCGAAGCCAAGAGCCTGGAAATCCTGCCCACCAGCTTCCACTTCACCACCGTGCCTTACGAGGGCCTGGCGCCTGCACTGATCAGCCTGCGCCTCTCCGTCATCACCGGCGACAACGCCCCGGTGCTCAAGCTGCGCTGGGTGGGTGAGGAAGCCCAGCGCGAAGAATTCGCCGAGGAGTTCAAGAACGTCCTGAGCCAGGAAATCGGCGGCCTGGTACCGCTGACCATCGGCACCTTCCAGCTCGGCAAGTAACCCACAGCAGCAACCGGCCGGCGCCTACCACGCCGGCCTCCTACCACCATCGAGGCACAGCACATGCACCCGACCATCCAACTACTCGCCATCGGCCTGATCGCCGGCCTGGCTATCGGCATCGCCTTCCACCTGGTGATCAGCCGCACCACCAAAGCACGCATCCGCGCCCAGGGCTACAGCGCAGGCAGCCAAGCCCGCCAGCCGGTGATTGACGAGCTGCAGCACAGCGTCAACGAACAGGCGCTCGAAATCACACGCCTTAAAGGCCAACGGCAGAACCTGGCTTCTAATCACCAAATCGCACTGGACTCGATCAGCCAGGACGCAGACGCCAGGGTCAAACTCTTCGCCCAGCGCTGCCTGAGCGATCACGAGCTGCTGTGGGTCCGCCGGGCTATCAAGCAGCTGGAAAAGGCGACTGAGGTCCACAAGTTTCTTGGCAACACCCAGCGGGAGCGCGACACCAACGCCACCCGCGAACAGCTGCAGGCCCTCGTTACGCGTCTGGAGCAGCAGCAGGCGGCAAACACCGCACCCGCCATAACCGTCGTTCCCGCGGAGGTGCCGGCATGAAGACCCTCTGCATCTACCACGCGAACTGCGCCGATGGCTTCGGCGCCGCCTGGGTCGTTCGCAAGGCCCTGGGCGCCGATAACGTCGACTTTCACCCCGGCAAATACGGCGAGCCAGCACCCGAGGTAGAAGGCCGCGACGTGATCATCGTGGACTTTTCCTACAAGCGCGACCAGCTGCTGCAGCTCGCCCACTCCGCCCGCTCGATCCTGATCATCGACCACCACAAGAGCGCCGCCGAAGACCTGGCCGAGCTACCGCCCGCACCGGCCACCTACAGCGAATGGCTTGAGGCTCAGCAGCCCCTCGGTGCTGTGTTCGACATGCAGCGCAGTGGCGCTGGCCTGGCCTGGGACTACTTCTTCCAAGGCCATCACCGGCCCGCACTGATCAACTACATCGAAGATCGCGACCTGTGGCGCTTCAAGCGGCCCGATACCCGTTCAATCATGGCCAGCGTATTCAGCTACCCGCAGGACTTCAAAACCTGGGACTGGCTGATGGTCAGTCAAATGGACGAGCTCGAGCGAGCAGGCGACGACATCACACGTAGCCACGAGAAAAACGTGGCCGATCTATTGCAGAACACCCGCCGCCTCACCATCGCCGGCCATGACGTACCGGCCCTGAACTGCCCCCACTTCATGGCCAGCGACGCCGGCCACATCCTGGCCCAGGGCGAACCCTTCGCCGCTTGCTACAGCGACACGCCCAAGGGCCGCGTCTTCTCCCTGCGCAGCCAGCCCGAAGGCCTCGACGTATCCGAGGTCGCCAAACTGTACGACGGCGGCGGCCACCGCAACGCGGCCGGCTTCACCGTGCCCTTCGACCACGAGCTGGTGACCGGCTTCTTGCCGGTAACGCTCGAACAGACAGCACCGCAAGATCGCAGCGCGTGCGACTACGCCCTTGAGCATGCTGCATACCTGGCAGATACAGCAGAAAGCGTTTCGGTGGCATTCAACGCCTACGGCGAAGCACTGCTGGCCATTGAAGACTCGGACGAAGCAGAGCCAACCGAGCTGTTCGCGACGCTGGATGACACCCGGCAGACACTTCAGGAAACGCTCAGCGCCCTGCGTAATGACATCCATGAGTTTCGCAAGCGCTCCGCTCGGGTACCGGAAGGAGCACAGCCATGACGTGGATCCTCACCAACCGCGGCATTCGTTTCGACCTGCTCGAGCCCACTGCAGAAATGGTTCACCCGAACGACATCGCCTTTAGCCTGGCCCGGCTGTGCCGCTTCAACGGCCACACCAGCAAACACTACTCGGTTGCCGAGCACTCCTACCGCGTACACGAGCTGGTCGAACCCGAACACCACCTGCACGCCCTGCTCCACGACGCCACCGAAGCCTATATCGGCGACATGACGCGCCCGCTCAAGCTGGCCATGCGCGGCTACGCCCAGGACATGGCAGTGGATGACGTATACGGCCAGGTCGAGCAGCGCATCTGGCTCGCCATCTGCGAACGCTTCGACCTCGAGCCGGAGCTACCCGACCAGGTGAAAGAGGCCGACATGTACATGCTCGCCGTCGAGCGCCGCGACCTCATGCCCGCCCACCCCGACGCCTGGGACTGCATCCAGGGCGTCGAGCTGCCCGCGTGGCACATCAAGCCATGGAGTGCAGAGGAAGCCCGCGACAGCTACTTCCAGCGCCTGATGAGCCTGCTCACCACCACCCACCGTGCGAGGGCTCAGGCATGAAATTTCTAAAGCCCAACATGTCTATTAAATGCCAAGCGTTAACAGTCCCTTACCATCTGCTCGACCTCTGCGGAAGCACGGGCCAGGAGGTTATGTTTGTCGGTGGCCTGGAATCCGAGAAGACGCAAACCACCCGAGCTCCCGGTCTTCGGGGAAGTGTCAATGACGCTCGCGTAAAAACCGCAAAAGCTACCTACGTCTTTGATCAACAGGGTGTAATGAATGACCCCAACACCAAAGGCGTTGACCTGCAACTGATCAGACTGCCTTTGATTATTCATCAGGTCGCTATGAAGTTGGGCGAGGCTAAAGTCGCTGATGAGCCGAGACCAGCCAAGGTTCGCGCTTTCAATCCTGCTCAGAAGATCCAGTTGCTGATCGATGAGAGCGAGGACGGAGTAATAGCCCTGCAGCTGCATCTGTCTTTCGTCGTGGAGGCGCTGCATGCGAATTTGGTGCCCTTGGTGGTAAGGCACCCATATAGCGATCCCAATCGCAACAACGGAGCCGATTGCCTGTACCCAAACTGCAGCATCATTTTTGGAATCGAAGTATTCCAAAACCACAAACAACCCCCACCCGAGCGCTCCTATTGCAATGAAGGCCCAAACCGCCCAGACACTGAACAGCTTCATGCTGTCAGGCATGCTCCACAACTTCATAACGCGTGGCTCCGTGCCAGTATCAAAGTTCTGAGCTTGCCCGCTTTCCCGGCAACCGTCCACGGGAGAGCAGCATGACCAGCACCTACCGCATCCACCCACAACCCAGCTTCAACTTCGGCGGCCTGGTTATCGACAACTTCGCTGGCGGCGGCGGTGCGTCCACCGGCATCGAAATGGCCCTCGGCCGCCCGGTCGATATCGCCATCAACCACGACCCCGAAGCGATCGCGATGCACGAGATCAACCACCCGCACACCAAGCACTACTGCGAGAGCGTGTGGGAGGTGGACCCGCGCGAGATCACCGGTGGGCGCCCGGTCGACCTCGCGTGGTTCAGCCCCGACTGCAAGCACTTCAGCAAGGCCAAGGGCGGCAAGCCGGTCAAGAAGGAGATCCGCGGCCTCGCCTGGGTTGCCATCCGCTACGCCGCCACCGTTCGTCCGCGCGTCATCATGCTCGAGAACGTCGAGGAGTTCGTCACATGGGGACCGCTCGCCGAGGGGCGCCCCTGCCCGAAGAACAAGGGCCGCACTTTTAACAGCTTCGTCAACGCCCTGCGCCGCCACGGCTACCAGGTGGAATGGCGCGAGCTACGCGCCAATCAGTTCGGCGCCGCGACCATCCGCAAGCGCCTGTTCCTGATCGCGCGTTGCGACGGCATGCCCATCGCATGGCCTGAGCCGACACACCTGGCGGCCGGCAGCCTTGATGTCAAGGCCAGACAGGCCAAGCCCCAACGCCTGGCGGCAGACATCATCGACTGGTCGCTGCCCTGCCCGTCTATCTTCCTCACGCCCGAGGAAGGCAAGGCCCTGGGCGTTCGCCGGCCGCTGGCCGAGAACACGCTGCGCCGTATTGCCCGCGGGATACAGCGCTACGTCATCGACAACGCCGAGCCCTACCTGGTGAAGGTCAACCACGGTTATGACTACTTCCGCGGCCAGCCGCTGGGCGCGCCGCTGCAGACCATCACCAGCAAGCGCGGCACCGGGCTTGTGGTGCCGACCCTGGCGCCCTTTATTGCCAATACCCGTAACGGCGAGCGTGCTGGCCAGCAGCCCCGCGTAGCCAGCGTCGAGCTGCCTCTTTGGACGGTCACAGCTCAGGGCTCGCAGCAGGCGCTCATCGCCCCGGTCATCACCAAATTCCGCACCAACGACCGCGGCACCTCGCTCGAAGAACCACTGCCCACCGTGACCGCCAATAGCTACATCAAGAAGCCAGGCGGCGCAGCGCCGATCGGCTTGGTCGCAGCGTTTCTGGCCAAGCACTACGGGGGCAACTACAAAGGGCCAGGCTCTGCGATGACCGACCCAGCTCCCACGGTTACGACCCGCGACCATAACGCGCTGGTCACCAGCCACATGGTCAAGCTGCGGGGCACCAGCCGCGACGGCCAGCCTGTGACCGAGCCACTCCACACCGTCACTGCATCCGGCAACCACTTGGGTGAGGTGCGCGCCTTCCTCATCAAGTACTACGAGAACGGCACCGGCCAGACCCTGAGCGAGCCCCTGCACACCATCACCACCAAGGATCACCTAGGCCTGGTGATGATCAAGGGCGAGCCGTACGAGATCGTCGATATCGGCATGCGCATGCTCGAGCCCCACGAGCTGTACGCCGCCCAAGGCTTCCCGGCCGACTACATCCACAACCGCACCCTCACCAACCCCAAGCTGCCCAAGGACGCCCAGGTGCGCATGTGCGGCAACAGCGTGTGCCCACCAGTAGCCGCCGCCCTGGTGCGCGCCAACCTGGTGGATCAGCAGCAGAGCGAGGTGGCAGCATGATTGTCGGGAGTCTGTCCCTTTTCGGGTACCGAATAGCCACCTTTAGCCGAAAAAAGAGGCATACCTTGCAGGGCAACCCAATCCATGGAGTTGCATATGCAGAAGTATCTTCGTCTCACCCTGCTCTTATTGCTGCTGGCCTGCGCGCTGTCTGCCGACACGCCTTCGAAAACAAGAGGGTGCCCGCATGACCTGCACCATCTTCCACAGCACCGAGATGCCGGAGGGCCGCGGAGCGAGCCACACCGGCACCATCCCGCGCAAGCCAATGCGCTGGCTGGTCGAGTATGTGATCAAGACGCCCGACGGCCGCGTGCTGCTCGAGAGCACCAAGATCATCCAGAAAGCCGACCTCGATGAGCTGTACGCAATCATGGACCAGACCATCGACAACCTCGGCAACGAGGCCGGAAACCTGGCCACCTTCGTCAGCTGGCGAGCCACAGCCCACGGCGGCACCCGCAAGAATCGTAAAAAGGGAGGTAAACGCAAGTGACCACTCGAGAGAAACCAATCGCCCAGGGCCTGACCCGAAACGTACCGGACGTGCCTCTCGAGGGAGCTGTCATCGAAGCCACGATATCGAAGGGCTTTATGCCGGCCAGCATCGAGGGCAAACCACTGCGGATGGCCCTGATCGACAGCGAGGGCCAGGTGGTCGACGCTGGCGATCATGTCGCTTGGGCCGCCTGGAAGGTCTGCATCCAGGCCCAGCACAATTTCTGGAAAGGGGAAGGCCACCTGGTGGTACACGCTGGCCCGCCAACGCCGGCCGATAAGAAGGCAGCGGCTTGATCACCCCCCGTGGTCAAGTCGCTGCACCCACGCCGCCGTCTTGCGATTCACTTCGAGCAACACCTTCTGGCCGGTCCGGGACGTGAGCAGCACCGCAATGGTCTTGCTCTGCGGATCGGCCACCACCCCACGCGAATAAACAACGATCCTGCTGAAGGTATCCAGCACTAGCTGCCGCACCTCTGCGCGGGCGGGGCTGTAAATGTCCTGACTTTCTTCCGCCAGCCGGCTCCACTGCTCAGCTGCCGCAGGCGTGTGCCCCTTGCTTTCAATTGCCTGCTCGCGCTCCATCTGCTCGATGTCACCCTGCAATCCTGCCAGCTCCGCTTCCAGCTCGCGAGCCTTACGAACGAACGCCAGCGGCGCAGCACCACTGTCGTCGGCAAGCAGCGCATCTGTAACCTTGGCCAACTGGCGCTCCACGTCACTACGCTTGCTTCGCGCTGCCTGCAAACGCACCCGCAGGCCCTGGCCATCATCGATTGGTGCTGTCAGGCGGGTCAGGTTGATCTGGTCGGAACAGTAGTTGATCAACGCTTTCTCAATCGGCACCACGCTACTGCTCGGCGTCTTGCAACCGAGGGCATTGGAGAACGACACACAATTCAGCCGACGGTGACCGTCAGCTATGGAGCCATCCTCCCGCGCCCGGCTCACAGCATTCTGCGCAACGAGAGCGGTACCGCAATAGCCGCAGTACGTCATGCCGACACCAGTCACGATGCCGACAATATCGCTCGCCCCCCGTCGACCATGCCGAACCTGACGCGCCGCGTGCAAGTCGTTGAACTCAGCGTCTGTCAAAATGGGCGGGTAATACCCTTCGAGCAGGTAGTCTTCACCATCAACCGAGATCCGCTTCGCCCCACGCAACGCTGGCAAGCGGATCAATCGATAGAGCTGCTGCCCGGCCATGGGATTGTCACCCAGCCGCATATCCTTCTCGGCCATCTTGCGCGCCGCCCGGGTAGCGCCCACACCACTCTTGTACAGCTCGATGGCATAACGCACCGCCTCTACCCGCTCCGGTATCAGGTGCCAGGCGGCCCCATCCCACCGCAGCCACTGCGGGTCGTTACCGTTACGGATGAGCCCACGGAACGTGCCAGCAACCCATCCCTCGCACTGCCGCCGTATAGAAGCCTTCACGCGCTTGCTCTTGGTATCCGACTCTTCGTGCGCCCGGATCATGACCAGCAGCGAATACACCAGATCCATCGGCTGAGCTTTCAGCCCCGCCCGGTTGTACTCCCGGCCGTCACTCGCCGTCACCACAGTGATACCCGCGTGGATGATCTGGCCGAGCTGCGCCTGCGCCTGCAACGGCTCAGCCCGGCTCAAGCGATCCAGGCCCTCGACGATCAGCACCGACCCTGGGGCAATCCGCCCCTCTTCAATAGCACGCATGAACGCCCCGAGCGCGCCCTGCTTGATATGCCGCTCGTGATAGGCCGACAGCCCCTCATCGCGAAGCGACAGCGATTCATCAAGCACCAGCCCCCGCTCCGCCGCCCACCGCTGCGCGTACTGCAGCTGCCGATCGGCGCTGCTGCCGCTCGACTGGCGGGGATCGGAGAAGCGGAGGTAGCTGTAGACCTTCCCGGTCATGACTCACCCCTTCGATAATGGTTATCAATACCCAATTTGCACACTTTTTAACCAATCTATAGAATCGCGCGCCTTTAATTACGCACGCCACTAAGGCACCCAGGAGAGATTACATGAGCAATACTCAACGTGTAGGGTTTATCTCCCTAGGGTGCCCGAAAGCCTTGGTGGATTCCGAACGCATCCTGACCCAGCTGCGCATGGAAGGTTATGAAGTGGTGCCGACCTACCAGGACGCCGATGTGGTGGTGGTCAACACCTGCGGCTTCATCGACAGCGCCAAGGCCGAGTCCCTGGAAGTGATCGGCGAAGCCATCAAGGAAAACGGCAAGGTCATCGTCACCGGCTGCATGGGCGTCGAGGAAGGCAACATCCGTGACGTGCACCCCAGCGTGCTGTCCGTCACCGGCCCGCAGCAGTACGAGCAGGTGGTCAACGCCGTACACGAAGTGGTGCCGCCGCGCCAGGATCACAACCCGCTGGTCGACCTGATCCCGCCGCAAGGCGTCAAGCTCACCCCGCGCCACTACGCCTACCTGAAGATTTCCGAAGGCTGCAACCACAGCTGCAGCTTCTGCATCATCCCCTCGATGCGCGGCAAGCTGGTCAGCCGCCCGGTCGGGGACGTGCTCAGCGAGGCCGAGCGCCTGGTCAAGGCCGGGGTCAAGGAACTGCTGGTAATCAGCCAGGACACCAGCGCCTACGGTGTCGACCTCAAGTACAAGACCGACTTCTGGAACGGCCAGCCGGTCAAGACGCGCATGAAAGAGCTCTGCGAAGCGCTCTCCAGCATGGGCGTGTGGGTACGCCTGCACTACGTGTACCCCTACCCCAACGTCGACGACGTGATCCCGCTGATGGCCGCCGGCAAGCTGCTGCCGTACCTGGACATCCCGTTCCAGCACGCCAGCCCGCGCGTCCTCAAGCTGATGAAGCGCCCAGCTTTCGAAGACCGCACCCTGGCGCGCATCAAATCCTGGCGCGAACAGTGCCCGGACCTGACCATCCGTTCGACCTTCATCGTCGGCTTCCCCGGCGAAACCGAGGAAGACTTCCAGTACCTGCTCGACTGGTTGACCGAAGCCCAGCTCGACCGCGTCGGCTGCTTCCAGTACTCGCCGGTCGAAGGCGCGCCTGCCAACGACCTGGACGTGGACATCGTGCCCGATGACGTCAAACAGGATCGCTGGGACCGCTTCATGGCCCACCAGCAGGCCATCAGCACGGCCCGCCTGCAACTGAAGATCGGCCGCGAGATGGACGTGCTGATCGACGAAGTCGACGACCAGGGTGCCGTCGCCCGCTCCTGGGCCGACGCGCCGGAAATCGACGGCAGCGTATTTATCGAAGGCACCGACTTCCAGCCGGGCGACAAGGTGCGCGTGCGTATCGTCGATGCCGATGAGTACGATATGTGGGCCGAGCGGGTTTAAGCCCCTCGCCTTATAAAACGCCCACTGCGTCGCCTGACCCAGTGGGCGTTTTTGTATTGGCGCGATGGACATGGCCGGTACAAGCCGAGTAGTGTCTTGCCAGCCCAACTGGCGCTGACGATCTTCAACTCGTCACCGAAACGCCAAACGCTCAAACCGGATCTGAGCTGTGAGAAAACAAGGAATGTTATCCACCTCCCCCTTTCGCATCGCCAAGCGGCATGGCTTAGCTCCAAGCCCGACTGCCCTTTTCGTTTTACTCATTACCTGCTGCCCTGCCCTGGCTATCGCCGCCAACCCGAACATGGCAGGCGACTATGTGGGCCAGGTCGAAAACGCCGGCAAACTGGACGAGGTCGTTACATCCTTGCGCTGGAGCGGCAAAGAAACCCTTTCAGGCACCTATATAATTACCGACCAGAATGGCGAAACCAAAGGCCGGCTCAAGGACTGCAAGCGCCTGCACAGCCAGCTTCTGAAGTGCGTGTGGATAGACAAATACGGCTACGGCCATCTCGAACTCAACTTCGATGACCGCTTCACGGAGTTTTATGGTCAGTGGAGTTATTTTGGTGGTAGGGAACGGTACGTGTGGGACGGCGCAAAGAAGTAAGTGACTCCTATTTGACTCAAGGCCGATTCTATCGATACCGCCCGAGTCGGTCTTTACCATACTGGCGGCCGGACCGCTTAAGGATCTGATTGATGAGGCTGGCCCTGAGCTCATCGAGCGCATTGAGTTTCACGCTCGTCGTACCCCACCTTCCGTAACCCTTGGCGGTGTTTGGACAATCAGCACGCCAGGCATCTGGGCTGCGGCGAAGGCATCCGGGTATTGACGTCTGGCTGGTGAGCTCTAGCGACGCCGAGTGGCACGAACATGGAAATAGCCAGCGAGCATGGACAACGCGAAGTTTGTCCACCGCATTGAACATTGGCAATTCAATACCGTTACGGTGGATGGATAAAGCGACATCCACCCTACTTATCGAGCGCTTTCCGAACAGCAGAATACGAGCATAGTTAGTGACAGCCCTTAGCCGTAAAAGCCTAAAAAATTTGGTCGCGTGCCTGACCTACTACCTAGTCAACTTGACGCTGTTTGCTCTGTTTATCAGGGAGGCGCTGATAGTCCGCGCTGATGGTCCAGGGGGTTTTGGTGAGGTGATACTCAAGCTACTGATGTCGCAAATGGCGCTCGCAGTATTGGTGATGGGGTTGATTGCTTCAATCAAGGTGTTCTGTACCGACAAGCGCGGCTGGGGCTCGATAACGGCTTCTGTAGTAGCCACATTGGCCCTCGTAGGCTTTGCTGCAATCGCGGTTACCGAGGCCTGCGTGGATGACCGTGGGTACTGCCGGGACTGGCAGTGGCATAGCAGCCTCACCTGAAAAGGCCTTTTATACTGCGGACCACCGCACGGAACCTTGAAGACTCAATATCGCCACGGTGGGTGGAAACAGCGTCATCCACCCTACCCTCACAGGCAGCGACATAGCGCTAATCCATCCGATGAGCATTTTCGAGAAATCCTGGGCACGCGCCTGGTCAGGCCTCGGCCTGCAGCCTGATGCCAATCTGTTCGAGGCGCTGATGGCGGCCTATGCGCAGCCTCAGCGCCACTACCACGGTCTGCAGCATCTTGAGGAGTGCCTGGGGCACTTCGGGCAGGTTCGTGATTTGGCCGAGCATCCCGAAGAAGTCGAGATTGCCTTGTGGTTCCACGATGCCGTCTATGACGTTCGCGGCGCTTCGAACGAGCGGCAGAGTGCCGATTGGGCTTTGCGTGCCCTGCTCTCCTGCGAAGCATCACAACCTACGCAGAACCGCGTCGAGCAGTTGATCATGGCCACCCGGCACGATGCGGCACCCGTCGATGGTGATGAGCGGCTGTTGGTCGATATCGATCTGTCAATTCTTGGTGCCGCACCCGAGCGCTTTGCCGAATACGACGGGCAGATACGGGCCGAATACAGCTGGGTGCCGGAACCCGTTTACAGCATGAAGCGCAAAGAGGTACTCAGCTCATTTCTGGCTCGCCCGAGCATTTACAGCACGCCCTATTTCCGCGGGCGGTTCGAGGCGCAGGCACGTATCAATCTGAGCGCGGCGATTCATCCCTGAAGCCGAACAAGCAAAAACGCTCCCACCACTGGGGTGGGAGCGGCCAGTCGTTCTAGCGTCCTGCCAGCGCTTGCCTAGGCTCGCCGTTCTCCTCGGTGGCGTCTAATGCGCTCATCTCATCCGCACGTCTGCCCAGATACCAACCCAGCGCGCCCCAGACCAAGGCGCAGCCCGCGCCCACCAGCGCCACCAGCACCGCACCCTGGCCGAGCAGGTCGAGAAAGCTCTTCACCCAGCCGCTAAGGGCATCGCCGGCGCGGTAGACCACGGTGTCGATAAAGTTCTTCGCCTTGTATTTGCTCTCTGCGTCCAGTGGGGCGAAGAGCATTTCCCGACCGGGGCGCACGAAGGCGTATTCGCCGATACGCCGCACGATCATCAACGCGGCGAGCATGGCGAAGGTGGGCGCTAGGGCAAGGCCGATGAAACCCACGCAGACCAGTAGCGGCACGATGGCCAGGAGCACCCGCACGCCCAGTTTCTGGGCGATGCGCCCGGTGATGAACACCTGGGACAGCAAGGCGCCGGCCTGCACGATCACGTCGATGATGCCGAACACGCGGATCTGCGCATCGCGATCCGGGAAGCGCTCGGCCACCAGGCGCGCCTGCTCGAAGTACAGAAAGGTGGTCACCGTGGCGAGCAGCACCACGAAGGCGGCGGTGGCCAACAAGTAAGGTGACTGCAGCACCCGCGTCAGGCCGCTGAACGGGTTGCCGGCCACCGGCTTGCGCGAGCTCTCGGCCTTAACGGCGCCTGGCCGGCCCGCGCCGCCGACTTCTCGCCAATGCATCAGCGGCGTCTTGAGGGCCAGGGCGATGCCCAGCAGCACGCCGGCCAGCAATACCAGCCCGCTTTCGCCAACGACACCGACCAGCAGTGCGCTCATGGCCGGCCCGACCAGGCCACCGACACTGGCACCGGCGGCGATGAAGGCGAACAGGCGCTTGGCCTGCTGGCTGTCGAACACGTCGGCCATCAGGCTCCAGGCCACCGACACCACGAACAGGTTGTAGACCGAGATCCACACGTAGAACGTACGCGCCAGCCAGACGTTGTCGTCGCTCATCTGGAACAGCGCGGCAAAGGCCAGCAGGTTCAGGCAGAAGAAGCCGTACACCCAGCTGACGAAGTGGATGCGCGGCACCCGCGAGCTGAGCCAGGCGAACAGCGGCACGGCTACCAGCATCACCACGAAAGTGGCGGTGAACAGCCATTGCAGGTTCTCCACCCCGGCCATGATGCCCATCGACTCGCGGATGGGCCGCAGCATGAAATAGCCGGAGAACAGGCAGAAGAACAGCGCGAAGCCGGCCAGTGCCGGCCCCAGCTCATGGCGCTCGGCGTTGATGGCGGCGCCAAGGCGCCGCACCAGAATTGTGGGAAACATGATGGGCGCTCCTGGCGGTTCGTCAGCGGTAGGTCACGCCGGTCAGTTGCTCGGCAGCCGTCCACAGGCGTGCAGCCGCCTCGGCGTCCTGAGCGACTGCCGGCACGGTAGCGAGGCCCAGTGGCCCGCGTTTTTCCTCCTCGCCGGTCGGGCCGTAATAGGCGCCGCCCTGAGCCTGGTGCGCGGTGGCAGCGTAGAGCGTCGGCAGCGCGCCCTGGGCGGCGGAGTGGTACTCGTCACGATCCTTGGCCCAGTTGCGGCCGAACTCGCTGTCCAGCCCCGGCCCACGGGCAATCAGTTCGGTCACGGCCACACCCGGATGCGCGGCGATGCTCTGGATGCCCCAGCCCTGCTGCTCACTGCGCCGCTGCAGCTCGAAGGCGAACATCAGGGTCGCCAGCTTGGACTGCGCATAGGAGGCGTAAGGGTTGTAGGCCCGCTCGGACTGCAGGTCATCGAGGTCGAGGTTGCCGCGCAGCACGGCGATGCTCGACAGCGTGACCACCCGCGGCGCGGTGCTCTTGCGCAGCAGCGGCAGCACGTGGCCGGTCAGCGCGAAGTGGCCCAGGTAATTGGTGGCCAGCTGCAGCTCATGGCCATCGGCCGAGGTTCGGCGCTCAGGCGGCGCCATGACCGCGGCGTTGTTGATCAGCCCATCGAGGCGCGGCAGCTTGGCATTGAGGCGCTCGCCAAGGGCTTTTACCGAGGCCAGATCGGCCAGGTCGACTTCCTCGAACTGCACCTGGGCGCCGCGGATTTCCTCCTTGATGCGCGCCATCGCTTCCCTGCCGCGCTGCGGATTGCGGGCGGCGATCACCACTTCGGCGCCGGCGGCGGCCAGGGCCTTGGCGTCCTCGAAGCCCATGCCGCTGGTGCCGCCAGTGACCAGGAAGATGCGCCCGCTCTGCGACGGCATGTCGGCCAGGCTCCAATCCGGCTTGGGCGCGGCTTGCTCGGCGGTAGCCGTGCCCGCCTCGAGGGCGAAGCCCAGGGTCAGGCTGAGGGTCGCCAGCCATTTGCGCCAGGTGGCGCCGGGGCTGGCCAGGGTGTCGGTGGTTAGGATGCTGGTTGTCATTGTTCGGTCCTCTCGTCGGTGGAGTCCGACGGATCGCGGCAGCGCGGCCCGTCAACACGATTCATTGTTCAACGAGCAGCACGCCACGATAAGCCGTATAAAACTGGACGCTGTGTACGGCCATCCGTACGATCAAGACCTTCCATTCGAGAGCTTTCGCCATGCGCCAGCCCAATCTGACGGACGTCGCCTTGTTCGCTGCCGTGGTCGAAGCCGGCGGTTTTCGGGTAGCCGCGCAGAAGCGCGGCATGCCGGCCTCGTCGATCAGCGATTGCGTGCGCCGCCTGGAAAGCGACCTCGGCGTACGCCTGCTCAACCGCACCACCCGCAGCGTGTACCCCACCGAAGTAGGTGCGCGGCTGCTGGAGCGACTCCGACCGGCCCTCGATGAAATCGACGCGGCCTTCAGTGACCTCGACGACGAAGCCAAGCAGCCGGTCGGCACCCTGCGCCTCAACGTGCCGGTGCCCATCGCCCGCTTCGTGTTGCCGCGGCTGATCCCTGCCTTTCTCGAGCGCTACCCCGGCGTGAGCGTGGAGGTGGCCATGGACAACACCTTTATCGACGTGGTCGCTTCCGGCTTTGATGCCGGCGTGCGCTACGAGGAAAACCTGGCCAAGGACATGATCGCCGTGCCCATCGGGCCGCGCCGGCAGCGTTTCGTGGCCGGCGCGGCGCCGGCCTACCTTGCACGTCACGGCACGCCACAGCATCCGCGCGACCTGCTCGAACACCGCCTGATCGGTCACCGTTTCGAGAGCGGCAAGCTGGGCGTCTGGGAGCTGGAGAAAGATGGCGAGATCGTCCGCGTACCGCCCCAAGGGCCGCTACTGTCGTCCTCACAGGATCTGGAAGTGGGCTCCGCCGTGGCCGGGGTCGGCATCATCTACACCTTCGAGGAATACCTCGGCCCACTGTTCGAGCAGGGCGCGCTGGTGCCGGTGCTGCCGGACTGGTGGCAAGGCTTCGACGGGCCCTACCTGTACTACAACGACCGCCGCCACGTGCCCTCGCCGCTGCGCGCCTTCGTGGATTTCCTCAAGGCCGAGAACGGAGGCTGAGCCGCGCCGCCGGCTCGCGGTATCGCCACACCGGCAGCTCGGCTTATCATGCCGGCCATGATCAAAGACCCGTTCCAACGTCTGAACCTCGACCGCGAGGTGCTCAGCGTCAGCCAGCTCAACAACCGCGCGCGCCTGTTGCTCGAAGATGTCTTCGGCGGCATCTGGGTCGAGGGCGAGATTTCCAACCTGGCGCGCCCGGCTTCCGGCCACATCTACTTCACCCTGAAGGACAGCCAGGCCCAGGTGCGCTGCGCGCTGTTCCGGCAGAACGCCGCGCGGGTGCGCCAGGCGCTGCGCGACGGCTTGGCGGTCAAGGTGCGTGGCAAGGTCTCGCTGTTCGAGGGCCGTGGCGACTACCAGTTGATTCTCGACGCGGTCGAGCCTGCCGGCGATGGCGCCCTGCGCCTGGCCTTCGAGGCGCTGAAGGAGAAGCTCGGCGCCGAAGGCCTGTTCGCTGCCGAGAGTAAACGCGCCCTACCCGCCCACCCACGGCGCATCGGCATTGTCAGCTCGCCGACCGGTGCGGTGATCCGCGACATCATCAGCGTATTCCGCCGCCGAGCGCCGCAGGTCGAGCTGAGCCTGATTCCCACCGCCGTGCAGGGCCGCGAGGCCACGGCGCAGATCGTTCGCGCGCTGAAGCTGGCCGATGCCCAGGGTTTCGATGCGCTGATCCTGGCGCGCGGTGGCGGCTCCCTGGAAGACCTCTGGTGCTTCAACGAGGAAGCCGTGGCCCGCGCGGTGGCCGCCTGCGTCACGCCCATCGTCAGCGCGGTCGGCCATGAAACCGATGTGTCGATCAGCGATTTCGTCGCCGACGTGCGCGCTCCCACGCCATCGGCCGCCGCTGAGCTTTTGGCTCCGCATAGCAATGATCTGACCCAGCGCGTCAGCGTGCTGCAACGGCGCCTGACCCTGGCGATGAACAGCCGCCTGGCCCGCGAGCGCATGCGCCTCGATGGCCTGACCCGGCGCATGCGCCACCCCGGCGAGCGACTGCGCCAGCAGGCCCAGCGCCTGGATGATCTGGACATGCGCCTGCGCCGTGCCTTCGCCCAGCAGCTCAATGGGCGCAGCCACAAACTGGCGCAACTCGAAGCCCGCCTGGCCGGTCAACATCCCGGGCGCCACCTCAAGTTGCTGCGCCAACGCCTCGACAGCCTCGCCGAGCGCCTGCCGCGGGCCATGAAGGAAGGGCTCAAGGCCCGCCGCCTGGCGTTAAAAAGCCAGATGCAGACGCTGCACGTGGTCAGCCCGCTGGCGACCCTGGGCCGTGGCTACAGCATTCTGCTCGATGAGCGCGGACGGGCGATTCGCAGCGCCGCCGCCACCCAGCCCGGGCAACGTCTCACGGCGCGTCTGGGCGAAGGCGAACTGGAGGTGCGCGTCGAAGACAACCACGTCGCGCCGGTCACGTTGTCGCTGCTCGACTGATACCCATTAAGGAAGCTCCATGCGTTCGTTGTTGTTGCTGCTCACCCTGTGCCTCGCCCTGCCCGCCCACGCCGAAGGCTTCATCAGCCGCCTGCTCAACAAGCCGGTGCCCGGCGGCGTGGCGGTGGTCGACCTGGGCAACAGCGCCAGCGCGCCCAGCGCCACCTACCAGGGCAAGCCAGTGCTGGTGGTGAAAGAGGACGGCCAGCGCTGGATCGCCATCGTCGGCATTCCGCTGAGCGTCAAACCCGGCACTCAGCAGATCGAATCCGCAGGCCAGCGCCTGAGCTTCCAGGTGGGCAGCAAGAAGTACGTCGAGCAGCGCATCACCATCAAGAACCAGCAGCAGGTCAACCCGAACGCCAAGAACCTCGCGCGCATCGAGAAGGAGCTGGCCGAGCAGACCCGCGCCTATCGGCAGTTCAGCCCGCGCCAGCCGAGCAACCTGCTATTCGACAAGCCGGTCAACGGCCCACTGTCGAGCCCCTTCGGCCTGCGCCGCTTCTTCAATGGCGAAGAGCGCAACCCGCACTCCGGGCTGGATTTCGCCGTCAACCGCGGCACGCCGATCAAGGCGCCCGCGGCCGGCACGGTGATCCTGGTCGGCGACTATTTCTTCAATGGCAAGACGGTATTCGTCGACCATGGCCAGGGGCTGATCAGCATGTTCTGCCACCTCTCGGAAATCGGCGTGAAGGTCGGCGACGAGCTACCCCGTGGCGGCGTGCTCGGCAAGGTCGGCGCCACGGGCCGCGCGACCGGCCCGCACCTGCACTGGAACGTCAGCCTCAACGATGCGCGGGTCGACCCGGCGATCTTTATTGGCGCGTTCAAGCCCTGAGGCGAGGTCGCTGGGCGGCGCTCCCGTTCGCGTCTACGCTGAGCGGCAGTCGCCCGACCTTCCCGAGGAGCCCCGATGATCACCGTCCATCACCTCAATAACTCGCGCTCGCAGCGCATCCTCTGGCTGCTCGAAGAGCTGGGCGTCGAGTACCAGATCAAGCGCTACGAGCGCGACCCGCAAACCATGCTCGCCCCTCCCGAGCTGCGCGCCATACATCCGCTGGGCAAGTCGCCGGTGGTCACCGACGGCGAGCTGACCCTGGCCGAGTCCGGCGCCATCATCGACTACCTCGCCAATCGCTACGGTCCGCACCTGCTACCCGCCCCCGAGAGCCCCGAGCGCCTGCGCTGCACCTACTGGCTGCACTATGCCGAGGGCTCGGCCATGTCGCCGCTGCTGCTCAAGCTGGTGTTCGACAAGGTGGAAAGCAGCCCGATGCCGTTCTTCATCAAGCCGATTGCCCGCGGCATCGCCCAGAAGGTCAAGGGCGCCTTCGTCACGCCACAGCTCAAACTGCACCTGGACTATCTCGAAGGCGAGCTGGGCAAGAGCACCTGGTTCGCCGGCGAAGCGTTCAGCGCGGCCGACATCCAGATGAGCTTCCCACTGGAAGCCGCTGCCGCGCGTGCCGGCCTTGACGCCAGCCGCCCACGCCTGATGGCTTTTCTCGAACGCATCCACGCCCGCCCCGCCTACCAGCGCGCTCTGGAAAAAGGCGGCGAGTACGCCTACGCGAAGTAAGCCCTGCTCGGCGCGCTGCACGGCGCGCCGAGCGACCATCAGGCTATCGCCCTCCCGCTCGAAACCGGCATTCGATTGCCTTGGTGATCACACGAATGCCCACCTGCCAGCCGCCTTTGCTAAGGTACGCGCCCCATCGCCCGGCGCGCCGGCGATGGGGGTCATGAAAGGAGCGAGAGACGCGATGAAAGAACAGTACCAGGCCACCCTCGCGTGGCTGCAGCAATACCCCGAACTGCATACCCTGATCAGCCTGTGCCTGCTGCTGCTCGGCGCCTGGATCGCCAACTGGGTGGTCAAGCGCATTCTGGTGCGCGGCCTGTACCGCGCGCTGCGCTCGACCAGCATCGGCCAGGACAAGGTACTGGGCGACTCCCACGTGGTGCGCCGCCTGGCCAACATCGTGCCGGCGCTGATTCTCACCAGCGGCATCAAGGTGATCCCGCACCTGCCCGAGGCCGTGGTCACGGTGGTGCAGAACGTCTGTAGCGCGTTCATCATCCTCACCATCGCCCTGGCCATCGGCGGCGTGCTGAACCTGATCAACATGCTCTACCAGCGCCGCCCCAACGCGCACCTGAAGCCCATCAAGGGCTACATCCAGGTGGTGACCATCGTCATCTACGCTATCGCGGCGATCCTGATGGTGGCCGCGCTGATCGACCGCTCGCCGCTGATTCTGCTTTCCGGCCTCGGCGCCATGGCCGCGGTGCTGATGCTGATTTTCCAGGACACCCTGCTGTCGCTGGTGGCCAGCGTGCAGATTTCCTCCAGCGACATCATCCGCGTCGGCGACTGGATCGAGATGCCGCAGCTCAACGCCGACGGCGACGTGATCGATATCGCCCTGCACACGGTCAAGGTGCAGAACTTCGACAAGACCATCACCACCATCCCGACCAAACGCTTCATCAGCGACCCGTTCAAGAACTATCGCGGCATGCAGGAATCCGGTGGCCGGCGTATCAAGCGCGCGATCTACCTGGACCAGACCAGCGTGCGCTTCCTGAGCCCGGACGAGATCGCCCGCCTGCAGCGCTTCCTGCTGCTCGGCCAGTACCTGAGTAGCAAGCAGAGCGAGCTGTTGAGCTGGAACGCCGAACTGGCCGAAGCAGCCCAGGAGCCAGCCAATACCCGGCGGGTGACCAACATCGGCACCTTCCGCGCCTACGTCGAGCTGTATCTGCGCCAGCACCGCGGCATCAACCAGAACATGACCCTGCTGGTGCGCCAGCTGCAGCCCACCGCCGATGGTCTGCCGATGGAGCTGTACTGCTTCACCAACACCGTGGCATGGGCGGCTTACGAGGGTTATCAGTCGGATATCTTCGACCACCTGCTGGCGATCCTTCCGGAGTTTGGCCTGCGCGTGTTCCAGCACCCCAGCGGCGCTGACATGCGCGAGTTGCGCCCCAACCTGCACGCGCCGGCGCAAGCAGCGAACGCTGCGCAACTGCCAAGCTAAAAACGTTTTCCAGCCGCAATAAAAAACCACCAAAGCGCAAGCCTTGGTGGTTTTCACCAATTTTAAAGACAGGCTTGCCAGCTTTTCCCTCAGTGGTTAGGGTTGGCTGCATGACTATCTCCCAGACCCTCATTCTGCTTCGGCAACACGCCAATCTCTGTCTGGTCGCTCAGCGACTGCGCTAGGGTCTGCCGGCCCCCTTTCTCGCGTTTCGATTTCTCTCTTTTTCAGCATGGCCCACGTGGGCCCTCGCCTTCAGGATTGATTCATGAGCATGCTCAAAGACCCGTCGCAAAAGTATCGCCCGTTCACCCAGATCCAGATTCCGGACCGCACCTGGCCGGACAAGATCATCGACAAGGCGCCGATCTGGCTGTCCACCGACCTGCGTGACGGCAACCAGTCGCTGATCGAGCCGATGGACGCCGAGAAGAAGATGCGCTTCTTCAAGTGCCTGGTGCAGGTCGGTCTGAAGGAAATCGAAGTGGGCTTCCCGTCCGCCTCGCAGACCGATTTCGACTTCGTGCGCGAGTTGATCGAAGGTGGCCACATCCCGGACGACGTGACCATCCAGGTGCTGACCCAGGCCCGTGACGACCTTATCGAACGCACCTTCGAATCGCTGAAAGGCGCCAAGAAGGCCATCGTCCACTACTACAACGCCTGCGCGCCGAGCTTCCGCAAGATCGTCTTCAACCAGGACAAGGCGGGCGTCAAAGCCATCGCCGTGGCCGCCGGCACCACCATCAAGCGCCTGGCCGCTGCCGCGCCGGAAACCCAGTGGGGCTTCGAGTACTCGCCGGAAGTGTTCAGCAGCACCGAAATCGACTTCGCCGTCGAGGTGTGCAACGCGGTGATCGACGTGTTCCAGCCGACCCCGGCCAACCAGCTGATCCTCAACCTGCCGGCCACCATAGAGTGCGCTACGCCGAACAATTACGCCGACCAGATCGAGTGGTTCGGCCGCCACGTGAACAAGCGCGACAGCGTGCAGATCAGCGTGCACACCCATAACGACCGTGGCACCGGCGTGGCCGCCTCCGAGCTGGCCGTCATGGCCGGCGCCGACCGCGTCGAAGGCTGCCTGTTCGGCAACGGCGAGCGCACCGGCAACGTCTGCCTGGTGACCCTGGCGCTGAACCTCTACACCCAGGGCGTGAACCCACAGCTGGACTTCTCCGACATCGATGCGGTGCGCAAGGTGGTCGAGGACTGCAACCAGATTCCGGTGCACCCACGCCATCCGTACGTGGGCGATCTGGTCCACACCGCCTTCTCCGGCTCGCACCAGGACGCCATTCGCAAGGGCTTCGCCCAGCAGAAGGAAGATGCGCTGTGGGAAGTACCTTACCTGCCAATCGACCCGGCCGACATCGGCCGTGACTACGAAGCGGTGATCCGCGTGAACAGCCAGTCCGGCAAGGGCGGCATCACCTTCCTGCTCGAGCAGGAATACGGCATCAACCTGCCGCGCCGCATGCAGATCGAGTTCAGCCAGGTGGTGCAGAAGGAAACCGATCGCCTGGGCCTGGAGATGACCGCCGCGCAGATCCACAAGCTGCTCGACAGCGAATACCTCAAGGCCACCTCGCCGTACGAACTCAAAGGCCATCGCCTGCAGGAGGAGAACGGGGAAAGCAGCGTCGAAGTGAAGGTGCAGGTCGACGGCCAGGAACAGCGCTGGAGCGGTTCGGGTAAAGGTGCGCTGGAAGCCCTGGCCTCCAGCCTGCCGATCGCCGTGGAAGTGATGGACTACCACGAGCACGCCATCGGTGGCGGCGCCAACGCCAAAGCGGCCTGCTACATCGAGATCCGCCTCGACGGCCAGCGCCCGCTGCACGGCATCGGTATCGACGAGAACATCACCACGGCGAGTTTCCGTGCCCTGTTCAGCGCCCTGAACCGTGCGGTGAAACAAGCCGAGGAAAAAACCCAGGCGGCCTGATCAGCAGCCTGCGGTAAATGACAAAGGGACGCTTCGGCGTCCCTTTGTCGTTTCGGTGATCAGACTCTGTAACCTGCCGTTGAGCGCAGCGATACCCAGGGCAATGTCCCGGGTGTCGCTGCGCTCGACCCGGGCTACGGATACCTATTGCGCCTTTACCGGCTTTATCTGCTTCTGCAGGGTATTACCGTCGAAGAACGCCGGCGCCTGCCAGCGGGCGATGAACATCAGCACCAGGCCGAGCAGCAGCACCACCACGGCTATCACGAATACCAGGCCGAGGCCGCCGATGTGCGAGCCGCTGCCGAACTCCGGCGACATGCTGTCCAGGGTGGTCCGCCAGAAGATGATCGACAACATCACCGCGCCCACCAGCGGGCACAGGCCGCGCATGAAGAAATGCCGTGCGGTGTCGAACAGGCTGTGGCGGAAATACCAGACGCAGGCGAACGCGGTCAGCGCGTAGTAGAAGCAGATCATCATGCCCAGGGCGGTGATGGTGTCGGCCAGCACGTTCTCGCTCAGGGTGCGCATGGTCACGTAGAACACCGCGGTGGCCAGGCCCGCGGCGATGGTCGCGTAACGCGGCGTCTGCGAGTGCGGGTGCACGCGGGCGAAACGCTTGGGCACCGCCCGGTAGTACCCCATCGCCAGCAGCGTGCGCGCCGGCGAGATGAAGGTCGATTGCAGCGAGGCGGCGGTACTGGCCAGCACGGCGATGGACATCAGGATCGCCAGCGGCCCCATCACGGGCCCAGCCAGATGGGCGAAGACGTTTTCCTGGATCTGCGCATTGCCCAGTCCCAGACCGGTTTCGCCGGTGCCGGCGAACTGCAGGGTGGCCGCCGCGGTGAACAGGTACAGGGCGAGAATCAGTAGCACGGTGAGGGTCGCCGCGCGCCCCGGCACCTTCTCGCTGCCCACCGATTCTTCACTCACCGTCAGGCACACGTCCCAACCCCAGAAGATGAAGATCGACAGCGACAGCCCGGCGGCGAACGCCGAGAACGAGTCGATATTGAACGGGTTGAACCACTCGGGATGGAACACCACCGGCGAACTCTCGGGCGCCGCGGCGAACGCGGCGATGGAGAAACCGATCAGCACCACCAGCTGCAGCGCCACCAGGGTGTATTGCACACCCATGGTCATGCCGATGCCGCGGCAACAGACCCACACCGCCAGGGCGATGAACACGCAGCAGGTGACGATGTTCACCAGCAGGTTGCGGGTCAGGTCGGCCAGCCAGTCGAGCCCGGTGAGCTGGGCGAGAAACAGGTAGAAGAAATCCACCGCGATACCCGCCAGGTTGGAGAGCACGATGGTGGTGGCGGTCACCAGCCCCCAGCCGCCAATCCAGCCGATCATCGGCCCGAAGGCGCGTGCCGACCAGGTGAAGGAGGTGCCGCTGTCCGGCTCCGCGGCGTTGAGTTCGCGGTAGCCCAGGGCCACCAGCAGCATCGGCAAGAAGCCGACGATAAACACCGCCGGCAGGTACACGCCGACCTCACGTACGGTCGGACCCAACGCACCGGTCAGGGTATAGACCGGCGCGATGGTGGAAATGCCCAACACCACGCAGGCCAGCAAACCGACCTTGCCCTGGGCCAGGCCCTTGCCGGACACCAGCGCCGCAGCGCCAGCAGCAGGCGTGGCCTGCACCGGGGAAGCCGGCGCGTTCGTGTAATCACTCATAACTCTCTGCCATCGTCTTGGACTTGTTTGCGAACGTGGCCGGGATCTGCCTAACGCACAACGTGCGCTGGCGGGCTGTGGCAGCAAGGCCAGTACGGGATCCCGCCCCGCTCAGGTCAGAGCAGCCGGAACCCAGGCGGGTTCCGGCCGGTTTCAGCGCTGGTCGCGGGCCTGGGCGTAGGCCTGGCAGGCCTCACGGAAGGCCTGGAACAGCTTCAGCGACTCGGGGTTCTCGGTGAAGCGCCACTCCGGGTGCCACTGCACACCGATCAGAAAGCCCGGCGCATCGGGAAGCGACACCGCTTCGATCAGGCCATCCGGCGCCAGCGCTTCGACGCGCAGGCGCTCGGCCAGGCGGTCGACGCCCTGGCTGTGCAGGGAATTGACCTGAAACTGCGCTGGCAGGCCGATACGCTCGAATACACCGCCCGCCTGCACCGCCACCGCATGCTGCGGCGCGTAGCGCTCGGCCACCGAGTCGAGCTGCGGTTCGCGATGGTCCATGTAGCCCGGCAGCTCCTGCACCCGTTGGTGCAGGGTGCCACCCAGGCTCACGTTGAGCTCCTGGAAGCCGCGGCAGATGCAGAACACCGGCACGCCCTTCTCAATGGCCAGGCGCAGCAACGGCAGGGTGTTGGCGTCGCGGCTCGGGTCGTGCTGGGTGCCTTCCAGGCTTGGCGTGCCATGGTAATGGCGCGGCTCGACGTTGGATGGCGAGCCGGTGAACAGGATGCCGTCGAGCTGCTCGAGCAACTGCTGCGGGTCGGTCGGCGTGCTGCGCGCCGGCAGCACCACCGGCAGGCCGGCGTAGGCCGCCGCTTCGACGTACTTGTCGCCGACCGTGTGCGAATCGTATTTACCAAGCATCTGCCGGCAGGCAGTCACACCGATCAGGGGCATGCGGGTCATGGTCTTCTCTCCGGAAAAGCCTGCCGGCTTGGCGCGCCGGCAGGTGCAGCATCAGATACCCAGCCGATCACGCAGCTGGTAGTACATGGCGCCCAGGGCGGTGAACGGCACGCGCAGCAGCTGGCCGCCCGGGAACGGGTAATGCGGCAGGCTGGCGAAGGCGTCGAAGCGCTCAGCCTGGCCACGCAGGGCCTCGGCCAGCACCTTGCCGGCCAGGTGCGTGTAGGTCACGCCGTGGCCGCTGCAACCCTGGGAGTAGTAGATGTTCTCGCCGATACGGCCGACCTGGGGCAGGCGTGACAGGGTCAGCAGGAAGTTGCCGGTCCAGGTGTAATCGATCTTCACATCGGCAAGCTGCGGGAAGGTCTTGAGCAGCTTGGGACGGATGATCGCTTCGATATCCGCCGGGTCGCGAGCGCCATAAACCACGCCGCCGCCGTAGATCAGGCGCTTGTCGCCGGTCAGACGGTAGTAGTCGAGCAGGTAGTTGCAGTCTTCCACGCAGTAGTCCTGGGGCAGCAGGCTTCGCGCCATCTCGTCGCTCAGCGGCTCGGTGGCGATCACCTGGGTACCGCAGGGCATCGACTTGGCGGCCAGCTCGGGCATTAGCCCACCTAGGTAGGCATTGCCGGCGACCACCACGAACTTGGCCTTCACCTGGCCTTTCGGCATATGCACCACGGGCTGCGGGCCACGATCGATGCGAGTGGCCGGGCTCTGCTCGTAAATCGCGCCGCCCAGCGAGGTGACCGCTGCGGCTTCGCCAAGGGCCAGGTTGAGCGGGTGGATGTGGCCACCGCTCATGTCCAGCATGCCGCCGACATAGCGGTCAGTGCCGACCACTTCGCGGATGCGGCGCTCGTCCATCAGTTCCAGCTGGGTGTGGCCGTAGCGTTCCCACAGCTTCTTCTGAGACTCCAAGTGGCCCATCTGCTTGCCCGTGATGGCGGCGAACACGCCACCATCCTTCAGGTCGCACTGGATGTTGTACTTGGCGATGCGCTCGCGAATGATGCGCCCGCCTTCGAAGGCCATCTCGCCAAGCAACTGGGCCTGGCGTGCGCCGACCTGCTTTTCGATGACGTCGATGTCGCGGCTGTAGCTGTTGACGATCTGCCCGCCGTTACGGCCCGAAGCGCCGAAGCCGACCTTGGCGGCTTCCAGTACGGTCACGCGGAAACCGTTTTCCAGCAGGAACAATGCGGTGGACAAACCGGTGTAGCCGGCGCCGATGATGCACACATCGGTCTCGACCACTTCGGTGAGCGCAGGGTAATCGACCCGCGGGTTGCGCGAGGCGGCGTAGTAACTGTCGACGTGTTGAGTCATGGAAAATCTCCCAAAGCGCCTGAATATGAGGCCAAAGCACTGGCAGCCCGCTGTGGCAGCGGGCCGCATCCCTTACTTAGAGTTTGATCCAGGTCGCCTTTAGTTCGGTGTATTTGTCAAAGGCATGCAGCGACTTGTCGCGGCCATTGCCCGACTGCTTGAAGCCGCCAAACGGCGCGGTCATGTCGCCGCCGTCGTACTGGTTGACCCAAACGCTGCCGGCACGCAGCGCCCGAGCGGTGCGGTGGGCGCGGGAAATATCGCGAGTCCACACAGCCGCGGCCAGGCCGTAGGGCGTGTCGTTGGCGATGCGGATGGCTTCTTCGTCACTGTCGAAGGTGATCACCGACAGCACCGGCCCGAAGATTTCCTCGCGGGCGATGCGCATGGCGTTGTTCACACCGGCGAAAATGGTCGGCTGCACGTAGCTGCCGCCGGTTTCCTGCAGGGCACGTTCGCCGCCGGTGAGGATCTCGGCACCCTCCTCGCGACCGGACTCGATGAAGCCGAGCACGGTGGCCAGATGGCCGTCATCGACCAGCGCACCGACACGGGTCTGCGGATCCAGCGCATGGCCGGGTTTCCACTGCT
Source organism: Pseudomonas fulva 12-X (assembly GCF_000213805.1). Classification (NCBI taxonomy): domain Bacteria; kingdom Pseudomonadati; phylum Pseudomonadota; class Gammaproteobacteria; order Pseudomonadales; family Pseudomonadaceae; genus Pseudomonas; species Pseudomonas fulva. The sequence continues at coordinate 1,525,618 of NC_015556.1, read as the reverse complement.
GCAGCGCCTCGACCACCATCGGCAGGAAACGCTCCTTGATCGAGCTTTCCACCAGCAGGCGCGAACCCGCCACGCAAACTTCGCCCTGGTTGAAGGCGATGGCGGTGGCAGCTGCGTCTGCGGCGGCCTGCAGATCCGGTGCATCGGCGAAGACGATGTTGGGGCTCTTGCCGCCGGCCTCCAGCCACACGCGTTTCATGTTCGATTCGCCGGCGTAGATCATCAGCTGCTTGGCGATTTTGGTGGAGCCGGTGAACACGATGGTGTCGACGTCCATGTGCAGGGCCAAGGCCTTGCCCACGGTGTGGCCGTAGCCCGGCAGCACGTTGAACACGCCAGCCGGGATACCAGCCTCGATGGCCAGCTGGGCGATGCGAATGGCAGTCAGCGGCGACTTCTCGGACGGTTTGAGAATCACCGAGTTACCGGTTGCCAGCGCCGGGCCGAGCTTCCAGCAGGACATCAGCAGCGGGAAGTTCCACGGCACGATGGCTGCCACCACGCCGACCGCTTCCCGGGTCACCAGACCGAGCTGATCGTGGGGCGTGGGCGCCACTTCGTCATACAGCTTGTCGATGGCCTCGGCGCTCCAACGGATGGCATTGGCCGCGCCGGGTACATCGATGCTCAGCGAATCGCCGATCGGCTTGCCCATGTCGAGGGTTTCCAGCAGCGCCAGCTCCTCGGCATTGGCCATCAGCTTGTCGGCAAAGGCGATCAACACGCGCTTGCGCTGAGCCGGGGCGAGTTTTACCCAGTCGCCGCGCTCGAAAACCTCGCGAGCGGCCTTCACGGCCAGCTCGGCATCCTCAGCCATGCAGCTGGCAACGCTTGCCAGCTGGCGGCCATCGACCGGGCTGACGCTGTCGAAGGTCGCGCCGCCCACGGCATCGCGGTAGGCGCCGTCGATAAAGGCGCGGCCCTCGATGCGCAGGTCGCTGTAGCGCTGCTCCCAATCTTGGCGAGTCATGGTGCTCATGTTCATCACTCCATCAGACGGTATGCAGATACCAGTTGTATTCGAGGTCGGAAATGGTGGTTTCGAATTCCTGCATCTCCGCTTCCTTACAGGCGACGAAGATGTCGATGTATTCGGGGCAGATGTACTTGTTCATCACTTCGCTGTCGTCCAGCTCGCGCAGGGCATCGCGCAGGTTGTTCGGCAGGCTCTGCTCCAGTTGCTCGTAGGAGTTGCCTTCGATCGGCTCACCGGGTTCCAGCTTGTTGGTCAGGCCGTGGTGAATACCGGCGAGGATCGAGGCCATCATCAGGTACGGGTTGGCATCGGCGCCGGCCACGCGGTGCTCGATACGGATCGCGTCGCTGCTGCCGGTCGGTACGCGCACGGCCACGGTGCGGTTGTCCAGGCCCCAGCTCGGCGCGTTCGGCACGTAGAACTGTGCGCCGAAGCGGCGGTAGGAGTTGACGTTCGGGCACAGGAAGGCCATCGACGCCGGCATGGTATCGAGGATACCGGCGATGGCATGACGCAGCGGCGCATGCTGCTCAGGATCTTCGGTGGCGAAGATGTTCTGGCCGGTTTTCTTGTCGAGCAGCGAGATGTGCACGTGCAGACCATTACCCGCCTGCCCCGGATAGGGCTTGGCCATGAAGGTCGAGTCCATCTCGTGGTCGTAGGCGATGTTCTTGATCAGGCGCTTGAGCAGCACCGCGTAGTCGCAGGCCTTGATGGCGTCTTCGACGTGGTGCAGGTTGACTTCGAACTGCGCCGGGGCACTTTCCTTGACGATGGCGTCGGCCGGCAGCGCCTGCTCCTTGGCGGCTTCGAGCATGTCCTGCAGGCAGTCGACGTATTCGTCGAGGTCGTCGATCAGATACACCTGGGTGGACATCGGGCGCTTGCCGGAAATGGGCGAGCGCGGCGGCTGCGGACGGCCGTTCACGTTCTCCTGATCGATCAGGTAGAACTCCAGCTCGAAGGCGGCGCAGATGGTCAGACCCAGATCGTCGAACTTCTGCACCACGCGGCGCAGCACTTCGCGGGGATCGGCGAAGAACGGCGCGCCGTCCAGCTCGTGCATGGTCATCAGCAATTGCGCGGTCGGGCGCTTCTGCCACGGCTCGTTGCACAGGGTGCCGGGAATCGGGTAGCAAATGCGGTCGGCATCGCCGATATCCAGGCCCAGGCCGGTGCTTTCCACGGTGGAGCCGTTGATGTCCAGGGCGAACAGCGAAGCGGGCAGGTTGATGCCCTTCTCGTAGACCTTGTGCAGGCTGGCGCGCTCGACGCGCTTGCCGCGCACGATGCCGTTCATGTCGGTGATCAGCAGGTCGACGTACTGAACCTCAGGGTGTTCCTTGAGAAAGGTGTTCGCTTCATTGAGCTGAACGACACGTGGGGAAACCGAAGTCATGGGAAATACATCCTTTCGCATCGGCGCGCCCGCGGAAGACATCTCACGAGCCTTGGCGCCTCATTTATTCTGGGTATCCGCTAGCGGATTTGATTCTAGGCAACGCCCTGAGTATAAGTGGGCGCATACGCAACCGATACTGGCAGCAGAGCAATTTATGATTGCACCGACGCAATACCAGATCAGCCATGTCGACCTCGCCCTGGTGCTCGCTCTGGTGCGTGGACGCTCTCTGGCCCGGGCCGCCGAGCAGTTGCAGGTGGACGTGTCGACGGTGTTTCGCGCCATCCGCAAGCTGGAAGCCAATCTGGGTATCGCCCTGTTCGAAAAGAGCCGTCGCGGCTATATGCCGACCCAGAGCGCCCAGGCCCTGGCCGAGCAGGCCGAACGCGCCGAACAGGCGCTGGATGCGGCGCGCATTGCCCTGCAGCATGGCGAGAAAGTGATCAGCGGCACGGTGCGCCTGACCTGCACCGATGCGGTACTGCAGAACCTGCTGCTGCCCAGCCTGGCCGAACTGATGCCGCGCTACCCGGCGCTGTCGCTGGAGCTGGCCACCACCAACACCTTCGCCAACCTCAGCCGCCGCGACGCCGACATCGCCCTGCGCCTATCCAACGCACCGCCCGAACACCTGGTCGGCCGCCAGCTCGGCCACACCGCCTATTACATCTGCGGGCGCCCGGAACACCGCGACGCCTTCCTACAGGCGCCCACCTCGGTGCCGTGGATCGCCCCCGACGATTCCATGCCCGACCACCTCACCGTGGCCTGGCGTCACCAGGCGCACCCCAGCCTGGTGCCACGCTATCGCTGCAGCAGCATGTCGGCGGTCGCCAACCTGGTACAAGGGGGCCTGGGTGTCGCCGCCCTGCCCGACTTCATGGCCCGCAACCTGGCGGGCGTCGAGCGCCTGAGCGAGGCGCTGGTCGATTGCGACACCGACCTGTGGCTGCTGACCCGCCCGGACTGCCTGGCGCTACGCTCGGTGCAGACGCTGTTCGATGAACTCACGCCGTTGCTGCGTGCGCGCCTCAATAGCCGCTAACTCTTGTTCGTTGAAATGGCATCGACGCAATAACAGCATCGGCGCGGGAACCATCTGCCGCTGAACGCCTCCCTAACAGACCAGAGGATCGGGACAGACAGCGACAGGATTGTGCAATCGCCTCGACGCGGGGCTGCACTACGCTTATCCACCCACACGGCCACAAGCCGTTGATTTGCAAACGATAGGAATTGCCCATGACCACCATTCTCGGCTATGCCGCCCAGGACTCCAGCAAACCTCTCGCGCCCTACCGCTTCCAGCGCCGCGCCGTCGGCGCCAACGACGTGCAGATCGATATCCTCTACTGCGGCGTCTGCCACTCCGACCTGCACACCGCGCGCAACGAGTGGAAAAACACCCTGTACCCCTCGGTGCCCGGCCACGAGATCGTCGGCAAGGTCACTGCCGTCGGTAGCGACGTGACCGGCTTCAAGGTCGGCGACCTGGCCGGCGTCGGCTGCATGGTCGACAGCTGCCAGAGCTGCTCGTCCTGTTCCGAAGGCCTGGAGCAATACTGCGAGAACGGCTTCACCGGCACCTACAACGGCCCGCTCTTCGGTGGAGAGAACACCTACGGTGGTTACTCGGACAACATCGTCGTCGACCAGAAGTTCGTCCTGCGCATCCGCCACACCGACAACCTGGCCGCTGTTGCGCCGCTGCTCTGCGCCGGCATCACCACTTACTCGCCGCTGCGCCAGTGGAACGTCAAGCCGGGCGACAAGGTGGGTATCGTCGGCCTCGGTGGCCTCGGCCACATGGGCGTGAAGATCGCCGCCGCCATGGGCGCTCATGTGGTGCTGTTCACCACCTCGCCGAACAAACGTGAAGACGCCCTGCGCCTGGGCGCTGCCGAAGTGGTGGTGTCGAAGAACGCCGACGAGATGGCGGCCCACGTAAACAGCTTCGACTTCATCCTCAACACCGTGGCTGCCCCCCACAACCTGGACGCCTTCCTCGGCCTGCTCAAGCGCGACGCCACCATGACCCTGGTTGGCGTACCGGATTCGGCGCACCCGTCGCCGGAAGTCTTCGGGCTGATCTTCAAGCGCCGCCGCCTGGCCGGCTCGCTGATCGGCGGCATCGCCGAAACCCAGGAAATGCTCGACTTCTGCGCCGAGCACAACATCGTCTCGGACATCGAGCTGATCGATATCCAGAACATCAACGAAGCCTACGAGCGCATGCTCAAGAGTGACGTGAAGTACCGCTTCGTGATCGACATGGCTTCCCTGGCCAAGGACCAGGACGCCGCGTAACACAGGCGCCTGTTTGCCCAAAGGCCCGGTCTCGCCTTCGCGAACCGGGCCTTTGGCATTTCTGGCTCAGCGAAACTCGAACGGATCGGCATCCTGATGCGCCGGGAAGCGCTCGCGGTAGGCGGCCAGGGCCGCGGCGTCGAGGCGCTGGCGGAATACGCCGGCCCTATCGCCGGCATCGAGCAGGCTATCGCCCTGGAAATCCAGCACCTGGGAGTCGCCGCTGTAGGGATGGCCCTTGCCGTCCACGCCGATGCGATTGACCGCCGCCACGTAGCAGAGGTTTTCGATGGCCCGCGCCGGCAGCAGGCGGTTCCAGTGCAGGCGCCGCGCGGCCGGCCAGTTGGCGGTGTACAGCAGCAGGTCGGTGCCTTCGGCGTCGCGGCTCCAGACCGGAAAGCGCAGGTCGTAGCAGATCAGCGGGCGCACCCGCCACCCCTTGACCTCGAACAGCGCCTGGCGCTCGCCGGCGGCGTAGTGCTGGTGCTCGCCGGCCATGCGAAACAGGTGGCGCTTGTCGTAGTGAGCCAGCGAACCATCCGGCCGCGCCCACAGCAGCCGGTTGCGGTAGCTGCCATCGGCGACCTGGATGATCAGGCTGCCGGCGATCACCGCATTGAAGCGCTGCGCCTGCTCGCTGAGCCACTGGCTGGTCGGCCCGTCTTCGGGTTCGGCCAATTCGGCGGACTGCATGGAAAAGCCGGTGCTGAACATCTCCGGCAGGATGACCAGATCGGCGCCCGCGGCCTGCAGCAGCTGCGCCTCGAAGTGGGCGCGGTTGGCGGCGGGGTCGTGCCAGGCCAGGTCACTCTGGATCAGCGCCAGTTCGAGGTGGTCTTGTTTGCTCATCGATGTCCCTCCCGTGATATCGCCTGCCAAGCGGTGGACAACGCTTCGCGGTTGTCCACCCTACAAGGTGCTAGATGGCGCTGAGTTTTTCCGCGGCCTGGCGCAGGGTGTCCTCACGCTTGGCGAAGCAGAAGCGCACCAGGCGCTGAGACGGGTCCGGCCGTTCGCTGAACACCGACACCGGAATCGCCGCCACGCCATGCTCGCGGGTCAGCCACTGGGCCATGGCCACATCGTCCAGATCCGGGCGGATCGCCGAATAATCGGCCAGCTGGAAATAGGTGCCCGGCGTGCGCGTGAAGGTGAAACGCGAGCCGGCCAGCAGGTCGCAGAACAGGTCGCGCTTGGCCTGGTAGAACGCCGGCAACTCGCTGACGTGCTCGGGGCAGGCGGCCATGAAGTCGGCCAGCGCGTACTGCAGAGGCGTCACCCCACAGAAGCTGACGTACTGGTGCACCTTGCGCAGCTCGGCGCTCAGCGCAGGCGGCGCCACCACGTAGCCGGTCTTCCAGCCGGTCACGTGGTAGGTCTTGCCGAACGAGCTGACCACGAAGGCCCGCGCGTACAGCTCGTCGTGGGCCAGTACGCTGGCGTGCTGGCGGCCGTCGAACACCAGGTGCTCGTAGACTTCGTCGCTGACGATATAAATGTCGCGCTCGCGGATCAGCGCCGCCAGGCGGTCCAGCTCGTCGCGGCTGATCAGCGCTCCGCTGGGGTTGTGCGGCGTATTGAGCACGATCAGCCGGGTACGCGGGCTCAGCGCCGCCTCCAGGCATTGCCAGTCGATGGCGAAATCACCCGCGGCCAGCGGCACATGGATGCAACGCCCGCCAGCCAGGGTCACGCTGGGGTCGTAGCTGTCGTAACAGGGATCGAAGACGATGGCCTCGTCGCCGGGATGGATCAGCGCCTGGATCGCGCAGAAGATCGCCTGAGTCGCGCCCGGCGTGACGGTCACTTCGCTGTCCGCACTGACGTTACGCCCGTAGAGCCGCTCGATCTTCAGGGCGATCTGCTCGCGCAACGCCGGCAACCCGGTCATCGGTGCGTACTGGTTGTGCCCCGCCGCCACATGCCGGGCCAGGGCCTCGCGCAGCGCTTCGGGGCCGTCGAAGTCCGGGAAGCCCTGGGACAGGTTGATGGCGCCCGTCTGGACCGCGAGCTGGGACATGGTGGTGAAAATGGTGGTGCCGACAGCGGGCAACTTGCTGGTGAACATCGACGCGTCCTGGGCAGTTGAGGCAGACGCCGAGGATAGCCGATGGCGCGAAGCCCACGCACCCGGTAATAATCGCCGCCTTGCCAACGAGAATGCCCATGAACGTCGAAGACCTGCGCCTGTTCGTCACTACCCTGGACGCCGGCAGCTTCACTGCCGCTGCCGACACCCTCGGGGTGACCAAGCAGTACGTCAGCCGTCGCGTCGCCGCCCTCGAAGCACTGCTCGGCGTGAGACTGCTCAACCGCACCACGCGTCGCCTGCAGGCCACCGAACTGGGCTTGCTGCTGTACGACAAGGCCACCACCATTCTCGCCGACCTGCGCGATGCCCAGGAGCTGGTGTCGGCCCAGGGCGCGTCCCTGCGCGGCACCCTGCGGGTCAGCGCGCCGATGACTTTCGCCACCCTGCACCTGAGCCACGTGCTGCCGCTGTTCATGCAGCAGCACCCGCACATAAATCTGGAGATCGACCTCAACGACCGCGCCGTCGATTTGCTCGCCGACGGCTACGACATGTCGATTCGCATCGGCACCCTGGAAGACTCCAGCCTGATCGCCAAGCGCCTGACCGACATGCAGACCATCCTCTGCGCCAGCCCTGCCTATCTCGCGGAGCACGGTACGCCGGCCGACCTCGGCGAACTGCAGCAACATGCCTGCCTGCTTTACGGGCACAGCCGCCACGTGGAATGGCGCCTGCGCGAGGCCGGCAAACCCAGGAACCTGAGCATGCGCGGCCAGCTGCGCGCCAACAACGGCGAGCTGATCCGCGATGCGGCCGTGGCCGGCATGGGCATCGCCTACCTGCCCACCTTCATCGTCGGCCAGGCCTTGGAGAGCGGCGCGCTGGTGCCGATCCTCGAACAGCACTGGCCAGCGTCGGCGGCGGTGTACGCGGTTTATCCGCAGCACCGCCAATCGGCCCGCGCGGTGCAGGTGTTCTCGGATTTCATCAAGCAGCAGATCGAGCACCTGAGCGCCTGAAATCGTCAACCTGAAGTGGACAATAAGTCCATTTACAGCCGGTTAATCAATCCAAAGATAGTCAGTAACATTCCCTCCATGCCGCCGATAAAGGCAGCGCCATCAACTGGAGGATTCATCATGCTGGCTATCCGTAAAGCATCCGACCGTGGCCACGCCAATCATGGCTGGCTCAACTCCTTTCACACCTTTTCGTTCGCCAGTTACAACAACCCGAAGGAGCGCGGCTTCTCCGACCTGCTGGTGATCAACGACGACACCGTGGCCGCCGGCCAGGGTTTCGGCGAACACCCGCACCGCAACATGGAGATTTTCTCCTACGTGCTGCAAGGCGCACTGGAACACAAGGACAGCCTGGGCACCGGCTCGGTGATCCGCCCTGGCGATGTGCAACTGATGAGCGCCGGTACAGGCGTGTCGCACAGCGAGTTCAACCACTCGCACACTGAGCAGGTGCACTTCCTGCAGATCTGGATCGTGCCGAGCGAACGCCAGGCCGAACCGCGCTACCAGCAGGAGCATTTCAGCGAAGCGCAGAAACGCGGCCGCCTGCAGCTGATCATCTCGCCGGATGGCGCCGACGGCTCGCTGACCGTGCGCCAGAACGCTCGCGTCTACGCCGGTCTGTTCGACGGTGACGAGCAGGCGCATCTGCAACTCGGCGATGACCGTTACGCCTACGTCCACGTAGCCCGCGGCAGCGTCCAGCTCAACGGCGAGCAACTGCAGGCCGGTGACGGCGTGCGAGTGCGCGATGCACGCGATCTACACCTGAGCAATGGCCAGCAGGCCGAAGTGCTGGTGTTCGATCTGCGCCCCAACGAGCTGCCGTCGCTTTATTGATAGTACGCCGTAGCCCGGCGTTGAGCGCAGCGATACCCGGGAGACGTTCCCTGGTGTCGTTGCGCGCTTTTCGCAACCTACAGCTGAGCGAGGCGATGCGCAGGCAGCGGCGCTCAGCCTTGCCGGCTTGGGCAGAGCGGATACCGCGTCCTGGGTTTCGCTTCGCTCTACGCCAGGCTACCGAGGCGAAACGATGCGCGGAGCCGCAGACTCTAGGCGCCCCAATGCTGCAACCTTTAGAATGAGCCTCCGCCGCCCGCCGGCCATCTGCTCAGTCGAAAATCCCCATGCGTTGGTTGCTCGCCTTCACCCTCTTCTCTTTGGCCCTGGCCGGGCACGCAGCTACTGCGCCTGCCACTCCCGTGGCGACCGTCGACAAGGTTTTGGTGGAGAAATCCCAGCGCCGGCTGCAACTGATCAGCCAGGGCAAGACGCTGAAGTCGTACCGCATTTCTTTAGGTAAACAGCCAGTCGGTGCCAAGCTGCGCGAAGGCGATTTGCGCACGCCGGAGGGTTTTTACTGGATCGACTGGCGGCGCCAGAGCGAGAAGTACAACCTGTCGATGCACATCTCCTACCCCAACGCCCGTGACCAGGCACAGGCCAAGGCTGCAGGGGTGAAGCCGGGCAGCATGATAATGATCCACGGCACGCCGCTGGACGACGAATACCCGGAGTGGTTCTTCCACACCCTGGACTGGACCGAAGGCTGCATCGCCATGAAGAACGCCGACATGCGCGAGGTCTGGGCGCTGGTGAAGGACGGCACGCTGATCGAGATTCGCCCCTGACACGATCTGCCGTGCGAGGCGCAGTCCCTAGAATTGCAGATCGGACAAGCGCCACACTTCGAAGGCAGGTACTTCGTAGGGGTGGGCTTTTTTCAGGGCTTTGACCGCGTTGTGGATCAGCTCATCGCCCACCACCAGCTCGACTTTCCACTCAGGCACTGTCGCCAGCTCACCGCTCTGGCCAATGTACGGCTTGCTGCCTTCCAGCGGGCGGAACTGGCCGCGGCCCTGGGTTTGCCAACAGCAGTGGTCGTAGCCGGCGGCGCGACCGGCGCCCTCGGCGAATACTGCCGCTTTCACGCTTTCCAGATGGCTTTCCGGAACGTAGAAACACAACTTGTACATCAACTACTCCACTGCAAGTCGCTGAAAACAATGAGCCAATAATGCCACAGCATGATGGCACATTGCCTAGCAAGATTCGTGACACAGCCAACACTGCTGAAATATTCGGATTTATCTGAAATGCCGCCAATACGCGCTGCCGCAAAGTGCCAACTCCTTCCTGCAGACTAGCTGGTGACATTCAAAAACCCAGGCGCCATGTCTCAAAACCGACGACCCGAATCATCGGCTACTACTCATTCCCCAAATGAAAAACGCCAGGCAATGCCTGGCGTTTTTCTGTTTCCTGCAGCGAGCGACTCGATCAGTCGACCCAGACCCGCGCGTTACGGAACATGCGCATCCAGCCGCCATCTTCCTGCCACTCGTCCGGGCGCCAGGAGTTCTGCACGGCGCGGAACACACGCTCGGGGTGCGGCATCATGATGGTCACGCGGCCGTCGCGGCTGGTCAGGCCGGTGATCCCGCGCGGCGAGCCGTTCGGGTTGGCCGGGTAGGCTTCGGTGACCTTGCCGTGGTTGTCGATGAAACGCAGCGCCACGGTGCCGGACAGGTCGGCCTCAAGCAAAGCTTCCTCGCTTTCGAACTCGGCATGGCCTTCACCGTGGGCGATGGCGATCGGCATGCGCGAACCGGCCATGCCACGCAGGAAGATCGACGCCGACTCCTGAACCTGAACCATGGCCACGCGTGCTTCGAACTGCTCGGAGCGGTTGCGCACGAAGTGCGGCCAGAACTCGGTGCCCGGAATCAGCTCGTGCAGGTTGGAGAGCATCTGGCAACCGTTGCACACGCCAAGGGTGAAGCTGTCCTTGCGCTCGAAGAAGCCCTGGAAGGCATCGCGGGCACGGGTGTTGAACAGCGCCGATTTGGCCCAGCCTTCACCGGCGCCGAGCACGTCACCGTAGGAGAAGCCGCCACAGGCGACCAGGCCCTTGAAGTCGTTCAGATCGACGCGGCCGGCGAGGATGTCGCTCATGTGCACATCCACCGAGGTGAAGCCGGCACGGTCGAAGGCTGCGGCCATTTCCACCTGACCGTTGACGCCCTGCTCGCGCAGCACAGCAACCTGCGGGCGAACGCCCTTCTTGATGTACGGCGCAGCGATGTCTTCGTTTACGTCGAAGCCCAGCTTGATCGACAAGCCCGGGTTGTCTTCTTCCAGCAGCGCGTCGAATTCCTGATCCGCGCAGTCGGCGTTGTCACGCAGACGCTGGATGCGATGGCTGGTCTCGGCCCACTGGCGCTGCAGCAAGCGGCGCTGGCCGCTGAACACCGGCTGGTCGTTGTAGCTGATGGCTACATCACCGTTGTTGACCGGCTTGCCGATCACCGCGACGCAATCTTCCAGGCCGGCGGCGCTGAACTGGGCGAGCACGTCCGGGGTGGCGTCCTGGCGAACCTGGATCACCGCGCCCAGCTCTTCGTTGAACAGGAAGGCAGCGAGCTCTTCGCGGCTCTCGACCAGGCCATCGAGCTGCAGGTTGAGGCCGCAGTGGCCGGCGAAGGCCATCTCCAGCACGCTGACCAGCAGGCCGCCGTCGGAACGGTCGTGATAGGCCAGCAGATGACCATCGGCGTTGAGGCCTTGGATAACCGCGAAGAAGGCCTTGAGGTCTTCGGCGTCGTCGACGTCCGGCGCCTGCTGGCCGAGCTTGCTGTACACCTGGGCGAGGATCGAGGCGCCCATGCGGTTCTGGCCACGGCCCAGATCGATCAGGATCAGATCGGTCTCGCCTTTGTCCATGCGCAGCTCGGGGGTCAGGGTCTTGCGCACGTCGGCGACCGGCGCGAAACCGGTAACGATCAGCGACAGCGGCGAGGTAACGCTCTTCTCCGCGCCCTCTTCGCTCCACTTGGTCTTCATCGACATCGAGTCCTTGCCCACCGGAATGGTCAGGCCCAGCTCGGGGCACAGCTCCATGCCGACCGCCTTGACGGTGTCGTACAGACGGGCGTCTTCACCCGGATGACCGGCGGCGGCCATCCAGTTGGCCGACAGTTTGATGTCGGAGAGTTTTTCGATGTGCGAGGCAGCGATGTTGGTGATGGTTTCACCGATGGCCATACGGCCGGAAGCCGGAGCATCGAGCAGAGCCAGCGGGGTGCGCTCGCCCATGGCCATGGCTTCACCGGTGTAGACGTCGAAGCTGGTGGCGGTCACGGCGACGTCGGCCACCGGTACCTGCCACGGGCCGACCATCTGATCACGAGCGACCAGGCCGGTGATGGTGCGGTCGCCGATAGTGATCAAAAAGCTCTTGCTGGCCACAGCCGGGTGGCGCAGTACGCGCTCCGCGGCTTCGTTGATGTCCAGCTTGCTCGGGTCGAAATCGTCGCCCAGCTCGGCCTCGCGGGTGACCGAACGGTGCATGCGCGGCGGCTTGCCGAGCAGCACTTCGAGCGGCATGTCCACCGGGGTGTTGGCGAAGTGGCTGTCGGTGACGGTCAGGTGCGGCTCTTCGGTGGCTTCACCAACCACCGCGAACGGGCAACGCTCGCGCTCGCAGATGGCCTGGAAGCGCTCGAAGTCCTTGGCGCTGACGGCCAGCACGTAACGTTCCTGGGACTCGTTGCTCCAGATCTCGTGCGGGGCCATGCCCGGCTCGTCGTTGGGCACGTTGCGAAGCTCGAAGCGGCCACCGCGGCCACCATCGTTGACCAGCTCGGGGAAGGCGTTGGAAATGCCGCCGGCGCCGACGTCATGGATGAAGGCGATGGGGTTCTGGTCGCCCAGCTGCCAGCAACGGTCGATGACCTCCTGGCAGCGGCGTTCCATTTCCGGGTTCTCGCGCTGCACCGAGGCGAAATCCAGGTCCGCCGAGCTGGCACCGGTGGCCACCGACGAAGCGGCGCCGCCGCCCAGGCCGATCAGCATGGCCGGGCCGCCGAGCACGATCAGCTTGGCGCCGACGGTGATCTCGCCTTTCTGTACGTGATCTTCACGGATGTTGCCCATGCCGCCGGCGAGCATGATCGGCTTGTGGTAGCCGCGCACTTCGTCGCCGTGCGGGGTGGCGATCGATTGCTCGAAGGTACGGAAATAGCCGGTCAGCGCCGGACGACCGAATTCGTTGTTGAACGCGGCGCCGCCCAGCGGGCCTTCGATCATGATGTCCAGCGGTGTGACGATGCGCTCGGGCTTGCCGTAGGCCTGCTCCCAGGGCTGTTCGAAGCCGGGGATGTTCAGGTTGGAGACGGTGAAACCGGTCAGGCCGGCTTTCGGCTTGGCGCCGCGGCCTGTGGCGCCTTCGTCGCGGATCTCGCCGCCGGAGCCGGTGGACGCACCGGAGAACGGCGAGATGGCGGTCGGGTGGTTGTGGGTTTCCACCTTCATCAGGATGTGCACCGGCTCCTTCACCGCGCCGTACTGGCGGGTTTCAGGATTGGGGAAGAAGCGCCCGGCGGTGTGGCCGACGATCACCGAGGCGTTGTCCTTGTAAGCGGACAGCACGTTCTCGCTGTGCATCTGGTAGGTGTTCTTGATCATGCCGAACAGCGACTTATCCTGGCTTTCGCCGTCGATGTCCCAGCTGGCATTGAAGATCTTGTGGCGGCAGTGCTCGGAGTTGGCCTGGGCGAACATCATCAGCTCGATGTCGTGCGGATTGCGCTTCAAGCCCTGGAAGGCGTTGACCAGGTAATCGATCTCGTCTTCTGCCAGGGCCAGGCCCAGCTCGACGTTGGCCTTTTCCAGCGCCGGGCGACCACCACCGAGGATGTCCACGGCGGTCAGCGGCTTGGGTTCGGCATGGCTGAACAGCCCGGCGGCGTCTTCCAGCTTGTTCAGCACAACCTGGGTCATGCGGTCATGCAGCACGGCGGCGACCTGCTGCACATCGGCTTCGCTCAGCTCGCCGGCTACATAGTAGGCAATGCCCCGCTCCAGACGAAGGATCTTGTCCAGGCCACAGTTGCGGGCGATGTCGCTGGCCTTGCTCGACCACGGCGAAATGGTGCCGAACCGCGGGATGGTCAGCAGCAGGCGGCCGCTGGGCTCCTGCACCGGCACGCTCGGGCCGTACTTGAGCAGACGGGCCAGCACCTGCTCTTCGTCGGCACTCAGCGCACCGTCGACGTCGGCAAAGTGGGCGAACTCGGCATACAGGCCGGTCACAGCAGGCACTTTACTGGTCAGTTGCTCGAGCAATTTACCGTGGCGAAAGGCGGAAAGGGCGGGAGCGCCGCGCAGGATCAGCATCAGGGGACAGCCTCTGGGAAGGGGGTGTGCTTTGAGGGCGCATATTCTAGCCTAAAGCGGCGAGCGCGGCACGCCCGCTCATGCCCCGTTCGCCCATAGCGGCTGTGTTGCGGTCGCTACCGACCATTGCTGGCAAAAGCTTTTTTGCCTAGCAGAGCGCACGTGCACTGTCCAGATATGGAACGGCACGGCGTTGGCGTATACTGCGCCGATGCCCTCTCCAAACCTGATTGGCAAGCGCTACGCCGGCTGGCTGTCGGCGATCGGATTACTCCTGATGCTCAGCGGCTGCGCGGAACCTCCGAGCAGCCTGGAGCGGATCAAGGAGGAAGGCGTGCTGCGCGTGATAACCCGCAACAGCCCCGCCACCTATTTCCAGGATCGCAACGGCGAAACCGGCTTCGAGTACGAGCTGGTCAAGCGCTTCGCCGACGACCTGGACGTCAAGCTGGAAATCCAGACGGCCGACAACCTCGACGATCTTTTCTCCCGCCTAGGCAAACCAGGCGGCCCGGTGCTGGCCGCCGCCGGCCTGGTGGAAAGCGCTGGCCGCCAGCAGAGCGCGCGCTTTTCCGTGCCCTATCTGGAAGTGACCCCGCAGATCGTTTACCGCAACGGCCAGCGCCGCCCCAGTCGCCCGGAAGACCTGGTCGGCAAGCGCATCCTGGTGCTCAAGGGCAGCAGCCACGCCGAGCAGCTGGCCGAACTGAAAGCCCAGGTGCCTGACCTGCAATATGAAGAGTCGTCCGATGTCGAGGTGGTCGACCTGCTGCGCATGGTTGACGAAGGCGAGATCGACCTGACCCTGGTCGACTCCAACGAACTGGCCATGAACCAGGTGTATTTCCCCAACGTGCGCGTCGGCTTCGACCTGGGTGACTCGCGCAATCTGGTCTGGGCGGTAGCGCCGGGCGAAGACAACAGCCTGCTCGAACAGGTCGACGGTTTCCTGCGTCGCTCCCAGGACAACGGCAGCCTGCAGCGCCTCAAGGAGCGCTACTACGGCCATGTCGACGTTCTGGGTTATGTCGGCGCCTACACCTTCGCCCAGCATCTGCAGCAGCGCCTGCCGCGCTACGAAAAACACTTTCGCAAGGCCGCCAAGGAAAACGACCTGGACTGGCGCCTGCTCGCCGCCGTCGGTTATCAGGAGTCGCTCTGGCAACCGGGCGCCACCTCCAAGACCGGTGTGCGCGGGCTGATGATGCTGACCCTGAACACCGCTCAGGCGATGGGCGTATCCGACCGCCTAAACCCGCAGCAAAGCATCCAGGGCGGCGCCAAGTACCTGGTGCACGTGAAGGAACAGCTGCCGGAGAGCATCCAGGAGCCGGATCGCACCTGGTTCGCCCTCGCCTCCTACAACATCGGCGGCGGCCACCTGGAAGATGCGCGCAAGCTCACCGAGGCCGAGGGGCTGGACCCCAACAAGTGGCTGGACGTGCAGAAGATTCTACCGCGTCTGTCGCAGAAGCAGTGGTACAGCAAGACCCGCTTCGGCTATGCCCGCGGCGGCGAGCCGGTGCACTTCGTGCGCAACATCCGTCGCTACTACGACATCCTCACCTGGGTCACGCAGCCGCAACTGGAAGGCAGCCAGGTCGCCGAGAGCGGCCTGCACGTACCGGGTGTCGGCAAGGATCACCCAGAGCAGCAGGAAAAGGCGCCGCTTTAATCCCTTCCCCAGGCGCCGCTAGCGAACGCTCTTCATCACCTCGATAAACGCCCGCAGCGCCGCCGACACGTGGCGGTGGCTCGGGTAATAAAGACGCAAGCCGCCGACCGGCGGCGACCAGTCCTCCAGCACCGCGACCAGCTTGCCCTCCTCCAGCCAGCGCTGCGCCGCCATGTCCGGCACATAGGCGATGCCCAGCCCGGCGGCGGCCGCCTCGATCATCAGTTGCGTGTGGTTGAGGGTCATGCTGCCCGGCACATCCACGGCGACCTCCTGCCCGCGATGTTCGAACTCCCAGCGATACAGCTTGCCGCTGGGCAGACGCTGGCGGATGCAGCAGTGGTTACGCAGATCCTCCGGCGTTTCGGGCCGCCCGGCGCTGGCCAGGTACTCGGGCGAGGCCACGGCGAGAAAACGAAAGTCCTCGCTCAGTGCGACGGCGATCATGTCCTGAGGCACGGCCTCGGCCAGGCGGATGCCGGCATCGAAGCCTTCGCGCACGACGTCTACCAAGTGGCCATCGCTGACCAGATCCAGGGAGACCTGCGGGTAGCGCTCCAGAAACGTCGGCACCACGCGCTCGAGCAGCACGCGCATGGCCTCCTCGCCACCATTGATGCGCAGGGTGCCGGTGGGATGGCCGCCCTCTTCGGTCAACGCATCGATGGCCTGATCCAGCCCCTGCAGCACCGGCGTCAGGCGCTGCAGGAAGTGCTCGCCGGCCTCGGTCGGCGCCACGCTGCGCGTGGTGCGGTGCAGCAGGCGCACGCCCAGCTGGCGTTCCAGCGCGGCGATCGCGTGGCTGAGTGCGGAGCGGGAAACCCCCAGTTCATCGGCGGCTTTTCTAAAGCTGCGGTGCTGCGCTACCGCCATCAGGGCACTGAGATCGCTTAGCGTCGGCCTGCTCATTGTTCAACCTCACTCACCAGTTCATGCACATTGAAGCGGATTATCACAACAAATAATCCGATTAGAGTGAAGGCCTCAATCAACGATTCGAGGAGCACTGCATGAACAAGACCTGGCTTATCACAGGGGCATCGTCCGGGCTCGGCAAGATCATGACGGCCCAATTGCTGGAGCGTGGTGATCGGGTGATCGCCACCGCACGGCGTGAGCAAGCCCTGCAGGACCTGTCGAACGCTCATGGCGACCGGCTGCAGGTGCTCGCCCTGGACGTCACCGATAAGGCGCAGATCGGCCGCGTGATCGATCACGCCTTCGAGCGTTTCGGGCGCATCGACGTGATCGTCAGCAACGCCGGTTACGGCCTGTTCGGCCCTGCCGAGCAGGTTAGCGACGAGCAGATCGAGCGGGTGCTGGCCACCAACCTGACCGGCTCGATCCAGCTGATCCGCCGCAGCCTGGCCCACCTGCGTGCCCAGGGCGGCGGGCGCATCGTTCAGGTGTCTTCCGAGGGCGGGCAGATCGCCTACCCCGGCTTCAGCCTCTACCACGCCAGCAAATGGGGGATCGAAGGCTTCGTCGAAGCCGTGGCCCAGGAGGTCGCGCCCTTCGGGATCGATTTCATCCTCGCCGAGCCGGGCCCGACCCGTACCAACTTCGCCGCTGCTCTCGACCTGGCACCGCCTGCCGGCGCTTATCGAGACACGCCGGCTGGCCAGGTTCACGGGATGATCGCCAGCGGCGAATTCGAGATCCGTGGCGACGCCGTCAACACCGTAGCGGCAATCATCCAGGCGGCCGACGCGGCCAAACCGCCCCTGCGCTTGGCGCTGGGCAGCACCGCCTATGAAAACATCCATAGCGCCCTGAACCAGCGTCTTGAGTCACTCGAAGCGCAGCGCGATGTGGCGTTCTCGGCCGACAGCCAGGAGCGCTGATATGCACCGGCTTTCGTTGATCCGTCTGGCTGCCGCGGCGACGCTACTGCTGGCTGCCGCGACCAGCAGCGCCGAGCAGAAACCCAACAAGGTTGCCGGCACCTGGAATCTGATCGCCGCCACGGTGGAGAACGATGGCGTGACGTCTTATCCCTACGGCCCCGAACCGCGGGGCCGGCTGGTATTCACGCCGGACCTGTACTTCGTGGAGTTTCTGCACGACCCGCGCATCCCGCGCTTTCAATCCAACCAACGGGGCGGCGGCACCGACGCGGAAAACCGTGCCGTGATGGCCGGCAGCCTGGCGCTGTACGGGCGCTACACCGTCGATGCCCAGGGCGACTTCAGCGGCAACACCGTGGAAGGCTCCTCCTTCCCGAACTGGACCGGCGACGTGCGCACGACCCGGGAACTGCGCATGGAGGTAGAAGGCGAGCGCATGATCGAAAGCTTCCAGCGCCCTGGCGGTGCCAAGGTCAGGCTGGTTTTCCAACGCGCTCGCTGAGCAACGACTCAGCGGGTGACGGTCTGGTTGCCCATGGCGCAGAAGCTCTGCGCCTTCTTGTTGGCCGGCAGGGCGCGCAACTGCGCGGAGCACTGCGCCTGGCTCGCGGCGCGGCTGAGGCTCAGTACCGCGTCGTCGTCGATGCTGATCAGGTAGGGCTGGTTGTAGCGCATCTTGTCGTACCAGCCGCTGATCTGCAGATCACTGTAAACGCAGCGATAACGCATATGGCCGGTGAAGCCCTTGAATTTGTCGCGCTGGAAGATGTGGTGGTACTGCTGCCAATCGCGCTCGCGCTGGCCCTTGCGCACGGCATCCAGGCACCCCTGCAACTCGGTGATTTCCGGCTCGTGAAGAAAGATGCTCTGGGCCAGATTGGAGCCGTCCAAGTGCGCGGTGGCGACCAGATAAACCTGCCGCTCCGCCGCCTGGGCGGATGCGCCTAGCAGTGCCGCTGCTGAAAACATCCCTGCTTTGATCAATTGCATGATTCCCTGCCTTGGTTGGTCAGCCTGCGATACGAATCCTGATCTACCAGCTGCATCGCCACGAGCGACGCAGCCTGAACACGTACTACCCGCGCCGTGCCTTGAAAAACGCCTTCAATACTTCACCACACTCCTCCGCCAGCACCCCGCCCTCGACCCGCACACGGTGGTTGAGAAATGCCTGGTCGAAGAACTGGCCGCGGCTTACCGCCATGCCCGCGCGGGGTTCGCTGGCGCCGAATACCACGCGCTGTACGCGCGAGTGGACGATAAGCCCCGCACACATGGCGCAGGGCTCCAGGGTCACGTACAGGGTGCTGCCCGGCAGGCGGTAGTTGGCGATGGCCTGGGCGGCGGCGCGGATGGCGACCATCTCGGCGTGGGCGCTGGGATCGCTGGTTGAGATCGGGCAGTTGAAGCCGCGGCCGATCACTTCGCCGTCCTGCACCAGCACGGCGCCGACCGGCACTTCGCCGCGAGCAGCGCCTTGGGCGGCCAGTTCCAGCGCCTCGCGCATAAAGCGCTCGTCGCGGCTGCGGTCGATGATCAAGGGGGCTCTCAACTCATGGCACTCAAATCAGGCGATCTCGATGGCGGCCATCAGGCCGGTTTCCATATGGTCGATGACGTGGCAATGGAACATCCACACGCCAGGATTATCGGCCACGAAGGCGATGCGCGCAGTCTCGTTCTTGCCGAGCAGGAAGGTGTCGGTGTAGTACGGTTCAATCTTGCGGCGGTTGGAATCCAGCACCTTGAAGATCAACCCATGCAGGTGGATCGGGTGCTGGTACTGGGCCATGTTGCGCAGCACGAAGATGTAATGGCCATCCTTCTCGAGGCTGGCGATGGGCCGGTCGGCGCAGGTCTTGTCGTTGATGTCCCAGGCCTGGCCGTTGATCTGCCAGTACTTGTAGCGGCCGGCGGCCTCGTCAGCGGGCGATGCCAGTGCCGCGGCCCATTCGAAGTTGAAGCGCAGGGTTTCGGCCTTCGCCAGATCCGGCTCGGCCACCGGGTTCGGCGGCAATGCCGGCGGCCATTCAGCGGCGGGTTCGCTACTGGCCACCGATTTGATGGTCGCCAGGCGCAGCGGCCCGTTGCGCAGCGACAATTCTTCGCTGCCCACCGCCGGCACCTTGAGCCCCAGGTCGATGCGCATGCCCGGCCCCAGCCAGTAATCCTTGCCCAGCGGGCGCGGCTTGATCGGATTGCCGTCCAGAGCGTAGATGCGCGCCTCGCCGCCCGAGAGATTGAGGCGATAGGTGATGGTGCTGTCGACGTTGATCAGGCGCAGGCGCACCACCTGGCCGGCGGGCAGTTCCAGGGTCGGCAGCGACACGCCGTTGATGGTCGACAGCCGCCCACGGGTGCCCTCCCGCGCCGCCTCGCGGGGCACGCTGAATTCGGTGAAAGCGCCCGCTTCGTCCACGTGCCAGCTCTTCAGGCACAGGGTGCGCTCGTGGCGGAAACCGGTGGGCTCGCGCTCCTCGATGATCAGCGGGCCGACCAGCCCGCGACCCAGCTGTTTGGCGCTGGACTCATGGGGGTGGTACCAGTAGCTGCCGGCGTCCGGGGTGACGAAGCGGTAATCGAAGAATTCCCCCGGCAATACCGGCGCCTGGGACACATAGGGCACGCCGTCCATTTCCAGCGGCAGGCGGATGCCGTGCCAGTGGATGGTGGTGGGCTCGGGCAGGTGATTGATGAAGCGCACGCGCAGCTCGTCGCCCTGGCGGCAGCGCAGCTCCACGCCGGGCGCCTGGCCACCGAAGGTCCACGCGGGGGTGACATGGCCGGGCACCAGTTCGATGTCGTGGGGCGCCGCGATCAGCTCGTAGTCGTGGGTCTTGCGGTCGAACGGGCGACCCAGCCAATAGCGCGCGCCGCCAGCGCCGAGACCGACCACGCCAAGACCGACCAGACCGCCCAACACCTGTCTACGGGTGAAACTCATGAAACCTGCTCCTGAAGCGGGACTGCGGTGACACTAATCAATGTCTGAACGATTGCGCCTCTACGGGCGCTAGCAGGCGGTTGAAAACCTACCTACGTTGCCGGCGCATCGTTAAAAACAGCCTCAAAATGCTCATGCACAACTCGTACACTGCGCTTTTTCGGCTGCTTTTGCCTCGCGCCAGCGGCCTCGCTGACGCTTTTCAACGGCCTGCTGGAGAGCTGCGCACGATACACCTTGAACGCGGGGGCGTTAAGCCGCGACATACCGCCCTGCCCGAGTTCAAGAACGCCGGTAAGCGCGCGTCGTCAGCAAATACACCGGCAAACCCGACACCAGCACGATCAACGCGGCATAGGGCGCAGCGCCGGCGTATTCCAGGTTGCCGGTGTGCGACCAGACCTTGGTGGCCAAGGTTTCCAGGCCGGTGGGGCCGAGAATCAGCGTGGCGGTCAGCTCTTTCATGCAATCGAGAAACACCAGCACGAAGCCGGCGCCAATGGCCGGCGAGATGATCGGCAGGGTCACCCGTAGAAAGGTCGCGAGCGGCGTGTGCCCCAGGGTGCGCGCCGCCTCTTCCAGCTGCGGCGAAGCCTTTTCCAGGGCGACCCGGATCGGCCCCTGGGCCATGGGCATGAACAGCAACGCATAGGCCACCAACAGCAGGATGCTGGTCTGGTACAGCGCCGGCACGTAGCCAAGGGCGAAGAACACCAGCGACAGGGCGATCACCAAACCCGGCAAGGCGTGCAGCAGATACGGCAGGCGATCCGCCAGGGTGGCCATACGCCCGTAGTAACGCACCACCACCAGACACACCGGCAACGCCAGCAGGCAGCTGAGCAAGGCGCCACCGAAGGAATAGCGCAGCGACGACCATAGCGTCTGGGCGATTTCCGCCACCGGGAAGCTGGCCGAGCTGCCTTCGACGATCCAGAAACCCAGCATCACCAGCGGCACACCGCAGCCAACCACCACCAGCACCAGCAGCAGCGCCTGCGCCAGGATGCCCCAGCGCCCCAGTCGCACCCGGGCGGCACTGCGCGCCACGCCCTGGCCGGTGCGCGCGTAGCCGCGCCCGCGCAGGCGGAATTCGCCCCACAGCAGCAGCATGCACAGCCCCAGCAGCAAGGCCGACAGCATGGCCGCGTTGCTGCCGCTGAACTCCAGCTCGAACTGTTGATAGATGGCGGTGGTGAAGGTCTGGTAACGCATGATCGACGGCGCGCCGAACTCCACCAGCATATGCACCGCCACCAGCAGGCTGGTGGCCATCAGCACCGGGCGCAACAGCGGCAGGGTGACGCGCCAGAACACTTCGCGGCGACTGCAGCCAAGCATGCGCGCCGACTCTTCCATGGCCGGGTCCAGGTTGCGCAGCACCGCCACCACCGGCAGATAGATCAGCGGGTATTTGGACAGAATCATCACTAGCACGGTGCCGCCCAGGCCCTCGAACAGCGGGCTGATCGACACCCAGGTAAAGCCGCTGACGAACGAGGGTATGGCGAACGGCAGGCACAGCAGCACGTTCCAGTGCCGGCGCCAGCGCAGGTCGCTGCGCTCCACCAGCCATGCCAGGGCCAGGCCGAGCAGCGCGCAGCCGAGGGTCACCAGCACCATCAGCTTCAGGGTGTTGGCCAACAGGCCGAACACGAACGGCCGCCAAAGCAGGGCAAAGGCCTCGTGAGGACCGACCTGCGCGGCGCGCACTACCACGAAGAACAGCGGCAGCGCGGCGAGCAGCAACAGCGCCAGCACCGGCAACTGCAGCCAGATCGGCGGCGACTTGCGGCGACGGCTGCTGATGGCCGGTGCCGGCAGCGGCAGTTCGGGGGTGACCGCCTGGGGCTGCATGGTCAGTTCATACCCACTTCGCGTTGCAGCTCCAATGCATCCTCGGCCAGGCCGATCTGTGCGGCGGTGATGGCCGGCGGCTTGAGCTGGTCATAGGGTTTGAGCAGCGGGTCGGCCGGCACCTTGGGGTTGACCGGGTATTCGGCGGACTGGGTGAGCACGGCCTTCTGGCCTTCCTCGCTGATCATGAAGGCGAGGAACTGTTGCGCCTCCTTCGGGTGCTTGCTGGCCTTGACCACGGCAGCGCCAGACACGCTCGACAGGCCACCGGCGTCGCCATCGGCGAAGTAATGCAGCTTGGATTTCAGCTCGCCCTTCTCTTTCTTCAGCGCCGTCCAGTAATAGCTGTTGACCAGCGCAGCGCCGACCTCACCGTTCTCCACCGCCTTCATGGCGATAACGTTGTTGGTGTAGGTGCTACCGAAGGCCTTGAGCCCGGTCAGCCATTCTTCGGCTGCTTCGCGGCCGTTGAGGCGGATGACCGCAGCGGTCTGGCCGAGGAACTCGCCACTGCTCGGCACGAACGCGATCTTGCCGGCCCACTCGGGGCTGGCGACTTCCAGCACGCTTTTCGGCAGCTCGGCCTCGCTGACCAGATCCGGGTTGTAGGCCAGCACGCGCACCCGCGAGGTGATGCCGATCCAGTTGCCGTTGTCATCGGAGAACTTGGGGTCGATCTGCTTGAGGGTGCTCTCGTCGACCTTGGCCAGCAGGCCCTGGCTGCCGAGCTTGATCAGCGGCGGCGCCTCTTCGGTATAAACGATATCAGCCGGCGAGCGCTCGCCTTCTTCGGCTATCTGGTTGGCCAACTGGCCACCGCCGCCCTTGCGGATCAGCACCTTGATACCGGTCTTCTTCTCGAACGCCGCCGCCACAGCCTTGCCGGTGGCCTCGTGCTGACCGTTGTACAGCGTCAGGGTTACCGCCTCGTCAGCCTGCACACCAGTGGCGAACAGCAGGGAAGACAACACACCCGCGGCAATCGCGCGTGCCAGACCCGTTACTCGATGAGCAGACATTGACCCTTTCCTCACAAAATCCCCGCGCAGCTCGCAAAGCCGCGCGGGTGGCCCAACGGGGCCCGCCAGGCGATGGCGGACACAAAAAGTTACGGGTGATTATACGGGTCAACTGCGGCTGATTCTCAAGTGATGTTTGCTCGCAGCTGAACCGCTGATCCTGCGTCGCTCGACAACCTACCAAAAGTAAGTTACCAATAGTAGGTAAATCCTATTCGGAGGTAACGCCCATGCACGCCCTGATCGTTTTCACCCATCCTGATCCGCACTCGCTCACCCATGCCGTGGCCACCCAGCTCGCCGATGGTGTGCGCCATTCGGCATCCGCGCACTCGGTGGAGCTGGCTGACCTGGCGGCCGAAGGCTTCGACCCGACTTACAGCCAAGCGGATGTCGCCCTGTTCCAGAAACGCGGCCCAGTGCCGGCCGATGTCGCCGCCGAGCACGCCCGCCTCGAACGGGCCGACGCCCTGGTGCTGGTCTATCCGATCTACTGGTGGTCCTTCCCGGCTCAGCTCAAGGGTTGGATCGACCGGGTATTTACCGGCGGCTGGGCCTACGAGGAAGCCGAGAACGGCAAGGTGGTGAAGAAGCTGCAGCGCCTGCCCGTCCACCTGGTGGCCATTGGCGGTGCGGACGCCGGCACCTTCACGCGCCACGCTTACGCCGAGGCGATGAAGACGCAGATCGAACACGGCATCTTCGATTACTGCGGCGCACCGGTGGCGTCGTCGCACTTCCTGATGGCCTCGGACCCCGGCTACCCCGAGGCGCATCTGCAGACGGCGCAGGCGATAGGCCGTAAGCTGTTGATCGAGCCGTCCTGAACCACCCGGAGTACCGATGAGCCCGCAGCCCAGCCAATCGCCACGTCGCCGCCTGCCACGGGAGGAGCGCACGCGCCAGTTGCTGGAGGTGGCGTGGCAGCTGATTGGTAATGAGGGCACCGACGCCCTGACGTTGGGCCGGCTGGCCGAGGCCGCGGGCGTCACCAAGCCGGTGGTCTACGACCACTTCGGCACGCGCAATGGGCTGCTGGCCGCGCTCTATCAGGATTACGACGAGCGCCAGACGCGTATCTTCGACGCCGCCATCGAAGCCGCGGCAGCGACCCTGGCGGACAAGAGCCGCGTCATCGCCTCGAGCTACGTGCACTGCGTCTTGACCCAGGGCCGCGAAATATCGGATGTGGTGGCTGCGCTCACCGGCTCGCCGGAACTGGCCGCGGTGAAGAAGCAGTACCAGCATGCCCTGATCGACAAATGCGCGGGGATCCTGGCGCCCTTCTGCGGCCCGCACGACCTTTCAGCCGCCAGCCTGTGGGCCATGCTCGGCGCCGCCGACTCGCTCAGCGACGCCGCCGTGGCCGGCGACATCAGCGCCGAGCAGGCAGAGGATGAGCTGCAGGCGATCATCCTGGGCATGGTCGAGCGACATCGTTAAGCGGCCCGGGCGCAGGGTGTGTCCGGCCCTTTCTCAACAAACTCGCAACAGGCTGTAGGCCTGAACTTGAAGGAGCAGACCATGCACAATGACCTTCAACTGATCAAAGACCTGTACGCTGCTGCGGAAGGTAAAACCCTGGACGTGGAGAAATTCGTGTCCTTCTTCGCCGAGGATGCTTATGTACGCAACGTCCCGGCCGAAGTGGAGTTTCGCGGCGCCGACATTGCCACCGTGGCGAGCTCGATGGCGACGGCATTTCCCGATGTGCACCGGGAGCTGTTCAGCACCTACGTGACTGACGGCGTAGTCATCGTCGAGCTGGCGATCCGCGGCACCCACAAGGGCGACCTGGTAACCCCGACGGGCATCATTCCACCAACCGGAAAGACCATCGATGTGCCCTGCTGTGACGTCTTTCATATCGAGGACGGCAAGGTGGTTTCCTTTCACTGCTACAACGCGGCGTCCATCATGCAGCAGCAACTGAGCCGGCCAGACTGATGGCGCCGACGCCTGAATCAGGCACGTTGACCTAAACGTGGCTCGCCACCAAACACGGCACTGATCTTCCCAGAACCCCAGAAGCCCGCCATTACGCGGGCTTCTGCTTTGTTATGAAAAGATGCTGCTCGCAATTGCCGAGCTCGCACTATTTGTCCCAGCGCTCCGGGTCGTACGAGAACACCGGAAGCGACAGCGACCAATGGATGGCGGCCAGACGCAGGCTCAGGCCTGCCATGAAGGAATACAGCAGGTTGAAGTCTTCGGGTATGCCGAGGTGGCGCAGCCCCAGGTACAGCAAAGCGACCAACAGCGAGACGCTGGCGTAGAGTTCCTCGCACAGCACCAGCGGGGTTCGGTTACAGAGGATGTCGCGCAGAATGCCGCCGAATATGCCCGTGGTGATCCCGGCTATGACGGTCACCGGCAAGGAGTAGCCGAGCTCGAGGGCGACGTTGCAGCCGATCACCGTGAAGGCGATCAGGCCCATGGCATCGAGCAACAGAAACAGCCGGTGCAAGCGATGCACCAGGCGGGCAATGAAGATGGTCAGCAGCCCTGCGCAGATGGTCAGGTAGATGTAGGCCGGGTGTTGCGTCCAGGTAACCGGGTAATTGCCAAGCAGCAAATCCCTGACGGTTCCGCCACCGAGCGCGGTGATGAAGGCGATCAGGCAGACGCCGAACATGTCCAACTTGCGGCGCCCGGCGGCGAGCGCGCCGGACATGGCTTCGGCAGTGATTGCAATCAGATAGACGTAGAGAAGCACACAGAACTCCTGCGTTCGAATGCCTCTCCCTCTGTCCTGCGTACCTGAGAGTTTGCGCAGCGCCTGGCTGCTTGCCCCTTCGGTGGGCTGCGCGCGGCAGCCTCTCTCCAGTTGGCGTATATGGGGGTCCGCAGTGCTGAGCCTGAGCGATTATTGGAGTTTGCGCCTTCGGCGGATGGCCTGGCGGCCATCACTCTCCTGCGGGTGACCGAGTCTAAGGCAAACCGGTGGGCTGCTCCAGCATCGGGATAAGCCTAGGCTGCTTTTTAGCTGAACCTTTCTGTTTTCCTACTCATCAATTGCCGATGCTTGTCCGCGACACCTATACAACCGCAACTATCGTGACCGGCGCACGGAACGAAATCAAAGTGCCACTACTCATAAGATTGCAGTAATCTGAGGACCGGCCGATACGATCCCACGAAAGCACCGTTTGGCCCCTGCGTTGCAGAGACTGGAAAGGACAATCCGTCGGTTATTTATCTGGTTGTATTTTCAGAGCGTCGCCCTATGAAGACCCCCCTGCTCGCGATACGAGCACTGATGTCCGTACCCAAGGACAACCCCGGCCTGATCAAGGCGCAATACATCGCTCTGGCCCGCCAGTTACCGATGATGTATTTCATCCTGCTGGTCAACACCCTGATGCTGGCGGGCACCCACTTTGCGGTCGCACCTCGCTGGCTGGTGGTCTATTGCCCGTTGCTCATGACGGTGTTCGGCGTGGTTCGTGCGCTGGAGTGGGTGCGCACGCGCAAGCAGGAGCAAAGCCCGGAGCAGATGCTGGCGGCGCTGAAGCGCACCAACATGCTCGCCCCCTTCGTCGCCGTAGCCTTCACCGCCTGGTCGCTTGCGTTGTTTCCCTATGGCGACGGTTATACCCAGGCCCATGTCGCCTTCTATATGGCGATCACCGTCATCGGCTGCATCTTCTGCATGATGCACCTGCTGCCAGCCGCCCTGGCCATCACCGCCGTGGTCAATACCGCGTTCGTGGTGTTCTTCGTCTCCACCAACATCATCACCTTCATGGCCACGGCGATCGATGTGCTGCTGGTGTCCATCGCCATGCTGATCATCCTCAAGGCGCAGTACGCCGACTTCACCCGGCTGGTGAACATGCAGGCGCAAACGGCCAAGCTCAGCGAGGAGAACCTGCACCTGGCCAACCAGGACAGCCTGACCGGGCTGGCCAACCGCCGGCAGTTCTTTTCCCGCCTCGAGAAACAGTTGTCGCGCGCCAGCAAGCAGCAGACTCGCCTGGCCGTTGGGTTGATCGACCTGGATGGCTTCAAGCCGGTCAACGATCTGTATGGCCATAGCGTGGGCGACAGGCTGCTCTATCAGGTTGGCCAGCGTCTGAGCGGGTTGCTCGACGACGGTGTGCACCTGTCCCGCCTGGGCGGCGACGAGTTTGCCCTGATCATCACGCGAGCCATGAGCGACGGGCAGCTGCGGGCCTTTGGCGAGAAAATCTGCGCCAGCCTGCGCGAGCCGTTCCTGCTGGTAGACATCCCGATTCAGATCAGCGGTTCACTGGGCATTGCGACCTTCCCGGACCAGGCATCCAGCGCCATGCAGGTGTATGAATACGCCGACTACGCCCTGTACCAGAGCAAGCGCCAGCGCCCCGGCACGGTCTGCCTTTTCAGCGCTGACCATCGCCAGCAACTCAATCGCGAAGGGCTGACCGAACAGGCCCTGCGCAGGGCCGATCTGGATCGCGAGTTTCATGTGGTGTTCCAGCCCATCGTGGATATCCAGACAGGGCAAACCGTCGCCTTCGAGGCGCTGGCACGCTGGCAAAGCCCGGAGCTGGGTAACGTGCCGCCCTATGAGTTCATCCCGATTGCCGAGCGCGCAGGCTTGGTCAATCGCCTCACCCTGCCCTTGCTGCGCAAAGCGCTGGAGGCTGCGGCGAACTGGCCGGCGGGCATGCGCCTGTCCTTCAACCTGTCCGCCCATGATTGTGGCTCGGAGGACGCCGCCCAGCAGATCGTCGAGTTGATCAGAAGCAGCCGCTTCCCCGCGGCCTGCCTCGATCTGGAAATCACCGAAACCGCAGCCATCCAGGACCTGCCGCAGACCCAGCGAACCATCAGCCGGTTGCGCGAACTGGACTGCGGCATCTCCCTAGACGACTTCGGCACCGGCTATTCCAGCCTGAGCCATATCCACGCGCTGTCGCTGACCAAACTCAAGGTGGACCGCACCTTCGTCACCGACATCCACAGCGACCCGGCCAGCTTCAAGATCGTCAAATCCCTGGTTGCCCTGTGCCAGGACATGCAACTCGAATGCATCGTCGAAGGCGTGGAAACCACTGCCGAACTCAACGCTCTGAAAAACCTCGGCTGCGCCTGGGCGCAGGGCTACCTGTTCTCCAAACCCATGCCAGCCAGCGAAATCGGCGCGTGGCTGGAAGGCGAACAGCTGGCCGAGGTGCAGGCGGTTTGATCCCGACGTAGCACACGCTGATGCGGTGAAAGCCGTAAAGCGCTGCCCGCATTTGCCAACCCCAAAACGCCAAAAGCCCGCAATTACGCGGGCTTTTGGTTTTCTTGGCCACTGACTGCCGGCTTACACCGGACGCGGGATCATTCCCACTCGATGGTCGCTGGCGGCTTGCTCGACACGTCGTAGGTGACGCGGGAGATGCCGTCGATTTCGTTGATGATCCGGCCGCTGACGGTTTCCAGCAGCTCGTAAGGCAGGTGCGCCCAGCGAGCGGTCATGAAGTCCACGGTTTCCACGGCGCGCAGGGCGACGACCCAGGCGTAGCGGCGGCCATCACCGACCACGCCCACCGAGCGTACCGGCTGGAACACCACGAAAGCCTGGCTGGTCTTGTGGTACCAGTCGGCCTTGCGCAGTTCTTCGATGAAGATGTGGTCGGCGCGGCGCAGGATGTCGGCGTACTCTTTCTTCACTTCGCCGAGGATACGCACGCCCAGGCCCGGGCCCGGGAATGGGTGGCGGTAGACCATGTCGTACGGTAGGCCCAGCTCCAGGCCGATCTTGCGTACTTCGTCCTTGAACAGCTCGCGCAGCGGCTCGACCAGCTTGAGGTTCATTTCCTCAGGCAGGCCGCCGACGTTGTGGTGCGACTTGATCACGTGGGCCTTGCCGCTCTTGGCGCCGGCCGACTCGATCACGTCCGGGTAGATGGTGCCCTGGGCGAGGAACTTGATATTCGGCAGCTTGCTGGCCTCGGCATCGAACACGTCGATGAAGGTGCGACCGATGATCTTGCGCTTCTTCTCCGGGTCGGCTTCGCCGGCCAGGTTGTCGAGGAACTGCTTCTCGGCGTCGGCGCGGATCACCTTGACGCCCATGTTCTCCTTGAACATGGCCATCACCTGATCGCCTTCGTGCAGGCGCAGCAGGCCGTTGTCGACGAATACGCAGGTCAGCTGGTCGCCGATGGCCTTGTGCAGCAGCGCCGCGACCACCGAGCTGTCGACGCCGCCGGACAGGCCCAGCAGCACGTTGGCGTCGCCGACCTGCTCACGCACCTGGGCGATGGCGTCTTCGACGATGTTGGACGGCGTCCACAGGGCTTCACAGCCGCAGATGTCTTCCACGAAGCGCGACAGGATGCGACCGCCCTGCTTGGTGTGGGTCACTTCCGGGTGGAACTGCACGCCGTAGTAACCGCGGGCGTCGTCGAACATGCCGGCGATCGGGCAGCTCGGGGTGCTGGCCAGCACGTTGAACTGACCCGGCAGCTGGGTGACCTTGTCGCCGTGGCTCATCCATACGTCTAGGCCCAGCACGCCGTCGGCGTCGACATGGTCTTCGATGCCGTCGAGCAGCTTGCTCTTGCCGACCACGTCGACGCGGGCGTAGCCGAATTCACGCAGGTCGGAACCTTCGACCTTGCCGCCCAGTTGCTCGGCCATGGTCTGCATGCCGTAGCAGATGCCCAGCAGCGGTACGCCGAGGTCGAACACCGCTTGCGGCGCACGCGGGCTGTTGGCTTCGTGAACCGACTCCGGGCCGCCGGCGAGAATGATGCCGCGCGGAGCAAAGGCACGGATGTCCTCGTCGGACATGTCCCAGGGATGCAGTTCGCAGAACACACCGATCTCGCGCACACGGCGGGCGATCAGTTGGGTGTACTGGGAACCGAAATCGAGGATCAGGATACGGTGAGCGTGAATGTCGAGGGCCATGACTCTGTTCTCGTCAGTGGAAGCAGAAACAACGCGGGGCTGTCGATACAGCCCCGTTCTTAATACAGTTCAAAAATCGATTTGCCGCGTCGCGAGCGATGAGCAGGCAAGGCGGAGAGAAGCGAGAAAGCGGAGTTTGCTGGAGCAAATGAGCATTTCGAGCTTCTCTCCAACGCAGCATGCTCAAGCGCAGCAGCGTCAAATCGATTTTTCAGCCTACGCGGTAGTTCGGGGCCTCTTTAGTGATCTGCACGTCGTGAACGTGGGATTCGGCCATGCCGGCACCGGTGATACGCACGAACTCGGGCTTGGTGCGCATCTCGTCGATGGTCGCGCAACCGGTGTAACCCATGGAGGCGCGCAGGCCGCCCATCAGCTGATGGACGATGGAGCCCATGGCGCCTTTATAGGCCACACGCCCTTCGATGCCTTCGGGAACCAGCTTCTCGGCACCGGCCGAGGAATCTTGGAAGTAGCGATCCGAAGAGCCCTGGGCCTGGGACATGGCGCCCAGCGAACCCATGCCGCGGTAGGCCTTGTAGGAGCGACCCTGGAACAGTTCGATTTCGCCCGGCGCTTCCTCAGTACCGGCCAGCATGGAGCCGATCATCACGGCGGAGGCGCCGGCGACGATGGCCTTGGACAGGTCACCGGAGAAACGGATGCCGCCGTCGGCGATCAGCGGAATGCCGGTGCCTTCCAGCGCAGCAGCAACGTTGGCCACGGCGGAGATCTGCGGCACGCCAACACCGGCAACGATACGGGTGGTGCAGATCGAGCCCGGGCCGATACCGACCTTGACCGCATCAGCGCCAGCTTCGGCCAGGGCCAGAGCCGCAGCGCCGGTGGCGATGTTGCCGCCGATCACTTGGATGTCCGGGAAGTTCTGTTTGACCCAGCGCACGCGCTCGATCACGCCCTTGGAGTGACCGTGGGCGGTGTCGACGATGATCACGTCGACGCCGGCATTGGCCAGGGCGGCAACGCGGTCACCGGTATCGGCGCCAGTGCCGACCGCGGCGCCAACGCGCAGACGACCCTGGTCGTCCTTGCTGGCCAGCGGGTAGGCCTTGGCTTTTTCGATGTCCTTGACGGTCATCATGCCCTTGAGGTTGAAGGCATCGTCGACGATCAGCACTTTCTCGATGCGGTGCTTGTGCAGCACTTCGCGCACGGCGTCCTTGGCGGCGCCTTCCTTGACGGTGACGAGGCGCTCTTTGGGCGTCATCACTTCACGGACGGTGGCATCCAGACGGGTCTCGAAACGCACGTCACGGGAGGTGACGATGCCGACCAGGTCGCCATTGCTCAGCACCGGAACGCCGGAGATGTTGTTCTGACGGGTCAGATCGAACAGGTCACGTACGGTGGCGTCGGCCTCGATGGTGATCGGGTCCTTGACCACGCCGGACTCGAACTTCTTGACCTTGCGCACTTCGGCAGCCTGCTGCTCGATGGTCATGTTCTTGTGGATGATGCCGATGCCACCTTCCTGTGCCATGGCGATGGCCAGGCGGGCTTCGGTGACGGTATCCATGGCCGCGGAAAGCAGCGGGATATTCAGCTCGATGCCGCGGGTGAGGCGAGTCTTGAGGCTCACGTCCTTCGGCAGAACGTCGGAGAAACCAGGAATGAGAAGAACGTCGTCGAAGGTTAGGGCTTCTTGACTGATACGCAGCATGGCGGGGGCTCCCAGGCGGGAAAATTGGAAGCGCGCCATTATACCGAGTCAGCCCTTGTCACTCAATGTAAAGAATGATGATCGACCGTTCGGCGCTTAACGGAAATGATTCTCGGCGAACGGGGAACCCAAGCCCGTTCGCGCAGCCTGAATACTCTCAGGCTCAAGGAAGAGCTCCCCTTTTCGCCCGAGGTCATCCAATCGATGCACCCTCGGCGCCGCTTTCATGCCTCAACCAACGCAACCGGATAGCCCAGCCGCTCGGCGAACTCTTCGAGAAAGCTCGCCGTGAAGCGGGCCTGCGCCCAGCCATTGAAGATGAAGCCCAGGTTGGAAAAGGCGCAGGGCTGCAGGAACAGAAAGCCGTTGATGTCGTCTTCATGCCCACATAACGGGCAGGTGAAGTTGTCGGTCTCGCCGGGCATCCATTCGTCCAGGCTTTCGAACAATGCTTCACCGATCTCCTGCCGGCATTCGGGGCAGCCGGCTTCCTCGAGAAACGCTTCAGTGGGCGTATAGATGCAGCGCCGGTAGATGACCTCCAGCCCGTTGACCGCCTGACCGAACGGCAGCCGCTCGGCAGACTCCACCACCCTGCTCGCCCCCGGCGCGATGGCGTAGGCCATGCCGCTGCGCCCGCAGGTGGTCGGCAGCGCCTCGACGATATCGCGCTTGGCCAGCCAGCGCAGGATCTGCTGGGCCTTGCGCTCGTGACCGGGAAAGCTGGAGATGCGCGGAACGATGATGCTTTGCGTGGGCATGCGGGCTCTTCGAGTGCCTGAAAACCGCGCAGCTTAGAGGCAGCCGCCAGCCGGCCACAAGCGGGCCGGGACTGACGGAGGCATGCGCGTCCCCATCATGAGCACGCCAGGGTGCGAGCCTCGCGGCGGCTCACATAACGCTCGCGCAGCTTGTCGTAGGCCAGGTTGTAGAGAAAGGCGTATGGCAGGAAGAACAGGATCAGGCCGATATCCATCAGGAAGGCGGTGACCAGGCTGACCGACAGCCACCAGGCCGCCAGCGGCACCAGCATCACCACCAGGCCGCCCTCGAACAGCACCGAGTGGATGATGCGCACCCACAGGCCACGCTCGAAGCCCATGCGTCGCTGCGCTGCATCGAACAGCGCATTGAAGATCATGTTCCAGAGCATGGCCACCGCCGAGAACATCAGGGTCAGCACGCTGGTATGCGCCAGCGGTTTATCCAGCGCCCAGGCCAGCACGGGCGAGCAGATGAACAGGGCGATAGCTTCGAACAGGGTGGCGTGCAGCACGCGCTCTTTCATGGAGCGCACCGCGACGGCGTTGGATTGGCTCATTTCAGGCTCCCAAGGGGGTGACGATGGCGCTATTATCATCGGCAAAACTGCCAGACCAAAGTTAACTGCCATCGGCATAACCGATATGAATCTATCTCCCGAATCACTCCACGCCTTCGCACAGGCCGCCGCTACCGGCTCGTTCAGCGCCGCTGCTCGGCGCCTGGGCAAAAGCCAGTCGACCATCAGCGAAGCGGTCTCCCGGCTGGAAATGGAGCTGGATGTCACGCTGTTCGAGCGCGGCGCCCGGCAACTGACCCTGACCGAAGCCGGTGGCAGCCTGCTGAGCCATGTCGAGGACGTGCTGGCCGCCTCCGACCGCCTGCAGCGCCAGGCCAGCCAACTCGCCTCGGGCCTGGAGCCCAAACTCACCCTGGTGCTGTCCGATGCGTATCAGGCGAGCCGCTATCAGGCGCGCCTGGCGGAGCTCGACGAACGCTATCCGGATCTGGAATTCGAATGCTTCTTCGCCGAGCACGCCGACGTGCTGGAGCTAGTCGGCCAGGGCCGTGCGCACCTGGGCCTACTCGCCGCACGGGCGGTCTACCCGCCCGAGCTGGCCCACGCCAGTCTGGCGGATGCGGCGGACTTCGGGCTGTTCGTGGTCAAGGGGCACCCACTGAGCCAGCTTTCCCGTGTGCGCGTAGAAGACCTGGCCCACTGGCGCGTGTTGCGCCTGAGCAGCCTGGCCGATCACCACGGCGAACTGGACGACCTGCCGGGTAGCGGTGGCCGCTGCTGGTCGGCGCCGGATTATCTGCTGCTGCTGGAGATGGCGGTACTGGGTTTCGGCTGGGCCGCCCTGCCCCGCCAACTGGTGATGAGCCACGGCGGTGACAGCCTGCATGAGCTGAAGGTCAACGGCTGGCCCAAGCAACTACCGGTCGATGTCGTCTGGTCCCGCGGCCGACCATTGGGCCCGGCCGCGGCCTGGCTGCTGGAGCGCCTGCTGAGCGCCTGAAAGAAGATTGATGAGGAGCTTTACCCCAATCGACCTCGGACGCCGTAGTTTCACGGCCCTGCGCTGCGTTTACCTGCTGCTCATGCTGCTGGTCGCCGGCGGCTCGCTCTATGTGCTGATCGCGCTTAGTCACAACCTCTGGCTGACCGGTTTTCTGCTGCTGGTAAACGGTCTGATGATCTATGTGTCGCTCATCGCCAAGGACAGCACTCAACGCAACATCCACGAAACACTGCAGAGCCTCGGCCAGATTTTCTGCTGATGCTCACGCCGCATTCGCGGGCGGCGTTATGCTGCTCGCCCCGTCAAGGAGAAGACCATGATCACCTGTTACCTGCGCTACATCATCGACCCGTATCAGCTGGCCGAATTCGAGCACTACGCCAAGTTGTGGATTCCCCTGGTGGAGAAATTCGGCGGCCAGCATCACGGTTACTTCCTGCCCTCCGAAGGCGCCAACAACGTGGCCCTGGCCCTGTTCAGCTTCCCGAGCCTGGCGACGTATGAGGACTATCGCGAGCGCTCCATGCAGGATGAAGAGTGCCTGGCCGCCTTCGCCTACGCCCAGCAGAACCGCTGCATCCTCAGCTACGAGCGCAGCTTTATGCGTCCGGTGGGCGTCGAGCACCGTTAAAGATCTTCTGGTTTCTGGGCACTTGCCGGTGAATCGGCTGCGATAAAGCAGAAGCAGACATCACTGTTTTATCTGTGGGAACGGGCGGGGACGCCCAGTTCATGCCCGTGTTTTTTTCGCGGGCATGGCCCGCTCCCACAAGTAATCATCAGCCCGCCCCGTCCACCCTACGCCTGCAAGGCAGAAGCAGACATCCAGCGCCGCCGCTTTTGTAGGAGGAGCTTTAGCTCCGAGCTTTATGAGGGTGCAAAGAGCTCGGGGCTAAAGCCCCTCCTACACGTTTGCGCGACCGACCGCCCACCCCCTTTTTCATTCACCACAGGTGGAATTACGGCGAATGATCGCCAAATAGCCTCTGAGCCTACAGCTCGCCCGCGTAACAAACCGGCGAGCTGCTCTCGCCCCGCCGTTCCAGCTCATCCTCGAGAAAATCCTGCAGCACCCGCGCGTTGTTGTGCTCGCGGTCGCGGGCGGCGTACAGCAGCGTCAGCGTGCCGGCGGCGGCGCGGGAAAGCAGGCTTTGCCAGTATTCGGGATGGGCGGCCAGCTCGCGGCGATAGCCTTCGCGAAAGGCCTCGAACGTCTCGACGCGGTGAGCGAACTGACGGCGCAGCTCGGCAGATGGCGCCACCTCGCGCAGCCATTGATCATGCTGCAGCTGATCCTTGGGCATGCCCCGTGGCCACAGCCGGTCGACCAGTACTCGGTAGCCGTCAGCCTCTTCATAGGGCTCGTACACGCGCTTGCAGCAAATCATCAAAGGCCTCCTTGAGATTGCCCGGCGGCCTCGGTAACGTGGCCGCTCGCCAGACGGAGAGCCCCATGCACATCAGCCGCAAAGTCTTAGTATTCACCCTGTTGCCCCTGTTTGCCGGTTGCCAGGTGTACAAAAGCAAACCCGTCGAGGCGGAAAAAGCCCAGACGCGCCTGCAGGGCGAACTGACCCGCGAGAACGGCCAGCTGTGGCTCAAGCCTTGTCAGGATCCACGCCGCTTCGCGATCAGCGAAGGCAGCACGACGCTCATCCAGGATGCCAGCGAATTGCTCGGCAATGGCCACTCGGCACTGTTTGCCGACTTGAGTGGCAGCATGGGCGCGACACCAATCAGTGGCGCCGACGGTGCGATGCAGGTCGGCCGCGTGTACCGCCTGCAGCCTGAAGGCCATGGCTGCGAGGATCCCAACTTCAAACGCACGCTGGTGCGCGCCGCCGGCCAGGAGCCGTTCTGGAGCGTGACGGTGAGCAATCAGGGCATGGTGCTCAGCGCCCCGGATCGCGAGCCCGTGGCCTTGCCTTATATGGAAGAACAGCTGCCCGAGGGGCGCATCAACCTGACTAGCGAAGCCAACGGCGAGCGCGTGGAGTTGTGGCTGACGCCGCAGCGCTGTGTGGACAGCATGAGCGGCGCGGTGCAGCACATGAGCGCTCAACTGCGCCTCAACGGCAAGCTGATGCGTGGCTGCGCCGCGTTTGGCGGCGCACGCAACGACTGAACAATGAGCAGGGATGCGCCAAAGGCAGCGCATCCTGTTAGATGCCTACCCGTGTTTTCTGGCTTGATTCATCTCTTTGGAATGCAAAGTGGCGGGAGCGGACATTTGTAGGGTGGACCGGGTCGCGTAGACGACGCTTCACCTACGCGGCCCGACCCGTCCACCGCTTCGTGATCGCAACGGTGGATGAAAAGAGCGTCAGCTACGCGCCCCGATCCACCCTACGTGGCGAGCGATCGCTTCTGCCTTGTAGCAGCCTATTGATGTCGCTTAAAAGATCCTTAAAGCAAAATGCCCTTGTCGCGGGCCCGCTCATGGCAAAGCTGCAGGACCTGACGGCGCTCGTCGTTTTCCATGCGGCTCCAGCGGGTGATCTCGTCGACGTTGCGCTGGCAACCGATGCAAATGTCTTCTTCATCCAGCGCACAGACATGCACGCAGGGCGAGGCGACCGGGCGTTCGAGGGTTTGCATCAGTCGTCCTGCTCGGCCAGTTCGGCGGCGTAGCGTTTGGCGTTGTGCACGTAATGGGCAGCGCCGGCCTCGAGCATTTTCTTCTGCGGCTCGGTGAGCTCACGCACCACCTTGCCCGGCGAGCCGACCACCAGCGAGCCATCGGGAATTTCCTTGCCCTCGGCGATCAGCGCGTTGGCGCCAATGATGCAGTGCTTGCCGATGCGCGCGCCATTGAGCACCACGGCATTGATGCCGACCAAGCTGTAATCGCCCACCGTGCAGCCATGCAGCATGGCGTTGTGGCCGACGGTCACGCCGGTGCCCAGGGTCAGCGGCGAGCCGGGATCGGTGTGCATCACCGCGCCGTCCTGCACGTTGCTGTTCTGGCCGATGTGGATCAGTTCGTTGTCACCACGCAGCACGGCGCCGAACCAGACGCTGGCGCCCTCGTCGAGGCGCACGTTGCCGATCACCGTGGCGTTGGGGGCGATCCAGCTTTGCGGATGCTGGTCGACGCGGGTGTTGCCCAGACGGTATTTCATGACGGGAGTCTCGCAGGCGGGTTCACGTGAGATGAACGTAATGCTCGGGTGGGCGGCGCATGTCGATGTCAGCGTCGTAAACCAGATTGACCAGCTCGACCAGCATGATCGCCGTCAGCCCCCAGATCTTGTATTCGCCATAGCGATAGCTCGGCACGTACCAGCTCTGGCCGAGGTAATCGATGCGGTGGGTGACCTCGCGGGGGTCGTTGCGAAAGAACTCCAGCGGCACCGAAAACACCGCGGCGATCTCGGCATCGTTGGCCTGGTAGTCGACGAAATCCGGCACCACACCGACATAGGGCGTGACCTGAATGCCATGGCGCGACACCAGCGTGCCCAACGGCCCGACAACTTCCACCAGGCCTGGAGGCAGGCCGATTTCTTCCTCGGCTTCGCGCAGGGCGGTTTCGATCAGGTCGTTATCTTCCGGGTCGCGGCGGCCGCCGGGAAAGGCGACTTCGCCGCCATGGGTGGACAGGCCGCTAGCGCGCAGCGTGAGCACCACTTCGGGTTCGTCGCTGCGGGTGATGGGCACCAGCACCGCGGCTTCTGGAAAACCCTCCTGGGTTTCCATGATGCGTGGGCTGTAACCACGAACGCGTTGGAGTAACTCGTCCAGCATGGGCATTCTCGGCATTCTTCTGCCCCGGATAATGGCACGAAAGCACGGCACTGCCCAACCCTGCGCTGCCGGATTCAGCGCAGGGCCAAGACATCAACTCTTGAGGCGATAACCGGTTTTGAAGATCCACCCGACAGTCAGGATGCAGGCCAGCAGAAAGCCCAGAATCATGCCCAGGCTGACCATCACGTTGACGTCCGACACGCCGTAGAAGCTCCAGCGAAACGCGCTGATCAGGTACACCACCGGGTTGAACAGGGTCACCGTCTGCCATACCGGCGGCAGCATGCTGATCGAGTAGAAGCTGCCGCCGAGAAAGGTCAGCGGCGTGACGATCAGCGCAGGGACTATCTGCAGCTTTTCCCAGCCATCGGCCCACACGCCGATGATGAAACCGAACAGGCTGAAGGTCAGCGCCGTAAGCACCAGGAAGGCCAGCATCCATACGGGATGAAGAATCTCGAAATCGACGAACAGCCGCGCCGTGGCGAGGATGATCAAACCGAGCACGATGGACTTGGTGGCCGCTGCGCCGACATAGCCGACGAGAATCTCCAGGTACGAAATCGGCGCCGACAGCACCTCGTAGATGGTCCCCGAATACTTGGGCATGTAGATGCCAAACGAGGCGTTGGAAATGCTCTCGGTGAGCAGCGCCAGCATGATCAGCCCGGGAATGATGAAGGCGCCGTAGCTGACGCCGTGCACCTGGGTCATGCTCGAACCGATGGCCGAGCCGAACACCACGAAGTACAGCGAGGTGGTGATCACCGGGGTGGCGATACTCTGCAGCAGAGTGCGCCAGGTGCGCGCCAGCTCGAACAGGTAGATGGCGCGGATCGCGTAGAAATTCATGCCTGCTCCTTCACGAGACTGACGAAAATATCTTCCAGAGAGCTCTCGCTCGACTGCAGGTCCTTGAAAGCGATGCCATGCTGGGCCAGGGCCTGCAGCAGTTCGGCGATGCCGGTGTCATCCTGCTGGCCGTCGAAGCTGTAGACCAACTCGTAACCGTCGTCGCGCAGTTGCAGATCGTCGCGCTGCAACGCCGCTGGCAGCTCGGCGAGCGGCTGCTGCAGGTGCAGGGTCAGCTGCTTCTGGCCGAGCTGGCGCATCAGGGTGTCCTTGTCCTGCACCAGAATGATCTCGCCCTTGCGGATCACACCGATGCGGTCGGCCATCTCTTCGGCTTCTTCGATGTAGTGGGTGGTGAGGATGATGGTCACGCCACGCTCGCGCAGCTTGCGGACCATGTCCCACATGTTGCGGCGCAGCTCGACGTCGACCCCGGCGGTCGGCTCGTCGAGAAACAGGATCTCCGGCTCGTGGGACAGCGCCTTGGCGATCATCACCCGGCGCTTCATGCCACCGGACAGCTCCATGATCCGCGCGTCCTTCTTTTCCCACAGCGACAGGTCGCGCAGCAGTTGCTCCAGGTAGGCGTTGTCCGGCGCCTTGCCGAACAGCCCGCGGCTGAAACGCACCGCGGCCCACACGCTCTCGAAGCCTTCGTTGAACAGCTCCTGGGGCACCAGGCCGATCTTCGAGCGGGCCGCACGGTAGTCGCGCAGAATGTCGTGGCCGGCGACCGTCACCGAGCCGCTGCCCGGATTGACGATGCCGCAGATGATGCTGATCAACGTGGTCTTGCCCGCGCCGTTGGGGCCGAGCAGCGCGAAGATCTCGCCCTTGCGGATGTCCAGATCGATGGACTTGAGCGCCGGATAGCCCGACGCGTAGGTCTTGTTCAACTGTTGAATGGAAATGACCGGTTGCACGGGACGCCTCGATCCTGAATACAGCGGGCCATTGTAAAGAAATGTTGCCCCGCGTGCTGCGCCGCCCGGCGCCCTCGGCCATGCCGACACGAGATCGGCTGCTGCCTTGACCGCCCCGGCCGATGAGAGATGATCGCAGCGCCATGCGCCGAATTCGGAACACGGGCACGACAACCGAGTCCGATACACGGCACACTCACGCACTTCACCGCGAACCCTTCATACACAAGGATCATGCAATGGCTTTCAAACACCTGATTGGCGGCGCCGCTCTGCTCGCCCTGCTCGCCGGCTGCAGTTCGACCGACACAGCACCCACCCAGGCGTCGAAACCCGCCAACAACAATGGCAAGTGCAGCGCCGAAGCTGCCCAGAACCTGCTCGGCCAGATGGCCAGCGCAGAAGTGGTCGAAAAGGCCCGTGAACAATCCGGCGCCCGCACCGCCCGCGTGCTGTCGCCTGGCGACATGGTCACCCTGGATTACGATTCCCAGCGCCTGAACATCGACATCACCGAAGCCGAAATCATCGAGCGCATCACCTGCGGCTGATTCGCCACAGCGCCAGGCATCTGCGGCACAATCGGGCCACTTCCATCTCACCAAGGATTGGATCTGGCCCATGCAGATCGATGAAGAACTGACGCTCAAGAAGCTGGAAATCTTCCTGGCGTTCATGCGCAGCGGCAACCTGGCCCGCGCCGCCAGCGAGCTCAACACCAGCAACGTCAGCGTGCACCGCGCCATCCACTCGCTGGAAAACGCCCTGCGCTGCCCGCTGTTCAAGCACCAGGGCCGCAACCTGATTCCCCTGGAAAGCGCCTACGTACTCGAAGAGAAAGCCCAGAAGCTGATCCAGGACGCCCAAGACATGGTGCGCCTGGCCCGCGAGGCGGCC
Source organism: Pseudomonas fulva 12-X (assembly GCF_000213805.1). Lineage (NCBI taxonomy): Bacteria > Pseudomonadati > Pseudomonadota > Gammaproteobacteria > Pseudomonadales > Pseudomonadaceae > Pseudomonas > Pseudomonas fulva. The sequence goes on along the minus strand of NC_015556.1, from coordinate 1,485,078 downwards.
GGTTTCAGCGCCGAGCGCTTCAAGCTCGGCTCGCTCTACTCGCTGACGGTCAAGACGGTGCCGCAGCTGATCATGGGTCTCAAGCTACGGCGCAGCGAGCTCAATATCGACCTGATCCTCGGCTCCAACGTCGACCTGATGTACAAGCTCAAGAACATGGAGCTGGACGCCATTCTCATCGCTCTCGATGACAGCGTCAGCGACCCGGACTGCGAACAGTTGCCGCTGTTTTCCGACGATATCTTTCTGGCGGCGCCCAACGACTCGCCATTCGCCGACCACGCCGACGTAGACCTGGCGGCCCTGGCCAACGACACCTTCATTACCCTGACCCAGGGCTACGCGACCTTTCGCGATGGCGAGCGGGTCTTCGAGCAGGCCGGTTTCGAGCCCAAGGTAGCCATGCAGGTCAAGGACATCTTCACCCTGCTCAGCATGGTCAGCTCCGGCGTCGGCTACGCACTGCTGCCGGGGCGCGTGGCAGCGGTCTACGAAAACCGTGTGAAGCTGATCCCGCTGCAGGCCAAATACCAGATGCAGCAACATATCGGCGTGGTGTTTCTCAAGGCCCGGGAGCGCGATCCGAACCTGCTGGCACTGCTCGCCGAATGCCGGATGTACAGCCGCCAGGCCTGAGATGCCAAAGCATCATCGCCCAGCCGAACAGCTATACCCAGCGGAATAAAAAAGCCCGCCATGACGGCGGGCAAACAGCATCAACCCAGCAAACCACGCATCAGGAAGTACAGCAGCGACGGCCCCAGCAGGCAGCCGAGCGCGGTATAGAACGCCGCGGTGAGGCAACCATAGGGCACGAGCTTCGGATCGGTCGCCGCCAGGCCACCGGCCACACCGCTGGAGGTACCCATCAGGCCACCGAAGATCACGGCGCTGCGCGGATTGTTCAAACCGATGTAAGGCGCCACGAAGGGGGTGGCCACCATCACCAGAATGGCCTTGATCAGCCCTGCGGCAATGGACAGCGCCATCACGTCGGAGCTGGCGCCCAGCGCCGCACCGGTCACCGGACCGACGATGTAGGTCACGGCCCCGGCGCCGATGGTGGTCAGGCTGACCACATCGCTGTAGCCGAAGGCCATGGCAACCGCCACGCCTGCAACGAAAGACGACCCGACGCCGACGAACAGGGCCAGTACCCCGGCAAAGCCCGCGCGTTTGAGTTCATCAACGCTGACGCCGAAGGCCGTGGCAACGATGGCGAAGTCGCGCAACATGGCGCCGCCCAGCAGGCCCAGGCCGGCGAACAGGGGAATATCGACCAGGCCCTTCTGCCCGCCGGTGTAGATGCCGCCTATGTAGGACAGCACCAGACCGAGCAGAATGGCGATGGCCGAACCATGCAATCGCCCCTTGGTGAAGGTGTCGGACAGCCAGTAGGACAGCCACATGGTGAAGCCGATAATGGCGAAGCTGCTGAGCATGGCGTAGCTGTCGACCACTTTCATCATCGATTCATACATGGCGGTCACCGTGGCGCTTTGTTCAGGGGCTGGGAAACAACCTTCGACTCGACGGCCTGCGGCGGTTGCTGGCCGAGCCGGCACAGTACGGGCACCAGGGCGAAACCGAGAACCACAGCGAGGGTACCGGCAATGATCGCCATCGGCCCGCCGCTCAGCGCGCCGTAGACATTCTGCTGGGCCGCCATGGCCACCACGATGGGAATGTAGATGGCGCTCCAGAACTCCACGCCCTGCTCGGACTTGCCAGTGAGCAAGCCACGCTTGCTCAGGTAACTGCCGAGGAATATCAGCAGTATCATGGCGATACCCACCCCGCCGACATTGGCGGGTACACCGATCAGTTTGCCCAGCAGTTCGCCGACGAAGATGCCGGCCAGCGTGCAGATCGCCAGGAAGGCGACACCATAGATGATCATTGTTGTTGTCCTCGTTTTACGTGTCGAAGTGTTGTTGTTTTTGTGCTTCGCCAAGCACGCTGGCCCCATGGTAGAGGCTCACCTCCTGGCGCCTGTCGCGCCAACTGGCTGTTGTTGCTCATTCGATTGCCAATGGTCCGAACCACGGCTAGATGAAGATCGATTGCTCCTGAAAGATAGAAGTGTGTTCACCGGTAGTCCGCTCCCTTCACCCGCAGATGGCGACCAAAGGCCGCCACCTGCGCGGCTTACATCCAGCCTGGCACCACGAACATCAGCCAGGCCAACAGTGGGCCGAAAGCTACCACCAGCCCGCTATAGACCAGGAAACGACGGAACAGCGCTTCACGCTCTTCCTTCGCCGCCGAAGCCACTACCAGGGCGCCATTGGTGGAGAACGGACTGACGTCCACCACCGTGGAAGAAATCGCCAGCGCACAGATAACCCCGGCCGCGCCGAGCTGGCCCTGCATCAGGAACGGCACCGCCAGGGGGATGGTGGCGCCCAGCACGGCTGCCGAAGAAGCAAAGGCCGAGACGATGCCACCGACATAGCAGACCAGCAGTGCGCCCAGGAGCGGAATACCGATGGCACTGACGCCATGGCCGACGAAATCCACCGCACCGGCCTTCTGCAGCACGGCGACGTAAGTCACCACACCGCTGATCAGCAGCACCGTGGACCAGCTGATGCCATCCACCGCACCCTTTTGCGCAGACGGAGAAACCAGCGCGATGGCGACCGCGACGGTGATCGCCACCAGACCGACGTTGAGGTCGTACACCAGCGCCGCTATACCCAGACCCAGCAGCCCGACCAGGGTGATCAGGTGGTCGCGGTTGATGCGCACCTCCTCCAGTGCCTGCGGATTGTTGGAAAGCGTGCCGCCGCCTGCACTAACCACCGCACCATGACCTTCGATGGCGAACTGCCGCGACGACGCCTGCACGCCCGCGATCAGCGGCTCATCTGCCACGGCACGACCACGACGCAGCAGTGCAATGCCGCCAAAGGCGAAGAAGCAGATGAACGCCATCAGCAGGTTGAAGCCCAGGCTGGTGAGAAACACCGCCATTTCGGTAACGTCCAGCCCCGCCTTCTGCACCACCTGATTGGTGATGCCGCCATACACACTGATCGGCGAGAAGCCGCCCGCCTGGGCGCCGTGGATCACTAGCAGCCCCATCATCAGCGGGTTGATCTCGTACTGTTTGGCAAAGCGCAGCGCGACCGGACCGATGATCGCCACTGCCGCCGGCCCCAGTGCACCGAATGCGGTGAGCACCGCGGTGACGATGAACATTACCCATGGAATGGCCACGATATGGCCGCGCACGCCTTTGACTGCCCAGTGCACCAGCAAGTCGATGGTGCCGTTCTTCTGGGCGATGGCGAACAGATAAGTGATGCCGACCAGCGTCAGGAACAGATCAGCGGGAAAGCCCGCGAGAATCTCCTTGCCAGTGGTACCGACCCAGATGCCGCCCACGATAAAGGCCAATGCAAAGCCGACTGCACCCATATTGATGGGCAGCGCCGTGGCCACGATAAACATGATCACCAGACCGACGATGGTTGCGATTTCCGGACTCATACGCCCTCCGAAGACACCTGGTTCGGTTGACCCAACGGCGACGCACCACTCATGTGTGCTGCCTGCCCCTGCGATTGCGCGCGCCTGCTCATGCGCGCCTCCGGGCTACGCCCACTGGTGACACAGGAATCTGCGGAGTACTGAAACCGGCCTGGGGAAAGATGGCGAAGTGAATTCTTCGGTAGGTGATCATTGTTCTTATCCTCGTGACGCATCGAAGTTATTGTTCTTGTGCTTCGGCAATCGGACGTTTGTTATCGGCTCTGGCTCACCTCCTGGCGCAGCAGCGCCTCCAGGGTATCCAGGCGCGCGCCCTGAAAGGCGACGACCATTGCCGGCTCGAACACGCGCCGCGCCAGACCGCTCAGCACGCTACCGGGCGGCAGTTCGAGGTGCAGCCGCACGCCCCGCTCGAACGCTGTCTGCAACACACCGGCCCAATCCACCACGCGGCACATGTTGTTGGCCAGGTCGTCACGCAGTGCCTCGGGGTCGCTCAACAGCCGCGCGGTGCTGCCGCTCAGATAGCGCACTGCGGGACGGCACATGGTGACATTGGCGAACGCTTCGCCTAGCCTTGCGGCGGGCTCGGCGAGCAGCACGCAATGCGAGGGCACGCTGACCGCCAGAGGCTTCACTGCCCCTGCTCCAACGGCCCGGGCGCGCTCCCCGACGGCCTTCATGGCGCTCTGGCTACCGGCGATCACCACCTGATTTTCGGCATTGATGTTGGCCAGGAACACGGGCGACTGCGGGCCATTCACCTCGGCCAGCAAGGGTTCCAGGGTATTCAGGTCAAGACCGACAATTGCCGTCATGCCGTAACCCTGGGGATAGGCCTGCTGCATCAACTCGCCGCGCAGGGCGACCAGCCGCAGCGCATCGGCAAAACTCAGTGCATCGGCTACCACGGCAGCGGCATAGGCACCGATGGAAAGTCCTGCGACGTAGTCGGGCGCCAGGCCACGGGCTTTCAACAGCCGCGCTCCCGCCACCCCGGCAATCAGCAGGCACAGCTGGACGGCACGGGTGCTTTGCAACGCCTCGGCAGAATCCAGCTCGGCAAGGCGCTGGCCGAGCACTGCCTCGGACTCGGCGAGGCACGCGCCAACGATGGGATCAGCCGGGAAGCTGTGCAGCATGCCGGGCTGCTGGGCACCCTGGCCTGGGAAAGCCCACAGCGTACTCATGCCGCCACCTGCCGTGGCTGCCAAGGGTCACTGACCAGCAGCGGACCCTCCTGGGTTTTCAGCAAGACGCGCGGTGAGTCGCCGGCCCATTCGCGCAGCGCCACGGCGCCATGGGGTGTTTCCAGTTGCAGGTCGATACGCCCCGGTGCATCGGCCAGTAGGCCGCACAATGTCCGTGCCACCGCCCGAGAAACCGGCTCGGGCACGCGCAGCAGCAAGTCGAGATCGCTGTTCGCATGCGCGGCGACGATGCCGCTGGCCAGTTCGAAACCCAGGCTGCCGGTCACGCCCCAAGCCAGGCCGAGGTCATCGAGACGCGGCGCCAAGTCGCTCAGGGCACGCAACGCCGGCCAGTGTGGCTGCGCGTGGTTGCGCCAGAGACCGGCGCGGGCAACCGCTTCGGGATTGATCATCTGGCTGATCTCGCTCAGGCGCATCCAAGTGGCATGCCGCTGTTCACGCGCGGCACCACGTATCCCCACCGCCACCCAGCCGGGCTCAGCGGGAGCACGGCGCACCACCACCGGCACATGCTCACCCAGGGCGGCGCGGGCCCAGGCCGGCGCCTCCTGCGGCAACTGCGTAGGAAGCAGGCCCCAGAGCAGATCATGTGGTCGGGGTGTCGGACGCATCGCGGTCTCTCCGTAGGGTGGGTGCAACCCACCATTTCGCTTCATTCAGCATTGGCGAGCTGCGCCCGCCCTACCTGTCACCACTGCGCGCGCAGCGCCTCACGCACCTGCGTTGAAGCCGAACGATTGGCAGCGCCCAGGCGGCTACGCAGATCACGCGGCGCCTCGGCGATATCGGCCAGGGCCCGACCTAGAGCATCCTTCACACCTGCAACGTCAGCCGCCGTCGGCTGCGCGGCCTGCTGCACATCGAGCACCTCCGACAGCAAGCCAAGCGAGGCGTAGTTATCCAGGTCATAGGCCATCGGCGGCACGCTGGCGGCGAGCGCCTCCAGCTCATCGACGCTGCGCAGGGTGATGCGTGCGGCGGCGGCCTTGCCCATGGCGTGCACCATCACCCCGGCGTCGCGCAGGGCGATCAGGCGGTTGGCCTGGTAGCCGTGGGCGAGGAACGCGCCGGACATGGCCTTGCCGACCAGCAAACCGATCACCCCATGGCCGGCCAGACGGGCACGGGCATAGGCGTCCACCGCGCCGGCCAGCGCCTGATGGATGCCATAGGCTTCCTCGCGGCGCCCGTAGGCCTGGCTCGGCACGTCGACGATGGCGATCAGCGCGCGCTTGTGCGCCTTGTCGCGATCCGCCTCGATGGCGTCATCCACAGCCTGGGCCAAACCCCAACCTTCGAGCAGACCGACCTCGCCGTTGCGGGCACGGGGGAATGGATTGTTGGCATCGGCGATCACGGCCAGATAGCGGACCGCCTGGCCGGCCAGTTCGCCATCGGCCACTCGCAGCGAAGCGGGCAGCCCAGGGATCGACTGAGCATTGCCGGCCAAGGCGTTGAACCAGTGCAGGCCGCGTTTTTCCTGTGCAGTGGTCATGTTCATGCTCCCTGGTAGGCGCTGCGCACTGCAGCGGCATCGGCCTGGACCGAGGTGTCGACGTCACGCAGGCGCTCGAGGAACCAGGCATGGCGACGGCTGCGCTCAAGCTCAGGTCTGCCCTTGGCGAACAGTCCATGCAGCTCGCTGCGAATGGCCCCAACGTCATCACTCACGTAGCCGTCGACCAGGCCGCTGGCGTGGCGCTGCTCGCCGCCGGTCAGACTCCAGATAAAGGGGCGGTCGCGCGAGTCGTATTCATCGATCCCGGCTTCCTGCTCGATCACCTGCGGGCCGTTGAGCCCCAGGCGCGCCTCGCGGGTCACCAGCAGGTAGCTGCACAACCCGGCGGCGATGGACATGCCGCCAAAGCAGCCAACTGGACCAGCAACCAGGCCGATCACCGGCTGATACTGGCGCAGCTCGACGATGGCAGCCTGGATCTCGGCGATGGCCGCCAGGCCCAGGTTGGCTTCCTGCAGGCGCACGCCGCCGGTTTCCAGCAGCAGCACGGCGCGGGTCGGCGTGCCATTGCGGTTGTCTTCGGCGGCCAGCTCCAGGCTGCCTGCGATCTTCGCGCCGCCCACCTCGCCGAGGCTACCACCCTGGAAAACCCCTTCGATGGCGATCACCACCGCTGGCTGGCCATCGATCAGCCCCTTGGCCACCACCACGCCGTCATCGGCCTGGGGCACGATGCCCTGCTTGGGCAGCCAGGGCGACATCAGCCGAGCGAAGGGGTCGAGCAACTCGCGAAAGCTGCCGGCATCGAGCAATGCCCGGGCCCGCTCGCGGGCACCGAGTTCGGTAAAACTTCGCTGCGCCAAGAGGCGCTGGATGTTCTGATCAGCCATGGCTAAGTTCCTCCAGGCCCTGTTCCAGACGCAGGCGCACCACGCCGGGCGTGGCGCCGAAATCATGAATGGCGATGTTCAGTGCGGGCAGTTGCTGCTCGCGAAACATGCGCTCGAACAGCAGTTGCCAACGTGGCGCGCTTCCATTGACCGAGGTGACCACTTCAATGGCCAGGGTGCCGGCCTGACCGGGTTCGAGCATCACTTCCAGATCGCCGGAACCGACACAACCCACCAGCGCGCGGCCCTGAGCCGGTTGGCCGGCGGAAAATCGAAAAGACAGGGTTTCCATTTCACAGACTCCCAAGCTGCGCCGGCAGGCCATGCTGCAGGCGGTCGAGGAACAGGGTGGCGGCGAGCAGATCGGCAGCGCCGCCAGGCGAGGCACGCAGGTGCAGCATGTCGCGCTCAAGATCACGCAGGCAGCGGCGCCCATCGAGGCTGGCGCAACCGCCGGCGGCGAGTACCGCGCGGGCGCCGCTCTGCATGTGGGTCAGCCCGGCCATGCCGGCGCGGTAGAGCACGCAGGTGTCGGCCAGTTGAGTCATGATCGCCAGCAGCGCATCGAGGCGGGCGTTCTGCTCCCCTGCCCCGGCGGCGCGGCTGCGCGCCAGTTGCGGCAGCGCCTGCTGGATCACCGCCGGGAAGCCAAGCTGCGCTTCCTCACGGGCGCCATGCACGCCGTACAAACGGCAGACCTGAGCACCATGACTGTCGCCCGGCACGGGCGCGGCGCGGTCGCTGAGCAGGGCAAGGCGGGCGGCGCGCAGCGCAACCTGGGCTGGCGCCAGGGCGCTGGTATCAAGTGCAGCCGCGGCGCTGAGCAGGCCAAGCGCCCAGATCGCACCACGGTGGGTGTTGACGCCGCCGGTCACGCGCAGCATCTCCTCTTCGCCTTCGCGGCCGATACGACCGACCGCCTCACGCAGGTATACGTCGATCTCGCCGCCTTGCCGCGCCGCCTCGGCCATGGCCTTGAAGCTGGGCCACAGGGCCAGCGCCGAGGCGTGCATCAGGCCCAGGTGCAAATCGGTGTGCGCGCCGCTGCCACGTCGGTCGACCAGCCCAGGCTTGGGCGACAGGTCGGCCTCGTCGATAAGCGCCTCGACGGCCAGGTCGGCCAGCCAATCGCTCAGCGAGAGCTGGGGCTGAATTGCAGTGAGTGCATTCATCACCAGCTCCTGAACTTGGCGGGCGGGTTGTACAGGCCGCCCGACCACTCGACCAGCTCGGCGATGCTCTTGGCGGCGAGCAGTTCGCGGCTGGCATCGGTGCGGCGGATGCCAAGGTCTTCGGGCAGGGCGATCAGCCCTTCGCGGCGCATGCGCGCGGTTTCTTTCGGGTCGTGGCGCAGGCCGATGGCGGTGACGCCGGCCACGGCGGCAATCATCGCCTGGCGTTCTTCCAGCGAGCGCGCCTTGTACAGGTAAGCGATACCTTCTTCGGTGAGCAGGTGGGTAACGTCGTCGCCGTAGATCATGATCGGTGCCAGCGGCATGCCGGCCTTCTTCGCCACATCCACTGCATCCAGTCGCTCGACGAAGGTGGGCTTGCCGCCCTCCTGGAAGGTCTCGACCATCTGCACCACCAGCTTCTTGCCGCGCTCGAGCAGGGTCACCGGGCTTTCGCCGCCAGGCGTGGCCATGTCCAGCCAGGCCGGTGTGCTGTGGCGCCGACCGCGCGGGTCGTGCCCCATGTTCGGCGCGCCGCCGAAGCCGGCCAGGCGGCCACGGGTAACGGTCGAAGAATGACCATCGCCGTCCACTTGCAGCGTGGCGCCGATAAACAGATCGACCGCGTACTGCCCGGCCAGTTGGCACATCATGCGGTTGGAGCGCATCGAGCCATCGCGGCCGGTGAAGAACACGTCCGGGCGCTGGGCGATATAGCCTTCCATGCCCAGTTCGGTGCCGAAGCAGTGCACACTTTCCACCCAGCCGGTCTCGATGGCCGGGATCAGCGTCGGGTGCGGGTTGAGCGTCCAGTTGCGGCAGATCTTGCCCTTCAAGCCCAGGGATTCGCCGTAGGTCGGCAGGATCAGCTCGATGGCCGCGGTGTTGAAGCCGATGCCATGGTTGAGCGACTGCACATTATGTTTTTCGTAGATGCCGCGGATCGCCATCATTGCCATCAGCACGTGCACCGGCTTGATATGGCGCGGGTCGCGGGTGAACAGCGGCTCGATGTAGAAGGGCTTGTCGGCCACCACCACGAAGTCGACCCAGGACGCCGGGATGTCCACGCGCGGCAGCTCGTCGACGATCTCGTTGACCTGGAAGATCACGATGCCGTCACTGAACGCGGTCGGCTCGACCAGTGCCGGGGTGTCCTCGGTACTCGGGCCGGTGTAGATGTTGCCGTGGCGGTCGGCCTGGAAGCCGGCGACAAGCGCGACGTTGGGGATCAGGTCCACCAAAAGGCGCGAGTAGAGTTCGATGTAGGTGTGGATGGCGCCGACTTCCAGCAGTCCGTCTTCGAGCAGTTGGCCGATGCGCAGGCTTTGCGGCCCGGCGAAGGAGAAGTCGAGCTTGCGGGCGATACCGTGCTCGAACAGATCCAAGTGCTCGACGCGGCTGACGCTGGGCATGATCATGTGCAGATCGTGCAAACGGGCCGGATCGGCCTTGGCCAGCGAGCGGGAGAGAAAGTCCGCCTGCTTCTGGTTGTTGCCTTCCAGCACCACGCGATCGCCGGGCGCGATCAACGCTTCGAGCGCGGCGACTATCTTGTCGCCCGGCAGGATCACGCCATCGGCGAGGTGACGCACCTGGTCGAGTCGCCGCGCTTTTTCGGCGCGACGGCGCGACCACTGCGGCGGTGGGGAGATTGTTGTTGTCATTGAAGACTCCACGAGTTCCGCTGTCGTGCAGGCACCTTAGGAGTCCGGACGCAGCCCATCAATCAAGCCCGGCGGCGTAACGTTACGCTCAGATTAACGATCCACAGCGGTTAACAGCGCCGGCGCATACCGGGCATACTGCGCCACCGTTATCCCCTCGCCCGGCTCGTCATGCGCATTCACGTCACCTTCATTGATCGCGTTGGAATCACCCAGGAAGTGCTCGCTTTACTGGGTGGTCGCAACCTCAACCTCGACGCCGTGGAGATGGTGCCGCCAAACGTCTACATCGACGCGCCGACGCTCAGCGCCGGGGTGCTCGACGAGTTGCGCGATGCGCTGTTCAAGGTGCGCGGTGTGCAGGCGGTAAAGGTGGTGGACATCCTGCCCGGGCAACGCCGGCGCCTGCAGCTTGACGCGCTGCTGGCGGCCATGAGCGATCCGGTGCTGGCCGTCGATGGCGGTGGCCGCGTGCTGCTGGCCAATCCGGCGCTGATCGCCCTGTGCGGTCGTGAACCGGAGGGCGAAGCGCTGGGCGAGCTGTTCGCCGATGCGGATTTGCAGCAGGCGCTGCTCGACCAGCATTTTCGTCTGCCGCTGCGTGAGGTGACGCTCAACGGCCAGGCGCTGTTGCTCGACGCCGCGCCGATCAGCGAAACCGCCGAGGCCAGCCGACTGGCAGGCGCCCTGCTCACCCTTTATGAACCCAGCCGTATTGGTGCGCGTCTGGCAGCACTGCATCACGATCATGCCGAGGGGTTCGATTCGCTGCTGGGCGACTCAACACCGATCCGCACCCTCAAAGCGCGTGCACAGCGTGTGGCGACGCTGGACGCACCGCTGCTGATCCATGGCGAAACCGGCACCGGCAAGGAGCTGGTGGCGCGCGCCTGCCACGCCCTCAGCCCGCGCCATGGCGCACCATTTCTGGCACTCAACTGTGCAGCGTTGCCGGAAAGCCTCGCCGAGAGCGAGCTGTTCGGCTACGCCCCTGGCGCCTTCACCGGCGCCCAGCGTGGCGGCAAACCTGGGCTGCTGGAGCTGGCCAATCACGGCACGGTGTTTCTCGACGAGATCGGCGAGATGTCACCGTACCTGCAGGCCAAGCTGCTGCGCTTTCTCAGCGACGGCACCTTTCGCCGGGTCGGCGGTGACCGCGAAGAACGCGTGGATGTGCGCATCATCAGCGCCACCCACCGCGACCTGGAACGCATGGTCGCCGAGGGCGAGTTTCGCGAGGATCTGTTCTACCGCCTGAACGTGCTGAACCTGCAGGTGCCGCCGCTGCGCGAGCGCGGCCAGGACATCGTGCTGCTGGCACGGCATTTCATGCAGCAGGCCTGCGCGCAGATCCAGCGCACTCAATGCCGCCTGACACCGGACACTTACCCGGCCCTGCTCGGTAACCGCTGGCCAGGCAACGTGCGTCAGTTGCAGAACGTGATCTTCCGCGCAGCGGCCATCTGTGAGAGCAATCTGGTGCAGATCGATGATCTGGATATCGCCGGAACGGCGGTGGCACAGCAACAGGCGGGGGGTGAAGTGACCAGCCTGGAAGCGGCTGTATCGACCTTCGAGAAAGAATTGCTGGAAAGGCTTTACGTCAGCCATCCCTCGACGAGGCAGTTGGCGGCCCGTCTGCAGACATCACACAGCGCCATTGCCACACGGCTACGCAAATACGGGATCAAGCCTCATCGCTGACGAGTGGGCGGGTGCTTCCAGCCGCTACAGGCAGAAACACCCATACCCGATCAGCGCTTACTGGCTGGCGCCGCCGCCAGTGCCACCTGCACCGCCACTACCACCGGTGCCGCCGGTGCCGGTGCCAGTACCTGTCCCGGTGCCCGAACCGCCGGTGCCGCCACCGTTGGTACCGGTGCCACCTGGCATCGGGTCGGAACCAGCGCCCGTGCCATTGCCGGTACCCGTTCCGGTGCCCGGGGTGGTGCTGGTGCCATCGGTGCCCGGCGCCGGAGTGCCCGGGGTCATCATGCCATTATCGGTGGGCGGTGCCCCCGGAGTGGTGGATGGCTGCGGCGTAGTAGTGCCCGGCGCCGGCGCGCTGGAGTCCGCAATGGCAGGCAGAACGGCACCGGCCAGCAGGCCGCTGAGTACGAGGGCAGGAATTTTCATCTTGTTCATTGTCGTCACCTTTCATCCAGTTGGTGGGAAGCTCATCCGCTTTCTTCAATGAAAGCGAACGCTCCCTACACCCGACTGGCCGCGGTTCGACAACGTTCGTAAATCAGGATAAACGGTCGTTTTCCTGCAACATCCCGACAAATTCGCCGATCCACGGCTCTGCATCCTGCTCCGGCGTGACGCTTTCACTGGCATCAATACGTAGCATCGGCAGCACTTCACGAACGCCCAGTTCGCCGAACAATTCACGGGCCTGCTCACCGCCGGCGCAGTAGGTATCGCCGTAGCTGGAATCACCCAGGGCGATCACGCCACCCGGCAGGCCGCTCCAGGCTGGCAGCTGATCGCGGATATGGTGATACAGCGGCTGCAGGTTATCCGGCAGCTCGCCCATGCCAGTGGTCGAGGTCACTATCAAGAACGCTTGCGGGGCAAAGGCCTTGACCTCATCAAGGGTGGCGCGCGGGTTGTGCCAGGCGTCGAGACCGGCCTGTTTGAGTAACGACTCGGCGTGCCGGGCCACCTCTTCAGCAGTGCCGTAAACCGAACCGGAAAGAATCGCGACTTTCATGAAAACTCCATCGATTAGAACTGCGCGCCATTATGCCGCATCACACCGCGCCCTGCCGTGCACAGCCAGGCGGCAACCGCGGCGCCTCTGGTAAACTGGCGAAAATCGACAGGGGGCGCATGTGATGATCAATGCCAACTTGCTGCAACGAGTGGTCGAGGCCTCGAACGATGGGATCGTGGTCGCCGAACAGGAAGGCGAGGACCATATCCTCATTTACGCCAACCCGGCCTTCGAAGCCCTGACCGGCTACAGCAACGAGGAAATCCTCTATCAGGACTGTCGATTCCTGCAGGGCGACGATCGCGATCAGCCTGCCGTGAAACTGATCCGCAAGGCCATCCACAGTCGCCAGCCCTGCCGCGAGGTCATTCGCAACTACCGCAAGGACGGCAGCACCTTCTGGAATGAGCTGTCGATCACCCCGGTATTCAACGAAGCCGATCAGCTTACCTACTACATCGGCATCCAGAAGGATGTCAGCGAACACGTCGCCAATCAGCAACGGGTCAAAGACCTCGAAGCCGAGCTGGCGGCGGTGCGCGCCGAACTGACGTCACTGAAAAATTCTCGTTAGCGGTAACGAAACAGGCTGCGAGTTGTCACAAGGGAGCCCCACTCTCCCTTGCTTAGAAGCAGTCATGCAAGACTCGTCGCTGTTAACCCCGCTCGAAATGGAATTCATTCAACAGCTTACGGAAAGCGCCCCCACCCCCGCCGAGCCCGAACCGGTTCTGCAGGTCGATGCTGCACGCCAGACCGCTGAGCTGCTGGCCAGTTGCGCCGCCAAGGAGCAGCTGACCATCGAAGCGCACATCGACAATCAACGCCTGACCTTCAAACCGCACCTGGTCACCGATGCCCAGAACACACCGCATCTGGAGCTGGGCGTGCCACAGATTTTCGAGGAAGGTTCATTTCACCGCGCCTGGCGCCTGCCACTGAACCCGCCGCAGCCGTTATTGCGCCGCGACGGCCAGCCAAGCAGCCTGGTGATTCATGAGCTTTCGCTGAGCGGCCTGCTGGTGGTGCAAACCGCCAAGGCCTCGCCGCCGGAGCGCTTCAGCCTGGGGCTGGATATCGAGGACATCGAGCCGGTGATCCTGCAGGGCAGCCTGGTGCGCATCACCGACGACGGCATGCTGGCCTACGAACTGGCGCTCGATGAAGACAGCAGCGAGCGCCTGCAGGCGCATCTGTATCAGCAGCACCGCAAGCTCTACCCACAGGCGCACGGCCTGTAAGCCGAGGCTCAGGTATCCAGGCGCCCCGCCAGGAACTGCCGCAGCCGGCGCCTGATCAGTCGCCCATCACTACCCAAACAAGCGATGGCCGAGCCGCGAAAGGTATCCTCCAAGAGATCGGCGCCCTCCCCCACGATGGCCAGCGGACACTCCAGACTCAGCGACAGACGTTCGAGTTGTTGCCCGGTATCGTCAGCCGGCGCCTGGTTGGAAAACACCACCACCGCTATCGGCTGCATCTTGGCGCACACCTGTGGCAACTCCTCCAGCGCCTGGCCAATCCCCAGCACGTGCACCGCAGCCTCGGCCGGATTGAGCAGCAGCCCGGTGACCAGCAACTCAAGCTCGCGGCAGCGGCCCGGCAGCGCCACCAGCAGCAGGCGCCGGCCTGGCTCGTCACGCAGGTTGTGCAGGCGCTGCAACACCCGGGTACGCAAGTAGGTGTCGAAGAACAGCCACTCGCTGCCATAACCCGGCCGCCCGTAACGCAGCAGCAGGCGCTGCCAGAGTGGCATGATGATGTCCTGAAAGGTCACCGACTGCGGATAGCTGGAGAACACCTGACCGTAGACCCGGTCGAGCTCGGCCTCGTCGAATGCCTGCACGGCGGCGAGCAGGCGCGTCTGCCACTGCGCCCATTCGCCCGAGGTGGCCGACTCGTAGGTCGGCGTGACGCTGGCCTGGGTGGTTTCGTTGCGCGCAAGGATACGCCCGACCTTGCTGACCGGCACGCCGCGCTCGATCCACGCCAGCACGCTGCGCACCGTTTCCACGTCGGCCGGCGAATAGAGCCGGTGGCCACTGTCGGTGCGAACCGGCTGGATAAGACCGTAGCGTCGCTCCCAGGCGCGCAGGGTCACCGGGTTCACGCCAGTCAAGCGCGCCACCTCGCGGATCGGGAACAGGTCCTCTTCCTTGAAGGCATTGACGTTGAAAGGTGCGGAACCAACCAGATCGGACATAGAAAAAACCGTTGCAGAGGTCAGGATTTCACAAGTCTACTCCAGCTCGGGCCGCCATTGACGTTACTTGTACAAGCCCTGTACAGGCGATAAGAACTCCCGGCTGCTGTGCTCCCTAACGAATCCAGACTGCCCAAGCCGGTGCAAAGTTGAAGTCAATCGCGGGTAGCCAACTGGCTAACGCCGCTTTGGCCGACGAACGGCAAATTGCCGCTCGCCCCTGTAGATGCAGGCACCTGGCCACATTTTTCAATTTGCCCGCAAAGGCCTCTAGCCAATTGGCCGGAAATAGGAATAATCCTTGCTGCAATCACGACGCGGCTCACCACCCCGAACCGCGCCTATCGTCTGGCCTTACCCTGGCCATGCGCTCAGCAGGAGATACACGATGTCTACCGAACCGGTCACCCTCATGGTGGCGCGCCGCGTCGCTGGCGAGCGCTATCACGACTTCATCGCCTGGCTGCGCGAAGGCGAACAACTGGCTACCGACTTTCCCGGTTATCTGGGCTCGGGCGTACTTGCCCCGCCGCCTGGCGACGACGAATTCCAGATGATCTTCCGCTTCACCGACGAGCACACCATGGCCACCTGGGAACACTCCGCTTCCCGCCGGGCCTGGCTGGAGCGCGGCAAGGGCCTGTTCGCCCAACCCCACGAACATCGTGCCCTGGGTCTGGATGCCTGGTTCGGTAGCGGCCTGCGCCAGCCGCCGCGCTGGAAGCAGACCATCGCCATCTGGCTGGCGTTCTTTCCGGTTTCGCTGTGCTTCAACCTGTTGTTCGGAGGCCTGCTGGCCGACGTGCCACTGGTTACCCGCATATTGCTCAGCACCCTGGCGCTGACGCCACTGATGACCTACCTGTTCATTCCGCTGGTCACCCGCCTGCTCGCCCCCTGGCTGCAAGGCACCCGCAATGCAGCAATGCCGCGCCGCGCGAGCCCTTCGACAAGCAGCTGACTCGGTGCGCCGTCACCCTGCGGTGACGGCACTTCACTTGCCCGTAGAAGTCGAAGGGTTGTACAGGTTGTACGGCTGCTATACCGTTGTACAACCTGATTAGCCGGCACGCATTGCGGCCTACCCTTCGTTCACCTGCGGTCGACTTACATGAGCGCCAACAACGCCCCGATTCTGATCACCGGTGCCAGCCAGCGCGTCGGCCTGCATTGTGCTGAGCGCCTGCTCGACGACGGCCATGGGGTGATCCTCACCTTTCGCAGTGAAAAGCCAGCCCTGCAGCGCCTGCGCGAGCGCGGTGCGCTGACCCTGCAGACCGACTTTCGCGACGAGGCCAGTATCTTGGCCTTCATCACCGAACTGAAAACCCATACCGACAGCCTGCGCGCCATCGTGCACAACGCTTCGGCCTGGTTCGCCGAGGCGCCCGGCGAGGAGGCAACGGCCTTCACGCAGCTGTTCACCGTGCATATGCTGGCGCCCTACCTGATCAACCTGCACTGCGCCGAGTTGCTGCAGCGCAGCGAGCAGGCGGACATCATCCATATCAGCGATGACGTGGTGCGCAAGGGCTCCGGCAACCGCCCGGCCTACTGCGCCAGCAAGGCCGGCCTGGACAGCCTGACCCTGTCGTTCGCTGCCCGCTTCGCGCCGGCCATCAAGGTCAACGGCATCGCCCCGGCGCTGCTGATGTTCAACGAAGAAGACGACGCCCAATACCGCGCCAAGGCCCTGAGCAAATCTGCGCTGGGTTTCGAACCCGGCCCCCAGGTGATCTACCAGAGCCTGCGCTACCTGCTGGACAACCCCTACATCACCGGCACCACCCTGACCGTGAACGGCGGCCGCCATCTCAAATGAGCCGCCTCGAGGACCTGACGATGAACCCATTACTGCCCAACCATTACCGTGAAATTCTCGTTGGCCTCGGCGAGGATCCCGAGCGCGAAGGCCTGCTCGACACGCCCAAACGGGCCGCGAAGGCCATGCAGTACCTGTGCAACGGCTACGAGAAGAGCCTGGAGGAGGTCGTCAACGGCGCGCTGTTCAGCTCCGAGAGCGACGAGATGGTGATCGTCAAGGACGTCGAACTCTACTCGTTGTGCGAGCACCACCTGCTGCCCTTTATCGGCAAGGCCCACGTGGCCTACATTCCCACCGGCAAGGTGCTCGGCCTGTCGAAGATCGCGCGCATCGTCGACATGTACGCGCGTCGCCTGCAGATCCAGGAAAATCTCACCCGGCAGATCGCCACCGCCATCGAGCAGGTCACCCAGGCCGCTGGCGTGGCCGTGGTGATCGAAGCCCAGCACATGTGCATGATGATGCGCGGTGTCGAGAAGCAGAATTCGGTGATGAGCACCTCGGTGATGCTCGGCGCCTTCCGCGAGTCCTACAATACCCGTCACGAATTCCTGCAACTGATCGGACGGAGCAAGTAAGCATGCCCAGACTCGAACCCGGCATGGCGCGCATCCGCGTCAAGGACCTGCGCCTGCGCACCTTCATCGGCATCAAGGAGGAGGAGATCAACAACAAGCAGGACGTGTTGATCAACCTGACCATCCTCTACCCTGCCGTCGATGCAGTGCGTGACAACGACATCGAGCACGCGCTCAACTACCGCACCATCACCAAAGCCATCATCGCCCACGTGGAAGGCAACCGCTTCGCCCTGCTGGAGCGGCTGACCCAGGAGATTCTCGACCTGGTGATGAAGCACGAGGCCGTGCGCTATGCCGAGGTGGAGGTCGACAAGCCCCACGCGCTGCGCTTCGCCGAATCGGTTTCGATCACCCTCGCCGGGCACCGCTGAAGCGCGGGCAGCCCGGTTGCCCTGAGGCCTGCCCGCTTCTATCATCGCGCCATCCCTCCCGGAGAGAGCATCGCCATGAATGACCAACAACGCCTCGAACTGGAAGCTGCCGCCTTTCGCCGCCTGGTACAGCACCTGCGCGAACGCCCGGATGTGCAGAACATCGACCTGATGAACCTGGCCGGTTTCTGCCGCAACTGCCTGTCCAAATGGTACAAGGCCGCGGCTGACGATCTGGAAATCACCGTCACCCCGGATCAGGCCCGCGAAGAGGTCTACGGCATGCCCTACGCCGAGTGGAAAGCCAAGTACCAGACCGAAGCCAGCCCCGAGCAACAGGCTGCCTTCAACGCCAAGAACCCGAAAGGAACCGCATGAGCCACCTGAACGACTTCCGCGCCCGCCTGAGCGCCGAGCATTTCGCCTTCGCCGAAACCCTGGCCTTCATCGCCGAGCATTACGACTATCAGCCCAGCGCCTTTCGCAACGGCGAGGTGAGCAACGCCGCCGGCCAGAACGAAGGCTCGTGCAAGACCCTGGGCCTGGCCCTGCTCGAAGGCTTGAGCGACCAGGAAGCGCTGCAGTGCTTCGGCGAGCACTACCGCAGCGTGCTGGCCACGCCCGAAGGCAGCGACCACGGCAATATCCGCGCCCTGATGAAGAGCGGCCTGGCCGGCGTTGCGTTCGACCAGCAACCGCTGACTCGCAAAGCCTGACGCTCCCCCTCACCCGCCAGCACGCCTGGCGGGTGCACTCCCCGCCCCAAATCATTACGCCCACAGCCCATCGCCCCTGCCTGCCGTAGAGCCAGAGCGGTGAAAGAGGTGCGGGTGATGGAAACAAAGTGGTGAATCGCCAGCGCCGCCCCGGCGAATGCGGGGCGGCGCTGGCGAGATGCCAGCGCTTACAGCAGCTTGCGATCCTTGCCGGCAGCGATGCGCAGGCGCAGGGCGTTGAGCTTGATGAAGCCCGCCGCATCGGCCTGGTTGTAGGCGCCGCCGTCTTCTTCGAAGGTGGCGATGTTGGCGTCGAACAGCGAATCGTCGGACTTGCGGCCGACAACGATGACGTTGCCCTTGTACAGCTTCAGGCGCACCACACCGTTCACGCTGGCCTGGGAGGCGTCGATCATCTGTTGCAGCATCAGACGCTCCGGGCTCCACCAGAAACCGTTGTAGATCAGGCTGGCGTACTTGGGCATCAGCTCGTCTTTGAGGTGAGCGACTTCGCGGTCCAGGGTGATCGACTCGATGGCGCGGTGCGCCTTGAGCATGATGGTGCCGCCGGGGGTTTCGTAGCAGCCACGGGACTTCATGCCGACGAAACGGTTCTCGACGATGTCCAGACGGCCGATGCCGTTCTCGCCGCCGATGCGGTTGAGTTCGGCCAGCACGGTGGCCGGGCTCAGCTCCTTGCCGTCGATGGCAACGATGTCACCGGCCTTGTAGGTCAGCTCGATGTAGGTCGGGGTGTCCGGGGCCGCTTCCGGCGACTTGGTCCAACGCCACATGTCTTCTTCGTGCTCGGTCCAGGTGTCTTCCAGCACGCCGCCTTCATAGGAGATGTGCAGCAGGTTGGCATCCATGGAGTACGGCGACTTCTTCTTGCCGTGACGCTCGATCGGGATGGCGTGCTTCTCGGCGTAATCCATCAGCTTCTCGCGCGACAGCAGATCCCACTCGCGCCACGGGGCGATGACTTTCACGCCTGGCTTGAGAGCGTAGGCGCCGAGTTCGAAACGCACCTGGTCGTTACCCTTGCCGGTGGCGCCGTGGGAGATGGCATCGGCGCCGGTCTCGTTGGCGATTTCGATCAGGCGCTTGGCGATCAGCGGACGGGCGATGGAGGTACCGAGCAGGTACTCGCCTTCGTAGATGGTGTTGGCGCGGAACATCGGGTAGACGAAATCACGCACGAACTCTTCGCGCAGGTCGTCGATGTAGATTTCCTTGACGCCCATGGCCTGGGCCTTGGCGCGGGCCGGCTCGACCTCTTCGCCCTGACCGAGATCGGCGGTGAAGGTCACCACTTCACAGTTATAGGTATCTTGCAGCCACTTGAGGATCACCGAGGTGTCCAGGCCACCGGAATAGGCCAGAACTACCTTTTTGACGTCCGCCATGCCATCCACTCCACGGGGTTGTTCGAAAGCCCGTGATTCTACTGCCCATGGCCGCCGATTTACAGGGGCGCGACAGGCGATGGCGTCGAAGCGACAGACTCAGGAGGTCGAGGCTGGCGTTGCCGGTACCGGCGGCGCGGCGGGTGTGGCCTGCTCGGTCGGCTGCACCGGCGTTTCAGGCACCTTGTCCAGCCGCACGGACACGCGGCGGTTCTTGTCGCGATTGGCAGGGCTGTTGTTGGGCACCAGCGGATAACGCTCACCATGGAAACGCATGATGATGCGCTCCTCTGGCACGCCCTGGGCCTTGAGATAGTCCATCACCGCCAGGGCACGACGGCGCGACAGGTCGCGGTTGGTCAGGCGATTGCCGCTGTTGTCGGAGTGCCCGTCCAGCTCGATGCGGTTGACCGTGGGGTCGGCCTTCATGAAGTCGAGGATGATCTCCAGCTTGGCCTTGGCCATGGCATCGAGCTCGGTGCCGCCACCGGGAAACCCGATATTGGACTGGCGCACCTGGTCGAAATTGACCGGCAACAGCTTGGTCGTGCAGTTGAGGTAATCCTCGTAGGCCTTGCGAAAGCGCACCGGCAACAGCCGCACTTCCAGGCTCTCTCCGCCCATAGAGGTTCGGTGGCGCACCAGCGGGCTGCGACCCTCCAGCAGACCGGTGAGTAGACGCCCGGCCTGTTCCTGGCTGCTGTTGAACGGCACCTCGCCACTGACCACGCTGACCGCGCCCAGGTTGATGTCGCCGCGCCCCGGCTGCCACGGCGCCGCGGCGGCCAGCAAGGTGGCCGAGCCGCTGCCCAGCCAGCGCTCGCGAACCTGCAGGCGGAAGGTGGCCTGCTCGCCAGCGCGACGCACGAATTCCCCGGCACCGAAATCGGTGATCGGCTGGCTCAGGCGGCACTCGAACTTGTCGCCAGCCACCTGCCACTCGACCTTTTCCAGGCGCGTCTGGAAGCTGATCGCATTGGCCGGCAGGTGCATGCCGGCGCTGACGAGCAAGCCGATGATGAGGGAAAGAGGCTGTCGCACAGCGAGCTCCGGGAAAACACTAGGTACTGTCTGGGTATCGGTGGCCGGCGGGAAAACTTGAGTGCGCTAGGGTCTGCTGCCGTTTCACGCACGGCCGCGCCGGAGCCCGTTTTGTCGCGAGGCAAGGCACGAGCCGCGAAGTTCAGCGAGCTAAATGAGCCGGCGAGAAACGCAGCATCGCGACAAAACTGGCCCGGCCCTACGGGTTGCGCGAGAAATCTCGCCATGCGTTGTTGGAGGACTTGGCAAGGGAACAACCATTCCCTGCGTCCTCCGCCTAGCCTGGCGAGATTTTTCGCGGCAACGCGGCTCGCGTTGAAACGGCAACAGACCCTACCTATCTCCGGCGTGCCCAAAGCGGCCTTTTCCGGTAGCATTCCGGGCATGTTTCGCCCCGCCTGGAAGCCTCAATGACCGACCGCATTACCCTGCTGCGTCCTGACGACTGGCACATTCACCTGCGCGATGGCGCCGTACTGCCGCATACCGTTGGCGATGTCGCCCGCACTTTCGCTCGCGCGATCATCATGCCCAACCTGGTGCCGCCGGTGCGCAACGCTGCCGAGGCAGGCGAGTATCGCCAGCGCATTCTGGCCGCACGCCCGGCCGGCAGTCAGTTCCAGCCGCTGATGGTGCTTTACCTCACCGACCGCACCACGGGCGACGATATCCGCGCGGCCAAGGCCAGCGGTTACGTGTATGCGGCGAAGATGTACCCGGCGGGCGCGACGACCAACTCCGACTCCGGCGTCACCAGCCTGGATAACATCAGCGGCGCCCTCGAGGCCCTGGCTGAAACCGGCCTGCCGCTGCTGGTGCATGGCGAGGTGACCCGCTCGGAAATCGACGTCTTCGACCGCGAGAAAGCCTTCATCGACGAGCACCTGTGCCGCGTCGTCGAGCGCTTCCCGACGCTCAAGGTGGTGTTCGAGCACATCACCACCGCCGATGCCGCGCAGTTCGTCAAGGAAGCGCCGGCCAACGTCGGGGCGACCATCACCGCCCAGCACCTGCTGTACAACCGCAACCACATGCTGGTGGGCGGTATTCGCCCGCACTTCTATTGCCTGCCGATCCTCAAGCGCAACACCCACCAGCAGGCGCTGCTGGATGCGGCCACCAGCGGCAGCCCGAAATTCTTCCTGGGCACCGACTCGGCGCCCCACGCCAAGCACGCCAAGGAAAACGCCTGCGGTTGTGCCGGTTGCTACACGGCCTACGCCGCCATCGAGCTGTACGCCGAAGCGTTCGAGGAGCGTGGTGCGCTGGACAAGCTGGAAGGCTTCGCCAGCCACTTCGGCCCGGACTTCTACGGCCTGCCGCGCAATACCGACACTATCACCCTGGTGCGTGAAGCCTGGGCTGCCCCGGCCAGCCTGCCGTTCGGCGAGCAGACGGTGATTCCCCTGCGCGCCGGCGAAACCCTGCGCTGGCGCCTGCTGGAGGCCGGTCAATGAGTGAAGAACTGTACGACGACGAACAGGACCTGCCGACCAGCAGCGGTGCACGCCACCCGATGGCCGCGCGCTTTCGTGGCTACCTGCCGGTGGTCGTGGACGTCGAGACCGGCGGCTTCAACAGCGCCACCGATGCGCTGCTGGAAATCGCCGCCACTACCGTCGGCATGGACGAAGGTGGCTTCCTGTACCCGGACCACACCTACTTCTTCCGGGTCGAGCCGTTCGAGGGCGCCAATATCGAACAGGCGGCGCTGGATTTCACCGGCATCAAGCTCGACCACCCGCTGCGCATGGCGGTCAGCGAAGAGCACGCGCTGACGGAAATCTTCCGTGGCCTGCGCAAGTCCCTCAAGGCCAACGGCTGCAAGCGCGCGATTCTGGTCGGCCACAACAGCAGCTTCGACCTGGGTTTTCTGAACGCTGCGGTCGCCCGTTGCGACCTCAAGCGCAACCCCTTCCACCCCTTCTCCAGCTTCGATACCGCCAGCCTCGCCGGCCTCGCCTACGGCCAGACCGTCCTGGCCAAGGCCTGCCAAGCCGCCGGCATCGAGTTCGATGGCCGTGAAGCCCACTCCGCCCGCTATGACACCGAGAAGACCGCCGAGCTGTTCTGCGGCATCGTCAATCGCTGGAAGGAAATGGGCGGCTGGGAAGACTTCGACGAGTGAACGCCATGAAACAATATCAGATCTTCATCGATGGTCAGGCCGGCACCACGGGCCTGCAGATTCGCCAGCGCCTGGCCAACCACCCACAGATCGAAGTGGTCACCATCGATCACGACAAACGCCGCGACGTGGACGCCAAGCTCGCGCTGATGCGTTCGGTCGACGTCACCGTACTGTGCCTGCCTGACGACGCTGCGAAAGAAACCGCCGCCCAGGCCCGCGAAGTCGGCTGCCGCGTGCTGGACGCCAGCTCCGCCCACCGTACCGCCAGCGACTGGGTATTCGGCATGGCCGAACTGGCCAAGGGTCAACGTGAAGCGATCGCCAACGCCCGCGCCGTCAGCAACCCGGGTTGCTACGCCACCGGCGCCATCCTGTTGCTGCGCCCGCTGATCGATGCCGGGCTGCTGACTGCGGATCGCGAGCTGTGCATCAACGCCGTATCCGGCTACACCGGCGGCGGCACCAAGATGGTCGAGCGCTACGAGCAGGAAGGCGCGCCGGTCTACGCCGCCTACGGCCTGGGCTTCGATCACAAGCACATTCCGGAGATCCAGCACTGGAGCGGCCTCAAGGCGCGCCCGATCTTCCAGCCGGCGGTCGGCAGCTACGACCAAGGCATGCTGGTGATGATCCCGCTGCAGGGCAGCAACGGCGCCGAGCTGCACAAAGCGCTGGCCGCCTACTATCAGGGCGAGCAGTTCGTGCAGGTGCAGCCCTACAACGAGATCGCCGCGGATACCACACCGTTCATCACACCCCACGGCCTGAACGGTAGCAACCGCGCCGAACTGCAGGTATTCGGTGCGAGCAGCGGTCAGCAGGCGCTGCTGGTGGCCAAACTCGACAACCTGGGCAAAGGTGCCTCGGGCGCTGCCGTGCAGAACCTGAACATCATGCTCGGGCTTGAAGAAGGGCTCTGCACGCAGATTGGGTGAGCCCTGCCCGCCCCCAATAAAAAACCGGCTCAGGCCGGTTTTTTATTGGCTGCAGATCGGCCCGCCGGCCGAGTAAAACTACCTGCGAGGCGTCGCGTACGACCGCTTATCCAAAGTGTGCCAATCAAGAGTCGGTTTATCTTTGACACGCATTCTCATTAACATTAGTATCCTTCGCCATCAGCCACAGCCAAGCGACGGGCCCAAGCCTATGTACGTCTGCCTCTGCGAAGGTGTCACCGACGGTCAGATCCGCGAAGCAATCTACGAAGGTTGCTGCAGCTACCGTGAAGTCCGTGAAACGCTGGGCGTTGCCAGTCAGTGCGGCAAATGTGCGTGCCTGGCCAAGCAGGTGGTGCGCGACACGCTGAGCGAAGTGCAGCAAAGTCAGGGCGTGATGGCCTATTCGGGAAATTTTGTTGCGGCTTGAATCGCCCTGTTTTGAAGAACCGGATCTCGCATCCGGTTTTTTTATGCCTGAAATTCAATAAGTTAGCGCCAAGACGCACAACTTAAACACTCTCATTTATATTTATTTTCACTTATATTTCAATAACTTACGTTTGACAGCCGTATTGTGCAAGCCCAGAATTCGCCATCGGTTACTCAATTTCGGTAGGCATGCACATGAAAGGCGACAAGAAAGTCATCCAGCATTTGAACAAGATCCTCGGCAACGAGCTGGTCGCGATCAACCAGTACTTCCTGCACGCCCGCATGTACGAAGACTGGGGCCTGACCAAACTGGGCAAGCACGAGTACCACGAATCGATCGACGAGATGAAGCACGCCGACAAGCTCATCAAGCGCATCCTGTTCCTCGAAGGCCTGCCCAACCTGCAGGACCTGGGCAAGATCCTGATCGGCGAGAACACCCAGGAAATGCTCGAGTGCGACCTGAAGATCGAGCACAAGGCGCACATCGACCTGAAAGAAGCCATCGCCTACTGCGAGAGCGTCGGCGACTACGCCAGCCGTGAACTGCTCGAAGACATCCTCGAGTCCGAGGAAGAGCACATCGACTGGCTGGAAACCCAGCTGAGCCTGATCAAGGCAGTTGGTCTGCAGAATTACCTGCAGTCGCAGATGGAAGAGTGATTGGAAGCAGTTGCTAGAAAACGGGAGCCTTGACTCCCGTTTTTTGTGCCTGTGATCTGGGCACAAAAAAACCGGAGCGCCTAAAGACGCTCCGGTTTTTTACTGACTCAGGGAGCTTGCGAGCTAGAGCCATGCAAGGGCTAGGCGCCCCCGCGAAAACTGGCGAAAAAGCGGAGTGCACTTTTGTACATGAGCATTTTGAGTCAGTTTTCAACGCAGCAGGGCCGACGCGCAGCTGCTCAACAGATCACTTCTCGACGAAGGCGCGCTCGATCAGATAGTCACCCGGCTCGCGCATACGCGGCGAAATCTTCAGGCCGAAGCTGTCGAGCACTTCGCTGGTTTCATCGAGCATGCTCGGGCTGCCGCAGATCATTGCACGGTCGTCCTGCGGGTTGATCGGCGGCAGGCCGATATCGGCGAACAGTTTGCCGCTGCGCATCAGGTCGGTCAGGCGGCCCTGATTCTCGAACGGCTCGCGGGTCACGGTGGGGTAATAGATCAGCTTTTCCTTCAGCGCCTCGCCGAAGAATTCGTTCTGCGGCAGGTGCTCGGTGATGAATTCGCGGTAAGCCACTTCATTCACGTAGCGCACGCCATGAACCAGGATCACCTTCTCGAAACGCTCGTAGGTTTCCGGGTCCTGAATCACGCTCATGAACGGCGCCAGCCCCGTGCCGGTGCTGAGCAGGTACAGGTGCTTGCCCGGGTTGAGGTCATCGAGCACCAGGGTGCCGGTGGGCTTCTTGCTGATGATGACTTCGTCACCTTCCTTGAGGTGTTGCAGTTGGGAGGTCAGCGGGCCATCGGGCACCTTGATGCTGAAGAACTCCAGATGCTCTTCCCAGTTCGGGCTGGCGATGGAATAAGCACGCATGAGCGGACGGCCATTTTCCTGCTGCAGGCCGATCATCACGAACTGGCCATTCTCGAAGCGCAGGCCCGGGTCGCGGGTGCACTTGAAGCTGAACAGCGTGTCATTCCAGTGGTGAACACTCAGAACGCGTTCGTGGTTCATGTTGCTCATGTACGGGGGCTCCTGAAAAGTCGGGGCGCTGATGTTAAAGCGCAATTGCGCGGCATTCTAATCGCGCCCAGAATATCTGTTAAATGAATTATCAAGATATGGGTTATCGGTTATATAGATATGCGATTTACACTTCGTCAGCTCCAGGTCTTCGTCGCCGTCGCTCAACAGGAGAGCGTCTCCCGGGCTGCTTCGCAGCTCGCCCTGTCGCAATCGGCCGCCAGTACCTCGATCACCGAACTGGAGCGGCAATCGAGCTGCCAGCTGTTCGACCGCGCCGGCAAACGCCTGAGCCTCAATGCACTAGGTCGCCAGTTATTGCCCCAGGCCGTCGCCCTGCTCGACCAGGCGAAGGAAATCGAAGACCTTCTGAACGGCAAATCCGGCTTCGGTTCACTGGCAGTGGGCGCCACCCTGACCATCGGCAATTACCTGGCCACCCTGCTGATCGGCGGTTTCATGAAGGTGCACCCGGAAAGCCAGGTGAAACTGCACGTGCAGAACACCGCGCATATCGTGCAACAGGTGGCCCACTACGAAATTGATCTGGGTCTGATCGAAGGCGACTGCAGCCATCCGGACATCGAGGTGCAGAGCTGGGTCGAGGACGAACTGGTGGTGTTCTGCGCGCCGCAACATCCTTTGGCGCAACGCGGCCAGGTGGGTATTCGCGAATTGAGCGGCGAAGACTGGATTCTGCGTGAACAGGGTTCCGGTACGCGCCTGACCTTCGACCAGGCCATGCGCCACCACTCCGCAGCGCTCAACGTGCGCCTCGAGCTGGAACACACCGAGGCGATCAAGCGCGCCGTGGAATCCGGTTTGGGGATCAGCTGCATTTCCCGGCTGGCGCTGCGCGATGCCTTTCGCCGCGGCAGCCTAGTGCCCGTGGAAACGCCGGATCTGGATCTACGCCGGCAGTTCTATTTCATCTGGCACCGGCAGAAATACCAGACTGCCGCCATGCGCGAATTTCTCGACATGTGCCGGGCGCTGACCGCCGGCATTCGCCGCAGCGACGAAATCGTCCTACCCGAGGTGCGCTAGCCGCTGCTAGCCAAGCAGGATAAGCGCCCACACGCTGGCGATCAGCGTCAGGGCCACCAGCTGGGCGGCGCTGCCCATGTCCTTGGCGGTTTTGGACAGCGGATGCAGGTCCAGCGAGATGCGGTCGATGGCCGCCTCGACCGCTGAGTTGAGCAGCTCGACGATCAACGCCAAGAGGCACACGGCGACCATCAGCGCGCGTTCAACCCGGCTGACATCGAGCAGCAGCGCGACGGGAATCAGCACCGCGTTGAGCAGCACCAACTGGCGGAACGCCGCCTCGCCAGTGAACGCGGCGCGCAGGCCATCGAGGGAATAGCCTGCGGCGTTGAGGACGCGCTTTAAACCGGTTTGACCTTTGAACGGTGACATGGGCATCGGACTATGACGGGAAAGGCGCGCAGGGTACGCGAGCGCACCGTGAAAATCTCGTGAAATGCGCCAGCATCAGGCAGCCGGCACGCTCTCCAGCTGCTGCAGTAGCAACGCCGCCTGGGTGCGGGTGCGTACGCCGAGCTTGCGGAAAATCGCCGTCACGTGAGCCTTGACCGTCGCCTCGGAAACGCTCAGCTCGTAGGCGATCTGCTTGTTCAGCAACCCTTCGCAGACCATGGTCAGCACACGGAATTGCTGGGGCGTCAGGCTGGCCAGCCCGGCGCTGGCGGCCTTGGCCTCGCTGGACAGGCTGACCGCCTCCTCGCTTTGCGGCGGCCACCACACCTCGCCTTCCAGCACTTGGCGCACGGCCTGCTGGATCACTTCGAGGGAACTGGACTTGGGAATGAAACCGCTGGCGCCGAACTCACGGGCGCGCACCACTACCGCTGCTTCTTCCTGGGCAGAGATCATCACTACCGGAATCTGCGGGTATTGCCCGCGTAGCAGCACCAGCCCGGAGAACCCGTAGGCACCGGGCATGTTGAGGTCGAGCAGAACCAGATCCCAATCGGTCTTCTCGGCCAGCCGGGCTTCCAGCTCGGCGATGCTGGCGACCTCCACCAGGCGCGCGCCAGTACCCAGGCCCATCGTCAGGGCCTGCTGCAGCGCACTGCGAAACAGCGGATGATCATCAGCAATCAGGATTTCGTAAGCGACCATGGCAGATCCTGTTCTTCTTATAGGCATACCGTGCTGCAGACCCCATTTGCCTGACAGCGTTACGTACGGCGCCCACCAGCATGCCCAGCGCAGGCGGGGTGGTCAAGCGCAGCGCTTTGCGGCAAAGTCTGCGCCTTTTTTGCAGGAAGCTCCCGATGCCCAACCACGCACTGCGCGCCGATCTGTTGATGCTGCTTACCGCGCTGATCTGGGGTTCGTCCTTCGTCGCCCAGCGCCTGGGCATGGATGCCGTCGGCCCCTTTCTGTATAGCGGCCTGCGTTTCGCCCTGGCGGTGATCGTGTTGTTGCCGGTGATCATGCTGCTGCGCCGCCGTAGCGCCCAGTCGGCCTCGCCCATCAGTCGTCCGGTGCTGCTTGGCGGCAGCCTGATGGGTGCGGTGCTGGCCCTGGGCATCAACCTGCAGCAGGTCGGCCTGCTGTTCACCAGCGTCACCAACTCGGGTTTCATCACCGGGCTCTACGTGATCGTGGTGCCGCTGCTGGGGCTGTTGCTGGGTCACAAGACCGGGCTGGGCATCTGGCTCGGTGCATCGCTGGCGGTGGTCGGCATGTTCCTGCTCAGCGTCGGCGACGGTTTCCACGTCGCCTCCGGCGACCTGCTGCAGCTGGCCGGCGCCTTCGTATGGGGTATCCATGTGCTGCTGGTGAGCTTTTTCGCCACCCGCCATGACGCCCTGGTGCTGGCCCTGGTGCAGTTCATCACTTGCGCTCTGATCAGTCTCGCCCTGGCGCTGCTGTTCGAACCGCTGCCCGGCGCCGATATCGTTCGCGCGCTGCCGGCCATCGCCTACGGCGGCATCCTCGGCGTGGGCGTAGGCTTCACCTTGCAGGTCATCGCCCAGAAGCATGCCATCGCTTCCCACGCGGCAATCATCCTGTCGCTGGAAGCCGTGTTTGCTGCCATCGCCGGCGCACTGCTGCTCGGCGAGGCGTTGTCTTCACGGGGCTATGTCGGCTGTGCGCTGATGTTCGCCGGCATGCTGCTCGCCCAGCTGTGGCCCAAGCCGGCCGCGCTCAGAGAAACGGCTTGAGACGTTGGTGCAGCGCATCGTCGAGATCCACCGCGCGCGGCGCCTTGGAGGCCAGGTAATGCGCACTGAACACGTCGAGATAAGCGTTCAGGGCATCGGCGGCGCGCTCATCACCGGCCAGTTCCAGGCACATCGCCGCGACCTCGGCGGTGCACAGGTGATCATCACGCTTGGAACGCCGTAGCCGGTAGCGCGACAGCGTTTCCGGCTGCAGGCTGAGCACCGGCAGGCTGTCCAGGTACGGGCTCTTGCGAAACATCTTGCGCGCCTGGGTCCAGGTGGCGTCGAGCAGCACGAACAGCGGGCGCTTGCCTGCTGTAGCCTCCACAGAGGTCACCACCCGTTCAGGCTCGGCATATTCGCCGGGAAACACCAGATAAGGCTGCCATTGCTCGTCATCGAGCAGCGCCGGCAGCGCCGGATCGACTTCGGTGCGCGACCAGCCAAACGCCGAGGTATCGGCCACCACATCGGCGATCAGCCAGCCGGTATTGCTGGGTTTCAGCGCCTCGACATCGTGCATCACCAGGCACACGCCCGCGCGGGCAGAAACCTGCGGCTTCCACGCACACAGGCAGTGAGTGCTGGCCAGACGGCACTGCTCGCAGCGCGACGCCCGCGAGCCACGGGCCAGAAAGGGTTTGACGCTGCGCGCCAGACGCGCGGCGCGCAATGCGTGAACCGCGTGGCTCATGGACGCACGCTCGGTGTGGTGAAGATCACGCGGTGCAAAGCAGGAGAACACATGATGGGGCGCATCGCCTGGCAAAAAGGGCGCGTAGTCTAGCTGCGCCACACCGCTCAATACCACGCCGCGGCGACGACAAGCTTGGTAACATCGGGCATCGGTTGCCGGCCTGGTTCGCCAGAACGAACATAACCAGAAGAGCCCGGTCTATTACCGCTCACTGCCTTCAGGAGTCTGCCCCATGCAGCGTATTGCCCTATCCGTTCTTCTTGCCAGCCTGCTCCTGCCTGCGGCCCACGCCGCCTCGCTCAACGATTACCAGTTGACCAAAACCCTGGAAAAAGTGGCCAAGGAAAGCAGCGTCGGCACGCCGCGCGCCATCAACGAGGACATCCTCGACCGCGGCTACACCGTCGAAGGTAACCAGCTGATCAACCACCTCAGCGTACGCCCTGCCCATGGTGCACAGATGCGCAGCAACCCCGATACCGTGCGTGCACAGCTGACCAACAGCGTGTGCAGCAACCCCGGCTTTCGCAAGCTGCTGGCCAGCGGAGCGGTGCTGCGTTACGAATTCAGCGAGATCCAGAGCAATCGCCCCATCACCACCGAGCAATTCGGCAAGGCCGACTGCCGCCTGTAAGTCACGGGAATGTGCTAGAACTCGGGCATTGACGCATAAGGAGTAGCGCAATGAACGATCACAGCAATGGCGACCTGCCGCTAAGCGGCGATGCACTGGCAGCCGAACTGGATACCCTGGCGGCGCGGATAACGCCAGCCGGCAGCGCCAACACCGCGCTATACCGGGAAATGCTCGCCACCGTGGCGCGCATGGCTCAGGCCGACCGCAACCGCTGGGACGCCAAGATCATGCTGCAGACCTTACGCGAACTTGAGCGCGCGTTCGCCATGCTCGACCGCCTGCGCCATCGCCGCAAGGTCACCGTGTTCGGCTCGGCGCGTACTCAGCCCGGCCATCCGGTCTACGCCCTGGCGCGGGAACTGGGCAAGACCCTGGCCCGCCACGACCTGATGGTGATCACCGGCGCCGGTGGCGGCATCATGGCCGCCGCCCACGAAGGCGCCGGCCGCGACAACAGCCTGGGTTTCAACATAACCCTGCCCTTCGAGCAATCAGCCAATGCGGTCATGAAAGACAGCGGCAACCTGCTGTCCTTTCATTTCTTCTTTCTGCGCAAGCTGTTCTTCGTCAAGGAGGCCGACGCCCTGGTGCTCTGCCCCGGCGGCTTCGGCACACTGGATGAAGCGCTGGAGGTCATCACCCTGATCCAGACCGGCAAGAGCCCGCTGGTGCCGGTGATCCTGCTCGATGAGCCGGATGGCACGTTCTGGCAGGGCCTGCTCGACTACATCCGGCAGAATCTGGACAGCAACGGCTACATCCTCTCCAGCGATATGAACCTGATGCGTCTGGTACACGACGCCGAGTCGGCCGCCCAGGAGATCGACCGCTTCTACGCCAACTACCACTCCAGCCGCTGGCTGAAGGATCAGTTCGTGGTGCGCATGCGCCATGCCCTGAGCGACGCGGCACTGGCGCACCTGAACCTGCAGTTCAGCGATCTGTGCAAGCAGGGCGACATCCAGCAACAGCAAAGCGGCGACGAACTCGTCGACGGCCCCGAGCTGTGCAAATTGCCAAGGCTGCTGTTCGCTTTCAGTGGGCGCAATGCCGGACGGCTGCGCGAATTGCTCGACGTGATCAACCAGCCGGAACACTGGCTGGGCTGAATATATCGGGATGGTAAGGGACGCCTGGGCGTCAGGATGGCGAACCGGACGGATCAACCTCTGGATGACCGACTGACGATCAGTCGTCGAAACTGCCGCGCAGCAGCTGACCGACCAGATCCATCGGGTAGCCGCGATAGACCAGAAAACGCATCTGCTTGGCCCGTTCGCGCGCATCGCCAGGCAATTGACCGGCAAACTTGCGTTGCCAGGTTTCCCGCAAACCTTCGCGCCAATCGATACCGCTGTCGCGCAGCGCTTGGTCGATATCCGCTCTCGCCAGACCGCGTTGGGAAAGGTCATCGCGGATGCGCTGCGGGCCGAACCCCGAGCGCGCCCGGTAACTGATGAAACTCTCCAGATAACGCGCCTCGGACAGCAGCCCTTCTTCGCTCAGTCGATCAAGGGCTGCTTCGATATGCTCGTCGCCGGCCCCGCGCTGGCGCAGCTTGCGCGCCAGCTCGACGCGGCCATGTTCACGGCGTGCCAACAGATCCATGGCGGCATGCCGTACCGCAGCAACGTTATCCAGAACAGCGGGCATCAGAAGTCCGCTTCGGTATCCACCAGGTCACTGGCCGGCGCGTTGGCCTTGGCAGGGCCGGAAACCACCAGCAGCTTGTCGCGGATCTGACCTTCGATCTCACGGGCCACTTCCTGATTGTCTTCCAGGAACTTGGCGGCGTTGGCCTTGCCCTGACCGATCTTGTTGCCCTTGTAGCTGTACCAGGCACCGGATTTCTCGACCAGGCCCTGCTGCACGCCGAGGTCGATGATCTCGCCGTTACGGTAGATGCCCTTGCCGTAGAGAATCTGGAACTCGGCCTGACGGAACGGCGGAGATACCTTGTTCTTGACGACCTTGACGCGGGTTTCGCTGCCGACCACTTCGTCGCCCTCTTTCACCGCGCCAGTGCGGCGGATGTCGAGGCGAACCGAGGCGTAGAACTTCAGGGCGTTACCACCAGTGGTGGTTTCCGGGCTACCGAACATCACGCCGATCTTCATGCGAATCTGGTTGATGAAGATCACCAAGCAGTTGGCGTTCTTGATGTTGCCGGTGATTTTGCGCAGCGCCTGGCTCATCAGGCGAGCCTGCAGGCCGACGTGCATGTCGCCCATTTCACCTTCGATTTCCGCTTTCGGCACCAGAGCAGCCACGGAGTCGACGATGATCACGTCGATGGCGTTGGAGCGCACCAGCATGTCGGTGATTTCCAGGGCCTGCTCACCGGTATCCGGCTGCGAGACCAGCAGGTCGTCGACGTTGACGCCCAGCTTGCCGGCGTAGTCCGGATCCAGCGCGTGCTCGGCGTCAACGAAGGCGCAGGTGGCGCCGGCCTTCTGGGCTTCGGCGATGACCTGCAGGGTCAGCGTGGTCTTACCCGAGGATTCCGGGCCGTAGATTTCCACGATCCGGCCCTTCGGCAAGCCGCCAATGCCAAGCGCGATATCCAGGCCCAGGGAGCCGGTGGAGATGGCCGGAATGGCCTGACGGTCATGATCGCCCATGCGCATGACCGCGCCCTTGCCGAACTGTTTCTCGATCTGGCCCAAGGCAGCCGCCAACGCGCGCTTCTTGTTCTCGTCCATTGTATTCCTCACGTGATCAGAAGGGCCTGACGGCCAATAACTGTATAAGTAGACAGTATTATTCCACAGGGTTCGGCACTCGCCTACCCCGCAGCAGGATTTTCTTCGACCAGTAGTCGCAACAGGCCCTGCAACGCGGCTTCCACGGTTTGCCGGCGTACCGCGTCGCGGTCGCCGGAGAACTGGAAGCGCCGACTGAACAGCGTTTCGGCATCGCCCCAGGCGATCCACACGGTGCCGACCGGCTTCTCCTGGCTACCGCCGCCCGGCCCGGCCACGCCGCTGACCGCCGTGGCATAGCGGGCGCCACTCTGGGCCTGGGCGCCGTGCACCATGGCCTCGACCACCTCGCGACTGACCGCGCCTACCGTGCCGAAGTGAGCTTCGGGCACGCCCAGCTGGCGGGTTTTCTGGGTATTGGAATAGGTGACGAAGCCCGCCTCGAACCAGGCCGAGCTGCCCGCCACACGGGTAATGGCTTCGGCGATTCCGCCGCCAGTGCAGGACTCGGCGGTGGTGACCTGAGCACCTTTTTCCAGCAGGGCTTGGCCGAGACGGGCGGCGAGCCCGGTGATGGGCTGATCGTCGATATTCATCTGCGCTCCGGGGTTAAAGCGTGGGGTGTCGATACCGTACACTACGCGCTTTTGCGATTCAGCCGGACACTCGACACGATGAGCCAAAGCGACCTCTCCAGCCACACCCCGATGATGCAACAGTACTGGAGACTGAAGAATCAGCACCCGGACCAGCTGATGTTCTATCGCATGGGTGACTTCTACGAGATCTTCTACGAAGACGCCAAGAAGGCTGCCAAATTGCTGGACATCACCCTGACCGCCCGCGGGCAGTCGGCGGGCCAGTCGATCCCGATGTGCGGTATTCCGTTCCACTCGGTCGAGGGCTACCTGGCCAAGCTGGTCAAGCTCGGCGAGTCGGTGGTCATCTGCGAGCAGATCGGCGATCCGGCCACCAGCAAGGGCCCGGTGGAACGCCAGGTGGTGCGCATCATCACTCCCGGCACCATCAGCGACGAAGCGCTGCTCGACGAACACCGCGACAACCTGCTGGCCGCCGTGCTGGGTGACGAGCGTCTGTTCGGCCTTGCCGTGCTGGATATCACCAGCGGCCGCTTCAGCGTGCTGGAGATAAAAGGCTGGGAAAACCTGCTGGCCGAGCTCGAGCGTCTCAACCCTGCCGAACTGCTGATCCCCGATGACTGGCCCCAGGGCCTGCCGGCCGAGAAACGCCGCGGCTCGCGGCGCCGTGCACCTTGGGATTTCGAGCGCGATACCGCCCAGAAGAGCCTGTGCCAGCAGTTCGGCACCCAGGACCTCAAAGGCTTCGGCTGCGAAACCCTGACCCTGGCCATCGGTGCAGCCGGCTGCCTGCTGGCCTACGCCAAGGAAACCCAGCGCACCGCCCTGCCCCACCTGCGCAGCCTGCGTCATGAACGCATCGACGACACGGTGATCCTCGATGGCGCCAGCCGCCGCAACCTGGAGCTGGACGTCAACCTCGCCGGCGGGCGCGACAACACCCTGCAGTCGGTGGTCGACCGTTGCCAGACCGCCATGGGCAGCCGCCTGCTCGGCCGCTGGCTGAACCGTCCGCTGCGCGACCGTGCGGTGCTCGAAGCCCGCCAGGAGTCGATTGCCTGCCTGCTGGATCGCTACCGTTTCGAAACCCTGCAACCGCAGCTCAAGGAAATCGGCGACCTGGAGCGCATCCTCGCCCGTATCGGCCTGCGCAACGCGCGCCCACGTGATCTGGCGCGCCTGCGCGATGCCCTTGGCGCCCTGCCCGAGCTGCAACAGGCCATGGCTCAGCTCGACTGCGCCCACCTGACCGCGCTGGCCGGCACCATCAGCACCTACCCGGAACTGGCCGAGCTGCTCGCGACGGCGATCATCGACAACCCGCCGGCGGTGATTCGCGATGGCGGCGTGCTGAAGACCGGTTACGACGCCGAACTCGACGAGCTGCAGTCGCTCAGCGAGAACGCCGGCCAGTACCTGATGGATCTGGAAACCCGCGAGAAGGCCCGTACCGGCCTGGCCAACCTCAAGGTCGGCTACAACCGCGTGCATGGTTACTTCATCGAGCTGCCAAGCAAGCAGGCCGAGTCGGCACCGGCCGACTACATCCGTCGCCAGACCCTCAAGGGCGCCGAGCGCTTCATCACTCCCGAGCTCAAGGAGTTCGAAGACAAGGCGCTGTCGGCCAAGAGCCGCGCGCTGGCCCGTGAGAAGCAGCTCTACGAAGAACTGCTGGAGCGCCTGATCGGCCACCTCGGCCCACTGCAGGACAGCGCTGCCGCGCTGGCCGAACTGGACGTGCTGAGCAACCTGGCCGAGCGCGCCCTGAACCTGGATCTCAATCGCCCGCGCTTCGTCGAGGAGCCATGCATGCTGATCGAGCAAGGCCGCCACCCGGTGGTCGAGCAGGTGCTGACCACACCGTTCGTCGCCAACGACCTGAAGCTCGACGACGCCACGCGGATGCTGATCATCACCGGCCCGAACATGGGCGGTAAGTCGACCTACATGCGTCAGACCGCGCTGATCGTGCTGCTCGCCCATATCGGCAGCTTCGTGCCGGCGGCGCGCTGCGAGCTGTCGATGGTCGACCGCATCTTCACCCGCATCGGCTCCAGCGACGACCTGGCCGGCGGCCGCTCGACCTTCATGGTGGAGATGAGCGAAACCGCCAACATCCTGCATAACGCCAGCGACCGCAGCCTGGTGCTGATGGACGAAGTGGGCCGCGGTACCAGCACCTTCGACGGCCTGTCGCTGGCCTGGGCCGCCGCCGAGCAACTGGCCAACCTGCGCGCCTACACGCTGTTCGCCACCCATTATTTCGAACTCACAGTGCTGCCGGAAAGCCAGCCGGCGGTGGCCAACGTGCACCTCAACGCCACCGAGCACAACGAGCGCATCGTCTTCCTGCACCACGTTCTTCCCGGCCCGGCCAGCCAGAGCTATGGTCTGGCCGTGGCGCAACTGGCAGGCGTGCCGGCGCCGGTGATCCTGCGTGCCCGCGAGCATCTGGCGCGCCTGGAAACCACCAGCCTGCCCCACGACCTGCCGCAGCAAACCCCGGGACAACCAGCTGCGCCGATGCAGAGCGATATGTTCGCCAGCCTGCCGCACCCAGTGCTGGAGGAGCTGCAGCTGGTCGATCCGAATGACCTGAGCCCGCGACAGGCTCTCGAACTGTTATATGCATGGAAGGCGCGGGTCTAACGCCGAAGCCAACTAGCTGATAGAATCCCGCGCGCTCCGGGAGCGCTGCGGCTTTTAGCCTGGCCTGCCAGCCCATTCCAGAGCCTGAGAGCGGCCTATTGAGAAGCCGCTCGCTGCCGTAGCCCGAGGAGAAAACTAGAAATGACCTTCGTCGTCACCGACAACTGCATCAAGTGCAAGTACACCGACTGCGTGGAAGTCTGTCCGGTGGACTGCTTCTACGAGGGCCCGAACTTCCTGGTGATTCACCCGGATGAATGCATCGACTGCGCGCTCTGCGAGCCCGAGTGCCCGGCGCAGGCCATCTTCTCCGAAGACGAGATTCCCGATGGCATGCAGGAATACATCGAGCTCAACGCCGAGCTGGCGGAAGTCTGGCCGAATATCACCGAGCGCAAAGAAGCCCTGCCCGATGCCGAAGAATGGGATGGCGTGAAAGACAAGCTGCAGCACCTCGAGCGCTGAGCGAGGCGGCACAGGCCGCCAACAAAAATGCCGCTACCCAACCGGGTGCGGCATTTTTTATGGTCGCTTGAAAAATCGCCTGCCGCCGCGCTCGCAATAGAATGGTGACGTCTGGCGGCTATTCAGAATCGCGTATAAGCAATGCGGCTTGAGCACTTTTCTGCAGGCAAAAAAAAGGGGCGGTTTTACCCGCCCACTCTTTTGTCCCTATTCCCTGAAACTCCCAACTCATCATCCTGATGAATCGCGTCCCGCGATGTCCTGATCGTTGTCCCTAACGACCTGCGCTTGTCCCTAAGCACGGTTCAGATATTAACGGCACCAAGATTTATCACAACGCCCTGCCAGCCGCTGCAGGCAGCCAGGCCGCCCATAAAAACAATATATAAATGCTTTATTTTTCAATAACTTGATAAATATGTATTGCTCAACGCCGGCTTCCCAGCGCGAAAGTGCCACCCAGGCTTACAGCACTTGTAAGCAATGGCTTACATAAACAGGGACAAAAGGTGCGGAACGACGTAAACAGCGCAGACTAACCCCGGCGTAGTTTCACACCGGCGCGGCGAGCGGATGGAAGCTGAAGTAGTAGCGAAGGGCGTCGACCATCTCCAGGTAATCCTGGGGCGGCGACTGCAGCGTGAAGCCAGAATCGAAGCTGCCCGGAGTCACGTCTTCCTGGCACCACAGGCAGGTGGCGGTGAAGTCGATATGGCGAAAGCCGTCGCAACCCGGAATCTTCAGGCGCAGATCGAAGCAGCCGCCCACCAGCACCGGCAGTTGGCTGATCAGCATCAGGCCGTCCGCCGATACATTGCCCAGATAACCGACCGGTTTGTCGGTAAAGGCATTGAAGACCTTCAGGTAGTAAGGCAGCTGGTGCCGTTCGATATGGCGGTTGGCGTTCATGATGGCAGAGCGCTATGAGTGTGAGGCGAGTATGCCGCCTGTCCAACTCACTGACCAGTGCTCAGTGACAGCGGCCTGACAACTGGTCGCGAAGCTGGCGGCGCGCGGCGTCCAGCTGCTGATCACTGTAATAGTGGCGCTCGCCATTGGCGTCTTGATGAAAGTAACGCCGCCCCTCGGGCATCGAGGCCAATTGCGCACGCAACTGGGCGCACTCCTTGACGAGCTGCGCCTGCTGCTCACGGCGGGCTTGAGCGGCCTGGGCCTGTTCGTCGCGTCGCGCCTGGAAGTAGCGCTCGGCACGTCCCTGGCGCTCCTGGGTGGCGGCGTCGCGCTCGATTACCTGGGGCTTTACCTCAACAGTTTGAGCATTGCCGCCCTGGGGCTGCTGACCGAAATGCACCTGACCGTTTTCATCAACCCAGCGATACACCTGCCCGAAGGCCAGGCAGGGCAACAACAGCAAACCAACCAGAGCACGCGTCACGGCCTTCTCCAGGCAAGCAG
This sequence comes from Pseudomonas fulva 12-X, assembly GCF_000213805.1. NCBI lineage: Bacteria > Pseudomonadati > Pseudomonadota > Gammaproteobacteria > Pseudomonadales > Pseudomonadaceae > Pseudomonas > Pseudomonas fulva. The sequence continues at coordinate 1,446,769 of NC_015556.1, read as the reverse complement.
TCCCGCGCCGTCAAAGCGTGCCGGCAGGCGATACCTTGGCGGGCTCCGAGACTCCCTGATGGCCGAGCTGGCGCAGGGTTTCCAGCCGCGCGCGGGCACGGAACGCGTATTCGCTGGTGGGGTAACGGCCGATGATGAACTGGTAGGTCTGCGCCGCATCGAGGTACAGATTCTGCCGCTCCAGGCATTGGCCGCGCAGCAGGGAAATCTCCGGCTGTATATAGCTGCGCGAGCGACTCGAGCGCTCGGCCTGGGACAGATACAGCAGGGCGTCTTCGCAATCGCCCCGGTCATAGGCCTGATAGGCCTTGTTCAGATGATGATCGAGCGACATGCGGGTGCACCCGCCAACGACCAGCACACAGCACAGCAGCAACAGAATACGCATGGGTTTCTCCTCCAATGAGCAGCGTATCGGCGCGGCCCGCGAAAACTGAACAGTCGCAACATGCTGCATTGGCTTGGACGACGAACGATTGGTAGCGGTCTTCTAGGCTGATTCAGGTCAACGCATGCCCACCGAGGATGGGCTGCAATGCCAGACAACCACTTCGCGAGGTCGCCCCCATGAAACTCGAAACGTTACTGGTCGTGATCGACCCCAGCCAACCCAGCCACCCGGCTCTGGAGCGTGCCGCCTGGCTGGCCCGGCGCAGCCAGGCGAGCCTGCACGTACTGCTGGTCGAGTATAGCGCCGCGCTGGATGGCAGCGCCCTGGAACAGAGCCTGCAGAACAGAGCCAGGGACGCCCTGCTCGAGCAACGCAGCAGCTGGCTGCAGGAGATGCTGGCGCCGCTGCAAGGCGAAGGGCTGGCTGTGCAGCAGGACGTTCGCTGGGGCAAGCGCCTGCATGAAACGGTGCTGGAGGTGGCCGAACAGCTGCAACCGGATCTGGTGCTCAAGTCCGCCGCCCACAACAACCTGCTGCGCCGCCTGCTGCTCACCGACAGCTGCTGGCAACTGATGCGCCACTGCCCTTTCCCGCTGTGGTTGGTGCACCACGCGCAGTGGCGCGGCAACAACCTGTGCACCGCCGTCGACCCGCTGCACAAGGACGACAAACCTGCCGCCCTGGATCACCACCTGATCGCCACCAGCCAGGCGCTGGCCACTGCCCTGGGCATGCATGCCGATCTCGTGCATTGCCACGCGCCGCTGCCGCGCACCCTGCTCAACAATGCAGAGCTGCTGGCCACCTATCAGCAATACGTCAACGATGATGCGCAGCAGCATCACCAGGCCTTCGACGACCTGATTCGTCAGCACGGGATCGAGCCGGACACCGCTCACCTGCTCGAAGGTGCGCCGGAGAACATGCTGCCGCGCTTCGTGCGCCAGCACGAAATCGACCTGCTGGTGATGGGCGCCATCGCCCGCGGCCGACTGGACACCATCCTTATCGGCCACACCGCCGAGCGCCTGCTCGAGTCGGTGGACTGCGACCTGCTGGTGGTCAAGTTACCGGTGGAAAAGTAGTGCAGCGGAACAATGACTACAGCGCGGCGGCGTAGTAGCCTCGCGGTCTGCTTCAATCTAGGAGTCCGCGCATGACCGTTCGCCGCACCAAAATCGTCGCCACCCTCGGCCCAGCCAGCAACTCGCCGCAGATGCTGGAAAAGTTGATCCTGGCCGGGCTGGATGTTGCCCGCCTGAACTTCTCCCACGGCACCCCGGAAGAGCACAAGGCACGCGCCCAGCTGGTACGCGACATCGCCGCCAAGCATGGCCGCCACGTGGCTCTGCTGGGCGACCTGCAAGGCCCGAAGATCCGTATCGCCAAGTTCGCCAACAAGCGTATCGAACTGCAGGTCGGTGACCGCTTCACCTTCTCCACCAGCCATCCGCTGACCGAAGGCAACCAGCAGGTTGTCGGCATCGACTACCCGGATCTGGTCAAGGATTGCGGCGTGGGCGACGAACTGCTGCTCGACGATGGTCGCGTGGTCATGCGCGTGGAAAGCACCACCCCCGACACCCTCGAATGCGTCGTGCTGATCGGCGGCCCGCTGTCCGACCACAAGGGCATCAACCGTCGCGGTGGCGGCCTGACCGCCCCGGCCCTAACCGAGAAAGACAAGGCCGACATCAAGCTCGCTGCCGAAATGGACCTGGACTACCTGGCCGTTTCCTTCCCCCGTGATGCGGCGGACATGGAATACGCCCGCCAGCTGCGTGACGAAGCCGGCGGCAAGGCCTGGCTGGTCGCCAAGATCGAGCGTGCCGAAGCGGTAGCCAACGACGAAACCCTCGACGGTCTGATCAAGGCCAGCGACGTGGTGATGGTCGCCCGTGGTGACCTCGGTGTGGAAATCGGCGACGCCGAGCTGGTCGGCATCCAGAAGAAGATCATTCTGCACGCACGTCGCCACAACAAGGCGGTGATCGTCGCGACCCAGATGATGGAGTCGATGATCCAGAACCCGATGCCGACCCGTGCCGAGGTGTCCGACGTAGCCAACGCCGTGCTCGACTACACCGACGCGGTCATGCTGTCGGCCGAGAGCGCCGCCGGCGCCTACCCGCTGGAAGCCGTGCAGGCCATGGCGCGTATCTGCCTGGGCGCCGAGCGTCACCCGACCGGCAAGAGCTCCAGCCATCGCATCGGCAAGACCTTCGAGCGCTGCGACGAGAGCATCGCCCTGGCGGCCATGTACACCGCCAACCACTTCCCGGGCGTGAAGGCGATCATCGCCCTGACCGAAAGCGGTTACACCCCGCTGGTCATGTCGCGCATCCGCTCCTCGGTGCCGATCTACTCCTTCTCCCCGCACCGCGATACCCAGGCGCGCTCGGCGATGTTCCGCGGCGTGTACACCATCCCGTTCGACCCGGCGGCCCTGCCGGCCGGCGAAGTCAGCCAGGCGGCGGTGGACGAGCTGCTCAAGCGCGGCCTGGTCGAGCAAGGCGACTGGGTGATCCTCACCAAGGGCGACAGCTACCACACCATTGGTGGCACCAACGGCATGAAGATCCTGCATGTCGGTGACGTTCTGGTCTGAGGACTGGCGCAGCAACAGGAAGGCCCGCATCGATGCGGGCCTTTTCATTTTTTCAGCGTTCAGGCGTGAGGCAGAAACAGGTCACTGAACAGCTGGCCGCGTGGCAAGCCAGCCAGATACAGGCGCCGCGAAAGCGCATCGACGGTTTGCGGACCGCCACAGAGCAACGCGACCGTTTGCCGCGATGCGGGGCGCAGATTGCCCAGAAATGCCGGCAAGGCGGCTGCATCGATCAGCTCGATCTGTACCTGTTCGTGCCGGCTGGCGACCTCCTGCAGAGCGCTGGCCAGGTAATGCTGAGTAGGCGCGCTGGTCACATGCACCACGCGAATGGGCCCCTGATGTTCCTGGCGTAGCGCCTCGCGCAATACCGCCCACAGGGGCGCCAGGCCGGTGCCGGCGCCGAGCAGCCACAGCGGTTTCTCCTGCCAGTCCGGGTCGTAGTGCAGGGCCGCGCCGCTCAACGCGCCCAGGCGCAGACTGTCGCCGACCTGCAGCTGGCGAACGGCATCGCAAAAGGCGCCGGGCCGGCCGCAATCGATATGAAACTCCAGCCAGGCGTCCTCGCCGGGCAGGCTGGCGAGCGAGTAAGGCCGGGCGATGCCGTCCGCCGTCCACAGCAGCAGATGCTGGCCGGCCCGGTAACGCATGGGTTGCTGCGGCACGAGGCGCAGGCGCACGACGCGCTCGCTCAGCCAGTCCAGCGCCTGAATCTGCGCGGGCATGGCATCACGGGTGGGATCGAAAACCTCCAGCTGCAGCGGCTCTACCACGCTGCACTGACAGGCCAGCCGCCAGCCCTGCTCGCGGCGCGCCACATCCAGCGCATCGGGTTTGGCATCCTGTGGCTCACCAGCCACGCAGCGCACCAGGCAGGCCTGGCAACTGCCGGCGCGGCAGCTGTAAGGCACCGGCACACCGGCGGCAAGTAGCGCGTCGAGAAGATTGCTGGCCGGGGCGACGTCCCAGCAGCGATCACTCAGTCGCAGCTGGGGCATCGGTCAGCTGCCAGGTCGAGGCGCTACGGTTGCGACCGCTACGTTTGGCCTCATAGAGCGCTTGGTCGGCCCGGTGCAGGGCGTCGTCGAGATCATCGTACAGGGTCACCAGGGTCATTCCCACGGAAAGGCTTAGGTTGGTCACCTTAACATTAACCGGCTCGCACTCACTGAAGGCCACGCGCAGGCGCTCGCAACAGGCCATGAAGGCGTCGGCATCGGTATCGGGAATCAGCAGCACGAACTCTTCTCCGCCGTAGCGGGCAATCACGTCGCCCTCGCGCAGACAGGCGCTAGCCACCCCGGCGAACGCCTGCAGCACGCGATCACCGGCGGCATGGCCGTAGCGGTCGTTGATGCTCTTGAAGTGATCCAGGTCGATCAGCGCCAGGCCGTGCTGGCTCAAGGGTGTCAGGCTCTCGAGCGCCTGGGCGGCCATGCGCAGGAAATGGCGTCGGTTGAACAGGCCAGTGAGCTCGTCGGTGGCCACCATGTCTTCCAGCTGGCGCATCATGCCACGCAGGGTTTCCTGGTGCGCCTTCAGAGCGAAGCGCCGATTGCGCATGCGCTGACGCATCTGCTGCATATACCAGGCGAACAGGTTCAGCCAGATCAGCACCAGCGCCAGCATGCCGGTCTGCAGCACCGCCAGGCTGACATCGCGCAGGGTCCCGGCCTGGTACTCGTAGAGGTTGATGCCCACGAAACCGATGAACGCCATGAAGGCGCAGCGAAAAAACACCCAGGTGCGCAGCTGGAACAGCCCGAACAGCATCGACATCGGGTAGACCACCAGCAAGGCGCCACGCCCGTAGTCGATCATGGCCACCAGCGTGGTGGTCAGCACCAGGCTGATCAGCACCTGCGCCTCAGTGAGGCTCGGGTCGCTGAAACGCAGATTGCGGCCGCTCAGGAACAGGCCAAGCAGCAGCGCCTGAGTGGCGAAGGTGGCCACCAATACGGCGGCCACGGCAATGCCCGGTGCCCGGAACAGGTCGCAGAAATAGGCCAGCACTACCACGACGGAAATCGTCAGGTAGGTGGCGACAGCCAAGGCGAAGCGCTTGATCAGCAGACGCTGCAGGGTCTTTTGATTGAGTGGACGGTTGCTGGAGGTCATGGGCTCCCTCCCATACTGGCAACTGGCCTCTACTGTAACCGGGCGCTCTTAAAAAACCTAGAGATCATGTGGAGTTATCGCAGCCGCTCAACGGGTGTCCCGTGCCCTGCCCGCGCGGTATACTGCGGCGCCTTTTTGAACCAGCCGGCCATGTTCCGGCATCTGAAGTTCCTGCCCTACAAGGGAGCGCCCCACATGACCGTGATCAAGCAAGACGACCTGATCCAGAGCGTCGCCGACGCCCTGCAGTTCATCTCCTACTACCACCCCGTCGACTTCATCCAGGCGATGCACGAAGCCTATCTGAAGGAAGAGTCGCCGGCCGCGCGCGACTCCATGGCGCAGATCCTCATCAACTCGCGCATGTGTGCCACCGGCCACCGCCCGATCTGCCAGGACACCGGCATCGTCACCGTATTCGTCAAGGTCGGCATGGACGTGCGCTGGGACGGCGCCACCATGAGCCTGGACGACATGATCAACGAAGGCGTTCGCCGCGCCTACAACCTGCCCGAGAACGTGCTGCGCGCCTCGATCCTGGCCGACCCGGCCGGTGCCCGCAAGAACACCAAGGACAACACCCCGGCAGTCATCCACTACTCCATCGTCCCTGGGGACAAGGTGGAAGTGGACGTCGCGGCCAAGGGTGGCGGCTCCGAGAACAAGTCGAAGATGGCCATGCTCAACCCGTCCGACTCGATCGTCGACTGGGTGCTGAAGACCGTGCCGACCATGGGCGCTGGCTGGTGCCCGCCGGGCATGCTCGGCATCGGCATCGGCGGCACCGCCGAGAAGGCCGCGGTGATGGCCAAGGAAGTGCTCATGGAGCACATCGACATCCATGAACTGCAGGCCCGCGGCCCGCAGAACAAGATCGAAGAGCTGCGTCTGGAGCTGTTCGAGAAGGTCAACCAGCTGGGCATCGGCGCCCAGGGCCTGGGCGGCCTGACCACCGTGCTCGACGTGAAGATCATGGATTACCCGACACACGCCGCCTCCCTGCCGGTGTGCATGATCCCCAACTGCGCCGCCACCCGCCACGCCCACTTCGTGCTCGATGGCAGCGGCCCGGCCGAGCTTGAAGCGCCACCTTTGGACGCCTACCCGGAAATCGTCTGGGAAGCCGGCCCGTCGGCGCGCCGCGTCGACCTCGACACCCTGACCCCGGAAGACGTGCAGAGCTGGAAGCCGGGCGAGACCATCCTGCTCAACGGCAAGATGCTCACCGGTCGCGACGCCGCGCACAAGCGCATGGTCGAGATGCTCAACAAGGGTGAAGAACTGCCGGTCGACCTCAAAGGCCGCTTCATCTACTACGTCGGCCCGGTCGACCCGATCGGCGACGAAGTGGTAGGCCCGGCTGGCCCGACCACCGCCACGCGGATGGACAAGTTCACCCGGCAGATCCTCGAGCAGACGGGCCTTTTGGGCATGATCGGTAAATCCGAGCGCGGCCCGACCGCCATCGAAGCGATCAAGGACAACAAGGCCGTCTACCTGATGGCCGTCGGCGGCGCCGCCTACCTGGTCGCCCAGGCGATCAAGAAGTCCAAGGTGCTGGCGTTCGCCGAGCTGGGCATGGAAGCGATCTACGAGTTCGAGGTCAAGGACATGCCGGTCACCGTCGCCGTCGACAGCAACGGCGAGTCGGTGCACATCACGGGGCCTGCGATCTGGAACAAGAAGATCGCCGAAAGCCTGGCGGTAGAAGTGCAGTAAGCATCGCCCTGCGGTAGACGAGAGCCCGGCCCAGTGCCGGGCTCTTGCGTTTCTGGGGTCTCGAGCGTCAACCCTCCCCGGGTATCGCTACGCTCAACACCGGCCTACAGCTCGTAGGATGGGTGAAACCCATCAACGCTCGATGGGTTACACCCATCCTACAGGCCCGTGTGGATACCAGAAACCGTGTAATGCAGCAACGGTGGGCGCGCTCAGAACTCCAGGGTGCTGGAGAGCTGCACCTGGCGAGGCTCGCCGACGGAGACGGCAAGGTTGTTCACCGACGAGCTGTAGTAGGTCTTGTCGAACAGGTTCTTCACGTTGAGCTGCAGCTTGAGCTTGTTGTCGCCCAGGCGCGTGTCGTAGCTGGTGAAGGCGTCGGCCACGGTATAGGACGGCAGGGTGAAGTTATTGGCCGCATCGCCTTCCCGGTCACCCACATAGCGAGCGCCCACACCGGCGCGCACACGGTCGGCGCCGAACAGCTGGTCGAAGTCATACACGCCGTACAGCGACGCGGTGTGCCGGGCCACGTTCTGCAGGCCATTGCCCTTGAGTTCCGGATCCTTGGTCACCTCGGCATCGGTAAAGGCGTAGGTGCCGATCAGGCTGAGGTCGTCGGTCAGCTGCCCGGTCACGTCCAGCTCGACGCCGCGGGAGCGCACTTCGCCAGCACCGGTGGCAGTAGTTTCACCACCCACGGTCTGAGTCACCAGCACGTTTTCCTTGACGATATCGAAAAGCGCCAGGGTGCCGGTGATGCGCCCGGGCCTATCCAGCTTGGCGCCGATTTCCCAGCTCTTGCCCTCCTCTGGCGGCACGCCGTTTATGGAGACCCCATTGGTCAGCGGCGCGATGGTCGAGTTGGGCTTGAACGATTCGGTGTAGCCGCCATACAGCGACAGCTCGTCGTTGAGCTTGTACACCAGGCCAACCCGCGGCACCCAGACCTGACCGTCGATATCGGTGTTCTTCTTGAACGGCCGGCCGCGCCCGGCAAGCTGGTCATAAAGCTGATAGCGGGCGCCGGCCACGAAGATCCACTGCTCGTTCAAATGCACCGAATCCTGGAAGAACGCGGACTGGGTGACCACACGATCGGTCTGGTCGCTATCGCTGGCCGCCACGGTGGTGGGGACCGGATCGAGCCCGTAGACCGGATCGTTGTAGTCGAGGCGGCGCGTGGTGGTCTGGCGAATCAGGTCTTCACGGTAGAACTTTCGGTACTCATGATCCACACCCATCAATAAATCATGCTGCATACCGCCAAGCTGCAGCTTGCCGTCCAGATCGAAGGTGGCGAAGTGCGAGGTGCTGACCGCGCCGCGGGTACCGTCCAGGCGTCGGCCAACAGTCCCGTTGCTGGTATTCACGCTGGTGACCCGCGCCTGGTAATCGTCATAGGTGTCGCGGTTGTAGCTGTAGGCGAAGTGCGCCTTCCAATCGTCATTGAGCTGATGGGAGACATCGAAAATACTCAGGTTGGAACGACCTTCAGTAACGTTATAGGGCTCGTCCAGACGACGTTCGCTGGGAATGTCGAGCGGCTTGCCATTGACGAACACCGTCCCGCGATCGAACGGCACCGAATACTCGCGGTACTCATGGCTGAGGGTGATCGTGGTGTCCTCGCCATACCAGGCCAGCGAGGGCGCGAAAGTTTTGTCGCGGTTGTGGCCGAAGTCGCGCCAGTAGTCGGCGTCGTCGTAATCGGCGATCACCCGGTAGGCCAGGCCGGTATCGCCCAGCGGGCCGGTCACGTCCAGGGTGCCGCCGCTGCCGTTCTTGCCGTGGCCGTAGGTCGAGGCGCGGCCGGTGATGGCGCGGTAGCTTTCCAGCTTCGGCTTCTTGCTGACCACGTTGATCACGCCGCCCGGGTCGAGAATGCCGTAGAGCATCGACGACGGCCCCTTGAGCACTTCGACGCGCTCGGCGGTGGCGGTGAAGTTGCGGCCCTGGATGGTGCGCATGCCGTCGCGCAGGATGGAACCGTCGCGGTTGTCGCCAAAGCCCCGTTTCATCACCGCATCCAGCGTGCTACCCAAGGTGTTGGCCTGGGTGATGCCGCTGACGTTGACCAGCGCCTCGTCGAGGTTCTGCGGCTGCTGATCCTGCAGCACCTGGGTCGGCACCACGGCCACCGCCTGGGGAATCTCCAACAGCGGCGTATCGCTGCGCGTCAGCGAGGTGGTTTCCGGCGGCTGGTAACTGGTGCTCGGCGTGCGCTGCGACTGGATGTTCACCGCACCGAGGTTCACCGCGCCGTCGGCGGGCAGCGCCTGCAGGGTAACGGTGGTGGCGCCGGCCCGGGCGAAGGTGAAGCCGGAGCCGGCCAACAGCTGGGCCAGCGCCTGCTCGGCGCTCAGGCGGCCCTGCACGGCTGGCGCCTGCACGCTGTATGGCGCGTCATCGGTGTAGACCACGTTGAGGCCGGTGGTACGGCTGAAGGCGTCCAGCGCCTGGGGCAACGGCTGGGCGGCGATGGCGAACACGTAGGTCGCGGCCTGCTCATCAGCCGCCTGGGCCAGCACGCCCGGAGCCAGGGGCAGCAGCGAGGTGCCCAGCAGCCAGGTGGCCAGGCTGAGGTGTTTCAGGGCGGCATCCTGTCGACGCTTGATGCGGTGCTTCATGGTTTCTTTATCCCGGAGGCTGGCTCAGTGCGAAAAAGTCGCATTCACAGCACTACACGGATGCCGCCACACGATACCTCACCCCGGCCTGAAAATATTTTTCAGCGCAGGATGATCAGCCGCCCCAGCACCCTGTGCTGTTCGAAGCCGACCACGCCCTGAAGGGCATCGAGAATCGCCTGTGGGTCCTGGCTGGCGAAGCTGCCGCTGACCCGCTTGCCGCGCAGTTCATCGTTGAGCAGCACGATGCGCCCCGGGTAGTAACGGCGCAGCTCATCGAGCACCTCGCCCAGCGGGGCGCGATAGAAACTCAGGCGGCCATCGCGCCAGGCGGTCAGCGCACCGGTGTCGACGGCCAGGGGATTGCCGCTGACGCCATCGGCATAGCTGACCTGCTGATCGGCCGTCAGCACTCGCGGGGCCTCCAGTGGCCCACCGCGCACAGCCACCCGCCCCTGCTGAACCGAAACCCGGGCGCCCTCGCCCAGGCGGCGCACCTCGAAACGCGTGCCGAGCACCCGTGCCTCGCCACCGGCCGCGGCAACGGTGAAGGGAATCTCACCCGGCACCACGCTGAAGTACGCCGCGCCGCGGCGCAGCTCGACATGCCGTTCGCCCGCGCTGTAGCGCACGGCGATGGCGCTGTCGGCGTCCAGCACCACGCTCGAGCCATCGGCCAAGGTTACGCTGCGCACCTCGCCCGGCGCCGACACCCAGTCCGCGCCCAGGTCATCGGCCCAGCGCAGCGGCTGCCAGCCGCCGGCCCACACCACCAGCAGCAGACAGGCAGCCATCGCCAGTGCCGGCGCCCAGTACCGGCGCCGAGGCTTCGGCGTACGCAGGTATTGCTGCAGGGCGGCGTGCTCCTCGTCGGCCAGGCGCTGGGCAGCCGGGCGGGTCTGCTGCCAGAGCCGCTGCATGCGCACGAAGGTATCGACATGCTCAGGCGCGGCGGCCAGCCAGCGCTCGAAGGCCATCTGCACCGCATCGCCGGGCTCACCCTGCAGACGGCCGAGCCACAGCCAGGCGTCCTGTTCGAGGTGCGATAGCGGCGCTTCGTGCGCAAAGGTGGGCTGGTTCATGACGCGTCGCTTCCATGTGAAGGGGCAGCCGGCGCATCGCCGACGCTGGCCTTGCAGACTTGCAGGGCGCGCATCATATGTTTTTCCACCGCGCTCTGGGAAAGCGCCATGCTGCGGGCGATCTGCCCGTAGGTCTGACCGTGGATGCGGTTGAGCAGAAAGATATGCCGGGTGCGCTCGGGCAAGGCGCGCAAGGCGGCCTCCACGCGGCGCAGATCACTGCCAGCTTCCAGGGCGGCGTCCGGGGAAGCGGCACCGTCATCACAGTGTTCAGGCAGTAGCCCTGCCTCGCTACGCGAACGGGCGCCCTCGCTACGCAGGTGGTCGATGGCCAGGTTGTGGGCGCTGCGAATCAGGTAGCTGCCCAGGTCGTCGAGGGGCGCGCCGGGCCGTCGCCAGAAGCGCAGAAACAACTCCTGTACCAGATCCGCCGCCGTGGCCCGGCAGCCGACACGGCGGCGCAGCACCGCCTCCATCTGCTCGCGACGGGCAAGAAAGGTGCGCAGGAAATCATCGCGCTGCGGTGAAGGCGCAGCGGCTGGATCCGGTTGGCGGGTGTCCGGCGAGGACGGCAGGTCGACCATGAAGGAAAGCGGCTCGTGGCGATGCCGACATAAGCGTGGCGGCAAGCGGAGCGAATGATAATGCTTATCAAATAAATCCGGTAGTGCCCCCCCAATACGCCGGCGGAACGATCCGTCATCGCCCGCGGCCTAAGCCACACGCGCCTACAGGAGTTGCCCATGACCTTTTCCATCGTCGCCCGCTGCCCACGCACCGGCCAGTTCGGGGTTGCCGCCGCCACTGCCATGCCCGCCGTGGGCAAACTGCTCAGCCATGCTGCTGCCGGCGCAGGTGCGGTGGCGACCCAGGCTCAGGTCAATCCCTATCTGGGCCTTGATGGCCTGGCGCTGCTACGTGATGGCCATTCGGCGCCAGCGGCCCTGAAGAAGCTGATGGACACCGACCCCTGCATGCAGCTGCGCCAGTTGGCGCTGATCGACAGCAACGGCGACAGCGTGTGCTGGACCGGCAGCGAGTGCATCCCCTGGGCCGGCTCGCTGTCCGGCGAGCAATTTTCGGTACAGGGCAACCGCCTGGCCGGGCCGCAAGTGCTCGACGCAGTCGCCGATGCCTTTCGCCGCGGCGAGAAACGCCCGCTGGTCGAGCGCCTGATCGATGCCCTGGAAGCCGGTGATGATCGCGGTGGTGACCGCGAAGGCGAGTCCTCGGCGGTCATCTATATCGTCGACCGCGAGGAGTATCCGCTATGGGATATCCGCGTCGATCATCACCGTGATCCGGTCGCCGAGCTGTGGCGCCTGCACGCGGTGTTCGCCCGTGAGGTGCTGCCGGAAATTCTCGATATGCCCACCCGCGACAACCCGGCGGGCAAGGCCGCCGAAGATTCGGTGTGAGCTCTGGCGCTAGTGAGCCGAGGCCGCAAAGCGCTTGCGATAGTCACCCGGCGACAGGCCGACCAGGCGAGTGAACACACCGCGGAAGGCGCCGCTGTCACGATAGCCCACCTGCCACGCCACCTGATCGATACTCTGCCGGGTGAATTCCAGCAGATCCCGCGCCCTGGCCACCCGCAATTGCTGACAGTACTGGGTCGGGTTAAGGCCCGTGGCCGCCCGGAAGCGACGCAGAAAGGTGCGCTCGCCCAGACACGCCCGCTCGGCCATCTCGCCCAGGCTCGCCTCCACCGTGGCCTGCGCCTGCAACCAGTGCTGCACAGCCAGGATCGGCGCATCGCCATGGTCGAAAACCGGCACGAAGTGACTGAAGTGCAGCTGCGAGGTGCGGTTCAGGTCGACCACCAGAAAGCGCGCGGTTTCCGCCGCGATGGTGGCGCCGAGCAGCCGGTTGACCAGCGCCAGGCCGAGGTCCGTCCAGGCCATCAGGCCGCCGGCGGTGATCAGGTCACCGTCCTCCACCAGCATGCGCTCGGGCAGCACGCGAACCTGCGGATACTGCTGGGCCAGCTCGCTGCCCAGCGCCCAGTGAGTGGTCACCGATCGGCCGTCGAGCAGCCCGGCCTCGGCCAGCGCAAAGGCGCCGGCACATACCGAGGTCAGGGTCACGCCGGCCCCATGCTGCTCACGCAACCAGCTCAGATAGGGCTCGCCCAGCAAGCGCCCCGGCGCCGGCTGCAGACAAGGCGGCACGATGATCACCCGCAGGCTGCTCTGCTCACCGGGCATGCTGTCGTACACGCGATGCAGCGTACCTTGCTCAGCGACTTGCCAATGGCTGATGCGCAGCGTGGCCAGGCCTTCGCGCCCCTGGCTGCCGGCCATGCGGTTGGCCACCGCGAACAGGTCGCCCAGGCCATGCACCGCCGCCAGTTGAACACCGGGGTACAGCAGCAGGCCGATCTCCAGGTCGCGCGTCATTGTCAGTTTTTCCCCGTAGATTGTCGGCCCTGCCCGTGCCCGCAGCGGCGCGCCGGGGCTAAGGTGTAGGCCATATATCCCACGGAGAACACCATGAGCAAGCGCGCCCTGATCCTCATCGACATCCAGAACGACTACTTCGCCGGCGGCAAGTGGTCCCTGCACGGCATGGACGCCGCCACCGCCAACGCCGCCCGCGTACTGGCCGCTGCCCGCGCCACCGGCGACACGGTGGTGCATGTGCGCCACGAATTCGAGAGCATGGACGCGCCCTTCTTCGCCCCCGGCTCCAGCGGCGCGCAGATTCACAGCGAAGTGCAGCCGCTGGCCGGCGAAGCGGTGGTGCTCAAGCACAAGGTCAATGCCTTTCTCGGCACCGACCTCAAGGCGCTGCTCGACAAGGCCGGCGTGGAGCAAATCACCCTAGTCGGCGCCATGAGCCATATGTGCATCGACGCCGCAGCCCGCGCCAGCGCCGATTTCGGTTACGCCACCACGGTGATTCACGATGCCTGCGCAACCCGTGATCAGGAGTTCGAGGGCAAGCAGGTGCCGGCCGCCCAGGTGCAGGCCGCTTATATGGCTGCCCTGGCATTCGCCTATGCGACGGTGGTGTCGACCGAGCAGTATCTGGCGGGCTGACGCCTGCCGCATTTGTGGGAGCGCGCCATGCGCGCGACGCCACACTCCTTGATAACACCGCAACTCCGTAGCCTGCGGTTGAGCGAAGCGATACCCAGGGCAATCGCTCCCGGGTATCGCGGCGCTCAACGCCGGGCTACAAACACCTCAAGCCAGCTCTCTGCGTAACTGCCGCGCCGCCGCGACCATGTTGATCAACGCCGCCTCGGTCTCCGCCCAACCGCGGGTTTTCAGGCCGCAATCCGGGTTGACCCACAGGCGTTCGGCGGGGATGCGCCGCACCGCCTTGCGCATCAGCTTGACCATCTCGGCGGTGTCCGGCACCCGCGGCGAGTGGATGTCGTAGACGCCCGGGCCGATTTCGTTGGGGTATTCGAAGGCCTCGAAGGCGTCCAGCAGCTCCATGTCCGAGCGCGAAGTCTCGATGGTGATCACGTCGGCATCCATGGCGGCGATGGACTCGATCACGTCATTGAACTCGCTGTAGCACATGTGGGTGTGGATCTGGGTTTCGTCGCGCACACCGCTGGCGCACAGGCGAAACGCCTCGGTGGCCCAGTCCAGATACGCCTGCCAGCCCGCCTGGCGCAGCGGCAGGCCTTCGCGGAACGCCGCCTCGTCGATCTGGATGACCTTGATACCGGCCGCTTCCAGGTCCACCACCTCGTCGCGCAATGCCAGGGCCAGTTGGCGAGCCTGCACTTGGCGGCTGACGTCCTCGCGGGGGAACGACCACATCAGCATGGTCACCGGGCCGGTCAGCATGCCCTTCATCACCTTGCCGGTGAGGCTCTGGGCGTAGCGGATCCACTCCACGGTCATGGCTTTCGGGCGGCTCAGGTCGCCGTAGATGATCGCCGGTTTGACGCAGCGCGAACCGTAGCTCTGCACCCAGCCGAAGCGGGTGAACAGGTAGCCGTCGAGCTGCTCGGCGAAGTACTCGACCATGTCGTTGCGCTCGGCCTCGCCGTGCACCAGTACGTCCAGGCCCAGGCGTTCCTGAATCTCCACCGCGTGGCGAATCTCGCTGTGCATCGCATCGGTGTAATCGCCCAGCGACAGCTTGCCCTGCTTGAAGGCCTGGCGGGCCAGGCGGATCGCCGAGGTCTGCGGAAAGGAGCCGATGGTGGTGGTGGGGAATGGCGGCAGGGCCAGGCCAATGCGCTGCTTGGCGATACGCTGGGCGAAAGGCGAACGGCGCTGGCTGTCGCCCGCTTTCACCGCGGCGAGACGCGCCTGCACCTGGGGTTTGTGAATGCGTGGCGACGCCGCCCGGCTGGCCTGCACGGCGCGGCTTTCGGCCAGCGCCTTGTGTACCTCGGGAGCATCGGGCTGATTGACGGCCCGCGCCAGCACCGCCACTTCGGCGCACTTCTGGGTGGCGAAGGCCAGCCAACTTTTCAGCTCGGCATCCAGCCCTTCTTCAAGGGCCAGGTCAACCGGGCTGTGCAGCAGCGAGCAGGACGGCGCAATCCACAGGCGTTCACCGAGCCGGCTGTGGGCATGGCCGATCACCGCCAGGGCCTTCTCCAGATCGCAGCGCCATACGTTGCGGCCATTGACCACGCCAAGGGACAGCACCTTGTAGGCCGGCAGGCGGTCGAGAATGGTCGGGTACTGCTCCGGCGCGCGCACCAGGTCGATGTGCAGGCCGTCCACCGGCAGGTTGGCGGCCAGGCCGAGGTTGTCCTCCAGGCCACCGAAGTAGGTGGCGATCAGCTTTTTCAGCGGTTCGCGCTGCAGGAGGTTGTAAGCGCGCTCGAAAGCGTTCTTCCAGTCCTGGGGCAAATCGAGCACCAAAATCGGCTCGTCGATCTGCACCCACTCCACGCCCTGCTCGGCCAGGCGCTGGAAGATCTGCCCGTAAAGTGGCAGCAGGCGTTCGAGCAGCTCCAGTTTGTCGAAGCCCTGGGCATCGCCCTTGAGCTTGCCCAGCCACAGGTAGGTCAGTGGGCCGATCACCACCGGTTTGACGTTGTGGCCCAGGGCATGGGCTTCGGCCACTTCCTCGAACAACTGCTCCCAGCTGAGAGCGAACTGCTGGTCGGCGGTGAATTCGGGCACCAGGTAGTGGTAGTTGGTATCGAACCACTTGGTCATCTCCTGCGCATGGGCGCCGCCGCAGCAGGCATCGCTGCTCACACCACGGGCCATGGCGAACAGCGTCTGCAGGGTCGGTTTGCCGCCCGCCGGCCGGAAGCGCTCGGGAATCACGCCGAAGGTCAGCGAGTGCGCCAGCACCCCGTCATACCAGGCAAAATCGCCGACCGGCAGCAGCTCGATGCCGGCATCCTTCTGCACCTGCCAGTGGCGAGCACGCAGCTCGCGGCCCACGGCGCGAAGGCCGGCTTCGTCCAGTTCACCTTTCCAGAACGCCTCCTGGGCTTTCTTCAGTTCACGGTCACGTCCGATTCGGGGGAATCCGAGGCTGTGGGCCAGGGCCATGGCGATCTCTCCAATGCATAAATGATGGCGTGCATTGTCGAGACTCGGCCCAGGTGAAACAAACTCAACGTACTAACGTTAAAAACAAGTTTCTCTCATGTTTCATCGATACGGCTCATGCGCCTCGCTCAGCGGCTTGAGGTGAACGGTGCAGTTCGGGCAAGCTGACTGCAGCCCTGTGGACACGACCGGCATGCCTGAGCTTCCCGACGACCCCGCCCAGACCGAGCGCACCCGCGAAACCGTGCTGCGCTATCACTACAGCTGGAAATACCGCGACCTCGACGCGGTGATGGCGCTCTATCACCCCGAAGTCGAGTACCACGACTTCTTCCTCAACCGGGCCATGGGCCTGGCCGAGCTGCGCGACTACGTACTCAGCACCATGCCGCGCCACCCGGACGAAGCGCTGGAACACACCGACCGCATCCGCATCGACGGCCATACCGCGTTCATCCAGTACCGCACCACGCTGCATGGCGGCGAGGGGCTGGTGTCGTTTCGTACCGCCGAGGCCATCACCGTGCGCGATGGGCTGATCTGGCGGGTCAACGAATACGCTTCGCTGGTACACGAAGGCCCCGATGCGCGGGCGCCGATCCAGAGCAGCGCAGCGATCAGCAAGCTGGGCCTGTCGACCCGCCAGCTGGGCTTCATGGCTCAGGACCTGCAGGATTACTTCCAGCAGCGCCAGCCCTTTCTCGACCCGGCCCTGAGCCTGCAGCAGGTGGCCAGCGCCACCGGCTACAGCCGCAACCAGATTTCCTACCTGCTCAACCAGGTGCTCGGCCAGAGCTTCTACCGCTACGTCAACCAGGCGCGCCTGCAGCACCTGCTCGAACGCCTGCAGGCCGGCAACGACCTGCGGCCCATGGACGAACTGGCCTTCGAGGCCGGCTTCAACTCCCTGACCGCCTTCTACAGCACCTTCCGCCGGCATACCGGAATGACGCCCAAGGCCTACCTGAAAGACCTTTACGCGCGGGCACGCGCGCAAGACAACGCCTGAGTCGCTCTCTAGTCTTGCCCCATACATCTTGTGTGGAAGCGGTGCATGAACGACTGGCGCAACATCAGCCTGTGGATGGATCAACTCGATGAGCCGCTGACGCCGCGCCCGTCGCTGTCTGGCGATCTGCAGGTCGACGTGGCCATCATCGGCGCGGGTTACACCGGCCTGTGGACGGCCTATTACCTCAAGCGCCAGGCGCCCAATCTGCGCATCGCCATCCTCGAGGCGAAGATCGCCGGCTTCGGCGCTTCCGGTCGCAACGGCGGCTGGCTGATGGGCAACCTGCTTGGTGAGGATCGCCTGCTCGCCAGCCTCAGCCCGCAGGCACGACGGGAATCCTACGACCTGCTGCACGGCATTCCCGACGAGGTCGGCCAGGTGGTGGAGCGCGAAGGCATCGACTGCGACTACCGCAAGGGCGGCGTGCTGTACTGCGCGGCCCGCTACCCGGAGCAGGAGCTGCGCCTGCGCGAATACCTGCGCGGCTACCGCGATGAGGGGCTGAACGAGGACGATTACCGCTGGCTGCCCGCCGAGGAGCTGGCCCAGCAACTGCGCATTCCCGGTGCCTACGGGGCCATCCACACACCCCATTGCGCGACCATCCAGCCGGCCCGCCTGGTCCGTGGTCTGGCGCGTTGCGTCGAGGCCATGGGCGTGAGCATCTATGAAGGCACCCCAGCCCTGAGCTGGCAGGCCGGCAGCGTGCGCTGCGAGGCTGGTGAGGTGCGCGCCGACTGGGTGGTGCCGGCCGTCGAAGGCTACTCACCCAAGCTGCCGCCGCTGGGCCGCCACCAGATTCCGGTGCAGAGCCTGATCGTCGCCACCGAACCGCTCCCGGCCTCGACCTGGGCGGAAATCGGCCTGGAGCGCGGCCAGGCGTTCAGCGAAGCCAGCCGCCAGGTTACCTATGGCCAGCGCAGCCGCGACGACCGACTGATCTTCGGCGCCCGCGGTGGCTATCGCTTCGGCAGCCGCCTGCGCAGCGACTTCAACCTCAACGACGAGGAACGCGGCCTGCGCCGCTACCTGTTCAGCGAACTGTTCCCGCAGCTTCGCAACGTGCGCATCACCCACGCCTGGGGCGGCAACCTGGGCATGGCGCGGCGCTTCCACCCGCACATGCTCTGCGATCGCAGCGCCGGCATCGCCCTGTCCGGCGGTTATGGCGGCGAAGGCGTGGGCGCCAGCAACCTCGGCGGGCGCACCCTGGCCGACCTGATTCTCGGCCACAGCACCGCGCTCACCCGCCAGCCCTGGGTACGCCACGACACCCGTGTGCAGGACCTGCCGCGCTGGGAGCCGGAACCGTGCCGCTGGCTGGGTTACAACGCGATCATCCGCAGCTTCGTGCGCGAAGACCGGCTGCTGGCCGACCCGTCCAGCCGGCCCTGGCAGCGCTACATGGCGCAGCGCATCGCCAGCCTGATGGAAGGTTTCATGAAGTGAACACCCCTCCCAAATCCAAGGTTGCCCGCATGAACATCACCCACTTCCGTGACACCGCCAGCGTCACCCTCGACGAACACAACCCGGTCGCCGTGCCGCTCAGCGAACCCGCCGCCATCACCTCGGTGACCTGCGTGGAGCGCGACGATGGTGTGGAAACCGGCATCTGGGAATGCACCCCCGGCCGCTGGCGCCGACAGATCGTGCAGCAGGAGTTCTGCCACTTCATCGCCGGGCGCTGCACCTTCATTCCCGACGTGGGCGAGCCCATCGAAATCAAAGCGGGCGACGCGCTGATGTTGCCGGCCAACACCACAGGCGTGTGGGACATACAAGAAACGCTGCGCAAGACCTATGTACTGATTTTCTGAGGATCTATTCAAAGTCTCGCGAGCTAGAGCAATGCAAGGCAAAAACAGGCGAAGAAGCGCAGTTTACGTGCTGTAAATGAGCATTCTGAGTCTGTTTTTAACGCAGCAGTGCCAACGCGCAGCAGGCTTTGAACAGGTCCTGACCGCTGCCTCCACAACATCGATAACAACGGTTGAGGTTTCCCATGCTGAAAACGCTTATCCCGCTGATGCTCGTCGCCTCGGTCAGCCAGGCGGCGCAGGACGTGCGCATCTACAACTGGACCGACTACATCGCCCCCGACACGCTGAAGAACTTTCAGCAGGCCAGCGGCGTGACGCCCCACTACGACGTCTACGACAGCAACGAAACCCTCGACGCCAAGCTGATGGCCGGGCGCTCTGGCTATGATGTGGTGTTTCCCTCCAACCACTTCATGGCACGGCAGATCCAGGGCGGCGCGCTCAAGGAGCTGGACAAGAGCCAGCTGCCCAATTGGAAGAACCTCAATCCGACGCTGCTCAAGGCCCTGGAAGGCAACGACCCAGGCAACAAGCATGGTTTCCCGTACCTGTGGGGGAGCACCGGCATCGGCTACAACGTCGAGAAGGTCAAGGCCGTGCTCGGCGACGACGTGCCGCTGGACTCCTGGGACCTGATCTTCAAGCCCGAGCTGATGGCCAAGCTGAGCAAATGCGGCGTGGCGATTCTCGACAACGGCCCGGAAATGCTGCCCATCGCCCTGCACTACCTGGGCCTGCCGCACCACAGTCAGAAGCCCGAGGATTACAAGAAGGCCGAAGCGCTGCTGATGGAGATGCGCAAGAACGTCGCCTACTTCCACTCCTCCAAGTACGTGGGTGAGCTGGCCAACGGCGACGTGTGCATGGCGGTGGGCTTCTCCGGCGACATCATGCAGGCCAGCGCTCGCGCCAAGGAGGCCGGCAATGGCGTCGACATCGCCTACGTGATCCCCAAGGAAGGCGCGCCGATGTGGTTCGACATGGTCGCCATGCCCAAGGACGCGCCCAATGAAAAGGCCGCCTACGCCTTCATGAACTACCTGCTCGAGCCAAAGGTGATCGCCGGCATCAGCGATTACGTGCACTACGCCAACGGCAACAGCCAGGCCGACGCGCTGGTCGACCCGGCGCTCAAGGCCGACCCCACCGTCTACCCGCCCGCTGACGTGATGGAAAAGCTCTACGCCCTGGAAGCCATGCCGCTGAACATCGACCGCATCCGCACAAGGATCTGGACCAAGGTGAAAAGCGGCACCTGAAACGGTTGCCAAGGGTTGACGCTCGCAGGAGCGCCAACCCGACCGTCAGATCCACAGATCGTTGATCGCCGTACGCTCCCCGCCCTCCGCCCCGGTGTTCAGCACGCCGCGCGGCTCGATCAGCAGCAACTTCACCTCATCCTCGGCATAGGGTTTGTGCTCCACGCCCCTGGGCACCACGTACAGCTCGCCGCTGCCCAAGGTTACCGAACCGTCACGAAAATCCAGACGCAGCTGGCCGTCGAGCACCAGAAAGGCTTCATCGGTTTCGGCATGGGCATGCCAGATGAAATCACCCTGCAGGCGCACCACCTTGAACTGGTAGTCGTTCATTTCCGCGACCACCCGCGGAGACCATTGTTCGGCGATCAGGTCAAGCTTGCGGATCAGGTTGATGGATTGCTTGGCAGACGAAACTGGCGGGTTCATGGAGCGTTCCTCGGTTGGTTTTCACCACTCTAGCGAGGCACCCCAGGCGCTATCTTGTACGATCCTGCAACTTCTGCATGGCCAGCCAGCGGGCCGGGGACAGACCAAAACTGGCCACGAAATGCCGGGTCATGTGGCTCTGGTCGAAGAACCCGGCAATGAGTGCCGCATCGGCCAGGCCGACACCCGACAGGGCCAGTTCACGGCAGCGCGCCAGGCGGCGCATGGTCACATAGCGATAGGGGCTGGTGCCGAACAGGGCACGAAAATCCCGCGACAGGCTCCAGCGATCCCGTCCGCTGACGCGCTCCAGCTCGTCCAGGGTGACGCTCGCGCCGTTGCGGCTGTGGATGTACTCGCGCGCCCGCTGCGTGGCGGGGTAATCGAAGGCGCGGCGGCCACGGGGCTTGCCGGCAACCGCCTGCAGGGCATGGGCCAGGTCATAGATCGCATCGTCTTCATCCAGCGACTCCAGCGGGTCGTCCATCGCCTGCAAGAAGCGCTGCGTCGCCCGGCGCAGGCGCACGTCATCGCTCAAACCACCCTGGATGAACGGCAGCGGCTGCCCGCCCAGTACCTGCTGGATCAGCACCGGGTCGATGTACAGCATGCGGTAATGAAAGCCGGCCTCGGTACCGGCCATGCCGTCATGCAGCTCATCCGGGTGCAGCACCAGGGTGCCGCCGGGCAGGCTGTGGCGCATGGCGCGCCGATAACGAAAGCTCTGCACACCGGACAAGGTGCGGCCGATGGCGTAGGAGTCATGGCGGTGAGGGTCGTAGCCATGGCCGCTGAAATACGCCTCGATGCGCTCCACCCGCCCCTGATCAGGGCTGCGCAGCAACCAGTCGCTGTGGCCTGTCGATTTGCCCATATCGTCCTCCGTGCCGCTGCCAGGCAGGCGACACGGTAAACCGTCAGGGGCTAAAAAGCTCGTGTGCCTGGCAACTCAACCTACGCGCTCGATAGCCAATGCCAGCCCCTGCCCCACGCCAACGCACATGGTCGCCAGGCCGAGCTTGCCGCCGGTCTTTTCCAGATGGTGCACCGCGGTCAGCACCAGGCGGTTGCCGCTCATGCCCAGCGGGTGGCCGAGGGCGATGGCGCCGCCATTCGGGTTGACCTTGGGACTGTCGTCCGGCAGACCGAGGTCGCGGGTGACCGCCAGGCCTTGGGCCGCGAAGGCTTCGTTCAGCTCGATAACGTCGAAGGCATCGATATCCAGATTCAGGCGCGTCAGCAGCTTGCGTACCGCCGGCACCGGGCCGACGCCCATGATGCGTGGCGCGACGCCGCCGCTGGCCATGCCCAGTACCTTGGCGCGCGGTTTGAGGCCGTACTGCTTAACGGCTTCGGCAGACGCGAGGATCATCGCCGAGGCGCCATCGTTGAGGCCCGAGGCGTTGCCGGCGGTGACGGTCTTGCCTTCGCCATTGACCGGCTTGAGCTTGGCCAGACCTTCGGCGGTGGTGTCGGCACGCGGGTGCTCGTCGGTATCGACTATGATCTCGCCCTTCTTGGTCTTGATCACCACCGGAACGATCTCCTCGGCGTAGTAACCCGCTTCCTGGGCCGCTGCTGCACGCTCCTGGCTGCGCAGACCAAAGGCGTCCTGGTCGGCGCGGCTGACGCCGTAGTCCTCAGCGACGTTGTCACCGGTGACCGGCATCGGATCGACGCCGTACTGCTCTTTCATCGCCGGGTTGACGAAGCGCCAACCCAGGGTGGTGTCTTCCAGCTTCTGGCAGCGGCCAAAGGCGCTGTCGGCCTTGCCCATCACGTAAGGCGCGCGGGTCATCGACTCGACGCCTGCAGCAATGGCCAGCTCCATCTCGCCCGAGGCGATGGCGCGGAACGCAGCACCGACCGCTTCCATGCCCGAGGCGCACAGGCGATTGAGGGTCACGCCTGGCACCGTTTCCGGCAGACCGGCGAGCAGCAGGGCCATACGGGCGACGTTGCGGTTGTCCTCGCCGGACTGGTTGGCGCAGCCCATGAACACTTCATCGACCGCGGACCAGTCGACCTGCGGATTACGCTCGACCAGCGCCTTGAGCGGAATCGCCGCCAGATCGTCGGCACGTACCGCGGACAGCGCGCCATTCAAGCGGCCAATCGGCGTGCGCAGCGCATCGCAGATAAATACATCTCGGTTCATCAGCATTTCTCCATGCTTTGAAAAAACCGGCCGGCGCACAGGCCGACCGGCCGAGGAAAACAGCTAGCCGCGGGTGAAACTGCCACCCTGTTCAGCCAGGCGCCTTAGCAGCGGCGCCACCTCGATGCCGCGCTGGGCAAATGCCGCGCGCCAGCCGTCGAGTGCGCCGACCACAGTAGCGAGGCCAACTTCGTCGGCGTGGTAAAGCAACCCGCCCCTGTAGCGCGGGAAGCCATAGCCATGTAGCCACACCAGGTCGATATCGTTGGCGCTGTCGACGATGCCCTGTTCGAGCAGATGGGCCGCCTCGTTGATCATCACGAACAGGCAGCGCTGGAGGATTTCCTCGTCGCCGATCGAGCGCGGCGTGATGCCCCGGCGACGCCGGTGCTCGGCAAGCAGGTCGCTGACGAATACGTCTTCTACGCCGCGGCGCTGGCCTTGTTGATAACGGTAATAGCCGGCGCCGGACTTCTGCCCCAATCGCCCGGCGGCATGCAGTTGCTCGATCAGGTCGCAGCGGCGCTCGGCCTCGGACAGATCGCGGGCCTGGCGATTGCGCCAGGCGATGTCCACACCGGACAGGTCGCGCAGCTCGAAAGGCCCCATGGGAAAGCCAAAGCCGCGAATTACCCGGTCCACGTCCTGTGGGCTGGCGCCCTCCTCGAGCAGAAAACCGGCCTCGCGCTCACGTACCGCCAGCAAGCGGTTGCCGACGAAGCCGTAGCAGTTACCCACCGCAATGGACGTTTTGCCCAATCGGGCGCCGAGCTGCAGCACGCTGGCCAGCACCTCGGGCGCTACCTGCGGGGTGCGCACCACTTCCAGCAGTTTCATCACTTGGGCCGGGCTGAAGAAGTGCATACCGACCACGTCACTGGGGCGCGCGGTGGCGCTGGCGATCGCCGTCACGTCCAGGTACGAGGTGTTGGTGGCGAGGATGGCGCCCGGCTTGGCGAACTGATCGAGCTGACGGAAAACGTCCTGCTTGACCGCCAGGTCCTCGAATACCGCTTCGATGATCAGGTCGGCTCCGGCAACGCTTTCCAGGGTCGCGTCATAGCGAATAAGCGAAGTGCGACGCGCCGCCTCATCGGCGTCGAGCTTGCCCTTCTCCACTAAGCCCTGAAAGTACCCCTCGACCACCGAACGGCCGCGCTGCAGAGCTTGCTCCTGGGTATCGACAAGCAGCGTCGCGATGCCGGCATTGGCCAGGCACAGGGCAATACCGCTGCCCATCATGCCGGCGCCGATCACTGCCACCGCCTCGATGGGCCGGGTTGGCGCACGCTTACCCAGCACCCGGGCGCGTGATGCGAGATCGCGCTCGGCAAAGAACACATGGCGCAACGCATGGGCCTGGCGGCTCTGCCGACGAGCGATGAAGACTTCACGCTCATGGGCCATGCCAGCCTCGAACGATAAGCGAGAGGCCTGCTCCAGCGCCTGCAGCGCCAGCGGCGGTGCTTCCTGGCCGGGCAGCTTGCGCAGCAGTTGCGTGGCGCGCTCCCTGAACGCCGCCGGCTCGTACTCGGGCACCTGCCGCTCACTCACCCGCCGTGGCGGCTGCCCGGAAACCTCGCGGGCCAGGGCTATCGCGCCGGCACGCAGCCCGTCCACCATCAGCTTGTCGATAAGCCCGAACCGCAAAGCGCGCTCGGCGCCGACCCGTTCACCGCCCACCACCAGATCCAATGCTACCTGCATGCCGCACAACCGCGGCAAACGTTGGGTACCACCGGCGCCGGGTATCAGCCCCAGGCTGACCTCCGGCAGGGCGAACTGGGCGCCACCCTCGGCGATGCGATAGTGACAGGCCAGGGCCAGCTCCAGGCCACCACCGAACGCCGAGCCCTGCAAGGCAGCGACCACCGGCTTGGCAGCGTTTTCGATCAGCGCCAGCACGTCCGGCAGATGGGGCGCCTGCAATGGCAGGTCGAACTCTTTGATATCGGCGCCAGCCACGAAGGTCTTGCCCTCGCAGGCGATCACCAGGGCCGTCACGGCCTCATCGCCCAGCGCCGCGTGCAGGCACTCGAGCAGTTGCTCGCGAACCTGCCGCGACAGCGCATTGACGGGTGGGTTGTCGATCAGCAGCAGCGCAATCTCGCCCTCGCGCCGTAAAACCACGGTCGAATTCATGAACGCCTCCGGCGGATTACAGAAGGGAAAGCGGGTAGCTGACGATCACCCGCACATCGTCGGCATCGCGGGAGAAGTCCGAGCGGTAGGTGGCGCTGCGCAGCCGCGTGGACAGGCCACGTAGCGCGCCGTTCTGCACCACGTACTGCAGCTCCACATCGAACTCGCGCTCGCCGCCACCATCGGCACCTGGCACATCGGCGCCACTGCCCTTGGTGTAGCGGGTCATGAAGGTCAGGCCGGGAATGCCGAGCTTGGCCAGGTCATAGTCGTAACGAGCCTGCCAGGAGCGCTCGTCCTTTTCGGCGAAGTCACCGACCTGCACGAAGTTGACCAGGAAAGGGTCGGTGCCATTGACGTAGGCGAATGCCGAATCGCCGGACATACGCTGGTAACCCAGGCCGAACGAGTGACCGGCGGCCTTGTAGGTGCCCATGGCGCTGAACGCCCGGTTGTCGATGGCGCCGCCGCGTGCCTGGCCTTCGTCGTTGGTGAAGAACAGCCGCACATCGCTGAGCAAGGCGCCCCAGTCGCCCTGGCGGCGGTCGGTGAAGCCATAGAACTGCTGGCGGTAGATGTCCTCGAACACGGCGTATTGCGCGGTGAGGTCGGTGGCTTGGCCCAGGCGGTAGGTGGCCCCCAGCACATCGAAGTCGCCGCCATCGAGCGGTCCGCTGAAGCGCCGGTTCTTGTTGTTGAGGCTCAGCCCCTCGGAGCCGGACTGGTCGCGATAGACGGTGTCGCGGATATGCGCGCCGACCAGTTCGAGGGGCTTGAACTCCGCGATCTGCACCTGCGCACCCTCGAAGGTCTGCGGCAACAGACGGCCATTGTTGGCCGCCAGGGTCGGCCACTTGGGCAGCAAAGTACCAACGCGCAGCTCGCTGTCCGATACCTTGAGCTTGAGCGTGGCCCCGGCCTTCGCATAATCGTCGTCGACGCCGCCGTCATCCTGCACCGGCAGCAGACCGGTGCCGCTGCGTCCGCGCCCGGAATCCAGCTTGACGCCCAGCATGCCGATGGCATCGACGCCTACCCCTAGGGTTCCGGCGGTGTAGCCCGATTCATAGCGCAGGATGAAACCCTGCGCCCACTCTTCGCGCTGGGACTGGCCGCTGCCCTCGCGAAAGTCGCGGTTCATGTAGAAGTTGCGCAGCTCCATCGAGGCCTTGCTGTCCTCGAAAAAGCCCTCGGCGCCGGCAGTGGGCAGGTAACCGGCAAGGCTGATCCCTGCCGCTAGAAACGGCATGTGTCTGGTCATGTTCATGGTCTGGTACCGAAGAAAGGGACCGGCACCTGCTGCGTGGCGCAGGTGCCGGTCAAACCTTGAGGGATGCGCCGGTCAGCGGATCTGGGTGAGGTAGTCGGAAGCCTTTCCGGGGATGGTCACACCCTGGATCTGGCTCAGGAACTTGATCGCCCGCTCCACATCGCTCTCTTCGAGGTACGGGGTTTTCGGGAAGGACTCGCGGTTGTTCTCCCACGCAGCGGCGTAGACTTGGTCGTTGACCCCGTCGAAGCGCTTGCGCACCTGCTTCATGGCCTCTTGCGGCTGATCGTTGATCAGCGTCGTGGCATCGTTGAGCGCAGCCATGAAGGCCTTGACCGTATCCTGGTTGTCCTCGGCCCACTGGCGACGGGCGCTGAGGGCGATGGATGGATAGCCGTCGAGTGCCTCGACCTCGCCCTTGGACATGTCCAGCAGCATGTAGCCTTTCTGCTCGATTACCGCGCTTTCCGAGGTCGGCGACGACAGGGCGAAGCCATCAATGTTGCCCTGGGCGAACGCCGCCAGCATCGCACCGCCGTTGTTGAGGTACAGCAGCGTGAAGTCTTTCTCCGACTGCAGACCACCTTCCATGCCCAGAAAGCGCACCAGGAAGTCGGCGCTGCCACCGGAACCACTGACGGCCAGACGAAGGCCCTTGAAGGCCGCCAGGCGTTCCTTGATCGGCGTTTGCTCGGTAATACCGAGCTTTTCCGCAACCTCCTGACGAATCACCACGTTGCTGGCGTACTGCCCGACCATGCGCCCCAGCAGGGTGATGTCCGCGCCCTTGACCTTGGCGTTGATGGCGTTCTGGATGGCACAGGAGCAGAACTCCACCGAGCGGCTGGCCAGCCCGGAGGCCGCAGCACCGCCTCCCTTGAACTTGACCAGCTCGACATCCAGGCCGTGCTTCTCGAAGAAGCCGCCATCCAGCGCCACGAACAGCGGCATGTGCACGAAGCCCTCGGTGCCCAGGGCCACCTTGATCTCCTTCGCGGCCATGGCCTGCATCGACGACAGTCCCAGCAGGGCGCTGAGGCCCAGTGCGCTTACCAAAGCTTTGATCGACATGCTTCAAACCTCGCGTTTCTTGTTGTTTTCAGTGGGGGAATTCAGACCGACAGCTCGCGTTCTTGCTGATCGCGCTTCCACGGCATCAGCACCTGTTCGAGCTTGCGCACCGCGGCCTGCAGCAGCAACGCCAGGGCGATGATGGCGATCAGCGCGGCGAACACGCCGGCGGTGTCCAGCTGCCCGGCAGCGTCCTGCAGCAGGTAACCGAGGCCACGGTTGGCCGCCATGATCTCGCCGACGATGGCGCCGATCAGCGCGTAGGGCACCGACAGCTTGAGGCCGGTGAACACCCATTGGATGGCTGAAGGCAGCACCACCTTGGTGATCAGGTGGTGCTCCCTGGCGCCCATCAGGCGCAGGATTTCCAGCTGCTCGCGTTCCACGGCGCGCACGCCGCTGTAGGTGTTGAGGAACACCAGGAAGAAAACGATGGTGGCGGTGAGGATGATCTTCATCTCGATGCCGATACCGAACCACATGATGAACAGCGGTGCGAGAGCGATCTTCGGCAGGCTGTAGATGGCGATCAGGATCGGGTCGAGCAGCTTGGCAAGCAGCTCGTTGCGACCCAGGATCAGGCCTACGGTGATGCCGGCGCAGGCGCCGAAGAAGAAGCCCACCAGGGTTTCCACCACGGTGATCCAGCCATGGGAGAACAGCCGGCCACTGCTGACCAGATCGGCGAAACGCTTGCCGATCTCGGCCGGCGAGCTGACGAAGAACGGGTCGATCAGCGGCCCCGAGGCGAGCTGCCAGCCGATCAAAAGTGCAGCGAAGATGGCCACGCGGCCAAGAAAAATGTTCATGGGAAATCCTCCGAAAAATAGGCGTCAGGCGTCGTGATCAGGGGTGATGAATTCCCACAGATCGCCGCACAGTTCGTGGTAGCGCGGGTCCTTGCGCAGCTGGAGGATGTTGCGGTCGTCACCCAGCGGGATCGGCACGTCGCGCACGATGGTGCCGGGGCGACCGGAGAAGATCAGGCAGCGGTCACCAAGAGCCACGGCCTCGTCCAGGTCGTGGGTGACGAACAGCACGGTCTTCTTGAGCTGACGGCTGAGCTTGAACAGCTCGGTCTGCATGCGCAGGCGCAGCTGGGCATCGAGCGCGGCGAAGGGCTCGTCCATCAGCAGGGTTTCCGGGTCATAGGCAAGCAAGCGGGCCAACGCGGCGCGCTTGCGCATGCCGCCGGAGAGCTGGCTCGGGTAGGCCTTCTCGTTGCCGGTCAGGCCGACCAGCGCCATCAGCTCGGCGATGCGCGCCTGGCGCTGCGCCTTGGGTACGCCCTGGATCTCCAGCGGCGTGGCGATGTTGCTGGCCACGTCGCGCCAGGGCAGCAGGTGGTCGCTCTGGGTCATGTAGCCGGTACGGCCATTGATGCCTGCGACCTGTTCGCCGCGATACACCACCTCGCCGGTGGTGGGCGCGAAGAGCCCGGCGACCATGTTCAGCAATGTGGACTTGCCGCAGCCGGATGGGCCGATGATGGTCACCACCTGGCCCTGCTGGATATCCACATTGATGCTGTGCGACGCCTGCTTGGTCACGCCCTTGACGGTGAAGGACTTGGAAACGTCGCGAAAGGAGATGACGGTGGGTGCGGCAATTTTGGCACCGACCGCCTCGAGGTTGACGGCATTCTTGAGCACGGCAGTCATGGCGGTTACTCCACGTTCGAGGTTTGCTGGCCGAGCGCGTAACTCACTCGCTCGACAACGGGACGGATCGAAATGGACGGCCACCACGGCGGGGTGTGGGCATGATGGTTCATAGCGACCTACTTGTTTTTATGAGTCTGAAATGAAGCTGTATTCGATTATGCGAGCCTGATTTCCTGCGGCAACGGCGCTGTTCCACTAGATGGAACAGCGCCGATTCAGGCGATCACTGTCAGCCCATCCAGGGCCACTACACCGCGGCCAGCGGGGCGGACTAGCAGCGGATTGATCTCCGCCTCCACCAAGCGATCACCGAGTTGCATGGCCATGTCCGAGAACGCCACGATGCATGCCACGGCGGCCTCGATATCGCCCTTGGGCATGCCGCGGAAGCCGTCCAGCAACGGGAAGGTGCGCAGCTCGCGCAACATCTCGTGGGCCTGGTCGTGGTCCACCGGCAGCAGGCGCAGGGTGGTGTCCTGGAACAGTTCGGCGGTCACCCCACCCATGCCCAGCAACAGCGCCGGGCCGAGCTGCGGGTCGCGGTGGAAGCCGAGGATCAGCTCCTGCCCGCCTACCACCATTTCCTGGATCAGGAAGCTCTCGGGAACGAAGCCCACATGCCCGCCCACCTCGTCACGCATGCGCTCGAGGCGCTCGCCGATGCCATCGGCGCCAAGCCCAAGAGCCACGCCACCCACTTCGCTCTTGTGGGCAATACGCTCGGAGAGCACCTTGAGCACCACCTGCCCGCCCAGCTCGCGGGCCGCCAGCGCAGCCTGCTCGCCGTCGTGCACCACCCGTTCGCGGGTCACCGGAATGCCGAAGCTGGCGTACAGCCGCTTGCTGCGCTCCTCGTCCAGTTGGCCGGCCGGCAGTTGCAGATCGAAGGCCGTGCTGGAGGTCGACGCCGCTGGGGACAGCGCCCCGCCCTTCTGCTCAGCAAAACTGGCCATGGCGCTCAGGGCACTGGCACAACTTTCCGGTGCGCTGAACGCTACGCCGCCAGAACCATTGATGCGCTGCGCCGCAGACGGCGCGTGGGGGCTGATATAGGCCAGCACCGGCTTGTCGGAACCGGCCAGGCTGTCGCGGATCGCGTCGGCCATCAGGTGAGGCTGCGCCACGCCAGAGGAGCCGACCACGCTGATCACCGCATCGAAATCCGGGCTGTCGAGCAGGATGCGGATGGCGCTGCGCATCAGCTCCGGCTGCAGGCCGGCCAGGGTCAGATCGATGGGGTTACGATCGAGCACGGCCTGATCGCCGATATCCAGAGCGCGCAGTTTTTCCGCGGTATCCAGGCCCGGCGTTGGCGTCTCGAAACCGGCCACACCAAGGTTGTCGGCGATCAACGTACCGGCACCACCGGTGGACGTGAGGATGGCAACGCGGCGGCCGTGCATCACCCGGCCACTGGCCAGGGCGAAGGGAATGTCGAGCAGATCGGCAAAGGTTTCCGCACGAATCACCCCCAGCTGCCGGAAGTACGCCGAGTACAGGTTGTCGGCTCCGGCCAGTGCGCCGGTGTGCGAGTTCGCCGCATGGGCACCCGCTTCCGAGCGACCGACCTTGTAGACCACCACCGGCTTGCCGGCGGCCCGCGCCTTGAGCGCAGCACGGGTGAATTTCTCACTGTCGCGCAGGCCTTCCAGGTACAGGGCGATCACCGACGTCGCCGGATCATCGGCCAGATAATCGACGAAATCGGCAACGTCGAGATCGACCTCGTTGCTGGTCGAAATCAGCTTGGAAAAACCGATGCCGGCCGACACCCCGCGCGACAATAGTGCGCCAAGGATGCCGCCGCTCTGCGATACCACGGCGATGCGCCCGGCAAGCAGCTCGTCCATGTCCAATGCGCCACTGGCCGACAGGGTGATGCGCTCGGTGAGGTTGACCAGGCCAATGGTGTTGGGGCCCAGAATGCGCATCTGGCCGCGCGCGGCATCCAGCGCCTGCTGACGCTGCAGGCCATCTTCGCCCGTTTCGCCGTAGCCACCGGCAAGCACGATGGCAGCCGCGCAACCACGCGCCGACAGCTCGGCGACGGCCTGATTGGCGCGCTCCGGGCCGAGCAGGATCAGCGCCACGTCCGGTACTTCCGGTAGCTCGGCCACCGAGGCGTAACAGCGCAGGCCATCGATCTCTTCATAACGTGGGTTGACGGGATACAGGCGCCCCTGGAAACCGTGTTTGCGCAGGAAGGCGATCGGTCGCCCGGAAGTCTTGCGGGCATCGCCGGAAGCGCCGATCACTGCGACACTGGAGGGACTGAGGAGACGGTTGATCTGGTTCATCGCTCAGCTCCTTTGCGCTTTGCGCGCCAGGAAGGCGGCAACCGATTCCTGGTGCTCGCTCGAGGTGTAGCAGATGCCCTGCGCCTGGCTGCCCATGGCCGAGATCTGCCCCTGGGTCAGCTCGAAGCTGTTGTTGAGGATCGATTTGCTCAGGGCCAGGGCTGTGGCCGAACCGGCGGACAGTTGCAGTGCCCAGTCCTGGGCAGCGGGCAGCAGGCTGTCGTGGGGCACCACGCGATCGATCATGCCGATCTGCTGGGCCTCCTGCGGCGCCACCATGCGACCGCTGAAAATCAGCTCTTTGGCCTTTGGCAGGCCGACCCGCCGCGGCAGGAAGTACAGGCCGCCGCCATCGGGAATCAACCCGCGGGCAATGTAGCTCATGGCGAAGGAGGCCTGCTCGGAGGCAATGATGAAGTCGCAGCTCAGCGCCATGTCGCAGCCCAGGCCGGTGGCCGCGCCGTTGACCGCGGCGATGGTCGGCTTGGGCATGTTGTGCAGCAGAGAAACCGCATGGTGCACGCGCTGCTGGCGTTTCCAACCATTGAAGGCCACCGAGCCGGCCGGCGCGCTCATGCGCGCCTGCATGCCCTTGATGTCGCCGCCGGCGCAAAAGCCCTTGCCAGCGCCGGTGACCACCAGCGCCTTGATCGCAGGGTCTGCCGCTATCTGCTCCAAGTGCTCGATGAGCAGGCTGCGCATAGCGTCGCTGATGGCGTTGCGCGCCTCGGGGCGATTGAGCGTCAGGGTGGCGATGCCGTCGACGACGGCCAATTCGATGGGCGTGGAAGTTTCCTGGGAAATCGTCATGCGGTTACTCTCTTTTTATTCGTTGAACATCCATCCGGTGCTGGCCGGCTGAATTTCAGTCTTAGGGAGAGCCCCGATCATGACAACGCACCTATTCCACCAGATGGAACAGAGTGAAGGCACAACGGCTGACGTGCCAGGCCACGGCAAAGCCACACCCAACCGCTCACTCGAGCGCGGGCTGGGTCTGCTTCGGGCCTTTCGCCCTGGCACCGAGTGCCTGACCAATGGCGACCTGAGCGAGGCCTGCGGGCTGTCAAAATCCACCGTAAGCCGCTTGACCCAGACGCTGGTTCGCGCAGGCTTCCTGGATTACGACGGCACCAGCGGCGCCTACCGCCTCTCGGTCTCGCTGCTCGGCCTGGCTCACTCGATGTATCACGGCAGTTCTCTGCTGCGTGCGGCAAGTCCACTGATGGCGGCAGTGGCGAAAAGTGAGCAGGTCAACGTCAGCCTCGCTGCAGCCGACGGTGACGAGATGATCTATCTGGAGTCGATTCGCATGGGCGCGCGCAAGTCGCCGCGCAACGTGCTTACCGGCCAGCGTCTGCCAATGGACGTCACCTCCCTGGGGCGCGCTTACCTGTCGGCGCTCGACGAGGCACCGCGAAAATCGCTGGTCGAGCTGTTCAGGTCACGGCGCTGCGAGTCCCGTGCACTGAAGCTGGAGCAGGAGATCGACGAGGCCGTACGCAGCGTGCGCTCTCGGGGCTACTGCGTAACTTCCTGGCAGCCGGAAGTGATGGCCATCGCCACGCCCCTGAACATCCCCGCCTACCGCTCCCATGCGCTGAACATCAGCCTGGCGACCACCGAAAGTGCCGAAGTGATCGTAGGGCGCTACGCTGATGTGCTGCTGGAACTCGCCCAAGCGATTCGCACCGCTTACCTCAACAGGGCTTGAACACCGCTCAGGCGACCGCCCTCTTCACCGCGACCACTGCGGGTCCGTGGTGAAGGCGATGGTCAGCCAGCGGTTGGGGCCTTCGTCGCCGATGGCCTGGCCGATCACGTCGCGCACGGCGTCCCATTCATCGAGGGTTTGCGCGGGCCAGTCGGGGGGCACGATGAAGTACAGCTCGATCTGCCGGGCGCGGCCGACGCGGGCGACGTAGGCCTGGTAGCTGATGAAGCCGTACTGTTCGACGATGGCCTGGGCCACGGCGTCGACGTGCTGCTTGAGGTCCGGCGGGGTGACCAGCAGGATGTCCGCCAGGGCCTGACGGATGGTGGCCAGCGGGATGGGCAGGATCACCACGCAGATCACCGCCAGCACCGCCGGGTCGATGTACGGGCCGAGCCAGGCGTAGCGGGTCTGTTCGGTCAGGTGGCCGATGGCGAAGGCCACCAGCAGCGCCAGGGATATGCACCCGGACATCACCCAGGCCTTGGCGTCCAGGGCGAGAAAATCCGAGCGGATGCGCCGGTTGGCGCGAAATTCGTAGGCCGCGAAAGCGAAGCAGATC
This sequence comes from Pseudomonas fulva 12-X, assembly GCF_000213805.1. NCBI lineage: Bacteria > Pseudomonadati > Pseudomonadota > Gammaproteobacteria > Pseudomonadales > Pseudomonadaceae > Pseudomonas > Pseudomonas fulva. The sequence continues at coordinate 1,413,334 of NC_015556.1, read as the reverse complement.
AGCGTGGCGATGCCGGCATACAGCGAGGCCAGGCCAAACTCCAGCGGTGTGCCGCCGGACAGCAGATTGGCGATGGCGTTGATCAAGGCATAGGCCGCCACGCCGCACAGCAGCGTGCCGTTGAGGGCCAGCACCATGGGCTCCAGGTGCCAGAAACCCATGTTGAAGCGCTCGGCCAGCCGACGGCTGGCTTCGCTTTGCGACGTATGCCGGCGGATCAGCGTGGAGACCACCAGGGCCAGGCCGCTCATGCTGGCGTCGGCCAGGGAGTAGACGCCGTCGAAGACGATCGAGAACGACCCGGACAACAGACCGATCACAACCCCGAAGGCCGCTACCAGGAGCGTCATGGCAATCGAGCCGCGCAGAATGCCCTGTTCCGTGTTCATCTGCGCCCTCCTGCGCTTTCAAAACCGCAAGGGTACCGCCGCGCGGCAACCCTTGCAGCCGCCTTGCCTCATACCAGACTACTGACCGGCTTGTGCAGGTTACGGCGCCCGAAGGTCAGCATGATGATCACCAGTACGCAGCCGACCAGAATCGCCCCCGAGGACAGCACGAAGATACTGAAGCGGTCGTTGCCTTCGATGAACAGGCCCAGCAGAGTCGGCGCCGCGGCGGCCGATGCCACCTGCACCACGCCGACCAGTTTGGTCAGGCGGCCGGTCGGGTCATGGGTCACCACCGACGACATGTAGTACGACAGCGCCAGGTTCCAGCCGAAATTCATCAGGAACACCGCGATTGCCATGTCCGTAGCCGAGTGGATGCGCGTGGCAAACATGTAGATGGCGGCGAGCACGGCCAGCGAGCCGAGCAGGATCATCGGCATGCGGCCCAGGTGGCGACCGGCGATGCTCGGCAGCGCCGCACCTGGCAGACCGCCGAGCAGGCCGATGCTGATCGCCCAGCCGATATCCACCGGGGCAATCCCGGCTTCACTGGCGATACCTTCGACGAAGCCCCACAGCGAGTAGATCGACAGTTGCAGGAACAGCATGCCGAGCAGCGAGCAGACGCCGATCAGAGTCAGTCCGGACAGCATCGGCTCGCTGGAAACGACTTTGCCTTCCTCGCTCTGCCTGGTCGGCAGGCAGAAGCACACCAGGCACAGCAGCACGAACCAGGCCACCAGGTAGTAGATCGCCCCTGAGAAGCCCTTCCACTCGGCGACCATCGGCAGGATCACCGCGCTGCTGGAGAACAGTGCGGTCTGCACGAACAACAGGATGCCGAAGGAGCGGTCCGGCCCGTTCATGCGGCCCAGGCAGTAGATGGCGTAGGAGTACAGGATGCCCGAGCCGATACCCGAGATGCAGCGCAGCACCAGCAGCATGTCGAGCTGGGCGACGCTGGCCGTGGCGGCGTTGGCCACCAGCAGCACCAGGGCCGTACCCAGGGCGATGGTGCGTGGGCCGAGATAGCGCAGCATCGGCACATACAGCAGCGTGCCGACGATGGAGCCGCACATCTCGGCGGACATGGTCCAGCTCTGCTGAAGCAGAGTCAGGGTCAGGCGCTCGGTCAACAGACCGATGAAGATCGGCTGAACGCCGATGACGATGATCGAAGCCGCGGCAATGAAGATGCACGCGGCACGTACTAGGTTCTGGTTGGCGGTGTTCATGGTCGGTACCTGCCGGCTGGGCCACCGAGTGGCCTGCCGCTTCAGTGAAATTCAGGAATGACGAAAAGCAAAGCCGGTCAGGCGAGTCGGTAGCAGTGGATGACCACCTGATCGGCGGCGGGATAAACCGCCTTGCCGATCAGCGCACTGCGGGTCAGCCAGTCCAGCCGCCCGCTCGCCACCTGAAAGCGCGGCGAACAGGTGCACCGGTACTCCTGCTCGTCGACCGGCCAGATGCCTTGCGCGTCCAGTTCACGAGCCTTGTCGCTGAGCACGATCACGCCGACGTTGTGGATGTTGATCCGCTCGCCGCGGTCGCTGAGCAGGCTGTAGCGGGCATCCAGCTCCCCCACGCCATCGCTGCGCTGCAGGTAGAAGTCGGCACCGCCGGCGAGCACTTCGCCGCGTACGTCCAGGCCTTCGAAATGCCCACCGAGGATGGGAAAATTGCTGCGCTGGCCATCCGTGCAGGCGCCCAGCCCTTCTCCCGCGGCGATCAATACATGGATGCTCATCACCCATTCCAGAGTCGGCACGCCGAGCCCGGTTTGCGCTGTGGTTGTCATCACGCACTCCTGCGCCCCAAAGGGCGCTGCTGGCTGGGTTTCAGTAGCGGTAGGTCATGTACAGTTCGAGGGCGCTGAACTGGTCGTCGTCGCCGAAGGCCTGCTTGGCCGCCGACTTGGCGTTCACCCAGTTGTAGGCCACCGAGCCGTAGAAGCTTGGGGTGGGCGTCCAGTCGAGGAACACCACGGTCTCGTCAGCGAAGCGGCGATCATCCACGGCGGCACCGCGGAAGTTCTTTTCGTCGAGCCAGAACTGATAGTGGATGGTGCCCAGGGCCAGGGTGTCGGTCAGGCGGGTGCGGATCGAGAACTGCTGAACCCGTTCGTTGCTGTTGAACAACAGGTAATTGCCCACCACATCGCCGATCAGCCAGCTGCTCCAGTCCACGAAGCCCTTGCTGAGCGGGTCCCAGGCCTTTTGAGTGTTGTCGGTCAGGTCGTCGTCGCCGGAGAACACCGCGTAGCGGTAGCCGAGCGTCGGGGTCAACGGCAGATCCTGGAACAGGTAGTCGGCTTGCGCGTACCACGCCTTGGCATCGAATTTGCGCGCCGATTCTCCACCGCGCTGCACCGCGTATTCGCCATTGAGGGTCAGGTTCGGCAACCCCGGCAGATGACCACGCAAGGCGCGGACGTTGTACACGTCCATGCCGTCGCGGCGCGCCGCGTTGCTGCTCTTGCTGGCCTCGGTATCGACCTTCATGCCCATGGCACCAAGGGTCACCTGGCCGTCGAGATCGTAGTCCAGGTTGGCGCCGGTCATGCGGTAGTCACCGAAGTGATCATCGGTGCGCAGGGTGAACGCCTGGGCTTTTACCGGGCCGTGGCTCCAGTCGAGGATCGCCGAGTCCTTGAAGGCAGTACGCGGGCCGAGCCAGTAGGCGCCATCACCGAATGCGTCGAGGTTGCCGTCCATGACGATGAAGCCGGTGCCGATGGTGTAGTTCTGCCGCCCGGCAGTGAACTTCCAGTCGCCGGCGCGAAAGCCGACATAGGCCTCTTCGGTGTTGATGCGGTTGTCCGAGCTGCGCGTCAATCCACCCGCATCGCCATCACCCAAGGTCCAGGCGCCGACCGCCGAGGCACCGGCCAGCAGGCTGACGGTTTCATTGAGGGAATAATCGAGGGTGATGCCCGGCTTGAGGTAGGCCTCCTGCCAGTCGACCTTGGTACCTTTGTTTTCGCCACTGCGGGCGTCGACCGCACCGGCACCGAAGTTGACGCCGCGGGTCGAGACGGAGGCGGCGCCGAAGGTGAGGTTGAGTTCTCCTTTGAGGTTTCCTTCCTCGAACTGGTAACCCGCCAGAGCCGGTTGGCTGGCCAACGGAATGCCGAGTGCGAGCAAAACGCAAGGGATACGCTTGGACGTGTACATATGAAGCTCCTGTGTATTTTTTTTGTATTACAGGGCAGTGGGTGGTGGCCAAATCGGCCACCGATTACCTGACGCAGCAGGCAGGAGCGCCGGCGAACCCGCGCTCTTGGATCTTGTTCTGTCGAAGCCGCGTTGAATCAGCCGCGCACTTGAGCGGTGACGGTTCGCAGCATTTGTACGGTGTCGATATCCAGCTCGGTGACGGCTTCGGGCAGCGACGACTGCTTGACGATCACCACGTCGGAGTTGAAGTCGACGAACAGGTACTGGCCATGGATGCCGCTGGCCATGATGGCCGGGCTGTGGTCGTTGAAGACGTACCACTGGCTGCGGTAGGAGGCGCCCGGGGTCCACTCGGAGAAGTCCTTGTGCACGCCGTAGATGGCTGGATCGGAACCGCCGGCAATCGCCTCGATCACCGCCTTGTCGATGATCTGCTTGCCGTCGACCTTGCCGCCGTTGCCGAGCATCAAACCGAAGCGGCCCATGTCGCGCAGGGTGGCGTTGAAGCCGGCACCGGCGACGCTGCGGCCCCAGGGGTCGGCCATGAAGTAGGCGTCGCGCTCGCACCCCAGTTGCTGCCATACCGCTTGCAGTTGCTCGGCGCAGCCCACGCCGCTGGCGCGCTCCATCACCCAGGCCAGCACTTCGGTAGTGGCGGTCACGTAGTGGAACAGGCCGCCATGCTCGCAGCGCTTACGCAGCGACGGCAGGTACTGGTACAGCGACTCGTACTGGGCGTATTCGGGCAGCGCCGGCTTGAAGCCACAGGCGTAGCCGTACTGGGAGCTTTCCGAGGCCGGATCGTCGTACATCTCGGTGTAATGAACGCCGACGGCCATGTCGAACAGGTGACGCACGGTAGCGTCGCCAAAGGCGCTGCCGGCCAGCTCCGGCACGTAATGCTGGGTCTGCGCCTCGGGGTCGAGCACGCCGTCGTGGATCAGCTGCTCACCGAGCACGCCAATCAGCGACTTGGTGACCGAGAACATGATGTGGCGGTCGCTGGCGACCTGGCCGTTGAAATAGTTTTCGTAGACCACGCGGCCCTTGTGCAGGACCAGGAAGGCGTCGGTCTTGCTGGCGCGCAGGTGGTCGAGCACGCTCACGGTACGCCCGCAGGTGCTCTCGAACGTCAGGCCTTCGACTTCTGCCGGCGCCTGGGCCAGTACCGAACCTGGCCGCGGACCGGCCGCCACCTCGATGGTCGGGCGCAGGCGGGCCAGGTTACGGAAGCCCCAGCGGTTGAACGGCGGCGACATCCAGTTGGCCCAGGTCACGCGCTTTTCCGGCTCGGCAGGGAAACCCTGCATCAGTACTGGCTCTTGTTCTTGTTGGTCGTACATCTCGCTGACTTCCGTATTACGGGAAACCAGGGAGCGGTCGAGGATCTGGTTCATCTGACTCATCCTGGAAGTGGCCCTGCGTGCGGCAGGTACGAGCAAATAATTAATCCTGTTAATTGTTTTAGTCAATAAAATATTTTCCCGGAAAAACCTAGCCAGCTATCATTCCCGCCACCCCCATGAACCCAGGAGCGACGGTGAGCGGATTACGCGAACGTCAGAAAGAATTACGCCGCCAGGCCATCTCGGCAGCTGCCGTTTCGCTGTTCCAGCGCCAGGGCTTTCGCGAGACCACCATCGAGCAGATCGCCCGCGATGCCGGCGTTTCGGCGCCCACGGTGTTCAAATATTTCGGCAGCAAGCACGAGATCATCCTGGAGATGATCAAGGAGTCCGATCGCCGCGCGCTGATTGACGTGCACAAGCGCATCCCCGAGTTCGACGACCCGGTCGACGCGCTCTGCCATCTCGAACACATCCTCGTCAGCTATGCCCTGGAAATACTGCCGCCGGCGCTTTGGCGCGAACTCTTGCCCCTGGTGCTGGTGGGTGGCGACGGCGGCCTGCCGGAGGCCTACCGGCAGATGAACCGCGACCTGCAGGGCGAGATCGCCAACGTGGTGCGCGAGCTGCAAGAGGCCGGCAAGCTGCGCGCCGACCTGGACGTCGAGCTGGCGGCCTTCCTGCTCAACGACTACTCGCACCTGCAACTGCTGCGCCTGACCGCCAGTGACGAGCCGGACATGCAGGCCCACTCGGCCACCGTACGCGCCTCTACGCGGCTGATTTTCGAGGGGATGCGCGCCTGACCCCCATGGCGCGCGTGCCATGGCGTGCGCCAACAGCGGCTGCCTGCGCAGGGAATCACTGACTTAAATCGTCTTCAGACTTCATTAAGGTTCGGCCCCGATAGTGTCTCCAACGCCTAGCCGCTGGAGCGCTGTCGATGACCGATACCCAATGGAATCTTGCCCTGCCGCTGCACATTGGCCCGCATGCCGGGCGCGATCTGTCGCTGTCGCTGGTGCCGCAAGGGCACGCTGATCGTGAAGCCCTGGAGTGGTTCGTGCGCGAGTGCTTCGCCACCGTGCATCAGGCCGACATTCGCCATTTCATGCCCACCTTGATGGCGCTGCGCGACCCACACGGCACCTTCTGCGCCGCCGCCGGGGTGCGCACCGCCGACAGCGCCCCGCTGTTTCTCGAGCAGTACCTGCAGCATCCGGTCGAGCGCGTGGTGTCGCGGCTCGCCGGCACGCCGGTGGAGCGCCAGCAGATCGTCGAGGTCGGCAACTTGGCGGCGCGCAGTGGCGGCAGCGCGCGTTTGATCATCGTGGTGATGACCTGGCTGCTGGCCCATCGCAAGCTCGACTGGGTGGTGTTCACCGGCGCCGCCTCGCTGATCAACAGCTTCCAGCGCCTGGGCCTCAACCCGCTGCTGCTCGGTGATGCCGACCCACAGCGCCTGGGCAGCGAACAGCACAGCTGGGGCAGCTACTACGCCGGGCGCCCCCAGGTGTTCGCCGGCAGCATCCGCGCTGGCCTCGCCCATCTGCAGGTCAACGGCATGGCCGCGCGCCTGGGCCTGCCGGCTTTCGACCTGGAGCACAGCCATGCCGCCTGAGCTGAGTGATTTCAAGGCGCTGTTGCTGCTGCACGCCCATCGCCACCCGTCGCGCGCGGCGCTGCGCGACGACACCGAAAGCATCGACTACGCCCAGCTGTGGAGCGAGATCGAAACCCACAAGGCGCTGCTGCTCGCCCAACCCGGCAAGACCTTCGCGCTGCTGATGAACAACAGCCCGCAGATGCTGCTCTGGGACCTGGCCGCGCTGTTCGCCGGCATACCCTGCGTGACCCTGCCGCCATTCTTCACCTGGGCGCAGACCGCCCATTGCCTCGAGCAGAGCGGCGTCGACCTGCTGCTCACCGACGCGCCACTGGCCGAGCAACTGGGCGAAGCAGGCTTCCGTCTTTCCGGCGGTTTCTGGGTAAGGGAAACCCTGGCGGTTGAGCCGTTGCCGGCGGGCACCGCCAAGGTCACCTACACCTCGGGCACCACCGGCACCCCCAAAGGCGTGTGCCTGAGCGCCGAATCCCTGTTGCGCGTGGCCAAGGAGCTGCACGCCGCCAGCCGCCCGACCGCGCCGCGCAGTTACCTGGCGCTGCTGCCACTGGCGGTGCTGCTGGAAAACCTCGGCACCTACGCCGCCCTGCTGGCCGGGGCCAGCGTCACCCTTCTGCCGCAGCCGAGCCTGGGCATCGAGGGCGCCACCCGGGTCGACTGGCCGCGCCTGCTCGGCCAGCTGGTGCGCCAGCAGGCGCAGAGTGTGATCCTGGTGCCGCAGCTGCTGCTCGGGCTGATCACCGCCCTGGAACACGGCCAATTGGACGCCGGGCAGTTCCATTTCGTCGCCGTCGGTGGCGCGCGGGTCAGCGACGAGCTGCTGGAACGCGCCGCACAGCTCAACCTACCGGTCTATCAGGGCTACGGCCTTTCCGAATGCGCCTCGGTGGTGTGCCTCAATACGCCGGCCTACAACCGCCCAGGCAGCGTCGGCCGCCCCCTGCCCCACGTGCAGCTGCGCATCGCCGAGGATGGCGAGGTGTGGGTGCGCGGCTCGGCGCTGCTGGGCTACCTGGGTGAAGCGCCGTTCGCAGGCGACTGGCTGGCCACCGGCGATATCGGCGTGCTCGATGCCGACGGTTACCTGTTTCTCAAGGGCCGCAAGAAACACCAGTTCACCACCAGTTTCGGGCGCAACGTCAATCCCGACTGGGTCGAGGCCGAACTCACCCAGCGCGGGGTGATCGCCCAGGCCTTCGTGCACGGCGAGGCCATGGAACACAACGTCGCCCTGCTCTGGCCGGTCGACCCCGAGTGCAGCGACGACGTGCTGGAGCGCAGCGTCGCCTGGGCCAACATCGAATTGCCCGACTACGCCCGCGTACACCACTGGCAGCGCCTGAGCGAACCCTTCACCCCAGCCAACGGCCTGCTCACCAGCAACGGTCGCCTGCGCCGCGAGGCCATCCTGGCTCGCTACGCCCACCGCTTTTCCACCCCCGTTGCCCCCAAGGAGCAGCCATGAGTTTCTTCGACGAACTGCAGAGCGCCACTGCCGCCGAGCGCCAGGCGCTGTACGCCACGCCGGTGATCCGCGAGGCCCTGGCCGGCCAGGTCAGCCTGGAGGGCTATCGCGCCTTCCTGACCCAGGCCTACTACCACGTGCGCCACACCGTACCGCTGATGATGGCCTGCGGCGCGCGCCTGCCGGTGCGGCTGGAATGGCTGCGCGCCGCGGTTTGCGAATACATCGACGAGGAATACGGCCACGAGCAGTGGATTCTCAACGACATCACGGCCTGTGGCGGTGACGCCGATAGCGTGCGCGACGGCCAGCCGTCACTGCCCATCGAACTGATGGTCAGCTTTCTCTACGACCTGATCGCCCGCGGCAATCCGGTCGGCCTGTTCGGCATGGTCAACGTGCTCGAAGGCACCAGCATCGCCCTGGCCACCCAGGCCGCCGGCGCGATACGTGAGGGCCTGCAGCTGCCGCCCACGGCGTTCAGCTACCTGTCCACCCATGGCTCGCTGGATATCGGCCATATGGACAACTACCGCGACCTGATGAACCGCCTCGACCAGCCCGCCGACCAGCAGGCAGTGATCCACGCCAGCAAGGTGGTCTACCAGCTCTACGCCGATATGTTCCGCGGCCTACCGCGCCTCGAGCCGGCCCGCCAGGAGACTCGCCATGCGGTTGTCTGATTGCCGGGTGGTGCTCACTGGCGCCAGCGGCGGCATCGGTATGGCGCTGGTCGAACAGCTGTGCACCGAGGGCGCCCAGGTGCTCGCCATAACGCGCCAGCCCCAGGTGCTCGAAACCCTGCAGCGTCAGTACCCGCAGCGCATCCACGTGGTGGAGGCCGACCTGCGTGACGCCGCCGGCCGCCATGCGGTGCTCGATGCGGCGCGGCGTCTGGGCGGCGTCAACCTGCTGCTCAACGCCGCCGGGGTCAACCGCTTCGCGCTGTTCGAGCAGGTCGACAACGGGCAGATCGACGACCTGCTGGCCATCAACCTGGTCGCCACCCTGCAACTGACCCGCGCCCTGCTGCCGACGCTGCGCAACCAGCCCCATGCGCTAATCGTCAACGTCGGCTCCACTTTCGGCTCCATCGGCTACCCCGGTTATGCGGTGTACTGCGCCAGCAAGTTCGCCCTGCGCGGCTTCTCCGAAGCGCTGCGCCGCGAGCTGGCCGACACCGAGGTCGACGTGCTCTACGTGGCGCCGCGGGCGACCCGCACCGGCATGAACAGCAGCGCCGCCATGGCCCTCAACGAGGCGCTCAACAGCCGCGTCGACGAGCCCCAGCGCGTGGCCCTGCAGGTGACCCACGCCATCGAGCGCAACCTCGCCGAGCTTTACCTGGGCTGGCCGGAAAAACTCCTGGTGCGCCTCAACGGCCTGCTGCCCGGCCTGGTCGACCGGGCGATCCGCAAGCAACTGCCGATCATCCGCCGCTTCACTCACTCCACCGAGATGCCCCCCCGATGAAAAACACCCTGATTAACCTCGCACTGGCCGCCGCCGCCCTGGGCGCACAGACCGGCGCCTGGGCCCTGGACGCCGCCGGCACCCAGCAACTGCAGGCCATTCAGCAGCGCTGGGCGCAGATCCAATACGACACGCCGGATAACCGCAAGGAGGCCGAGTTCGAGAAGCTCGCCCTGCAGGCCGATGCCTTCACCGCCGCCGAGCCGAAAGCCGCCGAGGCGTGGATCTGGAAAGGCATCGTCACCAGCAGCTGGGCCGGCGCCCAGGGTGGCCTTGGGGCGCTGGGCAAGGCCAAGCAGTCGCGCAGCGATCTGGAAAAGGCCTTGCAGCTCGACCCCGACGCCCTGCAGGGCTCGGCCTACACCAGCCTGGCGGCGCTGTACGACCGGGTGCCCGGTTGGCCCATCGGCTTCGGCGATGCCAAGAAGGCCGACGAACTCTTGCGCCAGGCGCTGCTGATCAACCCGGATGGCATCGACAGCCTGTATTTCTGGGGCGATCATCTGGCCCGCGAAGGCAAGTATGCCGAGGCCAAAGAAGCGCTGCTCAAGGCCCAGCAGGCCGCGCCGCGCCCCGGCCGCGAACTGGCCGACCAGGGCCGCCAGCGCGAAATCGCTGCTTTACTCAAGGAGGTCGAGCACAAGCTCGACTGATCGCCAGCGCCTGACCGAGGACACCCATGCGACTGCTTCTGGTGGAGGATGACCTGCCGCTCGGCGAAGGCCTGCGCGCCGGCCTGCAGGCCGAGGGCTACACCGTCGACTGGCTGCACGACGGCGCCAGCGCGGTACACGCCCTGCTCAGCGAAACCTTCGACCTGCTGGTGCTCGACCTCGGTCTGCCGCGCCTGAGCGGTATCCAGGTGCTGCAGCAACTGCGCAAGAGCGGCTCACACCTGCCGGTGCTGATCCTCACCGCCCGGGACGAAACCCGCGACCGCGTCGCCGGGCTGGATGCCGGCGCCGACGATTACCTGGCCAAGCCGTTCGACCTCAACGAACTCAAGGCGCGCATCCGCGCCCTGCTGCGCCGCAGTGCCGGGCGCGGCCGCGCGCTGGTCGAACATGCCGGCATCACCCTCGACCCGACCAACCAGCAGGTGCACTACGCCGGCAACCCGGTGGCACTGACGCCCAAGGAATACCTGCTCTTGCACGAGCTGCTCGCCCACCCGGGCAAGGTGTTCACCCGCGAGCGCCTGGTGCAGCTGCTCTACGGCTGGGACGAGGAAGCGGAAAGCAACACCCTGGAAGTGCACATCTCGCACCTGCGCAAGAAGCTGTTCAGCGAGCTGATCAGAACCGTGCGCGGCATCGGCTACCTGGTGGAGGCCTGAGATGACCTCGTTGCGTCGCCGCACCCTGGTGCTGGTGCTGGGCCTGTTGCTGCTCGGCACCCTGACCATCACCCTCTACAACTTTCACGACAGCCGCCACGAGATCGGCGAGATCTACGACGCCCAGCTGGCCCAGAGCGCCCGGCTGCTGCAGGGCGCCATCCACGCCCAGCTGCCGGACGAACAGCGCCAGGCGCTGTATCGCGCCTTCAATGCCGCGTTGAGCCAGGCCGGCAGCCATCGCATCGGCCACCCCTACGAGGGCAAGATGGCCTTTCAGGTCTGGGACAAGGCAGGTCACAGCCTGATCCGCTCCTCCAGCGCGCCGGCCTTCGAGCGCCCGCTGACCACGCCGGGCTTTTCCGATGAGCGCATCTACGACGTCAGCTGGCACGGTTTCCTGCTGCCCGATGATCACCACGGCCTGCTGATCTGGGTCGGCGAGCGCGAGGACGTGCGCAAAGATCTGGTCAACCGCATCGTGCGTCACACCCTGATTCCCAACCTGATCGGCATCATCGTGCTCTCGGCGCTGATCTGGCTGGCCATCGGCTGGGGCCTCAGGCCGCTGCAGAACATGGCGCAGACCATCCGCAAGCGCCACGCCGGCTCCCTGGAGCCGCTGCAACTCACGCCCCTGCCCCGCGAACTGGAGCCGATGCAGGCAGCGCTCAACCGCATGCTGGGGCAGATCGAGCAGTTGCTGCAGCGCGAGCGACGCTTCATCGGCGACGCCGCCCACGAGATGCGCACGCCCCTGGCCACCCTGCGCATCCACGCCCAGAACGCCCTGCAGGCCAGCGAAACCGAGCCGCGCGACAAGGCCCTGAACCATCTGGTCGGCGGCGTCGACCGGCTGACCCGGGTGGTCAACCAGCTGCTGACCCTGGCCCGCGTCGAGCCGGAAATCGCCCGCCAGGCCTGGCAGCCCGTCGATCTGGAAAGCACCGTGCGCGAATCGCTGGTGGAGCTGACCCCGTGGATGCTCGGCAAGGGTCTGGAACTGGCACTTGACGTGCAGCCCGGCCGCTACCTGATCCACGGCGATGCGCAACTGGTCGAAATCGCCCTGCAGAACCTGGTCACCAACGCCGCCAACTTCTCGCCTGCTGGCGCCGAGGTGGAAGTGACGCTTATGGCCGACGACGGGCAGCAGATCAGCCTCAGCGTGCGGGACCATGGCCCGGGCATCGACGAGCAAAAGATCGAGCGCCTGTTCGAGCGTTTCTACAGCCGCGACAACCCCGGCGGCGCCGGCCTTGGCCTGTC